>CAVYVV010000001.1:0-30954 GCA_963772105.1 uncultured Alphaproteobacteria bacterium
GCTGCACATCTGCAAAAAGCGCCGGTTGAACTTGCGCTCCTTGCCCAGGAACACCGTCTCAACTGCCGTCTTCATGTTGTCGTAAATGCCGCGCGTGCAGGCGCCCTTGAAGAACGCGAAAGCGCGGTCATGGGCGTCGAACACCATCTCTTGGCTCTCGCGCGGATAGGCCCGCGCGAACAGCATGCGGCTGTGGCACAGCCGCATGTGCGCCACCTTCACCACCATCGTCATGCCGTTCATCAGAACGGTCTCATGGCTCCAGTCGAACTGGTAATGCTTCGCGGGGCGCGAAGGTCAGCGGAATATAGGCCTGCGCCGCGGCAGTCCCGCGCGCTTTGCGCCAGCTCTTGGCGTAACGCCGTACCGCATCGTAGCCGCCGTCAAACCCCAGATCGCGCAGCGTCTCGAAAATCCGCACCAGTGTCAGCCGTTCCCGCGCCGCCTTCTCTTCATTGGCGGCAAGAAGCTCGTCCAGCTGCTCCCGCCAGGCGCCCAGCTTCGGCATCGGCTGCACGCTGCGTTCGTAGCGGAACTCCCTAGCCTCCGAACGGATCGCTCTGCGCACCGCTTTCCGCGAGAGCTTCAGCTCGCGGCAGATCGTCTTGATCGGCTTCTTCTGATGAAAAAATGCCCGGCGGGTCTGCGCGATCGTCTCCACAACGAGCATCCCAAACGTAGCCCCCAGTTCCCACCGGAGACTTATGTGGACCCATTGATCAGAGGGGTCCCGTTTGCACGCCGATTACCCCGCCAACAGGGTCCTTATTCCACGCCGAAACACATCTTGGCGAGGAGGATCGTATCGCAGAGCCTGTCCGATCAAAAGCGGGCCCCAAGTTTTTGTTTTACGGTGCCTCTTATCGGAAAACCGCTTTGCACTTTTCCGGATGCACTCCCACGACTGCCCGATGACCGGCAAATTCAGTTCAGGTCTCGCCTGCCTCTCAGGCGAGACCTCTTTTTCGGTTAGTCCTTAAGTTTCTAGACTTTTGGGGTGACGTCCGTTGGGAGGCAATGCGGCTGTTGAAAACCAGTTGGGGTCTTGCCCGAAGGGGCATACTCGATGTTGTCGTTGCCGCTGCTGTTAGGGGCATGGCGTTTTCTTGCACCAAGATTTGCCGCCGGGGCAGGGCGCGATGACATCGAGGAACATACCCGCATAGGAAGAAGCGAGGTGCGCCGGGCGCTCAAGTCTTTGGAGACGGACCGTTTTATCACCCGGCAAACCTTCGGACGCTATGTCGTCTGCGAACCCGCACTACCAATCGCCAAAGCCGAGATCGACGCGACCAGAAAAGCCTTCGGCATGAAATGATCCCGCAGACCGAACCGGGCAACCTGATCCCCTCTGCTCCAAAGTGAGCGCGAGCCCCGGGGCGATAGGCTAACCTCAGTCAGCGCTTCAGGCGGACGTCAGCCCTCGGTTCAACTGATGACGGGGTATTCTATGCAGTTATAAATCTTTCAGAATGACAGTCAGAAAGGGTGAAGAGCTGTAAGCAAGTTTAGGAGCCTGCCGGTCGATAACTCGGCTCTAGCCAAGCTGCGGAAAGCCCCTGTTGCCCGCAACGCAGCGAGCGGCAGGCGTCAGCGGAGCAATCATTCAATAATGCCCAGCTCCGCAAGCACAGGGTTGCTGTTGTAACCGCCACCCCATTCGAAGCCGCTGCTTCGAAAATTCAGAGCTCAGCCGCGCACCCGGTTCACATCGCGGACGGCGCCGCGTGCGGCGCTGGTCGCCATCGCGGCATAAACCTTGAGAGCCTGGCTGACCTCCCGCTGCCGGTCCAGCGGATGCCACGCAGCGACGCCTCGCGCTTCCATTGCCTCGCGCCGCGCCGCCAGTTCGGAACTGCCCAGCCGCACATTCACGGAGCGCGCAGGGATGTCGATATCGACGATATCGCCCGGCTGGATGAGGGCGATGGCCCCGCCTTCCGCCGCCTCCGGCGAGACGTGGCCGATGGAGAGGCCCGATGTTCCGCCCGAGAACCGCCCATCCGTGATCAGCGCGCAGTCTTTGCCGAGGCCCATGCTCTTCAGATAGCTGGTCGGATACAGCATCTCCTGCATGCCCGGACCGCCGATGGGGCCTTCGTAGCGGATGACGACGACGTCGCCAGACTTCACCCCGCCGTCGAGAATTTTGCTCACCGCTTCTTCCTGGCTTTCGCACACCACGGCCGGTCCGGAGAATTTGAGGCAGCTCTCGTCAACGCCCGCAGTCTTCACGATGCAGCCATCAGCGGCGATATTGCCGAACAGCACCGCGAGCCCGCCGTCCTGGGAGAAGGCGCTTTCCGCGGACCGGATCACGCCCTTCGCGCGGTCGAGGTCGAGCCCATCCGACCGCTTCGACTGGCTGAAAGCCTCCGTGGTCCGCACGCCGCCCGGCGCAGCGCGGTAAAATTCCTGAACACTGCCATTTCCGGTTCGGCTGATATCCCACTCATCAAGCGCTTCGGCCATGGTTCGGGCATGGACGGTGGGGCACTCGCGATGGATGAGGCCGGCGCGGTCGAGCTGGCCGAGGATCGCCATGACGCCGCCCGCCCGATGCACGTCCTCCAGGTGGACGTCGTTCTTGCTCGGGGCGACCTTGCACAGACAAGGCGTGCGCCGCGACAGACGGTCGATATCCGCCATCGTGAAGGGAATGCCGCCCTCCTCCGCCGCCGCGAGCAGATGCAGCACCGTGTTCGTCGATCCGCCCATCGCAATGTCGAGCGTCATCGCATTTTCGAAGGCCTCGAAATTCGCAATCGAGCGCGGCAGCGCGCTTTCATCGGCGCGCTCGTAATAACGCTTGGCGAGGTCCACAATCCGGCGTCCAGCTTCGAGGAACAGCTCCTTGCGGTCGGCATGGGTGGCGACGAGCGTGCCGTTCCCCGGCAGCGACAGGCCAAGCGCTTCGGTCAGGCAGTTCATGGAGTTCGCCGTGAACATGCCGGAGCAGGACCCGCAGGTGGGGCAGCTTTCGCGCTCGTACGCCATCGCTTCCTCGTCGCTGACGTTCTTGTCCGCGCCCTTGATCATGGCGTCGATCAGATCCACCGCGATGGTCTTGCCCTTCAGCGTCACCTTGCCCGCCTCCATCGGCCCGCCGGAGACGAAGATTGCCGGAATGTTGAGCCGCAGGGCCGCCATCAGCATGCCGGGCGTGATCTTATCGCAGTTGGAAATGCAAACGATCGCGTCGGCGCAGTGGGCGTTGACCATGTATTCGACGGAGTCGGCGATCAGTTCGCGGCTCGGCAGCGAATAGAGCATGCCGCCGTGGCCCATGGCGATGCCGTCGTCGATGGCGATGGTGTTGAATTCCTTGGCAACGCCCCCTGCCCTCTCGATCTCGCGCGCGACCAGTTGGCCGAGGTCCTTCAGGTGCACATGCCCCGGCACGAATTGCGTGAAGGAATTGGCGATGGCGATGATCGGCTTGCCGAAATCCTCATCCTTCATGCCAGTGGCGCGCCAAAGTCCGCGGGCGCCTGCCATGTTGCGGCCATGGGTGGAGGTTCTTGAGCGGTATTGGGGCATTAGGAAACCCTCAAAGGCGGCGCACGATGAAGCGCGGCGTCCGCGGATTTAGAGCGAGGAAGATGCGGTAGATACGCCGTCCGGGGTTGTACGTCAATTCGGTGGCGTGTGCCGGGTTTTCACTTTAGGGACTGCCCTTCGAGGGCTCAGGCTGGCGAAGCCGGGGAACTTCGCTTAGAGCCCTCTAGCAGCTGCTGCCGGGCTCATTGCCCTGGGAGTCGAGATGCAGATGCCCCCGCATGCTCTTCTTCAGGCGCTCCAGATAGCCCGAGCGCTTCTTGCCATATTGCAGCACGCGCGCCTTTTCGAGCGTGACGAGGCCGCTTTCCATCATCTCATCGAGGATGGGCAGGAACGCGTTGATCTTCTCCTCGGAGTCGCAGATTTCGATGACGACCGGGCGATCATCCTTGCCGAAGAAATGCGGCTGGTGCATGCGGCTCGATTGCCCATAGCCGACAGGCCCCTTGAGAACCGTAGCCCCGGCGAGGTGCATTTCGCGCGCCTTTGCGACGATGGCGCGATAGAGGGGCTCCTCGACGCCGTAGCGGTCGTCGGCGCCGGTAAAGATGCGAAGCAGCACGGCTTCATGCGGCACGTCCATGCTTATTTCCTCCCCTTCGCCTCAGGCGGGGCGCCTCTGTGCGGCGGCCCACGCGCGCCATTTGAACTTTCTCCAGCGTCACGAGGCCCGAGCCGATCATCGTGTCGAGCTGAGGCAGGAACGCGTCGATCTTCTCTTCGAGATCGATGATCTCAACGATGGTTGGAAGGTTGCCCGGCGCGTCGACATTGAATTCGTCATTGACGCGGTCGCCGTGGCCGTAGCTCAGCGGCCCGTGGAAGACGGTTGCGCCGGCGAGCTTCGCCTTGAAGGCGGCGTCGACGATGGCGCGATGAAGAGTGCGTCCCGCTGTGCGGTCGGCCTCGCCGACGAAGACACGAAGAAGAACGGCGTCCCGAGGTGTTTCCATGTCCCGGCCCTCAAAGATCGCGAGGTATGATTATAAGTTCAAAATTACGGCGCTGTTAAGTGCGTGCAGGAACGGAATGAGCTTAATCAGCGCCACCAATGTCTTATCGGGAACCTCGAGTTCTCCCATCGGGGAGGTTCCCGGCCTCGAACGTCACTTCACCACGAGAACGGCAGATGGGGCATGCTCCACGAGGCGGTCCGTTGTGCTGCCGATGAGGCGGTTATAGAGCGCCGAATGGCCCATATAGCCCACGACGAGCAGGTCGAACCCCTCGTTCGCGACGAAATCGGTTATCGTGGAAACGGGGTGACCCACGACAACATGCGGGGTGAGCTTCACCCCCTGCGCCTGAGCCTGAGCGACGGCCCGGCTCGTGACGCCCTCGTAAACATGATTGGCCTCAGCCTTTTCCTCGATAACCTCGTCAACCGAAGCCGGGAAGCTCGGCAACTCCTCGACCGAGATCATGTGGAGGTCCGCGCTCATGCTCTTTCGCCAGTTTGATCGCCGCCGACAGGGCCCGCGCTGCGCCTTCAGAGCCGTCATTGGCGATGAGAATCTTCTTAAACATGGGATCCCTCCTCGATACTGGCCGTATTCACATCGGTAGGCTCAAATGCTGGCGCTTCCACTTCCATCAGGCTGCGATTTCGGCATGAACCATTTCTGCGCGATGAGCGTGGGAACGACAGCGCTGCCGATCACGGCGGTCACCAAAATCGTATACTGGCGCTGATCGATGATATGATTGGTGAGGCCGAAAAGCGCAGAGATGCTGCCGAAGGTCAGGCCGGTTGACATCAGGAGCGTGGTATACATCCCCTCCTTGGCTTCGAAATTGAAAGCTTTCGTCAAAGGCAGAATGCCTACGAATTTGGTCGCCATCTTGATCAAAAGGAAGACGGCGATCAGCCCGGCCGAAGCGGCGACCGCGCTGAACTGGACGAGAGAACCCGCCTTCAGAAAGTAGAAGGGCGTCAGGATCGTGAAGGCGATGATGCGGAAGCGATGGCCGAGTTCCTGATCTTTCAGGAAGGCGGGAGCAAGCGCCATGCCGATGAGATAGGCCGGGAGCACAGCTTCGCTGCCTGCGACTTGCGACAGCCCGCCGAGCGAAAGAAGAATCAGCGACACGAATTTCGTCTGCGGGCTCGCTGACGCGATGACCGACTAGCCTTGAAGAACCATGGTGCGAATCGCGGCAAGAAGCCAAAGCACCACGGCCGTCGCCGCGCCGAAAAAGGCGAGCCACAAGATCGAAGTGGGCGAACACAATGCCGAGCGCGAGCACAGTGCCGAGATCGGTGATGAAGCAGGCGGCAAGGATGATCTTGCCAAGCTCGGTCTTGTTGAAGCCCGGTTTCGATCATCACCGCGTAGACAACGGCGACGGAGGTCGTCGACATGGAAATGCCCGCGATCTGCGCCTCCGGCCAGGACCATCCGATGGCGTAATGAGCGTAGGCGAGCACACCAAGATAGGGGGCGAGGAAACTCGCAACGCCAATCCCGACGCTGGCGCCGAGATTCCTCCGGATCACCTGCATTTCGATCTCGGTTCCGGCGAGAAAGGTGAGCAGAATCGCGCCGAAACCCGCGAGAAAGTTGACCCAGGGCGTGATTTCGAGGCCGATCGTGTTGCCCGCGATCGCTCCCACGATGATTTCGATGAGCGCGACCGATATCGCCACGCGGATAGAAATGATGGACGCGGCAAGCGCAAGCGCGAGCCACACCGAAGACGCCAGCCAGACATTGCTCATAGTAAACTCCTTCCGTCTGGAGGTGCAAAATGCAATCTCCAAGCCAAAATGGGCGCGTGTGACGGAAAGAGGCGCTCTGCTCAGGGCACACTCCCACCGTCGCATTCGCGGTAGGAGTCATCAGCCCGCAGGCGGTTTTAGGGGAACTCCATCCCTATTGGATGCCGGGGAAGCTAGATGAGCTTCGCTCTGCGGTCAACTCTGCTCTGATGAGGATTCAGGAGTTTTCCCGGGCGGGTGGAGCGCCTCACTCGCTTTCAAGCTGATATTCGGCTTTCACGCCCGGATGAATGATCGCAGCCTGGAGCGCCAGCAGGATCAGGCTGGCGTCGAGGCCCTCGCCTGCTTCAAGGGCGACCTCGATCCGACGTTCAGCCGCAGTCGCTGCAACCTCGCCATTGGCTGCGGCGAACGCCTCGCGTCCGAGCGCGCAGTAGCTGAGGAGCACCGCGACCTTGCCATAATCCGTGGGCGCGGGGTCTTCGCCCCTCGCGTCCTTGAGCAGAGGTTGAGAACGGTCAGCTTGACGGCATCGGGAACAAGATTGGGATGGAGATCGAAGGCGCGCAACGCCTTGTCGAGCGAGCGCAGGTCCTCGGAGCGCCCGAAGACGCCGAAGATGCCGAGGGAGGAATTGCGGCGGCGTGCCATGATATGCCCCGATGTCGTCCTGGCTGTCTTGATTACCGGTCACCCGGCTCATTCCAGAATTTGATTCGTACCGGACGCGGCCTATAACCCAACTCGCTTTTTGTAACATCGACATTGCGGAAGTCAGGACCGAGGAAGGCAAGCTCTACTCTTCGTGGCGATCGACCGGCATCGAAGTTCGCTTCGCCGATCTGCATGAGAAAGCCACAAGAGAAATGCGGCAAACTTCCTGAAAACCCTCATGGCCGCCGTCCTACAAAATCCATACGGTCTTAAGCGAAAACGGCACATACTTCACCACGCCGGGCAACGCTTGTTCGCAAGCCCAAGAGATCAAGGAAGGCTTGACCAGAGGGGAAGTCTTCCGAGCCCATGCTTTTGAGTACGCCTGAGCCAAAACCGACATCGATCACCGGCTAACAAAGCCGAAGCATCCCTGGACGAATGGCCAGGTCGAACGCATGAACCGCACGCTGAAAGAGGCACCGTCCGCCGCTACTATTACGACAGCCACGACCAGCTAAGAGAACATCTCGCTACCTTCCTCGCCGCTTACAACTTAGCCAAGCGCCTGAAAACCCTGCGAGGCCAAACATATTTAACGAAGACTTTTCCATGCGTCCAGTAAATGAATAAATTCGCCATAAATTCCATTTCACGCAGTATGTCGGAAAAAATACATTATTTGCAATGTGTTAGGGCTGCCGTCTACCGCGCTCGCAGCCCTCGCTCTGCGCCGGATCAACGCATGGTTAAGCCTAATTAAGCGTATTTGGACCTGAAATAAATCCCGCGCGCGGAAATTAACCATGCTTTCGTTAACGGCTATTCCGGCGCGGCGAACGATGCATTCGAACATGTTCGAGCGAAGAATTACGGACCGGGGCTGCCAGGCTTATAGTTCGAAAAAGCCGAACTGTAGGCCTGCAAGGCGATTGATAGTCCGGATCGATCAAGTTCCACAAAGAAGCGCGGGCCGCGACCTGTCCGGGCTCGAAAACGTGCGCCTTCGACGGAGCTGGAGAGGATCAAACTGTTCCGTGGGCTGTTATAGGCCAGCCATGCGCGGAGGCCCGCGCCTGCGAAGGAGATCGCGATGTCCCGTCCATTCCCCAAGAACGAACCGATGCTGCAGGGCGCCTTCGCGCCTGTCTTCGTCGAGGGCGACTCTGTCCGATCTCCCCGTGACCGGCGACATTCCGAAAGCGCTCAACGGCACGCTCTACCGCAACGGCCCCAACCCGCAGTTCGCCCCGCGCGGCCATTTTCATTGGTTCGGGGGCGACGGCATGGTGCATGCCTTCACGCTGGAGAATGGGCGCGCCACTTACCGCAATCGCTGGGTTCGCACGCCGCGGTTCGAGCTGGAAAGGAAGGCAGGCGAAGCCCTGTTCGGCGGGTTCGGCGATCCTTCCAAGTCCGATCCGAGCGTGATCGGCAAGGACTTCGGCGTGGCCAATACGCATATCATCTACCATGCGGGCAAGCTGCTGGCGCTGGAGGAATCCCACCTCCCCTTCGAGCTGACCCGCTCGCTGGACTCCATCGGATATCACACCTTCGGCGGCGTTCTTCCCACGACCATCGAAGGCCGCTTCACCGCCCATCCCAAGATCGATCCCGAGAATGGCGAGCTTGTCGGCTTCTCCTATTCGGGCAGCGGCATCTTCGGCACAAGGATGAGCCTCGTCATCGTCGCCGCGACCGGCGAGCTTGTCCGCCAGGACTTTTTCGAAGCGCCCTACTGCTCGTTCGTCCACGACTTCCTCATGACGAGAGATCACGTCGTCTTCCCGATCCTTCCGCTGTCGGGAGACATGAGCCGCGCCAGACGCGGCGGCCCGGCCTATGCCTGGGACCCGAGCAAACCTGCGCTTCTCGGCGTGGTCGGGCGGCGCGCTCCGATCGGTTCGCTGAAGTGGCATCCGATCCCGCCCTGCTATGTCTTTCACACCTTCAACGCCTGGACGGATGGCGGCTCGATCCATTGCGACGTGATCAAATACAAAAGAGCGCCCCTCTTTCCCGATGTTGAGGGCAATCCCCCTCCGCCCGGGTCAACAATGGGCGTGCCCGTCCGCTGGTCCATCGATCTCACCGGCAAAGACCGATGACGTGAAGGAAACCCAACTCACAGATGCTGCCGGGGGAATTTCCCCGGCTGGACGAGCGCCGGGCAGGCGCCGAATACCACCGCGCCTTCTACAATGCCTTACGGCCCCGATCGATCCTCCACACAGGCGTTCTTCAATGCCGTCGCCCAGCTGGACCTCGCATCGGGCCGAACCGCTTCCTTCGCTGCGCCGGAGTGGCGATGCGCTCAGCGAACCCGTCTTTGCGCCGCGCTCGGCGGCATCGCCCGAAGGTGACGGCTTTCTGCTCACGGTGCAGTACATCCGCGACGAGAACCGGAGCGACTTGCTGATCCTCGACACCTCGGATTTGGAGCAAGGCCCCATCGCCCGCGTTCATCTCAGTCACCGCGTGCCGGCCGGCTTTCATGGGAGCTGGGTTCCAGCTTCTGAAACCTGATGCTCGACCTTAAGGCTGCGAGCTTCGCATAGGCAGCCACTTACTCAGCCGGTCGAAGTCGAATGTTCCGGCCTCATAAAGACCGGAAACAAAATCCAGTGTTTCATCAACTCCGGCCGTTAGCTGGGCGCCATTGATTGCAAGAAAGGTGTAGGTCGCCGCGAAAGCCGTGCGTTTGTTGCCATCCGTGAAAGGATGGTTCTGCGAAAGGCTCTCCCACGAGGCGGCGGCCTCTTCAAGAAGATCGGCATAGTAGCCGGTTTGCGGACGAAAAAATCAAGAAAGCGCGGAAGTTCCCGATATGGCGACGCCATCCCGCGTTCATCTCAGTCAGCGCGGCTTTGAGCCGGGTTCCAGCCTGATTGACGGAGCTGAATTGCTATCGCGATGAACCTCCTGTGATTTCATCAGCTCCTCGAATTCGAATAGAGTTCAATAAAAATAAGAGTTTGGGGAGGCGGAATGTTCAGCCAGCTTCTGACGCCCGTGGCGGACAGCCTGGGGCTGTCCTTCCTGGTCGCGATCCTGCCCGTAGCCACGGTGCTTGTCTTTCTGGGGTTGCTTCGCTTGCCGGCATGGCTGGCGGCGGGGGCTGGGCTTGCCGTTGGCCTCGTCATCGCAATGACGTATTGGCAAATGCCGCCCGGCCTCGCCTTCAACGCGGTCGCTAACGGCGCGGTTTTCGCGCTTTGGCCCGTCATGTGGATTGTCGTGAACGCGCTGCTCCTCTATAACGTCGCGGTCCGGTCGGGGCGCTTCGATGCCTTCCGCAACTGGGTCGCGAGCTATCTGCCGAATGACCGCCGCGTCGTCCTTGTGGTGGTCGGGTTCTGTTTCGGCGCGCTGCTCGAAGGCGTCGCGGGCTTCGGCACCCCTGTCGCCATTACAAGCTCGCTTCTGATCTTGGTCGGCTACCCGGCCCTCGAAGCCTTGGCCTTCGTCCTGATCTTCAACACCGCCCCTGTCGCCTTTGGCGCTCTCGGCGTACCCGTGACCGTGCTCGCCGCGGTGACCGGGCTTCCAGCCGCCACGCTTGGCGCGATGATCGGACGGCAACTGCCGGTTATCGCACTCATTCTGCCCTTCTATGTGATGACGCTCTATGGCGGCTGGCGCTCGATCCGCGCGCTCTGGCCCGTTCTTCTGGTCTCGGGCGGCAGCTTCGCCCTCTCCCAGTTCGTCGCCTCCAACTTTATCGATTACACGCTGACCGACGTGCTTTCGTCGCTTGGCTCTCTCCTCGCCACGCTGCTTTTCCTTCAAGTCTGGAGCCCCGCTGACGATCCCGAATTCTGGGTCGCAAATACGATGGAGGGACGCCGCTCCAAGACCGTCGTGCCGGACTGGCAGGGCTGGCTCCCCTGGATCATCGTCTCCGCAACCGTCATCCTGTGGACCTCCTATCAGGTGGCCGCCGTCGCCCAGCAGAAGATCGAGTGGCCAGGCTTGCATCGCGCGATCTCGATCACGCTCTATAACGGCAAGCCGTATGACGCGGTCTGGGTTTTCCAGCCGCTCGGCACAGGCACGGCGATCCTCATCGCCGCGATCATAACCGCGATCCTCGTCCGTCTCCCGTTTCGGGCATTTTTCGAGTGCATCGCCGAAACCTTCCGCCAGCTATGGATGGCGATTGTTACGGTGATGCTCATCATCGGACTCGCCTACCTCATGAACTATTCCGGCCTCGCCTACACGCTCGGCAAGGGCGTCGCCTCGACCGGAGCGCTCTTCGTCCTGCTGTCGCCATTCCTGGGCTGGGTCGCCGTCATGCTGTCGGGAAGCGATACTTCGGGCAATGCGCTGTTCGGCAATCTTCAGGTCGTGGCGGCCCGGCAGCTCAACCTCGATCCTGTGCTGTTCGCAGCGACGAACTCGTCGGGCGGCGTCATGGGAAAGATGATCTCGCCCCAGAACATCGCCACGGGCGTGTCCGTCACCGGAATGGCGGGCAAGGAGGGGGCGGTTTTTGCGCGAACCTTCCCTCACAGCATCGTCCTGACGCTGTTGCTCGGCGCGCTGGTCGCGGCGCAGCAGTACCTCTTCCCCTGGGTCATCCCCAAGTAACCGCCGCCTTGTGCAGCACTTGCTCCGAAACCGAACGCAGCGCTTGATCCGCCGGTGAGAACGGAGTTTCTTGCGTCGAAGCACCGAGCAAACAAAGCCAAAACGTCTGCAATCATAAGCGGGGAAGAATCAATGTTGGTACGAAGGTCAATCCTGAAAGCGGGCCTCGCGGCGGGTCTCTTTCCGGCACTCGGCAGCGCGGCAAGAGCCCAGGACGCCGATCGCAGCCGCGACGTCATGCAAACCATTGCGACGGCGAAAGGCCAGGCTGAGAACCTGCTGGCGGTGGCGCTCTACTCGAACCTTTCGACCGAAAACAGCAAAGTCATCGAGAGCGCCAACGAACGCATATTCGGCGCGCTCACCGGAGTCCTGAGCGGCATCCCGGCGCAAGAGGCCACCCTTTACGCAGAGCCGTCGCAGACAATGATCGCCGAGCAGATGGTCGAGCGCGGCGTGGCCGTCGTGCCGGAGGCACCCACCCCGGTCATTCCCGCTGGCTCTTCCGAGGGTTCCGGCGAGTTGATCGACGTCGTGGGCGACATCCTCAAGGACGCTTTTGGCGTGAAAGACCTCAACGTGTCGGGTCTCATGCAGGTCGCCTCGGAGCTTGCGCTCCTCGACATCATAACCCGGATCGGTGGCATGATCCGCGCGAACAACTGGGCCTTGGCCGCCGAGTTCATGAGGGCACTGCTCACGCAACTGGGTGCGGCGGCGCAGGCGATCCCTGCTCTTGAGAAGGCCTTTGGCGAACAGGGCTTTAAGGAGATCCTGACCGCCGTGAGCGCCCGGTTCGTGCCTTTCCTCGGATGGCCGATACTGATCGCTTCGATTTTATTTGCGGTCATGAAACACCGGAACAGGCTGCTCGCCGCTTTGGAGAAGGCTCGCTAGAGTCGCCCGTGAGCCGGTTTTCCGATACAGACGCATGATAAGACAAAAACCTGGAGCCCGCTTTTCAGTCCATCAAAAGCGGATCGGCTCTGTAGCAGCCCGCGTCTTTGGGATGCAGCTAAGCTGCTCCAATACTCGAGCGCCGATCAATTTGTCCGCCTTTAACTTTGGCAGGCGATCTCGGCCCGCCATCGACCGCAAGTTATGACCCCTATCCGGACCGCCCGTCTGACATGCACCCGAGCGTTTCAGGACCATTTGACGTCAGCTGTGGAAAAACAATTCATTCAACAATCCGGGGCCGCAACCGCATTTGACAAGCATTCAAACATCAACCAGTGGTTGTATATGGCAAACGCAAATCCTAAAGCATTGATCCAACGCGAACGTGAGCGCTTGGAAATCTCGACAGAATAGGCTTCTTGGTCTGTTGGATGATATCACGAGAGAGCAACACCGGTTGGACCAGGAAGCTGAAGAGCTCGATATAGCTGAGCGCGTGTTCAGCCGGATTGAAGCGGAAGCAGAAATCACGGTCGTCCCTTACAGCCCTCCGGTAAGCCGTATTGGGACAAACTCTCAAGAATCCGAAGTCATGGATCTGGTCTCGTTCTCATCCGAACTCGGCCGCTCGAAACGCGAGCGCGCTTAGATCAACCCGCCTTAATCGGAATCGATTAAGGGCCGGAAAGTTGATCGATCTTAGAGTGTTAGAGCAACTTATCCGACTGCTGCTCCAGGCGCGATCAACGCGCTGGGCTCACATAGAGGGCCCTAACACTTCGTCGGCGCCAGGTAGCAATTGTTCTGCTTAGCCAAGCGCAGCGCCGGTTCAGGGCGTGAGGAAAGCAGCGATCGGATTAAGAGCGCCGATACGCTCGCATACGGTTTTGAAACTCGCCAGCAGAGGTACGGCAAGCAAGGCGCCGGGGATGCCCCAGATCCAGCCAAGGAAAATGATGGCCACGAAAATGGCTACCGGGTTGAGGAGCAGCCTCCGCCGCACGATGAACGGAACCGCGAGATGGACCGTGCTCATCAAGAGAATGTAGCAAGCGGGCGCGATGAGCGCCTGTCCAAGCGTGTCGAAAGTCACCATCGATACGACAAAGAGGGTCACTGCAACGGCCAGTTCACCGATATAGGGAGCGAAACTGAAAACGACGGTGAGCGTGCCCCACAGGAGAGGATCGGGGATGCCGAGGATGGTCGTTATGAGGGCGACGCCGACGCCAAGCCCTATATTGATCAGCAGCATCATGACCAGATAGAAGGAAATGTCTTTCTCGATGCTCCTGATGATTTCAACGGTTCTTTTCTTGTCTCCAAGCGTCGGGATAACTGACACAAGCTTGCGCAGAAAACTGTCCCCAGCTGACAACAGGAAATAAACCAGCACGAAGATCACTGAGACGGTTGCAGCGAACTGAGCGCCGCCCCCCACGAGCCTCTCCGTCAAGCCGGGCGTCGTAACTTGAACTCGCTGCGGAAGAGCTGGCTTGCTCCCCTCCGCTGTCGATGCAATCTGCTCGGTCGCCTGCTGAAATCTGGGCGAAAGGCTGCTTGATCGACCGAAGCATCCTGTCGATCTTCGCTCCGCTCTGCGGCAGCTTTTGCAGCCAGTCGCGCGCCGGGCCCGAAAGTCCGTAGGCGCCGCCCGCGACCGCCGCCACCACGGCCGCCATCACAAGGGCGGCGCTGAGAGGCCGCGGGATCTTCAAGCCGTCCAAGACGCTCATAACCGGGGCGAGCAGCATCGTGATGAGCACCGCGAGCGTCAGCGGGATCAGCACCGGAGACGATATGTAGAAGGTATAAAGCGAGAGGAGAACAAAGATGCCGGTCGCCACTTGCAGCAAGCGCCGGGTGGTTTCCAGAAGCGGCTCGTGTTCGGTGGGTCGACTTTCCGTATCGAGCGCAGCTTCAACCGCGGGCGCGGAGACGGGGGCGATCTCCGCCGGTTCGTCCTCCCCGTAAGGCTTCGAGGTTGCAAGCAGATTTTTAAAGCCGGAGAGGAGTGTCATTGGGGAACCGAATGGATCGAGAGCGCTGCCGCGCAAGATGGCGCAGGCTCAACACACGGTCCCCTCCTCCGTTCCGATCAAGGTCACGGGATGCACGCCACAAAAAGGCGGCGACGGAATTGGGAATAAACCAGCCCGCGTCCGTTTCGACGCGGATGAGCTGCTCTACGCGATCCCTGGCTTAGGCCCCCTCGTTGCCGCAGGCGTACTTGCAACCACTCTTGCTGGCGCAGCCACCGGCGCCGTTGCCGCCGGCATATTAGATGGTGTAACGGGCCACAGCTAAGGCCAAAGGCTTCTTAGCGGTCATCCCTCAAACTGATGGTGTGCAAACCGGAGTTTGCGTTGGCAGCTCCAAGCATTGTGAGGGATGACCGTGGACTATTATGTTGGGATTGACGTGTCTTTGGAAGCTTCGACTATTTGCGTTGTGGACGCCTCCGGCAAGATCGTTAAGGAAGCGAAGCTTTCGAGCGAACCTGAGGTCTTGATCGGCTGGTTCAAGGCGCTCCCCTTTTCGCTGGCGCGGATCGGCCTTGAGGCGGGGCCTTTGTCGCAATGGCTCTATGCGGGCCTTAAGCAGGCAGGGTTTGCCGTGGAGCTGTTGGAGACGCGGCATGTCCGCGACGCCTTCAAGGCGATGCCGGTGAAGACGGACCGGAACGATGCGCGCGGCATCGCTCAGCTGATGCGGCTGGGCTGGTTCCGGCCGGTGCATTGCAAATCGGCGCCGGCGCAGGAGACGCGCGCGCTTCTGACCGCCCGCAAGCTCGTGCAGGGAAAGCTCTACGATATCGAGATGAGCCTCAGGGGCATTTTGCGGGGCTTCGGCCTCAAGGTGGGGCGAACCACGAAGGCAGGTTTTGCCAGCCGGATTAGAGAGCTCACGGAACATCACCCGGCGTTGAAGGCGATCGCCAAGGCGCTTCTTGGCGTGCATGAGGTCCTGCTTAAGGAGCTGAACTGCTTCGAGAAACAGGTTCGCACGCTGGCAAAGGACGACACCCGCGCGCGGCTCTTGATGACGGCGCCGGGCGTTGGCCCCATTGTGGGGCTGACCTATGTTGCGGCCATTGACGATCCGGCTCGGTTCTCGTCCTCGAAAACGGTTGGCGCGCATTTCGGCATGACGCCCAAGAAATATCAATCGGGGGAGATCGATGTGACGGGGCGGATCTCCAAGATGGGAGACAAGGGCGTGCGCGCGGCGCTTTACGAGGCTGCCCATGTCATCCTGACCACGCCGGTCAAAGGCGGAGCCTTGAAGAGCTGGGCGGCCAAGCTCGCCAGGCGCGCAGGCATGCGGAAGGCAAAAGTTGCGCTGGCCAGGAAGCTGGCGGTGATTCTGCACCGCATGCTTGCTGACGGCTCCGCCTTCGATGCGGCAAAGGCGGCAGCGGCATGAGCGGCCCGGCTTCATCAAGGATGGCGCCGTGCTCGCGGCCCTCAACGCCGCTTCGCGCCGCCTGCGGCGGTGGCCTCCGGCCAGCGTTGACCGCCACTGCGCGCGGCGCTCCATGGAAATCAGGCCGGGACGGAGAAACGCCGTTCAGCCGAACAAAGAAACTATTCGCACCAGTAGCGGCGCGAAAGGAGAAACTGTAGAGCGTTTTCGGGCAGGATAGACACCCCTTCCCGAAGCGGCGTCCCTGCCGGGACGATGGATTGGGTCAGGCCGCGATGTTTGCAGGTGGAGCTTGGACTTACCAGGCAACCCCGCCCATCTAAGATTGGACCGGCCCTTTCCTCTTCTAACACCATCCGGCGGCAGCCCAGCGCTGACCCCGTACAGAAGCATGACCCCGGTAGCGGAGACGACGCAAAAAGGGATTGACTGCGAAGGGCCCGTTACAGAAGGTGCGCCTATCGATTACGGCATCTCGAAGGAGGAGGCGCCTTTCTACGCCGAGTCAATCCGTCGCGGAGGAACTCTTGTTTCCGTTCGCGCCGAGGACCCGAGGGCCGATGACGCCGAGTCGATTATGCAGCGCGCCACGGCCGGTCGATATCGAAGAATACGGCTGCGCCTACCGCGAACAGGGTGCGCGGAGCTACGACCCGGTCGCTCCGTCGTATACCGAAAGGGAGAGGCAGCAGGAACGCGACCGCAACCGCCAATCCACTTATCAAGTGAAGGCGGCTTGACGGGCTTATGTTCAGGCGGGGAGGGCAAGCAGCGGGCAGGGCGCGCGATGCAGAACCTGCTCTGTCGTGCTTCCCCTCAAGGCATCCAGAAATCCGTGACGCCCGGCAGTCGGCATGACGAGAAGGTCCGCAAGGTAAGTATTCGCGGCAGCGAGGATGGTGTCTACCGTCGGGCCTTGGAGGTTCATCACGCTCTCGCGCGCTCCTCCCGGACCGGTCAGCGCGAAGCGTTCATTCCCGACGTGGATAAAGCGCCGGACAAGGCCAAGGTCTCCGAAGAGATGGTGGAAGAGCAACAGGGCATGGCTTGGCGAGGGATGAGGAGCGACCGGAATTACGGCGCTTTTTAAATGCAAGCGGCCTGTTTTCGCGTCGACAAAAGGACGAGCGTTCGGCCCAAGAAAGAGCGCTGGCACACGTGTTTTCTGCGCGATCCCCTCGGAGACAGACTCTGAAAGAAAGCGGCTCAGCCCTTGGGCTCCGTGTGTCGCCATGACGACGAGGTTCGGCCGATGCGACAGCAGGAACCCGGCAACCCCTCGAAGCGGGTCGTGATGCTCGATCTCGATTTTTCGAACCTCGATGCCGAGCTTCTCTTTGACTTGCGCATGAGCGGCATCGACAGGCAAAATTCCCCAAAGCGCCAGTGTCTCTCGCACGCGAGGGAATGACGACCACTCGCCGTCTCCGTCCGGCGATCTGACATGCAGCAGGTCGAGACGGCAGCGGAACTCGAGTGCAAGGCGCAAGGCATGGGCGAAGGCATCGGCGCTTGCTTCAGAGAAATCGGTCGGGTGAGCGATGGCTTCTACGGGTTCTTGCTGCATCAGAACCTCCTTCCCGGTCTTTGCCGGATGCGGAAATTTACGCATGGCGAGGCGCGGTCCGCAACCGTGGGTTTGAATGCTGAACAGTAAATGAGGAGAAGTTGTGCGGCATTCACGAGATCCGCGGCATTATTGACGACGGGCGATGGTCAATCTTCCTCTTGTACGGGACGCCTCGCTCACTTAAGCCTTTCGCATGGCAAGCGCAGAGCACGCTTTGAAACGGGACCAAACGAATACGATCGAGGCGCTGGCGGCGAACGTCCGCGAGGGCAGCCGCGTTTCGATTGCGCGGGCGATTACGCTCATCGAAAGCCGCAAGCCGGAGCACCGCTCTCAGGCGCGCCAGCTCCTGACGCTCTTGAACGACGCGGCGGGGCGGTCGCAGCGCATCGGCATCACCGGCGTCCCAGGTGTGGGCAAGTCCACGCTCATTGACGCGTTCGGAAGTTTGCTGACCGCTCAGGGGCATCGTGTCGCCGTTCTTGCCGTCGATCCGTCCTCAAGCCGCTCTGGCGGCGCGATCCTCGGCGACAAGACGCGGATGGCGCAGCTTTCCGCGGACCCCAACGCCTTCATCCGCCCCTCCCCATCATCGGGGACGCTGGGCGGGGTTGCCCGCACCACCCGCGAAACCATTCTTCTTTGCGAGGCATCCGGCTTCGACATCGTGCTTGTCGAGACGGTCGGCGTCGGGCAATCGGAGGTCGCGGTCGCCGGCATGGTCGATTTCTTCCTTCTTTTGATGCTGGCGGGCGGCGGGGACGAGTTGCAAGGCATCAAGAAAGGCGTCATGGAACTCGCCGACATGATCGCAATCACGAAGGCCGACGGGGGGAACGAGGGTGCTGCGCGCGCCGCCGCGTCCGATTACAAGTCCGCGTTGCGGATTCTTACGCCGCCGGCCGCCTCCTGGAAGCCGCCGGTGATGACCATTTCATCGCGCGATGGGCGCGGGCTCGACGATCTCTGGGGCCAGATCAAGGCCCATCGGGCCGCCTTGGAAGCCACGGGCGAGTTCGAAGCCAGGCGACGCGACCAGGATGTGCGATGGATGCATGCCATGATCGAGGATCACATCCGCATGAAGTTCTTGTCGAGCGAATCCGCGGCGGCGAAAATCGCCGGGCTGGAGCGGCAGGTGCGAAGCGGCGCGAAGCCTCCCTCCGTCGCCGCCGATGAGGCCGCAGCTCTCATTCTTGAACGTCCATGACCTCGTTATCCGATCAGCCCATTCGCGTGCTCGTTACGGGGTTCGGCCCGTTTCCCGGCATTTCGCACAACGCCTCGGCCTCTCTGGCTCTCGCGATCGAAAAGTCTCCCGCCGCGCCGGGACTGGACGTTGCGACAGCGATCATTCCGGTGGTCTGGGCCGGCGCCAGGGCGGCGGCCCGGCAGGCGGCCGCCCGTTTCCAGCCGCACGCGATCTTGCATTTCGGCGTCTCGAAGCGAGCGTCCGGCTTCGAAATCGAAACGCGCGCCTTCAACATGAGCGGCCCAAAGGAGGATCACGAGGGCATGGTCCGGCCCGAGAAGCCGCTTGTACGCACCGGCAAGCCTGTCCTGATGTCAACGCTGCCGCCGCGCGACCTGGCGGGAGCCTTGACGAAGGATGGCCTTCCTGCTGCGCTCTCGAGTGACGCCGGCCGCTATCTCTGCAATGCCCTTTTTTATTGGAGTTTGTTCGATGGCGAGGCGGCAGGCCGGCTCGTGAGCTTCATTCATATGCCTGCGCTCGGCGCGGCGACGGAGGTGCAGCCGCGGCTTACGATGGAGGATGCCGTTGCGGGCGCGCTGATTCTGGTTCGCGCCAGCGCCGAAGCTGTGCTACGCGCGAAGCAGACAGGGGTGAGCCAGCGCGTGGGAGGCATCGGCGATGGATCGCAGACACTTCATCGGAATGAGCGGAGCCGCCGCGGTGCTGGGGGCGGCGACGGCTGAGGCCGCACCGCTGCCGCAAGCCGCCTTTGGCAGAACCGTTGCCGATTTCGGCGTGGAGCCGAATGCCGAGCGCGATCAGTCGGCAGCCATGCAGCGCGCGCTCAACGAACTGGCGGCGGCGGGACAGCCGATTGTCATCCCGGCCGGAAAATATCGTGTCGCGAAAGTTCAACTCCCGTCCAGGGCCTCCATTCTCGGCGCCCCCGGCCTGACCGTCCTCGTCGGTGGGAGTGCGCCCGTCCTCGAATGCCACGATGCAACCGATGTCAGCCTGCGGGGCGTCGCCTTCATGGGCGCGGGGCTCGTCGCGAGGGAATGCCGCAATCTCACGATCGCCGATTGCCAGGTGCTGTCCAGCGGCGGCGATGGCCTTGTCTGCTCCGGCTCGGGCCTGCTCGTGACCGGCAACAGGGCATCCGGCTGCGCCAGGAGCGCCATCTGGGTCGAGGGCGATGGGCTCATCTCGAACAACATCATCAGCGGCGGGGGGCAGTTCGGTCTCAGGCTCGGCAGCGCGTGGCGGCTCGGCACAATGAGCGTGATCAACAATTACATCGACGGCACGGAGGTCGGCATCGGCGTGTCGTCCTCGGACGCCGGCTATGCCTTCATCGCGATGAACATGATCGCGGGCGCGAAGAACGGCGGAATTCGTGCGCTCAACGGCAACGAGCTGATCGGCAAGGATCTGACGCGCGGCGGCTCCGAGGCGTTCCGCGCTCTCGGCATCGCCGCGAATGTCGCGCTGTAATCATGTACCCGCCGCCCCGGCGAGACAAAGCGCGAGCCGGGACCGCAAAAAGCGCGCTTCGATCCTGGAGAAGGCTCCGCATTTCCGGGATGACGATGCGTTGGCGATGCGGCCCACGGCTTACAGGCCAACTGGCTTTTTGTGCGCGCGTTTGCGAAAGGCGGCATCTCGTTTGAACCCTGGAACAGCTTGCGCTTGCATTTGCTTGAGCCGGGATCTTAGGAAAAAGCGCCTTGCTGGGAGGTTAACGGCATCAAGCCATTGATGTATATAGAAAAAATACAGAGGGCGCTTGCGCCGCCGCGGCTGCTAAGCCTGCGGTCATGGTTAATTTGTGCGGCCGAAACATATTTAACGGACTTTTCCGCGCCCATTCTCGCCAAAAATACATTTGCTTAACCCTGCTGATTGAAGCCAGAAAGCTAATCCTTTTCAATGGGTTGAGCGGTTTATCTGCGGCCGGCGAACGCGGGCTGCTCTATTTTTGGGTATTTTGGGGTGCAAATTCAGGCAGCTTTTGCGCCGCCGTTAACCAACTCGGGTTAACGCAAAATCGGCGCGGCAACGAACGGTTTACCATGAGGCGTGGCCTACGCCTTGCTCTAGAGTGCGTCCGAAAAAGTGTGAAGCGGTTTTCCGATAAAACGCACGATAAAACAAAACCTAAGAGCCCGCTTTTGATTCCATCAAAAGCGGATGGGCTCTAAGTCAAAAAGGCTTTTGGAGCTGGAGCCAGCGTCCGCCCGGCAACGTCCCGGCTCGCGCTTCGATTGGCCGGGATGA
Source organism: uncultured Alphaproteobacteria bacterium (assembly GCA_963772105.1). GTDB lineage: Bacteria > Pseudomonadota > Alphaproteobacteria > Rhizobiales > Rhodomicrobiaceae > Rhodomicrobium. Next base: position 20,899 of record CAVYVV010000001.1, read on the forward strand.
CGCGGGATGGTTGGAGCGCTACCGGCCGGCCTTCTCCTTGCGGTCCTTGCGCGTGGTCGCCTTGTCGATGAGGGTGTCGGCAGCCTTTTGCGCCGCGTTTTGCATGACCTTGCTGCCAAGGTGGGCGGCATGGCGCGCGCCATGATGGCTCGCATGGGCGATCGCTTTCTTCGCCACGATCTTCCCCGCTACCTTCGCCAGCAATAAAGGCAATAAATGCAACGCCATGGCGTCCTCCCGTTATGATGCCCGGACACTTTTGAATCGATCAACTTTTCCGCCTCCAATCGATCCCGATTGAAGGCGGGTTGATCTGTGACGCGGCGACTTTGTTTTTATTTTGCTCAGAACCCGGCGACGGCGGCGCTCGTGTGCTCGACCACGGGAGCGGATGCGAAATAGGGGCCGACCAGCCGCCGCCATTCCTGGAAGTTCTCCGAGCCGCGGAAATGGACGATATGGTCGTCCAGCGTCTCCCACTTGACGAAGAGCCGGTATTTCGTGCGCCTCTCGATGGTGCGATGCAGCTCCATGCCGCGGCAGCCCTTGAAGGTCTGGAACAGCGGAATCGCTTGCGCCACCCCGGCCTCGAAGGCGGCTTCCTCGCCCGGCTTCACTTCGATTTCCACGATTTCGGTGATCATCGCATTCCCTCCTGCATAGAGTGCGTCCGGAAAAGTGCGAAGCGGTTTTCCGGCAAGACGCACGATAAACAATAGCTAGAGCCGACAGGCTCTAGGCGTCGCAAGCCGCATCTCACGGGGCTAGGCTTGCGTCAATCGATGATTTCGAGCCTCACCTGCGGCCATGCTGCCATCGGGAAGGGAGGGCTCCAGGCGGCGGCATCGACTCTGAGAAAGCTTTCCCCAACCCATGGTTGAACCCACCCAACAGGCCGAAACCGGACCATTGCTGGCCGATATGATCCAGAGGAGTTTCAAGGGGAAAGTAGGACATGTCGCCCAGCGAAGCGGGTTGGCCAGGCCAGGGCCCAGAACATTTGACCCAACCATCCTGCCGATCCTGGCAACACAACTGACGAACGCCAAATTGATGGACCCGCCGGGAATGGCGCGCGTTAAAACCGCTGCTGCCTGAAGCTAGGTGCTCTGTCAATGGCGGCGACAAGCAGCGTCGCTCAAGCCCAAAATCGCTGCTAAACGGAAAGGATGAAGCAAAAATGCCAGAAGTCCCAGACGCGGGGATGTACAAGGAATGGTGGGCCAATCCGGCGGTTGTCGGGTTGATGGGGTTCGGCACGACCACAATGGCGACAGGCCTGCATAATGTGGGCTATTGGAACGCCGGACCGACCCTGGCGTTGGCTATAGCCTTCGGGGGCACGGCGCAATTCGTTGCGGGAATAGTTGACCTTCGGAAAGGAAGCATCTTTGGCGGCTCCGCCTTCATGAGCTACGGCGCCTTTTGGTGGTCGTTGTTCGCTTTACTTTACGTGCAGCCGAACGCGGGCCTCAAAGCGGGTGCTAACGAGGAATTTGGTTTCTTCTTCGTTTGGACGCTGTTCACACTTGCCTTTTGCATCGCCGTCCAGGGTGTGGGTAAGTTCTTGGCGGTCCTGTTTTGGCTGCTGTTGCTGGCGTTCCTGCTGCTCGATGGCGTAACCCTGGGGTTGGTGCCCGCGCCGCTCGCGGGCTGGGAAATCTTTGTCGTGGGCCTCATCGCCTGGTATATCGCCACAGCGACATTGGCAAATACGGTCTATGGCCGGAAGGTCCTGCCGCTTTCTTAACCTGAGGTGGCGGGGGGAGCGCCTCCTTGGAGGAGCGCAAGAGGCCGAGGCTGTGCGAGAAGTCGTTCGCCTCGATGACTGCTAGAATTTTGTTCCCCAGACCTCCGACGTCAATCGACCACCGCACCCGGAGCATTAAACGGGGCGTTGCAGTTTGCGGGCAGATGAAGCTCTAAACCGACGGAACAGACGTATGCTCAACCCATCAATTCAATGATTGCCCTGTCGGCCGTTTGAAAAATCCAGCGCACCCGCCGCTACAGGGCTTTGCCAAATTCTATGACGACTTCTCACGATCGGTCGCCGACATGATTTCCCCCGGCGCCAGGACCTCAATCCGAAAGCTTGATCATAGCGTGTTTGTCGACATCCCAATATTCGGCCTGGGTGATCGCAACTTTCAGTATTGCGAGGGACGGATCATTCGGGCCATTCGGGAACCATCGCTGCGCACCGCTACTCCATAGCTCCCGGACCTTGGCCGGATCCTGGAACACGCGGGCCACACCAGAGACAGAGATATAAACCTGGTTGCTTGGGTCGGCGTAACTTACGTTCACTTCGGAATCCTTCTGAACCTCCAATATTTTCGGAGTGTCCCTGGCGCTGAAGAACCAAAGAACGCCATCCTCGACTTTCTGGGTCGCCATCGGTCTCGAGCGAAGGCGCCCGTTTTTGTCCTCGGTCGTAAGCATCCCCACTTCAAGAGCTTCGATCATCGTTACAAGCTTCGCAAAGCCTTGCTTTTGCGGTTCCAGCATTGGCGTTCTCCCCCGGGGCGTAAGATTTGCTCAGCTAACAAGAGGTAGCCAAGCGCTTCCGATTATACTGCCAGCTTTTTGGCTTCGCCAATGACACTTTTTTCGGCCGCGAGCCAACTAAAGAACTCAGGCCGCCGACGCCCGTGGTCTCTGGAAGCGCCGCGCCCCGGTGGCGCCCGGTTTCCGCTGGATGCGATCTCCGCGCGCCGCCAGCGGGTGCGACTGTGGAAGAGAGATAAGCAAAAGTTGTATTGCGCGGCCGACTCCCGTAAGTGCTGAAGAACGGCGGGAGGCCGGCTGGAATCGATCCGCTTGCCCGCCGCCAAGTTCGATCGATCCCGGGCTTCCCCGGAACAGTGCGTGGGAGGTTCGAAGTTTCCTGCCGCTGGCGCCCTCCCGATTTGCGAAGAATTTCATTCGTTTACGTTCTGCGCTACCGATCCATGGGCGTACTTCTGTTGCGAAAGGGGCATTTGTGACGCCTATATTTAGAATACCGTTTGCAGCTGCCACCTTGATATTTTTTAGCCTTATCGGCGTGTTCCTGTATAGCGGCGACGGCGGAAGCACTGCCGGGGAGTATTTGGAATTTACACTGGATTACAACTCCACTGAAGCTGTGGAGGAAAACATCCTTCGCGATCTGGCCTCGCGTCCAAGCCTTGTTTCGCAGCGCGCGCTGGTGACAATTCCGGTTTTGTCGACGGAGGCCCCAGTCCGCGAGCTGTCCAGGCTCGCGGGGTACAACCTGAAGTCATACTTACCGAAATTATCACTGAATCTTCAAGTATTACCTGGCTCGCGCCCAGCGCCAGTCCGGTATTGCGGGTTTTGGCGGCCTGACCCTTTACGAAGCCAATATCTACGGCTACTCGGCGGAGGAGACCAGAGCGTTTACCGAGCAATTGAAAGCCATCTATAGCACGCACATCCTCGTTCATGTCCGCCGGCCCGGCGGTATCCAGCAGGATTTCTCCGTTGTCATTCGCCCGATCATCGCTTTGGACTGCGATTTTTCTCCCGGCCAATTTAGATATTGCCGCAATGTGAAAGAGCAATTCGATAGCCTGCACCTGCCAAGCGAGGAACTCCACAAAAGGGTTGCCGCCGAACTGGTGAAAATGGGGGTCGATACACCGCTTTCGCCGGAAATCGATCTCCGCCCCGGAGCCGGGCCGGCCGATTCCAGCGCCATGACCGCCTCCGCGAGGAACATCGCCGGGACCTTGTCGGCACATCGCCTCATTCCGGTTGCCAAGCACTTCATGTTCGACCAGTCGGCCGACCCGCACGCGCAGGAGGTTCATGTCGACACGCCGCTGGATCAGTATCCCCTCTGGCTGGCCCCCTACGCCGCGATTGAAGAAAGCGGCGTGCCCTACTTCCTCATGGTCACGCATCATTTCCTCCTGCTCGATCCGGATGCGCCGTCGCCACTTTCCCTCGCGGTCAAAAACCTGATCCGCACCCGGTTTCCCCACGCGGTCATCATGGCCGACGACATCGGGATGCGGGGGCTGCCCCGGGAAGACGGCATTGCCGGTACGATAGGGCGATTGAAAACCGATGTTTTCTTATTCCACGTCGGAAACATCATGCCGGAATTGGCCCCTGTGATCGAAGGGCTGATCCAGTCCCGTGGCCCCGAGAGCGAGGAGGCCTTGTACAGGTTCCTGAACCTCAAATGGAAAATGGGCATTCTGACAATTTCGCCCATTTACGCGACGGCGAAGAAGGATGGCGGCCAGGCTGCCGCTTCCGGGGACAGGGGCTGACGCGGTGCGCCTCCGGGCGGTGCTGCTAAGACCAAACGCCATATGTCCTGACCTAAGGCCCCCTCACCCCGCCCTCTCCCGCGCGAACTCGCCTTGGCGAGTTCGCAACTCAAAATTACCGGATGCGGCAGGGAGAGGGAGAATGTGGCAGCCCTGCAACATCGTTCCTTCTCCCCAACCGTATCCGCGAGCGGATGCGGTCACTCTAAGTTGCAAGCACGCCAAGGCGTGCTTGATGGGAGAAGGACAGGATGAGGGGGAACGACCAGTCAAGACTTCCGGCCGAAATGGCTGTCCGCGCCTGCTCCGGTCCTTCAGCCGCGTTAGCTTCTCTTTAGGTGTCTCCTTGGCCGTGTTCACATTCGAGTGCCTGATGGCGGGGAGAGCTTCGCCGCAGCGCAAGAGATCATTTCACCTTTTCGCTGGGATAGACGCCCCACAAATTCTTCTGCGGCACCCAGCCTTTTTGCTGGCCTGCGTAGACCTCGCAGTCGTCGCCGTCGCAATGCATGACGTCGACAATGGCGCCGGGCTCGATCCGCGCAACCGCCGTGGAGCCGCCGCGCGACGAGGTCAGCTCGAAAAGGGTGCGGTTCTTGGTCCAGGGCGCAACCACGGCCGTGCGGCGCGCGCTGGTGAGAGCGCCGTTGACCCAGCCAGTGCTGCCGCTACTGTCACGGACCTGCCGCCAGTTCTCGAATTCGCCCATGACCTCGACCGGCAGACCGGCGCGGCGGAACACCCAGGCGATCTGATATTCCCCGCCCGGGCCGACGCGCGCGTTCACCTCATCGGATTTGAGGCTTACAAATCTTGGCAGCGGCAGGCCGGTTGCCGTGCCGACGCCGCGTCCGGCGCCATCTTCAGCGTGCAATGCAGCCGCGGAAATGAACGCAAAGATGATTAATATGCCGCATATGATCCGAGTCTTTGTCATTGTGTGCCGTATCTGGTAGATAACGAATGAGACGTTGCATCGCGAAAATCGATAAAGGCCGAGCCGGCCATCCGGGCCCCCTATGAACTCACAAAATGTAAAAATCGTCGTTACCCGCAAGCTGCCCGATCTCGTCGAAGCGCGCATGCGCGAATTGTTCGACGTGACGCTCAATGCTTCCGACGCTCCCATGACCCGCGATCAGCTTGCGGCGGCCATGAGGACGGCGATGGTGCTCGTTCCTACCGTAACCGACCGGATCGACAAAACGCTTCTTTCGCTCGCCGGCCCGCAACTGAAGCTCATCGCGAATTATGGAACGGGCGTCGACAATATCGATCTCGAAACCGCGCGCAACCGTGGCATCATTGTGACGAACACGCCAGGTATCCTCACCGAGGACACGGCGGACATGACGATGGCGCTCATCCTTACGGTTCCCCGCCGGCTTGTCGAGGGCGCGGACTATTTGCAGCAGGGCCGCGAGTGGAACGGATGGTCGCCGACCTGGATGCTCGGGCACCGGATTTGGGGCAAGAAACTCGGCATCATCGGCATGGGCCGGATCGGCCGGGCGGTGGCGCGCCGCGCAAAGGCTTTCGGGCTTTCGATCAATTATCATAACCGCCGCCGCGTACCCGCCGCCGTGGAAGAGGAGTTGGGCGCAACCTACTGGGACAGCCTCGATCAGATGCTCGCCCACATGGACATCGTCTCGGTGAACTGCCCGCACACGCCCGCCACCTTCCATCTCCTGTCGTCGCGGCGGCTCAAGCTTCTGAAGCCGACGGCCTATATCGTGAATACGGCGCGGGGCGAAGTCATCGACGAGAATGCGCTGGCCAGGATGGTCGAGGCAGGGGAGATCGGCGGCGCGGGCCTCGATGTCTTCGAGAACGAGCCTGCGATCAACCCGAAGCTTCTGAAAAACCACAGGGTGGTTGTTCTCCCGCATCTCGGCTCGGCGACGCTGGAAGGACGCCTCGACATGGGTGAGAAGGTGATCATCAACATCCGCACCTTCCTCGACGGGCACAATCCGCCCGACCGCGTTCACGCAGCCATGTTCTGATTCATAGAGATCCCGGCCCGATCAGGTTTGAGGGGCTTGGGCAAAGTGCGCGGTCAAACGGAGGGATCGCGATTGGTGTCCGTTCTCGCGTCGTGCCGGGGGCGCTCCAACGAAAGCGGCAAGCACGCCGAGGCGCGCTCGCCGGCAGAAGGACCGGCCCCTCACACGGATCGCAAGCGATCCGGCCCTCCCAATGGGAGAGGCGGTGCTGCCATTCAATAAATCACCCGGCCTGATCTTTACAGAAGCGCCGTTCGCAGCGCCCCGGCGCTTGATTGCCCCTGCCGCTCCGATGGGGGCATTGCCTCAAACTTGACATGAGTCAAACAATAGGCTTGTTAATCGCGCGATAGTAACTCTGTTTACAGCCTGACCTCGCGCATCCGCGCGGCGTGGACGCGTCGCGGCAAGATAAACTGCTCATGATCTCCGAAAATCGAATTGTCGCTGCGTTCGACGGAATCGCGCCTCACATCGCGATATTGGACGCGGCTGGCAACATTGTTCACGTGAACGCTGCGTGGCGGCAGTTCGCCGCCGACAACGATTGTCCCGATCCCAAAGCCTATGTCGGCGGCAACTATCTCGATATCGTCCGGCAAGCGGCAGCGGCTGGCGATAAACTCGCCGCCGAGGCCGTGGAAGGCATCGCCGCCGTCCTGTCCGGCGGGCAGCAGCGCTTCAGCCAGACATATCCGTGCCACGCGCCTCGGATGGAGCGCTGGTTCGTGATGACGGTGACGCGGGTCAGCGCAGGCAACGATATCGTCATCGCCCATGATGCCGTGACGCCGCTTGTTCGCGCCCAGCGCACCAGCGCCGCCGCCGAGGAAAGGCTGAAACACAGTCTCGACGCCGGCCAGATGGGAACGTTCGAAGTCGATCTGGAGAAGGAGGAGATTGTCTTCGACGGGCAGGAGGCAAAGCTCCTCGGCCTCCCAGACGATGTGGATCGCCTGAGCCTCGCCGATTTCAACCGCATGATCGTCGATCCGGATGCAACGCCCTTCGAGGCGAGGATTGCGAAGGCAGGGGCGCGCTACAGCGATGAGCTGCAGCTCAAGCTGCCGGATTCGAGCGAGCATTGGCTTTCCTTCGCCGCCGCCACCAAGAATGGTTCCGGCCGGTACATCGGTCTCAGTTTCGATGTGACCGAGCGCAAGATCAAAGAGGATAGAAACCGCCTCTTCGCGCGCGAAGTCCGGCATCGCGCCAAGAACATGCTTGCGGTTGTTCTCGCCATCGCGCGCCAGACAGCCGGAAAACAGGACCCGGTAACATTTGCGGAAGAGTTTTCCAACCGCATCGTGGCGCTCAGCTCGACACTCGACCTTCTCGGCAAGAGCGACTGGCGAGGCGTGGACATTCATCAACTCGTCGAGGCGCATTTCGAGCCGTTTGCCGAAACGCGAGACCGGGTCAGCCTTGCCGGGCCTTCGGTCAGGGTCAGGCCCGAAGCGGCGCAAATGCTGGGGATGGCCCTGCATGAACTCGCCACGAACTCGCTCAAATACGGCGCGCTTTCGGCCCTCGATGGACGAATATCCATCGAATGGCGCACGGCCTCCGGTCTTCCGGACCAGGAGTTCAATCTGACATGGTCGGAGATGGGCGGTCCCGAGGTGAAACCCATCACCCACAGAGGGTTCGGCTACTCCGTCCTCATGGAGCAGGCTCAGTGGGCGCTAAGCGGCAAGGTTGAAGCCCGCTATCCGAGTTCCGGCCTCATTTGGAAGCTGTGGGCCCCCTTGCAGGAGATCGCCGCCGGCCTTCCCTTGCATTGAAACTGATGATCCGGTCCGGTGCTTTTTGCAGCGCTTGCGCAAATTTTGGCGTCTTCCAAGCCTTGCCCCCCATCCGCTTTTGATTCCCTCAAAAGCGGAACGGCTCCAGAACGAAAAAGGGCCTGGACATCATCCAGGCCCTCAATCCTTAACCTTCGATGAGCGAGATTACCGCAGCTGAAGCTGGCTCAGGCCCGCAGCAACGGCGAGGCCGGTTTCGGTTTTCACGCTGATGGGCTGCAGCGAAATCGTGGAGTTGTTGCCGCCCACAAGCACATTTGCGCCGCCGCCGACGCCAATCGTAGCGTCAGCCGATGCGCCGACATAGTTGCCGGCGAGCGCGCGGTGCCTGAGGCTCGTTGGGGCGTAAACGCTCCATGTGGTTTCAGTCCTGTTCGTGACGCCGATGTCCGCTCCGATTCGCCCGAACTGAGCAGCATAGCGTTCGTGGCGGCCGTTAACGCCCGTGAAGACGCAGCGCGCTTGCTGAACGGATCCGATGATAGCGCCGACCTTCGGCGCGCCAAGGCAGCGCAGAGTGCCAACGCGGACAGCAGCGTCAGCAGACGAAACACAACCCAGCGCAAGCAAAGCGGCGCCGGAAACGGCAGTTATCAGAATTCTCATAGTCAGTCTCCCTTCGACCCCCACATTCGAGTCAAACTGCAGATTTACGGTAAAAGCTTGGAAAACCGTTAATAGCAGATGACGAGAGGCAACGTAGCAACAGCTGTGGCTGTGCTATTTGAGTCGCGACTCCTGTGTCCACACAAAACGTGTCGCAGGATGTAAAGGAGAAAAGTAACGAGCGAAAATTCTGGCATCGCCAGCGAAGAGCCGCGGCTATTGTGGCTGCCTGCGGCCGCGCCTGTAAGGTGTTCGAGACCGGACCTTTCAAAGTATACCCTAGTCTCGGCCGGGATGTGCAAACCTCAAATCATCGATAACAACAACACTGTCGATCAAAGTTACGTCGCAGGAGGCAGCAGCAGGGGCCCTGCAGTTGCTGTGGCGATCATAATTTGCGATGAAGGATTCGTTTTATCGGCAACGCCGCAGCAATAGCGTTTCTAATAGATCTTTGGAGCATTGCATTGCCCAACCCCATGAAAAATCACCCAGCAGGCTGGTTTTCGCAGCTGACGCCTTCGCTGGTGTTCCTTGCCTTTTTCACGCAAGCCGCCTTTGGGCTCGATGGCCCCATTCCCGCGGGCTGCAAAGATTTCGTCTCCCCCGCAAGCCGATTGAGTTATGAAAACGAAACACACAGAAACTGGTATGTCTCTTGGTGGGACGGAAAATGTGAAGGGCTTCCTTCGTGGCCATTTTGCCAGTCAAAGCCGTATTGGAGCACTTTCATCGAACCGGCCCTGGAACTCAATCCCGATGCCGATCGCAAATCCCTCCTTCGAGAAATGTGCACACTTGGGGAACTCATTGGGCATGAGTTTGCTCGTGATAATCAATGGCGATGCATTGATCGCGACGACTTAAGCGCCTGGGCAGAAATGTTCTCCTCCAAGGACGGGAATATATTCAAGAAACTCGTCGATGTGAGATCCGAGGTCGAGGCCAAGATCAAAAAGGCACAACCTCCCTATCCTTGCTCAAAAAATTGAGAACCCTTATCTAAATTGGGGCGCTCATCGAGCGGCGAGTTCGGCCGTCGCCAGCATTAGATCGTCTCAGAAGGGGCGAAGAACGAAACCGCTCTCGCGGTAGGCCGCTGCGCATGCCGTTTCCCTTAATTCCCCATAGAGCACGCTTCCCGCGGTTTCGTTCTTAGAGGGCTTTCAGACGCCGGCCGGGCTGGAGAAGACGCGGCCGTCATCTGAAACCCATTACGCGAGCAGACCGGGGCCTGATTTGCAGGCGCAGCCCGCTTTACATTCAGCAGCGGAATTTTCTCGGCCGGTCTTCTTTGAATGGGGTGTGGAGCGCTCGCGGCGCGCTATCGACGCTAGGTTGTCTTGTCTG
>CAVYVV010000002.1:0-166982 GCA_963772105.1 uncultured Alphaproteobacteria bacterium
CGATAAGCAGAGGGGAGGGTAGCAACCTTTGGCTCGGCAATCCTGCGAAAATAGGACGCGGGCCTAGCGTCCATTGGTGGAATGGCGCGGGGGCGAGCGCTACTTCTCTTGGGTTTCCGCCAGGACGGCGAGCCTTGCCAGGCGGTTTTCGCGCCAGACGATAAAGAGGCTTGAGGCGACGATGATGCTGGCTCCGATCCAAACCGGCAGGCCGGGCCAATCGCCCCAGATGAACCAGCCGTAGCCTGTTGCCCACACGATGCCGGTGTAGTTGAAGATCGTGACGAGCGCGACCGGCGCATATTTAAACCCCACCGAAAGGCAGATTTGCGCCAGGGCCCCCGATAGGCCCGCTCCAATGAAGAGGGGCACCTCGTTCCACTGTGGGATCGTTCCGACGAAGGGCATGGCAAGGCCGGTCATCGCCATGCCGATGACGAGGAAGTAGAAGGTAACCGTCTCCGGGCGCTCGGTGCGGCCCAGGACGCGAAGGAGGGCGCCCAGCGAGGCGTGCATCAGCGCCGCCGACAGCGCAAATGCGACACCCGTCATATTCACCGCGCCGGTCGGGCGGACGATGACGAGCATTCCGAGGAATCCGATGAGCACCGCGCTCGATCGGTGCGGCCCCACACGCTCCCTCAAGAACAGCCATCCCATCACGGGCAGGAAAAGCGACGACGTGAAGAACAGCGCTTGCGCGTCCGCCATAGGGAGAAGATTGAATGCGCGGAAGGTCAAGACGAGGCTGACAGTGCCGACCACCGAGCGCAGCACGATGGCGTCGGGCCGGCTGTTGATCTTGAGCAGGTCGCGCCGTCCGAGCAGAAAAATCCACACCGCAAAAGGAGCCGCCGCAACGGCATTGCGGTAGAACGCCACCTCGATGACGGAATGAGTGGGGCTGAGAAGCTTGGCGAACACATTCATCGTGTTCAGCAGGAAGATTGAAGCGGCCGCGGCCGCCATCCCGAAGCCGATGCGGTCCCGGTGGAGTGGCGGCTTTGTTTCGGGCGCGACCTCGACTGCTCCCGGTTCAACGGCTTTCGATTGCATGCTCACGCTTTACAAGAGTGCATCAGCACCCCTCATCCTGTCCTTCTCCCACAAGGGGAGAAGGGACGCTGTTGCAAAGGCGCGGCCTGCCCCCTCTCCCCTTGCGGGAGAGGGTTGGGGTGAGGGGTTCTTTAGCTGAGAAATGCGTCCGAAGTACACACCAAATCAAGGGACGCGGCGCAGGGCAGCGGAGAGGCCATCGACGATTTGATGGATTTGCCGTTCCTCGACGATGAGCGGCGGCGACAGGGCAATGATGTCGCCAGCCTGCCGGACGAGCACGCCGTTCTCGAAGCAGTCGACCAAGATCTCGTAGGCGCGTTTGCCGGGTTCGTTGGCCCTCGGTTCCAGTTCGATGCCGGCGACGAGCCCAAGATTGCGGACATCGATCACATGCGGGCTGGAGCTCAGAGTGTGCACAGCCTTTTCCCACAGAGGAGAGAGTGATGCTGCCCGCTCGAACAAGCCCTCCCGTTCATAAATGTCGAGCGTCGCGAGCCCCGCGGCGCAAGCCACGGGATGCCCCGAATATGTGTAGCCGTGGAACAGCTCGATGATGTGCTCGGGGCCGACCATCAGCGCGTCATGGATGCTGCGTTTCGCGATGGCGGCGCCCATCGGGATCGCGCCGTTCGTAATCCCCTTCGCGACGGTCATAATGTCGGGCGTGACCCCGAAGAATTGCGCTGCGAACGCCGTTCCCAGGCGGCCGAAGCCTGTAATGACCTCATCGAAGATAAGGAGGAGGCCGTGGCGGTCGCAGATGGCGCGGAGCTTCTCAAGATAGCCCTTCGGAGGCAACAGAACGCCCGCCGATCCCGACATCGGCTCCACGATGACGGCGGCGATGGTGTCCGCGCCGTGGAGGCCGATCAAGCGCTCCAAATGGTCGGCAAGCTCCGCCCCATGCTCGGGCAACCCCCGGCTGAAGGCGTTGCGCGCGATGTCGACCGTATGCGGTAGGTGATCTACGGCGGGCAGCATCGCCCCGAAGGCGCGACGATTGTTGATGATACCGCCGACGGATATCCCACCGAAACCCGCGCCGTGGTAGGCGCGCTCGCGTCCGATGAAGCGCGTGCGCTGACCTTCGCCCCGCGTGCGATGGTAGGCGAGGGCGATTTTCAGCGCTGTATCCACGGCCTCCGAGCCGGAGTTCACGAAGAACACCCGGTCGAGCCCCGGCGGCGCGATGCGCGCCAGGCGCGCCGCCAGCTCGAACGCGCCCGGATGGCCCATCTGGAAGGCTGTCGCGTAATCCAGCGTTTGGAGTTGCCTCTCGACGGTTTGCGCGATTTCCTTTCGGCCATGCCCCGCGTTCACGCACCAGAGCCCGGCCACGCCGTCCAGGATTTTGCGGCCATCCGCGCTCGTGTAGTGCATCCCTTCGGCTGACACCAGAATTCGGGGATGCGCCTTGAACTGCCGGTTCGCCGTGAACGGCATCCAATAGGCGGAAAGGTCAAGCTCATTGGGCAGGGTGGTCTTGGTCTGGTTCATGGCGTCACCCTCTCCGGGGTAAAGGGGTTTGAACTTTGCTCGGGTCCATCACAACATGATCGCACAGAAAGGAAAGATGGCATGAATGCGAACGACGCCAAGGTTGCGATCATCACCGGCGCTGCACATGGAATCGGCAAGGCATGCACCGCCGAGCTTGCCGCGCAGAGGCTGGTCTTGCGTCTGCGCGGACGTGGACGGGGCGCGCGCGGAGGAAACAGCCGCGGCTTTAAAGGGCCGGGCCGTCGCGTGCGACGTTTCGAAAGATGCGGACGTGAAGCGCTTGATCGCGGAGACCGCAAGCACCTTTGGCCGAATCGATGCCGTCGTCTCGAACGCAGGCATCATGCATCGGAAGACCCTTGCCGATACGACGCTTGATGACTGGAACAAGGTTATCGCCACCAATTTGACGGCGGCGTTTCTTCTCGCGAAGTTCGGGGAGGACCATCTCAGGCGCAGCAAGGGCGGCATCGTCCTGATCGCATCGACACGCGCGCATATGTCCGAGCCAGACACCTTCGCCTATTCCGCGAGCAAAGGGGGACTCGTCGCGCTCACCCATTCGCTGGCGGTCACGCTTGGCCCGGATGTGCGCGTGAACTGCATTTCGCCAGGGTGGATCAATGTGGACGAGAGCGCGAAACTCTCGGCCGAGGATCATGCGCAGCATCCCGCCGGGCGCGTTGGGACGCCTTCAGACATCGCCGCCGCCGTCGCCTTTCTTCTTTCGGAGGCGGCAGGTTTCATGACAGGCGCGGAGGTTATCATCGACGGCGGGATGACCCGGAAGATGATTTACGCGGAATAGGAGAGGGCAGTGCATATCGATCTCAACGCGGATATGGGCGAAGGCTACGGCGCTTATCGCATTGGGCGCGATGAAGAGCTGCTCCATATCGTAACCTCGGCTAATGTCGCCTGCGGCTTCCATGGTGGAGACGCCACGATCATGTACAAGCTCGCGGCTCTGGCGAAGGAACACGGCGTCGGCCTTGGTGCCCATCCAGGCTTCGACGATCTGTGGGGGTTCGGCCGCCGGGCGGTCCACATGAACGACCGCGACCTCGAATATATGGTCGCCTACCAGATCGGGGCGCTGCAAGCGCTGGCGGCTTACTCGGGCGAGCCGTTGCGTCATGTGAAGCCGCATGGCGCGCTTTACAACATGGCCGCCAAGGACGAGGGCTACGCCCGGGCCATCGCTCGCGCTACGAAGACCGTCGACGCGAAGCTCGTCTATGTGGGTATGCCCGGTTCCGAAATGCAGAAGGCTGCGGACAAGGAAGGCCTCGCCTTCGCGCGCGAGGGATTCTGCGATCGCCTCTACCGCGACGACGGATCATTGACGCCGCGCTCCGAAAAAGGAGCTGTAATCGGCGACCCCGAGGCAGTCGCGAAGCAGGCGCTTCTCCTGGCCCGGGAAGGCGCGGTTGTGACGGGAACAGGCGCAAGGATCAAACTTGAAGTCGATACGCTTTGCATCCACGGCGACGAGCCGGGAGCCGTTGCGGTTGCCGCCGCGGTCCGCAGAGCCCTTGAAAGTGCCGGTATCGAAATGCGTGCCGTGACGTTAAGGCAACGTTAACGGCAGCCGCATTAGGGCCGGAACACACCATATACCTGCGAGTTTATCTTCGGCACCCGCGCCCGCCGTCCCATGGGGACTTTCATGCGCCTGCCGCCACTGCTCATTTTTATAGTTGTAATCGTTGGCGGCTACTTCGTCAGCGTTCCTCTTTTTGACCATACCTATGGGATTTTGCCGGATGGGAAAACCACATTCATTGTGCGGCAGAAAGATGCGGAAGACTGCAGGGCTCGGCTGATCAAGTCCGCCGAACCAGTCCCGCCCATTGCGCTTGAACCTTACGAACTCCCCGCCCAGGAAACCGAAGCAGGTGAGCCGATTTGCGACTTCAGCCCGCCAAAAACTGTTGCCTGGGACTGGCTCCATTTGCCGCGAGCCTTGGGAAGCCACTCCGCCAACGGCAAACAGACGTCCATGCCCGTAGATACGATCGGGGGGCTCCTCACATCCAGAAGCACCTGGGAAATCGCGACGGGGGCTGCATTAGTCGGCGCTTTCTTCGTTATCCTGAACCTTTTGGGCTTACTCATGAAAACGCTTTCACAAAGAGCCCACGGCTTCGGCAGCGAACGCTGAGTAAAAAATCACGATGCGAATGGCCGAGCCTCAAGGCCGGGTCCAACTACCCATGCTTGTCCGTGCTGCTAACCCGGTCCGCGATGGCAAGCACCAGCATGGCGACAGCGAAGGCAAGCAGGATGCCAACGACCCAACCCAGCTTGGTATTGTCCACGCTCCGATCGATATCCATGAACCATTCCAGGACATTGACGGCTGCAATAGCAATAATGGAGCCGAGCAGCTTCTGCTTCAGGTCTGAAAAGCCAATCCCAATCACGCCGGGCGGCCACTTGGAGTGCTCCGAAGGATCGACCCGAGAAACGTAATTCATATAACCCGCGCCAATAACGATCAGAAGCAGATTGGCGGTCAGGGAGAGATCAACGAGCTTCAGGACTCCGACAAT
The DNA here is from genome assembly GCA_963772105.1 of uncultured Alphaproteobacteria bacterium. Classification (GTDB taxonomy): domain Bacteria; phylum Pseudomonadota; class Alphaproteobacteria; order Rhizobiales; family Rhodomicrobiaceae; genus Rhodomicrobium. The sequence continues at coordinate 5,115 of CAVYVV010000002.1, forward strand.
CACTTCATCTTCAGGCGCAGTCCGAACCAGGCTCAAGAAAGCGGCAAGCTTGAAGACGAACGTGTAGGCAAGCGCGGCCAACCCAACCACCAGCCCAAGAAGGAAGGGCACAACGAGCCAGCGGCTTTGCGAGATGACCATCTCGATGGCATGTCCGATGCGATTCATGAACGTCTCTTCGTTGCCGGTGTGCTCGCTCAACCTGCCAGCGAAAGCTGGAGCAGTCCAGCTGGAAGCCCGGTCATAGCGGTAATTTGTTTCCGCGGCCGGTCATTGACTAAACTCCAATGCACCCGGTCCAATAGCCCGCAGCTTGGATTGCGTGTGTACGACAGGCGATGGCTGAAAAAAACATGGGTCGCAACGGGCTTGCGTTTGCTAGTATGTCCCTTGACGGTGGCGCTGGGTGGGGCCGCGAGCGGGATAGAGGGACTTGTTGCGCTCTTCGAACGCCTGAATTGCGTGCACCGTAGGGCAAATGCTGCAGGATAGCGGCAATGGGAGGAAACAAATGGCCGAGACCAAGCAAATGGAAGTTCCGCAAGAGATGCGCGCGCTCGTGGCCCAGAATATCGATCAGGCTCGCGAGGCGTGCAAACAGCTTCTGGACGCCACAGCTAAAGTGCAGGACATGATGAAAACCATGGTCCCGAAAAACCCGGCGCTGGCGGGAATAGGCGAGGTCACTGACCGGGCAATGAGGTTCACGCAGCAAAATCTTGATGCCGGTTTCTCGTTGGCGCATGAGCTTGCCAGGGCAAAGGATTTGACGGAGATGCTGCAAATTCAGAGCAGGCATGCCCAGCTGCAAATGCATGCCTACGCTCTTCAAGCGCAGGAGCTTGGCACGCTCGTGAACGCTGCTGTTCAGAAGGCTAAGCCGGGGAGCTAACAGTCGGCTGCTTTTCCTTCCGCGGGGCCAGCGGCAAGCGGCCTTGCGCACACATCCCGCGGTTACAGTTTCGGCTCACCAAGGCGGCAGTTAGGGGAAGTGCTGCCCGGCTGCTCCCATGCCCTTAAAGAACGAAGAAAAAGGTTGCGCCCTCGCCAGGCGCCGCGTCCGCCCATATGCGTCCGCCGTGCTTGTTGATGATGCGCTGCACGGTGGCGAGGCCGATGCCTGTGCCGGGAAATTCGTGGACGTGGTGAAGCCGCTGAAACGCACGGAACAGCTTCCCGGCGTATGCCATGTCGAATCCGACGCCGTTATCTCGAACATAAAGCACCGTTTGACCATCGAGAAGCTTCGACCCGAATTCGATGCGCGCTGCCGGCTGGGTCGCGGTGAACTTCCAGGCGTTGGAGAACAAGTTTTCCAAGACGACGCGCAGGAGCCGGGGATCGCCGCTGACGATGAGATCTTCGGCGATGCTGAAGTCGACGGCTCTTTCGGGCATATTGTCGCACATAGTGTCCCTGATCTGAGCTGCTACCTGGCTCAGATTAACCGTAGAACACGTCAGGTCGCCCTGGGTAATGCGGGCAAGGTGCAAAAGATCGTCGATCAAGGTGCCCATGTGCTGCGCAGCGCGCCGGGCGCGGCCCAGATAACTATGGCCGGTGTCATCCAGCTTGTCCGAATAGTCTTCATCCAGAATTTGGCAGAACCCATCCACGCTCCGGAGCGGCGAGCGGAGGTCATGGGCGACCGAGTAACTGAATGCCTCCAACTCGCGATTGGCCGCGTCGGTGACGGCCTTGGCGGTCGCAAGCGCCTGATTTTGGGCGGCAAGCTTGCGATTTGCATCCGCGTACCCGCGAAAAGCCGTCTCGAATGTGGCTAGGATAGCGGCCAAGCTCTCCTCGACATGGGAAGGGTCCTGACAGGCGTCCAGCATCAGCGCCGGCGCTGCATCGGCGCCGGGTAGCTCGCACCGGATGGCAAGTGCCACAATTTCATCCCACAAGCGGCGCAGCAGGAAAGCCTGGGCTTCCGAGCGCTGCTTGTCCGCGATGGCCACCCGTTGGCTGCGGCGCAATTCCTCCTCGTGCCGCCACTGATCAGTGCCATCAATCATCGAGACCAGGATGAATCGGCCCCTGGGGGTTTCGATTGTATTGAGGCCGATTTCGATTGGAACATCGGTTCCATCCTTCCGGCGGCCGAACAGGATACGCCCCGCCCTTTTGAGACGAATGGTGGGGCTGTCGAGGAATTTTGCCAAGGCTGCATCGCGAGCGCGAAACCGGTCAGGGAGCAGGATTTGCACGGACTGATTCAGGAGTTGCTCGCGGGTATAACCGAAGAGCTCGGCCGCTGAGCGGTTGACCAGCGCGATTGTACCGCGTGCATCGATCATGAGCATCGCATTCGGTGCTGCCTCCACCGCAAGACGAAGCGCTTCTTCGTGATACCGGCGCCCGCTGATATCGAGGATGGAGGCCAGCATGTATCGCTTGCCCGAGATCTCGAACGCATTGAGGCCGATTTCGATTGGTACCTCGCCCCCGTCCTTGCGCAGCCCGAACAATTCTCCGGTTGACGGCATAGGACGCGGTTGTGGCTGGCTCGGGAGTGCAGAGATGCTGTTGTCGAGGATCATGCGGTATCGGGCCGGGATCAGCATCTCGATGTCCTGGCCGGCAAGTTCCGCGGAGCTGTACCCGAACAGAGCCAGTACTTCGCGATTCGCGAGTTGGATCCTTCTCGCGCCGTCGACGATAAGCATCGCGTAGGGAGCCGCCTCGACAATAAGCTCAAACCAGCATTTCTCACAGAGGCGCTCAAAAGCTAACGCCGACGAAAGTAGGGTCATTCGCAGGCTCCTAAGGCTACGCGGCCCGGTATTGCAGGTTGCACTTATGCGTCTATTGCTATTTATGAGGGTAGGCAAGCTCAAGCGACATAAATCGGTCATGAAGAACGTCTTCCAGCCCCGGTAAAGCTTAGTAGGCTAGTCATTTAAAATTGAAGAAATGTGCTGGCTGCCGAGAGGCTTCCTGCGCGGAACCGGTCAACGGCGCCGAGTTCCGCCGCAGTGGCTGTCAGCGGCCAACGAATGAATTAAAACGGCCGGCCGCTTTCGAAAAAGGTTGGCCACACGGGAGTCAGCGGCGCAATGCAAGTCTTGTCACCGGGAAGGTTACTTCTCGTCGAGGATAATCCTGACGACGAAGCGCTCATGTTGCGCGCGATCAGGAGGACCAACATCAAGGAGGAGGTCGTCGTTGTCCGCGACGGTGCTGAGGCGGTCCAATATTTGGTCAAGGACGGAGTGGAGCAAACCCCAGAAAGTCTGCCTCGGGTCGTTTTCCTTGACCTCAAGCTGCCCAGGCTGGATGGGCTCGAGGTGTTGCAGCGCATTCGAGCAAATCCTTCCACGCGATTGCTGCCCGTCGTGATCCTGACCACCTCGGGACAAGAGGAAGACTTGCACAAAAGTTATGTGCTGGGTGCAAGCAGCTTTGTCCGGAAGCCGCTCAGCTATAGCGAACTCATCAAGGTCGCCAGTCATCTGGTCACTTATTGGCTGACAATCAACCAAGTGCCCTTCGCGACAGCGTAATAGTCTTCCATCCTCGTTACAAATCTCATGAGCTTCCGTCAGGCCTGCCGCCCGAATAGAGACAACATGGACAAGCGGCTTCAAGTGTTAATGATCGAGGATTTTGACGACGACGCCGAACTCATGCTCCACGCCCTTCGGCGCGGAGGTTTCGAGTTCCATCATCAACGCGTAACGACCGATCTGGAGTTGCGACGGGCGCTAAAGGCCCAGACGTGGGATCTGGCGCTTTGTGACTATAATCTTCCGCGGCTGAACGGACGCCAGGCGCTCGAAACAATCACTTCAGTCCAACCGGACATCGCAGTCATTTTCGTCTCGGGAATCATCGGAGAGGAGACCGCTGCGGAACTGATGCGATCCGGCGCGAAGGACTACGTTCGCAAGGACAATCTGGTGCGCCTCAACTCGGCGATCGAGCGCGAGTTGGTCGCCGCTGAGACACGGAGCCGGCAGCGTAAAGTCGGCGAGAAGCTCGAATTCGAGCGGAAGTTGCTGCGGCACCTGATGGATGGCATTCCCGATGCGATCTACTTCAAGGACGTGAACAGGCGCTACATCCGTCTGAATGCGGCCGAACTCGGGATCCTGAGCATGGATCGGGAGGAGAGCGTAACTGGCAGGTGTGAAGACGAGTTTTTGCCGCCCGAGCGGGCCGAAGCGCGCCGGGCTGAGGATGAGAAACTGCTTGCAACGGGCGAGCCTTTGGCCGACTGCGTCGAATTCTTCGAAGAGGAAGACGGCTCCATCCTATGGTTTTCGGAGCACCGGGCAGCGCTTCGAGACGAATCCGGCGCGATCATCGGTCTCGCGGGAATCAGGCGCAACATAACACAACTCAAGCGCCAGGAGCGCATGCTGGCGCGCTCGAACCTCCATCTTGAGGAATTCGCGCACGTTGCCTCCCATGACCTTCGCTCGCCTTTGCGTGCGATCGCCAATACTGTCGAATGGCTTGGCGAGGATCTGGGCGAGAACATTGGCGGTGAAATTCGTGAGCATTTGGATCGCCTGCGTCTTCAGGCGCGCCGTGCGATGGCGCTCGTAACCGACCTTCATAATTATTCGAAGGTCGGCCGCAAAAAGGAACTGGAGGAGCCGGTCGACATCGCGCTGATGGCAAGGGAGATCTTCGAATCCTTGCCCGCAGCTAGAAGCATGCGCTTGGATGCCTCCGGTGGTCTCGCTTCATTCCTGACCGCTAAAGCGCCGCTCGACCTCGTTTTGCGAAATCTCATCGACAACGCCGTCAAGTACCATGATCGCACCGATGGGACCATTTTCGTCAGATGGCAGCAGGAAGGGCCGATGATCGCTTTCGAGGTCGAAGACGATGGTCCGGGAATAGCTGAGCAATATCACCACCTGGTTTTTCAGCCCTTTCAGAAGCTCGAGAGCTACGAAGAAGTTTCCGGGAGCGGCCTGGGTCTTGCGTCAGTCAAGAAGACAGTCGAACACTTTGGGTGCGCGATCAGCTTACGCTCCCCTGTTCGTGACGGCCGCGGTACGCAGTTCGCTTTCAATTGGCCTTTATGCATCCCGCGAGAACTCGTCCTGAGCTGAACCTCAGCGTTCAATTGTAGCTTTGGTACGCCACAGGCCCTGCGATCACATGAGACGGCCGCTTCTTGGAAAAACTCAACTCGTCACTCAGGGAATGCCCGCGCTCGATCTGGCAACAGCAATCCTCGAGCCATCTGACGACCTCCAGATATTCCGCCTCGGACTCACATTTCAAGATGTAGCCGTTCGCTCCGCTTGAGAGCGCATCTTCAATGTCCGCAATCGAGTCCGATGACGACAGGATGAACGCGGGCATTTCCGGGAGACCGAGTTCGCCACGAAGACGAGCCACGAGTTCGGTTCCTCTCATCACCGGCATCTTGAGATCGGAGACAAGCAGGTAACCCCGGTCCGAGGTTGATTGAGAGGCCAGGAGCCTGAAGGCTTCGCCCCCGCCCCTGCAAATCTCGATGCGCCTCTGCACACCGGCCTTCCGTGCGGCCCTTTTGAATCGAATGACGTCGGCCTCTTCATCGTCGACCACAAGCATGCTGATTGTCATCGTGAAATCCTACTCGTACCCAGTCAGACTGAGCCTCTTTTTGACACCGAAGTGGTTGGAGAAAGGCTAACGCCGGGCTGGAATCTTCGGTTGCCTCACAGGCAAACGTCGCGGCCATTTACGATGGATACACCATGCCGTGGCACTATACGGTTGCGGTTGTGCTGCTTAACTTGGATGACCCCAGATTGTGACGCGTAGCCATACCGCATTGTCCTCGACCGACCGCAACGAGCGGCTCGCCGTTCTCAGAAGCACTTGCCCCGCAAGTGCGCTTATTGCGGTCGGAGTGTGCAGAGTAACAGTAAGAGTAGGCGTAATGTCCGTACGATTACCATCTGTGAGAGGAAAAGAGATGCAAGTTGCAGAAAGTTATCAGAGAGTAAGTCCGCGTCCGGCGGCAAGTACGGACCGGACAGAAATCAATGTTCTCGTTGTCGATGACAACGCCGACGATTACAAAGCCATCTCCCGGCTCTTGTCTCGTCTCGACGGGTACGCCGTGTCGACAACACGCGCATCCTCGGGGTTGGCCGCCCGAAGCGGCGTAGCCACCAGCCGGTATGATGTCGTGATCGCTGACTACAGGCTCGGACCTGAAACGGGCGTTGACGTCATTCGGTCGATCATCCGGCAGAGGCCGGCGATCGCGCCCATTCTTATCTCCGGAAATCTCTCGCCTGAAGTCCAGAAGGCGGCCTTGAATGCCGGAGCGATCTACTGCATGGACAAAGACTGGCTGAGTGCCAAGACCCTCGAATGCGCCATCCGAACGGCCATGAATGCGGTTTTCTCAGGTATCGGCCCAACGCCAGCGAAGCCTCAGAATCCTCCCAGATGGCTCCACTAGACGACCGCTTCGAAGATGGACCGTTTTGCTCGTATGCATTAGCAGTGTGAAGGGTGCTCCCCCAAATCCGTTTTTCAACGGGTTTGGGGCGTCCTGAACCCAGTGGCTTGCAAAACGCCGGACCAGCCGACTATATGCCCCCAATCCCATGGGTAGTGTTCGTGATCCGGCAAAACCGGGTTTGACAAGCTATCCCGGCTATGCGGAAGGGCAGCAGAGCCGGTCGAGGGCTTCCTGACGGTTCAGCTTGCGGCCTATCCAGTCAAGCGCCCATCATGGCGACTTTTTCGCTTGGCCAGGAACTGGATCCGTAGATCTGTCCACTACAATAACGGAATCACAGTCTTGATCCGTTGGCCAGCCCGACGGAGGTCTGCTTCAGGGTGACAGGATCGCATATACACGAGTCTCAACTTGAACCTAAACCCGGCAGTTGACGGGGCGGTATCCGCGTGAGAGTCGTGCAATCTCAAGCGCATGAGCGACAATGTCCCCGAACTTCCCGTTCACCTGGCGGGTGAACAACCGCCGATTGAGCATGATGCTACGCTGGCAGCGGCGACGCTCGACGCCTGGGCAGGTCCGGTGCGGGTTGAATGGGACTCCACGGCGCCGCTGACGCCCCATGGGCAACTCCCCTTCTTCATCGAGTATCTCAAGGTTGCGAACCTGTTCGACGCGCTCGTGGCCGATTGCCCGCTTGCCTACGTGAGCCCGAATGCGCCGAAGAAACGCGATCTGCCTGGCACGGCGATGCTGTCTGTCCTGTCGGGGTACAAGACGACGTGCTGCCTGAGCTTTTGGGCATGGAGAAGATTGTCAGCGAGGATGCCGTGCGCCGGGGCTTCAAAGCCATCGCAGAGGACGAAAGCAGGCCATGGCTGCAACGCCACCTCGACTATTGCACGGCGCCGCTGCTGTCCGAGCCGTGGGTTCTCGACATGGATTCGACGGTCAAGCCGCTTTACGGCCATCAAGAAGGGGCCGTGCTTGGCTACAATCCCAAAAGGCCGGCCCGGCCTGGCCATGTCTACCATACTTACACGATGGCTGGCCTGCGGCTAGAGCTCGACGCGGATGTAACAGCAGACAATCAGCATGCCTCCAGCCATGCGGCGCGAGGATGATGGGCGCTGCTTGACCGCATTCCCCGCGATTGCTGGCCGGTGTTTTGCGCGGCAATAGCGGCTTCGGCACGGAAGCGGGTGATGAGTTCCTTTTCGTGGAAAATCAAGAGTTCGGGTTTGACCTCTTCGGAGAATCCAAATTTGTTAATCTGACACTGATTGAGGCGGGAACATTCCAATGAGACGCATTTTGGTCATCCTCGCAATATGCGTAACAGCCTCATATGTCTCTGCTGAGTGCCCGACTGAAGAAACCATTAACGCTTTTGGTCATACCTTCAAAAAGGGCGGCCTTGTCGGTATGCTTAGCGACAACTCGAGGGATTGCGGCGCTCAGGACCAGCCGGCTTGGCTTGCCAAGGTAAACGAGGCTGCTCCTCCAAACGCCACCCCTCCGGGACAATCTTACTGCCGTCAAATTGTCCAGAGCAAAGACCCTCAGTATAAATCTCAACGCCGCGATTGTGTCTTCTGGTATGGGCATTCCATCGAGGTGCGGTAGAATCCCCCATTGAGCTTGGCGCTGACTTCGATTTCCGAAAGGGGGCAATCTTAGAGGAACCGTAAGAGGGGGTCCGTTTTTGATTGGGCCATGAATTTCGACTTGCGGCCTGCATCGAGCAGCGTCGATGTTCATGCGGCGGCTATGCCCCCGCATGAAATGGGGGCTCAAGCCCGTCGCCAGCGCAAAATCCGCACCCATGAGAGCGCCTGCGCAGTTCTCTACTGTTTTGCATAAACCCTACGCGGGGATAACGATGCTGATGAGAAATGTCGGGCCAGAGTGCGCACGGAAAGTGTGAAGCGGTTTTCCGATTTAGATGCAGATAAAACAGAAACTTAGAGCGCGCTTTTGACTCCATCATAAGCGGATAGGGATTGGCTCTAGCCAATCGTTCGTTTTGAGGAAAGCCGCCCCACTCTCTTGGGTGACCGTGCCTCTTCCGTGACATTCGCGATCGCTTATGAAACTCGCGGTTTGATTTCGGCGAGTGCAATATTTCCTATCTGTATCCCGGCGGCGATGTCGCCCATACTGGAACGCGCATCCATCGCAAAGCTTTCGATGCGCCCAAGTGGAACCTTATGCAACAACGCTCTCTCACCGAATCGAGAATATTCGCGATCGGACTCACCTGCGCGGCTTCCTTTCTTTTTGCTTTTCTGGATACAAGCGCGAAGTATCTGGCAACGTCTGCGCACGTGCCAGTCCTGCAGGTCATATGGGTTCGCTTTGTCGTCAATCTCTTGCTGATCGTCGCGATGCTCGGCCCCAATGCGGCGATCCGAGCCTTTCCATCCAACAAGCTGATGAATCAACTCCTTCGAAGCGTCTTCCTTGCTGGGACTACGGCGTTAAACTTCCTGGCGCTCCGATATCTTCAGCTTGATCAGACTGCGACAATCTTTTTTCTGTCGCCCTTCATCGTGGCTGCGCTCGCGGGGCCGATGCTTGGGGAATGGATAGGCTGGCACCGTCTGCTTGCAATCTCCATCGGGTTCACCGGCGTCTTGTTCGTGACGCGGCCTGGATTCGGCGGCGTTCATTGGGCTGTGTCATTTTCTCTTCTCGCGACACTGAGCTATGCGCTTTACATCCTTTGGACCCGCTATCTCGCACGGTATGACGATGCCCGGACAACCCTCGTTTACACGCCGCTCGCGGGCGCTGTTTTCGTCGCGCCCTTTGCGCTCGCCAATTGGCAAACCCCGGCAAACTCGTGGGTTTGGTTCGTTCTCCTGAGCACAGGGCTGTTCGGTGGGTTCGGGCACTGGCTTGTGATCCTCGCGCATGAGCGCGCGCCCGCCCCGATCCTAGCGCCCTTTGGCTACATCAACATCATATTCATGATCGCGCTTGGGCTTGCCGTATTCCGCGATGTCCCAAGCTGGTGGACCTTGGCTGGCGCGGCGATCATCATCTCATCCGGGGTTTACCTGCTTTTCCGGGAACGCTATGCCCCCGGTTCAGCTCCCGCTTCCTCGGCAACGGTGGTAGAGGGATAGGCTGCGCGGACGCGCGCCGCGAGGGCAGCAAAATCTCCTTCGCGGATTGATTGGCGGACGGCCACCATAAGCTCCTGATAGAAGGCGATATTAGCCCAGCTCAGGATCATAGGCGCGAGATACTCGCCTGCGCGGATCAGGTGGTGAATGTAAGCGCGGGAGTAATCGCGGGTCGCGGGGCATGCGCTGGATTTCGTCGAGGGCGCGGAGATCCTCCATATGGGCCGCGTTTTTCATGTTGAGCTTGCCAGCCCATGTAAAAGCCTGACCGTGGCGGCCGGACCTTGTCGGCATCACGCAATCGAACATGTCGATGCCGCGTTCGACCGCGCCGACGATGTCTGCGGGCGTGCCGACGCCCATGAGATAGCGGGGTTTGTTGGGAGGGAGGAGGGGCGTCGTCGAGGAGAGCGTCTCGAACATGAGCTTCTGTCCCTCGCCGACGGCGAGGCCGCCGACCGAATAACCATGAAAGTTCATGGAGGTGAGGGCCTCGGCGGACTGCGCGCGAAGCTCAGGGTAGATGCCGCCCTGCACGATGCCGAACAACGCGCGCCCTTGTTCGCCGTGCTCTTCGAAAGCCTCGAGAGAACGTTCGGCCCATCGCAACGAAAGCTGCATCGAGCGCTCGGCCTCGTCGCGTGTCGCTGGATACGGCGTACATTCGTCGAACTGCATCTGGATGTCGGAGCCGAGAAGATTTTGCACTTCGATCGATCGCTCTGGCGTTAGCTCGTGAAGCGCGCCGTCGATGTGGGAGCGGAAGGTCACGCCGCGCTCGGAAACAGTGCGAAGCTGACTCAGCGACATGACCTGATAGCCGCCGGAATCGGTCAGGATTGGGCCGTCCCAGCGCATGAAGCGATGGAGGCCACCAAGCCGCGCGATGCGTTCAGCGCCTGGGCGTAGCATGAGGTGATAGGTGTTGCCGAGAATGACATCCGCGCCCGTTGCTTTGACGGTGTCTGTGAACATGGCCTTGACGGTCGCGGCGGTACCAACCGGCATGAAAGCGGGTGTGCGAATTATGCCGCGAGGGGTCGTGATTTCCCCGAGCCGTGCATCGCCGTCATTCGCCAGAAGCTTGAAGGTGAAGGGCAAGGTCACAAGCCAACCCCGTCCGCACGGTGGAGCAGGCACGCATCGCCGTAGGAATAAAACCGGAAGCTATCCGCGACGGCGTGGGCATAAGCCGTCTTCATGAGAGCGGTGCCCGAGAAGGCGCAAACGAGCATGAAAAGCGTCGATTTCGGCAGGTGGAAATTCGTCATAAGCAAGTCGGCGCTGCGAAAGCGGTGGCCTGGTGTGATAAAGATTTTCGTAAGGCCTTGACGAGCCTCGATCAAGCCATCTTCACGCGCCGTGCTTTCAAGAACGCGCAGTGATGTGGTGCCCACGGCGATTAGCCGCCCTCCTTCGGCGCGGCAGGCGTTGATAATACGGGCAGCGTCCTCGGAAATCTCGTACCACTCGGCGTGGAGCGTGTGATCGGCAATGTTCTCGGCTTTGACTGGGAGGAATGTTCCCGCGCCTACGTGCAGCGTGACGAAAGCGCTGCGAACGCCTTTGGTTGCCAAGACTTCAAGAAGTTCGGGCGTGAAATGAAGACCAGCAGTCGGTGCAGCGACCGCGCCCTCCGTTTTGGCGTACACGGTCTGATAATCGGTGCGGTCGCGATCGTCGGGGGGGCGGGTGCTGGCGATGTAAGGGGGGAGTGGCATTGCGCCGTGGCGCGTCATGATTGTTTCGACTGTTTCGCCACAGGACGCCGTGACCACGATCGCTCCCTCTTCGTCCTTCGCGGCGACTATCAGGCGTGCTCGTTCTCCGTTCCAGGAGAGGACAATGGTGTCTCCAAGGCGCAGCCGCCGGGCGGGACGTGCGAAAGCCCGCCACCCACCGTTGGGAAGCCTTTCGATCAGCGTTAGGGAAATTTCGACGTCGGGTGCCAGAGTTTCACGAGCCGGGCGATAGCCTCGAAGCTCGGCGGGAAGAACCTTGGTGTCGTTGAACACCATCACATCGCCGGCATTCAAGAGAGAGGGTAAATCCCGCACCCTCGCTTGGAGGATGGGATTGCGCGAAGCGGGATCAACACAAAGAAGCCTCGCCGAATCCCTCGGCGAAGCGGGTCTGAGCGCTATCGACGTTTTGGGCAGCTCGAAATCGAAGTCTTTCAAAAGCACGGTCAATCGGCTGCCCACAAAGGCGAAAGCACTCCAAAGTTTCTAGGCGTCACCGACGCGCATTGTGATAATCTTATCCGGGTTCTTGACGGGCTCGCCGCGCTTAACCTTGTCGATATTCTCCATCCCCTCGATGACCTTGCCCCAAACGGTATACTTGCCATCGAGGAATGTTGCATCATCGAAGCAGATGAAAAACTGGCTGTCCGCGCTGTCGGGATGATTGGCCCGCGCCATGGATACCACGCCGCGCACATGTGGCTCGGTGCTGAACTCTGCCTTCAGGTTCTTGCCGGAGCCTTGGCGTCCCGTGCCGGTCGGATCCCCCGTTTGGGCCATAAAGCCCTCGATTACGCGATGGAAGACAACGCCATCGTAAAATTTCTGGTTCGCGAGCTCCTTGATGCGGGCGACGTGGTTGGGCGCAAGATCGGGCCGAAGCTCGATCACGACGCGGCCTTGGGTTGTTTCCAGGACCAATGTATTGTCTTTATCTGTCATGCTTTACTCTTCCCTAGCGCCGTCTAGACAGGTAATTCTACCCCAAAAATAAGGCGCCTTCATGCTAATCTGATCATCAATGTGGTGATTAACGGGCGTCTGACGCAAGCTGCATTTTGATGATCTTATCTGGATTGAAAACTTGGCCGTTTGCACCGGCGCCCTTTTTGATCCGGTCGACGAACTGCATGCCCTCAGTCACTTGCCCCCAAACGGTGTAGTTTCCGTTGAGATGCGAGGCGTCCTCCAGGGCGATGAAGAACTGACTGTTGGCCGAATTGGGATTGCCAGAGCGGGCCGCTCCAACGGTTCCGCGCTTGAAGGGCGTTGGAGTGAACTCAGCCTGCACATCGGGATATTTTGAGCCGCCCGTTCCATCGCCTTTAGGATCGCCTGTTTGGGCCATGAAACCGGTGATCACCCGGTGAAAGGTCAGGCCATCGTAGAATCCTTCCTTGACGAGTTTCTTGATGCGCTGGACGTGCTTCGGAGCCAGGTCTGGGCGTAGCTCGATGACGACGCGGCCATCTTTCAGGTCCATATACAGCGTGTTATCCGGGCTCGCAGCGCGGACACCAGAGGCCGCCACTAGAAAGAGTCCCGCCATTACAAGCAGCGCCACGCGAAAGATGGGGCGAACCATGATAGTCCTTTTCTTTATGAATTGTTTTTGCCGATGGAGCGGGTAGCTGAGTATCGGGGCGGGATTTGGGCCGCGTTCAACGGCCGTGGACCTTATCCTTAACTCTCTGCAGAACGGCGGGGGAGACGAAGGGCGAGACATCGCCACCGAGGCTGGCAATTTGCCGGACCAGCGTCGACGTAATGTGCGCGGCACCGGGCGATGCGGCGAGAAACACCGTTTCGATGTCGGGGGCCATGGTTCGGTTCATGCCAAACAGCTGCGCCTCATAACCGAGATCGGCCGCATCCCGTATGCCCCTCAAGATGAATTGCGCACCATTCTGGCGCGCGGCATCAACTGTCAGCCCCCGAAAAAGAATAACCTCGCCGCGATCCCCCGCTCCAAGCCTGTTGAGTTCCTCCTTCAGCATTACGACTCGCTCTGCGCCGGTGAACATCGGCGACTTCGAAGGGTGAACACCGATGCCGACGACAAGTCGGTCAAACAGCTCGAGGCCGCGGCTCAAGATATCAAAATGGCCAAGCGTTGACGGATCGAAGCTTCCTGGATAGAAACCGCAGCGCATTCCGCCTCGCTCTTGGGATTATTCTGAAGTGTCGTCGCTGCCTTCGGCATCGCCGCCATTTGCACTTCCGTTTCCGTCGTCATTAATCAACTCAGCGGACACAACGCGCTCGTCCTGGTCTGTCCTGAAGATCGTCACGCCTTGAGCCGAGCGCCCCGTGGTGGAGATGCCCTCGACCGGGCACCGGATCAGCTTGCCACCGTTGGTGACCAGCATGATCTGATCTGTGTCCTCGACCGGGAACGATGCGATGAGCCGCCCGTTGCGCTCATTCACAGCCATCGCGATGATGCCTTTGCCGCCGCGGCCCGACGTCCTGTATTCGTAAGAGGAGGTCCGCTTCCCGAAGCCGCGCTCCGAGACCGTTAGCACATATTGCTCGGAGGCGCCCATTTCCCCGTAGCGCGCTGGATTGAGATCGGCGATATCGCCGATCTCAATCGCTTCGCTGTCATCGAGGCCGCCGACTTCCACGATTTCGGCCGCCTCGCCAGAATCGGAGGGGCCACGCTCGCCCGATGCGGCCCGACGCATGGCGTTCGCCTGCTTGAGATAGGCCGCGCGCTCGGCTGGCGTCGCTTCCATATGCCGGAGTATTGCCAGCGAAATAACCCGGTCTTCGTTCTCTAGCTTTATACCGCGGACGCCGGTCGATTCACGGCCCTTGAAGATGCGCACATCGGTAACCGGGAACCGGATCGCCTGACCATCGGCCGTCGTCAGCAAGATGTCGTCCGTTTCTCGGCAAAGCTGCGCACCCGCAATCTCATCGCCCTGATCAAGCTTCATGGCAATCTTGCCGTTCTGTCGAACTTCGGCGAAATCCGCGAGCTCGTTCCTTCGGACACTTCCTGACTGGGTTGCGAAGAGGATGAAGACGCCGCTTTCGCCGCGCTCTTCTTCGGGCAGAGGCAGAATGGATGTGATGGTTTCGTCTTGCTGCAGCGGAAGAAGATTGATCAGTGCTTTTCCACGCGCCTGCGGGGCAGAAAGCGGAAGACGCCACACCTTCATCTTGTAGGCCATGCCACGTGAGGACAGGAACAGCACGGGCGTGTGCGTGTTTGCGACAAAAAGCCGGGTCACGAAATCTTCGTCGCGCGTCGACATGCCGGCGCGGCCCTTGCCACCGCGGCGTTGTGCGCGATAGGTCGACAGTGGGACGCGTTTGATGTAGCCGCGATGGCTGACCGTAACGACCATGTCCTCTTTTTGGATCAGGTCTTCGTCCTCGACCTCGCCTTCGATATCGAGAATCTCCGTCCGGCGAGGCGTGGCGAACTCTTCCTTGATGGCGATTAATTCGTCGCGCACGATGCCGATCACACGCGCCCTCGAGCTTAAGATATTGAGGTAATCGCGGATCTTGTCGGCGAGACCCTTGAGTTCGTCGCCGATCTCATCCCTGCCGAGCGCGGTCAGGCGTTGCAGGCGCAGGTCGAGGATGGCTTTGGCCTGATCGATGGACAGGTGATAGACGTTGCCCTCAAGGATCTTGGAACGCGGGTCGTCAATCAAGGCCAGAAGCGGCGCAATATCTTCCGCCGACCAATCCCGCGCCATAAGCTGTTCGCGCGCCGTCGCTGGATCGGGCGCCGTGCGGATCAGCCTGATGACTTCGTCGATATTGGCAACCGCAGTCGCTAAGCCGACGAGCACATGCGCTCTGTCGCGCGCCTTCGCAAGCAGAAACTTCGTGCGGCGCGTGACGACAGTTTCGCGGAACTGCGTGAAAGCCTGGATGAAGTCGAGCAAGTTGTGCTGCTCTGGCCGTCCGCTGTTGAGCGCGACCATATTGGCCGCGAAGACGGATTGCAGCGTCGTGAAACGATAAAGCTGGTTCAGCACCACGTCCGGCATCGCGTCGCGCTTCAATTCGATCACGACGCGGTAGCCGTGGCGATCGGATTCGTCGCGCACGTCCGCAATGCCCTCGACGCGCTTTTCGCGCACGAGTTCTGCGATGCGCTCTTGCAGCACCGCCTTGTTCACTTGATAGGGAATTTCCGTCACGATCAGCGCGTCGCGATCCTTCCGGATCGTCTCGACGTGGATCTTGCCGCGAACGGCGATCGAGCCACGGCCTCTCAAGTAGGCGGCTCGGATGCCCGCGCGCCCCATGATGACGCCGCCCGTTGGAAAATCGGGACCGGGCACATGCTCCATGAGCTGTTCGACGGTGATGCTGGGAGTCTCAAGATACGCCAAGCAGGCGTTGATAACCTCGCCCAGATTATGCGGAGGGATATTTGTGGCCATGCCGACCGCGATTCCGCCGGCGCCATTGACCAAAAGATTGGGAAAGCGAGCAGGCAGAACTGTCGGCTCGCGCTCCGAATTATCGTAGTTGTCCTGGAAATCGACCGTGTCGTTTTCCAGGTCTTGGAGTATCGTGTCGGAGATCTTTTCGAGGCGGACCTCGGTGTAGCGCATGGCCGCGGGAGGGTCACCATCGACCGAGCCGAAATTGCCTTGACCGTCAATCAAGGGGACGCGCATGGAAAAATCTTGCACCATGCGCACAAGCGCGTCGTAAACAGATTGGTCGCCGTGAGGGTGGTATTTACCGATGACGTCGCCGACGATGCGTGCGGACTTGCGATACGGCTTATTCCACTGGTAGCCGTTCTCGTGCATCGAATAGAGGATGCGGCGGTGGACGGGCTTCAGACCGTCCCGCACATCAGGCAGCGCGCGCGACACAATCACGCTCATCGCGTAATCGAGGTACGAACGTTTCATCTCATCGGTGATCAAAATCGGACGGATCTCGCCAGCACCGTGATCGCCGTGACTGCCTTCGGAATTGCCTGCCAAAACTAAACCCTTGGCTTCTAGGAAAACGAGACTGTGAAGCCTGTATGAACCTAGCGAGCCTTATATATAAGAAACGGTGAAGCACAAGTGGAGCGGCGCCGCGCCCCATCCTCAGTGGAAAGCGTCAAAATGGGATTTCGTCGTCGAGATCCTTTTCAAAAGACTTAGGCGCTGGGTTTTCCCGACCCTTTCCGCCGCTTGAGCTCTTGAAGCTGCTTCCGCGGCCGGTGTCGCTTGACCCGCCATCGAATTCGGTATGTCCGCCTTCGTTGAAGCCGGATGCACCGGCGGATGCGCCGCTACGGCCGTCGAGCATGGTCAGCTGCCCGTTATAGTTTTGCAGGACAATTTCAGTTGAGTACCGGTCATTGCCGGCATTGTCCTGCCATTTACGGGTTTGGAGCTGGCCTTCGATATAAACCTTCGCGCCTTTTTTCAAGTATTGCTGCGCGACCTTGCCAAGTTGCTCGTTGAAAATGACGACGCTATGCCACTCTGTCTTCTCGCGTCTTTCGCCGGACTGCTTGTCGCGCCAAGTATCCGTGGTCGCAAGCCGCAAATTGCAGATTGACCGTCCATCCTGAGTATGGCGGACTTCCGGGTCCGCGCCGAGATTGCCGATAAGGATGACTTTATTCACTGAGCCCGCCATGGGAGCTCCTTTCTAAACCAGTGGCTTGCCCCTTGACTTTACATCAAGCGACCGCCTGCATAAGCCGCTCCGGAGGATTTTCCACATGTGAGCTAAGGGACCGTTCGCATTATGTTCTAAGAAGAGCATGGCCTCATGTCAAGCCATGCAGGCTGCTCCGGGCGCCGAGTGCAAAAAACGCCACTCTTTCGGGGCCAAAAAAACACACTGAATAACAAATGCACTAATTTCCTGCTTCATGCCGCCTATTCACGCGAAAGGTTATTGACGTGCAGCGCTGCACGGCTCGAAGGTTCTCGCGCCAAGGAGGCCGGATTTTGGCTGATTCTGTTGGTGTAAACCAAGGTGACGCTCTTGACCCGACGGACTGAAAGTATAACATCCCGCATGATTAAGGCAGGGTGGATTTTGCAACAGCCATCGCGCAAAGAGCGCCGGATTGCTCCTTGAGAAGCATGGATTAAGAGGAACTGAGATGACGAAAACGCAAGCGGCGGCGGCGACCAAGACGGCTGCGAAACCAGAAAAGGCCGACATCGTCACCCTTCGCCATCTAGCGACGGAGGTCGCCGAAACACACGGCATTTCTCAGAAGCAGGCGAATGAAGTGCTCGCCGAAGCGATCACAAGCATCGGCAAACATTTGAAAAAGGGCGCGCGGATTCGCATTGCCGGACTGGGAACTCTCGAAGTTCGCAAGCGGGCTGCACGCATGGGTCGCAATCCTGCCACCGGCGAAGCGATCAAGATCAAGGCCAGCAAGAAAGTTGCTTTCCGCGCCGCCAAAGATCTGAGCGAAGCAATCTGAGGAGGCCCTTCGGCCTCCTGTTCCCGATGCGTCGCAGTCCCGGGCTTATTTAGGCCGGGGAAAGCATGCCTTAGGAAAGTCGGTGCGATCAGCGAGAATGTTCTTGATTGCGGTCACCTCGTTCTCGATCGCACTTAGTCGCTTCTCTGTTTCTGTTTTGTCGCGGGCAATGCCAGACATAGCCCCGCCGGCTGCATAACCCGCCACGGTCAGGAACGCACCAAAGGTGATGACCATGGCGAAGGGCAAGTAGATGCGGGCAAGTGAGATGTCGTGGCGGCCATGCGGAACCGGCTTCGGAGTAAGGTGAAGACGCTGGCTCAGGCACAACCGTTGTCATCGGCCGCGCCTTTCCATCTTCGCAGGGCAGGGCTTGTGCGTGGCTGCGACTTCCGCTTTCGCAATAGCCTTGCCTTCCTCGATGTAGTGAAAGCGCAGGTACAGAAAGCCGATCAGAGCCGCCGCCAAGGCCAGCGCGACGCGGCCCTCGGCGCTTTTTGACAATGATGCGAGGATTTCACCGACCGCTGTGACGGCAGCGCCCACGAACTGAGCTATGCCGCCGATGATGGGGGTGAACGGTCCCAGCAGAGCCAAGCCTGCCGTTGAGAGTCCCAATTTGGCGGCCCCAGCCGCGAAACGTCCCCCCAGCGACGCAATGATAGCCAAGAATGCGCTCATGATACGGCCTCCGTCTTTGCGGAATCCATCCGCGCTCGTATCTGTCCCTGATAGTCGAAGTTCTGATAGGCCTTGACGTGCTCGTTGCGCAAAGCCCGGATAAGGGCGATGACCGCAATGAAAACGGCGCTCAGAAGGAGCCAGCGATTGGCCGACGCCCAATACCAAACGTCTTGCAGCGGCTCGAGAACTGCGCGAACGCCTTTAAGGCTATCAACTAGGTTATCGCTTCCGAAGGTTTCCGCTGCGGCTGCTCCGCCAAAGAGCCAGGCAAAAATGCGTTGGAGGAGGTTCATCCGCTGGATTGGCTTGTCGCCCGCCTCCTCAAGATCGCGACGCGTTACAGCGTGGCGCTGGGGCAGCATTGGCCCGGCCTTGGCAAGAATACTGTTATAGGAAGGCCGCCAAATTCCGGGATCAACACCAAGATCGTGGTCATGCTGGAAAAGAACGATGGCCCGGTAAGTCTGCTCACCAAAAATGCCGTCGATCGCCCCGGCGGGATAGCCAAGGGTACGAAGCCTTTCTTGAAGAGCGAGAACTGCCGTGCCTCTCATTCCGGCGTGCAGACAGCCATCGTCTGGAGGCTGCGCCTCCAACTGTCCCGTCATAGCGCGCGAGTCGATGCGGATCGAAGTCACACGCCGGCGCCAGCCGGCGCCGAATACACGCCATAGTCTGCCGAGGCACTGGAGGTATTTCAGACGGAGATCGCAGTAGGCATCGATGTCATTGCTGGGGGTTAATTCCATCCACTGTTTAGCCCGGCCGACGCCCGAATTGACGGCCGCGTCAAAAACGCAGAGGTCGAAACCGGCGGGCAGATCTTCGCAGCCCATCGCATCCCAGTATTCATCGCGATAGATGACCTGCAACTCGTTTTCGTCGATCTGGCGGACCGGGCGCAACCGCTTGCCTTGCTTCTTGCGCCAGGAATCGTACTCTCTCTGAATGATCCCTTGCATCGTTGGGCCGCCGGGATCGTCGGGATGATTGGAATAGCCGCCTTCCCATTTCAGTGTAATGGCAAGGCAGCGCTCAAAATTACCAGAAGCCATTGGCTCCTCTCTTGTCTGTTGAATAGTGTTTTCGGCGGTGCTGAAGTGTGCTCACCAAGAGGCGCGGCGATAAAGGCCGGCAGCGTATGAGCGCGCTTGGCGGCATGGTCACCTGCGAAACCTGCGAGCGAAAATACATGCAGCCCCTCATGGGGGCTGCAAAATTGGAAAAGAGTTCAGTCCCAATGTTTGAGTTTTGCCGGAGGTGAGCTTAGTCGCCGGCGCTAATTTCGAGCATCGGGATTGCCTGCCCAGCGACCAACGTTGAGAAACCTTTGCCGATCAGCTTCTTGCACATGGCGATGTCCTCGACAGGAACATCGAGAGCACCGTCGGTGCCATAGATGCTCATCGCAAGCCGGTATCTGCGGACTTTCTCGCTGCCCTCAAGATTTTGTTCATCGGGATAGATGCCCATCAGGGCGTTGACGGCGACGACGCCAAGAACGAGCGGATTATCGCCATCCCTCAAAATCTCGCCGTTGAAATCGAAAAGGGGTCTTTTGAAGTCGATTCTCATTTTGGAGTTCCTACGGTTAGACGGCCTGGGACAAAAAGTGAGGCAACCTGGGTTGATGAAAGCTGCCTGTTTTGCAATCGCCGCTATGAGAGTGCAGTCGCGGCTCAAAACACTGGCGTAGCGCGGGCCGGGCGGTGCTGGTTTCGCCCCGCGGTCACTGTTCTGTTCAGAGTGCCAGGAACATCATGAATCGTGGCGCCGCTGACATTTGCCGCTTGCCGCCCGGTCCATACACAGAGTCAGCCAACTAGGTTGAGACAAGAACTTTGTAGGCCGTGCCGCTGCTATCATACATAGTAAGGTAGCCTGTGCTCGTCTGCGGTGTCGCCGTATAGGCTGTGTGCGTTGTTATTTTGCCCTTCAGCGATGCAATATTCCCCGAGCCATCCGTGGCCTTCACGACGCCTGCCGCGTCACGCATCAGTTTAGTATCTGGCGATGCGGTGGGATCGCCTCCCGATGTCCAACTGAAGCCTCCGGTATTGATGGCGTTGAGTGTAGCATTAGCCCCTAAAAATGAATGGTTTAGAGAGCCGTTTCCCGTATATACATCGATGTGGTTATTCGATGTTAGAGCAAAACCCTGGAAACTGTTGGTGCCTGTGTTATTGCCAATTATGTTCTTGACGTACAGAGAGCCCTGGTAGTTCCCCCAGATCGTAGAAACCCCGTTAAGCTTGCAGTCGAAGAGGTTGCCAGTGAAGCTGCTTGCTGCGTTTATGCCGAGCCCGGTTCCAGCAGTGCTCCATCCAGTTGATGTCGTCCCTGTCGGCTCGATAAGGAGCTGCGGCTTAGTTGTGGTGCTTGTCCCGCCGGTAAACCACGTTCCTCTAAGAAGTGTCGCGGGGGTGGAGGCGGCTCCATTTGCTGAGCTGTTGACAGCGCCAAGCCCAGAAACGGTAAAGTTGCCATTCGCGCTGCTATCGAGCACCTGGAAAATCGGATAAGTGTCGTTCCCGGCAGCCGCCGACTTGACGCCAAAGGTATACGACGCGAACGTTGTTGGGTCTGTGCGGACATACAAGGGCACGCCTACCGACCCGCCGCCAGCCCGGTACGGGACCAGTTCGACATATGTGGTCGATATCGATCCTTCGATTTCAAAGTGATTGATCAAAGACCGGAACACAAGCGCGTTCGCAGATTCGACCGTAAGCCGGTTGGAGCCCTTGCCGGACAGGATCGGAGCTATGCCGGTCCCGTATCCCCCTTCGTCGCCGAACGTCCAATTCAAGACGCCGTTTTGCGAAAAGCCGAGCTGACCGCTTTCAAACGAGAACCCTGCGTTCGGACAGTAATCGGTGCTCCATGAGAGGCTTGGCCGCGAATACGTGCCCTGGCCCAAGGAGAGCGTTCCGCCCGTCAAGGTGAGATCGCCGGTCAATGCTTTCCCGGTGAAGGTCACGATCTGGCACGAGACGCTGACCACGACGCCGGAACCGTTCGAGGCATTCAGACTGACGCCTTCGCCTCCGAGCGCGGTCTTCGGACCGTTAAAATAAATCGTATGCGTGCCGTTCGCGCTGATCCAGGTGTGGGAATCGTCTGCGGAGCCGCCCAGCCCGTTCAAGCTGACTTGCAGGTAGGGTGAGCCGGTGAACCCGGACGTGACAACGACGATCTTGTAAATCGCGTTCGGTGTGTAGTTGTTGCCGGATAGCTGGGAAAGGTAACCGGTGCCCGAAAAAGCCGCGCCGCCGCCTGTATTCCAGGCCCAGCCAGCGCCCGCCGTCCAGTTGTTCAGGTTCGACGTAAAAGCGCCGTTCGTGAGCATGTTCGCGCCGGTTGCGTAGTTGTCGGACCATGGCGAGCCCGCCTGCAGCTTGCTCCCATCGGAAAGTAGATATTGTCCCGCCGACGCGCCGCTTGTCAGTGTCGAATTGATGGTTAGGGTTGAACTGCCGCCTGACGCCGCCGCCCATTTCACGCCGGTTGCTTGGGTCGAATCCGCCGTGAGGACATAGCCATCGGCACCGACGGCAAGGTTTGTATCGGCGCCCGCGGTCCCGCCGACGATCAGATCGCCCTTCGTGATGGTCGGCGAGAGCGCGTTGAAGGCGGCAGACGCAGTGGTTTGGCCGGTGCCGCCATTACCGATGGAGAGCGCTGTGCCGGACCAGTTGGCGTTATTTACGCTCGACAAAGCCGCCAGCAAGCCGAGGGTCGGCTTATTCGACAGGTCCGTGTACGAGCCGGATGTCGCGACAGTGGCTAGACCGTCGATCGTGGCGGCGCGCGCGCTGTCCAGAACGCCTGCGCGTGAGGATGTGGCGGCCGGAATCGTCGCGCCGGAACCGGTCGACGAAGCGACTGAAACCGTTGTGGCTGTTTCCGTGACCGACAGGTTCGTCGCGCCCGATCCGCTGCCGCCGGGTGTCGCAGCCCAGGTACCGTCCGCTTTGAGAAACTTGTTTGCGAGCGCGTCTCCCGCAGCTGGAGCAGGGACAAGACCCGACGTTCCGCCTGAACCGCTGTCGCCCGTAAAAACGACGATTGAGATGGCGCGCACGATATTGTCGTCTGGCCAGGGCGACACGGTCACACTGGAGGTCGTCAAAACCTCCTTATAATCGGCTGCGGAGCCGAGATAGACATCCGCTTGCAGCCGTCCCGAACCGTCAAGCACGATGGGATTCGTATTCGGGATGGTGCCGGCGCTGTTGGAATAGGTATTCTGCGGCGTGGTCGTGCCCGCGATGTAATAGTACAAGTTTCCGAGGGCGAGCGGATTGCCGTTGCCGTCGAAGAACTGGTAGCCTTTGGGGTAGCGAAGGCAAGTACTCATTTTTTCCTCATTTGTTTGAGTAAGCACTGCTGTTCGGCCAAATGGGCGCCTCTACCCATGGCTGGAACGGGGATTTATGCAGAAGGGTTCAGGAGCCGCGCTTTCGCGCGCCGGCGAAAGCAGGCGTCTTCGCCTGCCGCTTTTTCTGGACCAGCGAGGTCCCTAAGCTAGGCTTTCTTTCAGGATCCGCTTGAAATCGCGCAGTTCCTCAGGATTGAGATCCGAGACCGCGGCGTACGAGAATCCGCCGTGGGTCCAGCTCAGGAGGTGATAACCGTCGGCGGTCTCCGGGACGGCTTGCAGTCTTCCTGTCGGCCAGATGAAGAGATTGATGATATGGCCGCGGCGTTTATAGACGATCGCGGCCACGACCCGGCCGCCTATATAGTCGAGACGCCCCCCGATCAGCGGAAAGTCTTGCTTCGAGAGGTCCACTACGGGAGGCGCGAAGTCGAGCTTCCCGAGGAACCAGGGTTTGACGGTGTGCTGATCGGAAGAAACAACATCGGCTAAATGTGAAGCCAGCAGAGACCTTACATGCCCGGCGACAAGCTCTCGGTCAAGGCTTGGCGATGGGTTTTGGCTTGAGACGAAAAGGAGAAGACTTGCCGCGAGGGCCACAGCCGAGAATGCGATCCCCGCTTGCGGAAACCACGAAGACGGCGGGTTCGTTCGCTGGCCGCGCACCAATTCGAGAAGAGGCTTTGCTCGCAATGCTTCCTCTCCCTCCTCTGCAGCAATGGCCGCTGCTATCCGGCCTCGTAACGCAAGAGAGGCATCGAGACGCAAGCCCCCATTTTCGAAAAGCTGCTTTTGCCCGATGATTTCGCTATACGCGGCTGCGCATCCGCTGCAACTGCGCAAATGCTCCTCCATCGCGAGCGCGTTTGCCGCGTCAAGCTCGTCATCGGCAAGGCCATGGAGAAGGATCTCGCGCTCCGGGCAAGGTCGGGACACCGCTTTCATCGCAGCGTTTCCTTTGGAGACTTCGTCTGCGAGGCCTTCCAGGCCTCCGCAAACATTTTACGAGCGCGCGCAAGGCGAGACATGACGGTGCCCATCGGAACGCCGGTGATGTCTGCAATTTCCCGATAAGACATATCCTCGATATCCCGCAGAACGAGCACCTCACGGAACGGATCTGGAAGCCCTTCGATTAGGGAGCGCATAGAGCAATCCTCTTCGCGGCGGATCAAAATCGACTCAGGGTTTTCACCCTCATGGGCGCCGCCATCTTGCTCAAATGTGCCGGTCTCGCCAAAATCGCGTTGTGCGGACTCGCCATGGTCGCGCACTTTCCAGGTCAGGAAACAATTGCGGACGATGGTGAGGAGCCAAGCCCGGACGTTACTGCTGCGCGATTCATCGAAACTGCGGTAGGCTCGCAGAAGGGCTTCCTGAACAAGATCTTCGGCGGCGTCGCCGCGGCGTGTGAGATAGCGAGCCAGTGTAAAGGCGCTGTTCAGGTGCATGAGCACCGTTGTTTCAAAGAGGATCCTTCGGCGGGCGAGCAACGCCGCTTCAAACTCTGACGCGTTTTCAGGCTTTTTCGTCATTTGCGGCATCGCTCGCGTTTGTTCGCCGCCTCAATGAGGCGCTAAGACGCAGTCACTCCTTAACAATGACTTTTCCTTGCATGTGAGGATGAAGCGAACAGAAGTACTCATATGTTCCTGGCTGGCTGAACGTGAAAGAGAACTTCTGCTCGGTGTCCATGGCCTTCGACCGGAATGCCTTGTTGCTCGCAGCAATGGCATGAGGAATATCATCGTCGTTGACCCATGTGAGGGTTGTGCCGCGGGTGATCGTGATCTCCTCCGGCGTGAATGTGAAGTTGTCGATATGGACGGAAGGTACGAAGGCTTCTGCTTTCGCAATGGGGCCAGGACGTACGGTGAGCATCATCACCGCCAGCGACCCGAAGAAAAGGATCCAAGGTTGGTTCGGCTTCATGGCTTTTCCTCGGCCGGTTCAAAGCGACGGAACAGCTGAAAGAGCTGTATCCATAATTGCAAGCGGCTTGCTGTTTGCGACAAAGGTCACGCTCGCGATGCCGAGATAGTTCCGAAGCTCGCCGGCGGGCACTTTTATGGGACCGGGCGACGAAGCGGTCCCTGGCGCGGGCTGAGGAAAAGCCGTTGAGCGCGCCGTGTGAAAGATGGCATTGCCTTCGACTTTCTGCATGATCTGGTGGATGTGCCCATTCAAGACAGTCACCGAACCGAACCTCTTCAGGGTTGATAACGCCTTCGCTGCATCAGTCGTGCCCCAGCCCCACTCCGGATAGACCGTCCAAAGCGGGATATGCGCGAAGACGACAATCGGCGTGCTGGAAGAAAGGCCCGCAACGTCTCTTCCGAGCCAGGCGAGTTGCTCGTCGCCGAGATTCCCCAAGCCCCCAGCTTTCAGGTCCATGACGTTCACAAGACCGATATAGTGGACGCCGTTATAATCGAAGCTCTGCCAGCCTGTGCCCCGTGCGTTTTTTCCGTGCCGCGCGAGGTAAGATCGGCCACGCTCGTCGTCTATGACGTCGTGTTCGCCAGGCACGTAAAACACTGGAAGGCCAGCCTCTTTGATGAGTTGATCCGCGTTGTCGAATTCTTCATCCTTGGACAGATGTGTAATATCCCCGGTGTGGATCATGAACGCGGGTTTGACCGGTAGCGCTTTGATTTTCGCTATGGCCTCCCTCAGCGTTCCCAGTGCGTCTGGGTTAGCGGGTTTGTTGAATCCGATATGACTGTCGCTGATTTGAACGAAGGTAAATTCTTGCGGAGCGGGCGCTGCGAATGCGCCGCCAATCAGCCCTTTTGTCAGAGGCGCACCCCCGTTCAATGCCCAGAGGAGGCCCGTTCCGGCCCATGTCATGCATGTTAAAGCTTCGCGGCGGTCAAAAAGAACCTTACGTTGCAGTTCGTTGTCATCCTTGATTGCCATGTGGTCCTTCCCGGTTAAACTTATGGGATAGGACCTCTCGCGAGGATGTTTTATTCCCGTCGCGATCGCTTTTTGAGAGAGAAAGTCGTTGCGTATGCTGCCCTCGGATTTCGCTGCCTTCCACGAACCCGCGCTCGAAGCCGATGAGATCAAGCATAACCTTATCTTGAGCATCATTGGGCGTTTACGAGTTCACCCGCACCAAAGCGATATCAAGACTTGGACGATTGGCGACCGCGGAGCCTGCGCGGCGCAAACCCCGGGCTATCCGATCGTTCTAGGCAATTTGTCGAAGGCGGAGTGCCACGCCTTTGCGGAGACGATGAGCGAAGCGGACTATCCGGGCGTTGTCGGCACGGGCGATACCGCTCTTTGGTTTGAGGAGAGGGCGCGTCAACTCGGCGTCGAGTTCTCCGAGAGGGTTCCCCAGCAGATCCAGGCGCTGCGGATGTCCTGCCAAGTGCCAAGTGTTCCTGGCTTCCCGCGCCAGCCTGCGCCCAAAGACTTCCCGCTGTTTCGAGCCTGGATCCACGCGTTCATCAGGGAGGCCATTCCCTCCGACCCTGTTCCCTCCGACGAAGCCTTGATGAATGACTTGCGCGCCCGCCGCCACTGGTTTTGGATGTTCGAGGATACGCCCGTTTCAATGGCTGCCCTTTCTCGGCGAACGAGAACGGCGGCTTTCATTAATTCAGTCTACACGCCTCCCAAGCACCGGAATAAGGGATTTGGTGCGGCGATCACGGCAATCGTTGCTCGAGAGATTTTCGGCGAAGGCCGGAGCGCCGCCTGCCTGTATACGGACCTTCGCAATCCCGCTTCTAATCGATGCTACGCAAAGCTCGGGTTCGTGACGATCTGCGAAAGCTGGCTCATTATCCGTTCCAAAAAGCAAAGGCCGGTTTCTGCTAAGGATGCGCCGATACCGGAAGATTAGAAATCAGCCCCTTTGTTGCGGTGGCTGTACGGGGCGCCGGTTTTGGCTTGTCGGCGAACTGAAAAACGTACCGCATCGCGTCGTCGATCATTGTCTCCCAGACCTTCCAACTGTGGTCGCCATCGACGACGCGTAACTCGACTTGATCGGGCTGATGCTCAAACATGCGTTTGAAAAGAAGCGCTGTCTCGAAAGCGACGCCAAATTTGTCGTTATCTCCAGAAGCGAGGTAGAGAGGCACGCGGAACGATTGCGCGAAGTAGCGGTCAAGAAGAGCGGGATAATTATGGGCGTCCCAAGCTCCCTGATCGAAATTGCCATTCTGCGAGAGAAAAGGCGGCTGGATGCGTGCTGCGGAAATCTGGGGCACCGATTCTGTATAAACTGCGGGGCTCAAGGCCGCCGCGGCTGCGATGCGGTTTGGATAGCGAAGCGCAAAGCGAACCGCTCCATAGCCGCCCGCCGAAAGCCCCGCGACGAGGCGGCCGCCCCTGGTTTCAATGGTGCGATACCTTAAGTCGATGGTTGGAACGAGGTCGGACCAAAACGCCGTTTCCGCATTGTCCTTTGCGCCGTCAACCCACCAGCAGGCAGGGCAACCCGGCATGACGATGATCGCGGGCGGAATGGCGCCTCTGGCAATGAGTTGATCGGCCTTCTCCCGGATATGTCCGCGGTCAGACCAGGAGCGCTCGTCTCCGCCCGCGCCATGCAAAAGATAAAGGACGGGGTAGTGCTGCCGTCCACTATCATATCCATCCGGAAGATAGATTTCAAAGGGCATTGTTCGCCCAAGCGCCTTCGATGACAAGGATTCGGCTCGAATCTCACCTGCGTAAGCAGCGGCCGTTTGCCACGCAAAAAACGCAATAAAGACCCAGCCTATTCTAGCCATAAAGACAACCGTTTTGTACGCGTAAGCGTATCCCTCTTTGGCTGGGCTCACACAAACCTTCCCTTCCCGTTGATAGGGTCAGGATATGAAAGATCCTCGCCGGAAATATGGCTACGCCAAAGTAGCATGAGCTGATTAAAAAATCACCTCTGCGTGCGCAATCTTTAGGCGAATACTCAAGAGAGTTAACCCCAGTCGATCTCTGAACGCGGAAGCCATAAAAAATGCCCATTTGTTGTATTGACAGGCTCGCTCACACGTTCCTAGCTGATGTATTAAGCGACCCAAGGCCCTCCGAAAATTTGACCATGGCTGTTTTGCCGATTTTGGGCGATGCAAGCGCCTATAGTTTCTTTTTCGATTTCGATGGCACTCTGACCGAGATCGCCGAAACGCCAGGTGCCGTAGTTGTCGAGGACCGGGCGCGGAAAGCGTTGGAGATTCTTCTCGAGAACGCCTCAGGCGCAGTCGCCATCGTAACCGGAAGAGAAATCGACGCCATCGACCGCTTTGTTGCTCCGCTTAGGCTACCCGTGGCCGGCGTCCACGGCTATGAGCGCCGGAATGGCGGCAAACAGACAGTCTCAGCCGCGGCAGCGGAGGAGAGCGCGGCGAGGGCGGCTGAAAAGGTTCTCACCTCGTTTGTCAGCCATAACCCTGGTCTTCTCCTGGAGAGGAAGCGCGGCGCGATCGCCTTGCATTACCGCCTTCGTCCGGA
Source organism: uncultured Alphaproteobacteria bacterium (assembly GCA_963772105.1). Classification (GTDB taxonomy): domain Bacteria; phylum Pseudomonadota; class Alphaproteobacteria; order Rhizobiales; family Rhodomicrobiaceae; genus Rhodomicrobium. The sequence continues at coordinate 33,379 of CAVYVV010000002.1, forward strand.
ACTGGAGGCGTTCTGCTTGTCTCTTGTGGAGGACCTCACGGGACGTTTCCAAGATGTCGTTCTTACACGAGGGAAAATGGTCGTTGAGATGCGGCTGCACACAGCCACAAAGGGCACAGCTATCAACGATTTCCTTCAGGAAGAGCCCTTTAAGGGCCGCCTCCCGTTTTTTGCCGGTGATGACGTAACCGATGAAGACGCGTTTATTGCGGTCAATGCCCTCGGTGGAATCACGGTCAAGGTCGGCCCCGGCGAGACGGCGGCACGGGCTCGCGCGGCCAGTGTCGATGAATTTCTCAGCTGGCTTTTGGCGACGGCTCAATGCTCGAAGGAACTTGGATAGGCATGGGAAACAATCTCGATCTTGGGCTTATTGGGAATTGCAGCATCAGCGCGCTTGTCGACAAACAGGCGCGCATCGTTTGGTGCTGCCTTCCCAGATTCGACGGCGATCCCGTCTTTCATCAACTCCTCGGAAGCGCGAGCCGCGATCCCAGCGATGGCGCGTTTGCAATCGAGCTCGAGGGCCTCAAAGGCTCCGAGCAGACATACCTTCCCAATACGGCTATCTTGAAAACCGTTCTTCATAGCGAAAGCGGGGCAATCGAGGTCACAGACTTCATCCCTCGCTTTTACACTCGGAACCGCCCATTCCGCCCCCAGACCCTTATCCGGCGTGTCCGGGTCACCGAGGGAAAGCCGCGAATCCGCATCAAGATCAGGCCTCGTTTCAAATACGGGGAGGCTGCCCCGTCGGTGACATCCGGTTCAAACCATATTCGTTACTGCGGGCCGGACATGACCCTGCGCGTTACAACCGACGCCCCGATCGACTACATCCTTCAAGAAGCCGCCTTCAACCTGAGCGATCCAATCAACATTGTCATCGGGCCAGATGAGACGCTAACCAACAGCCCTCTCGGCATCGCCCGCGAATTTCAAGAACAAACTCACCTTTATTGGGTTAATTGGAGCCATCGGCTTGCGCTGCAACCGGAGTGGCAAGATGCCGTCATCAGGGCGGCAATCACGCTCAAGCTTTGTTCCTACGAGCCAACGGGCGCCATTGTCGCCGCAATGACAACGAGCATTCCGGAGGCTCCTGGCACAGGCAGAAACTGGGATTATCGCTTCTGCTGGGTCCGCGACGCTTATTTCGTCATCCGCGCTTTGACGAGCCTCGCCGCGGGCCGGACCCTCGAAAACTATTACCGCTGGATCATGAACATTGTCGCCGCTTCGAACGGCCACATCCAGCCAGTCTACGGGATTGCGCTTGAGGAAGCGCTCGTGGAACGGACCGCGGATCACTTGCCTGGATACCAGAGCTCCGGGCCGGTTAGCAACGGTCCCGTGAGGATAGGCAACCAAGCCTATGAGCACTTCCAGCACGATACATACGGCAATCTTATTCTCGGCTCAGCACAAGCGTTCATAGACAAAAGACTTTCGATCAGAGCGGGCATCGACGACTTTCATAAGCTGGAGGCCGTGGGCGAGCAGGCGTTCAAACTCTATGATCAACCCGATGCGGGCATCTGGGAGCTTAGATCGAGGGCAAGGGTTCATACATCATCGAGCGTGATGTGTTGGGCCGCATGCGACCGTCTTGCCAAAATCGCGTCCTATGTCGGAGAGCATGATCGGATGACATTTTGGCGGCAAAGGGCTGAGCTCATTCGGGAGAAGATCTTGAAATCCGCCTGGTCAGATAAACGCAAAGCTTTCGTTGAAAGCTTTGGAGGCGAGCACCTCGACGCGAGCGTGCTGTTGATGGGCGAACTCGGCTTCGTTGACGGTCAAGACCCGCGCTTCCTCTCCACGGTCACGCAAATGGAAAAGGTCTTGGGGCGAGGGCCTTTCATGATGCGTTACGAGGCCGCCGACGACTTCGGTGTCCCGGAAACCGCGTTTAACATTTGCGCCTTCTGGCGCCTGGACGCGTTGGCGCGCACCGGAAAAAAGGAGCAGGCCAGAGAGATATTTCAGTCTCTTTTGAACGCGCGCAATCATTTGGGGCTTATGTCTGAAGACACAGACCCTGTCACAGGCGCAGCTTGGGGAAACTTTCCGCAAACCTATTCGATGGTTGGTATAATAAACGGGGCAAATCGGCTGTCAAAACCTTGGGAGGCATTCGTTTGAGCCGTCTCGTCATCGTATCGAACCGCGTCGCGGACCTCGATAACCAGGTTCAATCGGGGGGATTGGCAGTTGCCCTCGGAGATGCACTTCGGGCGATTGGCGGCATATGGTTTGGATGGGACGGCAACATTGTTGAGGAAGGAACGCCGATCGACGTCCGCAGGACCGTCCAGAACGATGTCACGGTTGCCACTATCCCTATGACCGAACGGGATTACGAGGAATACTATCTAGGGTTCGCCAACAAGGTTCTATGGCCTGTCTGTCATTACCGGCTCGACCTGGTTCAGTTCGAGCCCGGTTACCTTGAGGGCTACAAGCGCGTTAACAAGGGCTTTGCGACTGCGCTGGCGCCGCTTCTTCGGCCTGACGATCTCGTGTGGGCCCACGATTATCATCTCATGTCTCTTGGGGCGGAGCTTCGCGCCCTGGGAGCGCGGCAGCGCCTCGGTTTTTTCCTGCATATCCCGTTCCCGCCACCGGAGTTGCTTCAGGCTGTTCCCGCTCACAACTGGCTCGTTGAGGCGCTTTTTCAGTTTGACGTAATCGGATTTCAGACGACGATTGATCTCGGAAACTTCCGGCGCTTCGTTGCCGATCATGTCGGCGGCAAAGTTTTCGACGATGGGCGGATCACGGCCTTCGGTCGCACGCTCATCGCTCGCTCTTTTCCGATAGGCATTGACGTGGACGATTTTGCAGCGGCTGCGCGCACGCCTGAGGCCGCATCCCAAATTGAGAGGCTCAACCGACGCACTGTCGTACGCTCGCATATCATCGGCGTGGATCGTTTAGACTACACGAAAGGGTTGCCCGAGCGCTTCAAAGCGTTCCGAAAGCTGTTGGAACTGCATCCCGAGCATTGGAAAACCGTTACGCTCATGCAGATCGCCCCCCCAACGCGGATTGAGGTGGAGGCTTATGCCAATATCCGCACCGAGCTTGAGGGGCTGTCCGGCTCTATCAACGGCGAGTTCGGCGACTTCGACTGGACGCCTGTCCGGTATGTCCATCGGGCCATGTCCCGCGATACGCTCGCGGCGCTTTTCAGGGGCAGCGAAGTGGGGCTCGTTACACCGCTACGGGACGGCATGAATCTGGTGGCAAAGGAATATGTGGCGGCGCAGAATGAGGAGGATCCGGGTGTTCTGATCCTGTCGAAGTTCGCCGGAGCGGCGGAAGAACTCGAGGAGGCACTGATTGTGAACCCTTACAACATCGACGACATGGCGAATGCCATGCAGATCGCGCTCCGCATGCCCCTCGAGGAGCGCAAAGAGCGGCATGCGGCACTGCTGCGCCGCATCAAGACGCACGATGTTTCCTCCTGGCGGAAGAGTTTCCTGGAAGTGCTCAACTCCCGCGTCCCTGAGGCCGTCTCATGAGGTGGCGTCTCATCTCCGACGTCGGTGGCACAAACGTCCGCTTCGCGCGCGTCATTGACGACGACAATGTCGTCGACAGCTGTTCCTACCCTGTTTCCCGGTTCGAAAGTTTCCTCGACGCGCTGAGAGCCTACGCCGGCGAGACGGATGGCGGCTTATCTGGTTGCTCAGGTGCGGCAATCGGAGCGGCGGGGCCGGTTGCCTCAGGATCCGCGCATCTTACAAATATTTTCTGGTCCATTCACGAAGCCGAGGTCGCTGACGAAATTGGGGCGCCGTGTACGCTCGTCAACGATGTCGAAGCCGCAGCCTACTGTCTTCCTGGGCTGGCAAGCAGTGAGTTCCTCGTGATTGGGGGCGCTGCCCCTAAGCTTGAGACAGCGCACAGGCTTCTGGCCGCGAATATCGGGACGGGCTTCGGAGCCGCAACCCTCGTCAAGACGCCTGGCGGCTGGTTTTCCTCTCCAAGCGAAGCGGGGCATATGTCGCTGCCTCTGCCGGAGGGTCACGAAGCAAGCTTGCGGCCCCGTTTCAAATCGGTAGAGCATGTCCTATCCGGGCGGGGACTTGCGGACCTCCATGCCGCGCTTGATGAAGCCGGGACCAGGTTCGAAGCGGCGGATATTTGCAGCCGCGCCCCTTCGGATCCGAAGTGCTCGGCCACGCTCCGCTTTTTCACGCGAATTGCTGGCGATGTCCTCGGCAATCTCGCCCTGGCGGTGGCCGCCTGGGATGGCGTGTTCCTTTTCGGCAGCGTTGCGAAGGGATACGCCCGCGTTGCCGACCACGCCCGTTTCCGCGAGGCCTTTGAAGACAAGGGCGCGATGCGCGAATGGATGAAGCGCATCCCTGTTGCCCTCGTTGAGAAGCAGGACGCTGCGCTGTTCGGGCTCGCTGCGCTTCCAATTAGGCCGCAACCTTGATTTGATGCCACATCGGCTACGGCGATTGAGGCGCAGTTTAGCCGAATTTGCTGCGAAAAGACGCCCTGTTGCCTTGATGGGGACACGACCTTGGCCCAAGGCTCCCGCTTTCCTTAGCCGATTGAGGGAGTGCGGCTTCAATGTCAGAAACCCTGGCGCCCATTTCAGACACACGGGCGGCGTATAATCCTGCAGCCCACAACGCGGCGCGGGTTTCGAGAATCCGGCTCTTCATCCGGGCGCTTGGTGTCTCCTTTTTCAGCGTTCTCAGCGTTTTGATTGCGTTTTACGCTTTCTACGAGCTTCCGCAGGTGCAAGACCTTCTGTTCGACGCCCGGCCCTATTGGGTGCAGGAGGTGATCTATTGGGCCGGCTTCTACGCGATTGGCATTTTCATATGGGCTCTGCCACTCGTCTTCTCGGCACGTCTGCTCTTGCTCCAGAACTTCGACGTGATCGGTATAGACACGGAAGAACGGTTCAAGTTCTATATTTTCCGGTTTCCCAGCTTCTTTGTCGTGGTTGCCTTCGTGGCGGTTCTCGCTGGTGTTCTCGCCGCCGCGGACAATCTTCCGGTGCCCTTACAGAATGGCGGAAACAAGTACGAGGCTCCCATCAGGAGCTTGGTGGAAGCGCATCTCATTACACTGCTTATAGCGACAGCGGCCGTACTCCTCCTGGTCATCTTCCGGGGTTTGTTCCTTCGAGGCTACGGCCGATCGATGAAACGTCTCGAGGATACGGATCCCAAAGGCTTCAAGAAATCCCTGATTCAAATCGAAAGGCTAACGAGGAAGTCTGACCAGAAACTTGATGAGCTCGATCTTCATTTAACTTCTCTGAAGCCTGAGTTTCTGAGCATGGAAACCTGGGTCGCCGCTCAGCGCGTCAAGGAGTTCATGTGGCGCTATATGGTTCGCCTCACCTGGTTCCTTCTCATCCTCGTGGCGATCCATTTCCTGTCCTATTCCGAGATCGTCCAGCGGTCGATTTCGCTGCCCGACGCTTACTTTAATTCCTACATCCTCGACTTTTTGTCGGATACATTTTCGATGAAGCGGGCCACGTTCCTTTTCATCGTGTTCGGCGCATGGATTCCCTTCGTCACGATTCTCGCCCTGCTTTCAAACCGCTATCAGTTTCCGCTTATCGCAGCGCTCGTCACCGTCGTCGTCGGCCTGACGCTGTTCGTCGGCGATGGTCACGACGTCCGCGTCGCCACGATCTCGGGCGATCAGCAGCCTGCCTTGAGGCCCATCGGTTTCTCGCACGCCGTGAAGGAATGGAAGACCGCGAGCGGCTGGGACGCGAAGGGTTGCGAATGGCTCGCGCCCGACGCCTCCGCTCTTGCGAATTGTCCGCGCCCAATCATCGTCGCTGGCGAGGGTGGCGGGAGCCGCGCCGCGTTCCTTTTGGCGAGTGTGCTCGGCTCTCTTGAAGACGACAGCCTCGACAAAACGAAACACCCTTCCGCACGCCCGTTCCACGAACAGCTTTTCGCAATTTCAAGCGTTTCTGGCAGTTCCGTGGGCGCGGCCTTCTTCGTCAGCGCTTTGAAAGCAAAGCCGAACACAACCACCGAAGAGTTGAAAAAAGCTTTGTTCAGGCAGCGGCTCTGGTTCCCGAACGTGGCGAGCGCAAATCCCGAGAAGGCGAACGAGAGCGCGCCGGCAGGCCAGACGATCACAAGGGAATTCCTGACTGATTACGTGACCTACAAGGATACCCTGCAAGCGGCTCTGTCGAACGACTTCATATCGCCGGTGGCGATTGCCTACCTCGCCCGGGACGTGATGATGCTGTCGCGCCTTCCCTTTGTCTACGATCGCGCCGGGATCCTCGAAACCTCCTGGGAAGATGCGTTCAATGAAATCTACGGGACGACAGGGGAGACCTCTCCGCTATCCGCGCCATTGCAAACTATTGCGCCTGCGCCCGGAGGATGGTCACCGCTCCTGTTCCTGAATTCAACCTCGAATGAGACCGGCCGCCGGGTAATCGTCACGCCCGTGAAAATGACGGAACCAACCGGCACAGGGAATGCCCTTTTCGTTGACGCCTACGATCTTCATGAGTTGCTGTGCTCGCCCTATCGGGACCCCAAGACCAACGCCTTCCCCGAACTCAGCACCTTGGACCGGATAGCGCGGCTTCTCCCCTACCGCTTTAGTCCGGTGGCGCGCGCCAAGTGCGATAACAAGAAGCCGACATCGATCGACATCCGTCTCAGCACCGCTGCGGGAGCGAGTTCCAGATCGCCTTTCGTATCGCCACACGGAAACGTCCGGGACAGGCGGGCGCAAATCGCCGACAGCGTTGTGGATGGCGGTTACTTCGATAACTCGGGCGTCGTCACGGCGTTGGAAATTGCTCAGGGCTTGAAGTCTGTGGATGCTCGATTGAAGCCATTCATCCTTCAGGTTTCGAGCGAGCCGGACTGGTTCAAGGACAGCAAAACTTGCGGCTTTGATGGAAACTCGGCCGACAGACCGAAGATTCCAGATCAGGCCGATTTCAGCCCACTTGGAACGCTCGCCGATGTTCTGACCGTCAACTCCACCCGGGTCGCCAGAGGGTACGAGACAATTCTCGAACTTCCAGACCGGGCCAAGCAGCTCAACGGCGGCGTGCGCTCCGTGGCACAAGTCAATATCTGCCCGCAGCCTAAAGAAAGCTTCTTCCTGAAAGCCGTGCAGTCATACACGGGCACCGATGATGCCGCGAAAAAAGAACAGCGCGCCGCCCATATCCGGAGGAAAGCGCAGGAGGAAGTGCAGTACAAAAGCGTTTCGTTGAGCTGGTGGCTGTCTCCGCCGCTACAAGCGTTTCTCGATGCGCAAATCTATTCGGATCATAATCAGGCTGAACGCAATTGCGTGGTCTCCTTGTTGGAGGACAAGCCCAGCCAGCCCTGCCGCTAAGAAGGTTTGTGCCCGTCCTGACTTCACGCGGCTTTCGGCTCCGCTTGGGTTAACCTGGCTATAAGCTTCGAAAGCTCATTGGCGATTGAAACAGCTGCCCGATCAATCCAGGAGAGCACCGGATTGAGGATTTGCAGCGCTCCGAGATGTGCCGCAATCACCGCTATAGCCAGCGCGATAGAAACGAGGGGCGTAAAGTCAGGCCAGCGTATCTGCTGAATGTATGGAGGCAGGAACGTAGCCACGAACCCGTTGATAATAAAAAGGTTCAGGCTGTTTCTTCCCGTGTAAGCGAAGAGTTCCGAGGCGCGGAACCGGGCCAGCCCCGCGCTCAGGCTCACGACGGCAACCGATCCAAGCAGCGCTGTGAGGAAAAAGAGCGGCAGGAAACCGTAGCTTCCCCCGAACATCCTTATGCCGAATGGCGCGGTGCCATAGAGCTGGCAAGGCCCGCTGAACGAGAAAGAGCAGCCGCTGTTCAACGGCGCCAGCACGATGACGGCGGCAAAAAGCGGAATGCAAAGCCAGACGGGCCACCGAACTTTCCACTGTGAGAATAGATAGCCAAGCGCGAAGAAGGAAAGACCCGGCATCCATGTTCTGAAAAGGAAGTAATTCGGGGCATCGAAATAAACCACGAGCGCTGTTGCCGCCATCGCGCCTAGGGCAACGGTGAGGGCGGGGATGCGTTGGAGTAGGATATAGGCAAGAAACTGCACGAAACAGAGCGCGGTGAGAAACCACAGCACGCCGACGGACCAGCAATAACCTTCAAGGATGGGGTCAACGATATAGACCAGGGCGTCCCAAACAGAGCGCGTGGCTTCGGGCGCGTAGCCGAACGACATGGCGAAGATCGCGCCGATGATTTGCACTACCCAGGCCAGCGCCAAGAGACGCAGCGACGCGCGGAGCGCATCGGGCCAGGCCTTCTTCGGTAGCTTAAGGTTTACTGCCCCCGAAACGAGGAAGAACAGCATCATGTGGAAGGTGTAGATAGTCTGCCACTGGACAGCTGCCGACTCCATAAGTGGCCGCCCGAGCGCCGCATTGGCTGGATAAATAGGCTCAAGCAGATGGCCATAGATCACGAGCATCATGCCGATGCCCCTTGCAATGTCCCACGTCGCGTCGCGCGCCAGCTTAAGAGCCTCAGCCATCACATCGCCCTTCGTTGATCCGCCTCCCTTATAGTAGAAAAGCTTCCCGGCACCAGCAATAACGGCTGCAGGCTTATCGCCCCTTCCATTGAGGCGTGCGCTTCTCGAGAAAGGCGGCCATGCCTTCGCGGAAATCATCGCTCATGTAGCACATGAGGATGAGGTCCTGATCCTGCTCCTGGGACTCCCGGGCTTGCATCCGGCGGAACGCCTCTTTCGTAGAGCGAAGCGTCAGCGGGGCGAAGCTGGCGATCTGTCCGGCCAAATCCGCGACGCGGGCGTCTAGAGCCGACCGGTTCTTAACAACTTCCGTGAGAAGCCCTATTTGCAGCGCTTCCTTGGCCTCGATCAATCGGGCGGTAAAGATCATGTCCTTGACGCGAGAGGGACCAACCAGGGCTGCGAGCCGCGCCAGATTTTTCACCGACAGGCAATTGCCAAGCGTACGCGCGATAGGAAAGCCGAATTTCGTATCCTCGGTGCCGATACGCAGATCGCAGCAGGACGCGATAGCGCCGCCGCCTCCCGTGCATGCGCCTGCTATCGCGGCAATGGTCGGGACCCGGCAGCTATCAAGGCCGCCAAGAACGCGGTCCATGAAGGCCTCATAGCCAAGCGCGTCGTCGGGCGTCTTGAAGTCCTTGAAGAGCGAGATGTCGGTGCCTGCCGAGAACGCTTTCTCACCCGCGCCTGTCACGATCAGAACCTTGACGGAGTCGTCCGCATTCACGGCCTTGCAAGCATGCGCGAGCTTCTCATACATTTCGAAGGTGCAGGCGTTGCGCGCATCGGGCCGGTTGATGGTGATCCGGGCGACGCCGCCGCTTACGTCAAAGAGAAGATCCTGGGCTTGGCTTTCGATTGTCATCCTGTACTCGTGTCAGCAGCAAAATCACGGGCGATCCTGCCACACCCTGACGGATTAGCCCGCTCATGTCACGCCCTGATGGGCCGCAAGTACGAAACACGCTAAAGCCGTTTAGCCTGATATTCCGATTGACGGGGGCGGCCCCTGCACGTTCAATGATCAGCGGAACGGTTAAGCTAGAGAACAGCTCCGAAAAAGCCGCTGTCGCCGTCCGCGCAAGAGACACTGGTCAGGCAGATTGATGGTGACACTTCCGTCGTTGATCCTCGTAACAGCCGCTGTTTTGCTCGGCATATACCTGGGCATCTTCTATCTGCGCGGCGTACGCCCGAGACGCATCCTGCTTGGCGCCCACATCCTGATGGGCATCGGCGGCGTGGAGCAATTGGCGCTTCTGATTCACGGCGCTCCGAGCGGGGCGATGGCGTCAGATTCGTACGCCAAGGCTGCTGCGGGTCTATTCGCGCTCGCAATTTTCTCAGGTCTTACGGCTCCGCTTCTCGCCCAGTCGACGCGGCGGCAGAATGGAGAGATCATGCTTGCCGCACATGCCGGCGTGGGAATAGCCGGTTTCGTCCTGTTTTTGGTCTGGATATCGAACTTTCAAAGTGTTGGCGGGTGAGAATGCGAGCGCGCGCTCCAGTTCCTTCTCGTATCCCAAACTTGCAGGTTGATGCTCTCTGAAGCCCCGTCCTCGCAGGCTTCCATGAATTCATCTGAGCGATTTACCGGCCTTGGCGTGTTTGTAGTAGATGTCCCTTCTTCCGACCGGGATACGATACCGTTTTAGCCGCCGTAGAATGAATTGTCTGCCCCCTCGCCCTCGTTTGAGAGACGCGCGACACCAGACGCGGCGATTGCGAGCGGCCGGCCCTTCTCGAAGTCCTCATAGCCCACAGGATCAATCCCGTGCTGTTTGAGAAGGTCAATCGTCGCAATCCACTTCTCCGGCGTATCCGACAGAACCGCGGCATGGCCGATGGCGCTTCGTAGAAGTTGGTCCTGAACAGCTGGCGGAAGAGTGGCGGAAGCGCGCTTCGCTGGAGCAGCGGGAAGAAGGGCGTTCTGCGGCTGCAAACCCTGACGGGGTGAGACATCCGAAATATCTAAGTGAAGCGTCATCTTAGTAAGCCTTTTGCTGAGTGCCGTAATAGTAGTTGGCGTAGTTGTTCGCGGTGCCGGACAGCGCGTTTGCGGTGTTGGAAAGGCTCGCCCCCTGATATTGGCCGGCCAGGGAATTGGAGTTGCCTTGATTGGAAGCGCTGGACGTGCTCGCCGTTGTCAGCGCATTGGCCGAGTTCGCGCCCAGCTGCGCACCCTGGAAAAGATCCTGGAGCCTCGTCTGATATTGTTGTGAAAGCGTATTCTGGGAGTAGCCCTGGAGCGCCGCGAGATTGTTTCCCGATAAACCCATCCCTTGAGCAGCGTTCTGTGCCTGGATTTGCTGTAAGCCGTAATTCACGCTGGCTTGAAAACCTGGGTCATTCTGAAAGTTATTGTAATAGGATTGCTGCGCCGCCGATCCGTTCACGCCTGTTGCATTGTTATAAAGGTTCAAAGCGTTCTGGCCGCTTTGCATGAAGGGCTGCTCGTAACCCACGGCCTGATTGAACCGCTGTTGTTGCAGAGCCGCCGACTGTTTAGCCGCATTGGCGGCGGTCTGGGCCCCAAAGTAATTGCCCAGCGCGGACACTGCGCCGCCTAGAAGGACGGGAAGGGCTGCTTCTGCCATGGGAGATCCTTTGAATAGACGGTTTCAAGGGGCTGATAATGAAGCCGATCAAGAAGGGTCAGCGTTCGCGGTTGGCGCCCTGCCACGATGATGCGGCGAGCGCCTTTTTCCTTCGCCCAAGCCTCGAACGCTCGAAGCAGATGGGCGCCATACCCCCTCGCGCCGGGGATCGCGTACCATGCGGTTTTAAACGCGGTGGGCTCGCCGGTGAGGTAATGCGGTGCGATCATCCCGCAGAGGCATGCGGCGATGGGATCGCCCGCGGCAAGGTAGACGCGGCTTTCATCGCAAACATGAGAGATGGCAAATCGGGCCAGGGCATCCGGGGAGGCGGCGCGACCGCCCTCTTCAGCGTAGAAGCGGATGCCCAGCTCGACAAATCGGGCAACGTCGCCCAGCGTGGCGCGCCGCACAACCGGCCCGCTCATGTCGCGAGCCTCTTTTGCGAACGTAGCACGGCGAGGAGCGCGTTGATCGCGTTTCCCGCTTCCGATGGCGTCGGAGCGAGCGACACGCTGGCGATCGGGTCGCCTTGAATGAACTCGATGCCCTGGAAGAAATCGTGATATTGCTTGTCGAGCTTGCCCGTGGCCGGGTCGACGATATAGGGGCTCATCGGGGCGTAAGTGGTTGCGGTCGCCATGCTATCGAGCTCCTGCGGCAGTGCGTAGGTGGAAAGTTTTCCATCGATCCAATGGCCATAGATCCAATTCGGACCGTCGCTCCAGATCGAGGTGTACTGCGGAAAACAGGGATAGGGCCTTGCATCCCAGGTGTAGATCATCACGCGAGAGAGATCGACCATGCGCCCGCCATAGACGGGACTTTGCGGATTGCGGTCGTCGGTGAAATCGGGGTCGCTGGGGTTGAAGAAGCGGAGCATCGCGTTGAGATAGCGCCGCTGAATGAGAGAGTTGGTAGCGCCGGTCGAGTAGTAGGGGAGGGCGCTCTCCGAAGATTTCGGGTCGTAGAAGACATTCGGCTGGTTCGAACCCTTGTTGACCGAAGGACATCCAAGCTCCGTGAACCAGATGGGCTTCGACTTCGGGACCCAGTCAGTGGGCGACGAACTCTCGACTCCGCCCAGCCTGTTGAAATGCAGGTTCGACCACCAGCCTGAGATGTCCTTGTACCGGTAGATCCAGGGCTTGCCATAGCCGCCATCCGTGATCGGTGACCGGACTTGGGCATCGCGGTCTGCGGCACTTGCGTAATACCAGTCATAACCCTCGCCGCCTCGGACATTCGCCATCAGGTATTCGTAATCCGTGATCGCCGTGAGCGTCCCATCGGCTTTCACCACCTCGTCGATGTTCGGAGCCGTGTCGCGCCAGTCGGAGAGCGGCCAGTAATTGTCGAGGGCGACCGCGGCGATGTTGGCGTCAGACCAGAGCGGATCGAGGTGGAAGAACGCATCGCCGGAGCCGTCCGGCGGCTGGTGTCCAAACCATTCCGACCAGTCGGCCGCATAGCTCAGCTGCGCATTCGGCAAAATGGCTTTCACGTCGGCGGCAAGCTGCACGAGTGCGGAAACGAACGGGTAGCTTCCTTCCGCATCGCGGAGCCAGGTCAGGCCGCGAAGCTCGGTGCCGAGCAAGAACGTATCCACCCCGCCTGCATTGGCGCAGAGATTGGCATAATGAAGAACGCAGGGCCGGTACTGATTGACGAATGCAGCGACTTCCGTCGCGACCTGCGCAGACTTGTCCGCCGTTCCGTAGGCCTTCGTGATGCGTCCGCGCCATGGATAGATCGGCTGGCTCGCACCCCCCCAATAAGGATCGGGCAGGGTGTTCCCGGCCGGAATATCCATCAGGATGAAGGGGGTGAAGCAGACTTTCAGGCCCCGCGCTTTCAGATCCTTGATCGCTGCGATAACGGACTGGTCGTCCGGTGTTCCGCCGAAGGCCGCGCCGCCATTAACGGTCGAAATCAAATGCGCCTGGCTTCTTTGCAAGCCGTTGCACATCCAATCGTGGGGCATATTGCCGGAGTCCGTCCGCGTGACGCCAGGTGTCAGCGTGCAGGAGCCCGCGCGAAGGTCGTTGCCGTACCAGGCCACGTAAAGGTTCACGAGCTTGCAATTCGGAAGCTGATTTTGCAGCCGATTGAGCGAGGTAGCCCAATCGCAGGCCGCGCCGCCGATCCGGCCCGCGTTTGCGGCCTCGCTGTACTGAATAAGCCATTGCGAGCTGTCGTAAGCGCTATAAGCGTTCTCCGTCGCGATAAACTCGGCCCCGGTCGTGATCTCATCGCGGAACACCTCATAAGGCGCATAGGCCCACTCGGTCGCCGCCGGGATCATGGTCACGGCCTGGATCGCGTTGGTGAAGGCGGTTTCGTCCGCGTCAAAGCCTTTCTGAATCCAGCCTTGCGCGACAAATTCTTTGATGAGCGCGTTGGTCGTGACTGCGACATCGGCCCAGGACGCGTTCGTCGCCAGATCGGGAATGGTAGGCCCGACGCGGCCTTTAAACTTCGAGAAAAAGGCGCGCGTGTCGTTGTCGATCTTGCCGTCGGGCCCGACTTGAAACCCGAAGCGGCTGAAAAGATTGGCTTGCCCCGTCATGTCAGGATCGGCCTCACGCGCGCTTCGGCATTGAGGATGCCCCGCATCACCGGAGATGAGGAGGATAGCCGGAATGTCCGGCCGGCCCTTCGCGTTGCGCCGAGCTGATAGAAACTCGCGACCGCGAACCGCTCGCCGATGCGCCCGAGCGAAGCGACGCGGCCGCCCACCCAGGTATTTCCTCCGTCGTCGGACCAGTCCAGCATCAAAATCGGGTTCGCCGCCTCATCGCTCGATCCGGTGATGCCGACGCCGGGAATGATGTCAATATCCAGCTGATCGATAATCAAGCCCTTGGGAAAAGCGTGCAGCGGCGCCGACTGTGCGAGAAACAGATAGGGATTGCCGCTTTCGGTATCAGAAGCATCGTCGAGGACATGGAGGGTGGCGTCCTCGCTCGATCCGATCACGACTTTGCCGTTGAACGATTCGAAGCCTTGCGCAAACCAGTTCTGCATGTCTCCGCTTTCCCGTTCGTGCCACAGCCCCGTGGCGAGGTCGAACTCCCACGTCCAGTATGGGCTCGTCACGGAATAGAAATCGTGGCCGTTGAAATGCGTGTAGACGGCGCGAAGTGCGCGGCGTTCGTCCCAAGTGAGGTTCGATATGGCGCGCTCGAGTGCATGCGTTGAAATACGAACCGGCTCGGAGGCCAGGAGCTGGCGCACCACGCCGTTGTGATCGACCCACATCAGCGCGTCCGCCACCGTCGCCACCGTTTGTTCTGCGATGCACCCGATGTCGATATCGGCGCGGATACGGGCGAAAGCGAAAGGCGTGGTGCCGGCGTCCTCCCAAATTTCAAGGCTCGAACTCGCCAAGCGCAATAAGCGCGCCGCGATGCGTTACGATCCGGCGAAGACCATCCGAGCGGCTCGAGGCCGTTGCGTAAGAAAGCGCGTTGACCGTCAGCGCGTCGTTTAACGCCGTGTGAAAGATCCTTCCGTCCGGTATCGAGAATACGAGATATCCGTCGAGGAATGTGACACTGCTGGGAGTGGGCAGATTCGAAAGGCCGGGTTGCGAGATCGCATTCGTGCCCGTATCGAGGACATAGTAGACGTTGTCGGCCACAATGCCGATCTGCGGGTTGGTTCGCTGGTTGGCCGCCATGATGACCATCGAGGTGCCGGCGACTGTCCCCGAAACCGGGGTAGCGTTGCCCTGATCGTCAAAGAGCGCTGCCGCTGTTCCCGCGACGACATACAGCCCCTTGCCATACACATAGAGCATGCCGCGGCATGGGCCGTTAAGGGCGCTCGTGCTGCTATCGAAGCGCGACGTGCCGGGCACGCCGTAAATGGGGAGCGGCGACTTTGCCGCTTGGCCCAATGCCTCCGCATAGCCGTTCAGCAGGCGCTGTTCGCTCGCGAACCCGCTCTTGTCGGGGTTTGAAGTGTGCCCGAATTCAACTGCGACCATGATTGACCCGCCCTGTTCGTCATGGCCGGGCTCTCCACCCGGCCATCCAGACTGAGATCGATGAAGACTGGATGGCCGCCTCAGGGGCAGTCATCCAGCTCCGGTTTACTGAAACCCGTATCGCCGAAGGCTCGGCATCCAGGTGAGGCCGGTGTCCTGGCCCGCGTTAGGAGCGATCACGTAATAGGCGAGCAACGCCTCACGCGCCTTCTGCGCGCGCTTCTGGATTGAGGGCTGCGGCTCGATCCCGCTTTGCGGCGCCAACTCGACGGCAAGCATGGCTTTCGCCCCCTCTACGAACTGGGGAGGGAAGGGAAAATCGTCGTCCAGTCCAGAGGATAGCGCGGAGCCGGGGGGCGGTATGGAGGTGTCGCTTGGGCCATAGGGAGGGTACCCGCCGCCAGCGATGGCAGGGCCTCCGTCGATAAAGTCGCCGCTCGCGTAGAAGCCGTCCGTTTGCTGGATCGGAGGATAAGGGCCGCCGGGAAAAACGCCGTCGGCGGCCCAGGCGTTCAGCATGTCGTTATAGGCGGCAAGCCCAGCCGCGGCGCGGTCGGGATCGAGATCGGCCCCAAGCGGCAGAAGGCCAAGCCGCTGATAAGCGCCCGTAACGATATCACGTGCCGTTGTCATTCATGACCTCGCTGATCGCTTGTTGGAGCTGAGCCTTCGTCCAGGTGATCTCGAAACGGACACCGCAGTCGGCCGCCACCCGCATCAATCGCTGGCGTGACATGCCGTCCAGTTTCTCTGCATCCGTAAGCTCCGGCTGTTGCTCTGGCGCCGGAGGACTAGAGCTCGCCGGCCTTTTCAGGGGCCAGGGGGAAGCGCTGCCAGTCCCCTCCTTCCGGCACATGATCGGGGTGACCGAAAAGGCGGGCTTCTCCCTTCCGGTACATCCACAGGCGCGAGTCGCCTTTCATTACTGTCCTTTCATGAGGCCGAGCCCGACCAGCGTCGTCCGGACCTCATTCAAAAGCGTGATGATGGCTGTCGCCTGAGCCTGGCTGAAGCCATAGGGGCTTGTGTTCGTTGGGGGGGTCGTGGGGACCGCGGCTTGCACCGAGCCCGAGCGCTGGGTGACCGGGATTGTGTTGTAGAATGAGATAAGGTCGCTTGCGCTCTGGCCCAGTACGGTGCCGTCGGGATTGCCGTCGGAAAGGTGTCTTACGGGCATGGGATTACTCCAGAAGGGAAACAGGTGTAGTCATCCCGGAAAGCGCGTGCGCTTATCCGGGATCTTTGCAAAATCGAGACCTGCGATTGAACGGTCCCGGATAAGCGCGGTGCGCTTTCCGGGACGACGAAGCCGCTAGTTGGTAGAGCCGGAGATCCGGGTGGCAAGGTCGGGGTAGATCGGCTTCACGCCATAGAGAATATCGAGACGCCACATGTTGATGTCGTTCACGATGTCGTAGTCGCAGATCACCCGGATCGAGAGGCCCTTGTGGCTCTGCCTGGCCTTCTTGATCGCGCCCTCCGGCAGTTCCATGGGCACCATGCAGAGCGCAAGGGCATTCTCATGGAACACAAGGTTCTGCGGATAGGAGGCGCCCGCGGTGCCCATGAATGTCAGCGCGGCGTTCTGGGCCGGTGCTGCATTCACGCTCTGATACTGGCCCGAGATGATGATCGCCGGCGCGATCGTGATGGCATCAGCGTTGCCGGTCGCGGTGACAGGGGCGCTCACAACGAACTGCTGCAAGTAAGGCAGCGGCTGTTTCGTGACCGGATTGACAGCGAACACACCAGCTATGCTGAAAACATCGCCTTGGTTCAGCGTCGAGCCCGCCGTCAGGCCATCGACCAGGATCGAGGTCTGGTTCGTATTCATCGACGCCAGATAGGTCGTGACGCCGGTGTTCGTAATGCCATTCGCGGATGCGGTCGCGGAAATGACCGGCGTTCCAGCGTAGGATCCGACCGCGTAGTTGATGACGTTTTGGGATGCATAGCAGTCGGTATTGCCGACCATGGGCAGCTTCGATTTCTCGAGCGCGGTCTTGGCGACATCTGGCACATAAAGACCGGTGAAACTGGACGCCATGCCGTAGAAATCGGCTGGCGACAGGCAGGCGGCCCGAGGTGCAGGCACTGCCATTTCATCCAGCCGCTGCGGGGCCTTGATGAATGACTTGTAGCCTGAAAGCGTCTGCCCAGGCGTTCCGACCCAGTTCCATACATATTTGTGCATCGACAGGATGTCGAGATCGACCTGGTTGGCGAGCGCGATCATCGGATGCTTCAGGTAACGTTCGGCGAAGCGGTCGATGGTGAGCGTCAGGTCTTTGGTGGGGAACCGCAAATCGACGCCGCGCTGCGTGTCGATCTTGATCTGCACCTTGCCTTCCGCCGCGTCCTGCATCTGGGCAACCGAGCCCGAGCGAACGGCGTATTTGACCGGCCTGCGGATGGTGAGCGTATCGCCGATCTTCGTCTCGCCGAACTCCGACTCGTAGGCGCGGTAAACCATCTTCGCCGCAACGAGGTTGTTATCGAGATGCATCAAGCCTTCCTTGGCGATGATGCTGGGCGTGAGCAGGGTTGAGGCCATCTGGAGCAGTCTCCTTTTGAGATGGGGGAACCGCCCTCACCCTCCGCCCTCTTCGCGGGGAGGGGCAGGGCGAGGTGTCAGGCGTTCCTGCTCGGCGCGAGAGTGCGTCCGGGGAAGTGCGACGCAACGACGTCATCCCGAAAGGCGGAGCACGGGACAAAACGAAAGCTTATGAGGCCGGCTGTTCGCTTGGCCGATCGAAGGCGGGCGCTAGGCTGCTAGAATCCGCGGGCGCGGCGGTATTCTTCGAAATTCATGTCTTCGAGCCGCTTGCCGGCGCTGCCTGAGTGGCCGGAGAGGGTGCTGACGGGCTGGGGCGCGCGGCTGACGGAGGCTTGCGCCGTCCCACCCACCCGCGTTTCAAGACGAGCAATTGCGGTCGCCTGGGAAACGGGGGGGAGGCTTGCGATGCGTGCGGCATCGGCAGGGTTTTTGCCGAGGTAATAAGCGATTTCCGCACCCCGGCTCGATTCACGGATTGCGTCAGCCATGACCGGCGTCACGGTCAGGTTCGGGTTGTGGACGACGGCATCGAAATCCGGCGCTTTTTCGCGGAACCCGGCAGTCGATTCCGCCCAGGCGTCCTGGGCTGCTCGTGCCGCGATTTCCTGTGCCTGGTTCGCCTGGCGCGCCAGGATTTCGGCCCCGACCTCGCGGACGGCCTGCTCGGCGACAGCACGCGTGTAGTCTTCGGGGGCGCGATAATCCTGGGGGCGGCCGGCGCTCTGGAAGCGCTCTCGAAGGGCGGCGGCTTGAGCCGCGCTGCTTGCGGCGAGCGCCTCCGCCGTTCGCCTGTCCCTGATCAGTTGCTGGACGCGGCCGGTTCGGTCCTCCGGTTGTGGGGATGCTGCTGGCGCGCCTGCACCGCCGTCATCGTCCATCGGCTCAGTTTGCGCCGTCGATAATAAAGCGGCCTCGTCCACGGACGAAATCTCGTCGTGCTCTGTCATCATTTTTCCTATTCGATAGATGGGTTGGCCTTAATTGCTGAAGGATGATCCATGCGGCGCGCAGCATTCCCCCTCACCCCAGCCCTCTCCCGCAAGGGGAGAGGGGGCAGGGCGTGCCGGTTAAAGCGGCGTCCCTTCTCCCCCTGCGGGAGAAGGACAGGATGAGGGGCGATTGGAGCGCCTTATCCGCGTCCGCCTGACGGCCTCTAAAGCTTGTAGGGCGAGGGCTCGGCAAAGCGCGCGCGCTTCACCTCGTTGTCGAAGACCTTGCTTTGCAACTCGGCTTCGGCCTTCGCTGCGCTTGCTTGCCGCTCGCGCAGGTCGGCTTGCTGGAGCGCGGTCTTGAGCCGGTCTTCAGGCGCAAGCGGCGTCCCAAAAAGAATTGCGGCTGCGTTCGAAACCGCGTGCGAAGCAGCGTCCTGTGCATCAGCGTGCGCTTTCGCGGCATCTGCCTCCGACTTCGCCGCGAGGCCCTGCGCCCTGTTCAGATGCGCCTGCGCAAGAGCATCCTGATAAGCTTGCTGGCGGGCTTGCGCGATTTGCACGTCGAGCGGCGGCGCGTCGCCCGTCACCTGCGGCGGCAGCATGTTGTTTAGTCCCAGGCTCTGATGGAATCAGTCGAACTAACCCGAAACTTCGGGAGCGGTTATGGGACAGATACTTCACGGCAGCGCCACGACCACGTACGCCATCCGAGCGGCAATACAGCGATCGAAAGCTACGGCCAAGGAGCTAGCCGAACGGCATGGCCTCAATCCCAAGACCGTCGCCAAGTGGAAGAAGCGGACCTTCGTCCACGACGCACCCATGGGGCCGAAAGACCCGCGCTCAACGGTGTTGTCCATCGAGGAGGAGGCCATCGTGGTTGCCTTCCGCAAGCATACGCTGTTGCCGCTCGACGATTGCCTCTATGCGCTTCAGGCCACCATCCCGCATCTGACGCGCTCGTCGCTTCATCGCTGCTACCAGCGCCATGGCATCAGCCGGCTGCCCGAAGTGGAGGGAGATAAGCCAGCCAAGAAGGCTTTCAAAAAATACCCTATTGGCTACTTTCACATCGACATTGCCGAAGTCAGGACCGAGGAAGGCAAGCTCTACCTCTTCGTGGCCATCGACCGGACATCGAAGTTCGCCTTCGCCGAGCTGCATGAGAAAGCCACAAGAGAAACTGCGGCAAACTTCCTGAAAACCCTCATGGCCGCCGTCCCCTACAAAATCCATACGGTCTTAACCGACAACGGCACCCACTTCACCACGCCGGGCAACGCTTGTTCGCAAGCCCAAGAGATCAAGGAAGGCCTGGCCAGAGGCGAAGTCTTCCGAGCCCATGCTTTTGAGTACGCCTGCGCCAAAACCGACATCGATCACCGGCTCACAAAGCCGAAGCATCCCTGGACGAATGGCCAGGTCGAACGCATGAACCGCACGCTGAAAGAGGCAACCGTCCGCCGCTACCATTACGACAGCCACGACCAGCTCAGAGAACATCTCGCTACCTTCCTCGCCGCTTACAACTTCGCCAAGCGCCTGAAAACCCTGCGAGGCCTCACGACTTACGAATACATTTGCAAATGCTGGACAGAAAACCCGGATCAGTTCAGGCTCAATCCATTCCACCATATGCCGGGACTAAACACATAGTCCGGAGCCGCTCGGCAATTTCATCCGCGCCGGGCCAATCCATGTTGCGCGCAACCAGATCGCCTGCGACGGCCGCGGCTTGCGGAACGGCCTGGATGAACTGCAGCATGCTGTCGGCGGCCTCTGAGCGGCGCGTGGCGTAGGACGGGCCTATCTTCACACGCACGTCGTAAGTGCCCTGGCTCAGATCGTTGAGCAGCATCGGCTTCCCGTCCACCCCCATCACGGGGATGTTGATGCGCACCGGCTCATGGCTTTCGTCCTCGTGCAGGATGCGCACAGTGCGTTCGCTATCGTAAATCTTCGGGACGAGATCGATGAGCACCTTTCCGAGATGGTTCAGAGTCGCCATCAGGTTGTCCTGATAATGCAGCGCGGAAACGCCGCCCTGGCTTTCGCGCGCGCGGATCGCGACGCCTGAAATCTCGTTCGAGCGTGCGCCGAGCGCCGCGTCGTAGATACCGGTCGTTGCCTTCATCTCGTCGGAAGCCAGTGCGCTTTCCTGCACGAGCGCCGCCGGAATATCCGGCGGCGGCTCGCGCATCGGCCGTCCGCCCGGCGCATCCGGGTCGGGCTCATAGAGCAGATACGGCCGGGACACGGTATTCTGTGTATCCCATTGTCCCTTGAATTTCGCGATCATGGCGGGGGTGGCCAGGAACGGCGCGCGCGGCGCGAGTGCAATGGCTTCTGCGGCGGCGGAGCGCCAGAAATTATAGAGCTGTTGCGGATCGCGGCCAAAGCGGATCAACCCGTTGCGGATGACCTTGGACTCGAGCGCCGTCTCCGAGCCGATGACGGGGAAAATCGGGATATAGCGCCCCGGCCATTGGTTCGGTCCCTCCAGCACCTCTTCGCCGCTCAGGAGGTAATGCTCCACCTTGTGCGACTTCACCTTGCGTTCGGCGACGATCTCCAGGCGCTGGAGTTCTCTCTCCTCAACCTCGGTGATGTCGATGGTCTCCCCGGTTGCGAGCCGCGCGATGGTGCGCTCATGGGGGCGCTTCACCCAATATTCGCAGACGCGAACCGCGTCGCGATTGGCCCAGAACAGCCCGCTTTCGGCGTTGAGGTCTTCGGGCGCGGCGAAATCGGTCATCGCCGCGTCCGGAAAGCGCTTCTGAAACTCCTTCCGCCCGATCAGTTCGGAGACAAGGCAGTATTCCGCATCCGACCTGTCGGGCTCGACCGCGCCCGGCGCCCAGAATACCGATAGCGGGTGCTGAATGCGCTTGATCAGGATTTCCTGATCGAACGCGTCGTCGTCCACATAGTTGGTGACGAGTCGGAAATGCCCGATGCCGCATGCGACCGCGTAGTAGACCGCGTTGGCGAAGACATGCGTGGCGTTCGAGCGGTATTGGATCTGCCGGAACAGCCCGGAGTAAATCTCGGCCAACTCCTGCGTCGCCTCGCCGCCCGCCGGGATCGCCTTGATGGCCGGCGGGTTCATCCGCACCGTGTTCGCCACCTGGTTCACGAATTGCGGCAGCCGGTTGATGGTGAGGCACGGGCGGTTCTGCGCCTCGCGCTGCAGGCGGATGGCGTTCGGCCACTGGTCGCCCGCGAGGAACTTCAGATCGGTGAAGGCGTCCTCGCGGTTCTCGCGATCCTGCACCCACGCGGCTTCGAGGCGCTCTTGCGCCTCTTGAACGATGTCAATTTTGGGCAAGGGAACCTCATAGGCGCTCAAGGCGCCAACGATAAGGAGGTGTATTTCAGGTAAGGTCGGCTGTTCGGAGGATCAAAAGATCAGAGCGTTTGGTCCGATGCTTCCGGAACTGGGATTGAGGAAGGCATTCAATGCATTCCGATCCTGGCCGACATTCAATTGCGGGACGTATTCCTTGCGGATCTCGGACCCATCCGCATTGAAATAGTGATTGTTACGAGGATTTATAGCTGTTTAAAGAACTGTTGGGATTAGGGACAATTGCCCATCTGGCCCAACCAGAAATTGAGCTGGAACGAGTTTATTATCAGTATTTTTCACATAGAATGGAGCGATAGATTCCTCACAAGACCCTCCTCCGGCGGTTACTCAGTATCCCCCCAGCATTTGTCCTCCACGGCATAGACGTGGTTTACAAGGAGCCTAGTTTTCATTTTCCGACATTCGCTTGACGCCGGTATCGGAGTTTTCAAATAACACTTTATCGAGTTCAGGCGGCCAGGATGTGTAAGGCTTGGCCAGTTCGTCTCCGGGATCAAAAACGAGCGCCGTACGCGAGCCGTATGTTACCCAATATTTGTAGCAAAGGAACACGCGATAGCCCGGTTTCGGGCTCCCTTCTGGGCACATTTCGGGAAAAGCGGAAAAGAAGTAGGCTTTTGCGGTTAGATCAAGAGCCGTGGCGACCCGGGGCCAAGCAAGCCCAATCGCGAACAAGGCCGCATAAATAAGCGTAGCCGCTTTTTCGCATCTTGCAAGCGATCTTATGAATAAGATCAAACTCGCCCCGAGAAAGAAAAGAAACGCAAATCCGTCGAAAAACGGGTACTCGGGGTCCGCTACGTCCGACACTGCATTGTGCCATTCGAAGTAGATGTAGAAGCAAATCTCAACCGCAACATACGCGGCAAGCCACATCCATGCTCTTCGCGCTGCATTGCTGGCTCTCCGCGGCTTAGTGGCCTTCGGCGCTGCCATCTCGCCTTCGCTCATAAATGTGCTCCCGGCGAGCTTGCTTCATGGGTGCGCGAATAGCCGGGTTTTCCTTTCGCCGCAAGGCCAATAGCGATCCTGCACCCACGCGGCTTCGAGGCGCTCTTGCGCCTCTTGAACGATGTCAATTTTGGGCAAGGGAACCTCATATGCGCGCTGCGGCGCGCTTCGGTTAGCCAGCTGTAGACGGCGACACAGATTTGGCCTATGCTTAGGCATATGCCAAAGGAGGTGAATTTGGGAATGGAGCGTCATGTGAAGCTGTTCAAGAACGGACGCAATCAGGCCGTCCGCATTCCCCGCGAGTTCGAGCTTCCGGGCGAAGACGCAATCATGCGCAAGGAAGGCGACAAGCTCATCATCGAACCCGCGCCGCGAAAGAGGTCGTTGCTTGAACTCCTCGATGAGTGGGAGCCCCTCGATGAGGAATTCCCCGAGATCGAAGACCTGCCGCCCGAGCCGGTAGATTTTTAATGCGATACTTGCTCGATACGAACATCATCTCAGACTTCATCAAGAATCCCAAAGGGCGCGCCGCCAACCGAATTCGTAGAGTTGGCAGAGAAGCTGTCTTCACAAGCGTGATTGTGGCGGCGGAGTTGCGCTTTGGGGTGGCGAAGAACGGATCCTTGAAACTGAAAAAACGCGTTGAAGAGGCTCTTCAAGCTCTCTTAGTTGAGCCTTTTGAGCCGCCAGCGGATGCTGCATATGCAGCGATAAGAGCAAGTCTTGAGAAACAAGGAAAGTCCATCGGGGGCAACGATCTCTTCATAGCTGCGCACGCACTCACTCTTGGCTGCACCTTGGTCACGGCCAACGAACGCGAGTTCGCCCGCATCGAGGGTTTGAATTGCGAAAATTGGCTTGGGCTCAGGTAAACCTAAAGCAGCCAACTCCCGCCGCCGCCCCTCTCATCCTCCCAAGAAACATCATGCTGCGGCTTCACCATGCGCGGGAACAGATCCGACAGCGCCCATACCATCGCATCCACCCGGTCCGCCGCGCCGCTGCCCTCGATGCCGAAGGGCGTGAACAGCACCATCTGGTCTTCCAGCGCCGGGAATGCGCCGGCGTGGCTCACGCGGCCCTGCTCGTAAAGCGAGGCGATAGGCTCGGCGCGCACGGTCTTGCCCCGGCTCGCGCGGACCTGCCGCAAGGGCAGGCCCGCACGTTCCGCGCGGAGGACCGTTTCAACCATGGCGCCGCCCTGGTTTATCTCGACCACCAGGGCGTCCGCTTCGTATCGGTCGAAGGCTGCGATTGCTTTTGCGGCCCATCCTCGGGGCGACAGACGGCACGATAGATCATCAAGCACGTATCCCCGCCCATCGTCACCCAGTCCGGCAACGACGATTTCGGTTTCGGAGGTTCGATCTCCTTCGGCGCTGGCTTTGGCTGCGGGGTCGATTCCCACGACGACGCGCTGCATCGCGGGAAGCGGATTTCCGCCTCCAACGCGGTGTTCGATCCAGGTTAGCGCGCGTCCAAAGAGCGCCTGCGACGTCGTCGACGAATTCTGCATTGAGTTCCTGCCTTCCGAGGCGCGTGCCTTCATAGTGCTTGACGATGGTGTCGAAGAAGTTCTCGGCGAGGTTGGCACGGTTGTTGTAGGTGGTGCCGTGCGTGAGGGCTACGCCATGCCCTTCGCGTGTGAGAAGTTCGCGGATGAGCGGGATCGGGCGCGGCGTCGTGGTGATGACCTGGCGCGGGTTTTCTCCCAGCCGCAGCCCGAATTGCAGCATGTCCCAGGTTTCGCGGGCGTAGCGCCATTTGGCGAGTTCGTCGCACCAGGCTGCATCGTGCTGCGGGCCGCGCAGTTGGTCCGGGTCCGTTGCGTTGTAAACGCGTCGCGATCGTGCCGTTCCGCCAGGTCAGGCGGCGTTTCGAAGGCTCGAATTTCGGGCGGAACGCAGACGGATGAATGGTGAGAAGGCCGCTCGGGCCTTCGACCATCACGTCGCGCCCATCAGCCGCTGTCTCGGCAACGAGCGCGATCCGCGCGGTGCTGCCGCCGGTCAGAGGCGTCGCTCCGCAAGCGCAGGCGCGCACCCATTCCGCGCCGCTTCGCGTCTTGCCCGCGCCGCGCCCCGCGAGGATCAGCCATGTGTGCCAGTTTCCCGAAGGAGCGCGCTGCTCGGGCCGCGCCCAGAAGCTCCAGTCATGCCGGAGACTTTTCAGCTCTCGCGGCGTCAACTTCGAGAGGAACACTGCCCTCTGCTCCGGCATCAGCGATGCGAGATAGTTTGCGTTCCATTTCCGCGCGGAGTTGCTCGGCATTCACGCTGTCCTCCGGTGTCTCGTCTTTCGCAGGAACGCGATCGCGAAAGCGCTTGCGAAACCGGTTGCGCATTTGCAGCGCCCATCCGCTTGCGTTCCATGTGCGCATGAACTGGCCCTTTCGCCCAGCGGTCAGCCACCACGCATACTCCAGCTCCTTCGCGCGGCTCAACGCTTCGCGGAATTCTTCGTAGGCCTTGGCCCAGGCGTTCAAAGTCTTGACGGTCACCTGGAGGGCCGCGGCGATCTCGGCTCTCCCGCAGCCTTCGGCGGCGAGTTCAAGAACGCGATCGCAATAGGCGGAATTATAGCGCGAAGGCCGCCCGCGCTTGCGCGCCGGCAAGACTTCGAGATCGGTACTCATAAGACCTCGCAAGACATGACGGATATTTGTAAGGAAGGGCGCAGTGCTAAGCTAGATTTGAAATCCGCGCCTTGGACCCTTAGTTTGGGTCAGCGGCAAGCTTTCTGCGACTGTAGTGATTTATAGGGCAAGTCACCGTCGCGCCTCAAGCTTCCATTGTGGAAGCTGGCAGCAAAACCAAGTTCTTGACTAAGAAGTTCTTAAAAACGAAGGCGATGCCCGGCCTGAACCGGGCATCGCAGATCAAAACAGGCTCAGAAAATCTGCGTGAACAGATAAAACAAGCTGCCGGAAATCAGCATGGCCATGGGAAGCGTCAGCACCCATGCCATCAGGAGATTTCGAACGGTTGCCATCTGCAGACCGGAGCCGTTCGCCGCCATCGTTCCTGCAACGCCCGAGGACAACACATGGGTCGTCGAAACGGGCAGGCCGAAACTGTCAGCCGCGAAAATGGTTCCCATGGCTACCAGTTCGGCTGACGCACCTTGGGCATAGGTGAGATGCTGCTTGCCGATCTTCTCGCCGACCGTAACCACGATCCGCTTCCAGCCGATCATAGTGCCAAGGCCGAGCGCGATGGCGGTCGCCACCTTCACCCATAGCGGAATGAAGCGGGTGGCGTCGTCGAGGGAGGCCTTATAGGCTTTGAAGGCGCTGATTTCCTCGCTCGAAAGGCTAAGCTTGTTGTCTTTGAGAAGCCAGCGCAGCGCCTCGGACGTGAGATACATATCGTTTCGCACGTTCCCGACGGCGTTCGCCGGAACCTTGGCGATCGAGCCGAAATCTTGAACCTGGCTTGAGATCAGCCGGACAAGGTCTCTCACGGCCGGCAGCGTGTTGTTGTCGATTTCGTGCAGCGCAATGTCGGTCGCAGACCAACGGTCTCGGATTGCCGCCAACCTGGCGTCCCTGCGTCTTCTTATCGAGAATTTGCTCAACCGCTGCAGAGGTCTTCAGGAATTGCGGCATTTGGTTCGCAGACGGCGTTTTGTTAAGCGCGTATGCCGTCGGCAAGGTCCCGATGAGGATGAGCATGATCAAACCCATGCCCTTCTGGCCGTCGTTGGAGCCGTGCGCGAAGGAAACGCCGGTGCAGGTCAGGATGAGCAGGCCGCGAATCCACCACGGCGGCGGCTGGTTGCTCTTGGGCTCCGCATAGAGGCTCGGGTTGCGAACGAGAACCTTGAGAGAGAGGAGAAGAAGAGCCGCTGCAAAAAAGCCGACCAGCGGCGACAGCAGCAGCGAATAACCGATCTCGGTCGCCTTCGACCAATCCACGCCCGATGTGCCGTCCCTGCCGGACAGAAGCGCATTTGTAATACCGACGCCGATGATCGACCCGATCAGCGTGTGCGATGACGAGGCGGGCAAGCCAAGCCACCACGTGCCGAGGTTCCAGACAATGGCGGCGAACAGCAAAGCGAACACCATCGCAAAGCCATTATGAGAGCCGACCTGCAAGATCAACTCGACCGGCAGAAGAGAAATGATTCCGAAAGCAACCGCGCCAGAGGAGAGCAGCACACCCAGGAAGTTGAAAAAGCCGGACCACACCACCGCAAACTGCGCGGGCAGCGAATGGGTGTATATGACGGTCGCAACAGCGTTGGCGGTATCGTGGAAACCGTTCACGAACTCGAAGCCAAGCGCAATCAGGAGGGCGGCGCCCAAGAGCAGGAATGGAATATAGGATGTGACGGGAACGCCCGAGGCCTGAACGTCGGAGTAGACCCCGTAGACGGTAAAAAGCAGGCCGGTCGCCAACAGCAGAATAAAGATGATCGCGGTGACAGGTGCGACTTTCGCATCGAGGTTTGGCCTCGGCGATGCCTGCCCCGGCATCGGCGCTGCAATATCGGACATAATAGAGACTCCCAAGCGACTGACATGCAAGCTATCCCGCAGCCACATGACAGTTTGATGAAAGTTAATCGCAACAGCCTAAACGTCGCTGTTTACGCGCTCGGCTTCCCAGGAAACGGCGGTGACAAACGGCTCCAGGCTCAAGCGTCCCACGATATTTTCCAGGGCGGCGTCTTTCCGGGAACCCGGGGGCGTATCTGCCGTGACGCAAACCTTTCCGCTCTCAGGGAGATCCTCGCTTTCGATCTTCCTCAGGCCCAGCCCTCCCTGCGACAGGGCATGAAGGAGGAGCGAACGGACATGCGCTTCCTCAGTGCTGCGGCAGGTCACGGCGATGGTGTATTGCGTTTCGGCGTCATCCGTCGCCGCTTGCTGGCGACGGTTTATGCCCAATATCGCCGAACGCATCGCGATGTTCGTCAGGACGACCAGGACCGCCGCTCCGAGGCTGAGCGCGTAGTAGCCGCCGCCTGCGAAGGTTCCGACCATGGCGGAGCACCAAAGCGTGGCGGCCGTGTTCAGTCCGCGGACGTTAGCGCCTTCGCGCAAGATCACGCCCGCACCAAGAAAGCCGATGCCGGAAACGACCTGCGCAGCCACGCGCGTCGGGTCGCCCTGGCCGACCACGCTGGAGAAGGCCACGAAGCCGGCTGACCCCAGCGCGACGAGCGCATTCGTCCGCAAGCCCGCCATTTTCTGATGCCATTGCCGTTCGACGCCGATGGCCGCGCCCGCGACGAGCGCGGCGGCGAGGCGCGCAAAAACTTCACCGAGCATCAGGACGTCGCTCATGGGGGGCCTCGCCGCATCTCGCTTTTCGGGGGATCAGGGAGGTGATGCGCCATGTGCGAACCTGATTGCAAGCTCATTTTGGCGAAGCCTTGGGCGCGGCTTTGTCTCGAAGAAGTGGGTAGGAGGCGACTGACACTTGCCAAAGCGCCCGCAGCTTGCAACTTGTGAGCTTCGCGTCCGGTTGAAGATTTGCGGCGCTATAAGAGCTTGGCGCAAAGGGTGTAGGCAATTGCGGGACGCCACACGAGCGGCGGTTAAGGGTGACGAATGAGCAAGCAAGGTACGGCTTCGACACGCGATCTTTTCGGCGCCGATGAGGCTCAGAAGCCGAACGCGACGGTCGCCCGCTTGCCGGCCCAGAAACCCGGCGAAAGCTACACCGCCGCCGACATCGAGGTGCTTGAAGGGCTGGAGCCGGTGCGCCGCCGTCCCGGCATGTACATCGGCGGCACCGATGAAAAGGCGATGCACCACCTTTTCGCCGAGGTGCTCGACAATGCCATGGATGAAGCCGTTGCGGGTCACGCAAGCTTCATCGAGGTCTCGCTCGAAGCGGATGGCACGCTTTGCGTCACCGACAATGGGCGCGGCGTTCCGGTCGATCCACACCCGAAATATCCGGGGAAGTCCGCACTCGAAGTCATCATGACGACGCTTCATTCCGGCGGGAAATTCAATTCGAACGTCTATTCGACCAGCGGCGGCTTGCATGGCGTTGGTGTGTCCGTGGTGAACGCACTCTCGGAGCATCTCGAAGTGGAAGTGGCGCGCGGCGGCAAGCTTTACCGCCAGACTTTCTCGCGCGGCGCGCCGCAGACGGGCCTCGAGGATTTGGGCACGGTCCGCAACCGGCGCGGCACCACGGTTCGTTTCCGGCCCGACCCCGAGATTTTCAAGGAGCGCGCCCACTTCAAGCCGTTGCGCATCTTCAAGATGGCGCGCGCAAAGGCTTATCTCTTCGGCGGCGTGGAAATTCGCTGGTCCTGCTCACCCGAGCTTCTGCGCGGCGATACGGATGTGCCCGAGAAGGCCGTTTTCCATTTTCCCGGCGGGCTCCGCGATTTTCTAGCGACACGCATCGAAAAATTGACGCCGGTCACGAAGGACGTTTTCTGGGGCCGCGTTCAAAAGGAGGGGGGGCACGGTAGCGTCGAATGGGCCATCGCCTGGCTCGCCGACGAGGACGGCTTCATCCAGTCCTACTGCAATACGGTGCCGACGCCGGAAGGCGGCACGCACGAGCAAGGGCTGCGCGCGGCGCTTTCGAAATCGCTTCGAGCCTATGGCGACCTGACGAACAACAAGCGGGCCGCGCAGATCACGCCGGACGACATCTTCGTTTCGGCGGGCGTCATGCTGTCGGTGTTCATCAGCGAACCGGAATTCCAGGGCCAGACAAAAGACAGGCTCTCGTCCGCGGAGGCAGCGCGCGTCGTCGAGGGCACGGTGAAGGATGCCTTCGATCATTGGCTTGCGGCCTCTCCGCAGCAGGCCAACGGCCTTCTCGAATACATCATTGATCGTGCAGAGGAGCGCCTTCGCCGCAAGCGCGAGAAGGAGACGGCACGGAAGAGCGCGACCCGGAAGCTTCGATTGCCGGGAAAGCTCGCCGACTGCTCCAAGAACGCGAAAGACGACACGGAAATCTTCATTGTCGAAGGTGACTCGGCTGGCGGCTCTGCGAAACAGGCGCGCGACCGCGCCACGCAGGCCATCCTTCCCTTGCGCGGCAAGATCCTGAACGTCGCGAGCGCCTCACGAGACAAGCTCGCGCAAAACCAGCTTCTGGCGGACCTCACGCAGGCGCTCGGCTGTGGAACCGGCAAGCACTACAAACAGGCCGAACTTCGCTACGACCGCGTCATCATCATGACCGATGCCGACGTCGACGGCGCGCATATCGCCTCGCTGCTTATCACCTTCTTCTACCGGCAGATGCCTGAACTCATCCGCAACGGGCATCTTTTCCTCGCCGTGCCGCCGCTTTATCGCTTGAGCCAGGGTGGCAAGACGGCCTATGCGCGCAACGACGCCCATCTCGCCGAACTGAAGGCGACTGTGTTCAACGGGCGCGGCAAGCTGGAAGTCAGCCGCTTTAAAGGCTTGGGCGAGATGATGCCGGCCCAGCTCAAGGAAACCACCATGCACCCGGGGAAGCGGACGCTTCTTCGCGTGGAGATAACGGGTCGCACCGGTGATCTCAACGGCCTCGATCATGAAGCGGATGAAGCCGCCGCGGCTGACATCGTCGAGCAGCTCATGGGCAACAAGCCCGAGGCGCGCTTCCGTTTCATCCAGGAACGCGCCGCGTTCGCAGAACCCGACGCGCTGGATATTTAGAACGGATTACTAGAGAGTTCGCCGGACGCGCAACGGATCGCGCGCCGTCATCCCGGAAAGGCGAAGCCTTATCCGGGATCGTAACAAGTTGAAGCGCCTACCTTTTTGCGGCCCTGGCTCGCGCTTCGCTTGGCCGGGATGACGAAGCGCGGAGCGGCGTCCGTATTGACAATCTGTTGGCGAGATCAGCGAAGTTGGCTCAGATCAACCCGCCTTTAATCGGAATCGATTGAAGGCGGGAAGTTGACCGCTTCTAAAGTTAGAGCGGCATGTCAAAATGGACGCGGGCTGCTTTAGTGCCTCAAGGTCAGGCTTGCGGATCCGGCGTTACTCCGAAGGCTTACGCTTTGGGTGCCGCCGTGAACCGTTACGTAGATGCTGCCGGAGGTATTAAACTGGCTGTTGAAGAAGCTTCCGGCATAGCTGTTCGCGCCGACCCTTCGCAGACGCGCCGACTGAAAGACGCTGCCGGACGGAGTTGCGCAGTTGCCGCTCATCATGACGCTGCCGCCGCCGCCTGAATAGCTCGCCCGGCAGTGCGCTCTCTCACGCTGTCCCGATGCGTAGACCACCACTCCGCCGCCGCTCCATGAGCCGGAGATGCTGTCGCCTTCGCCTCTCGCCACGGCAGTTGATGCCATGCTGGCAGAAAGGGCTGAAGCCAAAGCCGCCCCGATTAAGGTCGTACGCAGAACTTTCAACGCTATCACGGCATGCCTCCTGTTTGCTTAGTCATAAACACTTGGGTGCAGAAGACCCCTAACAACTCAGGCTTCAGGCATGTTCCACCTGTGAGCCCGTTGCAGGTTGGTGCCCTCGACCCCGCCTCAAACGCAACAGAAACATAATCGTCGGCCGCAGAATCAAAAGATCTGCGAAGAGCGCCGCGATCATCGCGAAGGCCGACAGCCAGCCGAACAGCCTGAGTGACGGCAAATCCGAGAACACCGTAACGGCAAGGCCGCAGGCGAGCACCACCGTGGTTAGGATCAGCGCCGGCCCGACAAGAACAGTTGCACGCTCCACCCCTACGCCGGGGGATTGATCCGGTTTGTCTTCCAGCCGCAGCCTGTTCAGGAAATGGATCGTCGCGCTGAGGCCAAGCCCGAAAGAAACGGTAAGCGCAACAATGCTCGCAAACTGAAGCCCGCTGCCCACGAGCCAGAGCAGCACACCGGAGGCCAGGATCGGGAATATCGCCGGCAAAATCGCGGACAGCATCACAATGACCGAGCGGAAAGCCAACCCAATGAAAGCAGCCACGAACACAATCTCGATCGTGAGCGCCTTATTCAGCCTCTCAATCATGGCAGAACTGTTTCGGGCTGCAATAGCCGAGAGACCGGTCACCGCGATGTGATAGCCGGGATGCGCTGCGCGCACCTCATTCAAAGACTTGTCCAGGGAGTTGATGAGGGGAAGCAGGCGGTTCGCGTCCTCATCCGGGATCAGACCCGAAACGACAGCCGCATCCTGGTTCGCGTCGACGAAACGATGGACGAGGTGCTCGGGAAGATAGCCCACATATTCCTTCAGCGTTTCGACGTCGGATTTTCCGAGCTTCTCGGCGAGCCAGCGGCGCAGCGTCTCAATCGACCAGACATTTCCCACGCCGGCCTGCTTCTCCAGGATGCTGTGTACTTCCCCGAGAACGGCGAGGGCTTGAGGACCGTAAATCGTGGCGCCTCGCGGCAGTTCGATCAGCACGTCGATCGGGTTGGAGCCGGTGAGCTTAGTGTCAAGGCGATGGCTCGCCGCAACGGCTTGCTGTTTGTCCGGAACCTGATCGGCGAGCCGGTACCGGGCATCAAGATTTGAATAGATAGCGGCAAGGCCCGCCACGATGGTGAGGCTGATGAGGCTGTATATGCCTGGGCGGGCCACAACGCGTGCGGCGATCCAGGAGCAAAAGGCGCGCAATCCATCGATTGCAGAATCCGTGCCCTTCAATCGGGCTGCAAATGTCGCCTCCCTCCTGACGAGCAACACCCCGAGAAGCGGCAAAACCGTGATGACCGTGAAGAGCGCGATCACCGTCGAAATGATGCCGGCCTCCCCGAAATTCCTGATCATCTCGGAACTGGAAAACAGAAGCGCGATGAACGAGAAAGCGGCCGTCGCATGGGTGAGAACGCAAGCTGGTCCAACAATGAGGATCGCGTTGCGGAAGGCGTCCTGCTTGCTTTCGCCCCAGATGAGACGGTCTCGCGCCGCAAATGTGAGCTGCATGCTGTCCGAAAAGCTGATCACCATGATGAGAGGCGTCATCACGTTCAAGAACGTGTTCAGCTTGAAGTCGAGCCACCCAAGGGTTCCCTGGGCTAGAAGGATCGCCATCAGCGGCGGGGCGGCCGCGATGATCATGAAAGATAGCCGCCTAAAGAAAATGATTGCGATCAGGCAGCCGGCAGCAAAGCCGATGCCGTTGTAAAGGAGTTGATCGCGTTCGACGGCGTTGCGGATCTCCAGGCGCATGACGGGCACGCCCGAAAGCTCGGCCTTGAGACTGGAGCCTTGCAAATCCTCCGCAATCGTCTTCCGGATCGAGCCGACAACATCGCCTACTTTGTCGCTATCGGCCACTTCAGGGGCGAGCGCTATGACGACGAGTGCGAGCTTTCCGTCTTGCGATAACAGCTTGCCCCGAATGAGGTCGTTGGAAAGAACACGGTCGATCAGCGCCTTGTAATCGCTCGCCCTCGGGAAGATCGGCAGGGAAAAGAGGCCCGGGCAGGTGCCCCGGCTGGGGAGCTTCCCGCGCCGAGAACATGGAAAGAATGCCGCGTGTGCCGTCGATCAACTGAACATCGGTGACAAGGTCGCGAAGCTTATCGACATTCTCCCGTTCAAGAAGGCCATCGCCCTCGATCACCATCAGCACGTCGTATTCGTGCGAGGGAAAGCGCCGCGACAGGTCTTCGAACTGGCGGAACTCCGGCGTATCGGAGCGGAACAGGGAACTCAGCGAGTTATCCACCTTGAGCTTCGTCACGCCGAATGCAGCAATGGCGCAAAGCGCGGCCACGATGATCGCGGACAGAAGCGGCGCTGTCAGCGCAACGAGTCCAACGCGCTCGAAGCCCAGCACGAGGCGATCCCGGCCTGTTGGTGCCGGGGGAACTCGTCTTCCGACGGGATTCTCGTCTTGATTGATGCCGGTCATGGCTAATCCGCCTGTGTCAGATCTTTTCGAGCCACGACTAGCCCGAGTTTTCAACCCGAGAAAGCCTTGAGGCGAGGTCCCGGTTCGCTTGGAGGTTGCAATGCAACCTGGACCTCAAAACTATAGGGTCATAACCGTTCAGGCTTTAAGATCCAATGCACGAGGAATTGATATTTTGAAGCGTTCGCCAGCATTATGTGTTGGCGTGAAACCACCCGGAATGGATCAGGTTTGAATGAAGCGGCCTTCTCGATTACGGGCGCGGCCCAAGCCGAACTATGGGATCGACTTACCCTCCAGGGTGAGGTTTCTTTTTGCTGTGGGGGCCGGAGCGATATTCGCAGGGCTCGTCATGCCGTCGTTCGACGCCGGGGATTTCCACTTAACGCTTGTGGGGCCGACCCTGCTCGCCCTCGGAAGTCTCAGCCTCGGCATCTGCGCCTCCGTGCTTGCCTACTCGTTTTGGGGCAAATTCAACATCCGGAATCGGATGCTTGGAATGGTGCGCTGGCGCGGCAACGAAACGGTTCTCGATCTGGGAACCGGGCGTGGACTTCTTGCAATCGGGGCTGCAAAACGCCTTCGCACGGGCACAGTGGTGAGCATCGATGACTGGCAGGGGGCAAGCACCGACTGCAATCGGCTTGATGCTGCGCAACGGAACCTTGATCTCGCCCGCGTTCATGACCGCGTTGAGCTAAGAAGCGACGATCCCCGCCATATCGCTTTCGTTGACAATTCCTTTGACGTCGTTCTTTCACTTCTGTTTTTGCATAGCATCGCGGACGCTAACGGGCGCGCGAAAGCGTGCTGCGAGATCGCCAGGGTGCTTAAGCCTCAGGGCATAGCCATTATTGCGGATTATGCGAACATCAAGGAATATGCGCGGGCTTTGGAGGCCACCGGACTTAAGGTCGATGGACCGAAGCAGTGTTTTCTCGAGGCGTTTATCGCACTTGAAATTGTAACAGCGAGAAAACTTGCCGAGCGTTGAGAAGGGAATTGAGCCGACGCAGCACAAACCGCCCCAGGAATGGGGCGGGGGCGCCATTGTCTCTTTTTACCGTCTATGAGGACTTCTTCTCGTTCTTGGCTGCACGGTAGCCTGCGGCGGCAGTTTCTTTCTCGCACATGTAAACGCCTCGCTTCGTCTTCCCGTAGGCGGATGTGCCGGCGTGGTGGTAAACTTTGGTGCCGGTATTGACCCAGACGACGGTTTCGCCAGGGCAACTCGCTTTCGCTTCGGCTTCGGTTGTGAACTGGCCTGCCTTGGGGGCGACGGCGGCGCGCTTTTTCTTGGGCGCGGGAGTGCCGGGCGTTGGCGCGGTTGATTGCGCCTTGCTGCTGAAAGGATTTTGCGCCGGTTCCGTTTGCGCGAAGGCGGAAACTGCAGAGAAAACGGCCAAAGCCGATCCAAAAATGATGATCGTGCGGGATGGCAAGCGCATAAACTGCTCCTCTTAAAAACGCACCATTTCCTGCTGCCTTCGTGGTTTTAAGAGAGAAGACCGGCAGGATTGGATGACGGAGATAGAGTGGTGCCGCTTGGGTGACTTCGAACACCCGACCCCATCATTACGAATGATGTGCTCTACCGGCTGAGCTAAAGCGGCATTGCGAGAAAACCCCGCGAGACATGAATAGCAACGGACCCACTGCAGCGCAAGCCGAGTCCGCTCAAAAGGTCGCCAAAAGAATGGATAACCCGAGCAGGCTTACTTCGACTCGCGCCCATCCTTCTCACGCGGTTGCGTTCGCACCCTTTACAGCGCCGTCGGTGGATGCCTCCGCGCTCCCGTTCGTTATCTCCTGCGACGATGACGGGATCGCTTTTTTTGTCAAGGCATCCAAAGGCTCCGCGTCAATCGATGAGAGGTCGAGAGCCGACATTTCCGCAATAAAATCTTCCGCGCCTTGAGACGTCGCCGCTGGAGGCGTTTTCCATTCGAGAACGCCCAGAGCGCCGGTCGCAGGCGACATCGGCTGCCATTCCGCGGAGACCGAGCCGTCCGGAGCCATCCAGATCGGATCGGGAGCGCCACGGGCAGCCTTGGCGAGCCACTCACGCGCCCGGCCGGCATCCCGGTTTTGTCCGGCCTCGATGCGCGCCATGAGGCGGCATACGCGAGCGGGCGGTGTATTGGCAAGGTACGGTTCCAGCGCCGAACGCGCGGCCTTCCAGTCCTTCGCTTCGATTGCCGCCATGGCGACTGCGACGGCGCCTTCCAGGCTGACCGGCCCCGTCGCCACCAGCGACCTCACCCTCGACAGCCGGTCGCGTGGAGCGTCGCCTCTGCGGGCATGAGCGAAGATCAGCGCGATTTCGGGGTGTTGGGTGTTGCGCCAAGCCTGCGTCAGGATCTTGGTCGCTTTGGATGTTTGGCCTTGCGCCGTAAGAATCCTGCCCGCGACGGCAGCGGCGGGAACAAGCGACGGATCAAGGTCGAACGCTTCCGTCGCATAGGCAAGCGCCTTGGCCTGCTGCCCGTCCTCGAGTTCGATGGCGAGTTGCGTCAGCAGGAGCGCGCGGCGCCTGTCGGCTTCGGCCTTCCCGAGATGACGGTTCTGCTTGGCGATCTGAAGCGTCTTCAGCGCCGAACGCCAGTCGCCTTCACGGCATAGCATTTCAAAAAGGGCGCTGGACGACCAGCTCAATGCCGGATTGGCTGTCAGAGCGCGCTCTGCGAACTGCTTGGCTGCTTCCGTTTGCCCCGCCTTCTTCGCCTCGATGTAGAGCCCCCTAAGACCGAGTTCCGCCATTTCGGGCGTTTCGAGCATGCGCTCGAAAGCCTGGCGAGACGCGATCGGATCCTCATTGAGCTGAGCCGACTGCGCTTCGAGAAGAAGGGTGAGCGGCTCTTCGGGCGTCGCCTTCTTTGCTATGGCGCTTGCTTTCAACGCTCCGAGCTTGTCACCGGCGCCAGCCGCGAAGATGCCGCGGCGCACGGCTTCCTGGCCGGTGCGCTTGCGGCGCTGGTCAATTCTGCGGGACAGCCGCTTCGGTGCGGAGAAAGTGAGAATGCCGAGCCAGCCGAGAAGCGCCAAAGCGGCGAACGTGATCAGAAGGACGATGGTCCCGATGAATACGCTTGTACGAATATCGTAGCCGAGCCATTCGACGGTCAGGCTTCCGGGCCTGTCCGCGATCCAGGAAAGGCCGGCGGCGGCAAGGACAATCAACACGAGGTAGGCGATAAGGCGGATCATGGCTTAACTTCCACAGCGTTTCGCGATTTCGCGCTTGGTTGCCGGTTCTGGTCTTAGATCAACCCGCCTAAAGGCGGAAAAGTTGAGGATTCTCGAGCGCTAGAGCAGCTTATCCGCGTCCGGATGGACGCGGGCCGCCCTAGTGAGTTGCGGATGTTTTCGTCAGGCTGGCCAGTAATTCCTGGTCGGTCTTCTGTACCGCCTCATCCGCTGCCGCGCGGGCTTGAGCATGCTGCAGCCAAGCCTTCAATTCTTCTTTTGCCGGGCCTTCGAGAGAGGCGCTTTCTGTCAGCGCACCTTTCAGATCGCCAGCCTTGAGGGCCTTTTCCATGCGCCCCAGAAGAGCCTCGACGGTATCGCCCGCACCGCCAATGGGTTTGACCTGGATCGCTCCTCTGGCGCGGGAAAGCACCTCATCCACGAAGGATTTCGGCTTTGCCGTGATAGTGCTTCACGATGACGTCGCGAACGGTGTCCGCGAATTCACGCTGAAGCTGGGAAAGCGATGGCACGCCCGTTTCCTTGAACGATGCAAGCTCGGAAACCGGGAGCTTTTCCGAGGAAAGACTCTCGATCGCGTTCAACTCTGTGGCGAACGGTTTACCTTCGGTAACAGCCCGTTCCAGGTTCTTCATCGCGATCGTCACGGTTGCCGTCCGGGCGTCGGATGCCCGCTGGCTTTGAGTGCGCTCGATGCCCGCCAGGCGTTCGGTAACCTCGGATGCCTTCTCGCTTTGGGTGCGCTCGATGCCTGCCAGGCGTTCGGTAACCTCGGATGTCTTCTCGCTTTGGGAGTGCTCAAGACCTGTCAGGCGTTCCGCAACCGGTGCCATTTGCGAGGCGATTTCGGCTTGGACTGCCTCCTTGTCGGGTTGAGGAGCCGGCTTCTGCTCGAGAGCCTGCACCTTCTGCGACAGCGATTGCACCGACTCGTCTTCAGTCTTTGTGGCCTTCGAGAGATCCTCCAGGCGTGAGCGCACCTCGCTCAGTTCTTCGGGGCTTGCCGCCTTCACAGGTGCGGCGAGCTTCACGCGAACCGCTTCGTCCAGTTGAGCCGCCTTATCCTGCTGCTCTCTGATCTTATCCTGCAGATCCTTTATCTGCAGCCTCGCCTGCTCGTCGGGCTTCGGCCCCCCTCCCGTCAGGATCAGAGCCAGGATGCCTCCACCAAGAAGGCCGCCGATGAGGCCTGCTGCGAGCGGACGAAGAAGCGCGCCGAGCCCTGCCGGTTGCACCTCGGGCTGCTGTTCAATCACAGTTGGCCGCGGGCGGGGCGACGGGTCGCTTGCCTTGCCGGAGGCAGCGGGTGAAATACTTGGCTCGACCGGAGTGTCGTCAGGCTCGGCAGTCATCTTGATCCTCGGTCTTGGTCGTTTCTCTTCGGGCATCGTTATCAAGGACCTTTGTTACGGCCTCGTGGCAGCATCTTAACCATTGGCGCAACGATATCAATCCGCCAGCAGAAGTTCCAGGAGCGCTATCCGATTTGGTTTCGCCGGAACGCGCACATGATTCGGCTTAAGGGAGGAAAGCTTGGCCGCCACGTTTTCAGATAAACAGAAATATAACGGGGTTTTAGCGGAATTGGCGATGCCGTGCCTGTGACATAATGATACGTAGATCTCGGCTGTGCGCGGCGACATGAGAATGACGCCGCCGATCTCGCCCGCCCTCAGCATGGCGTCGACGGAGGGCAGCAACCGGGCGCAGGCGTCCATACTGTAAACTGTTTCGCTTTGAACGGAAAAGCCTTCGCGGGCGAGTGCGCCCACGATGTCGAAGGCCATGTGCTCCCCCATAAGATGAACGAGCGGCGTTCCCCTTCTCCCAGACGCTATAATTTTCCGGGCCAAGTCTTCTCCGGTTTGGGCAATCTCAAGCACAGTCTCGAAACCGGCCGCAAGCGCCCGCTTCGCCGTTTGTTCGCCAACGCAGTATAGCGGCTTGTCGAGGATGTCCTTGATGACGCCCCGCTCCTGCAGAGCGCGCAGGCTGCTGACGCTGGTGATTATGATGACCTCAGCGGCACGCAAGGGTTCTGCATCGAATTCGAGGACGCGGAACTCAATAAGCGGCTGGAGAACGGGTTCATGCCCGATCGCGCGAAGCTCTGCCGCGAAGGCGCTCGCCTCGGGCTCGGGTCTCGTTACAAGGAGGCGCATACTTCCTCCAGCCAAGCATGAATCCAGGTTGAAAGAGCGCGTCTCGCCTACGCTACGTCGCGGAAAACGTCCTTGCCGCCGCGTTCATATAATTCGTGCGCGGCATCCTTGCCGAGCGCGGCCGCGTCCTTCACGTTGCCTTTCCTGTCGGTCTCGTAGATGCGCGCGCCATCCGGGGTGAGGATGATGCCTTTGAAGGACAGCGTGTCGCCGTCGACGCGGGCGAGCGCCGCAATCGGTGTCCGGCAGGATCCGTCAAGCTGGCTGAGGAATGCACGCTCGGCTTCGATTGCGATGAACGAATCGCGATCGTTGATGGCGGAAATGATCTCTTTGGTCTGGTGATCGGCCGAGCGCATCTCGATGCCGATGGCGCCCTGCGCCGGTGCTGGCAGCATGTCCTCGACGGGGATGACCTGCGTGATGCGGTCGGCGAGCCCAAGGCGTCTCAGCCCAGCCGATGCGAGCAGCGTTGCATGCGCCTCGCCTTCCTCGAGCTTGCGAAGCCGAGTTTGCACGTTACCGCGAAACAGGATCATCTTCAGGTCGGGCCGCCTGTTGCGGATGAAGGCTTCGCGCCGGATGGACGCTGTTCCCACGATCGAGCCCGAGGGCAGATCCTGCAGCGATTTCGCCACCGGAGAGATGAAGGCGTCCCGGACATCTTCACGGGGCAGAACGCAGCCGACTTCCAGCCCTGCGGGCAGTTCGGCTTGCATGTCCTTCATGGAATGGACGGCGATGTCGATGGTGTTGTCGAGAAGCTGCTCTTCCAGTTCCTTGGTGAAGAGCCCCTTGCCGCCAACCGCCGCCAAAGCCCGGTCCAGAATCTTGTCGCCAGTCGTTTTGATGATGACGATCTCGAAGGAGACCTTATCGCCGTAGATGGCTGTCAGCCGGTCGCGCACCTCGTGTGCCTGTGCGAGAGCGAGAGCGCTCCCCCTGGTGCCAATGCGAATTTGCCTTGCTTCTGAGAGATTTTTCATGGTTCTGTGCACTTGGGTTGTACGAATCCGCCGCCCATTGACCGGCTGAGATGAAGGTGCGTATCGAGATGGGGACACTAAGCATATCCCGGTCGCGACGTACAGCACGAAAGCGATACAGGGGTCTCAATAAAGGATCATGCAGCAACGCGCGATCAATAAAGAGCATTTGGGGACAGCAGCGACGAAAAATCGCGAATTAACCATA
The DNA here is from genome assembly GCA_963772105.1 of uncultured Alphaproteobacteria bacterium. Taxonomy (GTDB): domain Bacteria; phylum Pseudomonadota; class Alphaproteobacteria; order Rhizobiales; family Rhodomicrobiaceae; genus Rhodomicrobium. The sequence continues at coordinate 73,679 of CAVYVV010000002.1, forward strand.
CTCGGTATTGAGACAAGCTGCGACGAAACTGCCGCCGCAATTGTAAGGCGCGACACGCAAGGCAACGGCGTCATCCTCTCAAATATTGTGCGGTCTCAATTCAAGGATCACGAGCCTTACGGCGGCGTCGTGCCCGAGATCGCGGCCCGCGCTCACGTGCAAGTGCTCGACGGCCTGATCGATGTGGCGCTTAGGGACGCCAGCCTCGGGTTTGGCGATCTCGATGGCATCGCCGGGACAGCCGGGCCGGGCCTGATTGGCGGCCTGCTCGCCGGGTTCGTGACGGCGAAGGCGATCGCGCTCGTGCATGATCTGCCGCTTGCGGCCGTCAACCACCTCGAAGGTCACGCGCTGACGGTCGGGCTGACGGAGGGCCTGCACCCGCCCTATCTCCTTCTTCTCGTTTCGGGAGGGCATACCGAGTTTCTGAAAGTGAGGGCGCATTTCGATTACCAGAAGCTCGGCGGCACGATCGACGACGCATTGGGGGAAGCCTTCGATAAGGTGGCCAAGATGCTGCGTCTCGGCTTCCCGGGCGGCCCCGCCGTCGAGCGGGCGGCTGCGGGCGGCGATCCCCGCCGCTTTGCCCTGCCGAGGCCGCTCGTCGGCCGGGCACGCCCCGATTTTTCTTTTTCCGGGTTGAAAACGGCCGTTCGCCAGACCGCGCTGAACCATGCGCCGCTCGGCAGCCGGGATGTTGCGGACTTGTGTGCTTCTTTTCAGGCTGCGGCTGCTGATACCCTTCGCGACAGGCTCCGCGCCGCGTTCAGGCTCTACGACGCGGAAGGCTTGCCGAAAAGGCTCGTGGCCGCCGGCGGCGTCGCCGCCAACCTGACTTTGCGGGCCACCCTGCTGCAGGAATGCGAGGCGTTCGGCTATACGTTCCACGCACCGCCGCCAAGTCTTTGCACCGATAACGCCGCCATGATCGCCTGGGCCGGGGCCTGCCGGATTTCCGCCGGCCGCACCGACAGCCTGGACGCGCCCACGCGCGCGCGCTGGCCCATATCCGAAACGGCTGGTGTAGCTTCCGAAAAGCAGAAGCTTCCAGCGGGCGATTAAGGAGCGTCGTCCCTCCCACATCCATCCCAGAGCCTATCCGCTTTTGATGGAATCAAAAAAACGGCTTCGCCTTTTTCCGGGCGCACTCCAGCGATGGCCCCTGGCGATTTTTGACAGTGAAGGCCGAGATCCGACTTCAGACTGATTTCAGAGAGTACCCGATGCCGGAGGATGAGCCGCTGTTCCTGCTCGGCGCCAGCCCGGGTTCTCGAAACGCTCCCTTTTTCAGCCCGACCCGGTTTGCCCTTTCGTTTGCGGCATCCGTTTGGCGGCATGGCCGCAAGGGCCGCCTCGACGAGCCAGGCCGCGGAACGAGCCGGGCAGGGCATTAATCTTTTCAGGGTTAACGCGAGCGGTCGGAATAATTTCCTGCCTGAAAACGGGCGCGAAACCCGCCAAAGAGCGCGCTTTAGGCGAAAAAACGGACTCTGCAAAAGTCCGTTAAATATAGGCTCAGGTCGCGAATTAACCATGAAACGGCGCGAAAAGTTCCTGGCGACGCGCCGGCGTTTTCTATAATTACGCTTATAAAACAATAGCTTGGATGAACTTTAAGGTTTTCGCAAGGTGCTTTCCGCGATCCTTCCGTCTCCCGGCGTTCGATAGTGACCTCCGGCGCACACGACAAAAAACAGGTCTGCGACTACCGCCGGAAATAGGGTTGGACATGCAGAAGTACGTCTTTAGTCATCCGCAAAGGGACGATGCGCTGAATTTCATTTCGGTTGGTCCATCGGCCGCAGGCCACATAACCCCGGCCGTTGGCGAAGCCGGTAATGCTTGCTTCAAGCCGCACTTGCGTCCTTGAGGCTCTGCCGCTACCACAACCCTCGATCGGGGTGTTAGCGCCCTGGCGAAGCGTAGAGCAGGGCTCGCAAAGACATTGGAAAGCAACTCCAAAATCATGAACGGCAATTTACAGGACGGCGAGACGCGAAGGCTTCAACGCGTGGGAATCCTTGGCGGCGGCGCCTGGGGAACGGCATTGGCGCAGTCCGCGCGCCGCGCCGGACGGGATGTCACGCTCTGGGCCTATGAATTTGAGACGGTTTCCGAGATCAATTCCGATCACACCAACCGGGTCTACCTTCCCGGCGTCGCCCTCGATCCCGCCATAAGGGCCACAACGGAGGCGAAAGAGATTGCGGGCGTCGATCTGATTTTGCTCGTCGTCCCATCCCAGTTTGTCCGGACGGTCGCGAAGGAAATCGCGCCGCATTTCGGAGCCGGGAAACCGGTCGTGATCTGCGCGAAAGGCATCGAGGAGGACTCCGGCGCGTTCATGAGCGGGATCGTGAAAGCGGTCTTGCCCAAAGCGCAGGTTGCGGTTTTGTCTGGTCCCAGTTTCGCGGGGGAGGTTGCGCGCAACTTGCCCACGGCTCTCACGCTGGCCTGTGAAAGCGAAGAATCCGGCAAGGCGCTTATGGCTGCTCTCGCCCACCGCAACTTCCGCCTGTATTGGTCAAACGACGTTATCGGCACTCAGATCGGCGGTGCGGTGAAGAACGTGCTGGCGATTGCGGCAGGCATTGTCGAAGGCCGGCAATTCGGCCGGAACGCTCACGCTGCGGTCACGACGCGCGGATTTGCCGAACTGGTGCGGCTCGGCACGAAGCTCGGCGGCCGCTTCGAGACACTGACGGGGCTTTCGGGCCTGGGCGACTTGATCCTCACGTGCTCCAGCATCCAGTCGCGCAACATGTCGCTTGGCGTGGCGTTAGGGCAGGGGCAAGCGCTGGCGGATATTCTCGGCGCAAGGAAATCAATAACCGAGGGCGTTTATTCGGCAAGCGCGGTCGTAGAGCTCGCCAAGAAGCACGGTGTCGAGATGCCGATTTGCGAAGCCGTCCACAATGTCGTCAAGAACAAGATGAGCGTGGATGAAGCAATCGATGCGCTCCTGTCGCGCCCCTTGCGCGCCGAAACTGATATTCCTTCAGCGGCGGCGCATCCGTTGCTTTAGCAGGAGGCAAAGAGCTATTTCGAGGCGGCGATAAGCTCGATCGCAAGATGCGAATACGAGCGGTTTACAGAGAGCGGGCCGCGAAGTGCTCGCGGCCCAATCGGATTAACTACCACCTGCGATAGCCACCGTAGTGGCGGTACGGCCGGTAATAAGGCCGCCGCACGCCAACGGCGCCATGAGGGCCAGCGCATGCCGCCCCGCGCCAGCCACGTGCGCAGACATACGCGTTAGCGTCGGAAACGAATGCGGCAAACCCCAAAAATGCCGCCACGGCAAAAATTAAAGCTTTCATGATCTTCGGACTCCCCTGTAACCGCCGCGCTCAGGGCGGTTAAGTGCCGCATGCTGACAGCGACCGGGGAAAATGTCACTTGAACTATCTGGCGACAGATCAATTCATGAGATGTTCAGCTTCGCGCGTATCTACGTCTCATCAAGGATCAGATCAATCTGCCGCCACATGGCCGTGAGCCTATTCCGAAATCTACTTTCCTACCCTACTTCATGGGTTCGAAGGGTGACCGGTAGGAGGAAACGCCATGCAGCTGACGGAACAACACGAACAGCTCCGCGAACTTCGTCACTCGCTTCGTCGAAAAGGAGATCAATCCGTTCGTGGACGAATGGGAGAAGGCGGAAGAGTTCCCCTCCCATGAGGTGTTCAAAAAACTCGGTGCGCTCGGCGTGCTGGGCGTCAAATATGACGAGGCGTATGGCGGACTTGGCCTTGACTTCTCCTATTCCGCGGTTGTCGCGGAAGCGCTCGGCGTCTGCACCTGCGGCGGGGTGCCCATGGCGATCGGCGTTCAGTCCGACATGGCGACGCCCGCTCTTCACCGGTTCGGCAGCGAGGAGCTGAAGCGTAATTGGCTCGTGCCCACCATCGCGGGCGATATGGTGGCGTGTCTCGGCGTCTCGGAACCGGGCGGCGGCTCCGATGTTGCGGCCATCAAAACGGCCGCGCGCAAGGATGGCGGCGACTACGTGATCTCGGGCTCGAAAATGTGGATCACGAACGGGATGAAGGCCGACTGGTGCTGCCTTCTCGCCAACACCTCGGAGGGCAAGGTCCATCAGAACAAATCGCTGATCCTCGTTCCCATGGACGCGAAGGGGATCACGCGCCAGAAAATCCGGAAAGTCGGCATGTTCTCGTCCGACACCGCGCAGCTTTTTTTCGATGACGTTCGCGTGCCGCAAACGAACGTGATCGGCCCCGAGGGCATGGGCTTCACCTTGCAGATGCTGCAATTCCAGGAAGAGCGGCTTTGGGGCGCGGCGAACGCGCTGACCATGCTCGACAGGCTGATCGACGCCACCATCGATTATACGCGGCAGCGCAAGGTCTTCGGCAAATCCGTGCTCGACAACCAGGTGGTGCATTTCCGCCTGGCGGAGCTGCGAACGGAAGTCGAGGCGCTGCGCTCGCTCACTTGGCGCGCCGTCGAGGACTATGTGGCGGGCAAGGACGTGACCAAGCTCGCGTCGATGGCGAAGCTGAAATGTGGGCGGCTGATCCGGGAAATCGCGGATTCGTGCCTGCAATATTGGGGCGGCATGGGCTATACCTGGGACAATCCGTTGAGCCGTGCACTTCGCGATGGCCGCCTTGTTTCGATTGGCGGCGGAGCGGACGAAGTCATGCTCGGCATTATTTGCAAGCTGGAAGGCACTCTGCCCCGCGAAAAGAAGGACGAACCCCGTGACCCAGCACAATCCGAGCGCGCTTTCGCTTGAGCGGCAAGGCAGCGTCCTGCATGTGCGGCTGCACCGGCCGCAGGTCCGCAACGCCATGTCGCAGACCATGCTTGTCGAACTGCTGGACACGCTCGCGCACGCGGAGAACAGCGGGGTTCGTATCATCGTCTTACGAGGAAGCGGGGGCCACTTCTCGGCGGGCGCCGACCTCAAGGACATGTCCGCCGCGCGAGCCGCGCCGCTCGCGCACCACACCGACCCCGTGGCGGAAACCAACGCCAAATTCGGACATGTTTGCGCAGCCTACGCCCATTCCCCACTCGCGATCGTCGCGGTTCTGGAAGGAACGGTGATGGGCGGCGCTTTCGGCCTTGCCTGCGCCACCGATGTGGCTATCGCCTCGCACACTGTCGATTTCCGGTTGCCGGAAACGTCGCTTGGCGTAATCCCGGCCCAAATCGCGCCATTCCTCGTGGAGCGGCTCGGCTATTCGGAGGCAAAACGGCTGTCTGTGACCGGAGCTCGCTTCGGCGCTGGCGAGGCTTACCGCATCGGGCTCGTTCACAGAGTCTGCGAGAACAACGCAGATCTCGATGCGGCCATTGCCACAACCATCCAGCAGATTCTCGCCTGTGCTCCCGGCGCGATTGCAGAAACTAAGAAACTCTTGCGGCGCGCGCGCTTCGAAGATCCGGCCGCGCTCGTCGAGCATGCCGCTGCGGTTTTTGCCAAGGCCGCACGCGGCCCGGAAGGCGAAGAGGGGATGCGCGCCTTTATCGAGAGGCGCAAGCCGTCCTGGGCCTCGTAGGCCCTCATGGATACGTCAGGTTCGATCTCGGCCCGGCTTAGGGAAATCCCTGCGGGCGTCTGGACGCTCGGCTTCGTGTCGATGCTCATGGACATCTCGTCGGAGATGATCCACGCGCTGCTGCCCATTTACATGATTAGCGTGCTTGGCACCTCGACGCTCGCGGTTGGCGTCATAGAAGGGATCGCGGAGGCCACCGCCTCTATCACGAAGATCTTCTCCGGGGCGCTGTCCGATTGGCTCGGCCGCCGCAAGGAACTGGCCGCGCTCGGATATGGCCTGGCGGCCTTCACCAAGCCCGTGTTTCCGCTCGCGCCGAACCTGTCCTGGCTCATCGGTGCGCGCTTTGTCGACCGGGTCGGAAAGGGCATTCGGGGTGCGCCCCGGGACGCTCTTATCGCCGATCTTGCGCCGCCCGAAATCAGGGGCGCGAGCTTCGGCTTGCGTCAATCGCTCGACACCGTTGGGGCCTTTGCGGGGCCGTTGCTTGCGATCCTGCTCATGCTGGCCACCGCCAACAGCTTCACGACGGTGTTCTGGATCGCGGTCATTCCCGGTTTTCTCTCCTTCTTCCTTATCGCCTTCGGGGTGAAGGAGCCGGAAAAGGCGGGAGGCCCGAAAAAAGTCAGGTTTCCGCTCAGCGCGGCTCAACTCGGCCGCCTCGGTTCCAGCTATTGGCAGGTCGCGGCGATCAGCGCAGTGTTCACGCTCGCCCGGTTCAGCGAAGCTTTCCTGATCCTGCGTGCGCAATCGGTTGGATTGCCCGTCGCGCTCGTCCCCGCCGTCATGGTGCTGATGAACGTGGTCTATGCGATCTCGGCTTACCCGGCCGGTGTCCTTTCGGACCACGTGGATCGCTACACCGTTCTGATCGTTGGTCTCGTCCTGCTTATCGGTGCAGATGCGGTGCTCGCCTTATCGGGAGGCATCACCGGCGTGGCCATCGGGGTTATTTTGTGGGGGTTGCACATGGGGCTGACCCAAGGCCTGCTCGCCACACTTATTGCCGACACCGCGCCCGAGGAGCTGAGAGGCACGGCCTACGGCATGTTCAATCTCGTCACCGGCCTTGCCCTTCTGGCGGCAAGCGTGATCGCCGGTGGGCTATGGGACGTCGCCGGCCCTAAAGGCACCTTCCTCGCCGGGGCTGGTTTTGCCGCCTTGTCGGTGATTGCGCTTCTGTGGGCGCGCCGTGCGTCCAAAACTCGTCAGGCGCAGTGAGCACCTTCTCGGAAAAGTCGTTCCCCGGACCTGACACTTCGTTTTCGATGCGCGTCGCGCGGTAGTCGGAGTTGACGATAGATCAACGATCACGCGGTTCGGCCCGTGGGCCTTCCGTCCGGTTGTGGAGTGGCGGATGGGTAGTCCGCTTCAGGTGACCCCTGCAACAGCCGCTCGGACCTCTGCTTCAGTGACCCATAAGATCGTGAGGGAGAGTTGAGCTAGTGACCACTCGAGCTCACCGACCAAGCCGCGATAACGGGGAAAGTCCGGGAGACCCACGGCGACCTGTGGTTGTGGAACGCGCTCCAGAGTCCGCATTGATCGAAGGAGTGCCTCCGCTAGCCAGTGCTTCGCCTGGAGAGTTGGGTTCGTGCGCTTGAATTCGCCCGAACGGCGGGGATCTGCGTACGTCGACGGCGGGTACCCCTTGACCTCGATCACGAGCATAGCCGTCGCCCGAACAGCGACGAGGTCATCACCATGTTCCTTGCGGCCAGCATCCGCGAAGCGCGAAACGGTCCAGCCGTCGCATATGAGTCGCTGGCGGACCGCCTCCTGGACATTGCCCTCCCAGTACCAGAGCTGCTGATATGGAGACCGTGGGACCTCACCTGGGGAGACCGTGCCCATGACGCCAGATGTCCCAAGGCTGAAGCGAGCTCGCACAGCCGTGAGCTGTTCGTCGGTTAGTTCCCACACCCCTCCGCGCCCTGGCGCGCTCGACGGGTACGCCTGCCGCAGGAAGTCTCGGACCGCCATCCCGCTGACTCCGAGTTCGCGCGCCAAGTCGGCGGGAGAGCGTAGCGTCATCCGCGACTAGGTGGCTGACTTTGGCAGGTACTGCTTGGATTTGCGGGGAGCATGTCAGGCCTCTTTCCGGTTGACGAATGTTAATCAAGCGTAGCCTTCAAAACGATTCGCTCAAATGGAGGCGCGGGCTTATCCGCAACAAGATCAGAGACACTCGGTTGCCGCTTCCAGCCATTCCGCGTCATCGGCTTCGAGCAGAGGTGAAAGCTCGCGCCTGACGCGGGCGTGATAGGCGTTGAGCCAGTCGCGCTCGGCAGCGGTCAGGAGTTCCGGTGCGATAAGCCGGCGGTCGAACGGCGCGAGCGTCAGTGTTTCGAAGCCGAGCATCTCGAGACTTCTCCGCCTTCGATGGAGACGGGTTCGGTAACGGCCACCAGGTTTTCGAGCCTGATGCCATAGTGGCCTTCGCGGTAATAGCCGGGCTCGTTGGAGACGATCATTCCGGGCTCAAGCTCCGACATCCCGTTCCGCGAAATCGACTGCGGTCCTTCATGCACCGAGAGGAAGCTGCCGACGCCGTGCCCGGTGCCGTGGCCATAATCGAGCCCCGCATCCCAAAGCGCGCGCCGCGCAAAGGCGTCGATGTCAACCCCGCGCGTGGCGGAAGGAAAACGCGCCGCCGCAATCGCGATATGGCCCTTGAGCACAAGCGTGTAACGCCGCCGCATCTCTTGCGTGGGCGTCCCAATCGCGACGGTTCGCGTAACATCTGTCGTGCCCTCGCGGTACTGGCCGCCGGAATCGATCAGATAGAGCGTTCCCGGCTTCAGCTTCTTGTTCGTCTCGGGCGTCGCGCGGTAGTGCACGATGGCGCCGTTCGAGCCCGCGCCGGAAATGGTTTCGAAGCTTAGGTCTTCGAGCATGTTCGTATCGCGCCGGAAGGCTTCGAGGCGGTCAGATGCGGCGATCTCGGTGAGCGTTCCGGATGGCGCATTTGCGTCGAGCCAGGCGAGAAACCGGCACAGCGCCGCGCCGTCCCGGACATGCGCGTTGCGAGCGCCCTGCAACTCGACGGCATTCTTCCGGGCCTTGAACAAGGCGCAAGGATCGGGGGTCTCGATCAGCGTCGCGCCACACTTTTTCAGCGCGTCCGCAACATGCAGCGTCGTTTGCGCCGGATCGACAATGACCTTCTCCCCCTTCTTGATTAAGCCCGCAATCGCGTCCGCAAGCGAGGCGAGGTTTTGGATGCCCGCCAGTGGCTCGATAAAACTCTGGATTTCCGTTGTGATGTGACCGGGAGACGTGAAAATGACCGGCTTCCCGGTCAAAGGAACGTAGGCTCGGACCAGAGCCACGGGCGTATTCGCGACATCGCTGCCGCGGATATTGAAAAGCCACGCCACGGCATCGGGTGCGCTCACGAACAGGCCAGTAGCTTTCTTCTCCTCAATCGCCTTCTGCACGCGGGCGATCTTTGATGGCGCGCTTTCTCCGGCGTATTCCTCGCCGTGCATGACAATTGGAAAGTGGTGCGCGTCAGGCCGGCCCTCCCAAAGTGCATCGATCGGGTTGGGAACAATGGGCCGAAGCTCGAGGCCGGCCTGCTTTGTCTCCTCCTCCAGCGCCTTGAAGCCCTTCATGGTGGGAAGCGTCGGGTCATACCCTATAGTAGCGCCTCTCGGGGCATTGGCCGCGAGGTAGGAGCTGACCTTTGTCTTGGGAAAAAGCTCAACGGCGTAGAGAGACGCATCAACCTGCGCTTTAGCCTGAAGCGTGTAGCGGCTGTCGACGATGAGCGCGGCTTTGTCTTCCAGGATCACCGCGCTGCCTGCGGAGCCCGTGAAACCTGTCAGCCATGCGAGCCGGTCCCAGTGAGGAGGGACGGCCTCGTTCTGGAAGGCGTCTGCCTTCGGAACGATGAATCCGTTGAGGCCGAGAGACCGGATTGAAGTTCGCAAGGCGGCGAGGCGGCTGGCTGCGACTTGGGCGCTTTCCTGCATGATTTTTGGTTTCCCGGCATGAGCTGATGGACTTATCGAAGCAGGGTTCGTCTTGCCCGGCAAGATGAGCTTTTGCACCGTTGGTTCTTGCGATCAATCGCTTCCCGCGGCGATTTTCGCGATGCTTTCAAGACCTTGACGCAACGCCGCCGCACCATGCTCTGCCTCGGATGGGAGACCATGCCGTCGAGCGAGCCAGACAAGGTCGTTGTAGGAGACCCAGGTCTTGCCGCTGGCGTCCTCCCAAACCAGAGCTCTCAACGGCAGGTCTAGGCCGATGGTTTGATTGGCCTGCATCAGCGGCGTCCCTCCCTTGGCATTCCCGAAAATCAGGACCGTCGCCGGCCGCAGCGAAAGCCCGGCTTCCTGGGCGCCCTTCGCATGGTCGATGGCCGCAAAAAGGGTCAAGCCGCGCGATGCGATCTCCTCCTTCAACCGGACAAGGGTTTCTTGAAAGCCAGACTTGCTCGCGATCGTAACGAGTCCCTCGGCTGCCATGGCGTCTCTCCATTCGACTTGCGAAGATAATAATCGCCAGGCCGCCCGTTGGGTCCTGCGCAAGTGCTAGAGCCCGCCTTTTGATAGAATTAAAAAAGCGGGCTCTAAGTTTCGTTATCGGAAAACCGCTTCGCACTTTTCCGGATGCTCTCTAACGAAAATGGCCGGGACGAACCCGGCCATGGCGATGTCTCGGTCTCAGATGCGCTAACGGTTCAAGGGCACCTTCGGGATGAGTGCGGTCGGCGTACGGTCGCCGCCCTCGCCATCGTTGGAGCTGTCGGTCTCCTCGACCTTGACCAGCGGTTTGCTCTCGATGACCTCGAAGGAGAGCGCCTTCTTGCCGTCCTTCTCCTCGACGACGACGCGCACCGTTCCGCCGCCTTCCAGCTTGCCGAAGAGAAGCTCCTCGGCAAGCGGCTTCTTGATGTGCTCCTGGATAACGCGCGCGAGCGGGCGTGCGCCATAGAGTTCATCGTAGCCGTGGTCGGCGACCCAATCCATCGCCTCGGGCGACAGTTCGATCATGACGTTGCGGTCGGCGAGTTGCGCTTCGAGCTGGAAGATGAACTTCTCCACAACCCTCGAGATCATCTCGCGCGAGAGCCTCGAGAACGCGATAACGGCATCGAGCCGGTTGCGGAACTCGGGCGAGAACATGCGCTTGATCGCCTCCTCGTCCTCGCCTACGCGCTGCGTGCTGCCGAACCCGATTGCCGCCTTCGACATCTCGGCCGCGCCTGCATTCGTGGTCATGATCAGGATCACGTTGCGGAAGTCGACCTGCTTGCCGTTGTGATCGGTGAGCTTGCCGTGGTCCATGACCTGCAAGAGCACGTTGAAGAGGTCCGGATGCGCCTTCTCGATTTCGTCGAGCAGGAGCACGCAATGCGGGTTCTGGTCCACGCCGTCGGTCAAAAGGCCGCCCTGGTCGAAGCCGACATAGCCGGGAGGCGCGCCGATCAGACGCGACACGGTGTGCCGCTCCATGTACTCCGACATGTCGAAGCGCAGGATCTGCACGCCGAGCAGGCTTGCAAGCTGACGCGCCACCTCGGTCTTGCCAACGCCGGTCGGGCCGGAGAAGAGGTAGCAGCCGATGGGCTTCTCGGCATCGCGCAAGCCAGCGCGGGCCAGCTTGATCGCCGCCGAAAGGGCATGGATGGCCTGTTCCTGGCCGAAGACCACGCGCTTCAGGTCGTTTTCGAGATTACGCAAGAGTTCCGTGTCGGACTTCGACACCGTCTTGGGCGGGATGCGCGCCATGGTCGCAACCGTCGCCTCGACCTCCTTCACGCCAATGGTGCGCTTGCGCTTCGAGGGCGGCAGCAGCATCTGCGAGGCGCCCGTTTCGTCGATCACGTCAATGGCTTTGTCGGGCAGCTTGCGGTCGTGGATGTATTTCGCCGAAAGCTCGACCGCGGCCTTGATTGCCTGGTTCGTGTATTTGATGTTGTGGAAGTCCTCGAAGTACGGCTTGAGGCCCTTCATGATCTCGAAGGCATCTTCGACCGTCGGCTCCGCCACGTCGATTTTCTGGAAGCGCCGGACAAGCGCCCGGTCCTTCTCGAAGTGCTGACGGTACTCCTTGTAGGTTGTCGAGCCGATGCAGCGCAGCACGCCCGATTGAAGAGCAGGCTTCAGGAGGTTGGACGCATCCATCGCGCCGCCGGAGGTCGCGCCCGCGCCGATCACGGTGTGGATCTCGTCGATGAACAGGATCGCGCCGGGATAGGCTTCGATCTCCTTCATGACGGCCTTCAGCCGCTCCTCGAAGTCGCCGCGATACCGCGTCCCGGCAAGCAGCGTGCCCATGTCGAGCGAGAAGACGGTTGCGTTCGCCAGGACCTGCGGCACCTCGCCGCGTACAATCTTGCGCGCCAGCCCTTCGGCGATGGCGGTTTTTCCGACGCCCGGATCGCCAACATACAGCGGGTTGTTCTTGGACCTGCGGCAAAGCACCTGGATGGTGCGCTCGATCTCCTTGTCGCGGCCGATAAGCGGATCGATGCGGCCGTCCTTCGCCTTCTGGTTGAGATTAACGCAATAAGCCTCAAGCGCGTCCGTCGAGCGCTTTTTGTCGTCGGAGCCTTCCACGGTCGCTGCGTCCTCGTCAACGCCGCGCACGCCACGGGGCTCGGACATCCCCGCGCGTTTGGAGATGCCGTGCGAGATGAAGTTGACCGCGTCGAATCGGGTCATATCCTGCTCCTGCAGGAAATAGGCGGCGTTGCTCTCCCGCTCCGCGAAGACCGCGACAAGAACATTTGCGCCCGTGACCTCTTCACGGCCGGAAGACTGAACATGGACGACAGCGCGATGGATGACGCGTTGAAAGCTCGCTGTGGGCTGGGCTTCGCTGTCCTGATCGAGGATCAGGTTGGTTAATTCCTTATCGAGGAAGTCGGTCAGCTTGGCTCGCAGGCGCTCGATGTCGACGTTGCAAGCCCGCATAACGGATGCGGCGTCGCGATCATCGATAAGAGAAAGAAGGAGATGTTCGAGGGTTGCGTATTCGTGATGACGCTCGTTGGCGTATTCGATTGCGCGGTGGAGCGACTCTTCCAGGCTGTTTGAAAATGATGGCACTGCCGCACCTACTCCTTTTCCATCGTACACTGCAAGGGATGCTGATGCTGACGCGAAAAGTTCATCACCTGAGTGACTTTCGTCTCAGCAACTTCGTAGGTATAAACGCCGCACACGCCGACGCCCTTTTGATGCACATGAAGCATTATGCGCGTCGCCTCCTCTCTCGGCTTGTTGAAGAACCGCTCAAGCACATAAACGACGAACTCCATAGGAGTGTAATCGTCGTTCAATAGGAGAACTTTGTACAGGCTGGGACGCTTCGTCTTCGGACGCGTTTTTGTGACCACGCCCGTCTTTAAGTCGTTGTCACTCTTGAAGCCGTTATTGCCTGCCATCGCCGCAACCATCGAGAGCCTATTAAAAGCCTTAGCATACCGGGCGTTTTCACTCACTGCGGGCGAACCCCCTTCCATGGAAGCCTTCACCCTCCATACTCCCGTTTATCGGTTTCTTCTGTCAAGGCCCGCGAGCGTAAATGCTTGGCCGAATATATGGTTCGCTTCGCGCCTTGGAAGAGGTCCGCCGCCCCTGTGATGGCTGAAACTTTAGAAAGTCTGAAATACTTTTTGATAGTTATAGGTTGGTCGCCTTTTGCCAGCGGGGGATGGGTAACAAAGTATTAAGGCACGCTCAGGTATATCAGTCTCGCCGGACAACCTTGCGTAGAGGCTTTCACGGTGGCAAGCGTTCGCCTGCCTTGCTCGCGACAAAGTTTTTGGGTCTTCACGCGGGATAGGGTTTTGGAAAAGTTGATGTCAGTACCAAAGCGAGAGCAGGGTTTGGCTCTGAAAGTTCGAGCCCTCCTACTTGGCGTGTTAACCGCGTTCCTCACGTTGGCGTCAGGCGCAGAAGCACGCCGCCATCATGTTGTCCGGGAGCACCCGTCATTTGCCCCGGCGGCCATGGCGATCGATCTCTATACGGGGCGCGTTCTCTATTCAAAAAATCCTGATGTATCGCGGTATCCGGCCTCGATCACGAAAGTAATGACGCTCTATCTGCTCTTCGACGCACTTCGCGACGGGAAGCTGACAATGCGAACGCAGCTCCGCGTCTCGGAGCACGCCGCCGAACAATCTCCGACAAAGCTTGGCCTTTCGCCGGGCGATACGATTTCCGTCGCTGACGCCATCGGCGCCATCGTCACCAAGTCTGCGAACGACATGGCCGTCACGGTTGCGGAGTCTCTCGCCGGTTCCGAGGACGAATTCGCGCGGCGCATGACGCAGAAGGCCCGTACGATCGGAATGCTGAACACGACCTTCCGCAATGCATCGGGCCTTCCCAACTCCGAGCAGAGAACCACGGCCCAGGACTTGATCACGCTCGGAAAGAACGTCCTCGCCGATCATCCCGAGCGCAGCAAGGTCTTTGCGACCAGGTATTTTCAATACAGGGGCGAGATCTTCCGCAATCACAACACGATGCTCTTTTCTTATGAGGGCATGGAGGGCATGAAAACCGGCTTCACGTCGGCAGCCGGATTCAACCTCCTGGCTTCGGCGCATCGCGGCGACAAACGGATTCTGGCGGTTGTGCTGGGTGGCGCGTCCTCGGGGTCGCGAAACGCCGCCATGCGGAATATCCTCGATGCGTCGTGGAGCAAGGCGATGACGCAGACGGCGGCCCGGAAATCAGGGATCGAAGTCGCCAGCCTGAGACAGCCCGCGGAGGGGACGGCCGAACATCCAAGGCGCCTGGAGCGAGCGCACGAGGAGAGACCCGACAGGATGGCCAGCAACCCAGTCAAGTCCAGTCCCCCCGCCACGGTCGCGCCTGCCGCCCCGCAGCCCGCGCTTCAACTGAAACGGAAGCCGGATGGGGCGTCGATCGGGATACTCATCGCGTCCATAGAGCATGGATTGGTTGCAAGGCAAACCGTGCCCCACTCCAAACCGTCTGTGCCGGCGGCCGACATGACGACGGATGAGCCGGAGGAAAAGGCGGAGGCCGAGGCTGTCCAGGGTGCGGCCTATGCGCCTCCCGCTTTGCAGGAGATTGCGCGGAACGAGACGTTGGTGGCGCAAGTGCAGCCCGCGCAAATACAAAACGTCTCCATCCATTATAAAACTGTGCGCCAAGTGGACGTCGTAGAGCCGCTGGACGCTGTGTCGCTGGATGCCGCGCCGGTTGAAACGCAAATCGTAAAGGTGCAGGTGCAGCGCGACAAAAGTGCAGGTCGCGAGCGCAATGAAACTGCAAACCGCGAGCGCTGTGGAACGGGAAGACTTCAAGCCTCAGAAGCTTGGCGCCGCAACTCTCGCTGTTTCCCGGGAGATTGTCGACCACCCCGGGCCGTATTACGTTCAGGTGGGGTCCTTTGCGGATGAGGCTCAGGCTGCACAGCGGCTTGAAAGCGTCAAACAGGCGCTCGGCCCCGGCCTCTTGAAAACGCATCCCGACTTTGTCGTGCCGGTTGCGTTGCCCAGCGGCGTCACGATGTATCGCGCGAGACTAGCCCGGTTCGCGGACGAGGCGCAGGCGAAATCCGCGTGCAAGAAGCTCAGGAACAGCGGCATCGAATGCTGGGATATGCGCGCGCGCTGAAGTCCGCGCCGCCTGCCCCCTAAAGTTCGTCCGGACATGTGCAAAGCGGTTTTCCCACGACAAAGACAAGACTGAGGCCGCTTTTGTTTCCATCAACGGAAAGCCTCAAGAGCAGCTCGCGTCAACGCGGATAAGCTGCTCTGGCACTTTAAAAACAATCAGCTTTCCCGCCTCTACCGATTCCGATTAGAGGCGGGTTGACTGAGAATATGCGAGACCTATGATCAGCAATCCGGCTTGGCGGATGCGGGAACCCAGCGCGACCCTTCAGGCTGGATGGTAAGGTGTTCGCGAGAGAAGGCGATATAGGGCCGCTCGAAATGCGAGTAGTTCTTGTACGGCCGCAGCAAAACGCGCCGCTCCGTGTAGCCGACGGAGCCGGGTACCCTCTCGGCCCAGCGATGTCCGCGCTTAACTAGGATACGCTTCTCGACCGTAACATAGGTTGGCGGCACGCGAGCGCGGCACACGGCTGCTTGCCCGTTAAGGCATTGCTCATGCCAGACAGACCCGCCGGGTCGACGGACGCGCACCTGGACAGTGCGATAAACGGACGGCTCTTCGTGCCAGATCACCGCACCTGGCTGAACGACGGCCTGCCGCGTCCAGCCATAGACGGCTGGGCTGCGCCCAACCTCGTAGACGCCTGGCTCCACGACATCGCGCCGGATGTAGCTGCGATGCACAGGACGAAGCGGCGCCTGCACATAGCATTCCGCTTGCGCAAGCTCGGCTGCGACCCCCAAGGTCAAAACCCCTATGATGGCAACGCTGAACGCTTGCGCCGTCTTCTTCATGTCCGCTCCATCGCATTTTATTGCGAGAAAATAGCCGCAGGCTGCTAAGGAACTTATAACCTGTGTTCGGTTTGGCGGCTACGCACGGCGAAGAAAACTGACAGGCTATTGCGCGAGAGCAACAGCCACTTCCAATATTCTATACCGTTTCCTCGGGCTTGGTTCTGGCCATGCTGTAATACTCGGCATTGGGCCGCATTTCGACGGCGCTTGCGAGCCTGTTCGACATGTTGAAGAAGGCGGCGACGGCGGCGATGTCCCAGATGTCGCGATCCGAGAAGCCAAGCTGACGCAAGAGATCCCGGTCTGCATTCTCGATCTTGTCCGGAGCCTCCGTCAGTTTGACGGCGAAGTCGAGCATCGCCTTCTGCTTCTGCGTGATCGGCGCCGCGCGATAGTTGTGCTCGACGGTATCTCCGAGTTCCGGGTCCTTGGACCTGTAGCGCACGGCGGCCCCATGAGCCGTAAGGCAGTAATGGCAGTGATTGACCGCGCTGACCGCGACCGCAATCATCTCGCGCTCGAGCCTCGAAAGGCCGCTCTCTCCAAGCATCAGGTCGTCCGAAAGATCGATGAACGCTTTCAATTTCTTCTTATCGAACGCATAGGCCTTGAGGACATTCGGCACGAAGCCGAGCTTCTCCTCACAGTTGCGGAAATAATCGCGAAGCTCCAGATCCAGTTCAGCCTCGGGAAGCTTCAATACCGTAACGGATGCACTCTCGTTCATTGTTCGGGCCTCTCGTCGAAGTTGCTGGTTTAAGGCGCTGCTACTCTTGATGTCGTATAAGAGCTTGGTAACGCTCCGCAATTCGCTTTGATAAAAAACTAACAAAGGTGGAGCAACGGCATGGCACTATCGGCTGAAACCTCCAGCGTCAGCAAGCTCTCGGCGATCGTCCAATCACTTTCCCGGCAAACAGGGGACGGCCTTGCGGCGCGCTTCGCCAAGCACCTTTTCAACGAAGTCGACGCCTCGGAATTCGAGACATACGGCACAAGCGATCTCGTCGCATTCGCCAGCGATGCTTTCGAGAGCTTCCGTCAGCGTCAGCCGGGAGAGCCAAAAATCGTGCTCCGGCAACGCTTCGCCGGCGAGACGGAGTTGCTCGCCGTCGATATCGTCAACGACGACATGCCTTTCCTTCTCGATTCGGTGCTCGGTGCGCTGCGGGAGCTTGGCCTTGTGCCTGAACTCGTCGCTCATCCGATTTTCGAGGTGCGGCGCAACCGCGAAGGCATCCTCACGGTTCTTCAGCCCGCGGCCCCCTCGCTTAACGGCATCCCGCGTGAAAGCTTCATTCATCTTCAAATCAGAAAGCTCGGCCCGCAGCCGCCCGCCCCGGAAATAGAGCAGGCCCTGGCGAGCGTCCTTAGCGATGTGAGGACCGTCGTCTCTGACTTTCCGGCAATGACCGCGCGGCTCAAATTTGCCGTGGAGCAGTTCGAACGGGTGCCCCCGCCGGCGACGGCCGAGACGAATTCAGAGTCGGTCGCATTCCTTCGCTGGCTCTCGGCCAACAACTTCATTTTTCTTGGAATTCGTGAATTCGGCTACGCAGGCGACCAGGAGCACGGCGAACTTGTCCCCAGGCCGGAACTGGGGCTTGGGCTTCTTCGCGGTGAGACCGTCTCGGTTCTGCGGCAAAGCCCAGATGACCATCGCCTCACGCCGCCAGGACGCGCCTTTTTCCTGAACTCTCCCCCGGTCATCGTCGTCAAGGCGAACAGCAAGTCCACCGTTCACCATCGCGTCCATATGGATACGATCGGCGTCAAGCTTTACGGCGCGGGCGGGAATATAACCGGCGGCCTTCTCATTGCGGGGCTTTTCACCGCGACCGCTTACAATCTTTCGACACGGAATGTGCCCCTTCTCCGCCAGAAGGTGGCAAAAGTTCTCCGCAGTTCAGGCTTCCCATCCGAGAGCCATTCCGGCCGAGCCTTGCTTAACGTTCTGGAGACTTTCCCGCGCGACGAGCTTTTCCAGATATCGCCGGACCAACTCGCGCGCCTCTCCGAGGAGGTTCTCAAAATCGATCTCACGCCAAGGCCGCGCGTCTTCATCCGGCGCGACGAGTTCAGGCGCTTTGTTTCGGTCTTCGTCTATGCTCCACGCGAGCATTACAATACGCAGGTGCGCCTCGCGTTCGAGAAGATGCTCGAAGAGGTCTTCGATGGGCGCCTGGAGTTCGCGACGCCTTTCTTCCCGGAAAGCGCGATGGTGCGCGTCCACTTCGTGCTCTGGCGCAAGGAGGGGGAGCTTAGAAATCCAGCCGAGATGGACCTCGAACGGCAGGTCGAGAGGATCATGACGACCTGGGCCGACGAGTTTCGCAGCTGCATTCTGGAACGGTATGGCAGCGCGGGATACGAGCTTGTCAGGAAATATCTTCACGCCTTCCCAGCCGGTTATCAGGAAACCAACCGGCCGGAGCGCGCCTTGCAGGATATTCTGCGCTTTGAAAAGCTTGGTCCTGATCATCCCACCGACATCGACCTCTACAGGGATAACCCCGCCGACCCGAGCACCGTGCGCGCGACATTGCAGCAGTTGGACGACCCGCTCACGCTTTCGAAGCGCGTTCCAATTCTTGAGAATTTCGGCTTCGACGTCATCTCGGAGCGGACATTCCAGCTCACGCCCAAACTCGATGGCGAATCGCGCCTCGTTTACCTGCACGATAGCGATTTACGCCTGACCGATGGCGGCGGCGCTGAGCTTCTTGCCCGCCGCGCCAACCTCGAGGATGGCTTTCTCGCAGTCTGGAGCGATGCTGCGCCCAACGACCGCTTCAACGGCTTGATCCTGGCCGCTGGCCTCGACTGGCGGCAGTCGGCCGTATTGCGGGCTTACGCATCCTACTACCGGCAATCGAGCGCGCCTTACAGCACCACTTACGTTTCTCAAGTGCTGAATAAATATGCGAACGTTGCGGCCGATCTGTTTGCGCTCTTCGACGCGATGTTCAACCCGGCGAACGGCTTGACCGTCAAGGGACGGGACGCTGAGAAGGCCAGGATCTCCGCTCGTATTGCATCGGAGCTCGATAACATCCCGCTGCTCGACGACGACCGGATCTTGCGGAACCTCCTCACTCTTATCAGCGCAACGCTCCGCACCAACTTCTATCAGCGCGACGGCAATAAGCGCGCGCCGGAAACCATCGCCTTCAAATTACGAAGCCGCGACATCGACTGGCTGCCTGCGCCCAGGCCCTTCGCCGAGATCTTCATCCATTCGCCACGCTTCGAGGGCATCCACTTGCGCGCCGGGCCTATCGCGCGCGGCGGCCTGCGCTGGTCGGACCGGCAGCAGGATTTCCGAACCGAGATCCTGAGCCTTGTGAAAGCTCAGCAGGTGAAAAACGTCGTGATTGTCCCGCAAGGCGCGAAGGGCGGTTTCGTACCGAAGAGATCATTAACCGCGAACCGCGAAGCCATCCAGGCCGAGGGCATCGCCTGCTACAAATCGTTCGTCTCAAGCCTGCTTTCGATCACGGACAATCTCGTCAAAGGCGAGATCGTGCCGCCCGCCGATACGATCCGCCGTGACGGCGATGACCCTTATCTCGTCGTTGCCGCCGATAAAGGCACGGCCACGTTCTCTGACATCGCGAACGAGATTTCCATGAGCCGCGGTTTCTGGCTCGGCGACGCTTTCGCAAGCGGTGGCTCCGCCGGATACGACCACAAAAAAATGGGCATCACGGCGCGCGGCGCGTGGGAGGCCGTGAAGCGGCACTTCCGCGAAATGAACATCGATATCCAGACGACGCCGTTCACGGTGGCCGGCATCGGCGACATGTCGGGCGACGTTTTCGGCAATGGAATGCTTTTGTCCAAGGCGATCAAGCTCGTCGCCGCATTCGATCATCGCGACATTTTCATCGACCCAAACCCCGATCCCGCGCTGAGCTGGGAGGAGCGAAAGCGCCTGTTCGAGCTGCCGCGGTCGAGTTGGCAGGATTACGACAGATCGAGGCTTTCCGCAGGCGGCGGCATCTACAGCCGCGGCGAGAAGTCCATAAAGCTTTCGGCCGAGGCGCAGAGCCTTCTTCGTTTAAATCCGGTGGTGACGTCGAACGAGCTTTTGACGGCGATCCTCAAGGCGCCGGTCGACCTCCTGTGGTTCGGCGGCATCGGCACCTATGTCCGGGGCAGCGGCGAGACGGACCTGCAAGTCGGCGACAAGGCCAACGATGCCGTCAGAGCCGCCGCGAAAGACGTGCAAGCGAAAGTGATCGGGGAAGGGGCCAATCTCGGCGTGACGCAGCGCGGCCGCATCGAGTTCTCGCTTCTCGGCGGCAGGATCAACACCGACGCGATCGACAACTCTGCCGGCGTGAACACGTCGGACGTTGAGGTCAATATCAAGATCGCGCTGGGCGCGGCCGTTGCTGAGGGCAAGCTCGACACGCCGGCGCGCAACGACCTTCTCTCCGCGATGACAGGCGAGGTCGCGAGCGCGGTGCTGCGCAATAACTTTTTGCAGCCTCTGGCGATCAGCCTCGCCGAGATGGACGGTCTGTCCGATCTGGGTTTCCAGCAGCGCCTGATGCAAAGGCTCGAAAAGCAGGGGCGGCTTGATCGCGCCCTGGAGACATTGCCTTCGGATGCGGCGCTGCTGGAGCGCCAGGAGGCACGGCAGCCTCTGACCCGGCCCGAGCTTGCCGTGCTCCTGGCCTATGCGAAGATCGATCTCGAAGACGAACTCATCAAAACGGCAGTGCCGGCCGACCCTTACCTTGGGCGGGCGCTCTTTGCCTATTTCCCGCCAATGATGCGGGAGCGCTTCGTGGCCGAAATCGAGCGGCACCCGCTTCGTCGCGAAATCATCGTCACCGGTCTCGCCAACGACATCATCAATTGCGGCGGTCCCACATTCATCGTTCGCATGATCGAGGAAACCGGGCGTGGTCCGGCAGACATCGCCTATGCGTTCGCCGCGGTGCAGGCGGTTTACCAGCTGCCAACGCTCTATGCGGGGATCGATGCACTGGACTGCGAAATCGACGGGCAGGCCCAACTCTGTCTTTATCGCAGGGTGCAGGACTTGCTGAGAAGGCAGACCGCGTGGTTCCTGCGGCACAGTCAATTCAGGGCTGGCCTCGAACCGGAGATCGAGCGCTATCGCGACGGGGGAAGCTTCTTGATCGGGAACATGGCCGCTGTCTTGACGGAACAGGCGAAGCTGCGGCTGCAAGAGGAAGAGACACGGCTACGGACTGAGGGGCTTCCAACAGACCTGGCAAAGCGAATGGCCGCCCTTGAGCCGCTCTCTCAGGCGCTCGACATCGTCCGCGTTTCGATTGAGGCGGAGGCTCCGATGGCCATCGCCGCCAGGATCATTTTCGCGATCCGGGACGAATTTCGTCTGGATGAGCTTGCATCGGCGAGCGAGGCGCTCGCGGCGGGCGACTACTTCAACCGGCTCGCAATCAACTCAAGCCTTGCCGCCGTTGCCTCTGCGCAGCGGGCGCTGGCGAAAAGCGTCATCGCGAGTTCGCCTCGGGATGCCGATTTTGCCGCCTGGAAAAAGTGCAATGCCGCCGAAGTCTCGCGCGTTGCCGGAAATTTATCCGAAATGCTCGCCGCGCGGGCGATCTCTCTCGCCAAGCTGACGGTGGGTGTGTCCCTTCTCAGGGATCTCGCTGCTGTTTGATATTTATTATCCGCCAGTAAAAATGTAACGATTTCTGTCACATTCCCGTTCTGAATCATAGAAGCGGCTTTCGTGCACTCGTTTGTGATCCTGAGCGCGCGCTAATGTGTTGGCGCGAATCAAAGTGCATTGGCTTAAAATTTGCGTGTAAGGGCAACGAAGGTATATCGGGCGCGTTAAAGCTTCGGCTGTTGAGAGCGGGACTCACGTGAACGTCGTAAACGCATCGGCAAGATTGATTGGGACCAGGTGGTCGCCGGGCGGGTCGGGGACATTCGCGGACAGCCACATCAGGGTGCGGGCCGAGGCCTTGAGGCTGAAACAGCCGCCGGCTTCGCCAAAGCCGCATTACGATCACCGCATCGACTTCTTTCGCGGCCTTTCGCTGATCTTCATTTTCATCAATCACATTCCGGATAATGCGTTCAGCTATCTGACGTCGCGGACTTATGCGCTTTTCGACTCCGCCGAAGTTTTCATGTTTCTGGCCGGATATTCGGCGGCTCTCGCCTATTACAGCCTCGTTCCGCAAGGGCTCCAGGCTTTCTCGCTGAAGGCGCTTCGCCGGACGCGGGCAATATGGACGTATCACCTCCTGCTTGTCGCGGGCATCATGGCGGCAGCCTTCCTGATCGGCGAAGCGGGCATAAAGACCGACTACGAAATCTACATCGACAAAATCGAGAGCAATCCGGTGCAGGTGCTGCTTGGAACGCCTTTGCTCGCGTTCCAGGCGCCGCTCCTCGACATTCTGCCGATGTACGTGGTGGTGATGCTACTCGCGCCATTCCTGATCTGGCTCAGGGTGCGAGGGGAACTGGCGCTTCTGGTTGCATCCGGTCTCATGTGGATGTTCACGGCGCGCTTCTTTCCGACCATCCCCACGATGACCTATGACGTGGCCTGGAACTTCAATCCTTTCTGCTGGCAGTTCCTGTTCGCCATCGGGCTTGCCTTTGGATGGCGGACGCGGACGAACATGCCGCCGGTCGCCTCAGGCGAATCCAGGCGCGTTCTCGATATCTGCTGCGCGCTTTTCGTGGTCTTCAGCGCGTGCGTGCTGATGACAATCGCCTTTGAGACAATCGACGAACCGGCGGCCAACCGGCTGAGGGCCATGTATTTCAGCCTGAACAAGCATTGCCTCGACTTATGGCGGGTCGTTGGGCTTTTGGCTTCAGCCTATCTCGTGGCCCGTCTGGTTCCCAAAGATGCAACTTGGCTCAAGTTCCGTCTGAGCCGTTGGGTCTGCGCGGCGGGTGCTGCGTCTCTTCCCATCTTCGCTCTGACCGTCGTTCTCTCTTTCGCAGGGAAATTCGTGGTGCAAGCCTTCGGCTACACGATCCTCGGCGATGCCATTGTGACAGGAGCCGGGATCATGATTATCCTGGCGGTCGCGCTCGGTTTGAAGGCTGGTTTGTTCCAGGCCGTCTCAGAGTGGTTTTTCGGCGGAATTGGCAAGCCGGAAGCGGCGCCTGCGCGCCAATAGCGCTCCGTATTCTTGTCTGCGGCAGGCCTGCCGCGGCACGCATTTCCGAGGCGCCGTACCGAGTTGGACCCTCAAGTTTACGACATCGCGGTGATCGGAGGCGGCATCAACGGCGCGGGCATTGCGCGAGACGCCGCGGGCAGGGGCCTCTCCGTGTTGCTCGCGGAGCAGCACGATCTGGCCTCGCACACGTCGTCCGCGAGCACCAAGCTCATTCACGGCGGCTTACGCTATCTCGAAAATTACGACTTCCGGCTCGTTCGCGAAGCGCTTGCCGAACGCGAGCGCCTTCTTGGAAGCGCCCCGCATATCATCAAGCCGCTCAGCTTCGTGCTGCCGCATAATCCCGCGATCCGGCCCGCCTGGCTGATCCGTCTTGGACTGACGATCTACGATCGCCTTGCGCCTCGCGGCTCCTTGCAGGCATCGAAAGCCATATCCCTGGGCAGCGATCCTCTCGGGCGTGACCTTAAAAGCGGGTACGCGAAAGCCTTCGTCTACTCGGATTGCTCTGTCGATGACAGCAGGCTCGTCGTGCTCACGGCGCTCGATGCCGCCGAGCGGGGAGCCACCATCATGACCCAAACGAAGGTGGTGGCGGCAGCGCGACAGGATAGCCATTGGGAACTGACGTTTCGCTTTGGGGGCTCGGCGGCGGCTCGAATTCGGGCAAAGGCGATCGTCAATGCGGCCGGGCCTTGGGTCGCCGGCGTGCTGCAAGACGTGCTCGGCTCGAGGGCGCGGAGGAAGGTGCGTCTCGTGAAGGGCAGCCACATCGTGGTGGCGGCGCTCTACGCGGGAGACCATGCCTTCATCTTCCAGAATGAGGATCATCGCATCGTCTTCGTCATTCCCTATGAAGGCCGCTTCACTTTAATCGGGACAACGGACGTCCCGTTCGATGGCGATGCAAGCGCTGTCTCGGCGAGCGGCATTGAAATCGACTACCTTTGCGCGTGTGTCAGCCGCTATTTCCACAAACCCGTTTGCGCAGCCGATGTGGTTTGGAGCTATGCTGGCGTTCGCGCCCTTTTCGACGATGGCGCAGGCGATCCCTCCGCCGTAACCCGAGACTATGTTCTCGATCTCGACGCGCCGCCCGGCCAGCCTCCCGCGCTTTCCATCTTCGGAGGGAAGATCACCACGTTCCGCCGCCTTGCCGAACATGCGCTTGCCGGGCTGCGGCCGTTCTTCCCGAATATGGGGCCGGCCTGGACGGCGAAGGCGAAACTGCCTGGCGGGGACTTCGAGCAAGGCGACTTTGCCGCATTCGCGCAAAGTGTGCGGCAGCGCTGGCCATTTCTTGAGGATCGGGCCGCCCTGCGCCTTGCCCGGGCCTATGGAACGCGCGTCGGGCGCATTCTCGGCTCAGCCCGGTCTATGGCCGATCTTGGCCGCGATTTTGGTTTCAGTCTCACCGAGGCCGAACTCGACCACCTCGCACGTGACGAATGGGCGCGGACAGCCGATGATGTGCTTTGGCGGCGCTCGAAGCTCGGCCTGCATGTATCGAAAGCCCAGGCTGAAGCGGTCGCCATGTCTTATTTCTCGTCATCCCGGAACAGCGCGCACGCGGTATCCGGGATCGGATACGGGTCACGCTGATTTTCGCTGCGGCGTTTCGGGGATGACAGAGGGCGGCGGAAGCGCGTTGCCTTAGTTTTTCGGAGGATGACATGCGCGGTTACGTTGGTGCGATCGATCAGGGAACGAGCTCCACACGCTTTCTTATTTTCGACCGGAAGGGCGTCATCGCCGGCTCCGCGCAAAAGGAGCACGAACAGATTTACCCGAAGCCGGGCTGGGTGGAGCACAACCCTTCCGAGATTTGGCGGAACACCGTCTCAACCATGGCGGATGCGCTTGCGTCAGCCGGGCTTTCCGCCTCCGATCTAATCAGCGTCGGCGTCACCAATCAGCGCGAGACGACGCTTATTTGGGACAGCGAAACCGGAGAGCCGCTCGAGCAACGCCATCGTCTGGCAGGATACCCGGACGGACCGGCTTGTTGCCGAGCTTTGCAAGGATGGCGGCCAGGACCGGCTTCGCGGCAGGACCGGTCTTCCGCTCGCCACTTATTTCTCCGGACTGAAATTGCGTTGGCTGCTGGAAAACATTCCCGGCGCCCGCGCCAAGGCGGCTTCGGGCGACGCGCTGTTCGGCACCATCAACTCCTGGCTCGTCTGGAACATGACCGGCGGGCCTCGTGGCGGCCTTCACATCACCGATGTGACGAACGCCAGCCGCACCCAGATGATGAACCTCGAAACGCTCGATTGGGACTGGGAGCTGCTTTCCCTCTTCGATGTGCCCAGAGCCTGCCTGCCGAAAATACGGCCTTCATCGCAGATTTATGGGGAAGCGACGAAAGCGCTCCCCGGCGTTCCCATCGGCGGCATCCTCGGCGACCAGCATGCGGCGTTGTTCGGGCAGGCTTGCCTCAAACCGGGCGAGGCGAAAAACACGTACGGAACCGGATGCTTCATGCTCATGAATACGGGCGAGCGCATGTTTCCGTCCACATGCGGGCTTCTGACCACGCTCGGTTATCAGCTTGAGGGACAAAAGCCGGTCTATGCGCTCGAAGGCTCGATTGCGATTACGGGGGCGCTGGTCCAGTGGCTTCGCGACAATCTCGGGTTCATCCAGCAGTCCGGCGAGATCGAGACCCTCGCACGCAGTGTGGACGACAATGGCGGCGTGTACTTCGTGCCCGCTTTCTCGGGGCTTTATGCGCCCCATTGGAAGGAGCAGGCGCGCGGTGTGATATGCGGCCTGACGCGCTTCGTGAACAAGGGGCACATCGCGCGGGCCGCGCTGGAAGCGACCGCCTTCCAGACTCGCGAAGTGCTCGACGCCATGGTGAAGGACTCCGGCGTTGCGATCACCGAGCTGCGCGTGGATGGTGGCATGGTGTTGAACGATACGCTGATGCAGTTCCAGGCCGACATCCTGAACATGCCCGTGGTCCGGCCGCAAGTCATCGAGACGACGGCGCTAGGCGCAGCCTACGCAGCCGGGCTCGCCGCCGGTTACTGGCAATCGCTGGATGATATTGTCGAAAACTGGAGCGCGAACAAGCGGTGGCATCCGGCGATGGACCGCGCTCAAAGCGACGGGCTCTATCACTTCTGGCAAAAAGCTGTTGCGCGCTCGCTCGACTGGGCGGAATAGGGCTTTGCTGCCAACATGGCCTCGTGTATCGCTGCCGCCTTCGGGTCTCATTTTTTGGAGGATGGCTATGACGAGACGCGCAATTGTCGATGCACCGGGACTGGGAAAAACGCTCGGACCTTATTCCCGTGCCGTTTGGGCCGGGAATATCCTCTACCTCGCAGGGCAGCTTGGCATCGATCCAGCCACAGGAAAACTTG
This sequence comes from uncultured Alphaproteobacteria bacterium, assembly GCA_963772105.1. Lineage (GTDB taxonomy): Bacteria > Pseudomonadota > Alphaproteobacteria > Rhizobiales > Rhodomicrobiaceae > Rhodomicrobium. Next base: position 100,152 of record CAVYVV010000002.1, read on the forward strand.
TCGAAGGCGGCGCCGGGCCGGAAACAGAGCAGCTGATGAAGGGGATCGTCGCCGTATTGGGCGCGGCGGGCCTTAGCATGACGAACGTCATCAAATCAAACGTCTACCTGACGGACGTCAACGATTTCGCAGCCATGAACAAGGTTTACGAAACCTTCTTCAGCGAACCTTATCCCGCGCGCACCACCGTTGGGGTGGCGGCTTTGCCTGGCGGCGCGCATGTCGAGATCGAAGTCGTCGCCGCAGCAGATTAGTTAGATGCGGTCATCGCTTCGCACCGGGGAAGCGATGACCGCGGAATGGTTACGGGTAGAGATGATAGTTCACACCGACGCGGACGATATCGCCACTTGTGTTCGCGTCGACTTTAAGACCGTTGACATCCGTCGTGTACGTGCTGCTGCCAAGGTCGTAATGCATGTATTCGGCTTTGGCGGACCATCTATCGGTGAGAGCGAATTCCATGCCTCCACCGACCGTCCAGCCGTTGTTCCAAAGGGTTGTTGAGGTGCCCGTAACAACCTTTGCCGCGCCGCTGGCGAGTAGGCCTCCCGCCGGCAAAATCGTGTAAGGGCCAATCAAGACGAAAGGAGCGTCACCAGTATTGTTGTGCGCGCCGACAGTAACATCGCCAAACGCCCACCCGCCTTTGGCGTAGAACAATGTGCGCCCCCAAGTGTACCCAAGGCGCGCCGCGAGCGATCCCAACTGGTCAACATCCGCTTGGCAGCTAAAAAAGAAGCCGTTGGGGCAGGACTTCGCGCCGCGAGCATTCGAGCCGCCGAAGTCGGCTTCGATGCCGGTAACGATGGTTCACCCTCGTTCCTGTGACCGCCCCGAGGCGATAACGGTTAGTCAGGAACGCGTCTGGCTCCCTGTCGATGGATGGAATCGGAACCCTTTAATCTCGCCGATGTTGACCTTTGCAGCATCGGTGCGACGGGCAGGGATGGAGATCATTATGACGTATGTTGAAATTGAAAGCGCCTCATCTCTAACGCTTGCGCGCTCGCGGCCGAGAGTTCGCAAGACCGTCCGGCAGGAGAGGCTGGAACGCCTCGCCGAGATTCTCGAAGCCCATGACAGCACGATCCCGCTTTTGACCCGGATCGAATATGCGCCCTGGCACGAGCGTCCTTATCTTCGCGAAGACCGCTCGCCGTTGTCCCTGGCTTTTCAGGACGAGGGCTTCAGACGACAAGGACTCTCGGGCGACCGGTTGGGCGATATCATGGATTTCTTCGAGCTCAACGAACGCGAAGCTCATCACCTTTTGTGCTATTGCCATTACGCTTCGTCCGTCACCTCGATGATGGTGGCCGAGCGTGCGAGAGAGCTGGCTAGCAAGCGGACTCTTCGCCAGATGTGGGAAGGGCTTCGGCTTCGGATATCTGGCGTGGCTTAAAGTCCGTCCGGAAAAGTGCGAAGCGGCTTTCCGATAAAGACGCACGAAGCCCGCCTTTGATTTCATCAAAAGCGGATAGCCTCTCGAGGGGCGGGGACGGCTGGTTTTCTACTTCCGTCCACCATCCCCGACCAGCGCAAATGCGGCCCAGGTCGCTGGATGCGAAGCGAGACTGATGGTTTGGTCGCTGACGAGCGCGGCCATTGCGGCGCGCATTGCTTCTGCCTGACTAAGCCGGGGGTCGTTCTCCATCGCATCGAATGCCCCCGTCGTCAGTTTAACCGCGGCGGGGCTATCGATTTCCCAATGCGTCACAAGAAGGGCGCGGGAGCCCGCGTAAAAGAAGGCTTTTGCGAGTCCCGAGAGTGCTTCCGCGCCCTGAGATCCTGCCGCGGCGGTGTTACATGCGGAAAGCACCACCCAATTTGCATCCAGCTTGGTCTGCGACACTTCGGAAGCGGACAGAAGGCCGTCGTCCTCCGCCGTTGCGGTTTCCGGCGGTGTCAGGACGAGAGCAGGCTCCGATACGCCAGGAAGGTCGCCGGAGACAAGGCCGTGCGTGGCGAAGTGGATCACCCGGTAGCTTGCGAGACGCCCGCTTCTGTTCAAGCTCTTGAAAGCCGTTTCTGTCGCCCGTTCTCCGAGAAATACATCCTCGGGCGAAGCCTTCAGGGACTTGGCGACTTCACAGAGTTCATCAGCGGTTTCCGGCAAGGCGATTTGCGCTTTCAGAATTCCCACATCGGCAAGGCCTCCGCGAAAAGCTTCGGAAGCGCGAAGCTTCATCGGAGTAAGAAATGATCGCGAAGCGGCGTTGGCGGTCCGCAGCGGCTCGCTCGCACACGTCTGTTTGGAACGCGCCAGCCTCGCAGCCTCAGGATCTCCGTTCAGCAGCGGATTGCCAAATCCCAGGAAAGGTTTCTTCGCCTGCGATGGCCTCGACACGCGCCTCAGCGCCCGAAGGCTTGAGACCGAGGGCAAAATCGAAATCGGCGCTTTCGTCCCAAGCCACTTCACGTCGCGAAGGCTCGTATCTGGCGCCGGCTGTTCGGTCACGAGAGTTGCAAACGGAAGTTGGATCAGGCTCTGCGAGGGAACGATGAGGAGATGCTTGCCCGCGATCGCCTTTTCGGCGGGGCCCAGAAACAGCTTGTAAAGGCGATGCGCGCGGTCGAGATCGAACGGCGGAACACCGTCCGCATTCGGCCTCCGCCCCAAACTCTGACATCTTTCGAAGACCGCTTTTTGAACGCGCTTCCGCTGGAGATCGCCCGGGGCCGTTTCCGGCCAGTCTACCGGGTTGGTCCAGTTGGATTGGTCAAGCCCACAGCGAAGATTTGCAACTTCGGCCGCGAGGGCTTCGGAGCTGAGATTGATGAGCGCGAGACTTTTATCGGTCTTCGAAACAACCCAGGCCCACGTGGGAGACCCGGTCTCGATAAACAGCACCAGCGCTTCATCCTCCCGGAGCAGCGCCTGAACCTCCGTGACATCGAGCGGCGCGGGATTGGTGAAATCCGCGTAGTCGGGGAAGCGGGCTGCGATGTTCGTGTCGAGCGCCGATATTTCACCACCAATGCGATCGAGGCGGCCAACGCTGCTTTGCGCCGTTTGTGCCGAACTTTCATTCGCGAGGGTGGCTTGTGTGAGGCGCTGCTGGATCGCCTGCCATTCACCAACGAGGTCTTGCCGTCTTCGCAAAAATCCAGACAGCTCATCGCCGGCGGCCGAAGCGCGCGCGGACATCTGGAGCAGGGAAGCCGCCGCCTGCGAAGGCCGCCATTGAGCAACCTTGAAGATCTCGCGCGTCAGCGCGACGCCTTGGCTCTGGTCCTGCATCAGGAGATGCATCGACGCGTTGATGAAATCCCCCGCCACAGCCCTTTGGAGGCCGGGGTCAAGCTCCGTTCCTGCAAGCTCGCCCTGGCGCGATCGAATGCTCCGCTCGCTTTGCTTTCGCAGGATCTCGAAGGCTTCCCGATAGTAAGCCGTGGCCTTCGGCCAATCCTTTTTCCCGCTATAGAACGACCCGAGATTTCTGAGCATGGCGACTCGGCGGGGATGATCGCGATTGAAAACCTGCATCATCACCTGATTTGCCGATAACATCATCGTCTCGGCGCGATTGAGATCGCCCCCTTTCTCATAGAGCGTCCCGAGATTGTTGTATGTGGTGGCGACGTAGAGATGATTTTCGCCGAGCTCGGCCCGATAAGTAATCAGCGCCTGCTGCAACAGTTTCTCGGCTTCGCCATAGTTTTTCTGGTCCTCGAACAGGTCCGCCACATTGACGAGCGTCGAGGCCAGTTGCACGCGCGCGCCTGGCATCCTGCTCAAAATCGCGATGGAATTTTTATACGCCGCAATGGCGTCGGCCGTTCGCCCCGTGAGCTGATAAACGATTCCAAGGTTGCGATAAGTGATCCCGAACTGCGGTTGAAAGCCGCCAGTCTTAGTCAATGAGATTGCGCGCTCGTAATAAGGGATGGCGTCCGCATAGCGGCCAAGCTGGTAATGAAGTTCGCCCAAATTGTTCAAAAGAACCGAGCCGGAAGGCGTCTCAAGTTGCCTCTGGGCCTGCAGGATCGCGACGGCACTCTTGAGCGCAGCGATCGCCTCGGCGTAGCGCCCTTCCTTGCGAAGCGCCTCGGCCTCTTTGACCTGAGCGTCTTGCGGCCACGCCGGATTGGCGAAGCTGAAAGCGCACACGGACAACAAAATCAAAATGAAGGGCGCGAGTTTTTTCTTCATGAGCCGCCTGAATTAATTAAAACGCAGCTCACTTAGCGCAGCATCTTACCATCATTGTGACGTGCTTGACGTTTATACGCTTCCCGCGGTCAGCAGCGCGAAGTCGCAATTTGCCGCTTCAATTCTTACATCCTTACGTATTGATGTGGACGGCTGACTGGCGAGTTTCTGTTAGGCGAGGGAAAGCTTTGCAAAGCGGCGGCGCTCTCAGGCGACCTCTAAAGGGGCAGTAGAGGAATACCATGATCCTAAGGATAGCGTCTCGCGTAACGCTTGCTGCCTGTTTATCCGGCTTTTCGGCGTTTGCGATGGCCCAGGAGGCGAGGAAGCCTCAAGCGCCAGCGACCATGAAGCTGGACGCAGCCCCGGCGAAAGATGCTGCACCAGATCCGTTGGCGCCTTCCGAGCAGGACGCTCCGCCGCCTGCAGCGCCCGGTGCGCCAGAGGAGAATCCTGCGGACGTCGTCCAAGCCCCGGTCCCCGAGCCGGACCCGATCGCTACTCAAATCCTCGCCCGCCTTCCGAACGCGGGGGGAAAAGCCGAAGGTCGCGAGGATGCGGCGGGACTAGCTGCATTTTATCATGCGGAAAAAGGCCAGCCTATTTGGACGTCCAAGGATGGCTTCACCCCGAATGCCCTGAAGGTGATAAAAGAGATCCGCAGTGCGGACGACTGGGGATTGGACGCCTCAGCTTTTCAGGTCCCGTCGAATCCGGGGCCAGGCGCAAAGCCCGAAGCTTTGGCTGACGCTGAACTCAAGCTGAGTCTTGCCGTCTTGAAATATGCGCGCTATGCGCGCGGCGGCCGGCTCGACCCTCCTTCTCTCAGCGAGATCATCGACAGGCGGCCCCGTATTTACGACCCCAAGACGGTGCTGAGAGCGATCTCATTGGCAGAGTCGGGCGATGCCTATCTGCGCGGTCTTCATCCGAAGCACGAGCAGTTCAAGCGCCTCAGGCAAGCGCTTCTCGCGATGAACAAGGGCGGAAGCGGCGGTTCCGCGTCGCGGATCCCCTCCGGCCGGAACTTCAGGCCGGGCGAAAACGATCCTCAGATCGCCCTGATCCGGAAACGGCTGGGGGCGGGCGCCGACGGCAGGCGGGACACCGTCTACGACACCGCGCTGCTCCAGGCTGTGAACCAATTCCAGAAAGAACATGGGCTGCGCGTTACCGGCATTATCGACCAAAACTTTCGGGCCGCGCTCAATGAATCAGGAGGCAGGGAATTGGGAGGCAGGCAACCGGCGTCCGGCCCGCCGGATGAAAAGAAGCTGCGTATTCTCGTCAACATGGAGCGCTGGCGCTGGATGCCGGACGATCTCGGCAGCTTTTACGTCTGGGACAGCATTCCCGAACAGGTCACCCGGGTCTTTGATCGCGGCAAGCTGGTGCTTATGGAACGGATCGTTGTTGGGCGGCCGACCACGCCGACCCCGACTTTCACCGCCAGCATGCAGTTCATCACCATTCACCCGGAATGGGCCGTGCCGGAAGGCATCAAGGTCAATGAAATCGCGCCTAAGCTGCAGCGAGGCGGCGGAGGCGGTGGTGATTTCTTCAACGGCTATGGCGGCGGGGGAGGAAGCAGCCAGGTCCTTCAGCGCCTCGGCGGGCTCCGCGTCACCTATAACGGCCACGAAATCGACCCGGATTCGGTCGATTGGTCGAGCGTCGATATCCGGCGTTTCCAATTCATTCAGGGACCGGGGGAGCGCAATGTTCTCGGCGTCGTGAAGTTTCGCTTTCCGAACAAGCACGACGTGTACATGCACGATACGCCCGATCGTCACCTGTTCAACCAGACGCCCCGCACCTTCAGCCATGGCTGCATGCGCACAGAGAATCCTCTCCACCTGGCGGAAGTGATCCTTGGCCGCGACAAGGGCTACTCGCCAAGCCAGATCCGCGAGATGGTTCAGGCCGGCATTACAAATGAGATCAAGCTCAACAGCGCCGTTCCGGTTCACGTGGCCTACTTCACGGCCGAGGCCGACGATCAAGGGCAGGTGCATTTTTTCCCGGACGTGTATGGACTTGATAGCCGCGTCGCGAGCGCGCTCAGAGGGCAGGCCGTCCACTTCTCATCGGACCCCGTGATCTCGGCCGACAACGGCGAGCCTCGGCGGGCGCAGCGCAACGACCCCTATCAACGCAGCGATCCCTATCAACGTAACGGTCCCTATCAACAACCTTACGATCCCTATCAACAGGGCGGGCGCGACCCCTATCAGCGCGGGGCCGACCCGCGATACCAGCCCCGCGGACGGCCTTGGAATCCGTTCGAGGCCTGGAACTGATCGAGCGGAAGCCGGCATAAATAGGTGTGTCAACGCGAGCGGCAGTGTTCCGCCTGTCTTGACGCTGGTGCTTCCGCTTCCCTACTCTTCGCAAATGGGAATCAGCGGCTGCGCGCCGCGCAACAAAAAGAGGGCTTCATGGCGACATCAGCCGTGTCCGACGCAACCTTCGAAAACGAAGTCAAAAAGGCTGAACTGCCCGTGCTCGTCGATTTCTGGGCCGAGTGGTGCGGGCCTTGCCGCATGGTAGCCCCCATCCTCGAAGAGTTGTCTGAGGAGTTCGCGGGCCAGCTCAAGGTCGTCAAGCTGGATGTTGAGAGCAATCCCGCGGTTGCGCAGGCCTACAACATTCGCGGTATTCCGGCGCTCTTGCTGTTCAAGAATGGACAGGTGGCCGGGCAACAGATTGGCGCGCTGCCGAAGCACCAGCTCAGGGCGTGGCTAACCGAAGCGGTAGCAACTTCTTAAATAATAAATCGCGCGAGATCTGCAGGGAATTAAAACATGCCGCTCCATCGTGGGGCGGCATTTGTTGTTTTGGGCGTTCATACTGTCATTCCAGTTTTCCAGTTTAGGCTTTTTACCTCCAAGCTTTCATATATTTAATTGAAGACACGGCTTCACAACCAAGCTCCGTAACCCAGATCTCCGTCAAGTCAAACGCGGCGTGACCTCGGAAATGAAGGTTATGGCCGCTCATCATTCTCATCGGAGGTCACGATGACGGATAGTCCAGCCCCTTACACACCCGATTCAGAAAAGAAGCTTTCTAAAAGTTCTGTAATGCTTTCCCAGCTTCGCAAGCGCAGCACGATTTACGTCTCGGCAATGGCGCTCGCGCTGACGGCAGCGCTTGGGACCGCTTCTTACGAGCTTCGGCCCGTCCGTGCGTTTGCCGAAAGCCAGAGCGTGACGCAGCAAAAGCTTCCAAGCTTCGCTCCGCTGGTGAACCAGGTGAAGTCCGGCGGTGGTCTCCATCCGCGTCAAGGCCGATGTCGAGCCGAAGGTGGCGATGAATGGGGGCGACGAGCAGTTCGGCGGAAACGAAAACCCCTTCGAGGGAACGCCTTTCGAGCACTTCTTCAATGGCCCGAACTCGCCATTCAAGCATTTCAGGATGCCGCATGGGAACGGCCACCATCTGGTCATGGCCCAGGGATCGGGCTTCTTCATCTCGCCCGACGGATATCTCGTCACGAACAATCACGTGGCGAGCAATGCGGTCAGCCTTGAGGTCGTAACGGACGACGGCAAAATTTACACCGCCAAGGTCATCGGCACAGATCCGCGGACAGACCTTGCCCTCCTCAAGGTCGATGGCAAGACCGACTTCCCCTATGTGAAGTTCTCGCACTCCACAGCCCAGGTCGGCGATTGGGTCGTCGCCATGGGTAATCCCTTCGGCCTTGGCGGCACCGTTACGGCCGGCATCGTCTCGGCTCGCGGCCGCGAATCGGCGAGGGGCCATATGACGACTTCCTGCAGATCGATGCGCCGATCAACAAAGGAAACTCGGGCGGCCCGACCTTCAATCAGGACGGCGATGTCGTCGGCGTCAACACGGCGATCTATTCTCCGTCCGGCGGCTCCGTCGGCATCGCTTTCGACATCCCCGCGAGCACGGTCGAGCGTGTGGTCACCGCGCTGAAAGACAATGGCCATGTCACTCGCGGCTGGCTTGGCGTGCAGATTCAAGGCTTGACGCCCGAATTGGCCGACAGCCTCGGCTTGAAGAAAATGACCGGAGCGCTTGTCGCCGCGCCGCAAGATGGCAGCCCCGCCGAGAAAGCCGGTATCAAGGCAGGCGATCTCATCGCCGAGCTGAATGGCAAGGAGGTGAAGGATGCCCGCGATCTCGCAAAAAAGGTTGCGGAACTGGCGCCCGGCTCAGAAGCAAGCGTCACGCTGAACAGGAACGGCGAGACAAAGACGATCACCGTCAAGATCGGTGAGCTGCCTGAGAAGCCGGTGCAGCATGCGAGCCTGCGGCCCGAGCCATCGAAAACCGGAATGACCGATCTCGGCATCCGGGTGGCGCCGGCAAGCGAAGTGAGCGCCGATGAAAACAAAGGGCTCGCCGTTGTCGGCGTCGAGCCCGGCGGCAAGGCAGCCGAAGCCGGTCTGGCGGAGGGCGACATCATCCTCAAGGTTGGCGATGAGACCGTAAACGGCGCCCAGGACTTGCGCCGCGCCCTCACCGAGGCCGGGAAGGCAGGCCATAAGAATGCGCTCGCGCTCGTGAAGCGGAATGGAGATCAGCGCTTCATCGCTCTCCCCGCCAGCGTGGGCTAACGTTATCACTGAAGGGGAAAGCCGCTTCTTCGTGACGAAGTCCCGCATGCGGTCCAATGCGCCGTATGCGGGATTTTCTTTGCGTGATAGGATTGGCTCATAGGACTGGGGGGCTTGCGCCGCTTCCTCAGCCACAAATATTCATTTCTGTTTTCACTGATCCCCAATGAACGGGATCAAAGGCAGGACGCGCCATGAATTTCTTCCGCACCATGCTCTTGCTCGCCGCGATGACCGCGCTCTTCATGGCGATCGGCTATGCGATCGGGCGGCGGCCCCGGCATGACGATCGCGTTCTTGATCGCCGCCGCAACGAACCTCTTTGCCTATTGGAACTCCGACAAGATGGTGCTGTCCCAGCAGGACGCGCAGGAGGTGGACGAGAAGAGCGCGCCCGAGCTTTACGCGCATCGTGCGCCAGCTCGCGGCAAATGCGAACCTGCCGATGCCGCGCGTCTACATCATCCACTCCGAGCAGCCGAATGCGTTCGCCACCGGCCGCAATCCGAACAACGCGGCCGTGGCCGCCTCCGCCGGCCTTCTGCGCATGCTGAGCAAGGAGGAGGTTGCGGGCGTGCTGGCCCATGAGCTGGCCCATGTGAAGAACCGCGACACGCTCACCATGACGGTGGCGGCGACGATCGCGGGCGCGATTTCCATGCTCGCGAATTTCGGCATGCTCTTCGGCGGGCGGCGCGACGGCGAGAGCGGCGGCGGCAGCGGGATCATCGGCACATTGCTTGCGGTGTTCGTGGCGCCCTTGGCTGCTGCGATCATCCAGATGGCGATCAGCCGCACGCGCGAATACACCGCCGACCATGATGGCGCAGAAATTGTCCAGCGTCCGCTGTGGCTTGCCTCGGCGCTTCGCAAAATAGACAACGCCGCGCGGCAAATTCCGAACGAGCAGGCGGAGGCGCATCCAGCAAGCGCGCCGCTTTACATCATCAACCCGCTCACGGCGGCGGCATGGACAGTCTCTTTTCGACGCACCCGAACACGGAGAACCGGATCGCAGCGCTCGTCGAGCAGGCTCGCCAGATGGGCCAGACCCAGGAGCCGGGCGCCGCGCGGATGAATTTGCGGCCTGACGCCGGACCCGCGCCCTGGGGCGGCGGGCAGGGCGGACCGTCCCGCGGCGGGCCTTGGCGCTAGAGCCTGCCCGCTTCTGATGAAGTCAAAAGCGGGCTCTAAGTTTTGTTTTATCGTGCGTCTGTACCGAAAACTGCTTCATACTTTTCCGGACGCGCTCTAGTGTTTCAATGCTGATCGTCATCCCGGAAGCCCGTGCGGCTATCCGGGGATCATTGCAGAACAGGTTTTCGACCTCCAGAGATCCCGGATAACGCCTGGGCGTTTCCGGGATGACAGTGAATCCTTCGATGACAATCGCACACCGAAATTTCGGGGCTGCAAGCGCGGCAACTCGCTTCTCATCTCTTGAAGGCGGTGTTGCGAAACAAGCAGCCTTTCGACGAAGCCTTCGCGGCGTCGAGCGCAAATACCGCCTTTTCCGGCCTTGCATTCCGCGACCGGGCCTTCGCCCGCGCTATCGCGGCAACCGCCTTCGCAGGCTGGGCCAGATCGAAGACATGCTCGGCCGCTTTCTCGAAAAACCGCTGCCAGCAGATGCCTTCGAGGCGCGCTTCATCCTCATCGCCGGTGTGGCGCAGCTTGCTTTCATGGAGGTTGCGCCGCACGCCGCAATTGGCCTTGCGGTGGAGCAGGCGAAGGGCGCGCGCGCCGCGCGTCACCTTGCGGGCCTCGTCAACGCGGTGCTCCGCCGGGCGAATGCGAACAAGGCTGACGATTCTCGCGGAGCAGGACGCGAGCAAGCTCAACACGCCGGAATGGCTGTGGCTGCGGTGGGTCCGCCATTACGGCGAAGACACCGCGAAGAGGATCGCGGCCGCGCATCGCGAAGAGCCGCTGCTGGATTTGTCCGTGAAAGCCGATGCGGCCGGCTGGGCCGAGCGCCTTTCGGGCTCGCTCTTGCCCTGGGGGACGGCACGCCTCTCCGCCAAGGGACGCATCGAGGATATCGAAGGATACGACGAGGGCGGGTGGTGGGTGCAGGATGCCGCCGCCGCTTTGCCCGCCCTCTTGCTTGGCGATGTGAAAGGCTTGCGCGTCGCGGATCTTTGCGCCGCTCCCGGCGGAAAGACCGCCCAGCTTGCAGCGCGCGGAGCCCAGGTGACCGCAGTGGATATTTCCGGTCCCCGGCTGCGACGCCTTCAGGAGAATCTCGCCAGGCTGAACCTCAAAGCCGGGACGCTGCAGGCCAATGCCAGCGAATGGTCGGTGCCCGAACCTTTCGACGCGGTGCTTCTCGATGCTCCTTGTTCAGCCACCGGCACGATCCGCCGCAACCCCGACATCCCCTATCTCAAATCGGAAGCGGATATCGCGGCTCTTGCCGCCGTCCAGGCCAGGCTTCTCAAGCACGCGCCCAGCCTCCTGAAGCCCGGTGGCCACCTCGTTTATGCGACCTGTTCGCTTGAGCCCGAGGAGGGCGAAGAGCAAATTCGGGCGCTTCTCGCCGAGCGGGACGACATTGCCTTGGCGCCCATCCAGGCGGATGACGTTGGCATTCCGCCAGAGGCCATCACCCCTCAGGGTATGCTGCGCACGCTTCCCTTCCACGCGGGAGGAATGGACGGCTTCTTCGCCGCCCGGCTTATCAAAAGGTGACTCCCCTCACCCCAGCCCTTTCCCCATGGAGAGGGGGCTTCGAGCGTTCCCTCCCCCATTTGCGGGAGAGTGACAGGGTAAGCGGTGCGCTTAATCCTTCTTGATCAGCCCGGACAGCATCACGATCAAAAGGCCCAGCGCACCCCAGCTCAAGAGCGTCTGCGCCCTCACGATCCTGTCCACCGTCCCTTCGGCGAGAGGCCGCTCTTCGATCGTGATATTCGGGACGTCGCTGGGGAGATCGTAGCCCGGCTCCCAGGTGAGGGTGGGAAACACCATAATCATGGGCTTGCCGGGCCGGTCGATGGGCTGCCAGTCGTGTTTCTGGCCGAGGTCGAGCACCGGCAACATGATGTCAAGCGAGTAGGCGAACGGGCTGAAGCCCGGCAGTTCTGGCGGCGCGCCCGCGCACTGCGTCCAGTTCTTGCCGCACTTCGCCTCAAGGTCCTTGTTGAGGTAGGTGACCGGATTCGACGGCGCGAAGCTGCCCTGAACGGCGGCCTCTCGATAGAAGAGACCGCCCGCGCCCCACAGAGCGAACAGCAGCAGCATAACGCGGCCCCAGCCGTACCAATAGGCGGCGCCGAAGCCGACGAAAGCCCAGATCGCGGCGAGAAAGATGGTCGCTATCGAGCGGTAGACCACTCCCGGGACGAAAACGAACGGCCAGGCGATGATGTTCAGCGGCGAGAGGAGACGCGATTTGACGATCTTCGGCCGGTCCCGCCAACCATGCCAGAGCTTGATGAACAGTGACCGGTAGCGGCGGCGCTCCTTGAATTTCGCGATGTCGCGCGCGCGCCCTGTGTGACCCATCTCGCGATAGGCTTTGATGAGCTGCTCGAAAGGCTGTGGCCGGAACTGGACTCCCAGATGGTGACGTGGCTGACATAGCAGCCAGCGCTTGCGCGTCGCAGCATCGTAATCGCCGCTTCCAGTCAAACGATCGTAAGTGAAGCCATCCAGAAGAATAGACGTGCGAATTGTCTTGCCGCCAGCAATTGCGACTTTTTCGCAGGCCAAGAGGCTGAATGGTCCACGATCTCATGGGCATGGCATCCAGCAAGGTTCACTGAACCTGCTATTTCAGCCGGAGCATCAGCGTCCTTTGCATCCGGTCCCAGACACAGTATCCCATCTATCCTTGCATCAGCAAAGTTAAGAGCGTAGGCAAGCGCCGGAATGCACTCAGAACTGCCGTTGAATTTCTGACGAGCCGGATTATTGAAGCGGCCTCCACTGCACAATAAGTTGCCTTTGACGTGAGTTCCGTTAAAACACGCCTCGCCTTCTGCGGAGAGCCCGTCACCGAGCGCTACGCTCCCTTCTATCTCTGCGAGTGCAAAGTTGAGTGCTTTGCCTGTCCCGTTCTGAATGCGATTTAGGAAGGTGCCTTCTATGCAGTTCAACCCGCCGCCAACCTTGGAGCCGGCAAACGAGACCGATCCCTCAGACCGGAAGCCAGCCGATAACACGACGTATCCTCTGATCTCGGCGCTGTCGCAACTGAGCGCGACACCCGATCCGTCCTCTTTTGGATTACGGAATGTGCCGCCTGCGCAATTCATATCGCCGTCGATTTTCGCGCCCCGGAAGAACACTCCGCCCTCGCCAAGGAAGCCATCTAACAAAAGGACGTTTCCCCTGATACGCGTTCCAGCGCAGTTGAGAGCGAAATTGCCGGTCGAGAAGAAAGCACTCCCTTCGCACCATAGCCTGCCCTCTATGGCGGAATGGGTGAGTGACACGCCGCCGTCGGATCGAAAGCCGCCCTGCAAATTAACGGCGCCACGGATATCGGCGCCATCGGCATCAATCGATTGAACGCGGCACGTTGGAAACAGCAGCGATCTGGTAACTGCATCCTTGAGTAGAATTTGGGCGGCAAAACTGCATCGGAAGAACAGAAGCGGCTGCGGGATGGTGCAGCCGGAAAGGTCCAAGTCCTCGTCGACGTAGGCGCCGTGCAGTTCCAACCGGCTCTCGTGCACCGGGGCGAAATCATCGCCGCCGAGTGACAGGAACCGCAGGAAACTCGCGCGGACTTGAACTTCAGGATCCTCGGGATCGACCCAGCGCCAGTGCTCGCGCTCGTAACGCGCGAAGACAGTATCGAAGTGCTCTCTGAGCGCGCCGGGGTCGGCCTTGAGGCTGTCCGCGAAATTTTGCTCCCTGGCGGCTCGATTCACTTCCCGGAGAAGATCGTCGAAGAAGCCTCGAAGCACGCGCGGATACGTATCGATCTTCGCCCGTGTCTGCGCGGAAAGGTTGAACGGATCGCGGCGCAGCAGGGGATTGAGCCACTCGTGATTGAGCTTGAGCGGCTCATAGGGCTTTGGCGTCGCGGATTCGACGACGGCCTCGACCGCAAGGTGATAAAAGCGCTCGTCCTTTCTTGCATGCTCCACGGTTTGCGGGGGGTGGGCCTCCGCTTCCAGCCGGGCAAGAAAGGCGCGCTGCGCCAGCGCAAACCTTTCCACATCGCCCGCGTTCTTTGGCTCCCAATACGCGGGCAGTCGCAGCTCCTCGATAGCGTGCCTTGTCGCCTCAATGATGACTTCCTGCACGTGTTCCGGCGCAGCCTCCGTGAATTTCGCGATCGCCTCCACGAAGCCCGCCTCCTCCGGCGGCGCTTCTGGCATGTGATCGCGCCATTCGTCCAGTGCCGCCCAGAGAACCGCCGCCCTGCTTTCGAGCACGCAGGGTTCTCCATCCACCGCCGCGAAGAGAAACTTCTCCTCCGCCGGCAGGAGACCGCTCGGCGTATCCTGATCGAGAAAATCCCCAAGCCAACGTCCGAACGGCTTGCCGGCGGGCCGCTCGCGACCCTGTCTCATCTCCCCCGCCGTGGCTTTCAAATCGATCAGCCATTGCGGCGGAGCGTATCCTGCAACGGCATGAGCACGCGTCTGTATTAGAGCGGCTGCTTCGCCGTTGAGCATCGTTCCCTCTTGCCCCATGCCGCACACTCCGATGCGATGCACCCCATCAAAGCCTTTGGTCAAAATTAAGAGAGTCGGGCCGATGAAGTCGATGATCGGTTGCATGAGGCGCACAGGCTCCAGTTGGTAACTACCAAGTATTTCCTGAAAATCGTCGCGAATCGCGGTTAAGTTTTACAATCGGTGCCTTACCAATCGCTGGCTTCGATGCGGGCCGAGAGAATCCTTGCCTGCAAGACAGGGGATCGCCTAAACCTTTAAATGATGCAGGAACAGATTTCAGATCAGGCGCGCCTTGCGGCGCTCGCTGTAAACAAGGCGGGGCGATCAGCTCTGAGGCTGGCCTTGAGATCGCCGTTCTCGCGGTGGATGGCTGGCGTTCCCACCGCGTATCATCTTCTCATCCTTCCGCAAGACCTGCGCACCGGCGATCCCAGTTTCGCTGTCGAACTTCACGATGGTTATTTTGGCCTCGCCGGGGCTGCCGCCCCCATCGGCTCCGAATCGCCGTTCCGTGTGCTGCCGCCCAGTGTGCCTTGGCAGAAAGATTTGTATGCCTTTGCGTGGCTCCGGCACCTTCACGCGGCCGGCGATCAACTCGCCCGGGAAAAAGCTCGCAAGCTCACCTCGGAGTGGATCGCGTTCGTGAGCGGGGCGCCTGGGCTGGCGCGCGACAGGGATATCACGGCGCGGCGCGCCATTGCGGTGCTTTCACACGCGTCCTTCCTTCTCGATGGCGCCGATCCTGCATTCTACGATTCCGTTATGCGGATATTGAGCCGCGATTTGCACGATCTCACCGTCATTTACGCGGATGGTTCCGGCGTCGGAAAGCTGCGCGCCTTGACGGCGATCCTGCTCGCGGGCTTATGCATTGCGGAGCAGGAGGCATATCTCTCCTCGTACCTCCCGGCCTTTTCGGCCGAGCTTCAAAAGCAGATTCTGGAGGATGGCGGGCACGCGTCCCGCGATCCAAAAGATTTGATCGAGCTTCTCCTGGAACTGCTCCCGCTAAAGCAGTGCTTCGTCGCGCGGCAGATCGATCCGCCGCCAGCTCTTTACACCGCCATCAACCGCATGAATGCGATGCTGCGTTTCTTGCGGCTCGGCGACGGAAGCCTCGCCCATTTCAATGGCATGGGGCCGACGCTTCTTGACCAGGTCTCGACCGTGCTTGCCTACGACGATATAGGAGGCATGCTTCCGAGCGTGATTGCGCCCCAGTCGGGATATGCGAGGCTCACTGCGGGAGAGGTGGTCGTCATCGCCGATGCGGGCGCGCCGCCGCCGATCCACCTCAGTACGCGCGCTCATGCCGGTTGCGGCTCTTTCGAGATGAGCGTCGGGCACGAGCCCCTCATAATCAACTGCGGGGCGCCACTGGACGAGACCGGCGATTGGTATGTGGTGTCAAGGTCCACGGCTGCTCATTCCACTTTGACCATTGACGACTTGTCTTCCGCCCGGCTCATCAAGGCTCAGGAGCGGATTGCCGGCCGCGAGCTATTCTGGCTTGCGGGCCCCAAGTCCGTGCATCATGACGTTGCCGATTCCGATACCGCCTTGAGCGTCCGGATCGGGCACGACGGGTATCGGGAGAAGTTCGGCCTTCTCCATCGAAGACGGCTGACGCTTCGCAAGTCCGGCCTTGAGTTCGAAGGCTACGATCAGCTTTCGGCCGTCGGCGACAACGCCATCGATTCGAAGGCGCGCTTCGCGATCCGCTTTCATCTGCACCCGCGCGTCTCGGCACAGCTTTCGCGCAACACGAATGCGGTGGCGCTGACCACGCCCGCCGGTCAGGTCTGGCGCTTTCTCGCCGAAGGCGCCGAACTCGATGCGGAGGAAAGCATCTTCTTCGCCGATCCAATTTGCCTGCGCCGCTCCTTGCAGATCGTCCTGAAAGGGCAATGCACGAAGGCGACCTCTGTCCAATGGAAATTCGAAAAGGTGGCGCAGCAGCCGCGCCCCGTCATAGGCGGGGACCAGGTGCGTCGATTTTCTCGATCTTGATCTTCCCACTTAGCACATACACTTACGAGCCATGCTGAAGCACCACGACTTTCCCGTTCGCCGGGCGCTCATTTCCGTGTCGGACAAAACCAATCTGGCCGACTTCGCCAAGCGGCTCGAACTGCTTGGAATCGAGATCGTGTCCACGGGCGGCACTGCCACCTTTTTGCGGGACGCCGGGATACCGGTCCTTGCCGTTTCCCAGGTCACGAATTTCCCGGAGATTCTGGAAGGGCGGGTAAAGACGCTCCATCCTGCCATTCATGGCGGCATCCTTGCCAATCTGGAGCAAAGCAGCGCACGCGATGTGCTCGCCGCTCACGGCATCGCTCCTATCGGGCTTGTCGTGATCAACCTTTACCCCTTCGAGGAGACGGTCAAGAAAAGCGCGGACGATATCGAGACGATGATCGAGACGATCGATGTCGGCGGCCCCGCCATGCTGCGCGCCGCAGCGAAGAACCATGGCATTGTGACCGTGGTCTGCGATCCCGGCGACTATGGCGCCGTGGCGGACGAACTGTCCGGCGAATCGAGGACGACGACGCTGGCGACACGCCGTCGGCTTGCGGCCAAGACTTTCGCGCGGACGGCCGCTTATAACTCGGCGATTGCAGCGTGGTTCGCGTCGCAATCGGAGGAAGCCTCGTCCACGGCGTTTTCGATCACGGGCACGCTGCGGCAGGCGCTGCGCTATGGAGAGAACCCTCATCAGGAAGCGGCTCTCTATGATTTCGGGGATCATGCCGGGCCCGGTATTGTCGGGGCCGAGCAGGTGCAGGGCAAGGAGCTGAGCTACAACAATCTCACCGATGCCGATGCCGCCTTCGAATTGATTTCGGAGTTCGCCCCCGAACGCCCTGCCGTTGCGATCATCAAGCATGCAAATCCTTGCGGCGTGGCCGTGGGCGATACGATTATTGAGGCTTATAGGAAGGCTTTGGCCTGCGATCCGGTAAGCGCGTTCGGCGGGATCGTGGCTTTGAACGGCCCGTTGGATGAAGCGGCCGCCCGCGAGATCCTGAAGATCTTCACAGAGGTTGTGATTGCGCCGGCCGTGACGCAGGAAGCAAGGCGCGCTTTTTCAAGCAAGCCGAATGTGCGCTTACTCTCAACCGGAGGTCTTTTGCCGCGCGCGAACCGGGCTCCCTATTTCCGTTCGGTCGCTGGCGGATTTCTTGTGCAGGATGCCGATACCGCAGGGCTCGACGAGCACAGCATGCGCACCGTGACAAAGCGTGAGCCGGCTGAGCAAGAGCGCGCCAACATGATTTTCGCCATGCGCGTCGCCAAGCATGTGAAGTCGAACGCCATTGTGTTTGCAAAAGATGGGGCGACCGTCGGCATCGGCGCTGGCCAGATGAGCCGCGTGGATAGCGTGAGGCTTGCCGTGTGGAAGGCGCGCGAGGTTGCTAGCGCGGCGAAAAGAGACCCCGATCAGGCGCTCGCGGGCACGGCTGTTGCGTCTGACGCTTTCTTCCCGTTTGCGGACGGGTTGCTGGCGGCGGCGGAAGCGGGCGCGACCGCCATCATTCAGCCCGGTGGCTCAATGCGCGACGCCGAAGTCATCGCGGCTGCCGATGGGCGCGGCTTGGCCATGGTGTTCACGGGCGTCAGGCATTTCCGGCACTGATGCTCTTTGGGCTGCGCTTCTATAGGCCCGGCAAAATATGGAATCGTAGCGCTGCCTCTCCCGATGGAAGACCGGATCGGCTTTAGATCCGGGTGAGGGGGCAGCGCTTAATAGTCCAGGTCCAACCCGTCATCCTGTCCGTCTCCCAGCAAGCGCGCCTTGGCGTGCTTGCTGACTTCTGTTGGCGCGCGCCACCGGCGCGACGGGAGAAGGGAGGCAAATTCGATCCTTCCGAGTTGCCAGCCCAGGCGTGCTGGGTGGGAGAAGGGACGCCAGAATTTGCACAAGCGCTTCAAACGTAATAGGGCCGGATCAATTAAGTGGTCAATGAAAGCGGTTGAACGCTGAAAAGCCAGAAGTGAAAATGCAAAATGGCGGCCCAGGCAATAAGGGCGATGGCGATCGGCATCCATCCGATGGCCCTTAGGCTGAACTTGGCGCGGCCTTGCAGGATCGCCGCGAAGGGGAAGAATGAGGTCTTGGCCTCGAAGGCTGCCCAGCCGGGAACGGTGTCGCGCTTGCGGTTCTGTTGCAGCCAGCTCCCGATCAGGGCGGTGGCGGCGAATGCGCCGAAAAACGCGAAGCCGCGCCACGTTGCCTGCGAAACCATATGCGTGACGGCCCAAATCGCGACCCCCCACATGACAGGATGGCGGGTGATCGCGAATATGCCGTCAGCGACGTTGGGATTTTCGAGCGCCTGCGCTCCGATCGGCGTCGATGGGTTCGGGGTCAGAAGGCCGCCAAACATGAGGATGAAGGAAAAGAGGATCAGCACAGCCTGCACCCATCGCCACCAGCCGGGAACGAGCCAGAGCTTATCGCCATAGGGCGCGACGTTGAATTGCCTTCCAGAGCCAATAAATCGCGATCAGCGAGAATATGGAAAAAATGGCTGTGTAGACGCCTTCGCCTGCAATCGCGACGGAGCGCGGCCGAAGCGGCGTTGAAGGAAGCATGTGGAGGAGGAAGAACCAGGACGCTGCCGCTGCCAGTGCGCCCAAAGCTTCCTCCCGCAACGAATTGCTGACGCTGACCCGCTAAGAAGCCGCTGCTTAGAGTGCCTTCGGAAAAGTGCGAAGCGGTTTCAAAACAAGAACTTAGAGACCGCTTTTGAATTCCATCAAAAGCGGATAGGCTCTAGTGCAGCCGCTTCTTGATCCGGTCCAGGCTGGCCGCGATCGTATTCTCTGCGACCGTTCCGGACATCTTCTGCTCGATCAACTGCTCCGCGGCGGAAACCGCAAGCTCCGCAGCCTGCGCCCGAATTTGCTTGCGCGCCTTCTCTTCCTCAAGCTTGATCTTCTGCTCCGCCACATTCAGACGGCGGGCGATCATCTCATCGAAGGCTGCCCGAGATTCTTTTGCGTAGGCCGCGGCTTCCCGCTCGGCCTGGGCGAGGATTTCCTCGGCCTCGACCTGCGCATTCTCGGCGCGCTGTTTGTAATCGGCAAGCAGCGCTTCTGCTTCGGCGCGAAGCTTCCGCGCTTCCTCCAATTCACGAGCAATCGCGGCAGAGCGCTGGTCAAGTGCTTTGACGACCCTGCCGGGTAGCTTGTAATAAAGGACGACGCCAACGAAGAGAATGAAGGCGAGAGCGACCCAGGTTTCAGGATCCGAGAATATGGCGGGGTTCATGCTCGCTACTCCTTCGACCTCTGACGCAGAGCCGCTTGCACTTCCTTATCGCTGACTTCGACTCCAGCGAGCTCTTTCACGATATCGCTCACAACTTCGGAGGTCATCGCCTCCATCTGTCCGGAAGCCCGCTCAAGAAGAGCTTGAACTCGTTTCTCGGTCTCGGCTGTCTTTTCGGCAAGCTGATTATCGAGCGCGCCGCGCTTTTCACCGAGCTCCGCATCGAGCTTTTCGCGTGAAGCGCGGATCATGCCGTGGCCCTTCGCCTTCGCAGCGGTGATCTCGGCCTCGTAGCGTTCCGCCTCTTTGTCGGCGTTGTGCTGGGCGTCGCGCGCCGCCTGGAGATCGCCTCCGATTTTCGTCTTGCGGTCCTTGAGGACGCGCTCGATACGCGGGAGCGCGAGCCGTGAAAGCGCCAAATAGAAAAGCGTGAAGATTATCGCCAGCCAGATCAACTGGGGAGCGAAATCTGCCGGCACGAGCTGAGGCATCCCTGATTTTTCAGGCATTGATAGGACCGCCTATGCGCTGACGATGGCGTCGCCTATTGGCGAACGCCAATCTTCAACATTAGAATACGAACAGAAGGATCAGGGCGATAACGAGGCCGAACAAACCGGTCGCTTCGGCGAGCGCAAACCCGAGAAGAAGGTTCGGGAACTGGCCTGGGGCCGCGGTCGGGTTGCGAAGCGCGCCCTGAAGGAAGTTGCCGAAGATGCTTCCGATGCCGACGCCGGCGCCGATGAGGGCCGAGCAGGCGAGGCCCGCGCCAATGAGCTTGGCTGCTGCTGGATCCATGACAAGTTCTCCTATTCGATTGATCGGTTGAGAGGTTGCGAAGGGGTTAGTGCTCGGATGCGTGGAGGGCGTCGTTCAGATAGATGCAGGAGAGAACTGCGAAGACGTAAGCTTGAAGGAAGGCGATCAGAACTTCCAGCCCCATGAGCAGGACCATGAAGATGAACGGCACGGCCAGCCGCCGATATGATGCCCAGCCCTACGACGAAACTGCCGAACACGGCTAGCATAGTATGACCGGCCATCATATTCGCGAAAAGACGAACCGAGAGGCTGATGGGCCGCGTGAAGTAGGAGATGATCTCGATCACGGTGATGAGCGGCAAGAGCCAGATGGGCACGCCGGACGGCACGAACAGCTTCAGGAAGCCGAAGCCGTGCTTGAAGATGCCGATCAAGGTCACGCCGATAAAGACAAAGGCTGCGAGCGCGAAGGTCACGATGATGTGGCTTGTGACCGTAAACGCGCCTAGCCCCGGCAGCGGGATCATGCCGATCAGATTCATCGCCAGCACGAACATGAAGATCGTGAAGATCACCGGGAAATATTTCATCCCGGCGTCGCCAGCGTTCTGGCGAACCATGTTCGCGACGAACTCGTAGGTGATTTCGCTTACGGATTGCAGCCGGTTCGGAACCGCGGATGCACCGCTCATGCTGTAGAGGAACAGGGCCGTGACGAACGTCGTCGCCATGACCATCCACAGCGCGGAGTTCGTAAACGAGGCGTCGTATCCGAACAGATACAGGGGATAATAGCGATCGATGACGAACTGATGCATGGGGTTGAAACCGCCCCCCCCATGATGGCCGCCTTCCGCCGCCGCGGCATGCGCCGCGCTGATGAACCAGTCTATCATAACAATCCCCGCCGGCGCTGAATGCCCGGCCGCTTCTATTTCTCACCCATCTCCCGCGCTGCGCGGAACACATTCAGGAACCCGGCAGCGATGCCGAGCAGAAGAAACACAATCAGGAAGAGGGGAGACGTATTCACTCCCAACTTCGGCATCAGCAGGTTATCCAACGCCCACCCGATAAAGCCCCCTACGAAAACGCCAGCCACCAGCTCGGTGGAGACCTTAAATGCTTTGCCGAGTGTCGAGCTTCTTTTCTCGAGCTCTTCATCGGACATGCCTTCGCGCTTATCGTTCTCCGGTTCGAGCTTCCGCTCCAGCTCGCGAAGCCGCTCTCTCAACCGATCGCTCGACTTGGGTGAAGCCTTGCGTTCGTTTTGATCGCCGTCGCCGGAGGAGGACATCGGAACCCGATCGCGTGGGAAGTAATAAGCGCGTAAGAATTTGTGGTTGTTTCTAAGCCAGCGTGCAAAGCGAAGTCAAGCGCGCGTCGCTCTTCCGCGTCCTTAAGCGGCAGTCATCCGTAGGCGCGAGGCAAAAATCTCATTTAACAATGGCAAGAGCCATGCCGTCATGGCCCTTGGCGCCGACGTTCTGGATAATGCGCGGCCTCGACGCCGGGGTGTTTCGACAGCGGCGTCCAGGAAGCGTTGGATGCCGGCAACCCGCGAATCCGATTTCCCGGCTTCCGGGATCAATCACCGCGCCGTAGCGGATAACGTTGTCGGCCACGATCAGCGTGCCAGGCCGCGACAGCTTGAGCGAAAGTTCGAAATATTCGAGATAGGACTCCTTGTCGGCATCGATGAAGATCAGGTCGAACGGCTCCTCCCCGGCCGCGATGAGTTTCGGCAGAAGCTCAAGGGCCGGTCCTTCGCGGACCTCGACCGTGCCCAGGAGCATGGCCCGGGCGAGGTTCCGCCGTGCGATCTTTGCGTGGAGCGGATCGATTTCGAGCGTGAGCAGGCAGCCGTCCTCGGGGAGCGCGCGTCCGAGCCAGATGGCGCTATAGCCGCCGAGCGTCCCGATTTCCAGAATGCGGCGCGCGCGTGTAAGCTTCGCGAGCATGTAAAGGAATTTTCCGAGCACGGGCGAAACGCTGATCTCCGGCAAACCCGCCGCGCGCATTTCCTGGAGGGCGCAGGTCAGCGCCGTATCCTCCTTGGCGAACAAGCCTGAGATATAGCCATCAACGGCGCTGAAGATATCGGTCTCTGTCATCGTCCAAATGACTCCGCAAAGGTAAATATCGTTGAAATATGGCTGCCATAGCGGCTTTTCCAAGCCGTGTCCTCTCTCCCCGTGGAGAGGGAGTTCGCCGAGTTTGGCAATGCGGTTTCCTCTCCTTGGGAAGAGGGAATGGTGAGGGGAGAATCTTGCATCCTGTTTTGCAATCAAGATTTGTATTTGACAAACCGGGCGCGCGGCCAAAGTTCTTTGCGGCTAGCGATGTCGCGAGGTTTCCTTGAGCAACCCTAAACACAAGACGCCCCCCTTTTCGCGCGAGATGGATTTTCAATATGGCGTGCTCGAGCGCGTCGCGCCGGGCTTGCGGCGCATCGTCTGCAACAATCCGAGCGCGTTCACCTTCAAAGGCACGAACCTTTATGTGATCGGCGAAGGGAAGGTGGCGGTGGTCGATCCCGGCCCGGCGTCTGGCGAGCAGCTCGATGTGCTTTGCGATGCGCTGAAGGGCGAGACGATCACGCATATTCTCGTCACCCACTGCCACGCCGACCACAGCGGCGCGGCCGAGGCGCTCAAGGAGCGCACAGGCGCGCCAACCTGCGGCATGCCGCGAGCGCGCGGGCGATCCTTCGGCCGGCGCGAAGGGGCCGTCGGGGAAAAGCTTCATCGTACCCGTCGCTTTCGACATCCCGCTTCAGCATGGCAGCCGCATTCAAGGCGACGGATGGGAGGTTCAGGCCATTCACACGCCTGGCCACGCGCCCGATCACCTTTGCTTCACCATGCCTCGCGAGAACATCCTTTTCTCTGGCGATCACGTCATGGGCTGGAATACGAGCGTCATCGCGCCGCCGGAAGGAAATATGGGACGCTATATGCGTGCGCTCGATTTTCTCATCGAGAGAAAGGAGGCCGCCTACTTTCCCGCCCACGGCGCGCCGATTCATCAGCCGCAGCGGTTCGTGAAAGCGCTGATCTTCCATCGCCGCTGGCGCGAGATGGAAATCGTCGACTCGCTGCGGGCAGGTTTGACCACCATCGGCGAAATGGTGCCTCGCATTTATAACGGCCTCGATCCTTCGCTGTCGGGTGCGGCGGCGCTCTCCGTGTTCGCGCATCTCGAATACATGGCCGAGAAAGGAACCGTGACGGCCCGGAAGCCGGGGCCGCTCACCATGGACCAGGAGTTCGCGCTCGCGGAATAGCGCTAGGTAGGCGAGCGCCCGGCCGCAGCTACGTGGCCATTTTTCGCCAGATGTTCCGTGTTGGGTCGGGAGCGGAAGTGCCGGTTTTCTCGCGATCCCATTTGCGTCATGGCAGCTTCCGGGTTCGACTGCGGTCTTCGACGGCATGGCAACACTAATCTCGTCCTTGACGTATGCCACGCGTCGGGCGGCCAACTGATGAAGACCAGTCGCTTGTGTGGCATGGATCGCCGCGCGAAGATTCCTTGGGTTGTTGTTCCGATTCCCGCGCCGCCGCCCGGCAAGAGTCTTGGTACGCGAGAAAATTCGGCCCGCCTCCGGCGGGACATTTGCACTTACTGCAAGAGCCCCGCTGAAAAGGTAAGGAGCTAAAGATTAAGGATTTAACGTCCTGGCAACCCGAAAGCCGGCGTCGGCGGCCCAGTGGACTGGCTTGCCCCTGCCGCGCCTCGCCGAGCGGAGAGACATTGGGCTCCAGACCCCGCTGCGAAGAACACGAGAGTCGCTCTTTTTAGTTATCCAGGCCCCTCCAGAGCGCTTCAGCTTTTCGGGCTTGCCTTCATAATTGTCGTGCCAGAGATCCTCGCACCACTCGAAGACATTCCCGAGCATGTCATGGAGCCCAAAACCATTCGGCTTCTTCTCCCCAACCGGCTGCGTCTCACTACTTCGGTTCTCCGAATACCAAGCGTAATCGCCGAGCAAGCGCTTACCGCCGCCAAAACACCAGGCGCCCTCGCTCCCAGACCGGCAGGCATATTCCCATTCCGCCTCGCTCAAAAGCCGGTAGGCCTCCCCCGTTCGATGCGCAAGCCAGTTGACATAGGCCTTGGCGTCGTACCATGAGACATTGATTACGGGTCTCCTGCCCCGGCCCCACTTCTGGTCGTCCGGTTTTCGAGGCTTTGCGCCAGTCACCGAGGTCCAATCCTTGTCGGCTTGCGCAAAATCCCACGCCTCGAAGGTCACCGGATAGCTGCCCACCGCCAGCGCGTGCGGGATCGTCACCTCATGCCGGGGGCCTTCGTCGTCGCAATGGCCTTCCTCACAGTCCGGCGAGCCCATCATGAAAACGCCGGGCGGTATCACCACCATCTCCGGCGCAAAGGGCGCATCCTGGAATACCGTCCCAACCCGCAAGCAGCCGTCTCCAACTGTCTTGGATGCTTTCTTCCAGGATTTCGCATGCTGTTCGCAATCAGCGGCGTCGCGTAATGCGCTTCCCTTGATATCGGCCTTGTCGAAGCGCGCCCCTGCAATCCGGGCGCCTTTGAACTTGCAGTCGCACAAGCACGCGCCGGAGAAATCATAGCCTCTGAGATCGCATCCCTTGAAATCGATCCCCGACCACTGGCAGAAGCGCAAGTGACGCTTGGGATCAAGCCCGGCGAGTTCGATCAGTTCGACGAAATTCTCCGTCCTCGCATCGGCGACCCGCCGCATGGCTTCGGCTGTAGAGAGCGCAGAGGTCATGTCTCAAGCCTCGCTTCCCGAATCGATCTTCCTGAAGACGCGGCCATCGCTGCAGAGTTCCGCCCAGCCCTGGTGGCCATTGGGAAGGTGGCGTTCGGCAAGCCGCTTGAAAATGAGCTTTTTTGCAGCGCTGAGCTTCTTCCCGTCAGCAGGACGCGCAAGCATGAAGCTTTCGAACGGACCCAAACCGCCATGCGCTTCGCCATCCTCGGGTTCGATCACTTCCAAGTCCTTGAAATAAACGGTGAAGTGAACGGTGACAGCTGTGCCGGGCCTCAAGCCGTAAAGCTTGCAGAAAAAGAAATCCTCTGGGCTCGTTCTCACGATGCCGATGCAGTTATCGCCGGCATCAAGCTCCCAGGACGGGTGTCGTTCATCCCCAGCGGGCGTAACCGTGATCGCGCCATGACCGCCCCGGAACTCAACACCTTTGAGATAGTCGTCGCGCTCCGTGACCGGCCCGGTGCGCGCGCCTCCAGCATCAATGCGAATGCGGCCGCACTTGACCGCAAGTCTGATGCTTTCAACGAGCGCAGGCTGGCAGCACAGGCTGATGTCGACTGGCCAGGGCTCACCGGGACCCGATTGGCGCGGCAAGAAATCGATGGCGGCCAAGTGCGGATCGAAGGGCCGTGTTTGCTCCAGGCAAACCGCCTGAAGCGCGACGCCGGTCTCAAGCTCCGGCTCGAAAGGTGCAAGGCTAGGGGTTGGATGCGTTGCGAGATACCATTTCTTGAAATCCTCGGCGCTGCCCGTCTGCCATTCACGCTCCCCTACGGGGAAACCAAAGACGGCGGCCATGGCTTTTTGATATGTCGTGTTGAGTTTTCCCGCCTTGATCTGGTCGCTGATGGTCTTGCGCGGAGCCTTACCGTTCAAGCGCTGCGCCAGCAACATGCACAAGGGCTTTAGCCCGCGACTCTCGCCCATGCCCGCCACCCGCCGTGGACGCTCATGCTCGTGCAGAAAGGAAACCTTCTGATAAACGTCCGTGACTTCATCGGCCATGCTTGAGTACGCCCGGTTTCGATCAATCCCAAAAAATACATGCATCATAAAAGGTGCTCGGCGCAACGCCAAGCTGCCGCCACCTCCCGCCATTCTCCCGCCACGCCCGCCACGCCCGCCGTCTCGACGCCAAGCCGTTGAAAAAGAAAGGGGTCTGCCAACTATGTGGCGTCCGTCACCGTCGCATGAGTAACCGCTTACGATGGAGGCGACTATGCGGTCTCAGACGAAATCATGGCACATGGCTCTTCAAGCCG
The DNA here is from genome assembly GCA_963772105.1 of uncultured Alphaproteobacteria bacterium. GTDB lineage: Bacteria > Pseudomonadota > Alphaproteobacteria > Rhizobiales > Rhodomicrobiaceae > Rhodomicrobium. The sequence continues at coordinate 126,603 of CAVYVV010000002.1, forward strand.
GGCTTCTCGGCGCAGGGATTTTCGCAGGCGGGTTCCGGGGCTGCCCCCCGGCGCGCGTGGAGACGCCTGCCGCCGTCCGTCAAGCTCCTTCGACGGATGAGGTCATCGAGGGACTTATTTCTAAGATCCAAACGTCGCAGTCCTTGCCTGGCTGGGCGGCGAGCGCCGCCATGAACGCCTATGCCGTCTACAAGACCTATCGCAATGGCCAGAGGGTTGAAGATATCAGCGCTAACGTTGTGGCGATCTTGAAGGAGATCGCCAACATGAAGGCCGACGCAGACAACTCCCGAGAAATGAACTTGCGCGAACATAGCCTGATACGCGAGCTGCTCGAATCCTCTGGCTCCCAGCTTCAAACTTATGAGAGCAGGCTGGCCTCCCTTGAAAAGGAGATGCAGATCCTCCGCACACGGGCTGCCCCAGGTCCCTATCGAGGTGGCGCCTGCCAAGCCGAGTATCTCTGGAGCGCGAAACTTGGCCGCTGCGTCTACATCGCTGTCGCGGGGCGGCGCCGCTAACGGCAGCACGTGCCATGCGCATAGGCGGCCGAAATATGCCGCCTTTGTGCAACCGACGCTAACTTTCCGCTTCGTATTTGAGACCTGCTGCCATAACTGCTCAGTGAGGCAGAGTTGCACTGCCCACTCTTGGCCCACCTTCACCCTCTGAAGCTCAATCCACGGTAGCCCGCAAAAGGATCCATTAGCGGGCGTGCAGATCTAACGAAGTTTTCGAGGCGGCTTTGTCCGTTCGCGGCCTATTGGGTGGGTTCAACGAAGTGGTGGGTGCCTTATCCGCGAGACCTGGATGCGCTGCAAAACGGGGCAAGTTGTTGCCGGGGCGTGCTCACGGCATCCTGCAACGTCCGGTTCCGCTCCGGCCACAGTGAGGCGGAGACCGCACACACATTTCAGCCCCGCAGTTTTCAAATCAGCAAGCGCAAGGCGCAGGCCGCGCCATCATGGTGAACCGATCGTTGCCGCGCCAATGATGCGTTAACTCGAGATGGTTAATTTCGGAGCGCCGGATTTATTTCCGGCCTGAATTTGCGCCCAAAAATGCTCAAAAATGCGAAAAATGGGACGCGCAAAAGTCCGTTAAATATGTTCGGGCCGCGGCTGTTAACCATGCTCGCGCCTTTCGCAGCCGCGGCTGAGCCAGCCCTCCGTGAACTTTTTCAAGTTATATCAATGGCTTGCTGCCATTAACCTCTCGGCAAGGCGCTTTTTCCTAAGATCCTGTCTCAAGCAATGCAGTCGCAACCACAAGCGCAAGCTGATCCGGGAGTTTGAGCGAGATGCCGCTTTTCGCAACGAGCCTACAAAAACCCTGTTGGCCTGCAAGCCGGGCTCTGTGCCGGGGCTCTATGCTTTCGCTGCCGCCTCATGCCCGGCGTGTCCTGGAGATCGAAGCGGTTTGGCCGTCGCCACGAAATAAACGCCAAGCGCGATCATCGGCAGGGAATAGACCACGCCTTCGGAAAAATAGGCCGTCGTAAAAAACTGCGCCATATCCCATTCCTTGAAGTATTCGGCAAAGATGCGGAAGACGCCATACGCCATCAGGAAGACGCCGGTTGTCAGCCCCGGGGAGCGCAGAGACAGGCGGCTGTGCGTGAAGAACCGCAAGAGAAAAAACATCGCGACGCCTTCGAGAGCCGCCTCGTAAAGCTGGGTAGGATGGCGTGGGCCGAAGAGATCGCCCTTGGCGAGGACGCGAGCCGGAAACTCCACGGCCCACGGCACATCGGACAGGCGGCCGTAGATTTCGCCGTTGATGAAGTTGGCGATGCGGCCGAAGAACAGGCCGATGGGCACCACCGCCGCCGACAGGTCCATTAGCGAGCGGACCGGAATGCGATTGCGCCGCGCGAACAGCCAGATGGCAAGGCCCACGCCCAAGAGGCCGCCATGGAAAGCCATTCCGCCTTCCCAAATCCGGAGGATCTGAAGCGGATGGCTGAACAGCATGCCCGGTTCATAGAAAAGAAAGAAGCCGAGCCGCCCTCCGATCACAGTGCCAATTGTCGCCCAGAAGAGGAAGTCGTCGGCTTGCTCGGGGCGCATTGGGCTTGGGCCGGCCCATAGGCGCTGGTCGGTGCAAAGCCGGCGCATATAGAGCCAGCCAAGGAGAAGCCCGGCCATGTAGGCGAGGCCGTACCACCGTATCGCGAGCGGCCCGAGATGGATCGCCACCGGATTGTCGAAGGGAAATGCAATCGCCATCAGAAGCCTCGGGGAGTATCGCTTTTACGCCCTCTTAGCAGAGGAACCGCGGACGGCCAACGGCTCAGAAGGGAGCGGCCCAGGCGGCGAACCCCGCGAAGGCTGCCGCCGCCATAAGCGCGGACGCGGCGAAGCGGGTGCTCCGGTTCCGCGCATAGAGGCCGCAAATGCGCCATGCAAGGACAATGGACCATAGACATGCCGCGGCCATCAGCAGGGTCCGCGCCGTGGCAAGAAAGGGCAGGGTGATCCCTTCCGCATGCAGCATGGTGGTGGTCAACGCGAAAAGGCCGAGGAACACGCCGCACCCCGCGACGGGGATTAGGCTTTGCGCCAGATGATGAAAGCGCGCCTGCCGGTTTCCACCGCCGGCGATGCGGCTCGCGGCTGCAACAAAAAAGAGCACTGCGGCGCCAATCGCCAACGTCGCTGCAAGGAGGTAGGCGAAGAGTACCACCCCATCCAGAGGGGTCATGACGTCGTTCTGTTCGGGATAACTGGTGAGCACCCACCAAGGCGCCTGCGCGGTGATGGGCCAAGTGAGGCCGCGATCGATGAGCCATTCGGCCGCGGCTTGCTTTGCGGCGACGAACCAAGGGCTCGACGCCCAGTGAAAAGCGCCCGTCGCAAGCCCCATCAGGCCGAATGCGATGAGCCAGGTTTCCCAGGGTTTCGGCTCCGACCCTGCCATGTGCACGATCTCCTCGCCGGGCGAGCGGCGCGCCAATGTCACCGCCCCGCGGAAGCCGCTGCACCGCCCGCACATATGGCAATCGGCGCCGCCTCGCATGGTGCGGATCGGAACTAGCGGCGCACAATTCACACGCGGCGCTCCTGCAGCGGGCTTCGGAGCCTGGTCCCATGCCGCGCGGTCCACGCGGAAATGGACGGGAGCGAGTTTGGCGAGAAGGCCGAAGACGCCGTTCACCGGGCATAAAAAGCGGCACCAGACCCGCTTGCCCCGGCCGAAGGCATAACCCACAGCGATTGCTGCAAGCGTGGAGCCGCCCAAGAATGAGAAGCACCGGTTTGGGGTACTGGTAAACGCTGACGAATTGGCCATAGGCGGTGGTGCCGGCGAAGGCGGCAAATGGCCATCCCTTCCATTTCACCCAATGCGGTATCGAACGGCCCCGGCCGTGCCAGCTCACAGCCTCCGACAGCGCGCCTTCAGGGCAGAGCACGCCGCACCAGAAACGGCCGACAAGCACCATGCTCAGGAGCACGAACGGCCACCAGATACCCCAGAAAACGAACTGGGCGAAAAGCGTGAGATTGGTCCAGATATGGGCTGCGCGTTGGGGCGGCGGCAGAAATGCAGGAACGATAACCAGAAACGCGTAGGCGGCGGCGACACCCCACTGCACGGCCAGGATCGTTCGCTGATGCCGCATGAGCCAATCGCCCGTTGCGGCCAAAAAGCGATCGGCGCGGTTTGCCGGGGGCCGTTTCAAGCGGCCTTCGCCATACGCTCTCTCATGGGCGCGGACGAGAAGATCAACCATGGAACCCTATTCCAGTCATCTGCGCGAGCCGCTTATCTCACGACACTATATGGGAAAAAAGGCGCGGTGTCTGCAAGACGACTCCAAGGAAACAAACACCGCGCCAGTGACCATGGCCACCGCAAGGGCTGCCAGGCATGGCTCATTTCGCGATCAGCAGCGCCGGTGGGGCGTCAGGCTGAAAATCGTCGAAAAACTTGTATTCGCCGGCATCGAGCGTGCGAATGATCATGGGCGCCTCGCCGCCAGCCGGAACGATGACTTCCTTGCGAAGTTCCGCGCTCTCGAATTCCGCAGGCATCTTCCCTGTATTCTTCAGAATGATCTTGAACCTTGTCTTCGCCGGCACCTCGATCCGCGATGGGGTTATGACCCCATCGTTCATCTCGATCTGGAAGACCGGCTCGTCTCCCGCCCGGCTGGGCGCGGGGGCGGACAGGCAAAGCAGGGTTAGAACAAGTGCTGCTCGCCGCATCAATACGCGCCCTTTTTGCCGGTTCCGGCGTAAACGAACTCATAGTCGGCCGTGAAGGTCTTGAACCACGGACCGACGCCCGTTTCCTTGTCCACGTGTCTGCCGAAATGGGCATGAGGGTTTTCGCCCGGAGGCATGATTGTCAGGATGAGCTTGTATTTGCCAGGCCCGAAGAGCTTGACGTTGTCGCCATAGTGGGGGCCGTCGTTGGCCACCATGGGCATCATCTCCCCTTTAAGGCTCTGCTTGTCATCAAGGCGGATCAGTTCGAAGCCGACCCGCAGGTAAGGCATCCAATCGCCCTCCGCAAATCCGTTCGGGTTGCCCTTGGCCGCCTTGATATCCGCCTCAAGATGGATGTCGGACTGCTTCGCGTCGCGCATCATTCCGGGCGGGTCCATTTCGATGGGCTGAAGGTAGACCGCCGCGATGCGCATGCCCTCTTTCTCCTGGGCTTGGCCAATCGGGTATTCCTTGCACGAGGCGCCGGACGCCATGATGCTTACTGCAAAGACGGCGATGCCGGCAATTCTCAGGTCCATTCTTTCTTGCTCCCCAATACGCGGTTTTTTTCCTGGCAATGAAACCGCATCCCCGTTAACGTTTACTCTTGCTATATGGAAAATATCTCACGGATTTACTTATAGCTAGCTTTGGAATATGCAAATGGCAATGGTTTTCTTTTTAAATTAGATCAATTCTAAAGTGAGTTTGGCGTGTTACTACTCCTTTTTGAACGGGAATAAGTTCGCAATATTGAATGGGTCTGAACGATCGATTGCGTCGCAGCGTCTGCCCTTACGCGAATTGCAACAAAGCGTTGCTTGCAGGAGCACAGCGCAGCGATTAGTTTGCCGCATACGCAAGGCTACGAGGAAATCGATCCATGACGCAGACCACAGGCCGCTTTTTCGACGAGATCGCGAAGTTTATGACCGACGCCGCTGGCGCAGCCCAAGGCGCGCGCGCCGAGGTCGAGACCGCCGCGCGCAGCCAGGCCGAGCGCTTCTTCAGAAGCATGGACCTGCCGCAGCGCGAAGAGTTCGAGGCGGTGAAAGCCATGGCCTTGAAGGCGCGTGAAGAAAACGAGAAGTTGGCAAAAAGGATTGCTGAGCTTGAGGCGGCTCTGGGCCGTACGCAAGGTGGAGCGGCGCAACAATCTTAGGTTGAAGACCGCTTTTCACGAACCGGTGGGCAACAGTACCGGCACTATTGCCAAGCCACAGCCGTTTTCCCCGTGGAGAAAGTTGCGGATCGATTGCACAAAACCTGCGGATCACCGCATAGCCTCATGAGACTTGATGCGGCAAAGCCCGGACAGATGAAACGTTGCGACCGAAGGGTCTGCCCGGAAATTTTTGCTGCGGCATCAGAGGGGAACTTACGGATGGCCGCTGCCGGACAGGATTACAATCGTGTCTCACACCCTGTCGACCTTATGGAGCATATCGCTTGCGTGCAGGATTGGGTTTTCGAGCGTTCGAGTGAAGACGAGTTGACTGTCTCCGTGGCGGGTACTTGGTGCGATTATCATATCTCGTTTAATTGGCGCGATGATTTGGAAAGCCTGCACATGGCGTGCGGGTTCGACTTCAAGGTGCCGCGCGGCCGGATGACGGAGATTTACCGCCTCCTTGTTCTCATCAACGAGCAACTCTGGCTCGGGCATTTCGACCTGTGGTCCTCCGAAGGGCTGCTGCTTTACCGTCAGGGGTTGATGCTGAACGGCGCGGAGCCGACCGCGAAGCAATGCGAGGCGCTGCTCCAGGCTGCGCTCGATACGTGCGAGCGTTATTATCAGGCTTTCCAGTTTGTGGTCTGGGCCGGCAAACGCGCCGAGGATGCGCTGGCGAGCACCATTTTCGAGACCGAGGGCCAGGCGTGAGCGGAAACAGCGACAATCCTTCCATCTTTCTCGTCGGTGCGGGCCGCATGGGGGGCGCTCTCCTTCGGGGCTGGCTCTCGGCGGGTTTCCACACGGGGTCGTTAGCGGTGAAGGAACCTCAGCCGTCGCCGGACATGGCGGCGTTGCTGACGGCAAACGCGATCGGCGGCCAGCCTTCCTCCGCGCCCGACGTTCTCGTCCTGGCTGTGAAACCTCAAATCATGGCGAAGGTGCTGGACGAGGTTGCCCCGCACGTGGGGCCGAAAACGGCGGTGCTTTCCATCGCAGCCGGGCGCACCGTCGCCAGCATCGCGCGCCACTTTTCGCCGGGCGCCGCCATCGTGCGGGCAATGCCCAATCTTCCGGCTGAAATCGGACGCGGGATAACGGCTGCCTTCGCGAACGCGCAAGTCACCAAGACGCAGCGCGATCTTTGCGGCAAGCTTCTCGCCGCGGCGGGCGAGGTCGCCTGGATCGAAGATGAAGGCTTTCTCGACGCCGTGACCGCTGTTTCGGGCTCGGGTCCGGCATATGTCTTCTATTTGACCGAGTGCCTCGCTCAAGCCGGACGCGATGCGGGCTTGCCCCCGGAGTTGGCTGAAAGGCTCGCGCGGGCGACGGTGGAGGGCGCGGGCGAGCTTTTGCGCAGGTCTCCCCTTGCGCCCGGTCAGCTTCGGGAGAACGTAACCTCCCCGGGCGGGACGACCGCAGCCGGGCTTTCGATCCTGATGCGCCAACCCGGCCTTCCGGATCTCATGCGGGAGACGATCGCCGCCGCAGCGGCAAGATCCCGAGAACTGTCGGAATAGCCGTCTCACCCGAGATTTGTCATCCCGGAAGCGCCTTAAGCTTATCCGGCGACTTCACCATGATGTAAATGGGGCTTTCCCGAAGATGGGCCAAAGCCCGTTCCGGGGGGACGACGGCGGTCGAAGCTCGCTGATGGCGCTCCGGCTACTTGACCGTAATTGTGATTTTTTCCGAGGAAAGCGCGGGGTCGTAGGGGATGTGGTTCCCGTCTCCCACAACGAGTTGAAGCGTGTGCTTGCCGGGCGGGAGCGGAAGCGTCGTTTCAGTCTGGCCCTTGCCGAAGTGCTTGATGTTTTCGTCCGCAGGCAGGGGCGCCAGCGCCTTCTCGCCCGTGGGCACATCGGTGTCGATCAAGATGTGATGGTGCCCCGTGTATGGCTTGTCCGTGCCCGCAGGCGCGATCTCGATCCCTTGCACGCCCATCACAACCTTAACCGGGCTTGAAATCACTGCTCCATTCTTAGGCTCGACGAAGAAAACCTTGGCCCCGGCGGGCCAGTGCGCAGGCGTGGGCTCGCCCATTGTCCCATGCGCAGTTAAGACCGTGAACCCCAAGGCTGCAATAATCCCAACATGGCGTTTCATGCTGTTCCTCCCTAGTGCCGACGCTTCAAGCTGAGAGCCGAACGTGCACCGGTTAGCCGCAATGCGGAAGATTTTTTGGAGGGATGCGGAGCTTTCCGCGTTGAACTTTTCGCGATGACGCCGCATCCCGCATGAGGCGGGGACATATACATTTATCGAGAAAAAAAGCCGAGGGGCTTCCGGAATTCCGCGATGCGCAGTCTCCCGGCCTCTGCCACAGAAAGCATGACCATGACAAAACTTGCATTCATAGCCGCGGGCGCGCTTGTGTTCTTCGGTGTCGCGGCTCCGCAGGCTCACGAGTATCACAAGGAAGACCTGACGATTTTTCACCCCTGCGCGCGTCCCGCCGCCATGGGGCAGAACAGCGCTGCTTATTTCATCATCAAGAACGGCGGCAAAGACTCTGAGACGTTCGTCTCGGCGGAAAGTCCTGTGGCGGAAAGTATCGAGCTTCACGAAACGCGCGATGAAAATGGCGTAATGAAAATGCGCGCCATCAAGGGAGGGGTCGAAATCAAGCCCGGCTCTTCGCTGGAGCTCAAGCCCGGGGGGTATCACATCATGCTCATCGATCTGAAGAAACCGCTGGAAGAGGGGGAAACGGTCCCGCTTACGATCACGCTGGCGAAGGCGGGAGCGGTCGGCGTGGACGTCAACGTGGAGAAGACCGCGCCCGGCGCCGCGGAAGCCATGCCGATGGATATGCACGGCATGAAAGGCATGGATCACTCGGCGCATTGATTGTTTGACCTGAACGGCTACGCGCCGCGTTGCGTCCAGCGCGGCGGTTCCCTGGTCATTCTTTTTGATGCAAGCTATACGAGGACAACCCAATGACAAATCAGGCGACGCGCCGGATGTTGGCTGCAGGCGCGGCGATGCTCGGCTTCGGACCCAAAGTGGAAACCACACACGGGCCGTTCACCCTCCCGCCGCTGCCTTACGCCTACGGTAAGAACGAACCTGCAATCGATACGCAAACGATGCGGTTGCATCATGACAAGCATCATGCAGCCTACGTGAATGCCCTTAATCAGGCTGCGGCGAGCGGCGGCAGCTGGACAGGGAAATCTTTGCAGGACATCTTGTCCAGCCTTATCACGGTGCCGGGAAGCGTTCGTACCACCGTCCGCAACAACGGCGGCGGCCACGCCAATCACACCATGTTCTGGCAGATCATGGGCGGCCGCGGCGGCACGCCTGACGGCGATGTCGCAGCCGCCATGGACCGCGACCTGGGCGGCTTCTCGAATATGCAGAACGCCTTCAACGCTGCCGGCGTGAAGATTTTCGGCTCCGGCTGGGTCTTCGTTACGGTGGACAGGGCTGGGAAGCTCGCGATCACGACGCGGCCCAATCAAGATACGCCGCTGATGGACGGCGAGCGTGTGCTGTTCGGCAACGATGTCTGGGAGCATGCCTACTATTTGAAATATCAAAATCGCCGCGCCGGCTATCTGAAAGCCTGGTGGAGCGTGGTCGATTGGCCCAAAATCGGCGAGCGTTATGCTGCAGCCAAGGCTGGAACCTTGACCATTTAGCGGAAACAAAGATGGAATTGTGGACCGCTCGTAACTTTCACAAAGGAACACGGGCGGTTACATTCGGAATCGGGCAAGCGTAAAGAGCTGCTTCGCGCCCGCAATGTCGCCACAAAACAGGCTTCAGCGCTTGCAATAGTACCATCGAAGCAGCGCCGGGCCATTGCGCTGGGGGTTTTGAAGAAGCTAAGAGGGATTGATTTGGGCCGCCTGCTGGTTACACTTGCGACGTTGCTGGTTCTTGTGCTTGGCGCGGCCTTTGTCGCGCCGGCATTTATGGACTGGAACGCCTACAGACCAGACATCGAGCAAGCCGCCTCCGCTCTTCTCGGACGCAAAATCAGCATCATCGGCGATATCGACATCGCGCTTTTGCCGGAGCCGCACCTTCACGCGAAAAAAGTCGTTGCGGAGGGCGGCCCGCTCGAGGCCGCTCAAATGACTGCGGAAGCGGTCGATCTGACTTTGTCCCTCCAGGCGTTGCTGAACGGCGGCGTCGAGGCGAGCAGGCTCAAACTTCTCAATCCTTTTCTCATTTTGGATCTGTCAAAGCCGTTGCGGCGCGACGCCACCCCCGCCAAGGGTCCGCTTCCGCTTGCGGCAGGCGTAACGAGCCTGGAAATTGAAGGGGGCCGGATTTCCGTTTATCCGGATGCAGGCCAGCCCGAAGCCCTGATCCTGACCGGCGTCGATGGAACGCTCGCGGCCCCACAGCAGCACGCCAATGCTTACCGCTTCACTGGGCGCGTTTCGCGAGAGGGCCAGCGCTTCGACGTGAAATTCGGTGCGGCAGCGCACGGCAGCGGGGTGAAGCTCACGGGGAGCGTGACAGAGCTTCGGTCGAAGGCGGTGCTCCAGGCGGACGGGGTGCTGAACACGGCAGATGCACCTGTTTTTGACGGGACGCTGGCGGCTATTGCGCCTCAGGCGCTTGTGGGTGTCCCCTTCGACATTCAGGCGAAGGGCGCGGTGAACCTCAATCGCGCGGGCTTGGCCCTATCCGACCTTGTCCTGACGATGGACCCGGGGAACCGGCCGCAAGTGCTGACAGGATCCGCAAGCGTGGCCTTCACGCCGGGAACGTCGGACGTCACGCTGCAGGCTCCCTCACTGGACGCTGACGCGCTTCTGTCAGGCGGGGCGGGTTCTGCGCTTGCCCCCGGTGCGGCTGCGGGCTGGGACACTTTTCGAGCCGCCGCGGAGCCATTGCTCTGGCTCTACCCCGATTTCGGGGTCCACCTTGCGCTGGCGATCGATCAAATCCAGCTCCGAGGGGAATTCATCGAGGGTGTAAAAGTCGAGGGCACGCGGGCAGCGCAGAAGTGGCTGTTCGAAGACGCCCAGGCGACCTTCCCGGGCGAAACTGCGATCAGGCTCACAGGCGCGCTTAAAAAGACCGCCGGAAAGCCTGAATTGTTGGCTCGTACCGCTCTCGAAGGCAAAAACTGGGGACGCCTCAATCGCTGGATCGTGCCCGCTGCCACAAATGCGAGAAGCGCTCCTGCGAGTGTTTTTAAGGCAGGCGGATTGCTAACGCTTTCGGACGACATCACGGCCTTCACGGACGTCAAGGGCGACGTGGATGGCACCCCGTTTACGGCAAGCTTGCGCCTCGATAAGGCGCCGGCTCGAAAGCTGAAGGTTTCGCTTGCAGGCGACAGTTTCGATTTGACCAGCCTGGAAATGGGCCAAACCGGTTCCGACGCCCTGTCGAGCCAGAGCGTAAAGGCAGCCTGGTACGCAGCGCTTGCGCAGCTGACGCCGGTTCTGGGAGACGATCCCGCGAGCTTCGAGACGGCCGATGTCGATGTCTCCGCGGGAAACATCCGGACGAGCTTCATCGAAGCAAAGAACGTGGCTGTGCAGCTGAAGTTCAATCAGGACCTCCTGACAGTCACGAAACTCAGCGCCGAGACGGCCGACGGGCTGTCCTTGCGCGGCGAGGGCGTCGTGCCAATTCGGAGCGCAGGGCAGGGCAAGTTCGATGGCCGCCTTGAAGCTCTTTCGCCGCAGGCGGTCTTGAAGCTCGCAGCCTTGGCCGGCTACGATTCCAGAGATCTCGGCGGACGCCGCGCCGAAGACCTCGCCCCGGCAAATCTCGCGATCAGCTACGATGCGGGGGGACAGGCGGACAGCGCGACGGCGCAGCTTAGCGGAAACATTGGCGCGGCTCGCCTCGATGGCCGGGTTCAACTGAAGGGCAGTCTCGCGGAGTGGCGGGCAGGGCGCTTCTCGGGTCAGCTGGCGCTGTCCGCTGCTGACGGCAACAAGCTTGCCGCCCTTCTCTCCACGAGAGCGGGTCGTTGGCTGAAGGCCCTTCCGCGTCTCCCGGCGCTCTCACGATCCGCGCCAGCGGCACACCCGAACGGCTCGATAGCTCAGCCACACTCAAGGCTCCGTCGTTGCAAGCGCAGATCGATGGGATATCGGAATTCAAGGAGACCTTTTTCTTTTCCGGCAAGGCGCAAGCCTCAAGCCCGGCGCCCGAGCAAGTTCTGCCGCCCTCGTTGTTGGCGCTCCTTGGCGGGGAGCGGCAAGCCAATCTTAAGGTTGAGGCAAATATCTCGGTCGGGTCGGGACACCTCGATGCCTCAAAGCTCAAAGCGGAGTCGCCCAAGAATGTTGTCAGCGGCCATCTCGCGATCGGCATTGCGGATCGTTTGACCGAGGTCGATGCCGATCTGAAAGCCGACCAGCTTTCGTTACCTCCGATCCTGGGCTATCTGCTCGCGCCGCCGCCTGCGGATCGAATTGCGGCTGCGTTGCCCGCCGCGATCCCGGCGCAGTCTGCCGACATCTGGAGCGATCGGCCTTTCGTGCTGAACGTCTTTCAGGCTACGACCGCGAAAATCACGCTCGCCGCGAAGACGATGAAGCTTGGCGATACGCTCGCGCTCTCGGATGCGCAGCTGTCAGCCACGCTGGACGATGGCCGTCTCGATGTGCAGAAGCTCGAAGGAAAAGCGCTCGGCGGCGATTTATCGGCCTCCGTGAGCCTCGATGCCCACGCATCCGCCATTGGGGCATCAGCCATCATCAACCTTTCCAAGGCCGACTTGCCGGCGCTTCCGGCCAATGGCTCGCCAGCGATTGTTACAGGAAAGGGATCGCTTTCGCTTCGCGCGACGGGGCAGGGGCTGAGCCCGCGCGGCATCATATCGGTGCTGCAGGGCAGGGGCTATATCGCTCTCTCGGACGGTCAACTTGCGCGGTTTTCTCCGGGGGCCGTGCAGAAAACCGCGGATGAGTTGCTCGCGGTGTCACTGCCCCTGACGGAGGACGCGATCAAGAAGAGGGCGCTCGATGCGGTGCAGTCGGTTGATTTCAAGTTCCACCATCTCAAGATCCCCCTCACGGTCCATGACGGAGTGCTGGAAATCCGCCGCGCTTCGTTCCGTGGCCGGGACGGCACAGTGCGGATGGAGGCTTATTGCGACCTCTCCAACATGCAAGCCGACACGACCTGGCAGGCCGGAGTCAGCTCCGACAGGCGCATAAAATGGCCACCTGTGAAGGTCCAAATCTCCGGCCCGCTCCGGGAACTGGGCAAGGAGCCTCGGGTGCTCTCGGCGGAAGATTTCGTCCGCGCGGTTCTTGTTCGCAAAATGGAGGGCGATATCACCCGGCTTGAAAGCCTCAACAGGCCGCAAGCTCCCGCCCCCTCCTGGGCGACGAAGCAGGAGGCTGTCCCGCAGCCGCGCCGCAAGCGGGACAATCCAGCCGCCGCGCAGGCGGGAGCCGCTGCAAATGGCGTCACCGACTTCGAGAAGCGCATGCGCGATGCTCTTTCAAAGAGCACGCTGCGTCCGGACTCCCAATAGAGAGCATCGTGTGCTTAATCGCGCGCGGGCGTCCCGATGATCGTTACCCCGGAATGCCTCGGGGCATATCCGGGGCCGTTACAAATCGAAACGCCTTTTGCGATCTCGGATATGACGCAGGCGTCGTTCCGGGACGACAAGGCTTTGCCTCAGGATTGCGCCGCAACCGGTTCCGATTTTGCGCACTCCGCTCCAGCCGCTGCCTTCACCTCTTGAGAAGGTCGGTAAAGGCCGAGAGCTTTTCCGGCAGATCCTCGATAGAGCCGTGGAGCTTTCTCCGCCAGTTCGGTCTCTCGCGATCCGTGCCGGGAAGGTTCACGGCCGTGAGTTCGCCAGCGACGTCGTCGACTTGCGCCACCGCGATAAGCGAAGACGCACGGCCAAGAAGGCGGTGTGCCGCAGCGGCGACCGATGCGTTTAGGGGCGCGTTGAGATCCGCGCCGTCAGGAAGCCCTGCGCGCGCGATGAGGCGAAGCAAGGCGCGTTTGTCCGTGGTGCGCCTCTCCAGCGCAGCCGCTGCTTCCTCCGCCGACAGGATGCCGAGCGCTTCCTTTTCGCGAATGTCTTCGCCCTGCCACCAGCCTGCGAGCGTCGGCAAATCATGGCGTCGAGAGGCAGGCAAGCGATTTTCGTGGATAGGCCGCGGGCGATGTATAGTCCTCGCCGCTGCGCTCGAACCAGAACACGCGGTAGCTCAGGATATCGGCGGCATCCATCGTCTCGCGGAATCCCATCGGCACGGTGCCAAGGTCCTCGCCGACCACGACGCAGCGAGCGCGCTGGCTTTCGAGGGCCAGCTGGCCGATGAGGTCGTTGACGGGATAGGAGAGGTAAGCGCCCTCCAGGGCCTTCGCTCCGTTCGGGATGACGAACAGCCGCGCGAGCGCCATGGCATGGTCGATCCGCAACGCGCCCGCGTGGCGCATATTCACGGCCACCAGCTCGTTGAAGGAGGCATAGGCCGAACGCCGCCAAGCGACAGGATTGGGCGGTTGCAAGCCCCAGTTCTGGCCAGCTTCGGAGAATGGGTCGGGCGGTGCTCCGACGGAGGAAACTTGCATCAACTGGTCGGCATTGGCCCAGCATTCTGCGCCATCGGGAGCCGCCCCGACCGCCAAATCCCGATAGAAGCCAAGCCATAGACCGCTCTTGCGCCCCTGCGCCTCGGCACTGGCAAGTTGCTGCCCGCAGAGCCACTGCAAAAACTGATGAAACCGCACCTGCCTTGCGTTTTGCTGCGCGAACGCCTGGAGGGCTGCGGGATCGCGCCTGGCAAGGCCCGCCGGCCATGCCGTCCATTGTTCGCCGCGTCTGCTTTCGCTGATGGCCTGAAAGCACGCGAATTGAAAGAGCGTCGAGCCGCCACTGGCGACGAAAGCGTCGAAGTCCTTGGATATGTCAATGCTGGGCGCTTGGGCGCGCATGTCCTCGAAGTCGGCGAACGCCGCATCGAGGATCTCCCGCTTCACCGCCCAGACCGCCGGGTAATCCACGCTGGAACGCGAGGAGAGCGCGGCGAGACGTTCGCCATGCTTCGCCAGGGCGGCGGCTGCGCAGCCTCCAAACCTTGTGCTCAAGGCGGCGGCATCGATATAGATCGGATCGATGAAACGGCGGTCTGAGGGGTAATAAGGGCTGGCGCGCTCGCGGTCGTTGAGAAACAGCGCGTGCAAGGGGTTCAATCCCACCGTGTCGAAGCCGGTCCGGCCTGCGAGCCCGGCAAACGCGCTCAGCGTCGTAAAATCGCCGGAGCCTTGATCGCCCCGCCGGCGGAGAGAATAGAGCTGCGCGGCGATGCCGGTGGCCTTTCTGCCGGATTGAAGCGAGTCCGGCAGATAGCATCGCTGAGGCGCGATGGTGAGGCGACCGTCAATTTCAGGCCGGTGCTCCAGGAGGATCCGGTGCCGCCCGAGAGGTTGCGGCGGCAGTTTCGCGATAACAGCTTCGGTCAGGCGGCCATCCAGGGCCGTGAATGGCGCAAACTCGATGTCGCTCGGGCCGAGCGGAATGACACTCTCACTGCCATCCTCGCGCTGAATCCGGAGCGCGGCGGGCGTCTGCCCATTGGTCAAGGGGAGCCGGACTTTCGGCTGATCTCCTTGGATGACAACAAGGCTCCAGGGAAGGGCGCGGCGGTCCATGTCGCCGGCCAAACGCGCGAGGCTTTCCCGAGCCTCGCCGCTGCTGGAAGCCGGAAGACCCATGTCCGCCAGCATCACCACCTTCGTCTCCGGGGGGACGACGTGTCTCGCTCCCGCGATGTCGTACCAGTCCGGTGCGATTCCGGCCCCGCGCGATAGTCTGTCCAGCAGATCCGGCGCAACGCCTTGCCCGGATTTGCCTGCAAAGCGCATGGTTTCGCCGGGCCGCTCCTTGAGGACAAGGACCGAGCGCGGCGCAACCGTGAGGATCGCGCGCCCCTCGAAAAGGCCGCCTTCCGGTTGTCCATCTTCGATCGCCGTATCCAGGCACCGGGTCCAGGAGAAGCCCGGCTGCGCTTCCGGCAACGTCACGTCCACGGGCTTGGAGCCGGCGTGCAGAATGGCGATGACGCGATCCGCCCCTCGATCCTCTTCGGCCGGGGCATACAGCGCCGCGATAACGGTGCGCAGGTTGCCGTCATTCCAGTCGCCGGACTGCATCGGCGCACCGTTCGGCATCAGCCATTGAACATCCGGGATAAGAGAGGCGTCGGTGGCATCGCCGGTCAGAAAGTGATCGCGCGTAAAAGCAGGGTGCGCCTTTCGCAGCTCGATGAGACTCGATGTGAAAGCCGTGAGCGCGGGATCGGCGGCCTCCCAGTTCATCCAGCTTGTCGCGTTGTCCTGCGCATAGGCGTTGTTGTTGCCGTCTTGCGATTGGCCGCACTCGGAGCCCATCGCCAGCATCGGCGCGCCCCGCGCCAGAAGAAGCGACGCCAGCAGATTGCGCTGATCGCGCCGCCTGGCGGCCATGACGGCAGGATCGCGGGTTGCGCCTTCGACGCCGTTGTTCCACGAGTAGTTCGCGTCGGTTCCGTCGCGGTTGCCTTCGCCGTTGGCCTCATTGTGTTTGCGCTCGTGCGAGACGAGGTCCGCAAGCGTGAAGCCGTCGTGAGCCACGATGAAGTTGACGCTGGACGAGGGACGGCGGCGCGGGCCAAAAATGTCTGACGATCCCGCGAAACGCGTGACGGCGGCGGGCACAAGGCTGCCGTCGCCACGCCAAAACCTCCGCATGGCGTCGCGGAACTGATCGTTCCATTCGCGCCAGGACCCGGGGAACGACCCGACCTGATATCCGCCGGGTCCAATGTCCCACGGTTCGGCGATCAGCCGCACGTCACGGAGCACCGGATCTTGCGAGATTGCCGTGATGAGCGGGGCGGACGCCTCGAAGCCGTCGTCGCCGCGTCCAAGAACGGTGGCGAGATCGAAGCGAAAACCATCAACGCCGCCGTATTTGACCCAGGCGCGGAGCGCATCCATCGAAAGCCGCACCAAGGGCGGACGGTCGAGCGCAAGCGTGTTGCCGCAGCCCGTGTCATTGATAAAGTAACGCCGATCCTTCGCCAGGCGATAGTAGGTCGCGTTATCCAGTCCGCGCATCGAGAGCGTCGGACCGAGTTCGCTGCCTTCGCCGGTATGATTGAGCACCACATCCACGATGACTTCGATGCCGGCGCTGTGAAGGGCGGAGGTGCAGCGGCGGATCTCCTCCCAGCCGCCGGGCGCGAGGCGCGGATCGGGTGCCATCAGCACGACGGGGTTATAGCCCCAATAATTCGTAAGGCCGGCCGCCTTCAGGTGCGTCTCATCGATCCAGGCGGCGCAGGGCAGAATCTCTACAGCCGTCACGCCCAGCTTTACAAGGTGATCGATGGCGGCGGGATGGGCGAGGCCGGCAAACGTCCCGCGGATTGCCTCAGGAATACCCGGATGCGTTTTTGTGAAGCCCCGGACATGCAATTCATAGATGATCGTATCGGCCCAGGGCCGTCTCGCCGGCAACCCGGCTTCTGCGGCTGCCGGGTTGATCGCAATCGCCTTCGGCATGCACGGCGCGCTGTCGGTCGCGTCGAAGCTCAGATCCGCGTCTGACGCGCCGGGCCGGTAGCCGAACATCGCGGGCGCCAGCGGGAAGGGCCGGTCCAGCGCCAACGCGTAAGGATCGACGAGAAGTTTCGCCGGGTTGAACCTGTGTCCATCGCGGGGCGCATAGGGGCCATGCGCGCGAAAGCCGTAGCGCTGGCCTGCGGTTATTCCCTCGATGTGGCCGTGGAAGACATCCCCCGTGCGGCTCGGAAGGCGCAGCCGCACGACTTCGATCTCTCCCCGCGCATCGAACAGACAGAACTCGATTGCAGTAGCATGACCGGAGAAGACTGCAACATTGGCGCCGCGCTCATCCAGTGTAACGCCGAGTGGCTCTGGCGAGCCTTCGCCCACGCGGACCATCATGCAGCATTGTCCAATGCCGCTTTTCCGGGGACAAGCTCCCTATAGAGCTGGAGATAACGGCGAGCGGGATTACGCCACGAGACATCCGCCATCATGCCGTTCTTTTGAAGGGTCCGCCATGCCGGCTTGTCGCGGTACAGCGTGGCGGTTTTGCGCAGCGCCAACGCCAGGCCATCGTCGGTCCCAGCCGCGAACACAACGCCAGTGGCGACGCCTGCGGCAAGCGCCATCTCGTTGGCGTCGATGATGGTGTCGGCGAGCCCGCCGACCCGTGATACGACCGGCACCGCGCCATAGCGCAGCGCACAGAGTTGTGTCAGGCCGCAAGGCTCGAAGCGGGAGGGAACGAGAAGCGCATCCGCGCCTGCCTGGATGCGGTGCGCGAGCGTTTCGTCATAGCCGATGCAGACGCCAACGCGCCCGGGGAAGGATTGAGCCGCCGCGCGGAACCGGGCTTTGATCTCCGGATCGCCTTCGCCAAGCACAGCGAGTTGCATATTCCCTTCGAGAAGAACCGGCAGATTATCGAGCAGCAGGTCGAGCCCCTTCTGCCAGGAGAGCCGGGTGATGATGCCGGCGACGAGCGTGTCCGGCTCCGGATTGAGGCCAAGGGCGTGCTGCAAAACGACCTTGTTCGCGGCGCGGGCGTAGGGGCCTCGCGCATCGTAATTGACGGCAAGCCGGGGATCGTCGGCCGGGTTCCACACTTCCGTATCGATGCCGTTGAGAATGCCGCGCAGCCGCGCCCCACGCTCCCGAAGCAGGCCATCGAAGCCCATTCCGGTTTCGGGGCGCTGGATCTCCTGGGCATAGGTCGGGGAGACGGTTGTGATCCTGTCGGAAAGCTGGAGCGCCGCCTTCAGGTAGCCGATCGCGCCGTAATGCTCGATACCGTTGAACGTGAGGGCTTCCGCCGGCAGTTCCAACGCGCCGAGCAGGCTCGTGGGGAATTGTCCCTGATAGGCGAGATTATGAACGGTGATGACCGTCGCTGGCCGGGCCCCTTCTCTATAGTGGAGATAGGCCGCGGCAAGGCCGGCTTGCCAATCGTGCCCATGGACGACATCGGGCGCAAACCCCGGCACGAGTTCCCGGCCAATGGCGGCGCCGATCTTTCCGAGCGCGGCGAAGCGAAAGGCGTTATCGGGCCAATCGGCGCCACCCGGCGCGACATAGGGATTTCCGGGGCGATCATAGAGGTGGGGCGCGTCGAGAACGAAAAGCTCGAGTTTCCCCGCCCTGCCGCTCAGAACTCGGGCAGTGCCCCCGAACAGTAGCGGGATCGAACGGACTTCCTCGCTGTCCTCTAATGCGGCCATCACCGCCGGATAGCCTGGAACCAACGTGATCATGCTGGTGTCTTCGGCTCGCAATGCGAGGGGAAGCGCTCCCGCAACATCAGCCAGCCCGCCCGTTTTGACGAGCGGGTAAATCTCAGAGGCAACCGATAGGATCTTTAACTGGCTCACGCTTCGAGCCCGCCTGTTACGGCTTCGCCTTCACGCACTTCTTTTGTGGCGTCATGGTCGAGACCGTTGACTGCATGGTCAGCTTCCTCCTCGGCGTCCGTGACGGAGGGGAGCGCCTGCTCGGGAGCCTTGGGGATTGGGGGAAGCTCAGGGGTCTGCTGGACCGAGAGGGGCCCCTGCCCGGGAGTCTGAAAGAGCGGGGGAAGCTCAGGGACCTGGTGGATCGTGGGGTGGTCGAGAAGCCTGTCGATCATGGGCTGCGTGATGAGGCAAATACCGCTTTCGGTTCGCCGGAACCTCTTCGCGTCGAACTCGGGATCTTCGCCCACAACCAGCCCCTCCGGTATCTTGACCTCGGCGTCGATGACGACGTTTCTCAAGCGGGCGGATCGCCCGATGTCCACACGGGGAAGGATGACCGCGTTTTCGACGTTTGAGAAGGAATTCACCCTGGCGCCTGTCGAAAGGAGGGTCTTCCGCAGGGCGGCGCCTGAGACGATGCAGGCGCCCGATACCAGCGATGAAATCGCGAGCCCGCGCCGGCCGTCCTCGTCATGGACGAATTTCGCTGGCGGCGTGATCTCATTGTAGGTCCAGATCGGCCAATTTTGGTCGTAAATGTCGAGGTCTGGAACAACAGCCGTCAAATCGATGTTGGCGGCCCAATAAGCGTCGACGGTTCCGACATCGCGCCAATAAGCGCCCTTTTCCGACTTCCGACCGCACGCAGGAATTCTGAAAGCTGTGCGCGACCGCCTTGCCGTTCTTGACGAGATAGGGAATGATATCCTTGCCGAAGTCGTGGGATGAGTTGATGTCCGCGGCATCGCGCCGAAGCTGGTCGAGCAGGAATTTCGTGTCGAAGACATAGATCCCCATGCTGGCGAGCGAGATGTCCGGCTTTCCGGGCATCGCGGGAGGGTCTTGCGGTTTCTCCACGAAAGACAGGATGACATCGTGCTCATTGACATCCATAACCCCGAAGCCGGTCGCTTCGAGGCGCGGAACCTCGATGCAGCCAACCGTAACGTCGGCGTTCTGCTCCGCGTGCTGGTGGAGCATCAACTCGTAGTCCATTTTGTAGATGTGATCGCCCGCCAGCACCACGAGGTATTTCGGGTTGTAACCTTCGATGATGTCGAGGTTCTGGTAGACCGCGTCCGCCGTTCCGAGATACCAGAGGTCTTCCGAAATGCGCTGGCTGGCGGGAAGAATATCGAAGCTCTCGTTACGAATGGGACGCATGATATTCCACGCGCGATGGAGATGCCGGATAAGGCTATGCGCTTTGTATTGGGTGGCGACGGCGATGTGCCTTATGCCCGAATTGAAGGCGTTCGAGAGCGCGAAATCGACGATGCGCGACTTGCCGCCGAAGTAGACCGCGGGCTTCGCGCGCCTGGCGGTCAATTCCATCAAACGGCTGCCGCGACCCCCGGCTAAAACATAAGCCATGGCGTCGCGTGCTATGGGAGATATCCCTGGCGTCCTCATGGGTTCCTCCCGGTTGTGAAGCAGTTCTCAAATTCGCAGGATTGCGGCGCCCCTGGTTTAACCTGAGTCAAACTCAAAATAAACAGTGGCGAGCGGCGGCAGCGTAATTTCCGCCGATGCCGGGAACCCGTGAGACGGGTTGCTGAAGGCCGTTATTGTCCCAAGGTTGCCGATACCCGATCCGCCATACGCCGGCGCATCGGTGTTGAGGATTTCCTTCCAGCGTCCGCGGAAAGGCAGTCCGATGCGATAATTGCGGCGCGGCTCCGGCGTGAAGTTAGAAACGACGGCGATTGGCTTGGAGTTGGGGCCGCCGAAGCGCAACCAGGCGAAGACCGAGTGCTGCGCGTCATCGACGATAATCCATTGGAAACCTTCCGGCTCACAATCGCGGGCGTGGAGCGCGGGCTTCTCGCGGTGCAGGCGGTTGAGGTCGCGGACCAGCGACTGAATGCCACGGTGGTAAGCATGGTCGAGAACCCACCAGTCGAGGCCCGTATCGAAGTTCCATTCGTTCCGCTGGCCGAACTCCTGTCCCATAAACAGGAGCTTCTTGCCGGGATAGCCCCACATGAAGCCGTAATAGGCGCGAGCGTTGGCGAACTGCTGCCACTCGTCGCCGGGCATCTTGTTGACGACCGAGCCTTTGCCGTGGACGACCTCGTCGTGCGAGATCGGCAGGATGAAATTCTCGGAGAAGGCGTAGAGCAGGCCGAAGGTCAGCTTGTCGTGGTGCCAGCGCCGGTGAACGGGGTTCCTCGTCATGTAGGCCAGGGTGTCGTTCATCCACCCCATGTTCCACTTGAAGCCGAACCCGAGCCCGCCTGAGCTGGTCGGATGCGAGACGCCCGGCCACGATGTGGACTCCTCCGCGACCATCGCCACTCCGGGGAAGCCGGCATAGACGCGCTCGTTTGCCGATTGCAGGAAGCGCACGGCGTCGCGGTTCTCGTTCCCGCCCTCGGCATTGGGCAGCCACTCGCCGGGCCGTCTCGAATAATCGAGATAAAGCATGGACGCGACCGCATCGACGCGCAGGCCATCGATGTGGAAACGGTCGAGCCAATAGATGGCGTTCGAGGTGAGGATGCTTGCGACCTCACGCCTGCCGAAATCGTAGATCGCGGTGTTCCAATCGGGGTGGAAGCCCCGGCGAGGATCGGGATGCTCGTAGAGCGGAGCGCCGTCGAACCACGCAAGGCCGTGCTCGTCGGTCGGAAAATGAGCGGGCACCCAATCGAGGATCACGCCAAGCCCAGCCTGGTGCGCCTTGTCGACAAAGCGCTGGAACCCTGCCGGATCGCCATGGCGCCGGGTCGGTGAGAACAGTCCGATCGGCTGGTAACCCCAGGACGCATCCAGCGGATGCTCCGAAATCGGCAGCAGCTCGAGATGGGTGAACCCCATGTCCACGGCGTAAGGGATGAGCTGCTCTGCAAGCTCGTCATAGCTCAGGAAGCAGTTGTCCCACCCTCGCCGCCACGAGCCGAGATGGACCTCGAAGATCGACATGGCTTCGCGGCGTGCGTCCGCGGTCGCCCGCCAATGCCATGTGGGTCTCATCGCCCCAGACGAAATTGTCGGTTCGCGCGACGATCGACGCGGTCGATGGCCGCATCTCGCTGCCAAAGCCGAACGGATCGGCCTTGAGGGGCACAAGATTCCCGCCCGCGCCAACGATCTCGTATTTGTAGACGGTTCCTTCCCCGAGGCCCGGCGCGAAAAGCTCCCAGAGGCCGCTATCGACCCGCTTGCGCATGGTATGGCGGCGGCCGTCCCATTGATTGAAGTCGCCCACCACGGAGACTCGCTGCGCTTGCGGCGCCCACACGGCGAAGAGAACTCCATCGACGCCTTCATGCGTGGTCGCATGAGCGCCGAGGCGTTCATAAAGCCGCTCGTGGGTCCCTTCGACCAGGAGGTAATCGTCGAGAGGACCGAGAGCCTGGCCAAAGGCGTAGGGGTCGAGAAATTCCCAGGTATGGCCTTTCTCCTCGGCACGGAGCCGGTAGGCAAAGCGGTCCTTTTTCCCGGGAACAAAGGCCTCGAAAAAATCGCTCTCGCCGCGCCGTTCGAGCTCGATGATCGAGCCGCCGGGCTCGATCAGCGCCTCCAAGTGCGCGACGCTGGGAACGAAGGCACGAATCACCATGCCCCCGGCTGCATCATGCAGCCCGAGGATGGCGAACGGGTCGTGATGGGTCGCGGCGATGATGCGAGCGACATCGTCTTCGCTCGCGCGCCAACTGGCAGCGGTCACTTGTTTTTCCTTTACGCCGGGCGCGCTGGCACGCGCCAAATCTCCTCGGCATATTCTTTAATCGTTCGGTCGGAGGAAAACCAGCCCACACGCGCGGTATTCAGTATACTTGAGCGCCACCATGCTTTTCGGTCGCGCCAGCGGACGTCGGCTTCCCTCTGCGCCGCACAGTACGCCTCAAAATCCGCCGTGACCATGAAATGATCATGATAGGTCAGGATTTCGACGAGGTTGCGGTAGCGGTCTTTTTCGTCGTGCGAAAACACGCCTGAGGCAAGGGAATCCAGCACCTCCTGCAGCGCAGGCGAGGCGGCTATTGTTTCGCGCGCGTCGATCCCCTTCCGACGGCGTTCCTGGACCTCCTGCGCCGTCATCCCGAAGATGAAGATGTTGTCCCTCCCGACACGCTCGCAGATTTCCACATTCGCGCCGTCCATCGTGCCGATCGTGAGCGCGCCGTTCAGCGCAAACTTCATATTGCCCGTGCCCGACGCTTCCATGCCCGCGGTCGAGATCTGTTCGGACAGATCCGCCGCCGGGATGATCGACTGAGCAAGGCTCACATTGAAGTTCGGCAGAAACACCACTTTCAGGAGGCCGCGTACGGAGGGGTCGTTGTTCACGACGCGTGCGACATCGTGGACCAGCTTGATGAGCAGCTTGGCCTGATGATAGCTCGCCGCCGCCTTGCCGGCGAAGATCTTCACGCGGGGAACGAAATCGCGCGTCGGATGGGCGTGGATCTCATTGTAGAACGCGATTGTCTCAAGGACGTTGAGAAGCTGGCGCTTGTACTCATGGATGCGCTTGATCTGCACGTCAAACAACGCATCAGGTTCGACCTTGATGAGAAGCCTGTCGGTGATGATCTTCGCGAGTGCCTCTTTGTTGCCGTGCCGAACGGCCGCGTACTTCGCCTGGAAGTCCGTATCGCCCGCGTATTTCTCCAGTTTCTTGAGGGCGTCCGCATTGTCCAGGAAATCCGGCCCGATCGTTTCCATAAGGAGGTTCGTCAGGCCGGGGTTGGCTTCGAAAAGCCAGCGCCGGAAGGTAATGCCGTTCGTCTTGTTGACGATGCGATTGGGATAAAGGCCGTGCAGATCGTGGAACACCGTCTCCTTCATGAGATCGGTGTGAAGCTGCGACACGCCGTTGATCTTGTGCGACCCGAGGAAGGCGAGGTGCCCCATGCGCACGCGCCGCCCGGCATATTCGTCGATGAGCGAGACGTGCGATTGGAGTTGCTGATCTACGCCCTTCTCCCGCAAGGCATCCAGGTGCAGCGCATTGATGAGATAGATGATCTGCATGTGCCGCGGCAGCAGGCGCTCCATCAGCGGCACGGGCCAGGACTTCGAGAGCTTCCGGCAGCAGTGTGTGGTTCGTGTAGGAGAACGTCGCCTGCGTGATGCTCCAGGATTGCTCCCAGCCGACGCCGTAAACATCCACCAGGAGCCGCATCAGCTCCGCCACCGCGATGGCCGGATGCGTGTCGTTGAGCTGGATCGCCACCTTGTCCGCGAGCTTCGTAATGTCGCCGTGCTGTTTAAGGTGGCGGTGGATCAGGTCTTGCAGCGACGCCGAGGCGAAGAAATACTCCTGACGCAGCCGAAGCTCCTGGCCGGCGGGCGTCGAGTCGCTCGGATACAGGACTTTCGAGATCGACTCCGCGCGAACCTGTTCGGTCTGCGCCGCGACATAATCGCCGGCGTTGAAGACATCGAGACGCAAGGGATCGGGAGCGCGAGACCTCCACAGTCGAAGCGTATTCACGTATTTGCCGCGCCAGCCGGGTATCGGCGTATCGTAGGCGACGGCCTCAATGACCTCGGATGGACGCCAGATCTGCGCAACCGAGCTGTGATGGAGCGACTTCACCGAGCCTCCAAAGCCGATGGCATAGGCGATTTCGGGGCGCGGGAACTCCCACGGATTGCCGAAGGCCAGCCAGTCTTCGGGATATTCGTGCTGCCAGCCGTCCTTGATCGCCTGCCGGAACAGGCCGTGATCGTAGCGGATGCCATAGCCATACGCGGCGACGGACAGCGTCGCCATGCTCTCCATGAAGCAGGCAGCGAGGCGTCCCAGGCCGCCATTGCCGAGCGCGGCATCCGGCTCCATCTCGCTCAGCTTGTCGAGATCGACGTCGAGGCCGGCCAGGGCCTCGCGAATCGGGGCAGTGACCCCAAGATTGTTCAGCGCGTCCATGAGCAGACGCCCGATCAGAAATTCAAGCGAGAGATAATAGACCCGACGGCGGTCTTCTTCGTAATTTGCCTTCTTGGATGCGATCCATGGTCTCATGATCTGGTCGCGCACGACAAGCGCGGTCGCGATGAACCAATCCCGCTGGCTGGCCGATGTCTGGTCTTTGCCTGTTGTGCTGATAAGCCGCTCAAGGATGAGCTCGCGAAGACGGCTGACATCGTGACCGTCTGTCATTCCGTGGTCCGAGCCAGGGGCCCGCTCTTGGAAATTCGCTTCTGGCATTGTTTGCGTCATATACCTTTTCTCATTGCCTTGAATGCGCGCACCCTTGGAGGCGGCGAACACCTTCGTCACGCGCGACGCGCGCCTTACCGCACGCCAAGAACGGAATAAAGGTCCAGCCATGTCTCCGCTTTCGGTTTCGTGGATGCACACCCCATTGAAGTGTAGCGCACAAGTGTAACGTCTTAATAACGCTATCCGGCGAATTTGTCGAATAGCGCTGTGTGCGGAGGATCACGACCGTTCAGGAAAAGCACGGAATTGGGGGGTGGTCGATTCAAAAAAAGTTATTATGACGTTCAGATCTGCGAATGGGAATCAAATACTGGCCTCGGAAGCTGAGGTAAGTTACACTGACTAGTTTATTTTATTAATGAACAGAATGCAGTATTGGCTGATGCATCTTTTAGATTAGGCTCGACTGTGAGGCCGGATTATAATTCCCGAGCTGGTGCGCTCGACGCACAGCGTGCGGCCCGGGAGTGCGCCGCCATCGGTGCCGACGGCGATCCCGGGAGCCTATTTCAGGATACCAGCCCTGCATTTTCGGCGGTCACTTTCGCAAGAGCCGACCAATCGAGATCGGCCCCGCCGCGCGCGATCGCGCTCAGGAAATGATCCCGGACGACGCTCGCGACCGGCATCGGAACCGCCTTCGCTTCCGCCGCGGCCAGCACGGAGCGGACATCCTTCAGCCCGAGCTCCAGCTTGAAGCCGGCCGGCTGGTATACCTGATCTGCAATCAGAGCGCCGTAGGTCCGGTAGACCGGAGCCGCGAAGAGAGTCTCCGTCATGATTTCGAGAAAGCGGCGGGGATCGACCTCGTACTTGCGCATGAGGGCGACGGTCTCGCCCAGGCATTCGATCATCGAAGCGATGAGGAAGTTTCCGCTCAGCTTCACGAGGTTGGCTTCCGGCGCATGTTCGCTCAGGAAGAAGGTTCGTTGGCCCATCGCGTCGAACAGCGTCTGGACAGGCTCGACGGCCTTCTTTTCTCCGGCAGCGACGATGAAAAGCTTCGCAGCCGCGGCGGCGTCAGGGCGTCCGAAAACCGGGGCGGCGACATAGACCTGCTGCGCCTGCGCATGAGCGTGGTTGAGGCGCTCGGAGAGAGCGACCGTGATCGTACTCATGGAAATGTGCGCCGCGCCTTGCTTCAGGCCTTTCAGAACGCCGTCCTCGCCGAAGACCGTCTCCTCGACGGCCTGGTCGTTGGCGAGCATGGTGACGACCGCGTCCCCGGCGGAGGCTTCGGCGGGGCTGTTTGCGACTGTGGCGCCTTCCTGTTCAAGGGGCTCGGCGCGGCTCTTGGTTCGGTTGTAGACGCTGAGACTGTGGCCCGCTTTCAAGAGATTACGCGCCATAGGAAGGCCCATGTTGCCGAGGCCGATAAAGCCGACGTCCATTGCCGATTGCTCCTTTCGCTCCAATTTGACCGTGAGATCAACCCTCCTCAAGGCGGAAGCGTTGATCGATTCTGAAGTGC
This sequence comes from uncultured Alphaproteobacteria bacterium, assembly GCA_963772105.1. Lineage (GTDB taxonomy): Bacteria > Pseudomonadota > Alphaproteobacteria > Rhizobiales > Rhodomicrobiaceae > Rhodomicrobium. Next base: position 153,094 of record CAVYVV010000002.1, read on the forward strand.
TACAGCGTTTATCCGCATCCAAACGGACGCGGGCTGCGCCGGCGGCAGCCTTGCGTCTTAAGGTAAAGAGCTGAAACCTATTCTTGTGCCGAAACGCGGTGGTGACATCGCTCTCGAATAGTTGGAAACAGGCTTCTGGAAAACGAAGGTACTGCGGCGGGAGAACAGGCGATGGGTGCAAATACGAGCGCGGCTCTCTACACGGCGTCGACCTGGATCATTCCGGTCCTTCTGGCCGTGACGCTGCACGAGGCTGCGCACGGTTATGCCGCGCGCCGCTTTGGCGATAATACCGCCTGGATGATGGGCCGCGTTACGCTCAACCCCTTCAAGCATGTCGATCCGTTCGGCACGATCATTCTTCCCGGCATATTGCTCCTGGCCCGCTCGCCCTTTCTTTTCGGCTACGCCAAGCCCGTGCCGGTGAACTTCGGCGCGCTTCGCAATCCGCGCCGGGACATGGTTTTCGTCGCGCTGGCGGGGCCGGGCACGAACATCCTCCTCGCCTTACTCTCGGCGCTTCTCTTCTATGTCGCGCGCCTCATGCCTGAGCCGGCCTCGGCCTGGATGACCCAGAACCTCATCAACAGCATCATCATCAACGTGATCCTCGCGGTCTTCAATATGCTTCCGATCCCGCCGCTCGATGGAGGCCGCGTCGCTGTGGGTCTCCTGCCAATGCCGCTTGCGAAGCGCTTTGCTAGGCTTGAGCCTTATGGCCTTCTCATCATCCTCGCGATCATTTTCATCCTTCCCATGGCGGGCCAGAATTTTGGCGTCGATCTGGACTTCATCTCCACGATTTATCGCATGGGTCTCGGGCGCCGTCATCAACGCAATATTGTCGGTGACGGGCCTGGAGTAGGGCTTCGGTCCGCTCCCTCCCGGCCGGAACTTTTTCAGACCGCGCGGGCGCGTCAGCCTGAGCGATTGCCGCGCTGCGGGACCAAGCCTTGCATCTGATGCATTTTCATCACAGAGCCAACTCTAAAGCTTATGCTTTGCGCTTTTCAGGCCGGGTGCGGCGCGGCGTCAATTGTGACGCAGCGCGAACCCAGTAACGGTGGTAAAAGCTTTACTTCGATCCAAGTTGTTTGCGTCCTCACACTTAAAAATAGACGCGGTTGAGCTTTCAGCTGGCCGTTGAAACACGCAGGCACAAAAGGGGCGGATATGGCCGGGCAGGCACCACGCGCACGCCGGACTTCAACAAGAAGCATCATCGCAATAGCTTCTGCTTTAAGTCTGACCGTAGCATTCAATCAGGACGCAAACGCCTACGATGAGCCAAATCTCAATCTGGGATTTACAACCTTCCTTGATGGCGGCCTTCCTGCCGGTCCTGGATTCTACGCCGTCGAATATTTGCAATATTATACAGCCAACAGGCTCACAGACCAGAATGGCAACAGCTTGGGTTTGCCGAAGGCTAACATCGACGCGCTGATTTCGCTGACCCAGTTTATCTACGTATCCAATCTGAAAGTAGGTTCGGGGAGCCTCGGCCTGGACGTGATCGTTCCGTGGGTCGCGTCCGCAAACGTCGACGACGGTCTTGGAAATTCGGTTCTCAAGGGCCGGACCGGTGTCGGCGACCTGCTGATCGGCCCCCTTATTCAATTCGATCCCATCATGGGCGCGAATGGTCCGCTTTTCGTACAGCGGATTGAATTTCAAGTTCTGGCGCCGACAGGTTTATACGACAGAACGGCGGCCGTGCAGCCGGGCGCGAACTTCTGGTCGTTCGATCCTTACTATGCTGGCACCGTGTTCATAACGCCGGAATGGACGGCCTCAGCCCGCATTCACTATCTCTGGAACGGCAAGAACGACGACCCGAATGTGGCGCTCGGCCCCACGGCCTACTCGAGCCAGGCCGGCCAGGCCTTTCACATGAACTTCGCGACGGAGTACGCGTTGACCAAGGAACTCCGCATCGGCCTCAACGGGTATTATCTGCAACAGACGACCGATACCCTGGTCAACGATATCCCCGTGCCTGGCCGCAGAGAAAGGGTTGCCGCCGTCGGTCCCGGCTTCATGTACAGCTGGGGGCCGGAGCACACTTTATTCTTCAACGCCTACCAGGAGTTCGGTGCGGAAAACCGTCCCGAAGGCCAGCGTTTCAACCTCCGGTACGTCCAGCACTTTTGATATTGGGCGGCGCGGAACCTAAACCAGGCAAGAATTCTCGAGGGGTGGGTTGGCTGTCGCGCTGTGCGGCAGCCAATTTTTTTTGGGCTGCCTGTTTTACGAAAATGAGAAAGCGGCGGGCGGTCCCTTGACAACGCCACATGGGCAGCGCACCTATGTGAATGTAACTTACATTTACATAGGGAGTTACGCAATGTACCTGGCCGAAAGGCTCGACGACATCGGCAGACCCGCATGGATCGCGCTGATGATCGTTTCCTTCATCATCTGGTGGCCGATTGGCTTGGCTACCTTGGCTTTCTTATACTGGAGTGGACGCATGGGGTGTGGACATCATGGGCATATGAGCTGGCAGGAGCGCCGCGAGCGCTGGCGCGAGGCGCGCGACGAGTGGCGAGCCATGAAGCGTGGCGGCTATGGCGTGATCGGATCGAGCGGCAATGCCGCCTTCGACAATTACCGGGCCGAGACGCTCAAGCGCCTTGAGGACGAGCAGAAGGAGTTCACCGGGTTCCTGGACCGCTTGCGCCGCGCCAAGGACCAAGCCGAGTTCAATCAGTTCATGGCCGAACGCGGGAGCAAGCCAGCGGGCGAGCCTTCATAAGAGATAAGGCGCCGTTTTCCGGTCATGGCGCTAGAGCGCTTTCAGGAAAAGTGTATGCGGTTTTCCGCCCGGAAAGCGCGGCAAAATAAAAGGCTAGAGCGCATTTGGCGACTTGAAGATGGCCGGATGCGCTCTAAGTCTTCCGCTTTTGATGGAATCAAAAGCGGGCTCTAGTTTTTGTTTTATCGTGCGTCTTTTCGGAAAACCGCTTCACACTTTTCCGGTCGCACTCTCTAGGAAGACGACCAGAAGCAGAGACGGCAAAGCAGTATTTGCCGTCTCGATGACGTGGCTTTGAGGCCCGAGCCTCCGATCCTGTCCCGATCACCGCAGACGTCATCCCGGAAGGCGCAGCCTTATCCGGGATCGTAAGACATTGAAGTGTGAATTTTTTTTCCCGGCTCGCGCGTCGCCTGGCCGGGACGGCATTCCGTTGGCCAGACTGGTGGCGTTTGCTCAATGGCCTGGCGCACCAACGACGGTTGGCTCCGCGCCCCATGAGCCCGAAACCTCCTCCTTGGGGGCAGGAGCATGCACAATGACAGTCCTGACCAGCAGGAAAAGCACAGCGGCGTTGAAGAGATGCCAGAAATAGTGCGTCCCGATCGGAAGGGTGTCGCACATTGGCCTATCGAGGGTTCTTGCGGTGAAGGACAGCACGAAAAGCCCGGCCGCGGCGTAAAAGGCTTTGCCCGCGCTGGCGTTGCGCCGCCAGATCCCCGCGCCCGCCGCCATCAGGAAGACGAGGGTCGGCAAGTACATCGCTCCGCCCCAAAGGACTTTCTCGAACTCATCAGACTCCAGATAGAACGTGGCCGCGAAGAGAAGAAACGCCGCCGGGGCCTTGATCCACCACGGCCAGCGGAAGAACGCCGTCAAGATCAGCCAGCAATAGACGATCATGAAAATGAGGATCGGAATGACATCCGCCCATTCGGCCCAGCGCGTTGCGACGGTGTGGAAGGTCAGGCTGCCAGCTCCGACCACCGCGATGATGATGCAAAGCGCCCGGATTGCGCCGCCGAAAGCGGCATTCGGATGGCGTTGCTGCAAACGCCAAGCCGCCCACGCCGCGATGAAGAAGGCGGAATTGGAGACAGCATTGAGCGGTTCCGCGTCCCACCCGGCGCCCGTGCGCTCGCAATACATATCGATCTCGCGGGTCATATCGCCGAACCAGGAACTCATAATCATGACGCCCAACCCCGCAGTCCGGTTTTTGCCTTCACTTCAATCGAGCTTTAGCTCAAGCGCTGATCCTGAGCAATACCAACGGGATGTGAGGCCTTTAATGGTTTGCTAAAGTGCGTCCGGAAAAGTGCGAAGCGGTTTTCCGATAAGACGCACGATGAAACAAAAACTTAGAGCCGCTTTTGATTTCATCAAAAGCGGATAGGCTCTAAAACACAAAAGCGGAGCGCGACGCGCTCCGCAAAATCAGTTCCAAAGGGCGATCATTATCTAAGGTCGCGGCGCAGCCTCTCCAGAGCTTCGAAAGTCGGATAGCCGTCGTCTCGCATCCCGGCCCTGCGCTCCCAGGCGCTGAGAGCGTCTCTCGATTCGTCGCCGAAAACCCCGTCAGAGTGGACGCTGTAACCTGCCCGATTTAACAGGCGCTGCATCTCACGAACCTCTTGAGGGTTGAGATCTCTCGCCACACTACGCTCTTCCTGCCTCTCATCCCTTCGATCTTCTCTTCTCTCTTCCCTTTTCTCCTCCCGGAGGACTTCTCTCCGTTCCTCAGCGTGCTCAGCACGCCGAAAGTCCTCGGGAGACAAATTCTGGTCATCCAGCGAAGCCAGATGGTCGACCTGCGCCTTAGCCGGTTCTGCCATGTCCGATGCACAGGGGTAGGCAGAGATCGTGCAGCGCTCCGTGCCGCTCACCGCGCCCTTCACGCAGAGGACATTTTTGCAGGCCGCGAACTTCAAATCCTGGAAGCGCTCGCCGTACTTCGTCAAAACTTCGCGCTGCCATGAGGCCTCGGCGATGCTCGCCGCCTTGCGGAACACATTGAAGCTGAGTTCGCCGGAAGCCTGAATCCGCTCCCTCTGGCAGCCTCTGGGCAACTCAGGCAAATACGGCCATACAGCCGGCGGCGGACCGTCGCAGAGAGGCGTTGCATTTGAGGGCGCGGAATAGCTCCCAAAAGTCACGCTCGCGGCGAGAGCACATAACAGTCGAAACCCTACTTTCATAATCACCCCTCCGTCCGTTCGAAACAAAAATGCAGCCTGCAAAGGATCAACCGAGACGCATCGGCGCGCGGTGCTGTGATCCTCTGCGGGCACAGGCTGGGCAGTTAAATCGCACCTCGATCTTTATTGGCAGGCATTCAAGCGGACGGAAATTGCACAGTCAAGATTGCATTAACGATTGTTAACGGCCTGGGGATTTAATGTCTCAGGTGTGTCCGGCCCCCTGAACCGGGCCAACTCAAAGTGGATTTGCGTTCCGGGACAACCCGAGCCGGTCTCGCTGTATTCATCTGCAATAAATCGTGAGTTGCGCACCCGAGGGGGAATCAAGAGTATGGATCGTGTATCCCCTAAGTGAATTCCCCACCAGCCTAGAAGCTAAACCTCGCTCTTACTAAGAGAGCGAGGTCTTTTTTTCTTCGACTGAAGAGAGCGTTCGACGGCTAACTCAGCGCCGTGCGCTTGGATGCCGCCCAGTTTCTTCCCCGGCGCTCCTCTCTGAAGGGTTCGCGGAAGGGCGTTGCGGCCTTGGAGAGCGCCTCGTTCTGTTCAGACCAGGCGTCGGCGCAAGCCACACAGCAAAATTTCCGCCCGGCAACCGTAACAGACTTCGAACTCGATAACTTTGCAGGAGCAAAAAACGTTGTCGCATACGACCATGTCGTCTCTCCCGTTTTGGATGGGGCGCGCACGCTTACACAAGAGACTGGCACCAGTTCGCGCTTATGACCTCGAATCAGGCAAGAGCATGATAGCTGACCTTGCGGCGCTTTTCCGATGCTGGAAAGCCACGGGTTGCATGCAACCGGCGGTAAGCGGAATGCAGTTTATGCAAAATGCGGGGTGATTTTCGGGCAGCCAACGCTCTCGGCGCGGGGCGCAGACTCAGGGGCCCCGGCGATGGCCTACGGTGAACTTTTGAGCGCGTCAGGCCGATAGCCGTCTTGCGCGTTTATAGCCGGAACTTCTGGTGATGGGGGCATACCGTGCATTCTTCGCATTCGGCTATTTTGCCAACATGATTCTCGTCGTATTAACAAAAGGGTGCTGACCGAGGTAATATTGGGCGATTGAATTGGCAATTTAGGGGCTTCAAATGTCGCAGGAAATGGCCGCAAAGATGCGTGCAGCATTTGAGGCCGAACTACCAATGCGAATGAAGCGAGCTTCCGACATCAAACTGCATCCCATTATCCCCGCTCATTGGTTCGCTGCGGCAGCCGCCGAATGTGCTGAAATGTATGTCGCGGGTAGTTTTTACGGAGCGATATCGCTTGCGCAAGCTTACGTCGAGGCTCTTGCCGATTTCCTTCGAACATGTCATTCGACCGCGCTCAAGTTTCCGAACGATCGTGTCGGCCATACATGGAGGGCGCTATGCGAAGGAGAAATAATATCGTCTGCTTGTCGTGATGCTGCACTTCGTGTTTTCGAAGCACGGAACAAGTTCCATCACCTGAAAAAAGACGTCGAACAAGACTACACACAGCTGTGGCACCTTGCTGCTGAATGCCTCAACCTCTTGCACACGATTGACGCCGAGATCTTCGCCTTCACATTTGATGAGGGCTGCATCGTACCTAGTAACCCAGAATATTGGCGCGACCTAGAAGCAGGAACCACTCTAGTTAGCCTTCGCCAAATTGCTTAAGCGAAGCCCTGCCTCTCAAAGTTGCTAACCGCTAGCGTGCCCATTTCTCTCGCTCGGCCACGGCACTGCGGCGGGGCGGTTGGTATAGGATCAAAGCGGATCATAATCGACCATCCGTTTCCAGGGCTGGCGTCGTATGCAGACAATGAAGGCTAGATCGCAGAACTGTGCCACTTGGATACACTTGACGGCCAGACTTTCATCGAACTGGACGCATTCCAGACCAAGGTGCACACGCGCCCCCTCTACTGGGGCACGCGGAAGATGATCGAGGCATTCGCCGCTGACGCTACAGTTCAAGCTACCATCGCACGCAAACAGGGCTTCTGAGTAGGCACGGTGAGGGTGAAAAGCCTATTTCAGCTTATTGGGATAAAGCTGTGATTCGTTCGAAATTACCGAACATCCGCTCCCGCCCCTAAGCGGAATCCTTCTTTCTGCTTCCGCTCAAGGGAATACGGCCACAAAAGCCCGGCCATTCGCTGGTGTAGCCACATGTTTGGGTGCAGCCTTGAACCCGGCGAGGGCCGGGATCACAAAGCCCGCGATGAGAGGGCTTACCGCGCCGGCCCGGCGACGGCCTTGGCGTCGTGCAGCGCTCCGATTTCGGAGTCGGAATACCCGATCTCATGCAGAATTGCGTCCGTATGCTCTCCGAGCAGCGGCGCGCGCGTTGGCGGCTCGCGATCGCAGGCGCCGAAGGAAAGCGGGCTTCCGGGGACGAGGTAGCTGCCAATCCCGGGCTGCTCCAGCACGCTGAACATGGGGTTGGCGGTGGAGCAATCGGGATCTTCCGCGATCGCCTGCGCAAAGGACCGGAAAACGCTCCAGGTGATGCCGCTCTCATTGAGCGAGCGCGCAAAATCGTCCACGCGGCGGGCGGCGAACCACGGTTTCAAAATCTCCGGTAATGCCGGCGCGCGCTTTGAAGCGATCGCCCTCAAGGCCGAGATTCAACCCAAGTTTCTGGCTGAGCTGCTCGAACTCGGCTTTAAGGCCGGTCGCGGCGACGAGCCCGTCCCATTGGCGAGGCGTGATGGCCGCGACCATGACGCGGCGCCCATCGGCGCAGAGGAAATCCTGGGCGTAAGCGCCGTAGAGGGCATTGCCGAATTTGGGGCGGTCGTATTGATTGATCGTGACTTCGCCGATAATGCCGAGATTGCCCAGCATGGCGAGCGCCACGTCTTTCAGCGCGAGCTCCACGAGTTGGCCCTCGCCCTTCAGGCGGCGATGGCGCTCCGCCGCGAGCAGGGAAAGCGCCGCCATCTGGCCCGTGATGCAATCCCAGGCCGGGAGGACGTGGCAGATGGGTTCGGAGCCTTCCGGCCCGGTGACCATCGGAAAGCCGATTGCCGGGTTTATGGTGTAGTCGACGGCGGGGCCGCCCGCCCGGTCGCCCAGCACCGTGATCATGATGAGGTCGGGCCGTTCCTTCTTCAGGTTCTCGTAGGCCATCCAGCCGCGGCCTCGGATGTTCGTCAGGAACATCCCGGCATCCGGCCCCGGTGCGCAGATCAAGCGGCGCAGCACGTCCTGCCCGCGAGGATTGCCGAGATCGACCGCGATGGAGCGCTTTCCCTTGTTGAGGCCAGCCCAGAACAGGCTGCGATTGTCTTTCGTGACCGGCCAGCGATTGTGATCGAGGCCGCCTTGCAGCCGGTCGAAGCGGATCACGTCAGCGCCCAATTGCGCCAGCGTCATGCCGCCCAGCGGGGCAGCCACGAAGGCCGAGCCCTCGATGACTCGCATCCCTTGAAGAATTCTTGACCACGGCGCCCTCCTTTATTTTTTTGCTATGGCAGCGGCAGTACGGCTCCTTCGCTGCGTCTACTCCTGCCAGTCCAGCGAAGCCTGCATGCAGACATAACCATCGCCGTTCGACGTGTAGAGATCGAGCCCGCCATCCTCGCGCGTCCGGCCGGACAAAAACAACTTGTCGAAATCGAAAAGAGGCCGGACCCCGCGAAAACTGTAGCGGGCGACGGGCCTGCGCGGGTTTCGCGTCTCTGCCGCCCTCATCATAAGCATGGCCTGAAGCGGGCCGTGAACGACAAGGCCGGGATATTTTTCGACCTCCGTCGTGTAACCGAGGTCGTAATGGATGCGGTGGCCGTTGAAGGTGACTGCGGAGAAGCGAAACAGGAGCACGGGATCGATCGGATAGGGCTGCTGCCAGGTGAGCTTATCCGGCAGCGGGATCGGTTTGGGCAGAGCGAAGACCTTCGGGATCTCGATGTAAACGATGTCCTGCTCCTCGGAGATCGCAAGGCCGCGCGGCGAGTAGACTTCGTGTTTCACTGTCACGAAGGCCATCCGGGCAGCCTTGCCCTTCTTCTCGTCCACTTTCAGGATTTCAGACCTCTTTTCGATGACGTCGCCAATCCGCAGCGGATCGTGGAAAGTCAGGCGGCCTCCCGCCCACATCCGCCGGTCGAGCGGCAACGGCGGAAGGAAGCCTCCGCGTTTGGGGTGGCCGTCGGTGTCGACTTGCGACATGAGCGCGAGCGGGCGGAAATAGATCCAGTGCCAGAGGTTGGGAATGCGATCGCCCGTCTCGGCGTAAGGCGTCGTGTCGAAGGTGACGGAGAGCGTGCGAATGGGTCTTGCAACAGCCTGATCGACGGAACTCTCGGTGCGTCCGACCCACTGTTGCCAATCGGGTTCCGTCATCCCGTTCCCCCCTGCTCGCTGGCTTATATTTTCAAATTCAAGCGGGGTTGCCTGTGCGCGCCCCTTTTCCAGAATTAAAATGTAAATTGTGCCGCTTTGCAATGCGACCCTCGTCGCCGGCGGCGAGGGCGCGGAAACGCTCAGGCGGAGTTCGCCTGCAACACTTGGCTTTCCAGGTTTTTCACGGTCTCTCGTGCCGGAGCTTCCTTGAGGGGACGGCCATGCTTGTCCCGCGGGCAAGAGCCCATCCGCAGCAAGACAGCTCTGGAGAGTGGCGTCGCTGTCTGAAGGTTACTTGCGCCATTGCAAGAATTACTTTTGCCGTCAAGCATAAGCCCATTCCTGCCGCCTTCCTCCTGCCATGCGTTCATTACGTGGCTTGCCAAGCATGTTACCCCGTGCCGGTCTAGTTATCGAAAGACCAAGCCTCTGCTATTAATGTAATAAACCGTCACAAAAGCGTCACACACTTAATTGATCCGGCCTCATATATTTGGATGACACCTGTTTCGTACTTGCATGGTATAAAGCATACCACAAGCTTTGTTCTGCGGATACGTCCAAGCTGGACAAGAGCGACGCGACGACAGGCAAAAACGGGAGATGCGTTCAACGCTGTTCCATCGATTATGATCTGGAACTAGGTTCCTTCAGGCCGGAACGTGCGATAGTGCCCAGAAAATGGAGATGGTATTCATTAGGTTCTCCCGTCAGGAGGAGAGTATAAATGAGATCCTTTATTACAATAATGGGCGCCGGCTTACTGGTTCTCTCTGCTGTGACAGTGTCGAATGCCAAAAAGCCAATTCCATCGCAGCGCGGGGCAGACTACTATCGCCCGAATACCGACTCGCGCGACCGGGATGGTTCCTGCTTTAGCCGTTCTACCGGCCTTCCCGAAGAGTATGCATGCAGTTCGAGCGGCGGTTAAGCGCGCCGCAACCGTGCCTCCTGAGCGCGTCCGGAGAAACCGCCAAGCGATTTTTCCGGCAAGGACGCACGGCAAAATAAGAACTTAGGGGCGCTTTTGATTGCATCAAAAGCGGATGAGTTTTGAGGCGCGGTTTTCACGAAACGACACGCAATCGGTTGACTAAGCTCGGCCTGTGGAGGCTGGTATGCGTTCCATAATTGCGACTGTTGCTGCCCTTTCTTCCCTCTTGATTGGAACTGTTGCGGTGGTTCAAGCACAAGAGATACCCGAAGTTTTCGTGACTGTCGGTGATCGACCCCAAGATGGACGTGCGGTGCGGTCTGGGGAGTACTTCAACCGATATGCAAGCGGGCTATCCAGCAACCGGGCCCCGAATTGCACCGTCTTGGGACAGCAAATCTATCCTTGTGATTAACATCAGGCTACCCCGGCTTCATGCCGGGGTCGTTGCCCAGCCACAAACTCTCCTGCAGCCGCTAGAGTGCGCCCGGTTTTCCGATAAGGCCCTAAACAGCGCTTTCGTCCGCTCCCCTGTTCAGCCACTTCACATAGAGCGGGCCGAAATGCTGGTTCTGCCGCAATTCGATGAAGCCCTCGCGGGCGAGTTCCAGCGTCGCGCCGAAGCTTGAGGCCGTCACGGTGTTTCCGAGAACAGGCGAGGGCTTGTACTCTTCCAGAAACTTGTCGAGCACGGTCCAGTCCGGCTCCACGCCCAGCAACGAGGTCAGCCGGTCGCGCGCCTGCTTGATGGACCAGACAATGCGTCCGCCCCACTTCACCTCGGTGACGGCGTTGCGCTGGCGCTGCTCGGCGTAGGCTTTGAGAAGGTCGAAGATGCTCGCCTGATAAATGGTGGACCGAACGATGTGAATGCCTTCCGGCATGCCGCGCGCGAAATGGTCCAGGCCGAGGCGCTTGCGGCCCATCAGGCTCGCCAGCGCTTCGCGCATCGCCTCGAGACGCTTCAGGCGGAAAGCGAGCTGAGCGGCAAGCTCCTGTCCCGTCGGGCCGTCCTCCGGCTGCGCCTGCTCGGGGAGCAGCAGCTTGGATTTGAGGTAGGCGAGCCAGGCGGCCATGACGAGGTAATCGGCGGCGATTTCCAGGCGCAGCTCCCGGGCCGCATCGATATAGGCGAGATACTGCTCGGCGAGGTGGAGGATCGAGATTTTGGTCAGGTCGACCTTTTGGTTCCGCGCCAGGACGAGAAGCAGGTCGAGCGGGCCTTCGAAGCCGTCGAGTTCGAGCAGCAGGACGTCGGACTCGTCCTCCGGCGTAAGCCGCTCCGGCTCTTCGCCCCAGTTTGCTTCGCGCAAGGCCGGGGCTTCTTGCTGGTCGCTGTCTTCGCCGTGGCTCACGGGTCATTCTCCGCTTGACAATCTCAGCGGCACTTTGAGTGATTCACGCCATCGCCGCCAGCGAATCTAACCGTGCCTCCTCCGCCGCCTCGCGGTCGAAGGCTTGCGGCTCTCTCAATTGCGCGAGCGCAGCCTCGAAGCGCTTCAGCGCCGTCCCCTCAAGATAGGGTGCGGCCGCGGCGACGGCCACCATCTCTTCCATGTTGCCGTTGCAGTGGAGAGCGAGATCGCAACCAGCCGTGAAAGAGGCGCGCGCGCGTTCCGCGATGCCGCCCGAAAGAGCGCGCATGCTGAGGTCGTCGGACATGAGCAGCCCTTCGAAGCCGATATGGCCGCGGATGACCTCCCGGATTGCCTTTTCGGACACCGTGACCGGCGCTGATGGGTCGACGGCGGAGAAGACGACATGCGCCGTCATCGCCATCGGAATGCGCCGCAGCGCCCGGAAGGGCAGGAAATCATGCGCTTCCAGTTCGGCCAGCGGCGTATCCACCACCGGCAGTGCAAGGTGGCTGTCCGCCATCGCGCGCCCATGTCCCGGGATGTGCTTCATCACCGGCAGGATGCCGCCGGCGAGCAAGCCCTCGGCCACCGCGCCGCCAAGCTCGATCACGGCCCCGGTTTCTTCGGCATAGGCCCTGTCGCCGATGATGTTGTCCGAACCTGGAACCGGAACGTCGAGCACCGGCGCGCAGGTCGTGTTGAAGCCGAGTTCGCGGAGATCGTGCGCCATCATTTGCGCGCAGAGCTGCGCGGCCTGATTTGCCTTTTCGCGATCGTCGCCCCGCAATTTCCAAAACGCGCGCGCCGCCGGGTAACGCGGCCAATGCGGCTCCCTCAGGCGCTGAACGCGCCCGCCCTCCTGATCGACCATGACGAGCATCCGGCCATCGCAGGCCGCCGCTTCCTGGGCATCCGCGATGAGACGGCGAACCTGCTCAGGGGTTTCGATGTTGCGGGCAAAGAGAATGAGCCCGGCCGGGCTCGTCTGGCTGAGAAAATCCCGCTCGGCAGGCGAGAGTGCCAGACCGGACAAACCGCAGATAAAGGCGCGCCGCTGCAAGTGTCCTCCTCACCCGTAAGAGCCTGGTGCAGTTGGAGGTAAGGTCGCGCCCCATTCGCCGCAAGCGCTCAAGCGGACTTGTCTCCGAACGCTGAACTAAGCAGGCTACGGCGGCTCCGTCAACGAAGAGGCGATATCAAGCCTTAGGCGATGGCGGCTTCAGATAAGGCTGGTTGTCTTTCACCACGAACAGGTATGTTTTGCTCATGCGCGCTCACATTGCATAGATGAAAGAGGCATGAGTTGGCCTTCGTCGTTCTCATCCTGACTTAGCGCGCTCTGCATGCAAATGGCAGCTATTGGACGGACAACTTGAAGTCGAAATCAACCGTCAGCGCCTTGTCTTGAGCCGTTATGGTCTGCAGGAGGAGGTTATCCAGCGCGACTTGATAGGGCGCGCTCCCCTTCAAGGCATTCTGAGCTGGCGGCTTCAAGTCCATTTGGACGGCGTCTCCCGCAAAATTCCTGAGAAGCGCACCGATGACGTCTTTAAGCTCGCTTTTTTCGATTGAGTCTAGATTGATGCCGGAAAGCTTGAGGACCGAACCGCTTGCGACCGGCGTCCCCGAAATGCTGAAGTCCGAAGGATCGCCCAGTGACACGCAGCCGACCACTGGCAGCTTCTTGCCGACACGACCCGCGAGATGGCCCGCGAGGTGGACGCGTCCTTGATCGATGGAGATACGCACTCCTTCGATATAGGAGGTGTTGCAATTGTTCTGGTCGCCAATGGGAATCTTGCCGTTTGGAAATTTCGCGTCGAGCAATTTCTGCAACGCGCTTTCGCCGATAACAAAGGTTGCGCTCCTCGCCAGTCCGGCGAACGGGAGTGCAAGCGGCACCGCAAGAAGCAATGCGACAACGGCTTTTGCGATACTCAAGTTTTTCTCCAAATTATGAACCGGCCTCCATGGTGGCCCTGGCTGCAGGCGATTGTATCCCCGGCGAGACCGCTCGCACGTGGCGTAGTGGAAAACTGCGCCTGTCGGCGTGTGCTTCGACCGCCTGTGGGCAGCCTGTTATGTCGTGTGTTCTACGTTAGGTATCGGAGAACACAATGATATATAGCGCGTCAGAATGGCTCACCAAGCTAATGCAACGGACTCACTCGGACCAACCCTTGCTTGGCTGCGCGCTCATGCGCTGAGGCGGCCTATACTCGGTCCGTGCGCGACGACGAAGTAGCTTGTTTGGCGAGACTTGCCGAGGAATGGAAGTTCCCGCTTGCACCCGAAACGATGGATCGCGTCATCAGAT
>CAVYVV010000003.1:0-53726 GCA_963772105.1 uncultured Alphaproteobacteria bacterium
GCATGGGCTCGCTCGGCGCCATGGCCCTCGGATCCGCAGACCGCTACTTCCAGAGCGAGGTTGTAGACACCCTGAAGCTCGTGCCGGAGGGCATTGAGGGGCAGGTTCCCTACAAAGGGCCGGTGTCAAGCGTGCTGCACCAGCTTGTGGGCGGCTTGCGCGCGGCCATGGGCTACACAGGCTCGCGCTCCATACCCGAACTGCATGAGAAAGCGGAATTTGTCAGGATTACCAATGCGGGTCTTCGGGAAAGCCATACGCATGATGTGACGATCACGCGAGAAGTCGCCGAACTATCCAATCGGCGACGCTTAAGCCGCGTCGATGCAACCCGGCGCAAGACTACAGGCAGCAATCGAAGTCCTGACCGAGATCCTTGAGCGGGGGCGGGCGGCTTCCGTCGCGCTCGCGGATTGGGGCAAGGCCCACCGCTTCGCAGGCTCGGGGGACCGCGCCTGGATCGGCAATCTCGTCTTCGACAGCCTGCGGCGAAAACAATCGCTGTCTTACGTCATGCGCTCGGAGACAGCGCGTGCCATAGCGCTCGCCGCGCTTCGCAACGAGTGGAACATGTCCGCTCAGGATATCGCCGCCCTTTGCAGCGGTGAGGGGTTTTGCCCCGCACGCCTCACACCCAGCGAAGAGAGCGGGCTCGCGACAAGCGACCTCTCTGGCGCTCCTCCCTGGATACAAGGCGACTACCCGGAATGGCTCCATCCTTCATTCTCAGAGGTTTTCGGAGATAGGGCCGTTGCGGAAGGGCAGGCTTTGGCAGCACGCGCGCCGGTGGACTTGCGCGTCAACACGCTAAAGGCAACGCGCGAGAAAATTCTCAAGGCATTCGCCCGCCATGACGCTGCGGCGAGCCCGTATTCTCCCGTCGGGGTGCGCTTGCCGCCGCGCGAAGGTGGTGCGCGCATCCCGAATGTGGAGGCCGACCCGGCTCACGGCCGCGGCTTGTTCGAGGTGCAGGACGAGGGGAGCCAGATCGCGGCGCTCCTGGCTGGCGCTGGGCCGCGGATGCAGGTCGCCGACATCTGCGCTGGCGCGGGGGGAAAGACGCTCGCCATGGCGGCCCAGATGCAGAACACGGGCCAGATTTACGCCTACGACTCCGATGCGGTCCGGTTTCGCCCGATCTTCGAGCGAATGAAGCGCGCGGGCGCTCGAAACGTGCAGACACTGCCGCCCGGTGAGGAGACCGCCCTCGACGCGCTGGAGGGCCGCATGGACCTCGTCCTGATCAACTCGCCGTGCACCGGAACGGGCGTTTGGCGGCGGCGTCCCGATGCCAAGTGGCGGCTGACCAGCACCCAGCTTGCCGAGCGCACGGCAACACAACGCGCGCTGTTGGTGCGGGCGGCGCGGCTCCTAAAGCCGCAAGGGACGCTCGCTTACATCACCTGCTCGGTCCTGCCCGACGAAAACGACAAGCAAATCAAAGCCTTTCTGGAGCACAACTCCAGTTTCTCCATAATTGACGCGGGCCAGCGCACGACAAAAGTCCTCTCCCGTTCCATAATTGACAGCGCGAATCACAATACGCTTGGACTTCTTTTAACGCCCGCTCAACATGGTACGGATGGTTTCTACATCGCGCTCTTATTGAAAAACGGCGCATAATGTCTCAATGGGCTTGCGAAAATCCGTACTGCCCCAAAATAGACAAACTTCGTGCTTTGCTGCATCTCAGATCCGGTCAAGAACCTGTTACAACTTGGATCTAAAGGTGCCTGGGGATGCTCATTCGGCAACCCACCCGTCCCAAGACCAACCATCAAGAAAAGCGAGTTCCGCTATGGGTTTCATCAAGGCCATCTTCTACCTGATCATCATCGGCTTCCTGGCCATCGCCGGTTACTGGCTCTACGGCGCTTTTAGCACGGCTGGCGATGCTCCGTATTGGACCGAAATCAACAAAGTGCTGCCAGACCAAGCCAAGCATTTCGCCTGCGAGCAAGTCAAGAAGCGCGCGACCGGCCACGTCGACAGCTGCGACTGAGAGTTGAGCGCTGAACGGGCTCCGCGCTGGACGCACCGAAAATTCAGTCTATCTTAGGCATGGGTCCGCAACGCGCGGACCCATTCTTTTATGGCCAGAGCAGCCCGCGTTCATTTTGGGCGGATAAGCTGCTCCGGCACTTTAGAGTCGATCAACTTTTCCGCCCTTAATCGAACCTCGATCAAAGGCGGGTTGATCTAGCGAGAGAGGAGCGCCCCTTGCACGGTCTCCCCATAACCGATGTCGTTCTCATCGTGGATTTTGGCGGCCAATTCACGCAGCTCATCGCAAGGCGCGTGCGCGAAGCCAGCGTTTACTCGGAAATCGTGCCTTTCAACACGGCAGAGAAAGCCATTGCGGAGCTTAAGCCGAAGGCAATCATCCTCTCGGGCGGCCCGGCAAGCGTTTTCGATCCGGGCGCTCCACAAGTGCCGGATGCGATTTTCGCGGCGGGCGTGCCCGTGCTCGGCATCTGCTACGGGCAGCAGGGCATGGTGGCCCGGCTTGGCGGCAAGGTCGAACCGTCGAGCGAGCGCGAATATGGTTCCGCGCTGATCGACATCAAAGCCTCGTCGCCACTCTTCGAGGGTGTGGCCAGCGTTGGCGAAAAGGCGCCTGTCTGGATGAGCCATGGGGACCGCGTTGCGTCGCTCCCCGAGGGCTTTGCCTCGATCGCGACAACGCGAAATGCGCCCTACGCCGCTATCGCCGACGAGCGGCGCCGGTACTATGGCGTGCAATTTCATCCCGAGGTCGTTCACACGCCGAGCGGCGCGATCATGCTGCGAAATTTCGTGCACAAGATCGCGGGCTGCGACAATTCCTGGACGATGTCCGCCTTCCGCGATGCCGAAATCGCCCGCGTCCGCGAGCAGGTGGGCGGCGCGAAGGTGATTTGCGGACTTTCAGGCGGGGTGGATTCCGCCGTCACCGCCGTCTTGCTGCATGAAGCGCTCGGCGAGGCGCTCACCTGCATTTTCGTCGATCATGGCCTCTTGCGCGAAGGCGAAGCGGACGAAGTCGAAGGCCTCTTTCGCGGGGCTTACAACATTCCGCTGATCCATGTGAAGGCCGCGCCCCGCTTCCTTTCCGAGCTGAGCGGCGTCACCGATCCCGAGCAGAAGCGCAAGACCATCGGCCGCCTGTTCATCGAGGTTTTCGACGAAGCGGCCCATCGCCTGGGCGGCGCGGAATTTCTGGCGCAGGGCACGCTTTACCCGGACGTCATCGAGAGCGTCTCCTTTCATGGCGGGCCATCCGTCACCATCAAGTCGCATCACAATGTCGGCGGCTTGCCGGAGCGGATGAAGCTGAAGCTTGTCGAGCCCTTGCGCGAGTTGTTCAAGGATGAGGTTCGTGCGCTTGGCCGCGAGCTTGGGTTGCCGGATGCTTTCGTGAAGCGGCACCCGTTCCCGGGGCCAGGGCTCGCCATCCGCATTCCCGGCGCGATCACCGAGGAGAAGCTGCGCGTTTTGCGCAAAGCCGACGCGATTTACCTGGAAGAGCTGAGAGCGGCCGGGATCTATGACGATATCTGGCAGGCTTTCGCGGTGCTGCTCCCTGTGCAAACCGTTGGCGTGATGGGCGACGCGCGGACCTATGACCATGTCCTCGCGCTGCGCGCCGTCACCTCGGTCGACGGCATGACAGCAGACTTTTACCGCTTTCCCTTGGACGTCCTCGGCCATATCGCGACGCGCATCGTGAACGAAGTCAAGGGCGTCAACCGCGTCGTCTATGACGTAACCTCGAAGCCGCCCGGGACCATCGAGTGGGAGTGATGGAGCGAGGGCCGGATTTCGCAGGCGAGCATTTGAATGCTTTGGCTGCGGTCGATCGATCGGCTGACAGTCTAAAGACGGGGATTGCGGCGCCGGACAGATCGATGGCGATGGAGTTTGGCAACCGGTTTCTAAGCACGCTCTGATCGACGGAGCAGACTCATTTGACGTCACGCGTCCTGGAAGCAGCCGATCTCTTCCAATCGCTGGCTCGTTTCCGTTGGTACGCGGCCAAGGCAATGAAGGGTTCACGTCCTTACTCTTGGCGATGTCCTGTGTCCGAGCACGGCTGCATGATCTCAGCGGTACTATAACGAGTGGCAGTTTAGCGGTTCCAAATGAGAGCCGATCTGTTGTTGCGAATGCGCCGCAAGGTGCGGCGTTGCGCTCCAGGATATTGAGGCGTCAATCCGCCGGCATAAATCCGTTCGAATGGGCATTCGATTGAGCTACGATGACTTTTGGCGGTGCATAGATAGGCCTACCCTTTCTAGTGACAGTATCAACGCTCGCATTGCTCCAACGCGCGTCGTCAGATCTCACCATAATCAGCACCGCAATCAGCGTTTTCTCCGTGAGAAGCTGCAGGAAATGCAACCTCTGGCATTAAACCAGGCCATAGACCACTACTTGAGATACAGGATCCCCGCCCGTGCAGACGCCAGCATGGTTGGCGCTAAGCGGCAGCAAGAGAAACGCTAATGTTGTTGACGCTGAGGACGACCTACTTTTGTGCCTCGCGCTTTGATCCGAAGGTTGCTGTCTATTACTGCGCAGCTATGAGTTTGCAATGGTACGTCCTTCGCTTCGTGCGAGCTGCCCTGAAGTCAAAAGCCCGCGTGGCACTTAGCTCCCCTGCGATCCCGCTAGCGCAGATTGCATGGAGCATTGACGACGGCGCTGACGGATCATGTGTCTCGTTGGCTTTTGAGGATTTAACCACCGAGCTTCCCGCCCGTAATCATTTCGCGTTAGCGAGTAGGCCCTTTGTCAAAGACGGTCCCTGTGTTGCCCTCCCGTTCCTCAATGGCAATCTTGGCACTTGGAACGTCACCGTCAGAAAAGCTTATCAAGGGTGGCGCTGGGCAGATTGCAATCTGGGAGGATTTCTACGCGGGCTGTTCGCATCGGATTGAGTATCTTCAATCGCCTGAACGAGGAGATCGCCGCGTTCTGACCGACATTGACCTTTGCTCCTGCGAGACGACCTGCTCTTAGTGATGCGATCAGGCATATCGGGTCAGCAACCGTTCTTATAGATAGAATTGACAAACAAATGAATTGAGGCGCGGCCCGCATCGCGGCGCGTCCTTGAACCAATCCGAACCGACTTGTCACTTTGCACAATTCCTGCTATCCCCATTCCAGCCTGCAGATTATGACGCATCTCTTGAGGCGGAAGCCGAACGCAAGCTCATCGTGGCGCTCGACATGCCGGACGCAGCGCAGGCGTATGAGTTCTGGCAGCGGCTCGCGATCCCTAATGCGGTGTGCAAAATCGGCCTCGAACTTCTGATGGCCGGTGGCGTAGACCTCGTCAAAAAGCTCGCTGCGTCCGGGGTTCCCGTCTTCGTCGATGCGAAACTGTTCGATATCGCCAATACCGTTGAGCGGTCGACCGCGCGCGTCGCGGACCTTGGCGCGGCGTTTCTCACGGTGCACGCTCAGGACAGGCAGGCCCTTGAAGCCGCTGTGCGCGGACGAGCGGAGTCGGCCCTGAAACTGCTCGGGATCACGCTTCTCACAAACGCGAAGCCAGACGATCTGGGCGAGCAGGGGATTACGCTCTCGTCGCGCGATCTCGTGCTGCGGCGCGCCGGCTTTGCGGCGGACGCCGGTTTCGACGGTGTCGTTTCCTCGGCTTGGGAGGCGCGCGATTTGAAGGCGAATTTCCGTGAGCGCCTTGCTTTGGTTTGTCCCGGCATCCGGCCGGCAACCGAAACGGGGGTCGCCGGCGACGACCAGGCGCGCACTGCAACGCCGGGCGACGCGCTGCGGGCTGGCGCGGATTACATCGTCGTTGGCAGGCCGATCATCCGCGCACGTGACCCTTCCGCTGCCGGGCGCACGATTATTGCGGAAATGGCGGCAGCGCTGCGAGAGTTGCGCGCCTCTGATCTGGATGGCCGGGCGCCCGGCCATGACAATGCATAGCCCTTAATCCAGGTCGGCGACAGTAGCCGGCCCCCCGCCATGCACGCGCTGCGCGAGCGCGGCTTCGATGAACTGCGTTAAGTCACCATCCAGCACCGCGGGCGGGTTTGTGCTGACCACGCCCGTGCGCAGGTCCTTCACCATCTGGTAGGGCTGCAACACATAGGACCGGATCTGATGCCCCCATCCAATCTCTGTTTTTGAGGCGGCGGCGGCCTGCGCGGCTTCCTCGCGCTTTTTCAGCTCCATTTCGTAAAGACGCGCTTTCAACATCGTCCATGCCGTCGCGCGGTTCTTATGCTGCGAACGCTCGTTCTGGCATTGGACGACGATCCCGGTCGGAGCATGCGTGATACGCACCGCGCTATCGGTGGTGTTAACGTGCTGGCCGCCGGCGCCGCTCGCGCGGAACGTGTCGATGCGGCAATCGCTTTCATTCACCGCGATGTCGATGGCGTCGTCGACAACGGGATAGACCCAGACGGACGCAAAGCTCGTGTGGCGGCGCGCATTGGAATCGTAGGGCGAAATGCGCACGAGGCGGTGGACGCCGGATTCCGTCTTCAGCCAGCCATAGGCGTTCTGCCCCTTGACCTGGATCGTCGCAGATTTCAGGCCAGCCTCTTCGCCCGCGTTGCTTTCGATCAACTCCACCTTATAGCGGTGCTCGTCGGCCCAGCGCATGTACATGCGCAAGAGCATCTCGGTCCAGTCCTGGCTTTCCGTGCCGCCCGCTCCGGCATGCACCTCGACGAAGGTGTCGTTGGCGTCGGCCTCGCCGGACAAGAGCGCTTCAACCTCCCGTTTCTGGACTTCGGTTCGAAGGGTGGCGAGGGAAGCCTCGGCGTCATGCACCACCTCCTCGTCATTCTCCTCTTCGCCGAGTTCGATAAGGCCAACGGCGTCGTTCAGGCGGGAATCAAGCTGCGAATACGCCGTCAACGCAGTTTCCAAATGCTGTCGCTCGCGAAGAAGCTTCTGGGCACGCTGCGGATTGTCCCAAAGGCTCGGATCCTCGACGATAGCATTCAGGCTTGCGAGACGCGCTGTGGCTTTATCCCAGTCAAAGATACCTCCGCAGGAGAGAGAGGGATTGCTTGATTTCGTCGACGATGGCGAGTGTCTCGGGGCGCATATCGTGTTCCGTCTGTGGTCGAGGCCCGGTTCGCAGTGCAAGTGCTCCGGCATCTCATTATTACGTGCGTAAACTTTCTATTAGGCTGCGTAAAGATGATGGTGACGCTCGCTAGTACAACCCTCCGGCGCGCGGCTCATGTCCGAAAGGCGGCGGGAAGCCACCTGCGCCCGGAGGAGGCGATTGCGGAGGTGCGCCCCACTGACCTTGGCTGGGTGAACCCCATCCGCTGTAGCTGTGGGGACGCTCCTGCCCGGAATAGTCCGCCGCTGTCGCATACCCTTCTGAAGGCTCTGTCCCCGGCTTGAAATATTCGGTGATGGCGTCGGGATCGTTCGGGTCCGTGCGTTGACCCGTCCTTCTGTTAACCCTCACCTGCAGAAGATCCGGAGGCGTGCGGAACGGCACGGCGGGCTTGTCCTTGAGAACCATCTTGAAGAAATCGGCAAATATGGGAGCCGCGAGTTCACCGCCGGTCTCGCCATGTCCCATCGGTTGAGGGTTGTCGTAACCGATGAACACGCCCATTGCCAAATCCGGCGAGAACCCTATGAACCAGGCGTCCTTCTCTTCGTTCGTCGTGCCGGTCTTGCCCCCGAGCGGCTTACCGACGCGCTTCCAGATGACCGCGCCGGTCCCACGGATGGCGACGCCTTCCAGCATGGACGTGACCTGATACGCCGTCATCGGGTTGATAATCTGCTTGCGGTCGTCCTGAAGCTCTGGCTCATCCTGGCCTCGCCAGGACGCTGCGCTGCAACCGCTGCATTGGCGCGTATCGTGGCGCCAGATGGTCTGCCCAAGACGGTCCTGGATCCGGTCGATGAAGGTGTAGTTGATCTTCTTGCCGCCATTGACGAACATGCAATAGGCGGTCGTCAATCTCACAAGCGTCGTTTCCCCTGCGCCCAGCGCCATGGAGAGCAAGGGCGGCAGATCGTCGTAGACGCCGAAACGGCGGGCGTACTCGCTGACGGTCGGCATACCGATATCTTGCGCGAGGCGAACGGTCATCAGGTTCCGGGATTTCTCGATGCCCACGCGCAAGGGCTGCGCACCGTGCACCTGCTTGTCATAATTGTCCGGCTTCCAGACGCCTTGGCCGTTTCCCTGATCGACTTCGATAACGGCGTCGTTCACGACACTGGCCGGTGTATAACCGTTATCGAGGGCGGCCGCGTAAACGATCGGCTTGAATGAGGAGCCCGGCTGGCGTCTTGCCTGGACGGCTCTGTCAAACTGGCTCTCCGCGAAACTGAACCCGCCGACGAGCGCCAGAATCCGGCCCGTGTGAGGGTCCATGACAACCGTTGCGCCGCCAATTTGCGGTATCTGCATCAATTGCCATCTCGGCGTGGCAGGGTTTGCCTCGCCTTTGACTGGCTTCGGCGGATTATTCTCCTTGTCGACTTCCGCCGGTGGCGACACGTAGACGATATCGCCAACCGTCAGGACATCACTCACACCCGGAGCGCCCCTGATCTTGCCCCTGCGGGCCGCGCTCTCAATGGCCCACTTGGCCCCGTCCTGAAAGAGCTCGACTGTCTTCCTCTCCTGTTCAATTGTCCCGTTAGGATAATGGTTCGGCTGAAGACCGATAACAGCCTTGTCTTTCGCAGACTGCAATACAACCCCGAGCCTCCACGGGTCGACATCGGAAAGAGCGGGCACCTCAGCGAGTTTTGCGCCCCAGTCACTGCCGGCGACGTCGATCTTGGATACGGGACCGCGCCAGCCGCCATGCTTCCTGTCGAAGGCAACGAGCCCGGCGCGAAGGGCCGCGCGTGCCGTGAGCTGCAGGTTAGGATCGAGGGTGGAGCGAACGGAATAGCCGCCCGCGTAATAGCTGGAGTTGTTGTCGTTGTCCTCCTGCCCATAAAGATCGATGAGCGACCGGCGAACCTCCTCTGCAAAATATTCTGCCGCGAAGGTCGACGGCCCGACCTGCCGGCTCGTCATTTCGAGCGGCATCTTCTTCGCGTTCTCGGCTTCCTCAACGCTGATGAATTTGAAGCGCGCCATATTGTCGATGGTGGCGTTGCGCCGGTTGAGGGCCTCCTGGAAATTCTTGCCGCGCGCGGTTGTCAGCTGCAGCTTCGAAGGCTCCTTTGGCAGCGAGGCAAGATAAGCCGCTTCATGGAGTTGCAACTCATGAAGCTCCTTGCCGAAATAACGCAAGCCGGCAGCGGCGACGCCATATGATCCGGCGCCGAGATAGATCTGATTGAGATAGAGATCGAGAATGCGTTCCTTGGTATAGGCGCGCTCGATCCTGATGGCGAGAATGGCTTCCTTTGCCTTGCGCAGATAGGATTGCTCGCTCGTCAGAAGGAAGTTTTTTGCAACCTGCTGAGTGATCGTCGAGGCGCCTTCCTTCTTTTTCTTTGTCGCATTGTTGTAGACGGCGCGAAGGATGCCGCGAAAGTCGAGGCCGTTGTGCTCATAGAAATTCTGGTCTTCGGCGGCGAGGAACGCGTTGATAACCATTTTTGGCATGGTTTGAACGGGAACATAGATGCGCCGCTCTTTAGCAAACTCTGCTATAAGTCTGCCGTCGCCTGCATGAACGCGCGTAATCACAGGCGGTTTGTATGTCGCAAGCTTGTCGTAGTCCGGCAAATCTTTTGCAATGATCCAAAGAAAGTAACCAGCACCGCCCGCCGCAGCGAGGAACAAGAAAACGCCAGCAGTAAAAGCAAAGCCAAGAAAACTCAGAAACAGGCTTTTGCGGCGCTTCTTTTTCTTAACGGGCGGTTTGACAGGTCTATTACTTTGCATCAGTTTCACTTTTGGTTATTCGGCTGGCCCCGTGATCGAACCAAATTTGAGCGGCCCCGAGGCGGTGCAATCACGAACATAATCGCATAGCCAAATTGTGACAGCAAATGGCGGCAAATCCCCGTTGGCTAAACCACAAGATCATATCCTGAAAAAGCGCCAGTTCCAGTCAATGCAAGACATTTTCGAAAGATATGATTTACAGTGGTATTTGAGCCTGACGCTCGGACATGAATGCATTAATCGTTTGCGCCAGGACTGCGGCTGTCGCTGCGCGCCATTCGCTGGATGTCAAGAGCTTCTCGTCCTCGTCATTGCTCAAATAACCAAGCTCCATCAGCACCGCTGGCACGCCCGTTGCCTTCAACACGCGCAGGTTGGCCGAACGGTGGGGCCTGCTGTTGAACTTCATTTTGTCCTTCATGTGCTCGATAATAAAATTGGCGATGGCCAATGACCTGTTCTTTTTGCTCCGGTTCTCGAGATCGTTCAATATACTATTGATTTCTTCGGAGACGGCGGGCGCGTGTGCTTCGCTCGCGACGCCGGCCTGGACGTCGGCCTTGTTTTCGTTTTGCGCCAGGTCTTTTGCCTGCTCATCGGAGGCTTCCTCCGACAAAGTGTAGACCGTTCCGCCACGGACTTCCTGAAGGCTTTTGACACCGAGGCGCCTGGCATCCAGCGTGTCAGCGTGGATGGAAACAAGCAGGTCGGCTTTTGGCCCAGACGCCATTTGCGCGCGCTCGTCGAGCGGAACGAAGACATCCTGATCTCGTGTCAGGAGGACACGATAGCGGCCGGTCGCTTCGAGCTTTTCCGCCAGGACTTTGCAAAAATCGAACGTCACGTCTTTTTCAGGTGTATTCGTGACCCTTCCATGCGCGCCTGCATCCACCCCGCCATGGCCAGGATCGACGACGATGAGCGGCCGCCTGTCCTCCGGAATTTTTTGCGACGGCGGCGCTCTGGCTCGCGTCTGCCCTTTGAACTGGCGGCGGGATTTTGGCGGCCGCGACAAACGCCTTGTGCGAGGATCTCACCAGCTCGATGACAAGCCGCGCCGGCAACTCGTGTCTCAGGAGGAAGAAGCTCTGCTTTTTCGATAATCGCCGGTTCGACAAGATCGATCACAATGCGGGATTTTCCGGCCGCAAGCAGCCCCGAGCGCGAGGACAGGATCAGGCCCCTGCCCTTCTCGGCGGGAACCTGGATTTCCACCTCCGGCAAATCGACAACGATCCTATAGGGGTCGGCGATCGAGAATATGCGGTATTCGACCTTTTTCGAAAGAAAGGCAACGAACCTTGTCCGCTGAATGTCGCCGCCAATGTGCGCGCTCAAGATAATTTGATCGGCAGCGCGCTGCGCCTGCCACCCCCAAGGCGATAAGCAAAAAAAGAGCACGCACCACCCCCCGCAGAGAGGCCAGCATTTAACCGGTTCCTTATCATCCAACGCCCTTGGCTCAGCTCAAGTCCTCCGCTTATAGCACCCAATGAAGGCGCGTCTACAGCCAGCTCCGGAAATGGATGCACAAGCAGTTTTCACATTTCACAGGCCGGCGCCGACGTCTCACTTGCGGCGAGGGCGAACACGACGTATTAGAGAGATATCAACCCTGATCGGATTAAGCTGGCTGCAAGCTCCGTTGCGCCGGTTAGAAGGATCAGCGGGCGAAGATTTGACAATCGCAATAAACTCACGATCTTAGATCGGACAGCACACGCGGTCGTCAGAACAAAACAGCCAGGATGCTGAATCCTGGATAAAAATAACCCCGGATCGTGGTGGCGCCGCCTCATTTCGTATTGAATTGGGCCGTCGGCGAACTGAGACCAAGAGAATGTCAACTTCGCGCTCTAACTCGCTTTTTTCGGAAAATGCCAGACGCGGCTTCGAAAGCCTGTTGAGCCCCTATTCCCCCGTTGAAAAACTGGGCGCGACCGGCGTCATGCTGGCCGAAGGTGGCGAGTGCGCGATCAACCAACAGTGCCGCCAGCAAGGCGGTCCGTTCGATCATGTCGCCATGATCGCGAGACCTTGCTTCGACGCTGGTGCGCCGGAAAGAATTAATCATGGGAAACAAAATGTTAATCGACGCCACCCACCCGGAAGAAACCAGGGTGGTGGTGACGCGCGGTAACCGCGTTGAAGAATTTGATTACGAATCGGCATCAAGGAAGCAGCTCAGAGGAAATATCTATCTCGCGAAAGTGGCGCGGATTGAGCCCTCGCTGCAGGCTGCGTTCGTAAATTATGGCGGCAACCGCCACGGCTTTCTCGCTTTTGCGGAAATCCACCCGGACTATTACCAGATTCCTGTCGCCGTCCGCGAAGCCCTCATGAAAGAGGATGCGGCGGATCGCCATAGCCGTTTCCAGGACCATCACGACAACGGCAAGGAACTGGAACCGAGGAACCGGAAAAAGAGGCAAAAGGCGCAACAGATGCTGCCGGCTCATCCGCTGAGCCGGTCACCGATGCCGCCCCTCGTCTTCCGACGCTGGCGAGAAACAGTTCCCCGTCGAAGGGCAGCCCGATTGTCGCAAAAGAAGCGAGCGACAGCCAAGTGGCCTCCGCTGAAGCCACGGATACCGCGGTAGCTTCGGAAGAAGCAAAGCCTGAGGAGACGGTCCCGTCAGAGCCTCAGCAGCAGCCTGAGGAAGGTGGCGAAGGGCACGGCGGGGCGATGGCGCTGGAAGCTATCCTTCCTCCAACGATTTATGAGGAATTCACGGCCGCAATAGCCCGCGCAGAGGAAGCGCGCGACGAAATCCCCGCGCATCCCGACGACGTCGAGGAGACGGCTCCCGCTCATAAGGACGAAGATCAGGGCGCGGAGACATCGCCGCTGGTTAACGGAGAGATGGCCTTCGAGGCAAAGCAGGGCGACGCCGCTTCCGCAGACGAAGACACCACCAGTTGGGAAAACGGATCCGCTTCTGGCGAAGGCGGCATCATTTCCGTACCCGAGGCGCCAAGCCCTGTTCCGGTTGAGGTTGTCGGCTCTGAAGATGCGTTGGAAGAGTTGCCCCAGCGTCACAAGCGCCGCTGGCGCCACTACAAAATTCAAGAAGTCATAAAGCGCAATCAGATTGTCCTGATCCAGGTGGTCAAGGAAGAGCGCGGCAGCAAAGGGGCGGCGCTGACCACGTATCTGTCGCTCGCTGGACGTTACACGGTCTTGATGCCGAATACAGCGAGCGGCGGCGGCATTTCCCGCAAGATCACCGTCCCGGCCGACCGCAAGCGCCTGAAGGAGATCGCACTGGAGCTTGAGGTTCCGGAGGGCATGGGCCTCATCATCCGCACGGCGGGCGCTTCCCGCACCAAGGCGGAAATCAAGCGCGACTTCGAATATCTGCTGCGGCTTTGGGAAAATGTCCGCGATCTAACTTTGAAGTCGACCGCTCCTTGCCTCGTCTACGAGGAAGGTGACCTTATCAAGCGATCCATCCGCGACCTCTACAACAAGGACATCGATGAAATCCTTGTCGCCGGCGAGGACTCGCACCGCGATGCCAAAGAGTTCATGCGCATGCTCATGCCGAGCCATGCGAAGAACGTGCAGCTCTACAAAGATCCGGAACCACTCTTCATCAAATACGAGGTTGAGCGGCAGCTCAATCAGATGTTCAGCCCCGTCGTCACTTTGCGGTCCGGCGGCTACATCGTCCTCAGCCAAACCGAAGCACTCGTCGCAATCGATGTGAACTCTGGCCGGGCCACCCGCGAATATTCCATCGAGGATACCGCCCTTAAGACTAACCTTGAAGCCTCCGAGGAAGTGGCCCGGCAAGTGCGCCTGCGTGACTTGGCGGGACTGATCGTTATCGACTTCATCGACATGGACGAGCGGCGCAACAACCGCGCCGTTGAGCGTAAGCTCAAGGAAAGCCTGCGCCACGACCGGGCGCGCATTCAGGTTGGCCATATCAGCCATTTCGGCCTTTTGGAAATGTCGCGGCAGCGGCTCCGCCAAGGCGTCGTGGAAGTCTCTACAATGCCCTGCCCGGTTTGCCAGGGGGTGGGCCATATCCGATCGACGGAGTCCGTGGCGCTGATGATCCTTCGTTCGATCGAAGACCACCTCCGCACACAAGGACCGGCCAACCTCACGGTGAGCGCCTCCACGGAAGCCTCCCTTTATATCCTCAACCACAAGCGCTCCTATCTTCGCGACATCGAAGCGCGCTATGGGGTGACCATCGTCATGCAGTTCGATGAGAAGGCCCATGGGGCTCACTTCTCGCTCGAGCGCGGGATGGAGGCCGTCGCCCCTGTCTTAGGTGAAACGAAGGCAGTGCACATGGAGGCCGGCGCGCTCGCCAGCGCCGATGAAGAGGAAGAGGCAGGCGAAGGCGAAGACAAACGGCCGTCACGCCGCAAGCGCAGACGCAGACGCGGCCGTGGAGAGCAATCTTTCGACCCTGCACTTCAGAATGGAAGCGCGGCCCCTTCCACCGATACAGGAACCGAAGAGGACGATGAAGACGAAGACGAGGTTGAAATTCCGCCGATCCAATCTCTGCCCGAGGCACGGCCGGTGGTTGAGGCTGCCCCGCTTCAAAACACCTGGAAGGCGAGGCTGACGGCCAATTCCGCCGCAATAGGCGGAGGGGCAGACGTGGAGGCCGCCGGCATCGCGACGAGGGAGGCGCACCCGACTTCGCTCGCTCCCAACCGGGTCATATACCAGGTCTTGGGGAACAACCTGTAATCGATTCCAATCATGATTTTCCGAAGAATTTGGCGCTAGGGCCTATAAATCCGAGGCCCGCCACGCCCGAGCCTGAACAGGTGATCCAGCCGGAGATCATGACAAAGGCTGCAGACCGCGAACAAGCTCCAACGCCCGTCGAGGCCGCAACCCCCGTTGAAGCCGTTTCGCAGCCTGAGCCCCTTTTGGAGCAGCGGGCTGAAACCGCCCCAGAAAGTCAGGTTGTTTCGAAGGCGAATGGACCTTCGGACCCGGAAGCCGCAGCGGCCGCAGAAGGTCAAAATACCGAGGCGCCTGTTGAGGCAGCGATTGTTTCTCAGCCACCGGCGCCCGAGCCGAAGCCGAAGCCGAAGCCAGTCAGAACCGCACCGCCTCGCAAAGGCTGGTGGCAGCGCCAGATCAGCTGAGACTTCGGCCTGAAAGATCTGTCGTGATTTGTACAATAAGGGGCCGCCCGCAATGGCGGCCCCTTACGCTGACGCGAGGGGGCCACCAACTGTCCGCTCATCAAGCGGGGCGCGTACTTGCCGACGCTACCGAAAAGCGAGCGGGAAGCACACCATCTCCAAGGACGCCATCTGGGACGCCTTCACCGGCTGCCAAAAATAGCGGAACCGACGCGGACAAGTGTGGCGCCCGCGCCGATAGCCTCCTCGAAGTCGCCACTCATCCCCATACTTAACTCGGAAAGTCCAAGCTGATCGCGAAGCGCCGCCAGCTTTTCAAAATGAGGCAGCGGGTCGTCCTCAAAAGGCGGAATGCACATCAAGCCGCTGATATCGAGGCCGAATTCGTTCGTGGACCGCCTTGCAAACGCCGCCACGTCTGCCGGGACAACCCCGGCTTTCTGCGGCTCAAGACCGATGTTGACCTGGATGAGAAGTTTTGGCGCTTTCCCCTGTCGCTGAATCTCCGAAGCGAGCGATGCGGCCAGCTTGGGCCTGTCCAAAGTTTCGATGCAATCGAACAAGGCGACGGCTTCCCTCGCCTTATTGCTCTGAAGCGGGCCGATCAAATGCAGTTCGATCGCGGGGAACCGCTCGCGCAAACCCGGCCACTTCCGCATCGCTTCCTGAACGCGGTTCTCCCCGAAGCAACAGTGCCCCTGGCGAAGCACCGGCAAAATCTCGCCTTCCTCAAATGTCTTCGTCACCGCAACCAGCTTCACCGAAGCTGGCTCGCGCCCATGCCGCTGTGCGGCGCGCCAAACCCGCTCCTTGATCGAGAGATAGCGCTCCTCGATGGCACCTGAATTGAACGGTTGAACACTTTCCATCATTTCATGAGCTTCTCTTGACCGGCGCTGGCTTTCAATTTCATATCACACAAACCTTTTTGCAGCGCTTGGCGCGCAGGACATTCAACCATGGCAGTAGAACGCTACAACGCTCCGGAGCGTGAGAAACATTGGCAGAGGATTTGGGAGGAGCAACAGACTTTTCTCACCGCCACGGATCGCGACAAGCCAAAATATTACGTGCTTGAGATGTTTCCCTATCCATCCGGGCGCATCCACGTCGGGCATGTCCGTAATTATGTGATGGGCGATGTGGTCGCGCGCTACAAGCGGGCAAAAGGCTTCAGCGTCCTGCATCCGTTCGGGTGGGATGCGTTCGGCCTTCCCGCCGAAAACGCTGCCATGCAGCAGAAGATCAATCCGCGCGAGTGGACCTACGAAAACATCGAGGTCATGCGCGCGCAGCTGAAGCGCATCGGCCTGTCGCTGGACTGGTCGCGGGAATTTGCGACCTGCGATCCCGAATATTACCATCAGGAGCAGCGGCTGTTCCAGGCTTTCTACAAGGCGGGCCTCGTTTATCGCAAGAAAAGCAAGGTGAATTGGGACCCGGTCGATCATACCGTGCTCGCCAATGAGCAGGTGATCGACGGCAGGGGCTGGCGGTCCGGCGCACTTGTCGAGCAGAAAGAGCTGGCGCAGTGGTTCTTCAAGATCACCCACTACGCCGACGAGCTCTTGGATGGCTTGGATACATTGGACAAGTGGCCCGAAAAAGTGCGCGTTATGCAGCGTAACTGGATCGGCAAGAGCCAGGGCCTCTTGATGCGATTCAATCTGTCTGGCGAAAAGCTGCCCGCCGGGTTCTCCAAGGTTGAGGTGTTCACCACGCGCCCGGACACGATCTTTGGGGCGAGCTTCATCGGCATTTCGCCTGAGCACCCACTAGCGCAGGAGCTGGCGAAATCCGATCCCAAGTTGCGGAACTTCATCGAGGAATGCCGCCGCATCGGAACGGCGCAAGAGGAAATCGACCGTGCCGAAAAGAAAGGGTACGACACCGGGATCGTCGCTGCGCATCCGTTTCGCTCAACAACAAAGCTGCCAGTTTACGTCGCCAACTTCATTCTGATGGAATACGGCACGGGCGCCATTTTCGGCTGTCCCGCACACGACCAGCGCGACCTGGATTTCGCCCGCAAATACAGGCTGAAGGTCAAGGCGGTCGTCGTTCCTGAAGGAACTGACCCGGCTCAGTTCAAGATCGGAAACGAGGCTTACACCGGCCCCGGGCGCTTGGCGAACTCATCGTTCCTGAATGGCATGTCCGTCGAGGAAGCCAAGGAGGAAGTCGCGCAACGTCTCGCCAAACGCAACATGGCCGAGAAGCGGACAACCTTCCGCCTGCGCGACTGGGGCGTCTCCCGCCAGCGCTACTGGGGCTGTCCCATCCCAATGATCCACTGCGAGACGTGCGGGGTTGTTCCGGTACCGGACAAGGATTTGCCCGTGGTGCTGCCACACGATGTGTCGTTCGACAAGCCAGGGAATCCGCTGGACCTGCATCCCACGTGGAAGCACGTCTCCTGTCCATCCTGCGATGGGAAGGCTACGCGCGAAACCGACACCTGTGACACCTTCGTTGACAGCTCCTGGTATTTCGCGCGCTTCTGCTCGCCGCACGCGCCGGAGCCCGTTGAGAAGGCATCAGTCGATTACTGGCTGCCGGTCGACCAATACATTGGCGGCGTTGAGCACGCGATTTTGCATCTGCTTTATGCCCGCTTTTTCACCCGCGCGATGAAGGACTGCGGCTATCTCACTTTGAGCGAGCCGTTCGCCGCACTCTTCACGCAGGGCATGGTGCTCCACGAAACCTACTTCGACGATAAACAGCATTGGCTCGCGCCAGCCGATGTGCGCATCGAGGCGGAGGACGGTGTTCGCAAGGCCTTCCGGTTGGATGGACGCCGTGAACCAATCCAGATCGGCGGCATCGAGAAAATGTCGAAGTCGAAGAAGAACACGATCGACCCGGACATTTTCACCGAGCATTACGGCGCGGACACCGCCCGCTGGTTCATGCTGTCCGACAGCCCGCCGGAGCGCGACGTTCTCTGGACCGAAGAAGGCGCGCAAGGCGCTTGGCGCTTCATCCAGCGCGCCTGGCGGCTCTTGAACGAAAGCCTCCAGCTGATTCCGGCGCAGAACGGAAAAGAAACGGTTGCTTTCTCCGCTCCTGCCCAGGCCTTGCGCCGGGCCGCACATAAAGGCTTGAATGCCGTCGCTGAGGAGATTGAGGGCCTGCGCTACAACCGCGCCATCGCCGCTGTGTATGAGTTTGCGAATGCACTCACGGCGTCGTTGCAGGACAAAGCGGCCCGCGACGATGCCTCATTCGGTTTCGCCCTGCGTGAAGCGCTCGTTTTTTTCGTTCATATGATGAATCCGTTCATGCCGCACCTCGCGGAAGAAGGCTGGGCGCTGCTAGGCTACAACACATTGCTGGCAAACAAGTCCTGGCCGAAGGTTGAGCCGAGCTTGCTGATTGACGATACCGTGACCATTGCCGTACAGGTGAATGGCAAGCGTCGTGATGAGATCGTCGTTCCCCGCAATGCGGATCGAGCCGTGTTGGAAGCAGCAGCTCTTCGCCTTGAAAGCGTCACCCGCGCGGTGGATGGTCGGCCCATCAAGAAGGTGATCGTGGTCCCCGAAAGGATCGTCAATGTCGTGGCTTGAACACTCGAAAGACAGCAGCTGCTTCCTCAAGGGAGCTGCGGTTGCTGTTATTGCGAGTGTGCTGAGCCTCGGCGTCAGCGGCTGCGGCTTTCATCCCATGTATGCGACGACCCCCACCGGGGGGAGTCTTAACGATGTCATGAAGGCCGTGCAAATCGCGCCAATTCCGAGCCGCGTGGGACAGCGTCTGCGCAATGAGCTCATCTTTGGCGTGACCGGCGGCGGAGACGCTTCGGCTCCGGTTTATCGTTTGGACATTGCGCTTCGGGAAAGTGTCAGAAACACGCTCGTCACAACGACCGGTGCTGCAACCGGCCAGATCCTGCAGCTCGATGCGGAATTCCGGCTCATCCGAATCAAGGATAACGAGACGCTGTTTAAAGGCTACAGCACCGCCGAAGCGGCCTACGACCTGACTGGATGGTCCGGAACCACGGGCTCAATTTATGGAGACACCCGCGCCGTGCTCGATGCCGAGAACCGTGCGGCCCGCTCGCTCGCGGACACGCTGAAGACAAGGGTTGCCGCCTTTCTCTCGCGTGACGCTTAAGCGGACCTGAAGCTTTTTTTCATCGGTAACGGAATGGTTGCGCCGGGCGCAGCATCAGTCAGCAAGTTCCTTTCCGCTCCGCCTAACGCAGTGCGCGGATTTCTGTTCTACGGTTCGGACGGTTTACAGATCTCCGCAAGAGCCGAAGCCCTTGCAGGATTGCTCGCAAAGAAGGCTGGCTCCGATGCCGAAGTGATCCGGCTTCACGACACCGATGCCGCCGCCATTCCCGAGCGCATCGCCACGGAGCTCGCAACCGGCTCGCTATTTGGCGGAACCAAGATCGTGTGGCTGACCGCCCTTCCGGCGAAGGCGCAACCAGCCGTTCTCGAAGCCGTCGCGCGGCCGATCGAAAACGCCTACCTGATCGCCGAGGCTCCCGACCTCAAGAAAAGCCACAAGCTCGCGCAAACATTCGAGGCCGCGTCTCATCTCGCCATCATCCCGTGCTATGGCGAGGACCGCGATAGCCTCACCTCCGCCATCCGGCAACACGTTTCAACCGCCGGATTCGAGATCGATGCCGATGCGGCGGCGCTTGTTGCCGCGCGCTGCGACTACTCCGCTCTCCTGGCGCGGAGTGAGGCCGGAAAGCTTATGACATATGCGGGTGCGTCACGCCGCATCACCGCCAGCGATGTCGAAGACTGCTTGATCGACCAGCAGACGTCGAGTCTGTCGGAAATCACGGATCATGCTCTTGACGGCGAGGGCCGGAAGGCGATCCTTGCCTTCGAGCGCTTCATGGCGGTCGAACAAAACGTGACCCCAATCTTCGTGGTGCTCTCCTCCGCCTTGCTCCGCCTGTATGCCCTCAGAACGGCAGTGGACGCGGGCGCACCGGTGATGCAGGCCATCAAGGAGCTGAGACCACCGGTTTTCTTCAAACAGCAGGACGCCCTTGCCGCGCAGGTCCGCAAATGGCCGGCGGAGGTTTTGGCGGTTGTTTTCCGGCAGTTTAATGCCGTGTTGAAGGAGACGCGGCTCAAGCCTGCGCTCGCCGAGGACTTGACTGCGAACTTCATCCTCAGGATTGCACGAACGGCGCGTGACGCGCATTGACGGCCGCGAACCCGGCCATTCAGGAACGGCCTTGGCCGAATTCGGGATTATTCCGCAGTAAGGCAATTTGTGAAGATCCCGGATAAACACGAAGCGCGCCCCGGGATAACGAAGCAGACGGACGGAGCGAACGGACTGCCTAACCAAATATCGCTTATCCAGCCAACGGAATGAATCCCTGACGGCGCTCGCCCTGCGCTTCGCTATTCCGGACAAGGCAAAGCCATATCCGGAAATGTAACGAATTGAAGCGCCGCACTTTTTCAACTCCGGCTCAGGTTCCGCCTGGCCGGGATGACGGTGGCGATCCGTTGGCGCAGCCGCTAAACCATCTTAGCCTTTCCTTTGCGCCAGCAACGCGCGATGGACGACGTCGAACTGCTCCATTGTTTTGTAGCGGATGATGACTTCTCCCGCTTCGCCACGGCCAGGATTGATCACGACGGTTAGCCCAAGAGCGTCGGTCATCTCCTTTTCAGCAGCGCGTGTGTCCGCATCCTTCTGGGGCGAGGCAGACCGCACTGAAGACGGTTTCGACTCCGCCGGCTTACGGCCCATGACAAGCGCTTCGACGTCGCGGACGTTGAGCCCCTTCTGCACGATGTCCAGGGCTACCGTTTCCGCATCCTCGCGTCCGATCAGCGCGCGCGCGTGCCCCGCGCTCAGCGATCCATCGCGGACAAGCGTCTGCACGCTGTCCGGAAGTTTCAACAGCCGCATCGTATTGGCGAGATGACTGCGGCTTTTTCCGATAATCCCCGACAATTCCTCTTGAGTATAGCCAAAGCGCTCAACAAGATCGCGGTAGCCGCCTGCTTCCTCGATGGCGTTCAAATCGGAGCGCTGAACGTTTTCGATGATCGCGAGTTCAAGCGCTTCCTGATCGGACAGAGAGCGGACAACGACCGGGACGAGGTGCATCGAAGCCTTCTGTGCAGCCCGCCACCGGCGCTCACCCGCCACGATTTCGTAACTTGTTCCCGATGCGTCGACCGGCCTGACGACAAGCGGCTGAATAAGCCCCTTCTCACGGATCGAAGACGCCAACTCCTCCAACTCGGTCTCATCGAAGTTCTTGCGCGGGTTAAGCGCGCTTGGGCGAACGCGGTCGATCGGAACCAACCTGCTTTCGCCTGTTGCGGGAAGCACCCGGGCGTTGATGGCCACGTTGTCACCGCCGATAAGAGAAGCGAGCCCGCGTCCAAGGCGGCTCTTTTGAACGGGCGATGGCCCTGTCGCTAATGCGCCCGATCTTGTCTGCATGTCCATCTCCAGTCGAAGAGATTAGTGCTCAATGCCTTCACCGCCTTTTCGGCGGCTGCCCACGACATACTCAACTCCACTGACCCAACCAGCGAGGCTCCAGCAAAGCCGGAGCCACCTCAGTCTGCTACGCGGCTTTCGCAGCCGCGGCACGCTCGCGATTGATCATTTCGGCCGCAAGATCCATGTAGGCGCGGCTTCCAGCGCTCTTGTGATCATAAAGAAGCAGCGGCTTGCCGTGCGAGGGCGCTTCTGCGACGCGCACATTGCGCGGAATGACCGTGTCATAAACCTTATGGCCGAAGAAGCTCCGCACTTCGGACGCAACTTCGTCTGCAAGCTTCGTCCGGGCATCGTGCATGGTCAGAACCACGCCGTGGATTTCGAGTGAGGGATTGAGGCTCGCCCGCACGAAATCGATTGTCTCTTTAAGCTGGGTGATCCCTTCGAGAGCGAAGAACTCACATTGCACCGGTACGAGCACCGCGTCCGCTGCCGCCATCGCATTCAAAGTGAGGATACTGAGCGAGGGCGGGCAATCGATGAGGACATAGCCGAGCCGATCGTTCTCGGGCCGGTCCCGTTCCGAAGCACGCAATGACGCGACAGCGTCGCGCAGAAGGTAGGCACGGTTCGGCGCGGAAGCGATTTCCGGCTCAAGGCCAGCCAGGTCTCGCGTTGCCGGGGCAACGAACAAGCCGGGCACCGCCGTAAGCACCATCGCTTGCTCGAGCGCCGCCGCGCCAGCCAGAACGTCATAAGTGGAAACGTGCCTAGCCTCCTCGGGGACACCCAGGCCGGTGCTGGCGTTGCCCTGCGGATCGAGGTCGATCACGAATACGCGCTCGCCAGTAGCCGCCAATGCCGTCCCGAGATTGATTGCTGTTGTCGTCTTGCCCACGCCGCCCTTCTGATTGGCGACCGCGAACACCCGAAGGCCTGTATCATGGTTTCTGTCTGTCACTGTTCGCCACCCTGTATGAGCATCGGCTTCCCGAGCTCCAGAATCTGACCTTGCGCATCGCTGATGCTGGGGTGAACCCTCAGATCGAAAGTCCAGCGCTTCCGAGCGTCAGCGATTTCCACTCCGGCCTCGCGGCCTTTTAAAAACAAACCGGCAGACGCATTACCGAAAAACGGCAGGGCAAGCTCCAGCAGAGCATCAAGCGGCGCCAGCGCTCTCGCCGTCACCACATCGGCGATCGGAGCCGCCCCGGCAGACGCGGCATCGGCGACGCGCATGTTGTGCACGCGGGCGGGAGCCCCGGTCCGCCGCGCAACCTCGGAGAGGAACGCGCATTTGCGACTGTTACTCTCTATCAGGTGCACACAGCACTCTTTCTAATTCGCGATCATAATAGCAATCGCGAGTCCTGGAAATCCTCCCCCGGACCCAAGGTCTACCCAGGTTTTTGCATGCGGAGCGAGAGCGCAAAGCTGGGCGGAGTCTGCGAAGTGTCTTTGCCAGATCAGCGGAAGCGTCGCGGGCGCGACGAGATTGACGGCCTTTTGCCATTGTAGGAGCAAACGCTCGTAGAGCTCGAGCTTCTCCACCGTTTCATGTGAAACAGAAAAGGCTCGCGCAAAGTCCTCTGCGTTCTTGATCTTCATATCGCTATCACGTCGTCGAATGGCGCGACGGCAGCATGCGCGCTTCGCTGTTTCATGTGAAACGGAAAGAGCGCCGTTTCAACTGCGTTCGCGCTTTCCAATGAACTCCAGCTTGAGTACTTTAGCCCGCAAAAAGCGGGGGCTTTACAATGACCATTTTTCGCGTTCTCGGTGCGGCGGTTTTTCTGGTCGCGGGCGCTTTTGCAGCTTTGGCCGAGGCGCCGAAGCTCGCCCTCATCATCACGAACAAAGCCTATCCAACTCAAATCGGCGCTCTCGAAAACACGCACCGGGACGGCGAGCGCATGTCCGCCGCATTGACGGCGCTCGGCTTTGCGGTTGTTTATCGGCGCGACCTCGACAAGGCGGCCATGGTGTCGGCGGTTGCGGACTATGTGGAGCGGCTGGAGAAGGCCGGGCCAGAGGCTGTCGGATTTTTCTACTACGGGCCACGGCGCGGCGAACAGCAAATACGGGGACAATTATCTGATCCCTGTCGAAGCGCCCATCGCGTCCGACTCGCAGTTGGCTCTGCAAGCCGTGAAAATCGCCTCAACCTCGGTCAAGACCAACTTCCTCGTGTTCGACGCGTGCCGGAATGTGCCGATAGGCTTTTCGGTTCGGTCCTCGATGCGCGGCTTGCGCCCCGAGGCGCACCGGCAGGGCGTGCTCATCGCCTTCGCCACCGACCCCGGCAAGACAGCGACCGATGAAGGCGTCTACGCGCAGGCGCTGACCGAGGAGATGCAGAAGCCCGGCGTGCTCGCCACCGAGGTGTTCCGGGCCGTTCGCAGTCGCGTGCTGGCGGCAACGGAGAACCGGCAGTTCCCCTGGATCGAGGATGGCCTCATCGACAATATGTATTTCAAGCCGCCTTCACTGGCGCCGCAAGCGGCGCTTCCAGGGGAAGCTCCGCCGATTAAGCCGAACGAAGCCGCAGCGCTGACCCCTTGGGACATAACTGTTATCGCAACGCTTGGCAGCAGAGCGGATGACAAGGAGAAAGCCGTTCTCGGCATACTCCCATGGACCTGGCCAAAAGTCATGAAGTTCAGCGTTCAAGGCGAATGCCTGGGAAGGCGCTTTTATCTTAAAAACATTGGGCGCTGCTGAAGAGGCAGGGATCCGCCCGTTCGACATCATTACAGCCCTTGATGGTGAACCAATCGATAGCAGCCCGAGATTGACCACGGCTCTCAGAATGAAGAAGCCCGGACAAAAGGTCGAAGATTCGGCTCCGCCGCTTGGCGGAGGACAGGGGCACCCTTATCGAGCACCTGAAGAGAGGCGTTGAGCACAATGATTTAGGTGCAATAAAGTTCTTGGCGGGGGCGAACCGATACGTGGTCGGTAGTCCGCAAGCGATCAGCGACGCGATTCAGCTGTACCGCAAAGCCGCGGATCTCGGCGATGCCGACGCAATGATCGATCTCGGCTTGATGTATGACAACGGCGAGGGCGTCGCGCAAGATAAGGCCGAAGCCGTCCGGCTTTATCGCAAGGCCGCCGACCTTGGCAACGCGGGAGCGATGGATAATCTCGGCACCATGTATTACAAGGGCGAAGGCGTTGCTCAAGACAAGGCCGAAGCCGTTCGGCTGTACCGGAAGGCAGCCGACCTCGGAAATACCCACGCTATTTACAATCTCGGCTTGATGTACGCCAACGGCGAGGGCATCGCACAGGACAAGGCCGAAGCCGTCCGGCTGTACCGCAAAGCAGCCGATCTCGGCAAAGTCGACGCGATGTATGCTCTCGGCGTGGCGTACCACACTGGCGGAGGCGTCGCGCAGGATAAGGTCGAAGCCGCCCGCCTGTACCGGAAAGCCGCTGAGCTTGGAAGTGCCCTCGATATGGCTCTGCTCGCCGTCCTGTACAACGATGGGATAGGAGTGGAATCGAACCCCACGCGAGCGGCAGAGCTGATGATCTCGGCAATAAAAAAGCAGGACGACACCGCCTTGAAGCATGCCCCTTTTGCAGAACTTAGCCTTTTCTTTCGCTCGGAGTTACAGCGTCTTTTGAAAGCTGAGGGCGTCTATAGCGGCCCCAGCGACGGCAAAGCCAGCGATGCGCTAAGAGAAGCGGTGCTGGCGCTTGCGGCGAAGAGCAAATCCGGCGGATAAGCCTCGACCGAGTTATAGCAGCTTCTCAAGGCCGCGGTTCAAGCGCTCCCGGCCAAGAGAGCCACGCCGGTGCCCTGAGCGGCGATGGCCCACGCATCCACGAAAAGCCTCGCTCATGTTTCATGTGGAACAAGGATAGAGCGGGCGCGAGGGCAATTCACCTCGCTTCGCAGCCGCCGCCTTCAAGGCTGACGATGCGACCAATGACCGATGGCTCGCCGCCCGCCACCGGGGCTAAGTATCCGCATAACTTTGGGAGGTTTGGATGTTTGCATTTCGCGCAATTTTCACGCTCACGCTGATGATGACAGCGGCCATGCTCCTTTGCGATGGAGCGCTCTCAAATGCGGCCGCCCAAGACGAGCTGAGTTCGATGTCCTGCGGCGACCTCTGGTATCGCCGGAACGAAATATTCGCGCGTAACGGCTATTGTTTCAAAACCGACCGGGCCATTCGCACTTTCGGCAACCAGGGCTGCCGCTTCTATGTGGAGGCCGATGTTCCGATGTCCCGCGCCGAACGCGAAGAGGTGGAGATCATTCGCGCCATCGAGCGGCGCAAAGGCTGTGCGGCTTGAACGGAACGGAAACGTAACGTGAGAGCGTTCGCCTTTTTAACTGTTTGCTTAGGCCTGATCGGACCGTTCCCTGCATCTGCCCAGACGCTGGAGCAGAAAGCGCAGGCGCTCATCAACGCCTATCCCGATCATCTGGCCGCCTTCGACGGCGCGAACCTCATCTGGAAAGATGGAACCAGGATGCCGTTCGGCGAAGGCCCGGACAAGCCGCCTCAAGAGTTGCTCGACCGCCCCGACATCGCCGACATGTTCCACTGGCGCTATGTCTTCGATGGCGCCGCATCGCCCGCAAGCCTGGAGAGCGACCCGGGCCGCGTGCGCAACGAAGAGTTCTTCGCGAAGATGTATGGAGATTGCCAGAAGCGTCCGGCAGGGGCTTGTGCAAGCGTAAAGTGCGCTTCAAGCGCCCCCCTCAAAAGCGTGTCCTGGGTTGCGAAGTTTGCGGGAGGATCGATGCAGGCGGCATCGGTCAATGGCGTGGCGGACAAGCTGCGGCTCGTTTCGCAGGAACTGGAAGCGCTCGGCCCTTCCTTCGCCAAATACCTCGTTCCGAGCGGAGGCAGCTATGTGCCTCGATGCATTGCAGGGACCACACGCCTGAGCGTTCATACGTTCGGAATCGCCGTCGACATCAATCCGCAATATGGCGGCTATTGGCAGTATGGGCTGCCCCGCGCCATGAGCGAGGAGCAGGTCCGGGAAAAGAAAGTGCCCCTGGTCTACAGGAACCGGGTCCCCATCGAGATCGTGAAGGTCTTCGAGAAGCACGGCTTCATCTGGGGCGGCAACTGGTATCATTTCGACGGCATGCACTTCGAGTACCGCCCCGAGTTTCTGGCGCTCAAGGCGATCATGAGCCAGTAGATTGCATGGGTGAAAGTCGTCATGGCCACACCTGATGCGGCCATCCAGAGCAAGGATGGCGCAGGCAATCGATGGCCGGGTCGAACCCGGCCATGACCCAAGGGGCTCTAAGCGACGCGGGACGCTTTGCGAATATGAGCGAGGAGCAGCATCAGGGCGGCAGGAGTCACACCGTCGATACGCGCGGCCTGCGCCAACGTAGCGGGGCGGTGACGCTCAAGCTTCTGCCGGACCTCGCTCGATAGGCCGGGGATAGCCGCGAAGTCGATTGCGCCGGGAATGGCCGCGGCCTCGTCTTTCTTAAAAGCGAGGATGCTTGCCTCCTGCCGGTCCAGGTAGACTGCATATCGCGCGTCGACCTGGATCCGGTCGGCTGTGACGGCAGGGATCGCCAGGAGCTGAGGCCAGATCGTTGAAAGCATGCTCATCGACAGCCCCGGCAGAGAGAGGAGATCGAAGGCCGAGCGGCGGCGCCCGTCGCGGTTGAGCGCGATGCCGTATCCCGCCGCCTGGTCCGGCGTCAGCGACAGGCTTTCCAGTAGCCGCCGCGCGCTCTCGATCGCTTCCGCCTTTGCCGCGAAGGCACGCATCCGATCTGGACCAACGCAGCCCACGCGAGCGCCAAATGGCGTCAGGCGCTCGTCGGCATTGTCGGCCCGCAGGCGCAGGCGATATTCCGCCCGGCTTGTGAACATGCGATAGGGCTCCGAAACGCCGCGGGTCACGAGGTCGTCGATCATCACGCCGATATAGGCGTCTGTCCGCGAAACGGCGAAATCGGCCAGTTTGCCACCCGCCTTCAGCGCGGCATTGACGCCCGCGACGAGCCCCTGCCCCGCCGCCTCCTCATACCCGGTCGTGCCGTTGATCTGCCCGGCCAGGAACAGACCAGGCAGCCGCTTCACCTCCAGCGTTGCGTTCAGCTCCCGGGCATCGACGTAATCATACTCGATCGCATAGCCGGGACGGATCACGGCGGCATTCTCCAGGCCGGGGATCGTCTTCAGAAAGGCCCGCTGAACATCCTCCGGCAGCGAGGTCGATATGCCGTTCGGATAGACCGTGTGATCGTCCAGGCCCTCGGGCTCGAGAAAGATCTGGTGGCTTCCGCGATCCTTGAAGCGGACAACCTTATCCTCGATGGACGGGCAGTAGCGCGGGCCGACGCTCTCGATCTGGCCGGAGTACATCGGCGCGCGGTGGATGTTTGCTGCATATGATCGCATGCGTCTGCGGCGTCGTGGCCGTGATGTGGCAGGCAACCTGAGGCGTCGTGATCGTCTCGGTAAGGAAAGAGAACGGCACCGGCGGCTCGTCGCCGGGCTGCAATTCAAGCGCCGGGTAATCGATGGTGCGGCCGTCGAGCCGGGCGGGCGTTCCGGTCTTCAGGCGGCCCATGCGAAGACCGAGAGCATAGAGCCGGTCGCTCAGCCGAATAGCAGGGGCTTCCCCCACGCGACCGGCCGGGACGCGAGTCTCGCCCATATGGATTATGCCCTTCAGGAACGTGCCGGTGGTGATGACCACGGCTCCGCAGCGAAGTTCGCGCCCGCTGGCCGTGATGACACCCGCTACAGCGCGATCCACGACTATCAGGTCCTCGACCGGCTCCTCGATCACATCGAGACCATGCTGTGAGACGATCGGCCTCTTGCATATGCTGGCGATAAAGCTTGCGGTCTGCTTGCGCGCGCGGACCCTGAACGGCCGGCCCCTTCGACCGGTTCAACATCCGGAACTGAATGCCCGCGCGATCGATCACGCGCCCCATCAGCCCGTCCAGCGCATCGATCTCGCGCACGAGATGCCCTTTGCCGAGCCCGCCGATTGCCGGGTTGCAGGACATCTCGCCAATCGTCTCGAACCTATGCGTGACAAGGGCCGTTCGCGCACCCATGCGAGCGGCAGCCGTGGCCGCCTCGCAACCGGCGTGCCCGCCTCCCACAACAATGACGTCGAAGACCTGTGTGCTCATGCTGCCAACTTTTCTGTAGGCGCCAGAGATAATAGAGCGAGCGGTGCAAGGGAAGCCCACGCAGTTCATCCGCGACTGTGCTTTGGGACCGATGCTTTGCAGCCACGCCCAAGGCGCGCTGTTATACGAAACCGGC
This sequence comes from uncultured Alphaproteobacteria bacterium, assembly GCA_963772105.1. Taxonomy (GTDB): domain Bacteria; phylum Pseudomonadota; class Alphaproteobacteria; order Rhizobiales; family Rhodomicrobiaceae; genus Rhodomicrobium. The sequence goes on from CAVYVV010000003.1 coordinate 28,714, forward strand.
GAGATATGACGCCGAGGATTGTCGTGATCGATGTGACGATTTTTTCCGCCGTGTCCGCCTAGCAAAGGACAAAGGCGGAGATTAGCTCCCTTGACGACTGTTTCAGCAACTCATCCGGCCCTAAGAGGAAAGACTACGGATATGCAAGCACGCGACGTGATGACAAAAGCCGTCGTAACTATCGAACCCGAAACGCCAATAGGCAAGATTGCTGCGCTTCTTCTCGAAAAGCGCATCAGCGGGGTGCCGGTGGTGGACGAGACCGGTTCGGTCGTCGGCATGGTGACCGAGGGCGATCTCCTGAAGTCAAATGCTCCCGACCGGGAAAAGCGGAGGGAGTGGTGGCTGTCTCTGCTGGCCGAGGGCGAAGGCCTTAGCAAAGAATTCCTGTCGACGATCAGCAACAACCACCGGACCGCCCGAGAGATCATGTCCGCGCCTGTCGTCACGGTGAGCGAGGACACGGACATCGCAGAGATCGGGAAACTCTTCACAACGCTCAAGATCAAGCGCGTCCCCGTGACCCGCGAAGGCCGCATAACGGGCATCGTGGCCCGTGCCGATCTCGTTCGCGTGGTGGCCAGCCTGCAGGCCGAGGCGCCTCAGGAAGAAGGAATCTTCGGCTGGACGCTTCGCTTCGATCCATTCAGCAGAGCCAGGCCAAGACGCCTGCCAAGCCTGTGCAGAACGAGGTGCCGCGCTAAGGAAGATGGGCTGAGCGCAACCGATTTTCGCCATCTCGTGGACGATGCCGCCAGCCAAAAAGCTCATCAGGTGGAGAGCCAGCGGCACGCTGCGGAGGAGCAGCGCAAAGCAAGGATGAAAGAGCTCGTTGACCACCATCTCACCGACGATCATTGGCGCGGAGTCCTTCATCAAGCGCGGAATGCAGCACAGCATGGCGAGCGGGAAATCCTGGTCCTCCAGTTCCCGCACGAGCTCTGCAGCGACGGAGGCAGAGCGATCAATGTGGCTGAGCCTGACTGGCCCTCGACGTTGCGCGGCGAAGCAGCCGAAGCGTATCTGCGTTTCGAGCGGGATCTCAAGCCGCGCGGCTTCCACCTTATCGCCAAGGTGATGAGTTTCCCCGACGGCTATATCGGCGATATTGGCCTGTTCTTGCACTGGGGCGGCGCGCAGGAAACGTAGAGCGGCCCGCCCCGCCGATGCGGATAAGCTGCGCTACACTTTAGCATGGATCAACTTTCCCCCTTCAATGGGAAACGATTAAAGGGGGTTCTTCCAGTCAGCCGCCTCTGACGTTTCATGTGAAACACAGGATGCGGTCGCGCCCCTACTTCCCGATGCAGAACTCCGAGAAGATTTGGCCGAGCACATCCTCGACATCGAGCCGGCCGGTAAGGCGGCTTAGAGCGTCAGCGGCCTCGCGCAAATGCTCGGCGGCGATTTCGTGGTGTTCGCCTGTGTCTGCGCTGGCAAGAAAATGGTTCAGGCCGCTCCAGGCGCGTTCGATTTCCTGCCGATGCCGGGCGCGCGTGATGAGCGCGGTTTCGCGGGTGTTGAAAGTCTGCTCCGCAAACCGGACAAGCGCTGCTTTGAGAGCATCAAGCCCCTCGCCTGTCTTCGCGGAGATTAAGAGCGTGTTCGCGGCGAGCTGAGAACGGTCGGGTTCAGCAAGATCGATCTTGTTCATGACGGCGATCGTTTTCGTGGCCTTCGCTTGGCTCCCCACACCCGAGCCCTCTCCCCAGGGGAGAGGGGGCTGCTGCGGCGTCCCTTCCTCCATGGGGGGAGGAACGGGATGAGGGGAGGTTGCGTCATACATGTGAAGGACGATGTCCGCATCCTTGGCGCTGGCAAGCGCGCGGCGAATGCCCTCTTGCTCCACAGGGCTTTCGGTCTCGCGAAGTCCAGCCGTATCGCGCAAAACGAAGGGAAAGCCGTCGAGATCGAGAGTAACTTCGATGACATCGCGCGTCGTTCCCGGTTCGTGGAAGACAATGGCCGCCTCACGGCCCGCAAGCCTATTCAGCAAGCTCGACTTGCCGACATTCGGCGCCCCCACGATGGCCACCTGAATACCTTCGCGCACGATCTCGCCTCGGCGGCCGTCGGCCAAAGCGTGGTCCAACTCCGCGACGAGCCTGCGCACTTCCGGAATCGCCTCTTTGAACGCGCTTTCCGCAATGTCCCCCTCGTCGGAAAAATCGAGGCTCGCTTCCACGTAGGCCATCGCGCGGAGCAGTGTTGCGCGCCAAAGCTCATAATGACCGCGCAACGCGCCGCAATGCTGGGCGATCGCCTGCCGTCTCTGAAATGCTGTCTCGGCATTGATAAGGTCGGCGAGCCCCTCGGCCTCCGTGAGATCGATCTTGCCGTTACCGAAAGCACGCCTTGTGAACTCGCCCGGCTCGGCGAGCCTCAGCCCAAACGAGGCGAGCGCGTCAAGGACGCCGGCAACGACTGCCCGGCCGCCATGAACATGGAGCTCGACCATGTCCTCACCCGTGAAACTCGCCGGGCCTGGAAGCCAAAGGACGACGGCCTCATCGAGAACCTCGCCCGTGGACGGATGTCGCAATCGCCTGAAGCTCGCGACACGCGAGGCGGGAAACCGGCCGTGGCACAGCCCATGGAGAGCGTTCCAGGCGGCTCTTCCGGAAATCCGGATCACGGCAATGCCTGCACGACCGGGTGCGGTCGAAAGCGCGTATATGGTCATGGCGGCTGTTTCCTGGCTGCAAATGCTTGCATGATATATTCCAGGATGCATACGCAAAAAAAGCGTATATTCATACTGCCGGGTTGCCGTGTTTCTGGCCACTCAATTGAGCAAAGCGGTGAACAAGGTCGCCTCATGGCATTGAATCGTTTGAGCGAAGAAACTAGCCCCTACCTCCAGCAGCACAAACATAATCCGGTTCATTGGTGGCCATGGTGTCAGGAGGCTTTCGAAGAGGCGCAGCGGCTCGACAAGCCTGTCCTGCTATCGGTCGGCTATGCCGCCTGCCATTGGTGCCATGTCATGGCCCACGAGAGCTTCGAGAAGGAAGACGTGGCCGAATCTCATGAACGAGCTGTTCGTGAACATCAAGGTCGACCGGGAGGAGCGCCCGGACGTCGACACGCTCTATATGACGGCCTTGCAGGAGCTCGGCGAGCAAGGCGGCTGGCCGCTCACGATGTTTCTCACCCCGGACGGGATGCCCTTTTTTGGTGGCACCTATTTTCCCGACAAGCCCCGTTACGGCAGGCCAAGCTTTAAGGACGTGCTCGTGAACGTGGCTCGCGTCTACGCGAACGAGAAGGAGACGATCGCCCAGAATACTGCCTATCTCAAGTCACGGCTCATGCCGCGGCTGAACTATGGCGCCGCCCCCGAATTCTCCGAGGAGCAGCTTGCCGCCATCGCCAGCAAGTTCATTGGCGCGATCGACCCAACCAATGGCGGGCTTCGCGGCGCGCCCAAATTTCCCAATACTGGCATCTTCAGCTTTCTCTGGCGGGCCGGCCTGCGCTATGGGCTCAAAACCTGCCTTGAAGAGGTGAAAAACACCCTCCTCCATATCTGCCAGGGCGGCATCTACGATCATGTCGGCGGTGGCTTCTCGCGATACTCCGCCGATGAGCGGTGGCTCGTGCCGCATTTCGAGAAGATGCTCTACGACAACGCGCTCTTGATCGAGCTGATGACCGAGGTCTGGAAGGAGACCCAATCCGACCGGCTTCGCGCGCGGGTGAGCGAGACGATCGGGTGGCTATCGCGTGACATGCTGGTGCCGGGCGGCGGCTTCGCCGCTTCGTATGACGCGGATTCCGACGAAGAGGAGGGGAAATTTTATGTCTGGACGGCCAAGGAGATCACGAACATCCTGGGCCGTGGCGAAAAAGCTGCGCTCTTCGCGCAGGTCTACGACGTCACCGAGGGCGGCAATTGGGAAGGCAAAACCATCCTCAACCGGCTCAATGCTCTGGCGCTTCTGAGCCGCGAGGAAGAGCAAGCGCTCGACGAATGCCGCGCCAAACTATTCCCCGTGCGCGAGATGCGAAAAAAACCGGGCTGGGACGACAAAGTGCTCGCCGATTGGAACGGCCTCGCCATCAGGGCGCTGGCAAGGGCTGGTGACGCGTTCGCAAAGCCGGAATGGATCAAGCTCGCGGAAGACGCCCACGCCTTCGTTTGCAGCCACATGATCCCCGACGGCCGCCTTTTCCACTCGCACCGGCACGGCAAGCTCAAAGGCCCTGCCACCTCGGCCGACTATGCCAACATGATTTCCGCGGCCTTGGTCCTTTACCAGGTGACAAATGAGAAGCGTTATATCGAAGACGCGATCGCCTGGACCGCCATCATGAACCGCCATTACGACGCAGACAATGGCGGCTACTACCTCGCCGCCGACGACACCAGCGACCTTATTCTGCGGCCGCTTTCCGCGAGCGACGACGCAACGCCCAATCCGAACGCAACCATGCTTCAGAACCTTGCGGACCTCTACACCTTCACAGGCGACGCCGCATATCTGAAGCGTGCGGACGCGCTTTTGGGCGCATTCCAGGGGGCGGCCCAGACGATGGCGATGGCCTATACCGGCCTTTTGTCTGGCGCGCTTACGCTTATATCGCCGCAGCACATTGTCATCGCTGGAGATCCGGCGGAGCCTGACGCCGCAGCCTGGCGCAGGGCTTTGTCTGAGGTATCGATGCCCGGCGCTATAATTCAGTGGGTGCGCGACGGGCAGATCATCCCGTCGTCCTCGCCCGCACAAGGAAAGGGCATGGCCGACGGAAAGATAACTGCCTATATATGTACCGGGCAGCGCTGCTCCTTGCCGCTCACCGACCCAGAATTGGTGAAGGAAAAGCTCAAGGAAGAGCGTCATGTTTCCGTGCAGGTCGCGGCCGCTCCTTTGTAAAGACCCGGCCCAAACGACGCCTGCCCTCGGTGAACGCAAATTGCTGCATATCGTTTTTTATTTGTAGTTTCTATTAGAAAAATATAATTTTCGATCCAGGCATCCAACTTCCACCTGGATGGAGTGCGCTTTTCCAACGAAAACACTTCCACTGCTCTCCAGGCCGATTATCTGAATAGATAAAATGGTTGGCGTCAGCGGAAAGCCAACCGCCTTCCTTGTGCGCAGAGGCGAACCTTTTTTATGTCTGAGCCGGTTTTTGAAGCCTTGTGCGCTGCGTTCGATCAGCTAAGCATGGCGGTTGTTATCCTTTCAGCAAGCGGACGGATTTTTTCGCTAACAGAGCCGCCAGCGCGATGCTCGAAGCAGGGTGGCCTATCCGCCTCTTGGACGGGTGCCTTCAGGGAAAAGACCGCAGTGTGAGCGCTGCGCTGAAACAGGCGATAGAGCTCGAGCTCATGCCAACAAAGCGCAGAAGCTTGCTATCATGACGTTTGCCTTGTCCGGCCGTCGGCCGACCGGCCAGGAGCAATTGCGCAGTTGCGCCCGCTTGCCTTAGCCGGCGCAGAACCGGCAATCGCGATTTTCATTATGCAAGCCGGTCAGGCAAACTACCATTGCGTTGACGGACTTGCAGAGGCTTATGGACTGAGCAGGGCGGAAACACAGAATCCTGAAAGCTCTTGTCGAGACGCAAGGACCGGCCGAGGCTGCTGCTCTGTTGAACATCGCGCTCTCTACGGTCAAAAGCCACCTCAGAAAGATATTCCAGAAGACCAACACATCGCGGCAAGCTGACCTGCTGCACCTTGTCGAGTGCTGCCGGACCCCCTTTCAGAAAAGCGGGGAGAGCCGATCGCGCAATCCGGTCAGCAATCCTGGTGACTGATGTCATAATGGCGCCTTGCCATGTGACTGTCGCTGATGGCAAGGCGCCGTTTGTAGCCCAACAACCTTCGGCCACGAGCATGGCCAAGCGAGGAGGACCTGCCAGAGGCGGCTAAAGCAGCCTGCATCCAAATGGACGCGGATAAGCTGCCGCATATTTCACCTGCGCCTGCTGTTCCCTGCGGGACCGAACAGGTGCGGCTAGATCGAATGAGAGGCGGAAAAGTTGAAACGTCATCGAGCCAGCTCAATGATCTATTCCGATTCCAAGGAGGTTCGATCTAGGTGTTCATGGAATCGAAGAAGTCGTTGTTCGTTTTCGTCTGGCGGAGCTTGTCGAGCAGGAACTCAATGCCATCCATTGGCCCCATCGGGTTCAGGATGCGCCGCAGGACATACATCTTGCGCAGCTGGGCCTGCGGGACGAGGAGTTCTTCCTTGCGCGTGCCGGACTTGGCGATGTCCATTGCGGGGAAGACGCGCTTGTCGGCCACCTTGCGGTCGAGAACAAGTTCCGAGTTACCTGTCCCCTTGAACTCTTCGAAAATCACCTCGTCCATGCGGCTGCCGGTTTCGACCAGAGCAGTCGCGATGATGGTCAGCGATCCGCCCTCCTCGATGTTTCGGGCTGCACCGAAGAATCGCTTCGGCCGCTGCAACGCATTGGCGTCGACGCCGCCGGTAAGAACCTTTCCGGAAGATGGCACAACCGTGTTGTAGGCTCGGCCGAGTGCGGGTGATCGAATCGAGCAGGATCACGACATCGAGCTTGTGCTCCACGAGACGTTTGGCCTTTTCGATGACCATTTCGGCAACCTGCACGTGCCGCGAGGCTGGCTCGTCGAAGGTCGAGCTGATAACCTCGCCGCGCACGGAGCGCTGCATGTCCGTCACCTCTTCGGGCCGCTCATCGATCAGAAGAACGATAAGAAAGCATTCCGGGTGATTGGCGGTTATGGAGTGCGCAATATTCTGGAGAAGAACGGTCTTACCGGTGCGGGGCGGTGCGACGATCAGACCACGCTGACCCTTGCCGAGGGGAGCGACGATGTCAATGACGCGCGGACTCAAATCCTTCGCATCCGAACGGTCGATCTCCATCTTCAACCAGGAATTGGGATAGAGCGGCGTCAGATTGTCAAAGTGGACCTTGTGGCGGACCTTCTCCGGATCGTCGAAGTTAATCTTGTTGACCTTCAGAAGGGCGAAATACCGCTCGCCGTCTTTCGGCCCTCGGATCTGCCCCTCCACAGTATCGCCGGTCCTCAGCGCAAAGCGGCGGATCTGGCTCGGGCTCACATAGATGTCGTCCGGTCCCGGCAGGTAGTTTGAATCGGGGGAACGCAGAAAGCCAAAGCCGTCCTGGAGCACCTCGACAACGCCGTTGCCAGTAATTTCGATTTCCCGTGCGGCGAGCTGCTTCAGGATGGCGAACATCAGCTCCTGCTTTCGCAGGGCGCTCGCATTCTCGACTGCAAACTCTTCGGCGACGCTGAGAAGCTCCGTTGGAGACTTCACTTTAAGGTCTTGAAGTTTCATTTCTTGCATGATGGGGACGATTTCCGGGAGGTGAAAAATTTGGTGCAGGTAAAACCTGCGAGCCGGATGAAATGAGGACTGTCGTCAGGCCGCTTGTCTCTGAGGGGTAGATTGCGGCTTCTTCACTCAAAATCGAGCACCGGCAAGTCTGATCCCTTGGCACGGGCGACTGCCGGAAATTTGCGACGTTGCGAATATAGCAGCCTTCGACGCTTTCGGAAAGATAGGAACGTGCTCGGACCGCATTTTCCAGTGAATTCATATCAAAATGGCTGAACGATGACGAGGATCACGATTGCGGCAAGCAGAAGCGCGGGCCCTTCGTTGATCACCCGAAAGAAACGGGAACCGTGAGGTCCGAAATCGGCTTCGAATCTTTCGGCAATTTAGCTAGAAGGGCATGAATGGTGAGCATAAGGAGGACAAGCAAAATCTTGGCGTGCATCCCGAACAAGGTCCACCGTCCGGGAGCTTCATTTCGATCGGGCGACCGTTAAGGCGAAGGCCGCAATCAAGTGGGCGGCCTTCATACGAGTACAGATCGCTCATGAAACTGTTCATGGCGGCACTCAGGGTAGCGCGCGTTCAGGCTTCCGCGCGGACGAGACGAATAAGGCGCTCGACATTCTCAACAGGTGTTTCAGGGAGAATGCCGTGGCCAAGATTGAAGACGTAGGGTTTCGACGCGAGAGAGTCGAGAATTGCCTTCACTCGGCGCTCCATGGCATCCCCGCCTGCGAGCAGCAACAGCGGATCGAGATTGCCCTGGACGGTCAGGTGGTTCTGCATCTGAGCCATCGTCTTCAGCGGCGCTGCGGTGTCGCAGCCGAGTGCGTCCACGCCCGTTTTCGCGGCATATTCCTCGTACTGCGGCGAACTTCCGCGCGGGAACCCGATGATGGGAACGTGAGGGTGAGCTGCTTTCACCTTTTTCACGATCCTCGCCGTCGGCTCGATCGCGAAGGCCTCGAAATCGTTATCCGCGAGAGCTCCGGCCCAGCTGTCGAAGATTTGCAAGGCTTGAGCGCCGGCGCTTACCTGCCCGATGAGGTAGGCGGCGGATGCTTCTACAAGCAGGTCGAGAATTGCGTGGAAGGTTTTCGGCTCGCGGTAGGCCAAAAGCTTCGCGGCCTTGTAGTCCGTGGAGCCGCGGCCTTCCACCATGTAGCTTGCGACGGTCCAGGGCGCGCCGCAGAATCCGATCAGCGGCGCCCTTCCTTCGAGGCCGGCGATGGCCTTATGGATCGCTTCGTAAACGATCTCGAAGGTCGATTGCGCTTTGGAAACTGAAAGCTTGGAAAGGTCGGAGAGGGTCTTTATGGGCTCCAGATGCGGCCCCTCCCCTTCACGAAATTCCAAATGCTGGCCGAGAGCGTGGGGAACAACGAGGATGTCCGAGAAGATGATGGCGGCATCGAACCCAAAGCGGCGGATCGGCTGGATGGTCACTTCCGCAGCGAGCGCTGGATTGTAGCAGAGGTTGAGAAACGAGCCTGCCTGGGCTCTGACCTCGCGATACTCGGCAAGATACCGGCCCGCTTGCCGCATCAGCCACATGGGAGGAGCCTTATGAGCCTTCCCTGCCAGGGCTTCCAGGAACTTCGGTGCGTTTTGCGTGGCGGTGGCTTCGGAGGACTTCTTCATCAGAAAATATTCCACTTAGGATCTGTTGTTTTTACTGGGGGAGGGAATACGTGCAAACATCATGTTTTGCTGCGGTCATCCCCCGGCTCCAGGTGCGGGCTCGGCCTCGGAATGCTAGCGGCTGAGCTTTTGTTGAAAACTCCCGCTCACATCGGGTTCGTCCTCTGCTGTTTAGCCTTGCTTTGCCCCTTTCAGCAATGAATAACTAAGGGAACAAGCTGTGAAGACTCAGCGCAGGTCAAAGAGCCGGTTGCGAACCTAGAGCTTTTTTTCCATAGGGCGATGAGCTGTGCGCTCTTTTTTAATTGGCGTGGAGGACTCAATGGCGGATGACGGAGGTAAGTTAGCCCAAGGCGCCAAAGATGGGCTTTCATCCTCAGAATTCACACCTATCCCCAGCCCCAAGCACTTCCATCTGCACCTTGTCTCGGATGCCTCGGGCGAGACCTTGACGACGATGGCAAAGGCGGCGATGGTTCAACTGCCCGGCGCCAAACCCAACCGGCATATGCATCCTCTGGTGCGCAATCCGAAGCAGCTCGCAACCGTCTTGCAGCACATCGAATCCGCGCCGGGCATCGTGCTTTACACGCTCATGAACCCGGACCTCGCCGATCTTCTCGAAAAAAGATGTGGGGAGCTTGACGTGCCCTGCATCTTCGTCCTGAAGCCTGTTCTGCAGGCTTTCGAGGAATATTTGAAAATGCCGGCGCGTGCTGTTGTCGCAGGCCAGCATACCCTCGATGCCGATTACTTCCGGCGGATCGAGGCCATGAACTTTACGCTGAGTCCACGACGACAGCCAGAACACGGAGGACTTGGAGAAGGCCGATATTGTGTTGGTCGGCGCCAGCCGCACGTCAAAGACACCGACAAGCATTTATCTGGCGAACAGGGGCTTCAAGACCGCGAACGTGCCGCTCGTTCCGAACATTCCGCTGCCGCCCACCTTGAAAGACCTTAAGACGCCTTATGTGGTCGGCTTGGTCGCAAGCCCGGAACGGCTTGCCGAGATCAGGCGAAATCGGTTGCTTGCTTTGAATAGCGACAAATTCGATGATTATATTGATGCCGATGCTATAAAGAACGAGATAGCATTCACAAAGAGACTGTGTTCGCAGAACGGTTGGCAGGTCCTCGATGTCACGAGAAGGTCCATCGAGGAGACAGCTGCGGCCATAATTTCTCTTTACGAAGGTAGCCGCCGTTAGCTCGGCTGCTTCTTCCTTAAGCTCGAGCTCAAAAAAGGTTATACTTCGCGCGATGCAATCCGACTACCCAGAGATCATCCTTGCGTCCGCGAGCCCTGCGCGCGGGGCCATCTTGGCTCACGCAGGCGTCAGGTTTCACCAGCGCCCTTCGATGGTGGACGAGGCGGAGGAACAAAAGCACTTCGCCGGCAACACGACGCCCACGGAGGTCGCCGTGGCGCTGGCCCGGCTCAAGGCCGACAGTATCTTGGAGATGGATCCCGGGGCCATCGTCATCGGCGCGGATCAGGTTCTGGCGCTCGGCGATCAGCTTCTACAGAAGCCACGAAGCCGGGAAGAGGCGCGTGATCAGCTTCTGAAACTGCGGGGACGGACACACCATCTCCATTCCGCGGCGGTCCTGCTTTACAAAAGCCACGCGGCGACCTTCTCCGACACCGCGACCATGACGGTTCGCAATTTCTCGGACGAGTTCCTCGATTGGTATCTTGATACCGCGGGCGAAGGCGTCCTCTCATCCGTCGGCGCCTATCATATCGAAGGTCTCGGCATTCACCTCTTCTCAGAGGTGAAGGGCGATTATTTCACGATCCTCGGTTTGCCGATCCTTCCGGTGTTGGACGAGTTGCGCCGGCTCTCGATTCTCCTGAAATAGGAGAGCCGGCATGAAGCGCGCTTGTGTGATCGGCTGGCCCATATCCCACTCTTTATCGCCGGCAATACACGGCTATTGGCTCAAGAAATACGGAGTGGACGGCGAATATGTAAAAGCAGCCGTCGAACCGAAGGATTTCGCCGTCTTTCTCAAAAATCTGGCGGCTAACGGTTTCTGCGGCGGCAACATCACCGTCCCCCACAAGATCGAGGCGCACCGCCTTTGCGAGCGCCGCGATGCGGCGGCGGAAGCCATCGGCGCAGTGAATACTGTTTGGTTCGACGGCGGCAGGTTGGCAGGCTCGAATACCGACGCTTTCGGTTTTCTCGCCAACCTCGACAGCGAAGCGGCGGGATGGGATCGCAGTGGCCCGGCTGTGGTTATCGGCGCGGGCGGCGCGGCTCGCGCCATCGTCTGGGCTCTTCGTCAGCGCGGTTTCGAGGATATTCGGATCGTTAACCGGACAAAGGATCGCGCGGAGGAGCTTGCGGCGGCTTTCCCGCCCGCATCCGCTTATGGTTTCGAGGCTTTGAACTGGGTTTTGCAAGGGCGCGCAGCTTAATCGTCAATACCTCGACGCTCGGGATGAAGGGTGCGCCGCCGCTCAATATCGATCTCTCCAACGCGGCGCCGGATGCCACGGTTTGTGATATTGTGTATTCGCCGCTTGAAACCGGACCTGCTGAGCTTAGCGCGCAGCCGAGGCTTAAGGGCGGTCGATGGGCTGGGCATGCTTCTCCATCAGGCAGTTCCGGGCTTCGAGATTCTGGTTCGGTGTGCGCCCCGAAGTGACGCCGGAGCTGCGCAAGGCAGTGCTCTGCGCCATCGAAGCTCGCGAGAGAGCGCACACATGATCGTCGCAGGCCTCACGGGCTCGATCGGCATGGGGAAGAGCACGGTTGCGGCCTATCTTCGCGATCAGGACATTCCGGTTCTGGACGCTGACAAAATCGTCCACGACCTCTATGCGGGCGAAGCTGCGCCGCTGATCGAGGCGGTTTTCCCCGGCACAACCAGGGATGGCGTTGTGGATCGCGCGGCTTTGGCAGCGAAAGTCCTCTCCTCGCCAATCGAACTTAAAAAGCTCGAAGCCATCATCCACCCGCGCGTCCGCGCTGCCGAATGGGGCTTTCTGCTCGACGAGCACGACAAAGGCTCCGACCTGGCCGTCCTCGAAATACCGCTTCTCTTTGAGACGGCGTCGCACGCTCTTTTCGATGCCATTATCGTCGTGAGCGCTCCACCCGATGTCCAGCGCGCCCGCCTCATGGCGCGGCCGGGCATGACCGACGAGAAACTCGACGCCTTGATCGCGCGGCAACTGCCTGACGCCGACAAGCGCGCCAAAGCCGACTTCGTTGTGGATACCGGCGTCCCTCTGGAAGACACCTGCCGCCAAATCGATGCAGTTCTAAGGGAGATTTTGAAACGGCCCCCGCTGGCATACCAGCGCTGGGCCGATCTCCATGAAGAATGATCGCATCGATGGGGCTCTATGCGCGAACTTGTTCTCGACACAGAGACGACCGGGCTCGACCCCAAGGACAATCACCGCATCATCGAGCTGGCCTGCGTCGAGCTGATCAATTACATCCCCACCGGCGTTTCCTGGCATTGGTATTTCAACCCGGAGCGGGATGTTCCGAGGGCCGCGACCGAGGTCCACGGCCTGACCGAAGCCTTCCTCGCCGATAAGCCGTTGTTCGGCTCAGTGGCAGATGAAATCCTCGCCGTGCTGGAAGATGCGCGCCTCATCATCCACAACGCGGCTTTCGACGTCGGCTTCCTCAATCACGAATTCGGCCGGCTGGGTTTTCCTCCGCCGATCAGCTTCGACCGTGTCACCGATACGCTGGCGCTCGCGCGCCGAAAGCATCCCGGCAGCCCTAACAATCTCGACGCGCTTTGCCGCCGCTATGGGATCGACAACTCCACGCGCACAAAGCACGGCGCGTTGCTCGATAGCGAGCTTTTGGCCGAGGTTTATCTTCGGCTCATCGGCGCTGAACAGGCCGGGCTCAATCTCACCTCTCACGAGGCGGCGGTTGAAGCGGGGGGCGAGGCCGCCGTGCAGATCCGGTTAAAGCCTTTGCCTCCGCGCCTTTCGGCTCGAGGAGCAGGCTGCGCATGCAGCCTTCGTCGCTTCGCTCGGCCCAAAAGCCATCTGGCTTCGCTATAATCAGACGGCGACCGGGCCGGCGCAGTCCGCGGCTTGAACTGGGTCGCGGATGGCGTTAGCCTTCACGCCAGCAATTTCTTCAAATTTAAGCTTTCCGTAATAGAAAAGCAGAATAGCCGCAAAGGCAATTCTGTGCGTGTGTTTGTTGAGTTGTTATCAGTTTGCCAGTTGAGTAGGGGCGAGAACGTCAATGGCTGAGATGATACCGGATCGCTTGCCCAGCGGCGCAAGCGCAGGCGAAAAGCGTGTTTTCGATGTGCTGCAGCGCTTGCCGGACAACTGCATCGTCTACTATGAGCCAGTTGTCAGCAACCGGTATCCAGATTTCGTGGTGATTATCCCCGAAGTGGGCCTGCTTATCATCGAGGTCAAGGGATGGTACCCGGCCCACATCGAAAGTGGGGATCTCAATCAAGTAAGAATTGCCAGCAGGGGTCGAACTGAGAGCTCAGAGACACCCGATCCGGCAGGCGCGGGATTACATGTTCGGCTTGATGGATTTCGCGCGAGGGCATAGCAGTTGCACTGCAGCTGCTGAGTAAGGACAAAACTCATGAAGGGCAGTTTATCTTTCCTTTCGGCCACCTTGTCGTTCTCAATAATATTCGACGAGAGCAGGTAGACAGTTCAGGGTTCTCGCAACTGTTCCCGGCAAACAAAGTGATGACGCGCGATGAGTTCGACCAACTGGCCAGCGTGGCGCCGGAAGCCCTCGTAACAGCTTTCAAGCAGTTTTTCGATCCGTGGTGGGCTTTCGCACCACTTGATGAAACGCTCGATTTCTGTTTTGCGCGCGATAATTCACCCAGAGATCATTCTTTCAAAGGCGACTGCACCAACAGTTGAGAGCCGCGAAACATTGAAGACCCTGGATCTCCGTCAGGAACGCCTCGAAAGAAAGGTCGGTGACGGCCACCGGATTCTTATATGGTGTCGCTGGCTCTGGCAAAACTGTGATTCTGATAGCGCGAGCCCGTCTCCTGGCTTCTGACGCCAACAAGCAGGTTCTCATCCTGTGCTATAACAGGGCGCTCGCCGAATACTTACAAGGCGTGTTCGCGAACCAGACTAATGTCGTTGCCCTCAACTTTCATATCTTGGGGGTCGCGTCATGACATCCGCTTCGACAAAGAGGAGGATGAGGATGACTATGGCGAGCGGCTTCTTGCCCGATTGCAGCGCGGGGAAGGAGACGCGTACCGTTTCGATGCTGTCCTGATCGACGAAGCTCAGGATTTCGCCAAGACCTGGTTTCTGTGTGCGAAGCTGGCGCTGAAAGAACCTGACGACGGCGATTTGTTGGTTGTCGGTGATGGAAGCCAGACTGTTTTCAAAAGGAGGCCGTTCAGTTGGAAAGAGGCGGGCATAGCCGCTCAGGGCCGCACAATCCACAAGCTCTTCGATCTGCATGTCAATTACAGAAACACAAAAGAAATTATCGAGATTGCTTCAGCTTTCGCAGGCGGCGACACTGAGGGCGACCCGGAGCAGGGCTTTTCGGGCATGAAGCCGGATGCGAGTGCTTCAATCCGCTCTGGTCCATACCCCAGACTATTAGTGGCTTCCGGCCGAGCCGCTGAATGCGATCTTGCTAGTTGAACAGATCCGGGCTTGGGTTGCCGCTGGGCTCAAGCCTGATGAGATAGCTGTTCTTTATCGTGCTCTGCCGCAGGACGATCGATGCCTATTCACTCAGTTTATTCAAAAGCTGAAGAGCTTCGCCCCGGTCTATTGGCACAAAGGAAAAATTGGAGAGCCGCGCGGTGCTGTCACGCTGTGCACCGTGCATTCCTGCAAGGGCCTCCAGTGGCGAGCGGTGTTGATCCTTTGGGCGGACCTGCTGCCATTTTCCCAGCGATCCGGAGCAATGGAAGCTTGAACGCGGCCTCATGTACGTCGCGATGACCCGCGCCGAAGATGAGCTTGTTCTTACAAGGTCCGGTTATTCGCCATTCATCGATGAAATCGAGGCGGCGCTTGGGCTGGTCAAGAGCACCGCGGAGACCGCGCTATCCGTTTCTGCAACAGAAATCAGAAAACGCGGTGGAAGCGCCGCGCGCGTTGATGGCAGCCCAAGCGGCTGAGTAAACGGCGAAATTGAAAACCCGACACGGGTTAACCATCTCGCAAGTGGATGGGCGGCGCGTTTTTGCCGCCCCGAGGACTTGCAATGAATATCATTCCCATCAGTTTCGGCTTGAACACAAACCCCGTTACCGGCGATCGAGATGCGCGCCGGGAGCAAGAGGGGCTGGACGCCTACTCGGAGATCGTGACCGGCGTCGTAGAGAGCGTTGCCGCGGCCATGGTCGGGATTCAGCGGAAGGCGAAACCGGGAGCGCCAGAAGCCAATCCGCCTATGCAGGGCGGCGCGGGCTCAGGCTTCGTGATCACGCCAGACGGGTACATCCTGACGAACAATCACGTCATTCACGGCGCCAGGGCGATCGAGGTGCTTTTCGCCGACGGCAGCACTGCCCCCGCCGAAATTGTCGGCGGCGACGCCGATACGGACATAGCGCTTGTTCGTGCACATACAGCGCGGCTTTCTCCGGTGGAGCTGGGCGATTCCGACGCCTTCGTGTCGGGCCAACTCGTCGTAGCGATGGGAAATCCATTCGGCCTTCAGGCATCGGTCACGACTGGCGTGGTGAGCGCCTTGCGGCGCACCTTGCGTGCGACGACGGGCCGCCTCATCGAAGACATCATCCAGACAGACGCGGCGCTCAATCCTGGCAATTCCGGCGGCGCTCTTGCTGGATAGCCGCGGGCGCGTCATCGGCGTGAACACCGCCATTATCGCGGGCGCGAACGCCACCGGCTTCGCCGTGCCGATCAATACGGCGAAACGGATCATTCCGGACCTCATGCGCGAGGGTCGCGTCGTGCGCGGCTATTTGGGTTTTGCCGGACAGACAGTTCCGTTCCCAAAGGCGGCGGCGGCCAGATATGGGCTTTCCATTCCTGCCGGGGTGCAAATCGTTCAGATCATGCCGGGCGGCCCTGCTCAGAAAGCCGGGCTACGCGCAGGGGACGTGATGTTGTCTGTCGACGGAAAAGACGCGCCTTCGGTCGACGCCATTCATCGCATCCTCGACGGGAACTCGATCGGGCGGGAGGCGATGCTGCGTGTGCTTCGCCGGGGCGAAGTCATCGAGGCGCGCATTACACCATCCCGCAGGCCCGAGTAGGCCTGCGGCGGTAGGCCGGTTTTGCGGTGATCATGCCAAGGCTGATGTGCGCAAAACTTTTCGCTTTTTCTGCCCATTAAGTTGATGAGATTGCAATTGTACGGTCGTATTCTGGGAAAGACACAGAGTGCGCGATCAAGTTGATTGCCAATCTAATACTTCCCTGCCATCTCCGCCCTAATCCAGGTGGATCACCAATGGACAGAATAAGAACGGCTGTTCGCCTGAAACAAATTATGAGGAAGTTCTGGCGCAAATTCATCGCGGATGAATGCCCGGACGAGAAGGAACGAATTCGCCGGGAACGGATCAACAACATCATGCAAAATGTGGTGTTGCTTGAGGCCATGCGCCGGTGGAAAATCGAGTCTGAGAGCCATTGAATTTCGGCCATTGGCATGCGGAACGGCTCTCGCTCGCATTGACGAAGCCATGCTTTAAATCGCATGCTCAAAACCGCGTTGTCGGCATTTGCGACGTTCTTCGCCACGATAGGCCCGGTGGAGGCCGCTGTTCTCTTCGCGACTTTTTGCCCGCGCTTCAGCCGCGCTGAACGCGTTGCGATCTCGCTGAAGGCTACTGGGATTGCAACGGGAATTATCCTGTTCTTCGCGCTTCTTGGGACACCGATACTCTCCGCGCTCGGTGTGACCTTCCCGGCGTTGCAGGCAGCGGGCGGCATCATCCTTCTCATTATCGCGCTCGACATGATCTTCGAGTCGCGGATCGGTGGAAGCACCATCACGCCGCCGGAGAGTGTCGAGGCGCGCGCAAAGAACGACGAGATCGCGGTGTTTCCGCTGGCGACGCCGATCCTCGCCGGGCCCGGGGCCATGTCAGGCGCGATGCTTCTGATGGCGAATGCGAGCGGCCATTTGCTTAACCAGATCGCGGTCATATCCTGCGCTGCTGACTGTGATGTCCTTCACGCTGGTCCTGCTCTTGCCGCTCAGGAAATTCGCGAGTGGGTTGGCGTCACGGCTCAGAAAGTGGTGATGCGCGTGTTCGGCATTCTTCTCGCCGCGATTGCGGTGCAGTCCGTTTTCAATGGCATCTCGGGGAGTGGGATTTTTCTGCGGTCGCTCTAAGTAAGAAGTAGGTAGGAGAATACGATGAGCGGCTTTGCGGAATACGACCGCTACGATGCGGTCGGCCTCGCTGAACTTGTGCGCAAACGGGAGGTGAGCGCGACCGAGCTACTTGCCGAAGCGCGTGAGCGTTGCGATCGGGTCAATCCGAAGCTCAACGCGGTTGTGCATCGATTGGATGCAGATGCGGAGCGAGCGGCAAGAGCGGTGGATACGGATCGGCCTTTGGCCGGCGTGCCATTTCTTGTCAAAGACCTCGGGCCGCCGCTTGCGGGCGCGCCGCTCACCTGCGGCAGCAGGCTTTTCGCAAACTACGTTCCCGAAGAGGACGGCGAAATCATAAAGCGCTTCAAGGCTGCCGGTCTCATCGCCTTCGGCAAGACGAATGTTCCCGAGATCGGTCTTGTGCCGTTTACGGAACCCGAACTCTTCGGACCCTGCCGCAATCCGTGGAACCTCGATCGCACGCCTGGCGGGTCAAGCGGCGGTGCTGCGTCCGCTGTTGCGGCTGGCATCGTGCCGATGGCCCACGCCTCGGACGGCGGCGGCTCCATCCGCATTCCCGCGAGCTGCTGCGGTCTTGTCGGCCTGAAGACCTCGCGCGGGCTGAACCCCAGGGATCCGCAAATCGAGACCATCATTTCGGACTTCGTCGTGGACAACGTCCTGAGCCGCAGCGTTCGCGACTCCGCCGCTGCGCTCGACGCCGTCTGCAACCGGCCCGATGCGAGGTTTCTCTCCGGGCTCGAAGTTGCTCCGCGGCCCTTGAAGGTTGCGGTTGTGCGAAGCGCGATGTTCGGTCCTTCCGTTGCGCCGGAGGTGCGGGCCGGCGCTCGATAGTGCGGTCAGGCTGATGGAAGTCGCTCGGTCATCATGTCGAGGACGCCGAACCGAAGGTCGATTACGCCGAATTCGGGATGGCCTTTCTTCTCTACTGGGCCATCAGCTCGAAACAGGTGCTTGACGGTGCCGCGGAACTCCTAGGCCGGACGGCATCGCGCGAGGACGTCGAACTGACCACGTGGACACTTGCGAGCATCGGAGGAGTGGCGGCGGAAGGCGAGCGCGCTTGGGCGAAGGCGGTCATCGACCAGGCCACCAAAGTCTTTCTGGAGTTCTCTGAAAGCTACGACGTGATCATGAGCCCCGTCTTGGGGTCGCTTCCGCTTCACATCGGCCAAAACAGCCCGACGACGAGCGAGAAAATAGCCATGAAGGTTGTGGATGGCCTGCATTCGCCCTGGCTTATGAAAGCTCTCATGAAGGCCATCGCCGCGAAAAGCTTCGCGTTCGCGCCATTCACCGCGCAATTCAACATGACAGGCCAGCCCGCAATTTCGGTTCCACTCTCATGGTCTTCCGATGGGCTTCCGATCGGCATTCAATTCGCCGGGAAACTCAATGCGGATGCCCTTCTGCTTCGGCTGGCGCGTCAACTGGAGCTTGCGCAGCCATGGGCTCACCGCCGTCCTCCGGTGTGGTCTGGCGAAAACGTGCCTGAAGCTGCTTGATCATTGCGGCTTACGCGCTAAAAGGAAGAAAAAGGACAAGCCCATGGATAAATTCACTTCGCTCACAAGCGTGGCCGCGCCGCTGCCCATGATCAACGTCGACACCGACATGATCATCCCGAAGCAGTTCCTGAAGACCATCAAGCGCACGGGCCTCGGGACGTCGCTGTTTTACGAAATGCGCTTCGACGACGGGGGCAAGGAGAATCCTGATTTCGTCTTGAACAAGCCAGCTTACCGGAATGCCAAAATCCTGGTGGCAGGTGACAATTTTGGCTGCGGATCAAGCCGCGAGCACGCGCCCTGGGCGCTTCTCGATTTCGGCATCCGCTGCGTGATCTCCACATCGTTCGCCGACATCTTTTATAACAACTGCTTCAAGAACGGCATTCTGCCCGTCGTGGTCTCGCCCGAAGACCTTGCAAAGCTGATGGATGATGCCGAGCGCGGGTGCAAACGCAACGCTCACCATCGATCTCGAGAAGCAGGAAATTCGCGGGCCGGATGGCGGGGTTGTGCACTTCGAGATCGATCCGTTCCGCAAGAAATGTCTTATGGAAGGGCTGGACGATATCGGGCTCACGATGCAAAAGGCGGATACGATCCAGGCCTATGAGGAAACGGCTTCTCTCTCCCGGCCCTGGGCCTGACACGGGTTTGCGCCAAATCCTTCTCTCCTATGGGCTCTTGCGGGGCCGTCAATCGGCCCAGCCTTTCCCGCCGGGAGACGAATGTCCTTTCGTCTCAGATGGATGCACACGAACCTAACCAAAGAGGCGCCACCTTCGCTTCCGTTGGCCATCCGCTGGAGCGACGCTGTTATTGTCTTCACTTCCTTCGGCGTTGACATCGCAAGGCTGTGGAGCCGGCAACTCACGGGGCGGCTTGTTCATGAGAATACCCAAAGGCCGGGTAACGACCAAATGCCGAGCTTCTTGCGCTCCAACGAGCTGCTCCGCCGCCAGTGACCCCTTTGCGAGATCAGGGGGGCGACGGACGGTGTCATGTGTGTCTGTTGCGAGAATTTGGACAAGCCCCTCCTCCAGCATTCGCTGAGCCCAATAGCGGGGGCGCCGGCCGAACCTTCCGATCAGCGATCCGGATGTGAGTTGCATCCAGACCCCCTTAGCGGCAAGCGTTGTCATCACTTCGTATTTGCTCTCGATCCACGAAAGCCTTTCGGGATGGGTCAGGATCGGAATGTAACCACCGAGAAGAATATTGAAAAAAAGGTCTTCAAGTCTCGCAGGAGCGATGTGGTGCGGGGGTTCGACCAGGACGTAGCAAGAGTCTCCAATCGGCAGCAGGCGACCCTGCTTCAGTCCTGCCACGAAGTCCGGTATGACGTGGTTGTCGGCTCCTGACACCAGCTTCAGGGGAATCGCGGCATCGTCGAGCCGTTGCTGAAGCTCCGCGACCGCGGTCTTTATCTGGGGACCTGAATTCGGGTAGAGGCCCGGCAAAATGTGCGGCGTGCAGGCGACGCACTGCACTCCCTGGTCCACGTAGATCCGAGCCATGGCGAGACTTGTATCGTAATCTGGAGCCCCATCGTCGATGCCCGGGAGCAGATGGCTGTGCAAATCATACATGGGCCGGCCAATCCAAAACGCACATGATCATAGTTAAAATCTCATCCTTGTCCGTTACCATTCCGCTCGTGAACACGCAAACCGCGCTTGCATCCTTAGCACGACAGCCACCTTCGATTGTGGCAAATCCACAACAAATACAACCCAAAGAAGAAATCTATCTTGATGCACGCTTGTTCGAACTCAGTCGCTTTGGTTAAGCCAAAATACAGTAATGGTTGAACAATGGGGGAATGCGATGAGAAGTGGAAATTCAGGGAGAAGGGCGCGCGCGTATGTGTCAGCGGCCGTCATAGCGGCACTGTTTGCAACGAACGCAGGAGCGGTGACGCTCTCAAATGTTGATGGCGCAGTTTCCGTGAACCGCGGCGATGGTTTCCAACCGGCGTCAATTGGAGCGCCATTGTCGTCTGGTGATCGCGTGCGTGCAAGCGCTGGTGGCTCGGCCAACATCGTTTATGAGAACGGTTGCTCGACAAGGGTTGGGTCTTCTCAGGTTGCGGTCGTTCTGGCAACGCCGCCGTCCTGCCAGGGAGCCAGCTTGAAGGATGGTCCGGCATACGCCGCGCCAGCCGGCTTCGGTACTGACACGCTTCTCGTCGGCGCAGTCGTTGTTGGAGCCGGAGTTGGCATAGCTGTTGCCGTGTCAAATGACAACAACAATCAGGTTAGCCCATAATCTCCTTTGCGGACCTGGGCGGCGCCATGCTCTCTTGCTTGCGCACTGCCCAAGTCAACACCTGATCGACCCAGCGCTGGAAGCAGCTGAGGAAGCCAGCTTAGGTCGAGTTGCGCATTTTTGCATCCACATCAACCGGATCGAGAGTGGATCAATTCGATAAGCAGCAAGACCCGATCGCTCTGTTTTGCCGACGACGCCATCGAAGGAGCCATCGTCAATTCCTACGGCCCGGCACAGTCGGAACTTCGTCTCTTGCTTCCTGGTGACTCCGCCGATTTCGCGAGCCCTGAGGCTGGCGACGAATTCGGAAGCCGAAGGCACAGGAACATCCCTGCAGCGCACAACTGAGCGGACTCTGTCTCTGCTTATAGACCCGGCCCGTGAATGTCTTGATGACCGTTGCGCCGCAGTTCGCGAAAAACTCACGAGTGAAGCATGCCGAATAGAGGCTTCATAGGGCCGGATCAGTAATATCGGCCCAAATATCAAAGGTTTCATTCTGTCGACGGTTGAGGAAAGCGCGAATAGAGACTTGCTTGTATCATAGCTTCGGTACGCATACCTCACATAAATTTCGCTTATGGAGCTGTATTCTCTAAATAAGTTCATATGAGATTGGGCCCTATCCCCAATCCAATTTGATGCCATCGCTGCAGTATTACAGTCACTTATCATGCGAAATCCGCCAAACTGACAGAGCTTTCAATCTAAAACTTAAGGTTGAGCAAAGTATCTATTGCAACTATCGTGCATTTTGTCAACGTTCGGCCTCCACCCGGCACTAAGCTGTTAATTTCCTGGGGACCGGTTACGAATAACGGCGAGGAAAAGCACTGGGGGACAGGAGGTTGGAAGACACCGGCGCTCTCAGTTGAGCTAGCTTGGCTCAGCGGTGGAATTTGAAAGACCGGCCATCATTCCTGTGAAAGAGCCGCCGCTCGAGTGAGAATACGGAATAGGATGAAGCGATCTGCCTACGAGATTTTTGCCGTCGCTGTTGCCCTTGCTGCTGCGGCGCCTCTTGTGTCGAGGTTTTAGCCGACGTCAGCTTAAAATCGGCCGGACAATCCGGCGCCTTGGCATGGGCGCGAGACAAACGAAGCTCGCCCCTGTGTTAAGTTGGAAAGAGTGGAACGCTCCTCTCGTCGATGTCTACGCGGCGATGGGGGAGCTGACCAACTCAGCCTTCTCGCAGCGGGTGTCGCTTTCTATGCGCTTTTCGCGATCTTCCTTGGCCTCGGAGCCGCGACTTGGCTGTTCGGGCTGCTGGCCGACGCAGGCGCTCTTCGTCAAACAGTTGGAAGCCTTCGAGACGTTGTCCCGACCGAGGCCTATGGCCTTGCGGGAGAAGGGGGCGGCATCGCCGAAAGCGAGGGCGCTTTCCGGTCAACGATTGCTAAACGCCAGCCTCCGACAGAAGCCGCTCGACCATCGGCCGGTAACCGCTTCCGAAGAGCCGGACGTGCACGAGAGCGGGCCAAAGCTGGTAGATGATCACGCGCTCCCGCAAGCCCGGCTCAAGCGGGCCGTAGGCTTCGTAGAAGGCGGGCGAAGGCCGGTCGAAAAGATTCAGCATCGCGATATCGACCTCACCGTGCCCATAGTAGCAGGCCGGATCGATGAACGCGGTGATCTCGTTGCTGGCGGCGAGGATGTTCCCGCCCCACAGGTCGCCATGCAGCAGGGAAGGCGCGGCCAGGTCCGGCAGGCGGTTCGGGAGGTCCGCGGCGAGAGCCTCGATGCGGCGGGCAAGGGCTGACGCCACGTAAGGACAATTCGGCAGCAGCCGGCGTTCGGCCCAGAAGCCTGGCCAGCTCTTCGTCCTGGCGTTTTCGATGGCGACGGCACCAAAGGCGTAATCGTCCGGCCAGCCGCATGCGTTCCCCTTTGCCGCGTGAAGCGTCCCGAGCGCTCTCCCCAGGCTTTCCCAAGCGTTAGAGGGTCCGCCATCCGTGGGCATGGCCTCCATGACAAGGATGCCGTCGCTGGCCGCGAAAACCTGAGGGGACGGCGCGCCGCTGGCCGCAATCGCGCGCAGCATGGCGGCCTCTATGCGTGGGACGCCACCGCCCTTGACGATGGCCTCGCGCCCATCGGTCAGTGTGACGAGAACGATCTGAGAGAGACAGCCGCCGTGAACCGCTTTCACGCTGCTCAACCCGCCGCCGAGCAAGGCCGCTGCGGCTTCGGCGAGCGCTTTCATCCCCGGACCACGATGCGTCTCGCCAGCGCTTTTGCACCCTCGGTTACATCCGCCCAGGTAACGTTGAAACCGTCTTCTTCGCCGTAATAGGGGTCGGCGACAGCCTGACCCTCCCGGCCCTCGACGTGGTCGAGGAGCAGACTCAGCTCCGCGGTTGCATCGTTGGGTCGCATGGCTTTGAGTACCGCGAGATTCTTACGGTCGAGCGCCACGATGTGGCTGAACCGCGTAAAATCCTCCGACGTCACCAGCCGGGCACGATAGCCGCTGATGTCGACGCCGTGCCGCTTCGCAACGGCCTGGGCGCGCCGGTCAGGGGCCTCGCCGATGTGCCAGTCGCCTGTGCCTGCGGAGTCGGTTTCCATTTCGAGGCCGGTCGTTTTCAATTCCCGCCGGAACGCCGCCTCTGCGAGAGGGGAGCGGCAGATGTTACCGAGACACACGAAGAGAACCGCGAGCTTTTCCGCCATCGTTTCCGCCCCACAACGCCGCACCATTTTTGCGTGCTTCCGCACAATCGCACACTTGTATGTAACCCAGGGGCAGGAAGCAAACAAGTTGAGTTGCGCGCCGTTCCACCCTTGGCAATAAGCCTGCTGGCGTTGTTCGGCGGCGCGGTGCGTAACTAAGACTTGCAGCCGCGCAAAAACTGCCGCATTCTCCGTTCGCAAACTTCGCGGCGGTCCTCATCGCCAGCTACGTTTGGGGAATAGTTTAATGGTAGAACAGCGGACTCTGACTCCGCTAGTCTTGGTTCGAATCCAGGTTCCCCAGCCAACGCAGTTTGTCCCCAAAGGCGTTGCTAGATTAACAGCTTAATCATAAGCTTTGGCGTTGTGTGTACCCAACGTGTCCGTCGGTTATCCACCCAAGTGTGGCTTCGGTGCGATCCAGGTGTGACTGCGTGGACCATTTTTTCAAGCCAACAAGGGTTTTGAGTTGTCCACTGAGGTGGCTCCGCTCGTTCGGACAGATTTCCCGCTTCGATAAGTGGAACGTCTGCCAGGGTTAGGCCGCCAAGCGGACTGGCGGCAAGCTGTGTGCTCCGTAGTAAGCTTAATCGGGCGTCATACCGTCAAGGCTCGAGTGCGAGCGGCGGCGATTGTAGAGATCGAGATACCGTCCGATTGAGGCGCGTGCGTCCGGCACGCCGTCGTAGCCGTGCAGATAGACCTCCTCGTATTTCACGCTGCGCCACAGCCGCTCGACGAACACGTTGTCCCGCCACGCGCCCTTGCTGATCGCGATCTCATTCTTGATAAGCACGCCGGTGAAGCCTCGCCCGTAAACTGGCTGCCCTGATCGGTGTTGACGATCTCCGGCCTTCCATGCCGGGCCAAAGCATGCTGCAGCGCCTCGACGCAGAACGAGGCCTCCATAGTGATGGACACCCGCCAGGCAGCACGCGCCGCGAAAACCAGTCGAGGGCTGCTGCGAGATAGACGAAGCCCTTCGCCATCGCTTTGCGCTCAGCAATCCCGCCTTGGTGAGCGCGCCCTCTAAAAAACTAGCGTCAGTTCGCCGATCTTGGCGTGCAATCTCTTCAAATCGACCCAGGGGGCCGCCGCTTCGCTCTTGTCCTGGCCAACACCCCAGCCGCGCCGTCGAACTGCGTGCCAATTCGGCGAGCGTCTTCTCCCCTTTATGGCGGCCAAAGCCACCTTCGCCTTGAAGGATGCTGTGTGGTTCCGGCGCAGTCTCTTGCTCATCGTCGCTCCTGAATCGCGGGCCTATATAGCCCGTTGTCAGGCAG
>CAVYVV010000004.1:0-115084 GCA_963772105.1 uncultured Alphaproteobacteria bacterium
GTGATCGTCACCCGCCGTCCCAAATACGCTTGCGCTTGCGGGGACGCCGTGGCGCAGGGCCGGGCGCGGCTGATCGAGGGCGGCATTCCCACGGAAGCGCTTATCGCCGACGTCGTCGTGTCGAAATACGCCAATCACTTGCCGCTATACCGCCAGGCGCAAATCTTTTCCCGCCAGGGCATCCCTCTCGACCGCTCGACGCTCGCGTCTTGGGTGGGGGCCGCGGCGGCCGAACTGCAGCCGCTTCACGAGCGCCTCGTCGTCATCCTGAAAGGAATGGACAAGCTGTTCGCCGACGAAACGCGCTGCCCGGTCCTCGATCCGGGACGCGGCAAAACCAAGCCCGGCTACTTCTGGGCTCTGGCCTGCGACGACCGGCCGTGGGGCAGCAAAACGCCGCCCGCCGTGATCTACTCCTATGCGCCCGGTCGCGGCGGCAAACATGTGGAGACGCTGCTGGAGGGCTTCTCGGGCATTCTGCAGGTCGACGGCTATGACGGCTACAACATCCTTGTCCGTCCCGATCGCCGCGGCGGGCCGGTGACGCTCGCCTATTGCCGAGTAGACGGGGATGTTGCCAGCCCCGTCCCTCACAGACCCGGACGAGCGGATTTCCCGCATCCGGTTCCTCACGCGGAAGTTTCGCTTAGGGAGCGGCGAGCCGGTGAACGACCTTGGCTGTGGGCAGAGGATGTCTGGCAAGCATGGCTCGGAAGCGCGGCCACGGCAGATTGCAATGGCGGCCGCGCCGCATGAGCCACTTCTTCCAGATCCGCTCGAGCTGGTGGCGGAACCAGCTGAGCCGTTTGCTGTTGCCCGTGATGCCGTAATAGGCGATATGGCCCCGGATCATCCGCGACAGATGCGCATGTTGCTCGCGGAACGACAGGTGCAGATTGAGCCTGCACCATTCGGTCACGCGGGCAAGCGCGCGGGCAAACCGGTCTTTTGCCGTGATCTGCCGGACGACGTTCTTGCCGTTCTGCGATCTCCCCCAGACATGGGTGAAGCCGAGGAAGTTGAACGTCGTCCCTGCCGCTGCCGGATGACGCCCTTGCGGACGCTTGAACCTGAAGTCCACGAAGCGGGTCTTGGTTGGATGGAGCGTAAGCCCATACCGCGCAAGCCGCTTCTCCAGCACACCCGGCAAAAGCTTGCCGGGCAGATGATCCTCGAAGGCCACCACGAAGTCGTCAGCGTATCGGACCAGAAGGCACCGTCCCTGAACGCGCGGCCTCACCTTCTCCTCGAACCACCGGTCCAGCACATAGTGCAGGTAGATGTTTGCGAGTAGAGGCGAGATCACGCCGCCCTGGGGAGTTCCTCCAGCCGTGCGGCGCAGGACGCCTTGTTCGAGCACCCCCGCTTTCAGCCATTTATCGATCATTCTCCGGACGACGCCGTCCGTAACTCGCTGGTCGAGGAAGCCCCTCAGATGCGTGTGGTCGATGGTGTCGAAGTATTTGGAGATATCGGCATCCACCACCCAGCGCAGCCCTTGCTCCATGAAGCCATCACGCAGAGCGCGAAGGGCATCATGGGGCGATCTTCCCGGCCGGAAGCCATACGAGCAAGGCAGAAATTCCGCCTCGTAGATTGGCTCCAGCAGCATGACGATCGCCCGCTGCGCCACCTTATCTTCCAGGGTCGGGATGCCC
Organism: uncultured Alphaproteobacteria bacterium; assembly: GCA_963772105.1. Classification (GTDB taxonomy): domain Bacteria; phylum Pseudomonadota; class Alphaproteobacteria; order Rhizobiales; family Rhodomicrobiaceae; genus Rhodomicrobium. The sequence goes on from CAVYVV010000004.1 coordinate 1,659, forward strand.
AGCGGCCGTTTCGTTCCGTCAGCCTTCGGGATGTAGTGCCGACGAACCGGCGGCGCTTGATAACGGCCGGACTTGATGCGCGCGAGAAGGTCAACAAGATTGGCCTCCAGATTGGCTTCGTAGTCCTCGGCCGTTACGCCGTCGATGCCCGGCGCGCCATCCTTGCGCGTCAGACGATAGGCCTCGGTCATCCATTCGAGGTCGATAAGGTGATGCAGCGAGGTCAGCGCCCGCTTCGGGCTCCTCCCCGCCAGTTTGGCTATCCATTGCCGTTTCGTGGACAGGTTTGCAGGACTCAGAGTTCCCTCCCGTGTTTCCCGTCAATGGTTCTTCACACGCGGCGGCTCCCTTCCCTCCTCCGGGTCCCGGCGAGCCCGGTTCCCCGTCATCATCGGTACTATGAAGCCGCTACGACTTCCCGTCCTGCATGTCCTTCGGCTTATGTTTTCGCTTCAGGATTCCGTACGCTGCCTGAGCTTTCGTGCTCGCTTGCGCGCTCCCGGGAGCCGTCAGGCCGGCGCCGGGCCTGGAGCGTTGTTCAGCCGGCGCTCACACTTTTCCGGCGTCCTGCATACGGGCATGAACGGGATCTCTCAGGTTCCCTGGCGGCCCATCCCGCAGCTATGCCCTGCTCTGAGACCCCGGCCGAACCGGCCTTCCTCGCCCTAACGGCTTTCCCGGTGCTGCCCCCGGACCCAACACGGCGAGGGCTTCGGCAGACATGATTACGAGGCTAATGGCAGGGCTTCGCTGCCCGCTGTCTACGCTTCACGAGCGCCGTTGCCGCCGCCCATGCAAAACTCGCTTCCGGCTGGCGGGCTGCGCCTTTGCCGGGAGGGTGTCGAACCCTCTGGGTCGCGATGAAAGGTTTCAGGTTACATGCCATTCTCCTTTCCAGGACTTAGCCTGACGCAAGCTGGGCGCACCTGCGCAGACGATTTTACGAAATCGCCGCCAAGGGCCCGGCGCCCATCGCCCAAGAGGCGCTGGAGCGCATCCGGAAACTGTACAAGATCGAGGACGACATCCGCGGGAAGCCGCCGGAAGAGCGACGCGCCGTCCGCCAAGCGAGATCCCGGCCTGAGGTCGAGGCCCTGAAATCCTGGTTCGAGGATTGCCTCAAGCGCCTCTCCAAGTCGTCGCCGGTTCGCGACGCCATCCAATACGGATTGAACCAATGGGACGGCTTGATCCGCTTCCTCGATGACGGCCGTATCGAGATCGATTCCAATTCTGTCGAGCGTTCAATGCGCCCTATTGCATTAAATCGCAAGAATAGTCTCTTCGCCGGACACGATCAGGGGGCCCAAAACTGGGCATGTCTGGCGTCGCTCCTTGAGACTTGCAAACTCAATAGCGTCAATCCGAACGCCTGGCTCGCCGATGTGCTGACCAAGCTCGTCAATCGCTGGCCTGCGCGCCGCATCGATGAGCTTATGCCCTGGGCCTACGCCGCCACCCTGTGACGAAGCCGCATTAGCAAGGCCCAACTGCTTCACAATTTCGGCCGCGATCGAAGCCGGCGTGCCGTCCACGTCGACCACAATGGGGCGTTCGTCGGGCGTCGGTTCCTCCAGGATCGCGAACTGGCTGTCGAGCAAGGCCACGGGCATGAAATGCTCGTGCCTCGCCGCCAGACGGGCATGGATCAATTCGTACGAGCCTTTGAGGTAAACGAGTGACACATCACGGCGCTCTCCGATGATGACGTCCCGGTAGCTTCGTTTCAATGCCGAGCAGCTTATCACGCCGCCCTCGGCCTTGCGCCGCCAGCCATCGATCGTAGCAGCCACGCGATTGAGCCAGATCAAGCGGTCCGCGTCCGCGAGCGGCGTACCGCCTCGCATTTTTGCGACGTTTTCGGCCGGGTGGAGCAGATCGCCTTCCTGGAACTCGTAAGCGAGCATCATCGCCAGCAATGCCGCGACCGTCGATTTGCCCGAGCCCGCAACGCCCATGACCACAATGGACCGGGGCCTGATCGCGAGATCGCTCATCACTGCCGCTTCTTGGCCACTTCAATGGCCCGCCAAGCAAAGTTTCCCTGGCGCGCGAGAAGACCATCCGCTTCCAGCGGACCTTCGCTGCCTGACATATAGGTGGTGACATCTGCATTATCGTCCGCCCAGGCGTCCAGAACCGGCTGCACGACGCGCCAGGCTTCCTCGACCATGTCCGCCCGCATGAACAGCGTCTGATCGCCCATCATGATGTCATAGATGAGCGTCTCGTACCCGACGTTCGGCTCGCTCTGAAACCAGTCATTGTCGCGAAAGTCCATCCGCACGCCTGCGAGATCCACGACCGGTCCCGGCCGCTTGACTGCAAACTGCAGCGAGATGCCTTCGTCCGGCGCTATCGAAATGATCAGCCAGTTATCCGGCAGGCAGAAGACGGGCGTGTGACGGAAGGGGGTGTATGGGGCCTGCTTGAAACGGATCGCAACTTCGGTCTTGCGCTGCGAAAGATGTTTACCCGTGCGGATGAAAAAGGGCACGCCTGCCCAGCGCCAATTGTCGATCTCAAGCTGCATCGCAACGTAGGTCTCGACCTTTGAATCCTGCGCGACGTTTGGCTCATTCCTGTAGGCGCTTACGCGGTTGCCAAGCACCGTACCCGCCCCGTATTGCGCGCGCACGACCTGAGTTGCCCTGACAGGGCGCATCGCCGTGAAGACGTCGGCCTTCCTTGAACGGATGGAGGCGGGGTCGAAACCCGAGGGCGGCTCCATCGCAACCATGGAGACCAGCGCCAGGACGTGGTTCGGCACCATATCGCGAAGCGCGCCTGTCGCCTCATAGAAGGTCCCGCGGCCCTCCACGCCGACCGTTTCCGCCACGGTCACTTGGACATGATCGATGCGGTCGCGGTTCCAGATCGGTTCGAACATGCCGTTGGCGAAGCGCAGCGCCATGATGTTCTGCACCGTCTCCTTGCCGAGGAAGTGGTCGATCCGGAAAACCTGATCTTCGCTGAGCGTGCGCAGAACGCGGGCGTTCAGCGCGCGAGCCAACTCCAGGCTGTGACCGAAGGGTTTCTCGAACACCACGCGCCGCCAGCAGCGCGGTTTGCCGTCGTCGCCAATTGGCTGATCTGTCAGCTTCGCCTCGCGGAGGTGCTCGATAGCCGGGCAGAAGAACTGCTCGGCGACGGCAAGATAGAAGATGACGTTCCCTTCGGTGCCATGGGTCTTTTCCGCCTCGGCCAGGGCGGCGCGCAGTTTGTTGTAAAGCTCGGGCTTACTCAAATCTCCTTGCACATACGACATCTTGTCGGCGAGGCGGCTCCAGGCCTCATCGTCAATGCGGCCGCCGTTGAATTCCGAGGCTTTTCCGGCGTAGCTTTTCAGCTTCTCGAAAAGATGATCGCGCCAGCTTTCCGAAGTCTCTTCCGATCGGGCGACGCCGATGAGAGCGAAGTTCTCTGGAATCAAATGCGTGCGCGACAGATTATAGAGCGCTGGCACCAGCAGGCGTGAGGTCAAGTCGCCGCTTGCTCCGAAGACCACCATCGCACATGGCCCGGGGGGCGCCGGCTCTCTGCGCTGGGGACATTCTATCAACTCGACGATGGACGGTATCGAAGTCATTCGGACCTCCCTGATGCGTCTGGGGGCGCCGCTTGCGGAGTTTCGACATGGCCGCCGAAGCCGAACCGCATGGCGGACAGCATCTTCTCGCCGAAGGTGTGGTGCTGTCTTGAGCGGAACCGGGCAAAAAGAGCCGACGAGAGCACTTCAGCGGGCACGGCTTCCTCGATGGCGGCTTCTATGGTCCACCGGCCTTCGCCCGAATCCTGAACAATGCCCGAGAAGTTTTTGAGATCCGGATCCTTTGCCAGCGCCGAAGCGGCAAGATCGAGCAGCCAGGAGGAGATAACGCTTCCACGCCGCCAGACCTCGGCGATGTCAGGAATGTTCAACTCGAAGCGTTCGTCCTCGGGCAGGTCTTTCGAATCCTTGTTGCGCAGGATGTCGAAGCCCTCGGCATAAGCCTGCATCAACCCGTATTCGATACCGTTATGAACCATCTTGACGAAGTGCCCGGCGCCGGAAGGCCCGGCGTGAATGTAACCGCGCTCAGCGCGGTGATCGCGCTTCTCGCGGCCCGGCGTCTGGGCGATTTCGCCCGCTCCAGGGGCGAGCGTGGAGAAGATTGGATCGAGATGGTCAACGGCTTCCTTGGGGCCGCCAATCATCAGGCAATAGCCGCGCTCGAGACCCCAGACGCCGCCGGACGTGCCGCAATCGACGTAGCGGATTTTCTTCGCGGCCAATTCCTTGGCCCGCCGGATATCGTCCTTATAGAAGGTATTGCCGCCGTCGATAATGATGTCGCCCGGTTCGAGGAGGCGGCCAAGCTCGGCGACCGTCTCTTCGGTGATTTCTCCTGCGGGCAGCATCACCCAGACAACTCGCGGCTTTTCTTCGAGCTTTTTTACCAAATCTGCCAACGAATGAGCGGCTGTGGCCCCTTCCTGTGCAAGTACAGCACTGGCGTTGGGATTGGCGTCGTACACCGCACAGCTGTGCCCCGCCCTCATCAAGCGGCGGGAAATATTGCCGCCCATGCGGCCAAGCCCGATCACGCCGATCTGCATGTGCTTCGCTCCGTTGGCTTGAATGCACGCGGCTCTGAGTTCACCGGTCATCACCTCCGGCTCAGACATGTGAAAATCAGATATGGGATGCCACTAACATTCACCAACAGATCTCACGCGAAATCGCTCCACGTGGCTGCAAGAGAAGAGGGCGGCAGGCGGCCGTTGCTCCGGCTGCCTGCCTGCCTTTCTATTTGAGCGGTGGCGGGGGCGGAGGAGCACGGGCCATCACCGCAGGGGCCATAATTGGGACCGGGGCCGTAATACGGACCGGGACCATAATAGGGCCTGTTGTAATAATAATAGGCGCCGGTAGCGGCTGCAGCCGCGCCGAGGGCCGCAAAGGGCACCCATCCATAGCCTGGGCGCCACCCGTAGCCGGGACGCCAACCGCCGCGCCAGCCTGGACCATATCCCCCACGCCAGCCGGGACCATATCCGCCGCGCCACCAAACCTTGGTGACACTGGTTGTCTGTTTCGCATTCGCCGCGGCAGCCGCCAAACCGGGGTTTGCGACCGTGGCGCCTGCTTGTTCGGCGCTCATCGCCAAACCTAAGCTCAAGGCAAGAGCCAGGAAAGTCGTTCTTTTCATACGCTATCTCCGTTTCCACCTTCCTTCCTCGGTGCCTGAAATGTGAAAGCTCAAGATGACGGAACAAGGGAAATCCTTGCCTTGATTGTAACAGGAATGCCCCAAACCGCTTCGTCATCCGATATTGTGACGCTTCTGAAGGATTGGTTAACGCGCTTCCAGCGGCCAGCGCTGGAACTTGGGTGTGATCTCAAACATTTGGCTGAGGTGCCCACGTCACACGCCCGCGGATGAGCCGACGGTCTTCCGCGGTCTGCCTCTCAAACGCCAGGAAACGGTCACGGCCTTTGCAAAAACCGCACATCGACAATCCCGCCGAACTCACCGTCCGCGGAATGATCATCGGCGCTATGATCACCGTCGTTTTCATGGCCGCCAACGTCTATCTCGGCCTGAAGACCGGAATGACGTTCTCATCCTCCATTCCTGCCGCGATCATCTCGCTGAGCCTTCTAAGAGCGATGGGCTCGGCCGGCATTCTCGAAAACAACATCGTCCAGACGCAGGCATCGGCGGGAGGCACGTTGTGCAACGTCATTCTCGTGCTGCCCGGCCTCCTGATGATCGGCTTTTGGCAAGACTTCCCGCTTTGGCAGACGATGGCCGTGTGCCTCGTTGGGGGCATCCTCGGCGTAGCCTATTCCGTCCCGCTCCGCCGGGTGATGGTGGTGGGAAGCAATCTGCCGTTCCCCGAAGGCGTCGCGGCCGCCGAAGTTCTTCGCGCCGGGCACCGCGATGAGGCCAACGCCGGAGGAGGGGGTAACGAAAGCGGGCTTCGCGAGTTGGGCATCAGTGCGGCCGCCGCATCGGCGCTCAATCTCTTGACGAACGGCTTCAAGTTTCTCCCCGATAAACTCGCAGGCTCACTGACCTACGGCCACGCCGTCTTCCAGATGGGCGGGAGCCTGTCCCTCGCGTTGATCGGTGTCGGCTATCTGGTGCGGATCGGTGCCTGCCTGGCCCTTATCCTCGGCCTGTTCATCGCCTGGGGCGTCGCGGTTCCAGTTTTGATGACTATGGGGCCGCGCCGCCGGGCGATCTCGTTGCGGCTGCCGATGCGGTCTGGTCGGAAAAAGTGAGGCTGATCGGTGCGGGCATCATTGCCAGCGGCGGGCTCTGGACTGTCGTCACCTTGGTGAAGCCCATGGCCGATAGCATTCGCCTCGCCTGGAAGGCATCCCCCGAACAGATTAGAGGCGACGTGCCGCGCCATGAACAGGACTTTCCGATTGCCTGGGTCGGCGGCGCTGTCGCGCTTCTCACCTTACTGACAGCGGCTTTGGTGACGTGGTTCGCTTCCGGAGCGCACTTTGGGCCGGCGCTCTTCTGGCTTGTGCCTGTCGTGACGCTTCTGACAGTTGTGCTCGGGTTGCTGATGGCGTCGGCTTGCGGCTACATGGCCGCGCTGCTGGGCTCATCGTGCAGCCCCATTTCGGGCATCGGGATCCTGAGCACAATCCTGATCGCGGCCGGTTTCGGCTTCGCGTTCCCGATGGGCGGCGAGGGAAGCCGCTTCGCCGTGGCGCTGACCCTTTTCATAGCCTCCATCGTCGTCACGGTTTCCTCCATCGCGAACGACAACCTTCAGGATCTGAAAACCGGGAGCATGGTCGGCGCGGCGCCCTGGCGTCAGCAGGCTGCGCTCGCAATTGGCGTCGTTGCCGGCGCGGTGACCATCGCACCTGTTCTTCAGCTCCTTTACTCCAACTATGGGTTTCCCGGCTCCTTGCCCCACCCCGGGATGCAGCCGCAAAATGCGATGCCGGCGCCGCAAGCCGCGCTCATGACGCAGATTGCGAACGGCATCATCCACCATGAACTGCCCTGGAGCATGGTTTATATCGGTGCGGCGCTGGGGGTCGTTCTCGTGATCCTCGAAGCGCTGCTGCGCCGCCGCGGATATTCATTTCCGGCTCTCACCGTCGGCATCGGCATTTACCTTCCCTATGAAGTGTCGCTCACGATCGCGATCGGAGGCGTGATCGGCTGGTTCTCCGAGAAGGCCGTCGCGAAAAGGGCGGCTGACAGTGACCCGAGTTTGAAAGCGGAGGTTGCGGCAAAGGTGCGGCGGCGCGGTGTGCTCATCGCTTCGGGGTTTCTCGCGGGGGAAAGCGTGACAGGAGTCTTGCTCGCTGCGTCGGATGCCTTGGGCGGGCGAAGCGGCTCCCTTGCCTTTCCAGGCTATGCTCAGTCCCATGTGTCAATCGCGATTGCGGCCGTGGTGTTCGCTTGCGCGCTCGCCGCTTTCTACCGGTCGGCCGCCCGGCCTTCCTAGAGGCTATCCACTTCGCCCCGTTAAGGGGCTTTATTTGTTTTTGGCAGACCGCCGGAGCCTGAATTCGAGGCTGTAATTTTGACCGCAAACCATAAATTGACTTGTGGCAAGTGCGGGAGGCAGGACTTCCAAAGGTGGTAATCATGAACAAAGCGTCAGACCAAACTGAAACGCCGGCGGAGGACGATGACGTCACGCTCTCGATCTCGCCGGAGAAGGTGTGCTTCATTATCGTCAAGGCCCGGGAATTCGACGTCAAGGACGACGTGAGCGAGCCGGATCCAGGGTCGAATCCTTCCGACGACAAAGATGTGGCGGTGCTGGAAGACCACGAAGACGACCCCGTCGCCGAAGAACTCACGTCCTTCATCGACGGCCTCTCGGAGGATGAACAGGTCGACCTCGTCGCGCTCGCATGGCTTGGCCGCGATGACAATACCGCCAAGGATTGGGAGTCCGTGCGCGAAGAGGCTGCCCGCGCCCACAATCAGAGGACGGCCGCCTACCTTCTCGGCATCCCGCTTCTCGGCGACTTCCTGGAGGAGGGCCTCTCGATGCTCGGCTATTCCTGCGCGGAATTTGAGATTGGCCGCCTTTGACGAGACGGCAAGGCACAAGGGCGTTCTCTTACCTTCGATCTGACGCTCAGGCGCCATCCTGCGAACGGATGGTTTTACTTCTGAACTCAGCCGAGGGTTGTCCTGTCGGGTGTGCCTCGCCGATAAGGACAATTTAAACGGGCGTACGTTAAGGTGAGCGCTTCGTGTGCGGAGTGAAAATGGAACGCTACCCAATGGCGCTCTCCGACGAAGCTTTGGATGTCGCTTTCAAGGCTGGCGCGCTTAAGCGTGTCCCAAGCACCCCCATGTTGTTGTTCGCACGAATGATCCCGCCGCCAAGCGGAAAGCCTACAGATTTGCGGCAGAGATGATCGATGCCTGCCAATCTTCTTTCCCAAGTCCATTAGCGCTTATGGCGGCGGTCAAGGACGTGGTTGAGATGGGGGAGGAGCGGTGCAGGGGTTGCGCCGACTCTTGCGGCGTAGCAGAACCAAAGAAATAATTTTCGTGCGTCGCTCCGCAAGGTCGCTATTTAGCGAAGCATTGCACCATCGATAACAATGTGGGGCTGGGCAGGCAGCTTTCCTCTTTCTTGGGAGCGGCCTCGGCCACAGGCTTTGGAAAAGAGACGGACGCGTCCGGTTGCTCCGAGGCATGCTGAAGTGAGCAGCCTGACAGGAGTATCGAAACCAAAACGAAAATGCGCATCCAGGGACTCTTTCGCCGCCCATTGCGGAGCGGCCACCTTAGCAAGGGTCAGCGGTGAAAGTTTGTCCCAAGAACGGCGCTGAAAATAACGACCCGCAACAGCGATAGCCTTCAAGCGAGGCAATAGAGCCACGGCTCTAACGCCTCACCCGGAATCGGCGTGAAAGTCCTTCAAGCGTAAGGGCGCTGCCGCCCCTCTACTTCGTGTTGAAAAACGCCTTGACGCTCGGGGGAGCAACCTCGATCAGCCCCTTGACCGCAGGAATCTCGCCGATTCTCTTGTCCTTTATGGTCCAGCCGACGATGCCAGTTAAGGCGAGCGCCGAAAGAATTGGGGACAGGAGCGCCAGGATCAAAACCGCGCCCAGGACAATGAGCTTCAGGTATATTTCCTTGTCCATTCGATTTTGCCTCCACGTGAAGCGCGGCTGTCCAAAGCCGCGGCTATCGGATTGCATTGGAATCACTCGTAAAGCAACTCAGCAAATAAAACAATTCAAGGCAACCCGAAAGATTTTACTGTGCCGCTTATCCTGTCGATAGGCCTTCGCCCCGGGTTTCCACGGCTTTCGGAGCCTGCTAGCTTGCTGCTTCGTCCGCTGCTGAGAGGGATCTGGAATGAGCGACAAGCCTTTGGTCGACGAACGCGGCGAACCAATCAAGGACCCGGTGGAAATGTTCATGCGCGAGCTTGCCACGAGCGCCGCAAAACATAGACGCACCGTTACCGGCGCCCCGCCGGTTATTGTTGACAATGCTTTGGCCCCGAAGAACGAGGCCGCGCCGATGCCGAAGATCTGGAAGACGGAACAGCGATTGGCGCCCGCGATAGAAAGCGTCTCGGTTTCAGAAGCGGAGGAAGTACCCGGATGCTGGGTCGTCGACGCGCGCGATAGCGACAATGCACTCCTTCGGGCGGTTTTCGACGGCCCCGAGGCAGAACAGCGCGCACGGGAATACGCCCGATGGAAATATGGAGCGGAAGGCTGAAGCAAACAGTGCCGCGCTTGCCGCTTCTGTTAGTCCGCCTTCGGCGCGACGGGAGAAGGGACGCCGATCTCACCGATCGAGAAAGCCCGCGCAATTTGCGGAACGCTCCAAACATCATAGGGCCGGGTCAGGAGTAACGGGCCGAGCCCGTCTTGACGGATCGAGGTTGTCGTTCCGCCGGCGCCTGATCCAGTGGCTTCACCCGAGGCATTCTTCCCTTCGAACTGCACGCGCACCCGGTCCACCCCGGCCCGGCCGCATCACTGCGACGGGTGGAGGAACCGGGCTTCAACGCGCCATCTCGACGGATGCTCGCAGCCGAGCTTAACGCCATGGTTTTCGAATCGGGCAGGACCGTCGGCAGCAAAATCCTCAATTCTCTCTGGCCTGAGCCGAAAAAGCTCTTTTCGCGATGTGGAGCGCAGGTGCATAGTGACGAGATCAACCCGCCTTCAATTGAAGCCGGAAAGTTGATCGATTTAAAAGTGCAAGACGGTTGCATCAGGGCTGACGCTTGTCGCGGCGAAGGGGTGACGCATGGAAACCTATCCTGTCGATCTTGAGGCTTCTCAAATCGTGCGCTGGCTTATCGAGGAGCAAGGCCGTGGCACGTTGCAGCTGAACGTCACAGCCACGCGTTCCTACGTCGTTGAGGCTTTCGAAAAGGCCGATATGGACCAGATCGGCGAAGAAGTCGTCGATCTCAACGACATACTCGCGATAGGCGCGCTCGAGGTGCGCCCACCCAACGGGAAAAATGGCTGGGTGCTCCGGATCCGCGTCGAGGACAGGGTCGGTCCCCGGTTGCCGGAAGACGAGGATGCGCCCGACGGGGAGGAGGAAATCGATCTCCAGACCTTCGAAGCGGACTTTATCAAGCCCGACCCCGATGCAGCCGAGGTTTCTTTCGAGGCTGAAAACGCGCACGGAAAGGCCAGTTTTACCCGGCTTTTCAATCACATGCTCCGCAACGAGCATTCCGTCAAACGCTAACGCACGATCCCTGGCTACGCTCGAACCTGCCTCGAAGGCGGTGGCGCGGGTTCCGCCAGTTCCGCGAGATCCGGCTCGCCGCAACCGGCAAGCAGCGCCTTTCGTGCTTCATCGCGCAACCGCAACACCGCGCGAAGTCCTTACCGGAAGGCACGATTATTCCCGGAACTCACCTGCTAAACCGGCGTTTCGTCTGCACGATCGCTTTTTCGGGAGAGAGTGCGAAGATGGATTTTTCCAGCCTATGTCGAGCAGGTGCTTCAGTCGCTTTTACATTATGTCTTATGACGCCACTCGATGCGGCCTCTGCCCAGACAAGTTCCGATCTTGTCAGCAAGGGAAAGTATCTCACAACGGCGGGCGGGTGCATTTCCTGTCACACCAATCCGGGCGGCGAGCCCTTCGCCGGCAACCGCGCAATCCCGACGCCTTTCGGCGCCATCTATTCGCCGAATATAACCCCGGACAAGGATACCGGGATCGGCAAATATACCGACGATCAGTTTTATAAAGCCTTGCACGATGGCATCATGGCCAACGGGGAGTATCTTTACCCGGCAATGCCCTTCACATCGTTCACAAAGGTAAACCGGGACGATGTGCTTGCGATCAAAGCCTATTTGTTTTCGTTGAAGCCGGTCCACTCCGAACGAAAGTCCGATAAGCTTGCTTTTCCGTTCAATATCCGCGAAGGCATGGCAGCGTGGCGGGCGCTGTATTTCAAGCCCGGTGAATTTCAGCCCGATCCCGGCAAGTCAGCTCAAATCAATCGTGGCGCGTACCTCGTGGAAGGGCTGGCTCATTGCGGCCAATGCCACACCCCACGCAATCTCGCCGAAGCCAGCGAGAGCGGCGCTGCCCTGGAGGGCGCGGCCATCCAAGGCTGGTATGCGCCCAACATTACCTCGGATTGGTCTCAGGGGATCGGAAGCTGGTCCAATGACCAACTCCTGTCCTATTTCAAGAAAGGCGTCTCGGACGGACATGGGATTGCAGTAGGGCCGATGTCCGAGATGGTTCACGACGATCTGACGCATCTCACAGACGGTGATCTGAATGCCATCGTGGCCTATCTGGAATCGACGCCTCCGAAGAAGGAAGAGGCGACATCCTCCTTGGGCGTAAGCGACGTGGCCGCCGGCCTTTACCTCAATAATTGCGCCTCCTGCCATCAACTCGACGGACAGGGCATCAAAGGGAAAATCCCGGCGCTTGCCGACAATGGAGCCGTGAAGGCGCAGGGACCGCAGAACGTTATCAAGGTCATCCTTGGCGGACTCCCGGCCACGGACACGTTCGGCCCTATGCCTTCATTCGCAGCATATCTGGACGACGGCCAAATCGCAGCCATTGCAAACTACGTCCGCACGAAATGGGGGAACAATGCGCCAGCGAACGCGGACGGATTTCTCGTCGCGGACATTCGCAAGAGGACGCCGCTGATGTTCGTTCTCGGACAAGGACAATCAGAGTGCCCGCTCACGTTGTGGGGCGCCGCCAGGACCGTGCTGGACAAAGCGAATGAGGCAGGCGGAAATATTCTTAAGTCTCTCACGGATGACAACGTGGTGCCGAGCATCGAAAAACTTGTTCCCCAGGTCAAGGCTGCCGTGCCGAATGCCTCGCCCGCGGACCTGGTCAATGGGCTGACCGCCGCTTATTGTCACGAGGTGGCTGGAAACAATGCCCTTAGCACCGCGCAAAAGCGCAGCCGGCTCAATATCTTTAGCCAGCTGGCCTACACGGAAGCTGTGGCAGGCACGATTGCGCCGCCGCCCGCGGGGAAAAAGGCTTCGCTCCAGCAACATCGATGAGAATGATGACGTGGCGGTTCTTCGCCGCGTCCTCTTCGGCTGGCTGTACTAGCGGCCTTCTGGATTGCCTCGCTCTCCGTTAGGGACAACGGAGACATCGCATGACAAGCTTCAGCGCAGGAAATCGCCGGGACCCGTGTTTAAGCGGATGAACCCCTTACACCTGCTCGCCGCGCCAAGGCCAGCAGTTGCGGGGATTTCTGGACAAACACAAAATGGAGAGTTCCGTGGACCGTGACGATTACACCTCCGGGGTCAAGTCGCTGCATTGGCTGATCGCCTTCCTGATTTTTGTTCTTTTCCCTTTGGGCTGGGTCATGGGCGATTTTTCCGGAGCCCAGAAAGCGCAAGCCTATAACCTGCACAAGTCGCTGGGCATTATTGTGCTAACCTTGATGGCGCTCCGAATTGTCTGGCGCGGTCTCTCTCCGGCGCCTGCATTACCTTCCACGATGGCGCCGCTCGAGCGCACAGCCGCCAAGCTCGGACATCTCGCGCTGTATGCGCTGCTTTTCGCGCTGCCACTGACCGGCTGGGCGCTGATTTCGACCTCGAGCAGGCCATCGCTCCTGTTCGGATATATCGACTTCCCCTTGCTTCCCTGGCTTGGCGATTTTTCAGGCGACGAAAAGAAGAGCTATCACGAGATGTTTGAAGGCGCGCATGGCGTGCTTGCCAATGTGCTGCTTTTCTTCATTGCGGCGCACGTCGCGGCGGCGCTGCGCCACGCCGTTCTCCTCAAGGATGGAGTCCTTTCCCGCATGATGCCCCGCTTTGGCCGGGGCGACGAGCCGTTATCGCCGCCGTTGATCGCACGGCGCTGAGCGCCCGTTCGCGAAATCGAGCCGGCGCAGATCGCCGGTCGCGGCCTCGTTAGTGACCATCCCCGACTATCCGGATCCATCCCGCCCTTGAACGCAGGCTGCTTGAGCCTGCGTAGCGGAATACCGCATGAAGAGGGGCGTGCTCTTCGGACCGCCTGCCGCCTTCGGCTTGCTGGCCAGCGGCAACTGGATGCAGCAAGGAGCCAGCGTCTTGATTGCATGCGCGCTTTGCCTCGGGTTGCTTTGGTTCGTCATTCGCGGCACTGCTGCAGCCAGGGACAGCGGCTGGCATCGCAACAGCGGCGCGGATCGGCGCGCGTGCTATGACCGCCGCGAGGAATTGCAGATCTGATGGACGCTCCGTCAACGAATGGGCGGTATCGCAAGGCCTTGCTTAGCCGGTAGCACGCGAGGCCTGCTTTAGGTCGAAAGCGGAGATAGCCTCAGGAAAATAGGTTAACCGCAGCTCCCCCGGAACCGGAAATCCCATTCACAAGGTGGAAATAGACTCTCCGACCGAAATAGGGCACGTGCGCTGAGGTCGGGTCTGCCTGTTGGGGGGATGCTGGGGATCATCCTATCCACCCCGAGATGTGTGTGAACTCACCTGAAAATGCGAAGACGCCTTAGGATCTGATCGAACTCGAACAGGTACGGTTCGGCGACCTTCTTATTCGCCGCAAGAATGATGATGTCATGAGAAAAAACGGAGGCGTTATACCAGTTGAAACTGCCTTCCAGGACCAAATGATCGTCAATAACGCAGTATTTGGAATGAATTGGAGAATAGGGGACTGGAACATCGTGGCTTCCATACGCCAATGCAACCGGCACGCCTGCCTCCTTCAATCGCATTATGCTCGGCAACAGCGGCCGCTTGAGTTCTTCCGCCATGGGACGTTCCTTCCCGGGATCGCCCTGCCGGGCAAGATGGCCGTTCAGGATGATGTTCACATCGACGCCACGCCGGTGGGCGTGAAATCAGGGCGTCGATCACACTATCGTGATGCTCGCCTTTCAACTCGCCGATCAGGAAAAGCACCAGTCGTATCGAATGCCGGGCGCGGTGTATCTCGGAAATGATGGCGTGGTGCGGCCGATAGTACTTTCCATTCATCGTTGCCGCACGACCGAACGTGTACAGCAGGTTGAAATGACTCATAGGATCGATGCCGTAGCGTTGAATCACGCCGCCACGCACGCTTTGGAAAATGTTATTGAACAGGCGAGCGGCGCCGCGGGAGCGAAAAGTCATGCCGGATTCCCAGTTAGCCCACCACCGGTCGAATGTGATGTTGAACGAACCGGTAATGACGTCCTCGTCGCCGAAGATGATGAACTTGTTATGCATGTCCGGCGCGACCTCGATCAGCGGATCCTGCGGTGTGCAGAAGGCCCCTAACAAGTCGACCCCTGATCGTTTGAGCCGGGCATAGTTGTCACTGTTGGTCAAGGTCATCTTGCGCCAGTCGACGATACACTCGACCTTGACGCCGTTCCAATGAGCATGAATGAGGTGGTTGGCAAAATCGGTATCGTCGATGCAGTCGACGCAAACCCTTATCTTTAGTTGGCGGTCACGCCTCTGCTGCTGCCTGCGAATCGTCGCATCGATCCGGTCGTGGATGTACGGCTTGGGATGAAAAGGATGATAGGGCTGCCCCTTGGTGAACTTTGGCGTCAGATTCAAAGACTCGAAGTGGTGGTTGCACCAATCCACGTCCCGCTGCAATTCCGCGGCGTCCAGCTCCCGGGTGCGGTAGGTGTTGGGGGCCGACCCGTCCTTCCCGATGCGCCAGTGATGATAGTGCTCATAAGTCTGCAAGTCGTCTCCCCCGATGAACCTGTATTCGTGCTGGGAGAGAATCGAGCGGTTGTGCCTATGGACAATGAACGAGAATGTGATGCGTCTCACATGTCCCAGTTTGACCGAGAAAGGATGAATGTAAAAATCTCTGGTGACGCGCTTGCCGTGATTCCAGTCCGTGTCGATAATGAAACGTTCGCAGACATTGTCCGACCGATAGACATTCAACACCACCTTAAGATTAAGATCGTTTCCCCGGAAGACGTCGAATTGGATCCTCCCCCAGCGCAGATAGAAGACTTCCTTGAAATCATTCGTACGTGGGAAGCTGACACCGATCTCGGCGTCGGTAGGGAAGGCGTATTTCTCAGCAAACAGCATAGTCACTTCTCTTTATATTGGGCTGTTAAGACAATCACGAAAAAATCAGAGCAATAACGCCCGGCTAAGCAGCTTCTCTCTCCTTAAGGCTTAATTCTCCGGCGACGGCCGCAGTGGCGTCAGATTTAGACCATCGGCCAAAGAGCCGCGCATGGCGGCATTACAGGCTCGGCTCGAATTCCACGCAGTAGCCGGTGTGATCGGAAACCCGGCCGTAATGATCGCCATTCGTGAACAGTTCTCTGGCGGCGACCGCTTGCAGCGCGCTGCGCTCTCGCATGAAAATAAAATCGATGCGGCCGTCCTGGGCCAACTCGCGGTCGATGTTCGCCGATTTCTTGCGGAATATCTTCTCGAACGCGCTCTTCGCAGTGGCCGCCAGATACTGATCTTCATAGTCGCCGGTGCGCACGATCAGCTGGTAAGCCTCGGAGCCCGCTTTGATGTTGAAATCCCCACAGAGGAACGTCGCTGCAACGCTGTCGCGGTGCCTTTGGTTGGCCCAATTGCGCAGCCGTTCGAACTGATGGAAAAACCCGCCGCTTGGCCAGCTCAGGTGAGCACAGAACACGTTCACCAAGCCGATGTAGGGCACATTGAGCTGCACCATCACGACTTTGCGGGAGTCGATGCTGTGGACGTCCTGGCTGGAAGACACATAGCTGGCTTCCTTCATAAGAAAATCGTACTTGCTCAGGACGGCGATGCCTTCGCGGTAGCGGCCGAAGCCGACATGCGACCAGTCTGTGTACAGATGATAGCGCTGGCGCAGCTGGTCATTAATGATCTTGGCGGCATTGGAGCCCCAGTCTCCATCGCCGTTCCTCCAAAGCTCACCGACCTCCTGCAGGCAGACGACATCGATATCGAGGTCGTTAATGGCCCTGGCAATATTACTGAACTTCGCCTCCTGGTTTTCCTCCTGGTAACAGTGCAGGTTCAGCGTGACGATTTTCAGCCGTCGGCGGCGGGCCACGTAGTTGTGTCCGAAATTGTTGTCCCAGATCGTCCGCGCTTCGCGTTTCACAGCCGATTGCGTACTGAGCCCGAAAGGCATCGTCGATCTTGATCTGGTTGCTCCAGATGCTCGTATCGTAGCGATTGGGGTTTCGTGCGTTGCTCCTGCGCCACTTATCCCAGTGCATCCTGTTGAAGAAGCAGGGCGTAATTTGCGTGTTGCGCCAATTGTCCGTCGTCCAATGAACGAAGACGCGCTTGGGCTCCAGGGAGTGGCGTGCGGCGACCATGACAGGATAGTTGCGTTGCCCATCCTGCAAGACCGGATTGAAATCCACATGGAGCAACCGAAGGCTCTGCTCGAGCACAACACCGGAATCAGCACTCAAAAAGTAGTTGGAGGATTTGTTGTTGTCCCAGTGGACCTCTCCCGTTACGCGGCACCTCAGCACAAATTCGATATCGCCTGGCAGCGAAGCGTCATCTGACGCATCGAA
This sequence comes from uncultured Alphaproteobacteria bacterium, assembly GCA_963772105.1. Classification (GTDB taxonomy): domain Bacteria; phylum Pseudomonadota; class Alphaproteobacteria; order Rhizobiales; family Rhodomicrobiaceae; genus Rhodomicrobium. Next base: position 18,657 of record CAVYVV010000004.1, read on the forward strand.
GGTCGCCTGGGCGCGCCAAATCTCCCGGTTTGCGCCGTTTGGACCCTGATACTCCGCCCGAAGGATGTGCCAAACCCCATTCTCGCCGACCCAGTGCACTTCCACCAGCTTGTGGACAGCCGTGTTTTCGATGAGCATGACAAACGCCAGTTCCTGTTGGAGCTGGTTTTTGTATCGCGATATTGTGTTTACTGCCTGTAGGAGTTGGACGATCTTCATGGCTTATAAAGGTTTTGGCCATTCTTTCATGTCGATGAGAGAAGTGGCGCTGGTTGTTTGAAAAGCTCTTCCGCTTCGATAAGTGAACGTTCCTTCGGAAGCGGTGCGGCCATGGCGCAGTAAGCGCAATCGCCCGCGTTGCCGTCAAGGGTCGAATACATTCGGCGGCGATTGTAAAGGTCCGGGTTACGGTCGATGCAGGCTCAAGCCTCGCTCAAATGCCACAGGTCCGCTCTGCACCAGGCGCTTTGCAAGACGCCGTCCCGCCAAGCCCCTTTCCCATCGATGCTGAGAGCCAAGAAGGTATGGCGGCGCTTTTGACCGGGCGAGGTGCGTTAGGCCCGCTTTCAAATAAGGCTCACCCGGTTCACCGAGAGGCTAAACTCCCGCTTAACCCCCGACAAGAGAAACTCCGCGAGACAACCCAAGTCTCTTCACGGCCTGTTGGGTGGGTTCAGCCATGCGAAGAAGAAGCCGGGAAACCTTGCCTAGCTCCTGGTGATGATGCGGCGCCAGAACTGCGTTTCCTTCTCAGCGACACGGACCAGTCAGCTGGTGAGGTCCGGCATCGCTGGGAGCCGTTGCTGTCTCTTCTGGCTCCCTCAGCTCTTGTTGGTCTGCCGGCCGCAAGCTGGACCTTTATGACCTATTCCGGCCCAGGGCCTTCAACTTGCCGATGAAATCGCGCATGCCGCCCCGGAGCGGATCGAACAGCGGGTTGTTCTTCTCCCGCAGCATCACTTCGCCAAGCAGCTTCAGTCCAACCACCATCGACGCGGCGTCATCCGGCGTCAAACCTGTGCTGCCGCGCGCCCGCTCGACAAGAGCAAGGATGTCATCATGGTTGGTGGCTTCAAAAGAGAAGGGTGGATCCAGGGGCGCGCCTTCGCCCGGCGTGCCCGTTCGCGTTATCGTTATACGATAGCTGTAATGACGGCTGCTCATGGCCGTGTCTCCAGCCCTGAGAGGCGAGCCTGCTTTTCTTCACACTGCTTGAGCATCTTTTTTATTTCGAGATCGCTCGGACTGGCAGGGACGGCGGCGGCTGCAACCGGCAACGCTATCATGAATAGAACAAGTACGCTGAGCATAAGGCCTCCAAAGACCCGTCAGGCTGCCGGGGATCGGGGCCTTTTCAGCGCAGTGCGCGCGAGAGCTGGGTCTGTTCTCTTAAACACAGCACTCAGTGATTTCCTGCGCTGTGGAGTTGCGGGCTGCGTGACGTGGGTACGATGGTCGCTCGATGGGAGCGACGAACGCTGTTCGTGCGTTAGTCCAAGGTTATTGGCTCGTTCGCGGTGAAAGCCACGGCTCGATATGAACAGGAGAGAGGAACGGTGAACAGAACCACCATCATCTTATCTCTGGCAGCAATCGCTTTCTTTTCTTCACGCGGGAATGCCATGGCCCTGCCAGGTTCCGCCCACATCAACGCCGTTGATCTGGATATCGTGCCTTCGCAACGGGATAAGTTTCTTGAAGCGATCGCCGAAGACGCAGCGGCCGACCATCAAGGAGCCCGGCTGCCTTCAGTTCGATGTCGTTACGCTGGCGAACGACCCAAATTACCTTTTCCTGTACGAGGTTTACGAAAGCGAGGCCGCATTCCGGTCGCACCGGGAAACGGATCACTTCAAGTCATATGCAGCAACGACCGCGAACATGGTCGCAAAGCGCGTAACCCGGCCCATGACGGCGATCTCTTTCGCGCTGAAGCCTCATTGAGCATGGTCCGCCTCCCGCCGCTCCTGAATTGCAGGCGCAGGCGATCGCGCCGAACAAGACATGCTAACCAAGAAACTTGCAGCACGCGATCCTGTGAACGCCGAGTGGCAGCGCGATCTCTCCCTCAGTTGTGGAGGGGTAGGCATTATTCATCAAGACCGCGGGGATCTGGCCAAGGCTCTGGAAGTCTTTCGCAAGGCACTTGCAATTCAGGCGCGCCCCGCCCGCCCGCGATCCCAACAACGTGGTCCGGCAGACGGATCTCGTGGTGAGCGCGTGGATGCTTGCCGAGGCAGGGGGCGAAGGATAAGCGGCAGCATTCTGGCGAGCGGACTGGCGATCCTGAAGCGGCTCGATGCGGAGGGGAAATTGACGGCGGATCAGAAAAACTGGATCGCGCTGTTCGAGAAAGCAATGCAGGAGCCGGAAAACGCCGAGCCTCACCGCTAAGATGATGTAAGGAGGCGTCATGGTAAACGGCTCGTTGCCGCGCGGATTATGCGTTAACCCGCATTGGTTAACGGCCGCGTTTCACGGCCTGAATTTGCCCCTTAAAACGCGATTTTTGGCGCAAAAATGCGAAAAAACGGACTCGCAAAAGTCCGTTAAATATGTTTTCGCCGCGCGCATTAACCATAACTCGGCCGTTCGCAACCGCGGCTGCCCAACTTCGCTCGAAAGTTAGTGTTATATATCAATGCCTTAGCGCGATTAACCTCTCGGCAAGGCGCTTTTTCCTACAATCCCGGCCCAGGCAATGGGGACGCAAACGCAGGCCAGAGCCTATCCGCTTTTGATGAAATCAAAAGCGGGGCTCTAAGTTTTTGTTTCATCGTACGTCTTACCGGAAAACCGCTTCTAGGAAGCACCCGTGCATCGTGCCGTAACCCAACTTCCAAGCTGGCTCGCGCAAAGCAAGGCGCGCAGGGCGACGCGCCGCCCCGCGCAGCCCGAAGCGACGCAGGGACGCAGCGGGCGTCCGGGTCAGAGCAGGTGGGAAACCAGGCCGTCGGCCAGCTTCGGTTCGAACCAGGTGGACTTGGGCGGCATCACCTCGCCCGCATCCGCCACCGCCATCAGCTCCGCCATGGAGGTGGGGTGGAAGGCGAAGGCCACCGCCATCTCACCCGAGTTCACGCGCCGCTCCAGCTCCGCGAGGCCGCGGATGCCGCCCACGAAATCGATGCGCTTGTCGCGCCGGGGATCGGCGATGCCCAGAATGGGGCCGATGAGGTTGTCCTGTAACAGGCTCACGTCCAGGCGCTTCACCGGATCACGTCGCGGGATCAGCTCCGGCTTGATGGTGAGCCGGTACCACTGACGGCGGAGGTACATGCCGAATTCACCGGCCTTGCCCGGCTTGCATTGACCCGCCACCTTTTCCACGGTGAAGGCGTTGTGCAGCTTGTCCAGGAATTGCTCGGGGCTGCTGCCGTGGAGATCCTTGAGCACGCGGTTGTAGTCGAGGATCTGCATCTGGTTGTCGGGGAAGATCACCGACAGGAAATAATTGTAGGCCTCGTCTCCCGTGTGACGCGGGTTGGCGGCCTTGCGCGCAGCGGCCACGCGCGAGGCGGCGGCGGAGCGGTGGTGGCCGTCCGCGATGTAGAGGCAATCCATGGCATCGAAGGTGCGCGTGATGAGGTCGATCTGCGCCGCGTCTCGCAAAACCCACAGGGAGTGGCGCACGCCGGTATCGGCGACGATGTCGATCTCGGGCGCGGAGGCTGCCGCCCTTGCCGCCAGTTCGTCAATCGCGGCGTTATGCTTGTAGGTGAGAAATACCGGCCCGGTCTGGGCGTTCAGCGCATCCACCTGGCGCACGCGATCGTCCTCCTTGTCGGGGCGGGTGAATTCGTGCTTGCGGATCCGGTTTGTGTCGTAGTCGGCCACGCTGGCGGCGGCAACGAGGCCCGTCTGCTGGTGATCGCCCATGACCAGCCGGTAGAGATAGTAGCACGGCGCGCTGTCCTGCTTCAGCACCCCTTCCTTGAGCATGCGGTCGAAATTTTCCTTGCCCTTGGCGTAGACCGCCGCGTCGTAGGGATCGGTGCCAGGAGGCAGATCGATCTCGGGCTTGGAGATGTGGAGGAAGCTCCAGGGCTTGCCGGCGGCGCGTTCGCGGGCCTCGTTGCTGTCGAGGACGTCATAAGGAGGCGCGGCCACTTCTGCGGCTTTTTCGGGAAGGGGGCGCACGCCGGGGAAGGGGCGAATCAGCGGCATTGGGCATATTCCTGGTTGGCGAGGCTTTAAGGCAGCGTCTTAGAACCGGGCCGCGGCCGGGTCAAACGAAACCCTGCCCCTGGGCCGCCGTTTCGCCGCATGCCATACGGCCTCAACATCCCGCCCAAACTGCTTTGTTAACGGACAACTGTTTATAGAGTTCGGCGCAGCAGGAGCCGGTTGCTTTTCCTCGATGCGACCCCGGCACCCTTTAGGAGGAGTTCCCGATGGCTCTCCCGGCAGACAGCGGCGAATTTTTCAAAGTATTCGACGTGCTGGATTCCAGATTTAAGAGCTTGCCGCTTCCGGCCGTCGGGCTTGCAGTCGTTGGGCTGATAATAGCCTCGCTATTCCTTCCTCACGAAGAACCGCCACAGCCTAGATCGTCGTGGCAATTCCTACCCCGCCGGTGGTTCAGCTATGGGCCATGCGCCATTTTGCTGGCGCGCTTGCGCTCTCTGCGCTACTCGAGCGCAAGTTCATCATCGGATTCAAGCTCGTCATGGAAATCGCGATTACCGTTACTGCCGTACCTTCGCAGGACAATTTGCTGCTCGATGTCGCGGCGGCGCTGCAACGCGATTTCAACGGGGCGCTGGCATTCCGCTGGCTGGGCGAAGGCGAGGCCATGGATTTGATCTTCCACGCAGACACCCCCTCATCCTGTCCTTCTCCCGCAGGGGGGGAAGGCACGCCCTCCCGACCGTCGGATCCTGCTCCCTCTCCCCTGGCGGGAGAGGGATGGGGTGAGGGGGCGATTTTCCAGTTCAAGCAAATCGTTGCGGAGGCGGTCGCAAATTACCCCGTTGATTGGTGCGTGCAGCCTGCCGGGGGGCGCAAGAAACGCATGCTCATCGCCGACATGGATTCCACCATCATCGGCCAGGAAAGCATCGACGAGATGGCGGAGTTGAAAGGCATCAGGGCGGAGGTGGCGGCGCTGACGGAGCGCACCATGCGCGGCGAACTCGATTTCGAGACCTCGCTGCGCGAGCGTACCAGCATGCTGCGCGGCCTCAGGACGGACGACGTGCGGCAGGTGCTCCACGACCGCATCACGCTTAATCCGGGCGCGCGCACGCTCGTTGAGACCATGAAGGCCCACGGCGCGCATACGGTGCTGGTGTCCGGCGGCTTCACGCTCTTCACGCATGCGGTGGCGGCGCTCGCCGGGTTCGCGAAAGATCGCGCCAACGTATTTTTATGGGAGAATGGGCATCTTGCTGGCGCCGCCGAGCCGATTCTCGGCCGCGAGGCCAAAGCGACCGCGCTAAGAGTGGAGGCCGCCGCGCATGGCTTGACGCCAGCCGAAGTGATCGCGGTGGGCGACGGGGCGAACGATCTCGATATGCTCAAGGCGTCGGGCCTCGGTGTGGCTTATCACGCAAAGCCCGTCGTCGCCGCGCTGGCGGACGCGCAGGTGAAACACACCGATCTGACCGCGCTCCTCTATTTTCAGGGCTACACGCGCGCGTGTTTTACGGGTTAGCCGCAGGCTGCGCCCAGCCCCCATTCCTCCATCTCCGGCATGGCGAGAAGCGTCTGCGCATATCCGGCGGCTGCGCCATCGTCGCCGAACCGGGCGAGGTCGATACCATAGGTACGAAAACGCGTCGCAACCGGCGCATACATAGCGTCGGCGATGCTGAAAGCGCCGAACAGGAAAGGACCGTCTGCGCCAAAGTCGCGGCGACCCTCGCGCCAGATCGCAGTAACACGGGAGATGTCCGTTTGAGCCTGATCCGACGGAATGCGACCCTCGATACGGGCGTGGAAGTCCATTGGAAACTCTTTGCGTAACGCGTAAAAGCTGGAATGCATTTCCGCCGAGACCGAACGTGCGACCGCCCGGACGTTTGCGTCTCCGGGCCAGAGGGGCGCGTCCGGGGCAATTTCTGCGAGATATTCGCAGATGGCGAGGCTGTCCCAGATCGTGAGGCCGCCCCGCTTCAGGACGGGCACGCGCCCGGAAGGCGAGTGTTGGGCGATGTGCTCTGCCGTGTGACGCTGCCGCAAGCTGACCTGCACCTCGCGAAACGGAACCTTTGCAACCTTGGCGGCCAGCCAGGGACGCAGGCTCCACGAGGACCATGCTTTATCGCCGATGACGAGGACGATGGCTTCTGGCATGAGTTGCTCCCATTAGCTGCGTGGAACACGCCGATTATGAAACATCGCGCGCGTTTGAAAAGCAAAAGCTATTGCACAACCTGGGATGCTTGATGAGCTGACCTTGCCCCTTCCGGCTTGATTGGCTATGACAACGGCTTCATTCTGAAGCGAGGGCGCTTGCCGTGAATATCTGCATGATTGGGGCCGGATATGTGGGCTTGGTTTCCGCTGCCTGTTTCTCCGATTTCGGCTGGAACGTCACATGCGTCGAGAAGGACGCGGGCAAGGTCGAGCGGCTGAACGGCGGCCAAATCCCTATTTACGAGCCGGGGCTCGACACGCTCGTCGAGAAGAATGTGCGCGCGGGCCGGCTGCATTTCACAACGGAGCTTGCCGCTGTTGCTCAGGCGGCTGATCTGATCTTTCTCGCGGTAGGCACGCCCATGCGTCGCGGCGATGGCTACGCCGATCTTTCTTATGTCTATCAGGCCGTGGAAGAGATCGCCCCGCATCTGTCAGGGTTTACGGTCATCACGACCAAATCGACGGTGCCGGTCGGGACGAGCCGCGAGATCGAGCGGCGGATGAGGAGCTTGCGGCCCGATGCCGATTTTGCCGTCTGCTCCAACCCCGAATTCCTGCGCGAGGGGTCCGCGATCCAGGACTTCACCCACCCCGATCGCGTTCTCGTCGGTATCGACGATCCGAAAGCGCGCGAGATCATGGAGCGCGTCTACGAGCCGCTCCGCCTTCGCAACGCACCCGTCATGTTCGTGAGCCGCGAGAGCGCCGAACTCGCGAAGTATGCCGCGAACGCTTTCCTTGCCCTGAAGATCAGCTTCATCAACGAAATCTCCGATCTTTGCGAGGAGGTTGGCGCGAATGTCCAGCAGGTGGCAAGCGCCATCGGCTCCGACCGGCGGATCGGCGATAAGTTCCTTCATCCGGGACCCGGATATGGAGGCTCCTGCTTCCCCAAGGACGTCTCGGCGCTCGCCCGTACGGCGCGCGAGGCGCGCTCGCCGCTGACGCTTATCGAGCAGGTGGAAAAGGTCAACAACGAGCGCAAGATCGCGATGGCGCACAAGGTGATCCGCGCGGCGGGGGGAAACGTTGCGGGTAAGACCATCGCGGTCTTTGGCGTGACGTTCAAACAGAACACCGATGACATGCGCGACGCGCCCAGCCTTGTGATCGTGCCGATGTTGCAGGAGCGTGGCGCGACCGTTCGCGTCTACGACCCGCAAGGGCGCAAGCAGGCCGAGCCGCTCTTGCCGCATGTCGTCTGGTGCAAGAGCGTGCTTGAGGCCGCCGAGGGGGCCGACGCCGCCGTTGTTTTGACCGAATGGAACGAGTTCCGCGCCGTGAGCCTGTCCGCGCTTCAAGAAAAGATGCGAGGGAACATGCTTGTGGACCTGCGCAACATCTATCGCGCGGAACACGCGCGGCAGGCAGGATTGAGCTATGTCTGCATCGGCCGGCCGGAGAAGGCGCGAATGGCAAGCCCCACTTCGGCGGAACTCCTAAATCATCGTGAGCTTAATCGGCGCGGGCGTCCCGACGATCGTCGCCCCGGAATGCGCCTCGGCGAAAATCGACACGCCTTTTGCGATGCTTTGACTTAGGATTACGTCGAAACCAATTCTGATTTTGCGCACTCCGTTCTAAGGAGGTACGGCTTCACCGGCGGTGTTCCGGCCTTGCAGGCGCCGGAGACTGGCCAAGCGTTAACGCCCCGTATCTGGTAACCGGCGACCGAAGATCGCCCTGACCGAAAATCGGATAAGCCCCGCTGCGGTTGAGCTAGCCGAAATCCTTCCAAAAGGTTAAAAAGAGAGTGCAGCCGGAGCTTGAGAGGCAGCACCAATATGCCCAGCCGGCGCCAAACTGGGAGGAATGACTTCATGATGAAGAAGCGCGGCCTTGCCGCATCCCTTGCCGCTGCCTTCCTGTGCAGCGGTGTTTCCACTGGGCAACTTCTTGCTGCATCCGACACCGCGGTCGGCCAACTCGTCGCGCAAACCGGCAGCACAGCACAGGTCGCGTCCGCCTACGGCCAGGGCGTTGCCGACGCGTTTGCTTATATCAACCGCCTAGGGGGCATCAATGGCCACACGGTTGCGCTCGACACCGTCGATTACGGCTACGACGTCTTGCGAGCGCTCAGCGCGTACAAGACCTGGAAGGAGACCCTGAAGCCGGTTGCCATTCAGGGCTGGGGCACAGCCGACACCGAAGCGCTAGTCGACAACGTCTCGAAGGACGCCATCGTATTCATGTCAGGATCCTCGTCGGGCCACCTGACCGATCCCACCGGGCGAAGCCCCTGGACAACCACCCCCGCTCCCTACAACTTCTTCTATGGCCCGTCCTACTCGGATGGTTGCCGGGGGTTGGTGCAGTGGGCCGCCGAAGACTGGCGGCGGTCTGGTTCGGGCGGCCGTTCGACCTTCCTCGGCGACCTAGACCGGCCCAAATTCGTGTTCATGGGCGACAATCATCCTTACCCGAACTCGCCGAAGGCGGCTTGCACGGAATACGCGCGCAACCTCGGGTTCGAAGTTCTGCCGCCGATCCGCTATTCGCTGTCCCCCGCCGATTTTGCAGCGCAGTGCCAGTCGCTGAAAAACAGCGGCGCGCAGTACGCCTTCCTCGCCAACACCGAGGAGTCCAACGTCAAGCTGGTGAAGGATTGCGCCGCCGCGGGCGTCTCGACGCAGTTCATGACCAACATCTACGGCTGGGATGAGGGCGCCGCCAGTCAGGCCGGAAGCGCTGGCAATGGCATGGTCTGGGTCGTCAGCGTCGCTCCATGGGACGATGAGGTGCCAGGCATGAAAACGGTGCGCGAAATTTCCAAAGTGTCCGATCCAAGTGGAGCGGCCGCGCGGCCGCTTCATTACATCCGCGGCGTTTGCTCGGCCTATCTGATGCGTGATGCGATGCTGGCCGCCGAAAAGGAAGGCGCGATCACCGGGCCAAACATCAAGAAGGCTTTCGAGGCCATGCGCGACCATGTGCCCACGGGCCTTGAAGGCGTCTGCCTGCCAACAACTTTCACCCCGGTCGATCACCGTGGCACAACGACCGTGAGCCTCTACCGTAACGACTTCCACTACGGCGGTCCCAACGCTCAGAAGGTTTACACGACGACTGTGCCACTCCGTCCCGACTGGCTCGGCTGGTAATCCTTCGAATAGCGGTCATAATAGGCGCGCCCGGCTTTTTCGCAGCTCCAGCGTTTCGCTTGGCGCTTAGAGGATCATGAGACATGTCAGACGCCAAACTCGCGACAGTAACCCCGATATCACCTGCGGCCGCGCCCGCCCTCCCTGCCAAGATCGCCATCGCTGATACCTACGCCAATCCGGCTCCGCTGGGTCTGCTCTGCTTCGCGCTGACGACCATCATGCTCAGCGCGCATAATGCCGGCCTCTTCCCGCTCGATGCGATGATCCTCGCCATGGCCGTCTTCTATGGCGGCGCAGCGCAGATCATCGCCGGCATCTTCGAATGGCGGAAGGCGAACACCTTTGCCACCACCGCCTTTATCTCCTACGGCTCATTCTGGTTGACTCTCGCCGGCATCATCGTCTTCCCGAAGCTGGGTCTGGCCGATAAACCAAGCGGCACAGCGATGGCTGCCTGGCTCGGCATCTGGGGCCTGATGTCGTTCATTATGTTTATCGGGACGCTCCGGCTTAATCGGGCCTTGCAGGTCACCTTTCTCCTCCTGACTGTGACGTTCGCGATCTTGTCGATCGGTGACTTGATCAGCAATCCCGCACTGGCGAGGATCGGAGGCTGGGTGGGTATCGTGCTCGGGCTTTCGGCGATGTACACGGGCCTTGCCCAGGTCCTGAACGAAGTCTACGGACGGACGATCTGGCCTCTTGGGCCGGTCGCGAAGTAATAAGCCGGACGGCTAAAAATGAAGAAGAAGAGCAGCCGCGTCCATGACGCTGGCTGCCTTTGCGCTTTAAATTCGTCCCACCTTTAATCGAATTCGATTCCAACCAAGGCATCAGGCCCTGTAATGATTGATAGAGAACTTATTGGCAATTTTGAGCGTGTCTGACTCGAACAACTCCAGTGCTAGTTTCTGAGCCAGCATCACGTCGCCAGCCACAAGACTGCCCGCGGGCATGAAGCAAAAGACGGCTGTGGTCCTGCCCTTGCTATCGAGCAACTCGACATTCAGCTGAAAGCCATTCTTGATCCGATAGTGCCTGCCCGTATCCCCGCCCCGGACATCAAAGCACCCGTACCTCTCGTGCTGCTCACGCTGAGCAGGCGAAAGATTCTCCCGAAGAAGCCGGAGGCCGCGAGCCTCCGCTTCCGGCGTTGCCTTATTAACCCCAAAGATCCGGAGCAATGCCTCTCGATTGATATCGGGCCCAGGCAGCGCGTGCCTGCTGGCGGCCCGGCGGAAGTCCCCGGAGGACCGCCGGAATCCACCCATTGCACGCTGAAAAAGCTCCGCTAAGCGACGAACACCCGCCATTAACCGCCCTTCAGCTGCGGAATAAAAAGCGTCTGTTCGGCGTTCGGATCGAACTTACGGATCAACTCGCCGGAGTCTCCTTGTCTCCCGAGCGCGATGGCGCGGAATCCCTTCCCAATCAAAGCCTGGAAGCGCTCGTCAGCCATTGCGACCGACTCCGCGTCGGAAGCGTCAAACTCGTGGCGCGTGTCACCCCTTCCATCCATAACGATTTGAACGCTCATGCACGGGCTCCTTTGGTACTTGCACAGGCGTTAACTTTACTCGCGCTTGCGGCCGTAGGCAATTCACGGGGTCGGCGCAACCCGCCGATTTGGAACACGCCGCATTGATTTTTTTGTGATTGAGGTACGAGCTTCACTGCGAATTCATGCTGGGTCGAGCCCTTGGCGCGCTCACTGAACAAGGTGGTCGAAGGCCTCTCGCGCGACGCTGAAGGAGGTTTGCGGCTCACTCAAAGCGGCGCGACCATGTCTCCGGCGCGCCTGACCGGACACATACCATCTCTCTATCGGGTCACAATCTAAAGTTGGCGTCGACAAGCGCATGAAACTTGGTGGTCAACCCGCCACGCGAGCGAACCAATGCAACGAAGTCGCTCGGCCGTTGGTGAGACAAGCCCATGAGACAAGCCCACGAATTAGAATTACAATAAATGAAGGTATTCAGTTTCGCACACGGGCCCGCCTCTAAACTCAGAAATATTGGCGAACCTCTGCGGGACCGATCTATGCTCGATAATATCCTACAACTCGCACGGCGGAACAGATACCGCCATCTGGTTTCGGCATTCGTCGATCAGTCGACAGGCTCGGCTCACGATATTGTGGATGTCGCCTGCAATGTGAAAGAGCTGGCTCACAAGATCGCGGCGCAACAACTCCACGTGTCCGAGGTTCAGGAGGGAGCAGCGCTGCTGCAAGAGCAGACCGCCCACATTGTGGAAACCGTGGCGCAAGGAAACATCGCCGCCCGGAAAGCGGATGATGAAATTCAAAGGTCAACGGTTATCGTCCGCGAGTCGCTGTCGGCAATCTCCGAACTGGGTCAGACCGTAACGGAGGGCGGCCATCTTATTTCATCGTTTGCTGAGACTTTAGATCGCGTTAGCTCTTTCGCTCAGAGCATCGAGATCATCGCAAAGCAGACACATCTGCTTGCGCTCAATGCGACGATTGAGGCCGCCCGCGCCGGGTCTGCCGGGCGCGGTTTCGCGATCGTCGCACAAGAAATCAACGCGCTCGCGGCTAAAACGGCTCACGCTACGAAGAGCATCTCGGACACGGTCGCCGATCTGGACAAAAAGGCGAAACAGCTTTCGATCCAAGGCGTCAAAAGCGCAGACGCGGCCGGCAGGGCCGAAAAGAGTACATCGGCAATCTTTGAAACTCTCAACACCATCGAGCTGTGCGTACGCCAATTCGGAGACGAGATGTCCAAGGTCGATGAATCGGCGAAATCTGTTCAAACCAAAAGCGCCGATATGAGCGATGCCGTAGCTTCACTTTCGAGCGGCTTTCTTTCGGCGACGTCGCAGTTTGAACGGATCGAGAAATCGTTCGATCACTTACAGACTGTAAGCGAGGGCCTGTTAACAACAACCCTTGCAACTGAGGTCGAGACTCTGCACTCGCGTTTCGTCCAGGAGGCGATGCGGCTGGCGTCCAAGACCGGCGCGATTCTTTCAAGCGCCATCGAGGCAGGCGATATTTCGAATGCACAGGTATTCGACAAGAATTATCGTCTAATCCCAGGCTCGAATCCGCCCCAGTTCGAAACGGATTATTGCAAAGTGTTCGACCGTCTGCTGCAGCCGCTTTTCGATGCGGCGTTGGACTTCGACACCCGCGTTGTTTTCTGTACAGCCGTTGACAAAAGCGGCTTTCTTCCGACGCATAATGGCAAGTTCTCTAAACCGCAGGGACAAGGTGCGGTTTGGAACGCCGCAAATTGCAGAAATCGGCGCTTTTTCAAAGACCGGGTCGGCCTTGCGGCCGGGAAAAATGAAAAGGCTTTTCTCCTTCAGACTTATAGCCGCGACATGGGAGGAGGCCGTTTTGTGCCCATGGTCGATGTTTCGGCGCCAATCTATGTCCAGGGGCGGCACTGGGGCGGGCTTCGGCTCGCCTATGCGCTCGACTTCGCCTCCCTATAAGACTCATTGGCTGACAACGATCACGGGCAGGGCCCATATATTGTTCGCCCGGAATGCAGCCCCAGCTTCAAGCGTGCAATACGCTCAAAAACGCCCCTCAGCGCTGCGCCCTTTATTTTTTCGGCCGTTCCTTACGGAACAGCGACCCCGATGTGCTCATGGGATGATGGCTCACTGAACCTAAGGCGAAAAAGAAGGACATTAAACATGTCACGGAACCATCAAGAGCACACCTATGGCAAGCGGGTACGAACACTGCGGCGGTTGCGGTGGGTGCTAGGGCATGTACGGGCAATAGTCATAAGCGAAATCCGGGCGAACGGTAAAATCTACCGCCACGAAGCGAATGCGTTGATCACGCCCTCGATGCTCTCAAAGCCTTCAAAGGCTCGGCCAATTTGCAATTGCGGTGCGGCTTGGGGCCGAGCTTAGCTCTTTACGACACATCGGACAACGCGCCCGCCAAGCGGGCGGGCTTACAAGCGCTGCAGAATCCCTCTGTTCGTTCGCGGATGATCAGGCCGATCGATCCAGAGCCGCCAACCGCGATGTTGGAAAACACCGGCTTTTCACGGCGCACGCCTCGGTAGGAGATTTCATGTCCGATACCGTCGAGCAGGACTGATGCTCGAAGCCTCAGATGGAGCTACGACAAACATGCCGAGACATGGCTGATCAACGCGTTGTCAGAATGGCTTACAAGGCTCACGACCTTCGGTGAGGTCGCGCCGAGGTCACGTAGAGATCGCCTGCTTCCATCAACCCGCGCCGATCGTGTCCGATGACGTGGTGTAGCTTACGGCTGGGATCGCCGAAGCTCCGGCAGGGCGGGAAGGTCAGGCTGCCACTGCAGGCAGCGCCGCGAGTGGATCATCGCTCAAAGGCGCGATGGTTTCCAGCGTCATATAACGGGCGCGCTGCACGGCCCATTCGTCGTTCTGTTCAAGCGGGATTGCGCCAACGAGGCGAGTAATGACCGCTTCGTTTGGAAAGATGCCAACGACCTCGGTGCGCCGCTTGATTTCGCCATTCAAGCGTTCGACCGGATTGGTGGAATGCAGTTTCGTCCGGTGTGCTGCCGGAAAGGTCATGTAAGCGAGAACGTCTTGCTCGGCGTCGTCCATCAGAGCGGCAAGCTTCGGCAGTTTGGGACGCAGCTGATCGGCGACCTTGCGCCATTGCTGGCTGGCCGCCACGGCGTCGTCTTGGGCAAAGGCCGTGGCAATGAAGGCCGAGACGACGCGCCGCCCGCTCTTGCCGGCATGGGCGAGCGCGTTGCGCATGACATGCACGCGGCAGCGCTGCCAACTGGCATTCAACACTTTCGAGACCGTGGCCTTAATGCCTTCGTGCGCGTCCGAGATCACGAGCTTGACGCCGCGCAAGCCGCGGCGGGCGAGCTTGCGCAAAAAGCCGGTCCAGAACGTCTCGGCCTCGGAGGGCCGATGTCCAGACCCAAGACTTCGCGCCGGCCATCCGTGTTAACGCCGACGGCAACGATGACGGCCACGGAGACGATGCGGCCGTTCTGACGAACCCCCAGAGATAGGGCCAGTCGCCCACAATGGGGCGATCGAGGAAGGTTTTGACGCGGTCGTCGATCTCTTCGCACAGCCGGGAGACCTGGCTCTTGGAAATGCCGCTCATGCCGAGTGCCTTGACGAGATCGTCGACGGAACGCGTGGAGACGCCCTGGATGTAGGCTTCCTGGATCACCGCCGTCAGCGCCTTCTCGGCCAGCCGGCGCGGTTCGAGAAAGCCGGGAAAGTAGCTGCCCTTGCGAAGCTTGGGGATGCGCAACTCGACGGTTCCGGCGCGCGTCTCCCAGATGCGGTCCCGATAGCCGTTGCGCTGCACGAGCCGGTCTGGCGAGCGCTCTCCGAGGGCAGCGCCGGTGAGGCCCGAGACCTCCAGCTCCATCAAGCGTTCAGCAGCAAAGCCGATCATATCGCGCAGGATATCGGCGTCGGGCGTCTTCTCAATCAGCGTGCGAAAAGTCATCATGTCGTCGGTCATCGGTGGTTCCCCGGTTGCGTTGGATGTCGCAACCCGATCCTACCGGTGAGTCGCCGATGACCACCCCAAACCGCTCACTCGCTACGGCGCCACGGAGGGCGCGCTTCGCGAGCGGCTTGCTACCGTCGAGTTACACCGCTACCGGGGACGTGACCTGCGAGCCCATAGGCAGGCCCGGAGATCGCCACCCGCGAAAAGGACGATTTCGCGCGTTAGGGCTATGCCGGTCTGCTGAGGTCTCGCCGTGCATCTTGCGCAATCGCGAGCTTTTTCATTTTCCGAATGCCCTTGCTTGACAGCTTAATCCCAGTGGCGACCCAATCTTCAACGATATCGGTCATTTCTCGATAGCTGATCGGAGCGGTCCGCCGTTTTGCATTGTAGAGGGAAATAACTGCATCATATCGCTTGGAAAGCTTCAAGAGATGACGCTCCATTTCCAGGCGCCCTTGGCCGGGAGCCGCAACCAGTTCTATCAAGCCAAGCTGGTGAATCTCGGAAGCGCTGTGGAGCCGACCCTCTAATATCAGGGTTTCCGCTTTTGCTTGGCCGATTCTTCTGGAAAGAAAGGAATATGCTCCCATGCCTGGGAAGAGGCCGTATAAGATCTCAGGCAGCCCAAAGCGAACGGAGCTTTCAGCAACCATGAAGTCACATGAAAGCGCAAACTCAAAGCCGCCCCCTAAAGCGTCACCGGCTACCAACGCACCAACGATAACGTCGGCATGCAATCCTGAGTAATTTGCGAAGCAGACATCCAGACAGGACATCGCATAGGCCTTGAGGCGAAGGACGTCGGATTGCTCAAGAAGGTGAACGAAATAGCTTAGGTCGCCGCCGAGATTAAAGATGCTGCTCAAATCCGAGCCCCAGATCAAAAATCTCGCCAGACGTTGCGCATCCCGCGGGTGATCGCGGTGCAAGTCAGTTATGAGCCTCTGGATCGCCCGGATGTCTTTCAACAGCGACAGGGTGAAACATGGACGCCGGCAGTGTTGCTGAAAGCACCATAAGACCCCAAGGCCGGTATCCAGCTCAACCCTGAGTTCTGTTAGACCGAGGTTTCTGATGTGGCGCAAAATCATATCGGCGCCAGTGTCGTCTCTTATTATCTCGGCATTCGGTACCTGGGTGGCAAAGTGGCCCCCCGGCCCCGAGGTCGTATGGCATTCGTCGATAATCGACTGCTCAGACCCGGAGATTGCTAGTCGCATCAAACGTCTCACCCAATGATTTCCGCGTTCGGCCACCCCGTGGGGTTGCAGACTTTGCAACCATAACGCGAAATAGATTAACTAGCCCTCTAAAATTCCGTGAAGCGATAAAATGGTCTCTTTGTCAGAAGGCGATGTTTTCTTTTGGGAATAAACATCGCAGTGGTATCTCTTGGGGGATTACGCGATATCGCCGCCGTAAATCTGTGAGTAAGGGGTTCCGTCCGATATGTACCCTGCAAGCAATATCAAAATGGATCATCATGCTTCCGTGGCAGTTATAGATGATATTGAAATAAATCGTAAATTTATAGAATATCTTTCCAAGACCGTAACAGAAATTGACGAGGTGCATACGTTTAGTTCCCCAGAGTCCGCTCTGGAGAAATTTAAAACACAAAAGCCGGACCTTATTATCACAGATTTTAGCATGCCAACTATGGATGCTGCTGTATTCCTGCAAAAGTTGCGTACAATTACAGGGTTAGAAGAAACACCTGTAATCGTCGTATCTGCAAATGAGAACATTGAAAACAGGCGGAGAGCGCTCCTTTGCGGTGCAACGGATTTTTTGACAACTCCCTTTGATATATTTGAATTCAAGGTTCGAGTTAGAAACCTTTTATGCCTCGGATTACACCAAAACGCACTGCGTACGGACAGCATATCTCTGAAGCAGAAATTAACAGAGACACGTCTGCGTTCAATCAAATCTGAACAAAAATCGCGCGAGCGGTTTACGCGTGTCATTGATTGCGTTCCAGCAATAATAGTGGCCTTAAAAGGTGACGGAGAGTGCATATTTGCGAATGAATACTTTAAAGAAGTAATCGGAGGCTATTCTAAATATTTTATTGCGCTGCTCGGCCAAATGAGTATTTCGTATGGCGCGCCCAGCGAAGTCACGCTAAAAAACAGAAATGGTCAAGACTGTACATTTCTTATAATGGCAAGCGTAGTACACGGTTCTCATACCGAGGAGGGCTTCGTTGTATATTCCGGCATTGATGTATCAACTCTTAAGCAAACGGAACAGTCTCTCCGAATAGCGAAATGCCAGGCGGAGGCGGCAAATCAGGCGAAGAGTGCGTTCTTGGCTAATATGAGTCATGAAGTCAGAACGCCGCTTAACGCAATTATTGGCTTCGCCGACTTAATCCGCTCTGAGACCTTCGGTCCAGTCCAAAACGCCCGCTATCGCGGATATATCGACGATATTTTCAGGAGCGCAAAACATTTGCTTTCCATCATAAGTGAAATACTTAGCTTTTCTCAAATAGAGCAAGGAAAACACTCACTCTCATTAACAGAATTTTCGCTCAGGGATTGCATTGAGGGCGTACGCCGCATGATAGAAGCTGAGCTTCAATCAAGAGGAAACTCCCTCCTCATCGACTCGAGACGAGATTTCAAACTGCGGTCGGACCCGCAAAAACTCTCCCAAGTGATCATCAACATTATCACCAACGCCAATAGGTTCACGAAGAAGGGCGAGATCCGGATCGAGGTAAGCAAGAACAGGCAAGCTGAACTCATGATTGCGATCGAAGATCAAGGCATCGGCATGACCGACGAAGAACTGGGAATCGCAGTTTCCGACTTTGGGAGGATCGTAAATCCGGAGCTGAGCAATTCCGACCAGGGCATCGGCCTGGGTATCCCGATCTCTGCCCGCTTTATGCGGCTCCTTGGGGGAAGGCTTGAAATAACAAGCAAAAAAGGGATTGGGACGAGAGTTGATCTCATCTTGCCTTCGAGCGCAGTCGTCGAACAGCACGCCCTGCCGGCGATGCCTTTGCTTTTGGCGCGGGGATCATGAATGCGACGCCGGGCTACCTGACCGGAAAATGCGGCCATAGGCCGTTCAGGCAAGATATTCAGGGCCTCATCCGTATTCGTGTCAGGCCCTTTCGCAAAATCTACGAGAGGCTCAGCGTGCCATTGCGGTCGGAGCCGCTTGAGTTCTCGCAGATGTTGACGCGTTATGCCGTCGGGATCGTAATAACGCTTTATGCAATTGTAGACCCTGCCTTTACCGGAAGTTCGACGACTGCATCGATTATTGTCTTATTGGTTGTTGCTTGGGTAATAGGCATTGGCCTCCTAGTCCACCTCGTGCTTTTCCCGGAAAAGCGTATCGCTCGCCGCACCGTCTCTATCTGCGCGGATGCCTTCGCGATTAGTCTTCTCATTCACTATGGAGAGCGTTCGGCGGCCATCTTTTTTCCTGTTTATCTATGGGTGATTTTAGGCAACGGCTTTCGGTTTGGTATCCGCTTCATGTATGCCTCCATGGCGGCCAACAGTATATCTTTCATCATCATGGTGCTCCTGACCCCCTATTGGCGTCAGGAATGGCAATTCTCGGCGGGCCTTTTCGCCGCGATCATCGCCATCCCGATTTATACGTCCAGTCTGATCCGGAAGCTCCGCTATACGATGCATCAGGCGAGAGCAGCGAGCACAGCCAAGACAGAATTCTTATCAATGATCAGTCATGAGCTGCGCACCCCCCTGAATGCGATCCTTGGCTTGGCGCAAATCTCAAGGACGACAGCCGCGACCGCTCAGGAAAGAGAAAACGCTGCGTTCACCGAGATTGCCGCCAATCGCTTAACCAGGATGCTTGATACGATATTAAGGTTTCAGGCTGTCGAGAGCGGAGGGAGCCGGGTCCAGGAAAGATGTTTTGATGTTATTGATACACTGGTGGAGGTTGAGAGCATCCTGGCTCCACTTGCGGGGAAAAAGAAGATAAAATTTGCTTTCAGATTTAGAACCGCATTGCCGAAAACATTAAGGTCTGATCCAGACATAATACAAACCGTAATCATCAACCTCGCGACCAATGCGATTAAGTACACGAGAGTGGGGTTCGTGGTCGTGGAAGTCGCACTCATAGGCGACGGAGAGACAGCGAAACTTTGCATTGACGTTCACGATTCCGGCCCTGGCATCGATCCCGATCTGCAAACCCGCATTTTCGATCAATTCGTCCGCTCGGTCCCCAGCGGAATAGAAGATGAAGGGGGAGTCGGACTGGGCCTGTCGTTATGCAAATCGCTTATCGGTCTCCTCGGGGGTGAGATTGGGTGCCTGAGCGCGAGAGGCCAGGGATCGACGTTCTGGGTTGAAATACCTGCAGGGTATGTCGAGGGGTCTCAGCGCCTTCAAACGCCGCGCGATCAATATACCAATATCGCCGCACTCGGCCTCGACGTTCCTGTGCATGCTGCGATTAGACAGGAATTTCGATTCCTTGAGGAAGGTAAAGCCTTTGCGTCGCTCGCCGGGCAGGTTAGCGATCCTGGCGCAAATGTGGTTTTCATTGCCGATCCGATAAAGATGGCGCCGGCCGATTGGAACCGATTTTGCCAATTTCTCGACAGTACGTCGTCCCCCGCGCCACTCATTGTTGTTGAACCCGGCAACCCTGCGAACAGCGAATTTTCAGCGCGCGCGACGGGTATAGTTGAGTCATTGAGCGCGATTTCGCCTGAGTTGGTGCGGATGCTGGTTGATTGGCACCAGCGGCATCCTGGCTCTCGAAGCGCGGTCCAGAAGGAAGCCTCCGCTTGCGCCAGTAAGGTTATACTGGTTGCAGACGACAACGAAATGAACCGCGATGTCACCGGTAAGATGCTTAAGCTTGACGGCCACACGGTCCTCGAAGCGCAAACAGGGGAAGAGGCCCTTGAGCAACTTCTGACCAACGAAGTCGATGTCGCCATATTGGATGTCAACATGCCAGATGAGGACGGCATTGAGGTTTGCAAACTTTATCAATCCGCTGTCTCGAGGGAATCGCGTGCTGTCATTGTCGGCTTAACGGCCGACATTTCCGAGGAGACCCGAAGCCGCTGCCTTGCCGCGGGTATGTTCGAGGTTCTTTCTAAACCTCTTGCCTTCGAAGACCTGCGCGCGTTGCTTGCGCGCACCGAAACCAAGGGTCGAGGCACCACCCGGATTTCGTCGCCACGATGCGATCAGGAAGAAGCTTCGGTGTTCGACCCTGATAGGGTGCATCTGCTAGTCGAACTGTTTGGAGCCGAAGCTTTCAGGAATAATGTCTTGCCGACATTCGAATGTGAAACGAGGGAAGGCGTCAAGCAGCTGAAATCGGATACTTTGCATTTGGGCCTGGAAATGGCGCGACAAATCTTGCATGCAATCAAGAGTAGCGCCAGAACCATCGGTGCATTGCGGCTCGCGAAGTCCGTGTCTGCCTTGGAAGAGTTGACGGGCAATGAATGCGAAACGCCGTCTTATGAAAGCATCCAGAAAGAGTTGGATACTTTTATGATTTCCTGCAGAAAATTCATGAGCCACGAATATGGCTCAAATATCGTAAAATTTAAATGCGCTGGCGAACGGGCGAGGCGTAGGTCGTGATTGGCCGCCTGATTCCGGGTCAGGAGCTAGGTTTCGTTGAACTTCCTTGCCGTGGCCGCCAACCGCATCCCCCTGCAGAAGAGCCGTAAAGCTCTAGTTTGGGCCACTATAGGTGAGGGCCGGCGATAGGTTTGAAGCACACCGGGCTCCCAACGGGGGAGCGCTGGCTGGGAGAAAGGGACGCCAAAATTTGCGCAAGCGCTCCAAACATCATCGGGCCGAATAGATAGGATCATAAGCTGTCGCGCAAGGCAGCGCGTCTTATGGGCCTCAGCCTGCATGGCCGCGAACGCCTCATGCTCAGTTGCCAAAGCGGCCGCGGACGCCTTCTCAACGGAAGATCCCTCTGCCGCGGCTATTTTGTATGATTATCGTCACAAAAGATCTTACGCTAGGTGAGGAGTGCGGGAAACGCCAGTGTCTTCTGCTCCCGAGGGATCAGAAGCAACTGGCGATGGATTGGAGTGGACGCGGGAGTAGCTTCGACTTGCGATTATTCAGCGATAACCCCGAAGGGGCAGAGCATAGAGTCGCCATGCTCTATGCTATCCTGGCAGCGGCTAACATCGCGGCGTGGGCCTGGGCCTGGGCCTTGATTGTCTTTCGGGATTATCCGATCCAGCTGGGGGCCGCCTTCCTAGCCTATACTTTCGGGCTCCGCCACGCCGTGGACGCCGATCATATCGCCGCCATCGATAACGTAACGCGAAAGCTTATGCAGGAGGGCAAGCAGCCCGCAGCGGCAGGCTTTTTCTTTTCCCTTGGTCACTCGACAATTGTGTGGCTCGGAACAATCCTGATTGCCCTGGCTGCCGCGGCGTTCAAGGACAAGGTCGAGGCGTTCAAAGCCATCGGGGGCGTCGCAGGAACGCTGGTGTCCGCTTTTTTCCTGTTCGCTATCGCGATCATGAATATCTTCGTGCTTGCCGCGATCTACAAAACGTTCTGGCACGTCAAAGCGGGCGGCGAATTCGCCGAGGAAGACTTGAACATCGTCTTCGGCGGTGGCTTCCTGGCGCGCATGTTGCCGCCCTTGTTCGCCTCCATCAGCCGAAGCTGGCACATGTATCCGTTAGGGCTGCTGTTTGGGCTCGGATTCGACACGGCGACCGAAATCGGGCTTCTCGGCCTGTCGTCGGCAGGGGCATCGCAGGGACTATCGCTGTGGTCGATCCTGGTGTTTCCCGCCCTATTCACCGCCGGCATGTCCCTTGTCGACACCACCGATAGCATTCTTATGTTGAAGGCCTATGGCTGGGCCTTCGTGAAACCGGTCCGCCAACTCTATTCAATATGACCATGACTTTCCTTTCGGTGCTCGCGGCCCTTATCATCGGAGGCCTCGAAACGCTGAATTTGATCGACAAGCTTGAGCTTAAGGGAAGTTTCTGGGAGGCGGTCGGCGCGATCAACGATAATTTCGGGATCTTTGGCTATGTGATCATCGGCATTTTCATCGCCACATGGGCAATCTCGGCGCTGTTTTACTTCTTGATGGATTATGACCGGCTTGAGCCGCTGCCGGCAACTTCGAGAACAGGATCGAAACCTAAAGCGCTCAAACGCACGCCCCTGACCAGGAACCCATTCTTCCGATACGCCATTATGGCCAACTCCGGTAACCCCATTTCAGGAGGACATTCAATGCGCAATGGCGATCTCGGTCACACGCACGGCGGTGAGCCCCGCTATTCCCTTGGATGAGCGTGAAGATGCTTGCCGGCACCGGCGTCCTCGCCATGCCGGTGCGCCTCGGCTTCCAGCGTGACACTAATAAAGCTCACCTGGCCGTGCGTTACGCCCCGCTCCGCAATCACGCCTTTGGCAAAGTGACGGACCGCCGCGGTTTTTCCCGGAGCACCGCCACCTCGAGACAACTTTCATGGTCGAGATGCACATGCAGCGTCGCCACGTGGAGATGATGGTGATCGTGATGTGCGCCGGTAAGCCTTTTCGAAAGTTCGCGGGTGTGGTGATTGAACACGTAAGGCAGCGTGGCGAAGCACTCGCCGCCGCTGTCCGCGCTTAGATGTTTAGTCCCAGCTTGTGATGGAATCAGTCTAACTGACCCGAAACTTCGGGAGCGGTTATGGGACAGGTACTTCACGGCAGCGCCACGACTACGCACGCCATCCGAGCTGCAATACGGCGATCGAAGGCTTCGGCCAAGGCGCTAGCCGAACGCCATGGGATCAATCCAAAGACGGTGGCGAAGTGGAAGAAGAGGGCCTTCGTGCATGATGCGCCGATGGGGCCGAAAGACCCGCGTTCGATCAGCTTCGTGAGCACCTCGACACCTTCCTGGCAGCCTTACAACTTCGCCAAGCGCCTCAAAACGCTGCGAGGGCTCACCCCTTACGAATTCATCTGCAAACGCTGGACAGAAAATCCGGATCAGTTCAGGCTCAATCCAATCCACCAAAAAGGGTAGTACTGAGAGTTCGCGAATGCTGCTATGGCCGGGAGCAAGAATCTCAGCGGTGGAAACGTGCGCCGCAACGTTGTCGCGCCATCTTTCCGAACATTGCCTTATTGGATAGGGTGCGCCATGTTAAGATGTACGTTGCCGTCAGCCGTACCGGTCTGATAAAGATACAATATAGGTGATTGAAATGACAAGGTCTGCTTCGGTTACCTATCTGACGCGCCAGTTCGACGACTTTTTATTTGCGCGCATCGACGAAGGTACCGATGCCGCGCCGCTCAGCGTTCTTTCGATGCTCGCACGCCTCGATGTTGATCCCTGGGAGGAGGCCGCAAAACTAGCTCGATTGCCGCGCGCAGCAGCGGCCAAGAGACTTGCCGAATTAATTGCAGCGACGCCCAGCGTTTCACTTGCCTGTTTGAATCCGAAGACGCTTTCCGATCGTTTGCTCGATTTGCTGCCTTCGACCTTAGTTGCGGGGGGGCTACCACGGCAGGATTCTGTGGTGCTCGCGTTGAAAAGATCCCCGATTGTCGCTTGGCCGATCGTCATTGCCGTCATTCTGGCGATCTCGTTACTCGTCGTGAGCCGCTACACAATGCATGCGGAGGAACCGCATGTAACGTCTTCCGGCGCGATGTTACCCTAAGCTGTCCCGCGGAAACGCCAAGCGCCTCCCCACGCGTGGCGTTCGCTGGCGGGTCGAATGAAAAAAGCCGCCCATTAGGAGCGGCTTCTGTTTTTTCCAGGATATGAGAGAGTTTTGTTACTCGGTTCGCAGGTTGCTTGCTGCAACCTTTCCTGTGCGGCGATCCTGCTCGGTGTCAAAAGAGACTTTCTGGCCTTCGACAAGATTGCGTATGCCGGCGCGCTCAAGCGCGGTCGCATGCACAAACACGTCCTTGCCGCCGTCATCAGGCTGAATGAAGCCGAAGCCTTTTTGACCGTTGTAGAATTTTACTGTGCCCGTAGTCATGGACATTCCTTTGTGTAACTGGGTGCAGGTGAGGATGGCGGCGACTTGCGCTGCCAAAACTCGACATTGTTCGATGTTTGGAGAGATTTTCAGAGTGCACCCGGCTACGCCAAGGTCCAGCAGCCTATCTTTCTGGCCAAATTCGATATTATTATGTAGTCACGCTTCGGGGCGAAAACAAGGCAATGATCGCGCCCCTCCACCGCGATAATTGACCCCGCACCGTTTCCTCGGGCACAACTAGGAAACCTGACAGAGCCTGCGGTCGGCCAGAAGGCCTCCATAAAAGCGCAAGGTCTATTGGCGTGCTTTTGGAAGGCGCAGCGATCACTTCCTTCCTGGCTACAAGAGGGGCTCTCTTCTGCGCATGGAATCCTCCAAACGCCGCCTCACAATGCGGAAGGCGTCGCGGACAGCCAAGCGCATCGCATCATGACGTCTTCCCGCGCCCGGATCGTGACTGACGTTGATATCGGGGCCGTCTTGGACCGTAAGATGGACCCGAAGCCGGCACGGGTCTCCGGAAAAATGCTTCGCGCGCGGTTGAGTGACGACGATCCGTGACGATGTTACGGGCGCGTTAATATCGTTCAAATCCTCCCACTCCTCGCGGATGGACTGTTCGACCGCATCTGAGCGCAAGACGCCTTCGAAGGTAATCAGGATCGGAGAATGCATGCTGAGCGGCCTTTTTGTTGGGCAGCCGTATGACGGCGCCTGATTATGGGGAATAAATTGCGCTGGAGATGGATTGGGATCGTAGTCGATCGAGTTACGCTAGCAGGGACGCCTAACGCGTTTGCGCCCTTCTGCATTGACGCGGTAAAGCCGAAAACCTTTCGTCCTTTTTGACTGATCCTCAGAAACGAGTTCCTCTTCGAGCAATTCCTCTAAGGCCCTGAGAGGCACTTTGAGGCTATGCTTGTGTCCCCCGTCCCTGCCGATGCTCACCTGCACGCCGTCAGGTTCACGCATGGCCAGGAAGTCGTCTGACAAAGTGCGGGGATCCCACTCCCACTCGATATAGCGTCCCTCGACGCTGGCAAGCTCTTTAAGAATGTCCTCGGATAGAAGCTGCACACGATCTCGCTTTCTTTCAGCGGCTCTACTGGGCCTAAATGGGATGGCCGTGGCAGATTTAAACTGAAGGTATTCAGAATATATAGACTTTTTGGTCTTTTCATGATTGGTTTCCTCAAATATTGTCACTGACAAGCGGTACCGGAGAAAACGCAAAATGCGTTGATTTAGATGAATCGAGGCCCGGGATCGCTAGCCGCAATTGAGAATCTAAGACAAATCAAAACATTCGGGACTTGCGGATATCCATTCGATTGCCGATATCGAAAGGATGACGCCGGCGCCTAAACTTTGTACGTGTGCGTTGGCGCGCGCTTCATTCCGTCATCTCTGCCAATTATTTCTGCCGGAAGCAGAAGCATCTTAAAGCGGCTGACATAGGAGCAACCCTCTCTGGAGGTCCCGGCGCACGCCGGCCGAGCAAATGGAGTGCAGAAAATGACGGGTTCCCGATCGAAGGCCGAAGAGCGCTACGCCCAGATTCGAAAGCGCGAGACTGGTCTGAAGCAGGAAGTCGATGTCGAGGCGCGCTTACGGGCTGATAAGACGGCGAGGCTGCGTGAATTGCGCTTGGCGAAGGAAGCTGAGGATGCCGCGGCGAAGCAGGCCGCAAAAGACATAAAAGCCGCGGGCAAAAGCGCCTTCAAGAAACCGCGGCGCTCCGAGACGCCCTAAGGGAGATGTTGCTGGGCTCCTGATAGGCCGCCGCACTTTATTGCCTGCCAGGTCTTAACGATTGCACTTTGCCCACGAGCCTGCTTTCCCTGGCGCATGGCCTGTCTCAGAGCCGCGCCGATCCGCCGCTCAAAGCAAGGTTAGGACTTCCAACCCCTTCGAATAGCTGCAGATCGCCTTGCAGTTCACCCACCGCCATTGCTTTTCCATGCGGCAGCGGGGAGGCCGCAGCAGAGGGTATGTTCATCAACACAAGGAAGCGCCTCTGCCGGGACGAACTCCACCGCCGGAACGGGGCGGCTTGAAACAACACGCCTTGCGCTGTGCCCCTTACAGCATGGTACACTAGGCGCGGCATCCGGGTGCGTACGCTTGAGGCACAGCACGACGGTCTTGCCTGTGACACCTTCGTAATAGAGCCGTCAACTTGCAACCTACTGCAACCACCCTTCTGCGGATTACATGGTGGCCAGCGTCTGTTATCACTGGCTGGCTCTCTTTGCATACGTTGTGCAACAAGAGCCAAGCTATTCCGTCAAGCCCCATAAACGCAGCAACTCATGATCAGGTTTTCTACCACGCTCAAAGCCCGCGTCCTGCACCACCATCCAAAAGTCGGGCTCACGACGCTCTTCCTCGGCAGTTTCGAGCTCCGCGTGCCGAGAGTTCGACGCGGACCCGGGAACTGGCGTTGCGATCGTCATCAATGCCAGCGACGTGTCGATAGCCCTGTCGCGGCCTATGGATGTGTCGATCACAAACCGGCTGCCGGGAACCATCATCGAGGTGGACTATCTCGAAGCCCCCTACGCGCGGGTCACCTTCGATCTCGGCGCATGCCACCTTCATTCGCTCGTGACCTGGGAATCTGTCGAGCGCCTCGGGCTGGAGCCGGGATTGAAAGCCTGGGCGATGATCAAGACGGTCGCGATCGAAAGCGCAAACCTCAACCCTGATGGTCTTCCCGAGCCTCGCCCGCCTCTTGGGGGTCTAGAGATCGATCCAACGATGCCGTGAGTTCGTCCCAAGCCACTGCAGTGGCCGGGAAGATCGGCGGCTGATCGACCGGAAAAGAGTGGCGATGCGCTGATCGAATGCTGTCACCTTGCGGCATTGGGAAATTTGCCCCAATCCTGAAGGTGCGCTAAGGAGGGGGATGGCACCGTGCTCAATTTCCGCGAATCTGGGCCGCGATAGCCTGCACTTCCTCGGATAGGTCTGTAATTTCTTGAGGGAAACGAGTCTGATCGCCTGGGAGGCGCTTTAGCGCTTCAGCCA
Organism: uncultured Alphaproteobacteria bacterium; assembly: GCA_963772105.1. GTDB lineage: Bacteria > Pseudomonadota > Alphaproteobacteria > Rhizobiales > Rhodomicrobiaceae > Rhodomicrobium. Next base: position 45,651 of record CAVYVV010000004.1, read on the forward strand.
CGTTGCGCAGCCGTTCAGCAAGACCTGTTAGATCAGCATTGACTTGAGTGATTGATCCCATGCTTCAGCTCCGTACACTTACAAAACAACGGATAAGCACTTATCCTATTCATGTGACGCGAAATAAAAACGGCGCCTCCCCGCTTGCCTCTATCAACGAGCGAGAATTGCGATCACACCCCACCAGAAGCAGCCTCCAAGCAGGAAAACAGAAAGCCAGACGAGCGCTACGATCCAACCTGGATAATGCTCAACATAAGCTTCATCGAGATAGGCCTGATCAATCTCGAAGTTACGCTCGTGTCTCATAGACGTCCTCACAAACTCGTGAGAGACGACTATACGAGACCAGATCTTGAAAAAGTCACAACCAGAAATGGCAGATTTTGTCACATTGCAACATCGCAACTCAAGCCTCATCGGATAGCGGATTGTTGCTTAACCCTATCATGCGAAAGAGGTTGCTCAGTACTGCGCATGCTTTAGGATGAACTTAAGCAGAGCAGGTATGTAGACCCCCGCTCTGCCAGTTTCTCTAAGTTCGTTATGGGAAGCGGTTTTGGAATTCAGGCCGCTTTTCAGGGACGGCATCGGAGTGGATATCCGCACAGCTTGGTTCGATTCCAGGCATGCCTCCATAGTCCGGACAATATAGCTTCACGCGTGAATCATCGAGCGCATCCAGAATCAAAAATTGCTTCTGTGCTTTTGCTGCACGGCAGAAGTTTTCTTACCGTGCAATGTAACTCGGGTTCACGCTGACACCGGAGGTCTCAATTTCAGCACCGGGCGCAACCCTTTCGAACAGCAGCGTCACTCCATCTTCTTTCAGGCGGTTTCAGCTGAGCTGGCTCACGAAAAATTCGTTTCCTTTCTTCCTTGCGCACCCCTAGCGCAATTGAGATCGGAACCTGCGATAAGCCAAACCTTATGTCTTTAAATCCCCAGTTCCTCTATCCCATCTTGTCCGGCAGCGCGCCGCCAGAAAGGGATACCGATCGCTGACGCCCCTGCGATCTGCATTCTCGATCCCGATGGCGACATCGTCCGGTATTTGAGGAAGACCGGCCAGGCAGAACACGACCAGGCCTGGGCCTTTTATCATACCGATCTCTATCGCGTTCGCGGCAATGACTATGATCTCGGCTTCGTTGGGTGCGCGGTTGGCGTTCCCTTCGCGGTTCTCGTCGCCGAGCAGCTTTTTGCGTCGGCCTGCCGGTTTTTTGGTCAGCATCACTTCGGCCGGGCGGCTCATTGAGCTTGCGCCGCCCCCCTTATACCAGCGGCCCAAAGTCCTAGACTCGCCGCGGGGGATTCCCTTCTGCCTCGTTCTGTGAATTGATGGCGTCAGCATCGATTCGCGGGGGCGATATGGCTGGGGTTGCGATTACTCGAAGGGATATGAGCGCCGCCGATTTGCGGGCGTCGGCCAAGCGATCGGCGAGTTCGAGGCAGGCGTCGCGCATCCTGGCCATTGCCATGGTACTCGATGGTTTCAGCCGCGAGGAGGCGGCGCGGCTTTGCGGTATGGACCGGCAGACGCTGCGGGACTGGATTTACCGCTACAACAAGGAAGGTTTGGATGGGCTTGTCGACCGGGCGCGAAGCGGCCGGCCCGCAAGCCTGAGCTGGGTCGAACAGGGCAAGCTTGCATCCTGGGTCGAGGGAGGGCGCCAATCTCGCCCGCGATGGCGTCGTGCGGTTCCGGCGCGCCGATCTGCGCGACCGCATTGCGGCCGAGTTCGGCGTCACCTTGCACGAACGCAGCGTGGGCAAGTTGCTGCGGAGACTTAACTTTCGCCGCCTTTCCGTTCGCCCACTGCACCCGCAATCCGATCCCGAAGCCCAGGAGACGTTCAAAAAAACTTCGCAGCGCTCGCCAAGGAAGCGCTCGGCGAGCGCGCCACCGGCAAGCCGGTCGAGGTCTGGTTCCAGGACGAAGCAAGAGTTGGCCAGCAAGGCACGCTGACCCGCATCTGGGCCAGGCGCGGCAGCCGTCCGCGCGCGATCTGTTCGGCGCCGTTTGCCCAGTCCGTGGCGTTGGCGCCGCTTTGGTGCTTCCTGCCGTCAATATCGAAGCCATGACCATGCATCTGGCTGAAATCAGCCGGTGCGTCACTGCGGGAGCAATCGCCTTGCTCATCGTGGACGGAGCCGGATGGCACAGCTCTCCAAAGCTGGCCGTGCCAGAAAATATCGTTCTGTTGAAGTTGCCCCCTTTTGCGCCAGAATTGAACCCGGCCGAAAACATCTGGGAATATCTTCGAGGCAACGCGCTGAGCCATCAGGTCTGGGAATCCTACGAAGCTATCGTCGATGCATGTTGTGACGCGTGGACCGGCTTGATGCGCACACCAGACATCATCCGCTCAATCGCGACACGCGACTGGGCACACGTCAGAATTTAGGGCCGCTGGTTCTTTACATGAGGTCGCTGCGTCAAGTGTTTTTTCGTTTCCGTTACCGATTATGGCCCACATCGATGGTTCTTTACGGCGTCCGATCGGAACCGGCGCCAGCATTCAGGGCCGACGCAAGCACTGACCGTGCGGATGGCGCAATGTATTAAGCGCAGATCGCTCTGCAACCAACGTGTCGCGCGCTCACCCTTCCGGTCCGCACCCGCTGATGGCGGAGGGGCGGAAACGTGAAACCAAAAAAGTCTTTGCCTAACCTTTCCTTTGCTTCCGTTACCGGCGGCTTATGCGGCTGCCAGATCAAAATGCGTGCCGTCTTTCCAGAGGCGGCCTAGCAGAATAGCCAGCTTCCGCGCAACCGCGACCCGCGCCTTTTTGGGACCATGGGATTTCAAAAGCTTCAAGCCCCAGCTCCTGAGCGCAAACCGCTTCTTGACCGTGGTCAGCATCACATTGGCGGCCTCATAAAGGTAATGCCGTGCCATGCTGTCGCCCTGTTTCGAAATGCCAAGACCGACATCGGTCTCACCCGACTGATAGCGCTTCTCCGTTAGCCCGAGATAAGCACCTATGTTGCGCGTGCGCCCAAAGCGGTGGACGTCCTCGATGGCCGCTATAAATGCAAGCGCTGTGATCGTGCCCACGCCAGGTACGCTCATGAGACGCCAGGCCACTTCGCTGCGCCGGGCCAGGTCTTTCAGTTCCTCGTCCAGCTTCACAATCTGCGCATCAATCGAGGCCAATGCTTCAAGCAGCGCCGAGACACCCGCCCGCATAAGCCTGTCATTCTGGACCGCTTGATGGGCCGCTTCGGCAAAACTCTTCATCCCGGCACGGGACGGCAGCTTCACCCCGAAAGGCCTTAATAGCCCGCGCACCTGATTGCCGAGCGAGCGCTTCACCCGGACCAGCTGATCGCGTGCGCCGAGCAAGGTCTTGATCTTGTGGCTCTCCGCTGTCTTCACATGCACGGCCGTGAACCACCCCGTTCGAAGCATCTCCGCCAAAGCCCACGCATCCGCCTTGTCGGACTTGATCCGCCGGCTCTTAATCGCATCGGCCGCCCGGCGGGCGTCCATGCAAACCATCGGAAACCCCATAGCCGCCAGGGATCGGTGCAAATGCGGCGTAAAGGAGCCACTCTCGATGCCGACCTTCTCAAGCTTCCCCTGAAAGCCCCTTAACCGGCCAGCAATCATATCGGGATGGGTGTCAACAACCCCCCGCCAAGCAATCTCGCCTGCCTCACCCACAATACATATCGCCGTCTGCTTGCCGCCAACGTCCAATCCTGCAAACATGCCCATCGCTGCTCTCCTTCCTTGCCGGGAATCACAGGCAGAAAGCTCTCACTTTCCGCCGGAGGGCAGCAACCTCATGTACGGGATGTATTATTTCATCCTGATCGAAAAAGCGCTCCGTGACGAAGGGCACGAGCTATCATTATCAGCCCCCCTTCGAGTTCAGCCACGCCGATCCTCAACTGCAAGGCAGGATCGCGGCGGCGGACAGCCAAGGGCCTGCTCGCTGTCGAAATGGATGCGGCGGCGCTTTATGCGTTTGCGGCCGCGCGCCAGAAACCGGTCCTGTGCTTTTCGCACGTCACCAACCAGATGGCGCGCGCGTCGAAGGCGACTTCGAGAAAGGCGAGGCCGACGGCAGCGTGGAGGCGCTCGCCTTTATAAAGGCTGCGGCCGACGCCTTTCTCAAGTCTTCGATCAACGATGGGGATTAGAACCCAAAAGGGGAGGCCTCGGTGCGTGTCCCTGCTTCGCCCTTAGAGACAAATGAAACCGAGGGGTATTCTGAGCCGCGTCTATGAGCATCATGGCCCGGTCGTAATCCGCACGTCGTAGTCGAGCTTGGACGTTACGCCATCGCCGTAATACCCGCCTTCCACGGGCATGGTTGCCGCCTGGTCCGGGGCGGTGCAAAGAGCGACATGGCCATCCGTAACAGGAAGTCCGTGCATCGGATCGAAGCCTTGCCAGCCCGCGCATGGCAGGAAAACTTCCGCCCAGGCGTGCAAGTGACGGCGCCCGTCCGGGGTGTCGGCGTGCGCTTGATATCCGCTGACGAACCGCGCGGCGATACCAAGGCTGCGGCAGGCGGTCATGAAAAGCACGGCAAGGTCGCGGCAAGCGCCCCTGCCAGTCGCAAGCGTGTGTGCCGGCGCTTGGGCGGCGCCCCCGGCCCGGATATTGCGGTCCGTTTGGGTGAATAGCGTCTGGTTGAGGCGGTCGAGGAAGCCCACGACGTTCCATTCGCTTTCGGACGCCAGTCCGGCGGCAAAGGCCCGGACGCTCTCGTCCTGGCCTCCCGGCGGCAAATAGTCCGCCATCGCGTTGCTCGTGCCAGGAGGCCACGGCAGCGGAGGCGGAGCGGGGCAGCCCGTCACTGGAGCGCGCGTGTCCAGATCGAAACGGCTCTCGATGCGCAGATGATCGGACAGGCCCTCGAACTCCAATCTGGTAATCAGATTACCGTAGCGGTCCGTCTGGTCACGCCGCATGCTCGGCACGGGGTCGATGGTCAGGCGGTGCGCCTGCAAAACGGCGTTGTCCGTGCGCGGCGTGAGCCGCAGGACATGCGCCGCGAAACGCACTGGTGACGAATAGCGGTAATGTGTTTCGTGACAGACCGAGAAGCGCATCTCCGACCCTTTGGACGACGGTACTCCCGGCGCGGCCGCTCAAAGCTCCGCACGGGATGTTGATCGGATCTGATTCAGGCTTTTTCGCCCGCCGGTCAAGCGCGCAACACGTGCATTTCAACGGCGCCGATAGCGTTCAGGCTAAGAAAAGCGCGGAATAGGCCCGTCCTGCGGCGTGGTATTGATCCTGAGATCGAGAAACACTTCGTCGCGATAGCACCAGCCCCCGCCCTCGAGAGGGTCGTAGCCTTCGATGATCGGATGACCGGTTTCGTGAAAATGAAGGTTGGCATGGCGGTTCGGCAAAGAATCGCAACAGCCGAGTGCCCGCAAGTCCGGCAGATGAAATACCAGGGCTGCCGATCTTGGGGCATTCTTCGCAACCGCGCGCGCTCGGCTTTACCGTCTTTATGGCGTCGAGGCAGCAAGGACGCTGTAAATCTGAGCGACCACAGCAGCTCCCTCTCCCACGGCTGCGGCAACGCGTTTTGTCGATCCGGCCCGCACATCGCCGATGGCGAACACCCCGGGCCGGCTTGTCTCAAGCGGCTGCGCCGGGCGGGAACGGGCGCTTCCCCCGCCAGATCCATTGGCGCCGGTGATAACGAAACCCTTGCCATCAACCGCAACACATCCCGTGAGCCAGGAGGCGTTCGGATCAGCGCCAACGAACAGAAAGAGATGACGAAGCGGACAGGTGCGGGTCGCGCCCGTCGCCCGCTCGCGGAACGTCGCCGCGTTCAGGCCCCCAGCCTCGTCCCCGTCCAACGCGACGACCTCGGTTCCGGTGTGCAGCACAACATTCGGCAACGCGGCAATCCGGTCGATCAGGTAGCGGGACATCGAAGTTTCCAAGCCTTCGCCACGCACAACGAGATGCAAGCGCTTGACCTTCGGAGCAAGGAACACGACCGCCTGGCCGGCCGAATTTCCCCCGCCGACCAGCGCCACTTTCTCGCCCTCGCAGAGCTTTGCCTCCACCGGAGACGCCCAGTAAGAAATGCCCCTGCCTTCGAAAACTGAAAGGTTCTCGATGGGTGGCCGACGATATTGCGCGCCTGAGGCTACCACAATGCTTCGCGACTGCACCGAACCGCCATTGTCGAAGTCAAGGCGCATGGTCTTGCCAGGCGTGCCGCCACAGTCCAGTCGTTTCACCTTGAGCGGAATTGCGATCTCGACACCAAACTTGAGTGCCTGATTGAAAGCGCGCCCGGCAAGCGCCATGCCGGAAATTCCGCTTGGAAAGCCGAGATAGTTTTCGATGCGAGCGGAGGCTCCAGCTTGTCCCCCGAAAGCGCGCTCGTCGAGCGCAAGCACCGACAATCCTTCCGACGCGGCATAGACTGCAGCGGCAAGCCCTGCCGGTCCCGCGCCGACGATGGCCACATCGTAGACCCGCTCAGGGTCGAGTTCGGGCGTCAGACCGAGGCAAACCCCGGCTTCGGCCATGCTCGGGCGCTTCAGAACGCTTCCGTTGGGGCAAATCATCAGCGGAAGCTCTTGGGGGAGCACGCCCAGACGTTCGAGAACGGCGCGGCCCTCCGCGTCGCTGTCGGCATCGAGCACCGTATAGGGATAGCCATTGCGCCCCAGAAAGCCTTGCAGGCGCACGAGTTCCGCGCTGCCAAGATGGCCGACCAGGACCGACCCGACACCGCCCTCTTCGATGAGCCCTACGCGACGCAGGATGAAGGCGCGCATCACGATTTCACCCAATTCGGCCGAGCCGATCATCAGCGCCCGCACATGCCCCGCATCGAAGGGCACAGCCGTGCAGCCTTCCTTACCGGCGCGGGCGGCAGCGAGCGTGTCCCGGCCGGCAAGCTGGCTGATTTCGCCAGAGAACTGGCCTGCAGCATGACTGATGATAGGCGCCTCGTGCCGAAGCCCGTCACGGCGCACCACATCCAGGCAGCCTTTCAAGACGAGCCACATGGGCACGTCGCGCTGCCCGACATCAAAGACGACCTCTCCCGGAGCAAACGTCCTCGCGGGACCGCTCGCAAATCTTTTGGCTGTCTCGACCTGGCTTGCTTCAAGCACAGGAAAAAGCTGGTGGCTACGGGTCTCGATCAGGCTCATCGGGCTTCTCTGCTTCAACGCTCATTATGCCGCGCGGAAAGGTTGGCTTTCGCAAGGCACGCGTGCCTCCCACAAAACCTGGGGACGCCAGGTCATCTGCCAAGAGGGTTCTCAAGAAGCATCGATCATACCTGAGAAAACAATTGGGGCGGCGATCACGAACACTCGTTATGGTTAGCAAATCGCTAAAGAGCAAATGGGCAGGATAGACTAGTATTTTATTTACCAGTAACTCCATTAAAACAGATTTTACTTTAAGCGTCTGGATCACTGATTTACGCTTTTGCCTATCGAACAAGGTGCATTTCGGCGGCGCCTTTCGATGTTGCTTCGTGACAATCAAAGGGCGTCGACGTGGGCGCCTTCGCTCCGAACAAAAGGCCGGGAATTCCATGGTGCATCGCAGGCTTCGAGTCTGGTCAGCAGCAATCGTATTTTGCGCTGTCCTATCCGCTGGAGCATCCAGCGCCGAACCGGTGAAGAATGTCGTCCTCGTGCATGGCGCCTGGGCAGACGGGTCGAACTGGTCCGAGGTCATCCCGCTGCTTCAGGCCGAGGGCATGCATGTCACCTCTGTGCAAAATCCGCTGACTTCGCTCGCCGATGCCGTTGCGGAAACGCGCCGCGCTCTGGCGCTGGAAGATGGCCCCGTTGTGCTGGCTGGCCATTCCTGGAGCGGCACACTCGTGAGCGAAGTGGGAACGGACCCGAAGGTGACGGCGCTTGTCTATGTGGCGGCGCGGGCACCCGATGCGGGTGAGGATTTCGTAGCCCTGTCGGCAAAATTCCCGCCCGCGCCAGCGCGGGCGGGCATCCAGGAACACGATGGCTTCACGCGCCTTTCCGAAGAGGCTTTTCTCAACTCTTTCGCGAACGGCGTCGCGCGCGAGAAAGCGAAGGTGCTTTACGCCGTGCAAGAGCCCACCGCCGCTTCCCTGTTTGGCAATCGAACCACGGTGGCAGCCTGGCATTCAAAGCCAAGCTTTTACGCGGTCTCGAAGGACGATCAGACAATCTCGCCCGAGCTGGAACGCTTCCTTGCAGCGCGCATGAAGGCGACCACCATTGAACTGGATGCCGGGCACCTTTCGCTCGTTTCCCACCCCCGGCAGATTGCAGACCAGATCCTGGCTGCGGCTGGCAGGAAAAGATATGCCACCCGGAAACAATAGCCGCTTTCGGAAGATCCACGGCCTTCAGCAACTGACTGGCGGATGGTCCATCTGAGCGGTAAGGCCTCATGAGCAGTGATATCCTTGTGTTTTACGGATCCTACCGTTCGGACCGCATGGGCATCCGGCTTGCGTCCTATATCGTGGAGGGCCTCACGAAGCGTGGCGAGAACCCGGAGCTGATTGACGCAAAGGCGATCGGTCTGCCGATCCTCGATCGCATGTACAAGGAGTATCCCAAGGGCGAAGCGCCTCCGGCCATGGAGGAACTGGCCAAGAAGATCCGCGCTGCCGATGCCTTTGTGTTTGTGACGGGCGAATATAATTGGGGCGTGCAGCCGGGCCTCAAAAACCTTACGGATCACTACCTGGAAGAGTGGTTCTGGCGTCCGGTGGCTATCGCAAGCTATTCGTCGGGACGGCTTGCCGGGGCACGGTCGAACTCGGCCTGGCATGGTACGCTGTCGGAAATGGGCATGGTTGTGATTTCAAGCACGCTCGCAGTCGGCCCGATAGCCGAAGCGCTAGACCAGCATGGCGGGCCGACGGGCGACGCCGGCAAAGCGCTGGAGAAAGCTTTTCCGCGTTTCGCGGACGATCTCGCCTGGTGGACTGAAGCCGCGAAGGCCCAGCGACAGCGGAAACCGCCGCCTTACTGATGAGCATGCGCTAAGCGCATCCATGCATCAGGCGCTCACTCTGCACAACAAAGCTGGAGCGCTCGACGGCCTGCGGATCGCCCCGTAGCACCTCAAATTTCGTGTCCTCGCCATCGCGCCAGAAATTGATATCGAATACATGTTTCCCTACGCGAAGGTCGAACACGGTGAGATCCGGCAGCCAGCGCGGCAGCAACGGGTCGATGTAGAGCTTGCCCTGTGACGCATCGGGCAGAAAGCCCAGCATCGCCTGCATCAGGCTGAAGACCGATCCGGCCGCCCATGCCTGAGGAACATTGGCGCCGAGATACTGCACCGGGAATGTGCTCTCGTTCCTTGGGGGGCCGGTATAGAGTTCCGGGAGCCTGTTCAACAGAAAATGGGTGCCGGCTGCGCTAATGTCGCGCGCGAGCCGCGCCGCTTCGGCGCCAAAGCCATAGCGCTTGAACCCGAGCGCTATGATACCGTTGTCGTGCGGCCAGACCGAACCCGTCTGGTAATTGTATGGATTGAACGCCGGATTGAGCGTCGAAAGCGTGCGTATGCCCCATCCGCTCCACATGTCGGGCGCCATCAGCCGTTCGACGACCTTGCGGGCGCGATCGGCGGGTACGATGCCTGACAAGAGACAGTGACCAGGGTTGGACGCAACCGTCAGCACCTTCCTCTTATCGCCATCGAGGGCAAGGGCGTAAAACCCTAAGTCTTCGTCCCAGAAAACCTCATTGAATTGCTTGAACATCCGAGCGGCTTTCGCCCTGAGTTCGCGAGCCCTGCCCTGTTTGCCAAGCGCATCGAAGACCTGGGCCATGCGGAGCCACGCGTCAAAGACGTAGCCCTGCAACTCGCACAGCGCTTTGGGACCCTTCACCAGCGATCCGTCCGGATACATGATGGCATCGCCGGAATCCTTCCAGCCCATGTTCTCGTAACCAGCCACAGAGCGCGTTTGATATTCCTGGAACCCATCGCCGTCGAGGTCGCCGTACTGATCGATCCAGGCAAGACAATTCTCGGCGGTCGAAAGATGCTGTTCGAGGAGCCCCATGTCTCCCGTAGCCCGCCAGGTAGCATGCAACGTGATCAGATAAAGCGGCGTGGCATCCGCGGTGCCGTAATAGGGCGTGTGAGGGATCAGCTTGAAATGCGCGAGTTCGCCATAGCGTATCTCATGAAGGATTTTTCCGGGCTCCGCGTCGCGATAATCATCAATCTCCTTGGCCTGCAGCGCTCCGAGGATGTCCAGCGCGCCGCGCGCGAACTCAGGATAGATCAAGAGGTTCTGAAGCGAGACGATCAGGCTGTCACGGCCGAAGGGCGCGACGAACCAAGGCAGCCCTGCTGCCGGCAGAAACACCATATGATCGGTGCCGGCGATGGGCAGACGCAGCGCGGCCATGTCCTCGAGCGCCTGCCGGTAAAGGCGGTAGAATTCCTCGTTGCTGGTGCGGATCTTAAGGACTTTTCCCAGCCAATCGGCCAGCGTTCCGGCATGCCGCAACTCGTCACTGTCCTGGACACAAGGACGGGGGGCTTCAAAAATGCGATCACCATCGGCTAGTGCGTAGAAAAGGCAGGAGTGCCAAGCTTCGCCCGGGCCGAGACACACCTCAAAGCTCAGACGGCCATTGGCGTAGACGGCGCTTGGCTCGCCCCCGTGCGGCCCAACAGTCAGCGAGCGCATGAAATCAGCGTTGCGGTATTCCGTGCGCAGTTCCTGTTTTGAATCGGACCATTCCGTCGTGATGCGGCCGCGGCGCACGATGCTGCCTGCTTTGACCTCGAAGATATCGGCAAAGTCGGAGCGCATGGCGATCTCAAGCTGGAAGCGCACCGGTTTCATGCTGTTATTGGTAATGTCGATGTCCTCGTGCATGCCGTCAGAAATGGACCGGCTCACGACGAGGCCGAGTGTACGCGGCGGGATTGGGCCATCCTCTGTCAGGATGGTGCGGTTCGTCAGATAGACGGTCGAGGCATAGTAGGTTGTGGCGCCGCCGTTCAAGAGATCCCAGGGCGTACCATTGGCGTAAATCGCCCAGCTGCTCAGCACACGGGTGTCGAAAAAGTAGAGGCCGCGCTCACTCGGCCAGTGGATCTGGGCATCGGGTTCGGTGATCAGCACCGTCTGTCCGTGGTGAATCGCGATCTGTGGCGGACCGACCTCAACCTTGAACGGCATAGCGCTGGCGACCTCCTCATTGTTGCCGGTCGCCTTCTTCCCCGTCGCGTCCGGCGAAGAACTCAGTTTTAAAGAGCGGGCTACGCCGCTCATGTTCCCGCCGCCGGTCTGGCGCTCGCGTCGAGTTGTTCCGCCGCCGCCTGGTCAGCAAGGATGATGGCCGCATCCTGGCGGACGCGCCCGGCGGGAATCGCAGGGTCGCCATTCACCAGGCGAACGAGCATTCCCGCCTTGTCGCCGCCCGTCACCAGCCAAAGAACCCGCCGGGCCCGGTTGAGGATCGGATAGGTCAAAGTCATACGCGGATGGCCTTGATAGGGGCCGGTCACGGCGACATCCGCGCCCGTGATTTCGAGCACCGGGTCGCCGGGCACGAGCGAGGCCGTATGTCCATCAGGGCCGAGACCGAGATGGACAAGGTCGAGGAGCGGCGGCGACCCGGCCAGCCTCTGGAGTGTTCGGCGCATAGAGCGTGGCTGCGGCGCTGAGATCGGGGTCTTCAACCGGCATTGCGTGGATGTGGTCCGCGGCCAGCGGCGCGTGGTCAAGCAGGCTTTCGCGCAAATGCGTAAGGTTCCGGTCGCCATCCCCCGCGGGGGCGACGCGCTCGTCCACCTGGACGATGTGAACCCTGTCCCAGGGCACATCCTCGCCGGCAAGCGCTCGCAGCATCACCCATGGCGTGTGGCCGCCGCTGAAGGCCGCAACGAAGCGTCCTCGGGCGGCAACGGCTTTCCGAGCCTCGGCGGCAACGATTTGGGCAGCCTCACTGGCAGCGGAATCGTTGTCGGCCAAGACTTCGATCTTCATGTGAGCCTCCTGATCGGATGGGGCTTTCGTAAGTTTCGCAATGCTCGATCAACCCGCCTTCAATCGGAATCGATGAAAGGCAGGTTGATCGCTTAGCTGCGGGTAAACGGACCCGGGCTCTCTCGGTGTTGAATTTCTCCAAATGGCCGCCGGATGGCTGCGCATCAAGCCGGGGGGGCGTCGTGAGCAGCTTTTGCGTTTTGGTACCGGTTGATCAGATTGTTGGTCGAACTGTCATGGCGAAGCTGCGTCCCGGCTCACCTTCGAGCTCTGAAACGATGCGCTGAGCAAGCACCTTCCCGAGTTCAACACCCCACTGGTCGAATGGGTCGATGTCCCAGATGACTCCCTGGGTGAAGACGTTGTGCTCGTAGAGGGCGACCAGCCTGCCGAGCGCAGCCGGCGTCAGCCGGTCCATGAGGATCATGTTTGAGGGCCGGTTGCCTTCGAAGGTCCGGTGAGGCACGAGCCAATCCGGCGTGCCCTCCGCCTTCACTTCTTCGCTTGTCTTGCCAAAGGCCAGCGCTTCCGCTTGAGCAAAGACGTTCGCAATCAGCATGTCGTGGTGGCGTCCCAGCGCGTTCAGCGGCTCTACGAAGGCGATAAAATCGCAAGGTATAAGCCGCGTCCCCTGATGGATCAACTGGTAGAACGAGTGTTGTCCGTTGGTGCCCGGTTCGCCCCAGTAAATGGGACCGGTCTGGTAATCCACCTCAATGCCGCCGAGCGTCACATGCTTGCCGTTGCTTTCCATAGTGAGTTGCTGGAGATAGGCAGGAAAACGCTTTAGATATTGCTCATAGGGCAAGACCGCGATGGTCTCGGCGCCGAAGAAATTATTGTACCAGATCGCCAGCAGCCCCATCAGCACCGGCAGGTTCCGCTCCAACGGCGCGGTGCGGAAGTGCTCGTCCATTTCATGAAAGCCGTCGAGCATGGCGCCGAAATTTTCCGGGCCGATGGCGATCATGGTCGAAAGGCCGATCGCGGAATCCATGGAGTAGCGGCCGCCGACCCAGTCCCAGAATTCGAACATATTGGTCGTATCGATGCCGAACTCGGCAACTTTTGAAGCATTTGTCGACACGGCGACGAAATGCCTGGACACCGCTTTGACGTCGCCGCCAAATCCCTTCAGCAGCCAATCGCGCGCGCTGTGGGCGTTTGTCATCGTCTCGAGCGTCGTGAATGTTTTCGAGGCGACGATGAAAAGTGTCTCCTCCGGATCGAGATCGAGGGTCGCCTCGGCAACGTCTGTGCCGTCGATATTGGAGACGAAGCGGAAGGCCAGAGCGCGGTCGCTGTAAGATTTAAGCGCTTCATAGGCCATGACGGGCCCAAGATCGGAGCCGCCGATGCCGATATTGACAACGGTCTTGATGCGCTTTCCCGAGTAACCTTTCCAACTGCCGTCGCGGATGCGCCTCGAGAATTCGGCCATCTTGCCGAGCACGGCATGAACCTCCGGCACGACGTTCTGGCCGTCCACCAAGATGGATGCCCCCTGCGGCGCGCGAAGCGCGACATGCAACGCGGCCCGGCCTTCGGTCACATTGATCTTCTCGCCGCGGAACATGGCATCGATCCGCGCATGGAGGCCCGACTGCTCTGCCAGATTGAAAAGCAGCTTGAGCGTTTCATCGCTGATCCGGTTCTTGGAATAGTCCAGGAAGACGCCAGCGGCCTCAGCAGTCATCCGCTGTCCGCGTCCGGGATCAACCGCGAAGAGGTCTCGCAGGCGGACCTCACGCATTTTCTTCTGATGTTCTTCAAGGGCCTTCCACGCGGCGTTTTTCGCTTCCGGCCGTATGGCCTGGCTTTCCTGAACCATTGACATTCCACCCGTCCTCTTTGAGCTAACCAGCTTTATCCAGCAAAAAGCGTTCGACCGCCTTGGCGAAACCCTCGTCGTCATTCGAGTCGGTGACCGCACGCGCTTGCCGCTTCACCTCCTCGCTGGCATTACCCATGGCGATGCTGAAGCCCGATCGCTCGAACATCAGCACGTCGTTCGGCTGGTCGCCGATGGTTGCGATGTCTTCTTCCGGTATGCCAAGCAGGCGAGAGAGGTAGCCGGCGACGAAGCCCTTATTGGCGTCGGGATGGGTTACGTCGAGATAATAGGGCTGGGAGCGGGTGGCGGAGGCATGACCGTTCAATGCGGCCTGAGTATCGCCTTCGCAGGCCTTGACCCTCGCGAAATCGTCGCTCACGCCAACAATCTTCACCGCTTTCTGAAGTGCGCTCCCGAAGTCATTGACGGCTTTTGGCTGGAACTGCACGGCGCAACTCTCGCGCTCGACATGCGGAGCGTTCGCGTCCCGCACCAGCCATTCGCTGCCCGAGTAAACCCATGCGTCGAGCCCGTGCTTTACGATGATATCCATTGCGTCCTTCGCCACATCCGGGGCGAGTTCCCGCTCCTCGATGATGGAAAGGTCCGGATTGACAAACGCGCCCCCATTGAAACCTGCGATGGGCGTATCAAGCGCAAGCGGTTCGACAAGCATGGCCATGCCCTTGGGCGGACGGCCGCTTGTAATAGCAAAGCGTATTCCGGCGCCGTGAAGGCCATGCACAGCGCTGCGGGCGCGCTCGGTCAGGATTTTCTCACGTGTCACCAAGGTGCCGTCGACGTCGGCGAGGAGAAGTGAAATTTTGTGGTCTGTCATCGTGAGCTGAGTTCCACACGTTCAGGAGTCGCCGCAATCGGCAGCCGTTCGTCTCGGCCGGCCAGTGGCGTGATTTGGAAAAGTTCCAGCATGCACCCGCATTTCATCGACTTACCTCGTCATGCGAATTGACTTCAACGGCCCGACTCTCGGCGTGCCGATGCCCTGGTCCAATCAATCGTCAGCCACAGCCGAATGTTTCCGCATTATGGACCAGATCTCCGAGCTCTCAACAGGCTGAAGTGGTCTTCGGGAGAGAAGGTGTTTGCCCTTTCTATCCCAGATGGCATTTTTGACTGTTATGCAGCCCTGGTATGCAATTTCAGCGCCTCTTAAAAAGACATTATAAATGCGGAAGCCTTAGCGTCGGTGCCTCCAGGTCGGAGGGAGAACATGCCAGTAGCGTACAACATGACGACCGCCGACGAAGCCCTGGAAGCTGCTTTTGAGGCGGGAGCGCTCAAACTCTGTCCTAAGCATCAATATAGCATAATCCGTACTACGGCTGATCCCATGGTAAGGTGGAAAGCTTACGAAATCGGGGCGGCCAAAATCGATCAAGGCCTGTTCTCCTCCGAGCGGTCTCAATTGATGCTGGCGATCAACGATATGATCAAATCGGCTCAACATGTTTGTCTCCGCTGCAACAACACTGATGCTTAGCTTCGGAGGGTAAGGCTCGTAAGCTGTGCCCTTGCAGTCGCCCTCGCAACCAGGCTGCATGAAAGTATAAATGCCTTGGAGCGTTTGCTCCAAGGGCGGAAATGCAAAGCCGAACCGTCCCACTTAGAGCCAGTCCGCTTTTTGATGGCGTCAAAAGCGGGCTCTAAGTTTTTGTTTTATCGTGCGTCTGTATCGGAAAACCGCTTCGCAACTTCTCCGGACGCACTCTTCTGTAACGGACCGTTGTCAACCCGCTTGCGTCATCCCTTTGCCGGCTCACTCTTCTGTCCGTGGTCAGCGCAGGGCCGCCACCTGATAGGATCTGAGGAGACGAGGCAAGCCAATCTAATAACGCGCAATCGCTGTTGCGGGGTGCGTCCCGGCTTTACCTCATCCACCGTCCCGGCATTGGGACTTCGCTTTCGGGAGGGCTGGCGTCAAGAGCCCGCTCGAAACTCCTTTACGGTCTCAGGCCGCGCTCGCCTTGGCGGCATCGAAGGCGGTCTCATCCCGCCACATCCGGTGCAAGATCACCGCGAGTTTGCGGGCAAGGGCAACCTTGGCCTTCTTCATCCCGGTCCGCCTGGAGAGCTTCATGGCCCAGCTTTTCAGCGCCCCGGCCTTGAGCGGCCGCGTCAAAATGATATGAGCCGCCTCGAACAAGCACGGCGCGCACGCCGGCATCGCCGGTCTTTGAAATCCGCCCCGTAATATCGGTCTCCCCCGATTGATACTTCCTTGGCGTGAGACCGAAATGGGCGCCAACCCGTTTGGACGATGAAAACCGCCCCGGATCGTCGATCGCCGAGACATAAGTCAACGCGACGATCGCGCCAACGCCTGGCGCCGTCATCAAGAGCTTGACCCGCCCGTCACGCCCCGCGATCGAGCGCACCGGCTTCTCGAAGGCGCACAGTTCACGCAGCAGCGCCTCGTGGATGGCGATCAGCGCCTTTGCAATCGTATGCAAAGCTGGATGATCCTGTGTCAGCTCCGGACACCCTGCCTGCGAAGCGCTTCGGCGTCGTCGGGCCAACCTTCAGGCCAAACCCGCGCAAAATGCCTCTCAGGCTCATCTCGACATCGTAAAGCTTCGATTGAACGAGCTTCCTCGCTGTCAAAAGGGCGCGGACTTCTTGCGCCGCCGCCGATTTGCAATGCACAGGCTTGAACCAGCCCAGGCGCAAGAGCTGCGCGATGCCGCGCGCGTCTTTGCGGTCTGTCTTCACCGCCATCGCCTTGAAGGCGTCGCGCACATGCCGCGTCTCCAGAAGCTCCACTGCAAAGCCAGCTTGCTCCAAGCCAGCGTAAAGCCATTGCGACAAGGGACCTGCCTCAAGGCCCACCCGCGTCACCGCAAAACCCAAGCTCCGGAAAAACAAGATCAGGGCTTCAGGCTCGCTCGCAACCTTCGCCTCCCGGACAATCTTGCCGCTCCCATCGATGACGCAGACGCTTGAGGCTTCCAGCGACACGTCAATCCCCGCATAATAGTCCATGGTCATCCCCGATGATGCTTGGGGTGGAGGCAATCCAACCCCGATCTAAATCGACACCATCATTCTGCGAGATGACCACCTCTCCGGGCTTACCCCGAAGAGCCGTCCGTTACACTATCTAGCCGACACATGATGTGACAAAACGCGGGTCACTCGCGAGGCTTGTCGGCCAGTTTTTCCGCAGCCGCGCGGGATTCCCTGGGATCGTCTTCGGGCATGGGCCGGAACGGAGGCCGCGTTTCGAAGAGCTTCAGAAGCTCCGCGATGCCGCGATCGAGCTGCGGGTCTTTGCCCTGCCGGAATTCGTGCGGGGCGATATCGACGTCGATGTCGGGATCGGTGCCGTAATTCTCGACCTTCCAGCCCACGTCGGCAAACCAGTGCGAGAACTCGGGCTGCGTGGTGGTGCCGCCGTCGGCCAGACGGTGCCGCGGCGAGATGCCGATGACGCCGCCCCAGGTTCTGCGCCCGATCAGCGGTCCCGCCTTTTTCATTTTGAACGTGTGGGAGAAGATATCGCCGTCCGAGCCAGCAAATTCGTTGGTCAAAGCCACCATCGGCCCCGCCGGCGATTCGTACGGAAAGGGAAAAACGCCGAACCAGCGCGAAAACTTCGCGCCCAGCCGCTGCCGGCATAATTTCTCAAGGAGCAATTGCGAGACTGTCCGCCGCCATTGTAACGCACATCCACAATCAGGCCGTCACAATCGTAGTCGCGCAAAAAATGACGGTGAAACTCGGCAAAGCCGCGCGGCCCCATGTCCGGGATGTGGATGTAGCCCGCGCGCCCGCCGGTCGCCTCGCGGACATTATCGCGGTTGCGTTCAACCCAGTCGCGGTAGCGGGCATTCCTTTCGTTTCGCAGCGTGCGCACGCGGACCTGCCGCTCGCCGTCCGCAGTCTTCACCGACAGGTAACCTCTGCCCCAGCCTGATGCATAAGCGCCTGATGCGGTGTCACGGTGGCGCTCAGCCGCTGTCCGTTCACCGCTGTAATCACGCTGCCGGCTTCAAGCTGGACGCCGGCGCGCGCAGCGGGCAGGCCTCATTCTCTGACCCAAGGATCGCCGCGCAGGAAACGGTCGATGCGGTAGCCGCCGGCGGCGTCATCCCAGGTGAAATCTGCGCCCAGAAAGCCTACGGGATAGTGGGGCGGCTCGCGGTAATCGCCGCCAAAGTCGTAAGCGTGCGACGTGCCGAGCTCGCCCTGCATTTCCCAAACCAGATCGGCGAATTCCGAGCGGCAGTTGACGCGTTCAACCAGCGGCGCGTAGCGCTGAAGCACCGCCTTCCAGTCGACCTTCGACATGTCGGCCCGCCAGAAATGGTCGCGCTGCAGCCGCCATGCCTCGTGCAGCATTTGCTTCCATTCCGCCTCCGGCTCGATCAGGACTTTCAGCCGCTGCAGGTCGACCCAGCCGCCCTCGCGCGTCTTGGCGCCTTCATCTTCCACCTTTTCGCCCGCCTTCAAGACGCGCAGCCTTTTGTTGGCGAACAACAGCACCTGCTTTCGGTCCGCTGACAGCCTGAAGCCGGAAATGCCGCTGCCCAGCGTCTCCACTTTGAGCTTTTTGAAATCGAACGCTTCCAGCGTGCCTTCAGGAGCGGGAGGCTCGGGCGTCCGCTCCTCCATCAGCGCGCCTTTGACGGGAAAGGAAAGCCACATCGCCTTCTTTTTCAGTCCCGCGATCGCCGCATACTGGCCCTCGGGCACTGGAAAGGCGAGGATGCGGCTCGTGATCCCGTCGAAGTCGATTTCGATCTTGAGGTCCTTGTCCTTTGCGCGCGTCGTCCTTTTCATCCGTGGCGGTTTCAAGGAACGGAGAAGGCGTGTCCTTTCTCAAGGTTACCAGACAGGGAAGCGCGGCCTTCGGGAACGACAGCTCGAACTGCACGGTCGTCATAGACCGGGTTGAGCATGCGGTCCGACAGGAAATACAGATAGCGCCCATCGGGATCGAAGCTCGGGGCATAGTCCGCGAACAGCGGCTCGGTCACGGTGCGGATTTCGCCCGTTTCAACGCTGGCTATCGCAATCGTGGACTGGCTCCGGCTCTCATTTTTCTGAAAAGCCAGCCAGCGGCCGTCAGGCGACCAGGCAAAGGGTCCCATCATGCCATAAGGGTTGATGGCGAGCTTGCGGCTGGCGCCCGATGCCAGGTCCAGGAGCCATAGCTCGTTGCGATGGTTGGCGAACGCCACATGCTCTCCTTTGGGAGAGGCTTCGAGCATGGGTGAAACGCCCCCACCCCTCCGGCCCGGCTCCATTCTCCGCGGGCACCGGCGACCGGCGTGACGGTGTAATCCTGGGTGTCCCAGATTTCGAGGCATTCGTCGCCGTTGTCCCGGTCGATGACAACGATGACGCGGCGGCCGTCCGCCAGGAACCGGGCCAGCCTGCACCTGCTGCCCGGCACGCAATGCGCGCTGACCGGGCCATCCCAGTGCCGCATGTGGTGGATTTGTCCGCGCACGCTGTAAACGCCGCGTTCGCCCTTTGGATCGAGGTCGGCCGACTCCAGATACTTCGCCGCCTGCACATAGCTCCGCTGGCGCTGGGTGCGTTGCGAGTGATACTCGATGGCGAGCTTGCGGGACGTCCGCGACGCCACATCGAAGGCATAGAGATCGCCGCCCGCGTGGTAGACGATCGTTTGGCCATCGGTCGCAGGATTGCGGATGTAGAATTCCTCGTGCGCCGCCTCAAGGCGCAAATCCCTTCCCTTCGCCGTGCACGAATAAAGGTTGCCAACGCCTTCGTGGTCGGAAACGAAATACACCCGCGACCCGGCCCACAGGGGACATGCCAGGTTGCCATCGAGATCGATCAGCGGCTTGTATTCGCCGTCGATCGCAGGAGCGATCCAAAGTTTGCCCGCCGTGCCGCCGCGGTAACGCTTCCAATGAGATGGGTCGCGCCCGTCGGCACGCGCCAGAACGGCTTGGCCGTTTCCGATAGCGCAAGGCTCGATGCAGGCCCAAGTTGCAAGGGCCTTGGCAACCCGCCAGCCGCTCCCACGGAGCAAATCCCGGCACGCTGTGGGCTTCATAAGCAGTTGAGCGAAAAAGAACGGTCTCTGCATCCAGCCAGCCGCATGGGATCGACATCGCACCAAGATAGGTCAGCCGGCGAAGATCGCCGCCCTCGGCTGGCATGACGTAGACTTCGTTATAACCTTCCTCGGCGGAGGCGAATGCCAGCTGCCGGCCATCGGGAGAAAAACGGGGGTGGCAGGAACGATCCGCGTCCCGCAGTCAAGCGGCGGGCGAGCGCCACCCTCAAGCGGTATTTCCCAAAGGTCATCCTCGCTGGTGAACACAACCTTATTCTTGAATACTGCGGGAAAACGGAAATACCCCCGGGTCATTGGTTCTCCAGTTCAGAGCTATTCCGAAACGGACGTACAGTCGCGGAAAGTTCAAGGAAAAGGCAGGCGCAGGCCGGTCGGCCCGGCCGGACAAGCCTGATCGGTAGGCATTGATTAGCTTATTGTAGTTTTATCTTATGTTGAGGGGATCGCGCCACCGCCGGGTGCGGGCAAGGGTGCCTCTGTTTCGGCCTGTCCGCGCAAGCCTGCCGCGCCAGACATAAAGGCAGAGGAGCGCCCCCGGGATGCCGATGGCGGAGGTGATGACGAAGAAGGTGGGATAGCCGAACGTGTCGACCATGAGCCCGGAAAGTCCGCCGACAAGCTTGCCCGGCAGCGCATAAAGCGAGCTCAAGAGAGCGTATTGCGCGGCGGCATATGCGGGCGATGTCAGGGAGGACATGAAGGCGATGAGCGCGGTGCCGGCAAAGCCCGAAGCGAAGCTTTCGATGCCGATGGCCAGCGTCAGGAAGTCGAGCCTGCCGCCGCAAGGGCGAGCCAGGCGAAGGCGAGATGCGAGGCCGAGGCCGCGATTCCGCCGATCAGGAGTGCGGGCATCAACCCGAGCCTGAGCACGGCGACGCCTCCCGCGAAGACGCCCGCGATGCCGATCCAGACGCCGTAGAGTTTGGTCACGGTCGCGATGGCGGTTTTCGAGAAACCGAGATCGATATAGAGCGGGTTCGCCATCACGCCCGAGACGAAATCCGGAACCCGGTAGATCGCGACGAGCGCGAGGATCGGGACGATCATCCCCCCGTTTCGGCGCAGCAGATCGGCGACCGGCTCGGCATAGAGCTTGAGGAAGGATTCGCGCGGCCGCCCTTTGCTGCGGGCTCGCTTTGCGGAACCTGCGGAGCAAGCAGACTTGCCGAAATGCCAACGGCCATGAGGAGCGCCATCGCGCAATAGGCCGCCTTCCAGCCGGCGAAATCGGCGATATAAAGCGCGCCCGCCCCCGCGCAGAGAAGAGCGATCCGGTAGCCGAGCTGATAGCTCGCCGACATCATGCCCTGCCGTTCGATGGGCGCAGCGCCGATGCGCCAGCCATCCACCACCACATCTTGCGTCGCCGACGAAAAGGCGACGAAGAACGCGCAGGCCACGGTCCAAACCAGGGAGTGCTGGGGATTGCCGAAGGCGATGCCGACAAGGCCAAGGCTTACGCTGGCCTGAGCGAGCAGCATCCAGGCCCGGCGGCGGCCGAAGCGCGAAAGAAGCGGAACGTCGTAGCGGTCGACGATCGGCGCCCACAGGAACTTGAGGCTATAGGCAAGCGCGACATAGCTCAAAAAGCCGATCTCCGTGCGCGCGATGCCCGCCTCGCGCAGCCAGGCCGAGAGCGTTGAAAACACGAGCAAAAACGGCAGGCCCGCGCTGAAGCCCAGCGCCAGCATGAGCGCGAGGCGGCGATCGGCTATGATCTCGGCGACGAGTTGCGTCCACCGGGAGATGCGGTCATTTCCTCTTTTCATTCCCCTCTTATAGCCTGGATCACGGTCCAACCGAACCCGGTTTTTCTTGCGGCGCCGGCCGCGGGCAAGGATCAGGTCCGCCGTGGAATGACCCTGCCCGCTCTTCGGCGTTGCCGCGTGCCGCCCTGCCCGGCCTACCTTAAGACCATGATCGCCAACTCCCCAGGTCCCGTCGTGGTTGTTCAGGGCGATATCACCACGATCGAGGCCGACGCCATCGTCAATGCCGCCAACTCCGCGCTCCGAGCGGGCGGCGGCGTGTGCGGCGCGATCTTCCGCGCGGCAGGCGCAGAGGCGCTGACCCAGGCTTGCATGGCGATCGGGCACTGCGCCACCGGAGAGGCCGTCATCACCCCCGCCTTCGGCATCAAGACCGCCCGATAAATCATCCACGCCGTCGGGCCGGTTTACAGCGCCTACCCGGCGGACAAAGCCCGCGACCTATTGCGCTCTGCTTACCGGGCGGCGATCCGCCTCGCGTCAGCGCAAGGCTGCCGGTCGATTGCCTTCCCCGCCATCAGCACAGGCATCTATGGCTACCCGCTCGATGATGCCTGCCGCGAAGCAGCCGATGTCTGCAGCGCCGAAGCCGCTGCGCACGGCCTCACCATCAAACTCGTGGCGTTCGATGCTGGACCGCTGCGGAGCTCCGCAAACACCTTCAGCCAGCCGGACAATAAAAAGAGGCGTTAGGAGGAAGTCGCCTTCACATTTCGGACGCCGGGACAGAACAGGCGACTTCGCCCTCCTCGCACCGGAGGTATCTGTTGAGCTGGTCGATCCGCGCCTGCGTCAGCCGCTCCAGGCACCCCGAATAGACCATCGGATAGATGCTGCCACCGAGGTTGTCCGCCGCGTCAAACTCACACTCGGCATCGCGGAATGCGACCCAGGCGCGTTCTGTGGCGATCAAAAGCTTTCCCGCTTGGGCGTCGTCATTTTTTCGGCTCTGCAGTTTCCTGTAGACAGCGTTGAGTTCCGCGTCAGCCTTCTTGAAGGATTGATCCGCGCACAGCGTTCATAGTCGACTGATCCATAGCGTTGTCGCACTCGTCGGCGCGCGCGGCAGACACGAACGCCATCATCAAAATCAGCACCAGGAATGATCGCATGGGAAATCGCCTATAAATTCGATCGTGAGCCGGCCCTTGGCGCCTGCGCTTGCGCCGGGAATTGGATCAACGGCTGTTCCTTAGGGACATGGCAAGGGCGGTGCGCAGCCCGCATCCAAATGGACGCGGGCTGCTCTAACGCTTTAGAATGAATCAACCTTTTCAACTTTAGTCAATTCCGATTAAAGGCGGGTGATTGAGCGGCGCTGGACATGAACGTCCGCAGCACATCTCTAGACACCGGCCTTTTCATCGGCTTGAAAAATACCGAAGGTATTGCCTTCCGTATCCATGAAATATCCCTGCCAGCTTTGGCCGGGGACAGGGAATTTGGCTTCTACAACGGTCCCGCCAAGCTTTTGTATTGTCTGCTGGGTTGCATCGAAATTCTCGACCTCGAACGAGCAAACAAAGGCGTTCGCGCCGCACTGTGCCGGGGGACGTATAGCCGAGCGCGGAAGCAACCCTCCGTCCGATCCTTCCGCGTCTATTCGCCAATAGCGTTCGGGACCTTCACCTTGGGAAAACCTCCAGCCAAAAACCTGAGAGTAAAAGTCAATCGCTCGTTGTGGATCGTCGGCCTCAATCTCGAAATAGATAGTCATGCACCTCTCCACCGTTAGTCCGTATGCATATGGGGCTTCGAGACAAAACGCCATAGCCGGGTCGGTCGGGAAAATATTCAAGGTTCGACGGACGCGCCAACAATCGCGCCGCCGCTTTTTTGATCCCGGCTCGCGTTTCGCTTGGCCGGGATGACGAAGCGCGGAGCCGAGCGAGCAGTGTCCGAAATGACAATCGGTACCAGATTACCGCGTCTGCTTAGATCAACCCGACTTTATACCGGAATCCATTAAGGTTGGAAAAGGTGATCGATTGTAGAGTATTAGCTCTATATCGCCTGTCCCGCGCACCAGCCACTGGACCAGGCCCACTGGAAATTGTATCCGCCGAGCCAACCCGTGACATCGACGGCTTCTCCGATGGCGTAAAGACCGCGCACATTGCGAGCCTCCATGGTCTTCGACGACAAGTCCCGCGTATCGATGCCTCCGACGGTAACCTCGGCTTTGGCGAAGCCTTCCGTCTCGCGCGGTGCGAACTGCCAGCCGTTCAACTGCTCCGCCAGCCCCGCCAGTGTCCGATCGGGTATGTTGGCCATCTCGCCCGATGGAAGGTGAGCCGCCGCCAAGGATTGCGCAAGGCGCGCCGGCACAACCTCCGCAAGCACGGTTTGAGGTAAAGCCTTGGGGCGCGCGCGTTTGCGCTCCTTGATAAAACCGGTTGCATCAAGACCCGGCAGAAAATCGATGGCGATGGAAACGCCGGGACGCCAATACGACGAGATTTGCAAGATCGCGGGGCCAGAGAGCCCACGGTGGGTGAAGAGGATGTTCTCGCGGAACGTGTGCATCCCGCAAGACACGGCCACCCCGAGGGAAACGCCTGCGAGAGAACGGTCGAAACCAGGCGCGTCATGTTTCGCCGTGAATGGCACAAGCCCCGGGCGTGTGTCGGTGACCCGAAGGCCAAAGCGCCGCGCCGCATCATGGCTGAAGGCCGTGGCCCCCATTTTGGGAATGGAAAGCCCGCCTGTTGCCAGCACCAGCGCGGGCGCCGTGAAAACACCAGAGCTCGTTTCAACCCGGAAACCGTCCGGCTTGGACACATTGGTAACGCTCTGGCCCAATCTAAGGTCTACCCCGCCGCCCGCGCACTCCTGCAGCAGCATGGCGACGATAGCGCGCGCAGACCCATCGCAAAACAACTGGCCCAAAGTCTTCTCGTGGTAGGCGATCCGGTGGGCCTCGACGAGGGCGATGAAGTCCCATTGAGTATAGCGGCGAAGGGCGGAGACGCAAAAATGCGGGTTCTCCGACAAGAAGCGTTCGGGCGCGACCCCGAGATTGGTGAAGTTGCAGCGCCCGCCGCCCGAGATCAGGATTTTGGCGCCCGCCTTATCGGTGTGTTCAAGCAGCAAAACCCTGCGGCCGCGCTGCCCGGCGGTCAGCGCGCACATCAGCCCGGCCGCGCCAGCGCCAAGAATGATGGCGTCAAAATCTTCAGAGGCTGCCGTCACGCGCGCCCTTCCCATAAGCTGGCTCGCACCCCGACCCCATGATCCGCAGCGGGCCCGGATCATTTCATCGAAGCGCGCCAGCTTTCATAGCCATAGGCAATGCGGGCCGCAATCGCCCGGCGTGGGTCATTGTCCAGGCGGCCAGCCTCTGACGTAAGATCGCCGCTACCCGTCTTCTTCCGCGACCACGCCCACAAACGGCAGCTCGCGAAACGTATGAGCGACGTCCATCCCGTAACCGACAACGAAGCGATCGGGACACGCGAACCCTACAAACTGGGCTTCGATATCGAGCTGCCGGCGGCCGCGCTTATCCAGGAGCACGGCAATCGAAACGCTTCTCGCTCCGCGGTTCAGAACCAGATAACGCGTGTATGCCAGCGTGTTGCCGGATTCCAGAATATCGTCGATGAGAAGGACATCACGGCCCTCCACAGAGGCATCGATATCCCGGAGGATTCTGACGCCGCTGCTTTCCGTTCCCGAGCCATAGCTAGAGATGAGCACGAACTCCACCTCCGGTGCGAGGCCGGCGTCATGCATGCAGCGGATAAGGTCCGCAGCGAAGATGAATGAGCCTTTCAGGATGGCAATGACAAGAAGATCGTTGAACTCCTGCGCGGCTATTTCTTTTGCAAGCTCCATATTGCGGCGCGCGATCGTGTCCGCCGAAAAGAGCACCTCTATGTTCCTGCCTCGGACTGTGGGCATCGCTCAAGCTCCTGTCGCGGCAAACGCGCGCTCTTGATCTCGCGGGAGAAACCGAAACACAAGGGCATGCGTGAAACGCGCCTCGGGGTTCCGTCTGCAAAGTTAGTTGTCTCTTCTAAAAAGTCGCGGCAAAAAACCCTAGTCTTTCCTTTGTGAGATCGTAACCCCAGCTAACGGTTCCAAGACTGGAGGGATATCCGGACAAATGCGCTTGCTGATCGTTGGGGCCGGTTCGACCGGCGGATATTTCGGAGGACGACTTGCTCAGGCGGGGCGCGACGTGACCTTCCTGGTTCGCCCGGGCCGTGCAGATCAGCTGAAGGCGAACGGGTTGCAAATCGTCAGCCCTCACGGTGACCTCACGCTCGCGCCAAACCTTGTCACCGCAGACAGGATCGGCGCGCCATACGACGCGATCCTCCTGACGGTGAAGGCTTACTCGCTCGACGCGGCCCTGAAGGATATCGCTACCGCTGCCGGACCGAGGACCATGATCGTGCCGATGCTGAACGGTATGAGGCACCTCGGCAGCATCGCCGCGGCTTTTGGCCGGGACGCCTTGGCCGGCGGTCTTTGCCGGATCGCCGCCGCACTCGACGATCAAGGGCGTGTCATTCACCTCTCCCAATTTCATGACCTCGTTTATGGCGAGATGAGCGGCATCCGCTCGGAGCGTATCGAGCAGTTGGACGCCGTGATGCGGAATGCAGGCTTCGACGCAAGGCTTTCATCCGCCATCGAGCAGGAGATGTGGAAAAAGTGGATCATGCTCGCCACGCTTGCCGGCGTCACGTGCCTGATGCGCGGCAGTATCGGGGACATCGCCGGCGCACCTGGCGGCAGAGAGTTCGTCGACCGGTTTTTCGACGAGGTCGCCGCCGTGGCGACGGCAGCCGGCCATGCTCCGGGCGAGGCGTTTCTCGCAGGGACGGGGGCGCTTTTGACGGCGCAGGGCTCGATGCTCACCTCATCCATGCACAGGGATCTCCAGAAGAACGGCCCGATCGAGGCGGACCAGATTATTGGCGATCTTCTGGCACGGGCTAAGCAAGCCAAGGTCCACACGCCCTTGCTCGCAGCCGCCTTTACCCATTTGGCGATCTACCAGCACCTGAGGCAGCCAAAGCCTTGATTATCCATGCGGGTTGTGGGCGTAATATCATACCAGTTGGACCGGTGAGCTGAGCAGTTTCATGGGGGACGGCGAGAACCCGACAGCGCGGCGAAATTGGCGCGCTTCCATCCCCGGATATGGATGGGCGATTGGCGCAACAGCGGTTGCAGCCCTTGCGCGCTGGCTGTT
This sequence comes from uncultured Alphaproteobacteria bacterium, assembly GCA_963772105.1. Taxonomy (GTDB): domain Bacteria; phylum Pseudomonadota; class Alphaproteobacteria; order Rhizobiales; family Rhodomicrobiaceae; genus Rhodomicrobium. The sequence continues at coordinate 72,511 of CAVYVV010000004.1, forward strand.
GCCGGGAGCGCTCGCTCCCGCGCCTTATCTCGGCTTTTATCCCGCCGTGGTTGTTGCCGCGGCTCTCGGCGGAGTGGGGCCGGGCCTCGCTGCCACTTTCGGCGCTTTGATCCTCGTCAATTTCGTTTTCGGCCAGTTCGACATCGCCGACAGCGGCAGCCTGGCGCGGCAGGTCATTTGGGTTGCGGCGAGCGTTGGCGTCAGCCTTCTGGCTGGCATGCAGCGCCAGGCCCGGATGCGGGAACGCGAGCAGGCTACCGAATTACGCCGGTGGAACGACGACCTGGAGGCTCGCGTCGAGCAGCGAACGGCGGAGATCGCCGAGGCAAACAGTCAGCTCCGCGATGCGAACGAAAAGCTGGCCCAGCTCGATCACGCCAAAACGAACTTCTTTTCGAACATCAGTCATGAATTCCGCACGCCGCTGACCTTGATCCTTGGATCGCTGCAGGAGGTTATCGGCGAGGAGGTTGCGGGGCTTTCGCCTGCTCAGAGTGCGCTGCTTGCCGCTGCTCAACGCAACAGCCTGCGGCTGTTGAAGCTGGTCAACACTCTCCTAGAGTTCACGCGGCTCGAGGCCGGACGCACGCAGGCCGCGTTCCAGCCCGTCGACCTCGCCTCGGTCACGGTTCAAACGGCGAGTCTGTTCGAGTCCGCATTCGCTGAGGCAGGACTTGCCTTGACCATCGAATGCAAGCCACTCCGGGAACCCCTGTATGCCGATCCCGAGATGTGGGAAAAGATTGTCCTCAATCTTCTCTCAAACGCCTTCAAATTCACGCACTCGGGCGGAGTCACGCTGAGCTTGCGCGGCGATGCCAGCCAGGTCCGTCTAACCGTCCGCGATACCGGAACCGGCATCCCCCAACAGGAGCTGCCCAATCTGTTTCAGCGGTTTCACCGCATTGAGGGCGCGGAGGGGCGGAGCCACGAAGGCAGCGGCATCGGCCTTGCACTGGTGAAGGAACTGGTTGAACTGCACGGCGGGACGATCTCGGCGGAAAGCACCGAAGGAAAAGGCAGTTCGTTTCACGTCTCGATCCCGTTTGGGAAATCTCATCTTCCCGCCGACCGTGTGCAAGAGGCGCTCGTCGCCGATCATTTCGGGCGGGGGGCGGATCCCTACGTCACCGAAGCTCGAAGCTGGCTGCCGAATGTGGACGCAGACCCTCGCGACGAAGAAAGCCTGGGCAGCGAAAGCGGGCACGCCGCTACAAGGGACGCACGACGGCGCGTCGTGCTCGCTGACGACAACGCCGACATGCGAGATTATGTGCGCCGTCTTTTGAGCCGCGCCGGGTTCGAGGTCACCACGGCCCCGGATGGCGAAAAGGCGCTTGCCACCTGTCTGGCGAATCCACCGGACCTCGTGCTCACCGATGTGATGATGCCGAAGCTCGACGGTTTCCGCCTTGTCACGCAGCTTCGCGGCGACGAACGCACTGCGCTTGTGCCCATCATCCTGCTCTCGGCGCGGGCAGGCGAGGATGCACGCATCGAGGGCCTGCGGGCTGGGGCAGATGATTATCTGGTAAAACCTTTCGGGCCAAGAGAACTGCTTGCTCGCGCCGATGCAGCGGTGAGGCTCGCGCAAGCCCGGAAGGAGGCCATAAGCCGCGAGGCTGAGATGGTGCGCCTGCGAGCAAGCTTTGAGGGCGCTGCCATCGGCATGGCGCATGTGGCGGTGGACGGCCGCTGGCTTCGCGTCAACGATCGTCTCTGCGCCATCACGGGGTATTCGCGCGACGAGTTGCTTGCGAAGACATTTCAGGAGATCACCCATCCGGCCGATCTCCAGACCGATCTCGCGGCCATGCAGCAATTGCTGGCCGGCGGGATCACCAATTATACCATGGAGAAGCGCTACATCCGTAAAGGCGGCAGGATCATTTGGATCAATCTGACGGTCTCGCTCGTCCGCAAGGCTGACGGAGGCACGGATTACTTTGTTAGCGTCATCGACGATATCACGGCGCGCAAACAGGTTGCGATCGAACTTGCGGAAAGCCGCAAGCCGCCTCAGCGGGGTGGTAGATTCCGCAATGGATGCGATAATCAGCATCGATTCCCGCCAACGGGTCGTTTTGTTCAATGAGGCCGCGGAGGGCATGTTCAAACGCAAGGCCGCCGACGTGATCGGGCATCCGCTCCATCAGCTCCTGCCGCAGCAATTCATAAAACGGCACTCTCAACATATCGATGGCTTCGCCCAGACCGGGGTCAGCAACCGCGCGATGGGCAGTCTCGGCGCGCTCAGCGCGCTTCGGGCGGACGGCTCGGAGTTTCCGATCGAAGCGTCGATCTCACAAACGTCCATCGCTGGAGAAAAGCTCTTCACCGCCATCATTCGTGACATCACCGAGCGGCGGCGGGCAGAGGACATGCAGCGCCTGTTGCTGGCGGAACTCGATCACCGGGTCAAGAACACCCTGGCCACCGTGCAGGCGATCGCCATGCAGACCTTGAATGCGAACATGGAGCCAGCCGCTTTCGTTGAAAGCTTCAGCGGCCGAATCCAGGCCCTGGGACGCGCCCACGGTTTGCTGAGCCGGTCGGGCTGGCAAGGCGCGGATCTCGCCATGCTCGTCAACGAGCAACTCATGCTCGGCATCTCGGGAGGGGACAGACGAATCTGCGCCAGCGGACCGGATATCATCCTTGAGCCGCAGGCGGCTTTGCATTTGGGCTTGGTTTTGCACGAACTCGGAAGCAACGCGCGAAAATATGGCTGCCTGTCGTATCCGGAAGGGCGACTGGCGGCAGAATGGTGGCTGAACGACAATTCAGGACGTCCCATGCTGCGGCTTCGATGGTCGGAAAGCGACGGGCCGCCGGTGGCCGCTCCTCAGAAACGCGGCTTTGGCACCGTCCTCATCGAGCGCAGCCTGCGCTACGCGCTTGGAGGGGAGGCGCAGCTCAACTTCGCGCCGGGCGGCCTCACCTGCAGCATTTGCCTGCCCCTGCCGAAAGCGGGGCACGGCGCCTACAGCTTCAAGCCTTCGGAGACGCCATGACGGCTGGTGCAAGCATCCTTGTGGTTGAAGACGAATTTCTCGTCGCCATGCAGATCGAGGCCGTCCTGCGAGAAGCCGGGTGGAACGTGATCGGGCCGGCGGGCACGCTTGCCAAGGCCCTGGGCTGCGCTCGAAGCGCCGCGTGCGATGGCGCGGTGCTCGATGTGAACCTCAGAGGCGAGCGAGTCGACGAGGTTGCCAGAATCCTTTCAGAGCGCGGCATCCCCTTCTTGTTTGCATCGGGCTATGGGCGGGAAAATCTGCCTCCTGCCTTTCGGGACAGCGTCGGCTTCCTCGCAAAACCTTTCAGCGATCAAACGCTTGTGCAGGCCGTGCGCGACCTTTTTCGGAAAGTTTCATAGACCGCGAACATCGGAACGCCTTGCGCGTCCCTTCTCCCAGCCAGCACGCCCTGGCGTGCTGGCGAAGCGATCGCGCTTGCAAGCGAGGGCTATTGGAGGAAGGACAGGATGAGAAGCGTTGACTTGCATTATAAGGCACTTACCCCTCACTCTCCCAATAGGAGAGGCGGCGGCGCCATTCAAACTATCACCGGGCCTCATCTATAGAATGTAAGACAAGATCAGAATGGCATTAAATTACGCAATAAGATCACAGCAAGAACCATGATTGCGTACTGCCGATATTTTCGCGCCGTCCAGTATACATCTGCGTAGCCGGGCATGGCACGTCACCGTACGAGCAGAAGATGCAGCAATCCCCCTTCATCGGTTTCACCACTCTGCCGCACCCTTTGCATTGATAGAAGTATTGGAGCACGCCTTCGTGCATGGCCTCACTTTCACGATGCCCGCACGCAGGACAAACGACTGTGGATTCCAACTCAAGCATCCATCCCCCACCACTAACGCATTGAAACTCATAAGTATTGGTTCGTTACGCAAGAAAAGGGCAGCAATATTCTTATCCATGGTATCAGGTTACTACGTTTTTATCCAAAGCCGTCAATCAAAAAGCCGCGATTTCCAGGCCGTCTCCATAGGCCTTGAACGCGCCATCGCGGACGACGAGCGGCGCTGATATCGCCGATTTTGCTAGAGCCGATGGAAAGATTGCGCTGCCATTCGTTTTTACTTTGCGCGAGCAAGCTTGGAATTTCTGTTATGGCAGGATGCTCGGGTGCTTCCTAAGCCAGGGTTTCCCAACGCGCCAACGGATCTCTGCCATCGGCAGGGAACCCGGTTGCTTGTAATGCTCGTTGCGAAAGGCTGCATTGCGCTTGAACTCCCGGATCAGCTTGCGCTTGCGACCGCATTGCCTGGGCCGGAATTGTAGGAAAAAGCGCCTTGCTGAGAGGTTAATTGGCTTAACCTACTGATATATAAAGAAAAATTCAAAAGAATGCGTACCCCGCCGCGACTGCGAAACGCGCTGCTATGGTTAACACGCGCGGCCGGAATATATTTAACGGACTTTTCCGCGTCCAATCTCGCCAAAAATACATGTCCTTAACCCTGCCGATCAAGGCCGGAAAGTTCTTCCTTTTCAAGGGGTTGACTAGCTTATCCGCGCCCTGCGAACAGGGCGTGCTCTATTTTTGGGTATTTTGGGGTGCAAATTCCGGCCGGATTTGCGCGCCCGTTAACCAACTCGGGTTAACGCATAAACGGCGCGTCAACGAGCCCTTTACCATGATGCCCTCTTACGCCTCCTTAGCGGTGAGGTTCGGCGTTTTCCGGCTCCTGCATCGCTTCCTCGAACAGTGCGATCCAGTCTTTCTGATCCGCCGTCAGCTTTCCCTCCGCATCGAGCCGCTTCAAGAGAGCCAGCCCGTCCGTGAGGTGGCGCTGCGCATTGTCCGCTCCTGCTTGCGCAAGCTTCCAGGCGCTAACCACGAGGTCCGTCTGCCAAACCACGTTGTTGGGATCGCGCGCGGCGAGACGCTTTGCAATCTCCAGTCCGTCTGAAAAGGCCTTGAGCGCGCCGTCGCGGTCGCCTCTCGCGGCGCTGATATCGCCGATCTTGTTAAAGCTGACGGAGAGGTCTCGCTGCCATTCGGCGTTGTTGGGATCGCGCGCGGCGAGCCGCTTTCTGATCTCCAGTCCGTCTGAAAAGGCCTTGAGCGCGCCGTCGCGGTCGCCTCTCGCGGCGCTGATATCGCCGATGCGCTCATAGCTGACGGAGAGGTCTCGCTGCCATTCGGCGTTGTTGGGATCGCGCGCGGCGAGTTGCTTTGCAATCTCCAGTCCGTCGGAAAAGGCCTTGAGCGCGCCGTCGCGGTCGCCTCTCGCGGCGCTGATATCGCCGATGCGCTCATAGCTGACGGAGAGGTCTCGCTGCCATTCGGCGTTGCTGGGATCGCGCGCGGCGAGCCGCTTTCTGATCTCCAGTCCGTCTGAAAAGGCCTTGAGCGCGCCGTCGCGGTCGCCTCTGGCTTCGCTGATATCGCCGATTTTGTTAAAGCTGACGGAGAGGTCTCGCTGCCATTCGGCGTTGTTGGGATCGCGCGCGGCGAGCCGCTTTGCAATCTCCAGTCCGTCGGAAAAGGCCTTGAGCGCGCCGTCTCGGTCGCCTCTCGCGGCGCTGATATCGCCGACACGATTATAGTACCGGGATAAATCCTGCTGCCATAGCGTGTTGTTTGGGTCTTTCTCGGTCAGCATCTTTGAAGTGTCGAAGGCGGCTTGATAGTCGGTCAAAGCACCGTCTCTATCCCCGCGAGCAGCTTTGATGTCCCCAAGACGCTCATAACTGATACAGAGGTCTCGCTGCCATTCGGCGTTGTTGGGATCGCGCGCGGCGAGCCGCTTTGCAATCTCCAGTCCGTCGGAAAAGGCCTTGAGCGCGCCGTCGCGGTCGCCTCTCGCGGCGCTGATATCGCCGATGCGCTCATAGCTGACGGAGAGGTCTCGCTGCCATTCGGCGTTGCTGGGATCGCGCGCGGCGAGCCGCTTTCTGATCTCCAGTCCGTCTGAAAAGGCCTTGAGCGCGCCGTCGCGGTCGCCTCTGGCTTCGCTGATATCGCCGATTTTGTTAAAGCTGACGGAGAGGTCTCGCTGCCATTCGGCGTTGTTGGGATCGCGCGCGGCGAGCCGCTTTGCAATCTCCAGTCCGTCGGAAAAGGCCTTGAGCGCGCCGTCTCGGTCGCCTCTCGCGGCGCTGATATCGCCGACACGATTATAGTACCGGGATAAATCCTGCTGCCATAGCGTGTTGTTTGGGTCTTTCTCGGTCAGCATCTTTGAAGTGTCGAAGGCGGCTTGATAGTCGGTCAAAGCACCGTCTCTATCCCCGCGAGCAGCTTTGATGTCCCCAAGACGCTCATAACTGATACAGAGGTCTCGCTGCCATTCGGCGTTGTTGGGATCGCGCGCGGCGAGCCGCTTTGCAATCTCCAGTCCGTCGGAAAAGGCCTTAAGCGCGCCGTCTCGGTCGCCTCTCGCGGCGCTGATATCGCCGATATTGTCATAGCTGACGGAGAGGTCTCGCTGCCATTCGGCGTTGCTGGGATCGCGCGCGGCGAGCCGCTTTCTGATCTCCAGTCCGTCTGAAAAGGCCTTGAGCGCGCCGTCGCGGTCGCCTCTGGCTTCGCTGATATCGCCGATTTTGTTAAAGCTGACGGAGAGATCTCGCTGCCATTCGGCGTTGTTGGGATCGCGCGCGGCGAGCCGCTTTGCAATCTCCAGTCCGTCGTGAAAAGGCCTTGAGCGCGCCGTCTCGGTCGCCTCTCGCGGCGCTGATATCGCCGACACGATTATAGCTACCGGGATAAATCCTGCTGCCATAGCGTGTTGTTTGGGTCTTTCTCGGTCAGCATCTTTGAAGTGTCGAAGGCGGCTTGATAGTCGGTGAAAGCACCGTCTCTATCCCCGCGAGCAGCTTTGATGTCCCCAAGACGCTCATAACTGATACAGAGGTCTCGCTGCCATTCGGCGTTGTTGGGATCGCGCGCGGCGAGCCGCTTTGCAATCTCCAGTCCGTCGGAAAAGGCCTTGAGCGCGCCGTCGCGGTCGCCTCGGGCTTTGCTGATATCGCCGATTTTGTCATAGCTGACGGAGAGGTCTCGCTGCCATTCGGCGTTGCTGGGATCGCGCGCGGCGAGGGCGTGGACAAGGGCTTGGCTGCGCTTGTAATGTTCGAGGGCGGCGTTGCGATCTCCAAGGTCGGCTTCGACGTCGCCTAGAAGAAAATACGCCCAGTGCCGTTGCTGCTCATCCTCGATCCGGTTTCCAAGCGCGATCAGGCGCTCTAAGCTTTGCTTGGCGGCAGGGAGATTGCCCGCCCGTTTTTGCAACTGCGCCAGGGAAAACAGCCCCTCGAGCATTTTCGGGGTCGAGGTCGGCGGCTTTTGCATAGAAGCGAAGGGCGGCGTCCGTGTCGTGAAGATAGGCGAGAGCGCCGCGCTGCCGGTAAAGCTCCGCTTCCTCTTTCGAGGCGCTCGTTCGCGCCCGTTCGATCTTCGCGATTTTGGCGGCGAGCGCTGCATCCGCCGCTTTTGTGTCGCCGAGCTCCGCAGCCTGCGCGGCCTCGATTTTACCTGCCTTCGCCAATGTGGAGATCGCCGCTCCGATGTCCTGCTCGATGAACACTTCGGCTTGCTTCGCGCCGGGCTGATCGCCACCCGGCAAAGCCGCAGTCTTAGCGCGCGACTGTTCGACAAGAACTCTTATGATCTCAGACTGACGCTCAACCTTCGAGTCGAGTTGTTTCACCATCGAGTCGGTATCGGTCTTCTTCCACTTCTGCCAAAGCCAATAGAAGAATGATAAACCGCCCAAACCCCCTATGATGGTGAAGAGGAGGCTCAGCTTATCCGCTGTCTCGCCTTTAACGGGAATAAGATCCCAGCCTTGCTGCATCAAATCCTGCCAGGGCTGACAAATGGGGCCGCAACCCGATTGCGGGGCCAACACCACCTGCCAAACCTGCTGCAAAAGTTCCATATCCCGCCCCGCAATGCTTAAATAAATATGCGTGCGTTATAGCGCGGGCGGCGGCGAAGGCAAAGGTTGGATGAACGAGGCGGGCGACACAAGAGCGGTGCTGATCTGCGGGCCGACGGCGGGCGGCAAGTCGGCGCTTGCCGTGGAGCTGGCGCGGGAGTTCGGCGGCGTCGTCATCAACGCCGATTCCATGCAGGTTTACGCCGAGCTTCGCATCATCACGAACCGGCCGACGCCCGCCGACGAGGCGAGCGCGCCGCACCGGCTTTACGGGGTCCGGCCCGCGCGCGAGCCTTACTCCGCCGCGCTGTGGCTCGCCGATGTGAGGGCGGCGCTTGACGAGGCGAAAAGGGAAGGGTGGCTGCCGGTCATCGTCGGCGGCACCGGGCTCTACTTCAAGGCGCTGACGGAAGGGCTGTCCGACATCCCCGACGTCCCGGAGGAGATCCGCGCCCGCACCCGGCTTCTCGCGCAGACGCAGCCGCCGCAGGCGCTGCACGCCGAGCTTGCCCGCCGCGATCCGCTGACCGCCGCGCGCCTTCGCCCCACCGATCCGCAGCGCATCGTCCGCGCGCTCGAAGTGCTGGAAGCCACGGGCCGCCCCTTGCCGAGTGGCAGGCCACGAAACAGCCGCCGCTGCTGCCGTTGGCCAATGCCTTCCCTCTGATCGATGAACGTCGAGCGGCGCCGAGCTTTACCGCCGCTGCGACACGCGATTCGACGCGATGATCGCGGAAGGCGCGATCGAGGAAGCGAGAGCCATCGCGGCGCTCGGCCTCGATCCCGCGCTGCCCGCGATGCGGGCCGTGGGGCTGCCGCCGCTCCTCGCCTATTTGCGAGGCGAAATCGCCTTCGAGGAGGCTGCGGAGCGCGCCAGGATAAACACGCGAAATTATGCCAAGCGACAGATAACTTGGATAAACAGCAATTTTAAAACGTGGAGCGGTTATTCTGAGAAAGAAAGGGAAAGAACAAAACGGGATGCGACAATCTTTCTCCAAAAAATGTTGACCTCTGCGCGATGAGGGCGTACCGCAATGCCACTGGTGACGCGGCCGGTTGGGGCCGCAATTTCTTTGGAGTTCGCCATGGCACGCGCGATGACAGGCGCCGAGATCGTCCTACAAGCCCTCGCCGATCAGGGCGTGGAGCACATGTTCGGATATCCCGGCGGCGCTGTTCTTCCAATCTACGACGAGATTTTCAAGCAGACCGGCATCAAGCACTTCCTCGTGCGCCACGAGCAGGGCGCGGTCCACATGGCGGAAGGGTATGCCCGCTCCAGCGGCAAGGTCGGCGTGGTGCTCGTCACCTCCGGCCCCGGCGCGACGAACGCGGTGACAGGGCTCGCCGATGCGCTGATGGATTCGATCCCGGTTGTTTGCATCACAGGGCAGGTTTCGACCGCGCTGATTGGCTCCGACGCCTTCCAGGAATGCGACACCGTCGGCATCACCCGGCCCTGCACGAAGCACAATTACCTCGTGAAAGACGTGAACGACCTTGCGCGCATCATGCACGAGGCGTTTTTCGTTGCGCAGAACGGGCGGCCGGGGCCAGTCGTTATCGATATTCCAAAGGACGTCCAGTTCGCGAAGGGGACCTACATCGGCCCGAACAAGGTCGTGCATAAAACCTATCGCCCGCAGGTGAAGGGCAGCCCCCAGGCCATCCGGGAGGCGGTCGATCTGATCGCGAACGCCAAGCGGCCGATTTTTTACACGGGCGGCGGCGTCATCAATTCCGGGCCGAACGCCGCGCGGCTTTTGCGCGAATTCGTCGACCTGACCGGGTTCCCCATCACCTCGACGCTGATGGGCCTCGGGGCCTATCCGGCGTCGTCGCCGCATTGGCTCGGAATGCTCGGCATGCATGGCACCTACGAGGCGAACCTCGCCATGCACGGCTGCGACGTCATGATCTGCGTCGGCGCGCGCTTTGACGACCGCATCACGGGCCGTCTCAACGCGTTCTCGCCCGGCTCGAAGAAAATCCATATCGACATCGACCCCTCGCAAATCTCGAAGAACGTGCGCGCCGATATCCCGATCATCGGCGATTGCGGCTACGTGCTGGAGGAAATGCTGCGCGTGTGGCGCGCGCGGTCGCCGCAGGTCGACAAGAAGGCGATCAAAGCCTGGTGGGCGCAGATCAACGGCTGGCGCGAACGCGATTGCCTCAAGTACAAGAACCGCGACGACGTCATCATGCCGCAATACGCGATCCAGCGGCTGTATGAGCTGACGAAGAACCGCGACACCTACATCACGACCGAAGTCGGCCAGCACCAGATGTGGGCGGCGCAGTTCTACCGCTTCGACGAGCCGAACCGCTGGATGACCAGCGGCGGTCTTGGCACGATGGGCTACGGCCTGCCGGCCGCGGTCGGCGTGCAGGTTGCGCATCCCGAGAGCCTCGTCATCGATATTGCCGGCGAGTCATCGGTGATGATGACGATGCAGGAGATGTCGACGGCCGCGCAGTATGATCTGCCCATCAAAATCTTCGTCCTGAACAACGAATATATGGGCATGGTGCGCCAGTGGCAGGAATTGCTCCATGGCGGGCGCTACTCGCATTCCTATGCGGAAGCGCTGCCCGATTTCGTGAAGCTCGCCGAAGCCTTTCACGGCGTCGGCCTGCGGGCGGAAAAACCGGAGGAACTCGACGATCTCATCATCCAGATGATCGAGACGCCGAAGCCGGTGATCTTCGATTGCCGTGTGTCGAAGCTCGCGAATTGCTTCCCGATGATCCCGTCGGGAGAAGCTCACAACAGCATGATCTTCGGCGATGAGTCCGCGAACGAGGACATCTCGTTCGAGGTCTCCGACGCTGGCAAGATGATGGTTTGACAGACCGTTTGCGCGATCATCGCCGCGGCGATGATCGAAGCTGAAGGTGAATGTGATGAACAAGATCGAGTGGGGTTCGGCGATGCCGTCGGGGGAGCCACAGGCGCGGATTGAAAGGCACACGATCGCGATCCTGGTTGACAATGAGCCGGGCGTTCTTGCGCGCGTGATCGGCCTGTTCGCAGGGCGCGGATACAACATCGACAGTCTGACCGTGACCGAGGTCAGTCATGAGGCGAATGAATCGCGCATCACGATTGTCACGAACGGTCCGGTCGAGATCATCGATCAGATCAAAAGCCAGCTTGGGCGGCTCGTTCCTGTTCATGGGGTCACCGATCTGACGGTGAAAGGCGACCCGATCGAGCGCGAACTGGCCCTCGTGAAGGTGGCCGGCAAGGGCGAGAAGCGCGTCGAGAGCCTCAGGCTTGCAGAGGCGTTCCGGGCTTCGGTCGTGGACGCGACCACGGATCATTTCGTTTTCGAGATCACAGGCCGTGTTTCGAAAATCGAAAACTTCATCGCACTCATGAAGCCGCTCGGGCTTGTGGAAGCGGCGCGGACCGGCGTTGCAGCCATCGGCCGCGGGCCAGACGCGATGTGATCGTTGCGGCGGGTGCGGTTTTCCGGGTGCGCCGGCTGGCAAGGTCTGCGGGCTTTCGATGGAGGTGCAGGCTCGGCGAAACAGCCTCGAGCCGGTCACGTCTAATTCCGTTGACCTCGCGGGCTTAGCTGCTTAAGCCGGATTTCGAATTTCAGAGCGTATCGCGTCTTTCGCGCATCAGCACCAAACGCCGCGCCCTGATTGTCCACCAAGAAACTCTGAAGAAGGGAATCTCCATGCGCGTTTATTATGATCGCGATGCCGACATCAACCTCATCAAGGGCAAGAAGGTCGCCATCATCGGCTACGGCAGCCAGGGTCATGCTCACACGTTGAACCTGCGCGATTCCGGCGTTGCCGAGGTTGCCGTCGCTCTGCGCAAGGGATCGAACTCCGCCAAGAAGGCCGAAGCCCAGAAGATCCGCGTTCTCGAAGTGGCCGAGGCGGCGAAATGGGCCGACGTGGTCATGATGCTGACGCCGGACGAGTTGCAGGCCGACATCTATCGCGATCATCTTCACAGTAACCTCCGTGAAGGCGCGGCGCTGCTTTTTGCGCATGGGCTGAACATCCATTTCAACCTCATCGAGCCGCGCGCCGATCTGGATGTCGGCATGGTGGCGCCGAAGGGCCCAGGGCATACCGTGCGCGGCGAATATGCGCGCGGCGCCGGCGTCCCCTGCCTTATCGCCGTCGCCAAAAACGCGAGCGGCAATGCGCATGAGCTCTGCCTCTCCTACGCAAGCGCCATCGGCGGCGGGCGCGCGGGTATCATCGAGACCACCTTCAAGGAAGAATGCGAGACCGACCTGTTCGGCGAGCAGAGCGTGCTGTGCGGCGGCCTCGTCGAGTTGATGCGCGCAGGCTACGAGACGCTGGTCGAGGCCGGATATGCGCCCGAGATGGCGTATTTCGAATGCGTCCATGAGGTGAAGCTGATCGTCGACCTGATCTACGAAGGCGGCATCGCGAACATGAACTACTCGGTCTCGAACACGGCCGAGTATGGCGAGTATGTGAGCGGCCCGAGGGTTGTGGACGCTCGCGTGAAGGAAGCCATGAAGGCGGTTCTGGGTGACATCCAAAGCGGCACATTCACCCGCGACTGGATGCTTGAGAACAAGGTCAACCAGACGAGCTTCAAGGCGATGCGCGCGCGATGCGACAACCATCCCATCGAGGAGACGGGCCGGCGGCTGCGCGCAATGATGCCATGGATCGCGGACCGCGCCCTTGTCGACAAGACAAAGAACTAAAGTACGCCGAAAGTGCGAAGCGGTTTTCCGGTAAGACGCACGTTAAAGAAAGAACCTGCTGACCCGCGTCTTTGCATCCGGTCGAGCTTCGATGGTCCGGCCGCTGATCAGCGTTCAGAAAAACCGACCGCCCCTCTCTCATGGAGAGGGGCGAAGATTCAGGCCACGGGTTCCGGAGTAGGTAAATCCAGAACCGCCATGACAAAGCCGCTGGAATCGTCGACGGCTTCTTCCCAAAGAGAGATGTACGTCGGAAGCGATGGGATGACACGCCCGACAACCTCGCCATGATCGAAAACCAGCTCCGCTTCGTATTTGCGGCAAAGGCGCTGCATTTTATGGTTCTCGGCGAGACAGTTCATGTAAAGCTTGGTCACGCCGCGATTGCGCGCTGCACGAATGATCCGGCCTAAAAGCTCAGTGCCGATTCCGCGATTTTGATACTCATGTTCAACGGAAAATGCCCCTTCGGCATCCGATGACCATGAATCCCCGATCTGACGCATTTCGGCGGCAGCTCGGATCTCGTTATCGACAAAGAACCCATAAACGAGACATCTCATCTCATTGAGACGGGATGCGTAGTCTATAATGAAGGCATCGCTTACAGCCATTCCGAAGCGCATCCGGCGGCTGTCTCGGTCAAGCCTTAGAAGGTGGTCGCGGAACTTGTCGCTTTCCGACAGCCACACCTTCCTAATTGTTCCTCCCCAGATGTGAGATTCAGGCATGAGAACCTCCGTCTCTGGATGTTGGGGGCCAATTTGCTTGGCCTTATTAGGTCACAACTTTATATGGCATAGGGTTAATAATTACTCAACCCATGGGATGCATAACACCCATGAGCGGTCATGTGCAATATCGCCTCAGGAGGTTCCTGTCGAGCCGAAACCCCCTTTGCCACGCCCGGTAGTGGCAAGCAATTCTGCACGCTCCAAGGTTACCATCAATACAGGGGCGATCACAAGCTGCGCAATTCTGTCGCTTCGTCTAATTATAACTGATTCGTTGCTCAGATTGATGAGCAGAACCTTAATCTCCCCCCGGTAATCGGCGTCGATCGTGCCAGGGGAATTCAAGACCGTCACCCCGTACTTATGAGCCAGCCCGGAGCGTGGACGGACCTGGGCCTCGAAACCTTCAGGTAATTCAAGTGCTATTCCAGTTGGAATAAGCGCGCGGTCGCCGGGCGAGAGCGTCAGCGGATCGCCCTCTGCAAGCGCCGCCGAAAGATCGAGCCCCGCCGCTTGCGCGCTCCGGTAGGACGGTGCTGGCAGCCCCTCGCCATGAGGCAGGACAATATAGCGCACGGCGGTCATCGCTGGGGCAGCCCCGCGTCGCCGTTTTGCTGCAAAAGCCAATCGCTTGCCGCCCGCACCAGCCGGTCCGCCACATCTTCCTTCGACATTTCCGGCCAGCTTTGCACCCGCGAACGCGTGATCACATGCACAGCGTTCCGGTTGCGGCCAAAGACACCCCCTTCCGAAACGTCGTTGGCGACAATCCAGTCGCAGCCTTTGTTTTCGAGCTTCTGCACGGCTTGCGCGATGATGTTGCCGGTTTCGGCGGCGAAGCCGATCACGAGACGGGGCCTGTTCGCGGAGCGCTTGGCGATTGTCCGCAAGATGTCTGGGTTCTCGACGAGCCGAAGCTCCGGGGAGCTTCCGCTTTTCTTGATCTTCTCCGATTGGACGGATGCGGCGCGCCAGTCCGCAACGGCGGCGCTGAACACGGCGATGTCGGCCGGGAGCGCGGCTTCCGCGGCTTCGAGCATCTTTTGCGCCGTTTCGACACGGATCGTGACCACGCCACGAGGGTCGGGGAGAGCGTTAGGACCGGCGATCAGCGTCACGCGCGCGCCAAGGCGGGCGGCAGCAACCGCGATGGCATAACCCTGCTTGCCGCTGGAGCGGTTGCCGATGAAGCGAACCGGGTCGATAGGCTCGAAGGTCGGGCCCGCGGTGACGAGCACATTGCGGCCCGCGAGCGGCTTTGCGCTTTCGCCTTCGAGCACTTTTTCGGCGGCGGCCAGGATCTCGTCCACTTCCGCCATGCGCCCGAAGCCGGATTCGCCGCAAGCCATCGTCCCTTCGTTCGGTCCAACGAAATAAACGCCGTCAGCCTTGAGCTGGCTCATGTTCCGGCGCGTGGCCGGGTGCTCCCACATGCGCCAGTTCATGGCCGGCGCGGCGAGCACCGGCTTGTCGGCGGCGAGAAGGACCGTGCTGGCGAGATCGTCGCACAGGCCATGGGCCATCTTGGCGAGAAAGTCCGCCGTGGCGGGCGCGATAACGATCAGGTCTGCTTCGCGGGAAAGCCGGATATGGCCGATCTCCGTCTCGTTCTTGAGATCGAACAATTCCGTAAACGCAGGCTCCTCGGACAAAACCGCCGCCGAAAGCGGCGTCACAAAATGCTGGGCAGCGCGCGTCAGGATGCAACGGACCTTTGCGCCGCGTTCCTTCGCGCGCCGGATGAAATCCAGGCATTTATAGGCGGCAATGCCTCCGCCAATAATAAGGAGGATGGATTTTCCCTGCATTCAACCGGCTCCTGCGCTTCGCCGGCATCATATCGTGACTCCCACGGTCTCGCCATTACTGCCGGGGAACGTCTCTTGGTGCTCAGTCCGCCACACTTCCCGGCCTTGGGTACCCGATATCGGGGAAAAGATCCAGAGACGGCGAAAGTTTTTCCACTGAGGAATGAAAGCGGTTGGGGCTGGCCCTATTCGATCGGTCGCCCGCCGGGTTCGATCCCTTCCCCGCACACAGCCTTGGCGGCGGCCCATTCTTCCTCGCTCAAAATGGGCTCGGCCTCATAGGCCGGCTGCGAAAGGAAAAGCTTCGCCCGTTCCTCTGCGGAAAGGTGAGCGCCAAAATCATCCAGCGTGCTTTCCCCGGTCGGGCTTTCGGCAGCGCTGCGCAGGATGAATTCGCCTGCGTATCTGGAGGCAATGCGCGCGCGCCTCAAAATGGCGATTGCATGCGCATCAGCCTTGACCTCGGCTTCACGGGAATAGCGAAGCTGCGAGAGCATCGTCCGGAAGTACGCCGCGCTGTCTTCGTCCGACGCCGTGAACTTGAAGATCACCTTCATGCCGATGTTTCGAAGGAAAAGCGCTTCGGGATCCTTTTCCAGCCCATGGCCCATCTCGTGAGCGAGCACGCCCGCAATGTCTTCGGGAGCTTTTGCCAGTTTCAGCAGCCCCGATACGAGAATGATGTGACGGCCCGGCAGCGCGAAAGCGTTCTCCTGCTCACCGTTCACGAGATGGAGCTTGAATGGGCGGCCGTAACGCCCGCCGCGCTGCAAGCGGTCGAGAATCCGCCCGAGCGCCGCTGCGCCTTTTCCCTCGTTGCACTCGGGCGCGGTTGCGCCGAACAGCGCCACGCCCTGCAGGCCGATTTTGTCGGCCACCGATGCGGGCATCCAGCCGGCAACGAGTTTGGGGGCCTCGAAAAGGCTGACGAAGAAGAGCGCCCCGGCTCCAACGGCAAGCAGCGCGCCGAAGAACATGAGACCGAGGATCTTCAATAATTGGCATCTATCGGCCATTGCGGAAGGCGTGGGTTTCAGTCATGCGCGCATGCCTCCGGTTTGAAATTTTCGTAAAACAAGCAATAACCATCTGCATCCGATTTGCACCGCCATTGCAGGGGCGAACTCTTGCAAATGGCAGCGTTCAGCCCTATACAGAGCCCATCTCACACGCGGGGATCTTGTCACGTTGGGCCGTTCGCGGCCCTTTTTGGCATCCGGTGATGGCATAGCCATTAACACCCGCGGAGGCTTAACCGGACGAAGGACAACCATGACTCTGCCCCAATTCACCATGCGTCAGCTGCTCGAAGCTGGCGTCCATTTTGGTCACCAGACGCACCGCTGGAACCCGAAGATGCAAGATTACCTCTTCGGGATGAGAAACAAGATCCATATCATCGACCTTTCGAAGACGGTGCCGCTCCTGCATCAGGCTGTCGTCATCACAAGCGATGTGGTGGCGCAAGGCGGCCGCATTCTTTTTGTGGGGACGAAGAGGCAGGCGTCCGATTCTATCGCCGACGCAGCCAAGCGCTGCGCCCAGTACTACGTCAACCACCGCTGGCTTGGCGGCATGCTGACGAACTGGAAGACGATTACCAATTCGATCAAGCGCTTGCGCTATCTGGACGATCTCGTTTCGGGTGAAGGCCAGGGCTTCACGAAGAAGGAGCTTCTGCAGCTCACCCGCGAACGCGACCGGCTCGAGCAAGAGCTTGGCGGCATCAAGGACATGGGCGGCGTGCCGGATCTTCTGTTCGTCATCGACACGAACAAGGAGGCGATTGCGATCGCCGAAGCGAAAAAGCTCAAGATCCCGGTCATTGCGATTATCGACAGCAACAGCAACCCGGACGGCGTTAACTTCCCGATCCCTGGCAACGACGATGCGGGCCGGGCGATCACGCTTTATTGCGACCTGATTTCGAGGGCAGCCATCGATGGCATCGAGCGCGCACAAGGCGTGTCCGGCATCGACATCGGAGCAGCCGAGGAAGTGTCCGAGGCGGCTCTCGAGGAAGTCGTCATCGAACCCGTCGTCGAACCCGTCAAAAACGGCAAGGACACTCACCACGAAAAGGCCAATGGTGAAGCCGCTGCTCCACAGAAAAAGACGAAGGCTCCCGAGCCTGTCGAGGCAGAAACCTCAACGCTGGAGGGGCTTCCTGAACCGCAAGGCGAAAAAGACGATCTCAAGAAGATCCGCGGCATCACCAAGGCCCATGAAAAGAAGCTCAATGAGCGCGGGGTTTTCCACTTTTGGCAGGTCGCTGCTTTCACCCAGGATAATTTGGATGAAATCGACCGCCTGCTGCACGGAAACGGGCAGATCGCGAAAGGCGATTGGGTCGACCAGGCGCGCGAGCTGACAAGCTAGGTGATGACGGTGCGCCTTCGGGCGCACGCTCTGAAAACTTATGAGGTAGCACATGGGTGCGATTACTGCCGAGATGGTCAAGAGCCTTCGCGACAAGACCGGCGCCGGCATGATGGATTGCAAAACGGCTTTGAGCGAATCGGGCGGCGAGATGGAAGCTGCCATCGACTGGCTGCGAGCGAAAGGCCTCTCCAAGGCCGCGAAAAAGGCCGATCGCGTTGCGGCGGAGGGGTTGATCGGCGTCGCATCGGCCGCCCACGCTGGCGCGGTTGTCGAGGTGAACTCCGAGACCGATTTCGTTGCCCGCAACGCTGAATTCCAGACGGTCGTGGCGGAGATTGCCAAGCTCGCGCTTAAGGCGGATGGAGACGTGGCCAAGCTCTCCGCGATGGAATATCCGAAGAAAAAGGTGACGGTCAGCGATCACCTGAAGGAACTCGTCGGGACCATCGGAGAAAACATGTCGCTTCGGCGCACCGCCGCGCTCAAGGTAAAGGACGGAGTGGTTGCCACTTACGTTCACAACCAGGCGGCGCCCGGCTTGGGCAAAATCGGCGTTCTGGTTGCGCTCGAGTTCGACGGGCGACAAGGAGAAGCTGAACGAGATCGGGCGTCAGGTCGCGATGCATGTGGCCGCAACAAATCCGCTCGCCTTGAAAGATGAGGACGTCGATTCCGCAGTGGTGGAACGCGAACGCGCCATTTTCGCGGAACAGGCGAAGGAAAGCGGGAAGCCCGAGAAGGTGGTCAAGCAGATGATCGAGGGCCGGATCAAGAAGTTCTACCAGGAGGTGGTTCTTCTGAAGCAGGCTTTCGTCATCAATCCCGATCTGACGGTCGAGAAGGCGCTCAAGGAAGCTGAGAACGCGGTGGGCGCTCCGATCGCCGTCAAGGCTTTTGTCCGCTTCGAGCTTGGCGAAGGCATCAAGGCCGATAAGGGAGACTTCGCAGCCGAGGTCGCGGCGGCCGCCGGCAAGCAATAGCGGCCAAGCCTATCAACGCGACGGCACGTTGCCGTCGCCGTCCGCTCGCCAAAGGAAAAGACGATGCAGCCACTACCCTACACCCGCCCGCTGATCAAAATCTCGGGTGAGGCGCTTTTGGGGAGCGGCCGTCACGGCATCGACCCGGACACCCTTGCCGAAATCGCCAGGGACATCGCGGATGTCGCGCGGCGCGGTGCCCGCGTTGCCGTTGTCGCCGGCGGGGGTAACATCTTTCGCGGCATGTCAGGCGCGGCCCACGGGATCGACCGTGTGAAGGGCGACTTCATGGGGATGCTGGCGACGGTTATGAACGGCCTCGCCTTTGAACAAGCCCTGAAACGCCTGGGGCAGGCCGTTTCGCTTTATTCGGGCTTGCCCGTCCCGACGATTTGCAGGACGTTCTCGCGTGACGACGCGGTCGCCGATCTCGATCAGGGCGCAGTCGTCATTTGCGCCGGGGGAACGGGCAATCCGTTCTTCACCACGGACACGACGGCAGCGCTCAGAGCCGCCGAACTTGGCTGCGATGCGATACTCAAAGCCACCCAGGTGGATGGAATCTATTCTCAGGATCCTAAGATCAACCCGCGGGCCGAACGCTACAGCAGCCTGAGCTTCTCGGAGGTGCTGGCCCGGGATCTGAAAGTGATGGACGCCGCCGCCATTGCGCTTGCCCGCGACAACGCAATACCAATCGTGGTGTTCTCTTTGCATCAGAAGGGCGCTATTGGAAAAGTAATGCGCGGCGAAGCCCGTTACAGCGTTGTCGGACGCGATCCGGCAGCATAAATGACCGCAAGGACTACGTAGCCTCAAGAATAAAAGGGGATCGGAAATGGCAGCCAGCAATTTCGACATCAAAGAAATTGAGAAGCGCATGAAAGGTGCGGTGAGCTCGCTCAAGGCGGAGTTTGGCGGCCTGAGAACGGGCCGTGCGAGCACCACCTTGCTCGATCCTTTGATGGTGAACACCTCCTACGGCGCGAAAATGCCGATCCACCAGGTGGCTTCGATCAACGCGCCCGAGCCGCGCCTGATCACGGTTCAGGTCTGGGACAAGAGCAATCTCCATGCGGTCGATAAGGCGATCCGCGAATTGGACCTGGGCCTTAATCCGGTCGTCGATGGGCTGACGCTTCGCTTGCCGATCCCGGAACTCAACCAGGAACGGCGCCAGGAACTCGTGAAAATCGCACGAAAGTACACGGAGCAGGCGCGCGTTGCGGCAAGGAACGTCCGGAAGGACGGTATGGATCAGATCAAGAAACTCGAGAAGGACGGCAAGATCAGCGAGGACGATAGCGGCTCGCTTCACACGAAGGTTCAAGATCTGACAGACCGCACCATCAAGGAGATCGATGGGCTTTTGTCGGGCAAGGAGCATGAAATCATGCAAGTGTAAGTGTGCTCGAAGCTCGCACACAGGCTCAGGCTCTTAGAAATCCGCCGCAGCGGCTGCGGCTGCGAAAAATTGTTCGGCGATAAATAGGTTTGCTTTATTGTTCCGCTATTATGGGTTAGAGACCGCGGTCTTGACTGCGAGGGAATAATGGGTGGCCAAGAGTGAGATTGCAGGAACAAGCTTTTGCGCTCGGGAAAGAGCGTCCTTCCCCAAAACATATCGCAATTATTATGGACGGCAACGGCCGCTGGGCGGCGCAGCGGGGGTTGCCCCGCATGGAAGGCCACCGTCGCGGCGTTGAAAGCACGCGGGAGTGCGTCCGGGCTGCCGCGGATCTAGGGATTGGCTATCTCACGCTTTTCAGCTTTTCGTCGGAGAACTGGAAACGGCCTCCAATCGAGGTCGATTTCCTGATGGGCGCTCCTGCGCCGCTTTATTCGCCGCGACCTGGCCGAACTCCACCAAAATAACATCAAGGTGCGTGTAATTGGCTCAGAGGAGGGGGTGCCGCCAGATCTCGTCACCATGCTCCGGGAGGCGGTCGCGCTGACGAGCGGGAACACCGGGCTGCAACTCATTGTCGCTTTCAATTACGGGGCTCGCGATGAGATCGTGCGCGCTGCTAAGCGATTGGCGCAGCGGGTAAAATCAGGCGAACTCGCAGCCGAGGCCATAACCGAGGAAACCTTGGCGGAACACTTCGACACGGCCGGCATTCCAGACCCGGATTTGCTTATTCGAACGAGCGGCGAGCAGCGCATCAGCAACTTTCTGCTCTGGCAGTGTGCCTATTCCGAGTTTTTATTCGTTGATAATTTCTGGCCTGACTTTACAAGACAGACATTGGAAAGCGCGATCGCATCTTACCAGCAGCGTGAACGCCGTTTCGGCGGGCTTGCCAGGTAGGGCGCGCGTTCCCCGCGGGCGCCTTTTAACGGCAAAAGGATAATGGCAAAGCCTGTCAGTTCAGAGCTGGTTCTCCGGGTCAACTCAGCGCTCGTTCTGGTGGCGCTGACGCTTGCGCTTACCTATGCGGGAACACAAACCTTTGCAGCGCTGATCCTTTTCGCTGCAACTCTCATGAGCTGGGAGTGGGGGCGCGTGGTTCGCGGCGCCGGGATCGACGGCATTTTCGCAGTTCAATCCGCCGCGATTATTGCCGCAGGCTATTTCACCTTGCAACATAACACGGCGGCAGCGGTCATTATCGTCATCGTTGCAACGTGGCTGGTCTTGCGCCTTCACCAAAAGCTGGATTACCGGAGCGATCCCTGGTGGTCGGCTGCCGGGGTTTACTACGCCGGTCTCCCCGCGATCGCGTTGATCGCGATCCGCCAGGATCCCGACTACGGATTCCACGCCATCCTGTACCTGTTCCTCGTCGTATGGTCCGCGGATACGGGCGCCTTTTTTACCGGAAGATTGATCGGCGGACCGAAGCTCGCCCCGAAGATCTCTCCGAACAAAACCTGGTCCGGCTTCATCGGCGGAGCGCTTTTCGCCGGCATTGCGGGCGTGCTTTTTGCCGCATGGTTCGGGCATACCTCGATCCCTACAGTGGCGGCGCTCAGCGTTGTGCTTGCACTTGTTTCGCAGGGTGGCGATCTTGGGGAATTTTTCATCAAGCGCTTTTTCGGGGTGAAGGACTCGAGCGGACTTATTCCCGGACATGGCGGTGTGCTGGACCGTCTTGACGGACTTGTTTTTGCAGCGATTGGAGCCGGCCTCATTGCAGCGGCGGCGGATCCGTTAAAGCCGGGACGCGCGCTCTTGGTTTGGTGAGCACGAAAACCGCTGGCAAGGGTGGAGCGAAGATGAAAAAGAACGGGCATGGTTCCAGCGGGGAGCCGTACGGCGCGGGCCCAGCCAAGCGCGTGAGCGTACTGGGAGCGACGGGCACGATCGGGCAGCATACCTGCGACCTCCTCGCCCTGCACCCGGATCGTTTTCATGCCGTGGCGCTCACCGCAAACCGGAATGCCAAGAAGCTGGCGAGCCTCGCGATTGCTTTGAAGGCCGAGTATGCGGCCATCGCCGATGAAAGCATGGCGGAGGAACTCCGCCAGCTCCTTGAGGGAACGGGCATCCAGTGCGGAGCCGGCAAAGAAGCGCTGGTAGAGGCAGGGGCCCGGCCCGCCGATCTTATCATGGCCTCGATTGTTGGTTCCGCGGGCCTCGCGCCCACATTGGCGGCCCTTCACCAGGGGACGACGGTCGCGCTCGCGAACAAAGAATGTCTCGTTTCCGCGGGCGCCTTTTTCATGATGGAAAGGGAACGCTGCGGCACGACGCTGATTCCCGTGGACTCGGAACATTCGGCCGTGTTCCAGTCGCTCGACAGCCTCGAGTGCGCCCATGTCGAGAGGATCGTTCTCACCGCGTCGGGCGGGCCTTTCCGCACCTGGACATCGGAGCAAATCGCGGCGGCGCGCCCCGAAGATGCTCTCAAGCATCCGAACTGGACGATGGGCCAGAAAATCACCATCGACAGCGCCACGATGATGAACAAGGGGCTCGAACTCATCGAGGCCTTTCACCTTTTCAATGTCGGGGCCGATCAGCTCTCGGCGGTGATCCATCCGCAGTCAATCATTCACGCGCTCGTCTATTACAGCGATGGCTCCGTCATCGCTCAAGCCAGCCTTCCCGACATGCGGACCCCGATAGCGTACAGCCTCGCGTGGCCGGCCCGTCTCAAGGCCGATTTCAAAAGGCTGGACCTCGCCGCCGCAGGCCACTTGACCTTCGAAGATCTGGACGAGGTTCGTTTCCCCGCTCTGCGAGTCGCAAAAGAACTCGCTGAGGGCAGGGGGAGCAGCCACCACCGTTCTCAACGCGGCGAATGAAGTCGCCGTCGAAGCATTTCTGAACCGGTCGACATCCTTCCCGGGCATCGCTGCGCTGGTCGAGCGCACGCTGAGCAAGTCGGTATCCGATCTTGCGGGCGTCGTCCCCGACAGCCTCGAAGCGGTCATGTATCTCGATACTCGCGCTCGCGAGATCGCGAAGACTGCTCTTCTCGAGCAAACCGGTGGTAGCGCGGGGTCTTACGCTTATTCCGTTCCTATTTAAGTACACGACGAAGCTTCCTATCTGGTGCTTCTTCGAGCGTATTCCCGTTTAATGCTCCCACGTTGAAAGGCTGGCGCGCCGCAACAGGCGAAGCCGCTGCCTGCCCGGAAGGTTCCTCTATGATACCTCAGGACTTATCGTTCGCATTCACCCAGGTCTTCTGGTGGACTGTGCCTTTTCTGGTCGTGCTAGGCGTGGTTGTCCTTGTTCATGAACTCGGGCATTTTTTGGCGGCGCGAGCCTTGGGCATCAAGGTTGAAACGTTCTCGATTGGCTTCGGGCACGAGATCGCGGGATTTCGCGACCGGAGCGGTACACGCTGGCGGCTCGCCTGGATCCCGCTTGGGGGCTACGTCAAGTTCAAAGGCGACGAGAGTATCGCCAGCATGCCATCCGCCGAGCAGCTTGAGACGCTCACTCCCGAGCAGCGGAAGGGGAAATTTTCATACCTCGGACCTCTGGCGGCGCGTCCTCGTTGTGCTGGCGGGGCCGTTTGCGAACTTCCTTTTGGGCATCGTCATCTTCGCCGGCATAACCCTGGCCACGGGGATCGTCTATCAGGAAGCGCGAATCACATGCGTGGAACCGGGAACTCCCGCTGCGAAGGCTGGGCTCGAGGCAGGAGACAGGATTGTCTCCGTGGCCGGCAAGCCCGTCAAAAGCTTCGAGGACTTCAGCATGTCTGTGAAGCTCAATGCTCGATCGCCCATCAACATTGGCGTCGATCGGGGAGGCAAGCAGCTCGATTTCGTGGCGACGCCGGAGCTGACCGAGGGAGAATGCATGGGACGGCTTGGCGTTGTCGGCGGAAACAAGAGAGATGATGCCAAGGTCGTCAGCGCCGGTATGATCCAGGCGCTGGGACTATGGGGTTCAGCAGACGTGGCGAATCATCAGAGGGGCCGTTTCAATTTTTCGATCAATTGATTCGCGGGAATGCCTGCGCGAGCTCCCTTGGCGGTCCGGTCAAGATTGCCGAGGTGGCAAAAAGCTTCGCGTCGGAAGGATTTGTCAATCTCATCCCGCTCATCGCCTTCATTTCGGTAAGTGTCGGACTTTTCAACCTATTTCCCATCCCGGTTTTGGATGGTGGTCACCTTTTGTTCTATGGCGCAGAAGCCATACTTGGCCGTCCATTGAACCAGAGGGCACAAGAAATCGGTTTTCAATTTGGATTTATTTTACTTCTCATGCTAATGGTTTTTGTAACTTGGAATAACATAGCCGACATCTCGCGCGGACAGGTGCCTGCAAAGAGGGCAGAAAGCGTCTGCCGCAAATAAGCCGCAAGAAAGCGTAAAGCACATAAACGCAAGATTGCGTAAAACTGCGTAAAATAGTGATAGCGTAAGGAGAAGGAGTGCTCTTGATCGCCTGATGCCGGGGGGCAACAGGTTGTCTGGAAACGAGACTGAATGGTTGGGTAGGCCACCCTGGCGACACAAAGTGCTAGTTTTTTGGCAAACTTGAAATGCTGTGGTGGGGATCCGGCGTAATAGGGGCAACTATATCAATGCTTCGCACGAGCATAATTCGAAGGGTTCAAGCAACCCTCGTGGTACTCGCGGCTTTGATGACGGTGACAGTCATGGCCGGGACGATCTACTCGACAGCGGCTTATGCCCAGGGGGTCGTCCGCGATGTCCGGGTCGTCGGCAATAAGCGAATTGAGCCGGAGACCGTCAAATCCTACCTGACCTTTACTCCCGGGCAGCGCTACGACTCGTTCAAGGCCGATGAAAGCTTGAGGGCGCTCTTTGCGACGGGGCTTTTTCAGGACGTTCGCATCAATCTTGAAGGCGGCGTCGTGGTGATATCGGTCGTCGAAAACCCGCTGATCAACCGCGTCGCTTTCGAAGGGAACACCGAGGTCAAGAGCGATACGCTTTCTCAGGAAGTTCAGCTGAAAGCCCGCTCGATGTATACCCGGGCCCGCGTTCAGGCTGACGTTCAGCGCATTCTCGACGTTTACCGAAGGCAGGGCTACTACGCGACTCAGGTCGACGCCCAAGTCATCGAGCTCGACAACAACCGAATCGATCTTGTTTTTGAAATCCGGGAAGGTCCCGAAACCAAGGTGGTGGGGATCAACTTCATCGGTAACCAGGCCTTCTCCGACTCGGAGTTGCGCGGGATTATCACAACCACGGAATCGAGCATTCTCGACTTCCTGAAGCCGACATCCGTTTACGACCCGGATCGCTTCAACCTCGATCGCGAGTTGCTTCGCCGCTATTATATCAAGAACGGCTACGCGGATATGCGGGTTGTATCGGCTGTCGCCGACGTCGACCGCGAAGGCAAGGGGTTCTTCCTCACATTTACGGTCGACGAGGGGCAGCTGTACTACTTTGGCGGCGTCGATATCGAATCAACACTGCCGACTTTCAACGCCGAGTCGGTGCGTGGCCGCCTGCTCGCCCATCCTGGTGATATCTATAACGCCGAGCTCGTCGACAAGACGGCGGAAGCCTTGACGGTGGCTGTTGCGGAGCAGGGTTACGCCTTTGGTCAGGTCCGCCCGAGGATCGATCGCGACCCGGTGAAGAGGACCATCTCGATTGTCTTCGTGGTTGAACAAGGCCCGCGCGTTTACATCGAACGCATCAATATCGTGGGCAACTACCGCACCGAAGATTATGTCATGCGGCGCGAGTTTCGTGTTGCCGAGGGCGATGCTTACAACAAGATCATGGTCGACCAGGCTCGCCAGCGGCTCATCGGCCTTGGCTTCTTCAAGGACGTCAAGGTCAACAAGGAGCCCGGTTCTGCCCCCGACCGCGTTGTTCTGAATGTGGTTGTCGAGGAGCAATCCACAGGCGAGCTGTCGTTTGCCGCGGGCTACTCGTCAGCTGAGGGCGTCATCGGAGAGGTCACCTACAGCGAGCGAAACCTCCTAGGCACCGGTCAGTATCTGCAGGTCAAGGTGACGGGCAGCTTCGTGAGCGGCGGCGTGGATGTGAGCTGGACCGAGCCACGCTTCCTCGACCGGAACATGTCCTTCGGGGTCGACGCATTTGCCCGGAACGCCAACTACACGGCCTCATCCGGCTACACCGACGCAGGTTATGAAGACCTGAGGACCGGTGGCAGCCTGCGTCTCGGCTTCGCGCTTCTCGACAATTTGTGGCTGAACACAAACTACACCTTCATCTTCGAGGATATCTATAACCTGGAGTACGACTGCACCGCTCGCGGTGCGGGAAGTCGCGGGTACTGCAATCACCTCCTCGGTTGGTTATTCGCTCATCTACGATACGCGGAATAACCGCAAAAATCCCTCGCGCGGCTTTTACTTCTCCTTTGCTCAAGACCTCGCAGGCGTGGGCGGCACCGTCGACTACGTGCGCTCGATTGCGGAGGGCAGGGCCTACTATCCGCTGACGAAGGAGATCACACTCGTAGGCCGGGCCATCGGCGGAAACATCATGGGCTGGAATGGCCAGGACGTCAGGACGGTGGACGACTTCTTCAAAGGCGGCGAGACGATCCGTGGCTTCGCGCCGTCCGGCCTAGGTCCGCGTGACCCGGTCACCGGCGATCCGCTTGGCGGCAAGACCTTCTGGGCAGCGACGTCCGAAATTCGCTTCCCGATCCCATTCGTGCCGGATGATCTCGGCTTCGGCGGCGCCATATTCGCGGATGCCGGTACGCTCTACGGCACAGATTCAGCCGCTTTGTCCAGGGCCTATCTCGCGCAAAAATCCCTGGTATGCGGCTGCATATCCTACTTTGGCCGCATCTGCTCTCAATCCCTATGACAGCGACGCGATCCGTGCATCTGTTGGTGCAAGCCTGATATGGAACTCTCCCATTGGGCCACTTCGCGCCGACTTCGGTTATGCCATCCTGAAGGAGTCTTTCGATCAGACCCAGGTGTTCAGGTTTGGCGCCGCAACCAAGTTCTAAAAAGGCACCGGTTTAAAGGCCGTTGCCTCAAAGACGGGTATGAACAAGTGCTAGGCGGGAATGGCCCGCTTAGCATTTTTACTGTGTAAGCGCATCATGGATCATCCAGGGTTTTGGGCTCCAGCGGGGCCGTTCTCTCTCTCAGAGCTTGCTTCCTATACCGGCGCGGAGATCCCGGACGCCTCGCTGGCGGATTCCCGCAAGCCGATACGCTCCGTCAAGGCGCTCGACGCCGCCGGCGGCTCGGACGTTTCCTTTTTCGAGAACCGGAAATACCTTGCCGCTTTGAAGCAGACGCATGCAGCAGCCGTTTTCATCTCTGCAAATTATGTGAGCCGGGTTCCAACACCTTCCGTGCCGCTTATCTCCCGCGATCCTTATCGTGCGTTCGCGAAATCGCTCGAAATGTTTTTTCCCGATGCCGGGCACCCAAAAGTCGGCGGTGCAATGCTCATCGACGAAACTGCGCAGATCGAGGAGGGGGCGGTCATCGAAGCGGGCGCCATCATCGGGCCGCAAGCCCAGATCGGGCGAGGCTCGCGGATTGCGGCGGGGGCTGTGATCGGCTATCGCGTAGCCGTGGGCCGCGATTGCTTTGTGGGCCCGGGAGCGTCGGTCACGCACACTTTGATCGGCAACCGCGTCATTATTCACGCTGGGGTTCGGCTGGGCCAGGATGGTTTTGGCTTTGCAATGGGCCCTTCGGGACATTACAAAGTGCGCCAGGTCGGGCGTGTGATCGTCCAGGACGACGTAGAGATCGGCGCCAACACCACCATTGATCGCGGGGCACTCAAGGATACCATAATTGGCGAGGGCACAAAGATCGACAACCTCGTTCAAATCGCCCATAACGTGGTTATTGGCCGTCATTGCGTGATCGCTGCGCAAACCGGCATATCGGGCAGTACGATTCTGGAAGACTTCGTGGCTATGGGCGGGCAGTGTGGAACGGTCGGTCACATCCGCATTGGCGCGGGAGCCCAGATCGGTGCTCAGAGCGGGGTTGCCTCCGATATCCCTCGCGGGGAACGTTGGGGCGGCTATCCCGCCAAGCCCATGATTTCCTGGGCGCGGGAGGTCGCGCTCCTCAAACGGCTGACCAGACGCAAATCATTGGCTGATGGCACGGGCGGCGACTCCAACGATTAGAAACTAAGGCTATGTGGCAGAAATCCGAGACCAAAACAGAGGGCGAGGCGCAGGCTGAGAACAAGGAACTCGGCACCGCCGATATCGTCCGCATCCTGAAGCTGTTGCCGCATCGCTATCCATTCCTTCTCGTCGACAAGATCGTGGATATGGACGGCGATAATTCTGCGGTCGGCATCAAGAACGTCACGATCAATGAGCCGTTCTTTCAGGGGCACTTCCCCAACTTCCCCGTCATGCCCGGCGTGCTGTTGATCGAGGGGATGGCTCAAACCGCAGGCGCACTCTGCGTTGCGAATCTCGCCAACCCCTACGAACCTCAGCTTGTTTATTTCATGTCGATCGACCGCGCGCGTTTCCGCCGCCCGGTTATGCCCGGCGATACGGTGCACTATCACATGACGAAAAAGCGCAATCGCGGACGTGTCTGGCGCTTCGAGGGGAAAGCCAAGGTGAACGGCCAACTGGTGGCAGAAGCCGAGATCAGCGCCATGATCGTCGATCCTGGGCAAGAACTCGAGCCGCTCCCAAGAGAACGGATAAACGATCCATGACCGAGATGATGATCCATCCGGCGGCGGCGATAGACCAAGGGGCGAAACTGGAAGACGGCGTGGAGGTTGGGCCGTTTGCCGTGATCGGCCCGCATGTCACGCTTCGCAAGAACGTAAAGGTTCATTCCCACGCCGTGATCACGGGCATAACCGAGATCGGCGAGGGCTGCGAAATCCACCCATTCGCCGTGGTCGGCGGCACACCGCAGGACATGAAATACCGGGGTGAACGCAGCGAACTCTTCGTGGGCCCTTTCAACACCATTCGTGAGCACGTCACCATCAATGGCGGCACTGAAGGCGGTGGCCATGTTACCCGTATCGGCAGCCACGGCTTGTTCCTTGCCGGCGCCCACGTCGCGCACGATTGCCAGATCGGCAATCATGTCATCCTCGTCAATAACGCAACGCTCGCCGGGCACGTCACTGTCGAGGATCACGCCATCCTGGGCGGGTTGTGTGCGGTCCATCAGTTCGTGCGCGTCGGCGCTTATGCCTTCGTCGGCGGGATGTCGGGCGTCGAGAGTGATGTCATTCCGTTCGGCATGGTGCTGGGCAACCGCGCAAGCCTCGCGGGCCTCAATATCGTCGGCCTCAAGCGGCAGGGCTTCGATCGCGAGCAAATCCACACGCTGCGCAAAGCTTTCGGGCTCTTGTTTTCCCAGCAGGGAACGTTGCAGGAGCGGCTCGACGATGTGGAGAAGATGTTCCCCGGCGACGCGCCGGTTCAGCGCATCGTCGCTTTCATGCGGGCGAAAACGGACCGCTCCTTCTGCGTTCCACGCAACCAGGCATGATACCGCTCGCCACGCGGGATGTTCAGGACCAAAAGCGCGTTGAAAACCCGCCGCAAGCCTCGCGGATCGGGATCATTGCAGGGGGCGGCTCTCTGCCGCTGGCTGTCGCCGAAGCTGCGCGAGAAAGCGGATATAGTCCCTTCATCATCGGTCTCACGGGAAACGCATCCCCCGAAATCGAACGCTTCCCTCATGCCTATGCCGGTATCGGGCAAGTAGGGCTCACGTTTCGCACGCTTCGCCGGGAGGGGTGTCAGCGTATCGTGCTCGTTGGAAGCCTGCGCAGGCCCAATCTCTTCCAATTGAAAGTCGATACAGGCTTCTTCCGCCACCTTCCCCAACTCTTGCGCCTTTTCAAAGGAGGCGATGACGCGGTGCTGCGGCGTGTCGCGCGTTTTTTCGAGGCGCAAGGGTTTGAAGTGGCAGGCGTTCATGAGGTGGCCCCGAGGCTTCTCGCTCCGCCCGGTGTTTTTTCCGCCGCATCGCCGGATGCAGCCGCGCTGGACGACATCAGGCTTGGCTTTCGCGTGGCCCGCGCGCTCGGCTCCTTCGATATCGGGCAGGGCGCCGTCGTTGCGCGGCAATACGTGCTCGCGGTCGAAGCGGCGGAAGGCACGGATGCCATGCTGCGCCGCTGCCGTGACCTGAACAAGTGGGGCTTCAAGTCCCGCAAGGGCGTTCTCGTGAAAGCGCCAAAGCCCGGCCAGGATTTGCGGCTCGACATGCCCGCCATCGGTCCTCGCACGGTGGAACTCGCTTCGGAGGCGGGGCTCGCGGGAATTGCCGTCGCGGCGGGGGCGGTTCTGCTGGCGGAGCAGCAAGAGCTTGTGGAAAAAGCGGACAAGCTCGGTCTTTTCCTCTATGGCGCCTCATCCGCGGAGGTGATGGAAGGCTAGCCTAACGAGGGAAACGACGGCGGGGGCCATGTCTCAAACAAAACGCATCTTCATTGTGGCGGGCGAGCATTCCGGCGACGTGCTCGGCGGCAAGCTGATCGAGGCGCTGAAGGAGAAGGCTGGCGCAAACGCTTGCACCTTCGCCGGCGTCGGCGGCGAGCATATGGAGGCGGCCGGGCTTTCATCCATCTTCCCGCTCTCCGATGTCGCGGTCATGGGACCTGCCGCCATCCTCGCCCGCCTGCCGAAGCTTGTGCGGCGTGTGTATCGCACCGTGGATGCGGCGCTCGCCTTCAACCCCGATGCGGTCGTCATCATCGACAGCCCCGAGTTCACGCACCCCATCGCGAAACGCATTCGCCAGCGCCGCCCGTCGATCCCCATCATCGATTATGTCAGCCCCAGCGTCTGGGCTTGGCGGCCGGGACGCGCGCGCAAGATGCGGCCCTATGTCGATCATCTTCTCGCGCTTCTGCCGTTCGAGCCGGATGCGCATGCGCGTCTGGGCGGCCCTGCCTGCACCTATGTTGGCCATCCGCTTATCGAGCGAGCCTCTTGGATCGATGGGCTTGAAACCGAAAGCCTGCGCTCCCGCCTCGGCTTGACGCCTGGCGTCCCGGTGCTCGCCGTGCTTCCGGGCAGCCGCCCGTCCGAGGTGTCTCGTCTCATGGCGCCGTTCGGGGAAGCGATCGGGGCTTTGCGCCAAAAGGCTGGCCCCTTCGAGATCATCATACCGGCGGTGCCCTCGGTGCGTCCGCTGATCGAGCAGGCGCTTCCAGCCTGGCCGCAACAGCCGCATCTTGTCGAGGGTGAAAGCGACAAGTTCACCGCATTCAAACTGGCGCATGCCGCGCTCGCCGCCTCCGGCACAGTCACGCTCGAACTCGGTGTCGCGGGCACGCCGATGGTGGTGGCTTATCGCGTCGATCCGGTCGCGGCGCGCCTGCGGTTTCTCTTGAAGGTCCATTCCGTCGTGCTGGCAAACCTTGTGCTGGGCGCAAACGCATTCCCGGAGTTTATCCAGGAGGATTGCACGCCCGCGAAACTCAGCGCCGCCCTTGCTCCTCTCTTGAAGGACACGCCTGAGCGGGCCAACCAAGTCGCGGCGCTCGCAAAAATCCGCGAGAGGATGTTCCTGCCGGAAGGGACGCCGAGCCGCAAGGCGGCTGAAATCGTTCTTTCAATTCTCGGACGACGAGAAGTCCGCGGCGCGTGCAGCGGCATAAAGCAAAGCGATCACCAATGCGCATTCTTCAAATCATGACGAGCAAGGCGAATGGCGGCGCGGAAACTTACGCTTGCGACGTCATCACAAAGCTGCATGAAGCGGGCATCGACCAATGCGTGGTCATGCACGAGGACGCCGCGCGCTTTGCCGAGATGAAGGCGCTGGGGATCAGAATGGCGGCTTCTCCCTTGCGTGTTCCCTTTGCACCCGCGCAGCGCTTCCTGATTCGCGGCCTCATCGCGCGTGAAAAACCGACAGTCGTGCAGACCTGGATGCGCCGCGCCGCAAGCCTTGTGACAAAGGCTTCCAGCCTGTCATCGGCTGGTTCGGGGGCTATTACGATCCTCGCCACTTTCAGAGCTGCGAGCGTCTGGTGGGAGTAACCCGCGATATCGTCGCTCACATGGTGAAGAACGGCGTTCCCGCGGACCGGGCGCACTACATCCCGACCTTTCCCGTGATAACGCCGCTGCCGCCGCTCGATCGGGCTACGCTGAACACGCCGTCCGACGCGAAGGTGCTGCTCACGCTCTCGCGCCTGCATGAGAAGAAGGGCCTCGATACGTTCCTCCGCGCCGTCCAGGGCTTGCCGGGCTGCGTCGCCTGGCTTGCGGGCGATGGGCCTTTGCAGGCCGAACTGGAAAATCTGGCGGTGGAGTTGGGCATTGCCGAGCGGGTTCGCTTTCTTGGATGGCGCACAGACCGGTCCGCACTCTTGCGGGCCGCCGACATCTGCGTCCTGCCCTCAAGATATGAGCCTTTCGGCACCGTGATCCTTGAGGCCTGGGCGGCCAGAACGCCGCTTGTCGCCTGCGCCAGCGCGGGGCCCGCCGCCCATGTGATCGACGGCGTGAACGGGCTTGCTCACCCCCATAGACGACGTTGCTGCGCTAAGAGACGCCATGGCGCGTGTCCTTTCAGAGAGGCCCTGAGACAGAGTCTCATCGCGAACGGTTTCGAAGACCTACCAGCAAGGTTTCACGCCGGAGGCGGTGACGGCGCAGTGGATCGCTTTCTACGAGACCGTGGAGCAGAATGTGGGCCTGACCGCCCTGAAAGACAGGAACAAATTCGCAGCCTAGCTTTTTAATTCGGCAGCTTTCATCACGATGCCGGCTTAAGGCAAGTGGTCGCCCTCCAGGAGATCAAACCTCGCGATCGTACACGCTGGCTTATTCGCTTATTGCTGGCGATCATCGGCGTGGCCGAGCGCCTCAATGTGCGATACGCGAAATTCGGCAATCCGAGCGTCTACGAAAACGCGATTTTCCCTTGGGCCGCGGATGTTGAGAGCGAGTGGCGCGCGATCCGCCAGGAGCTGGACGCGCTGCTTCGTAGAAAAGACGATCTTCCAAGTTTTCAGGACATTGCCCCAGACGTTGCCTCGATCAGCAAGGACCGTGGATGGAAGACCTTCCTCCTTGTGGGCTACGGCATCAAATCGG
Source organism: uncultured Alphaproteobacteria bacterium (assembly GCA_963772105.1). Lineage (GTDB taxonomy): Bacteria > Pseudomonadota > Alphaproteobacteria > Rhizobiales > Rhodomicrobiaceae > Rhodomicrobium. Next base: position 105,506 of record CAVYVV010000004.1, read on the forward strand.
AGCGGAACATCGCGCTGTGCCCCGAAACTTGGCGGATTGTGCAAAAGATCCCGGGCCTGAAAACCGCGATGTTTTCCATTTTTGAGCCCGGCAAGCACCTGCCGCCTCACCGCGGCTTCTACAACGGTGTGCTCCGCTTTCATCTCGGCCTGCTCGTTCCAGAGCCGAGAGACCAGATCGCCATCCGCGTAGGAGACCGGATTTGTCACTGGGAGGAAGGACGCGCACTTATCTTCGATGATGCTTATGACCATGAGGCATGGAACAGGACGGACAAGACGCGCGTCATCCTTTTCGTCGATTTCATGAGGCCGCTACGTTTTCCTGCCGACGTCTTGAACCGGATTATCCTGAACGCGGCTGTGTTCACACCCTACATCCAGGAGGGCTATGATCATCACCGCCGGTGGGAGAGGTCCTTCCATCATGGCCGCTGACAATCGAACGGCGCCATCTATCCGCTCCAAGTCGCTTTATGCAGGGGGAGGGTGCCGCCTCCGCTCGTAAAAGCGCGATGATCAAGATACGGCAGGGTCATCTCAAACATGAGCGGTTTCGGTTTTCGGCGCACAAAACCACGGTGCTGAGCTGTCAAAGGTGTCATGGCAAACCGGTATTGAGCAGGCGCCTCGACAATCTGCATCACCCGGGAATCGTTTCTGGAGTAAAAAAGGATCGTCTCGGATTGGGAGGAGCGTCCGGTTAACGATACGGGCGTAAACGGCATCAAACCCTCGCCTTTGACCCTGGCCAAACTCCATGGGCCAAGTCCCGCGCTGTAAAAGAGCTTCGATGTGCCATTCTGGGAGTTGGTAACTTCAAGATCGAAGGACAGGATCGTTCCTGTCTGTGCCCCCTCGTTGATGACAGTCAGCGGAATTTCGAAAACTTCAAAACCACTGTTCTGATAAGGTGACGCGTACCGGATGAGCGGCGAGACAAATACACGCAAATCGGCCCGCTTGAGTGATGTGCGCCATAGACTGTACATGGACATCGCCACTGCAACGCCGGAGAAAACTTCGGCCGAAACGCCAAAACCAAGCACTGATTGCCCCCCCTTCCTGCCCCGTTCCACCTTTCCCGATCGGAGGCGTCGTCGTCAACGGGCAAGCCGCTGCCTGTTGTATGTTGGGGAAAAGTCGCTGCCGCGTGCCTACTTTGCGTGAAGACCGACGAAGGCGCGGAATGCGTCCAGCGTCTCGGCGCTGACGTGATGCTCGATCCCTTCCGCGTCTCGCCGCGCGTTATCGGGGCTTACGCCAAGCGCAATCAGAAAAGCTTCCACCACACGATGCCGCTCACGGGCTTCCGCCGCCAAACGCTGGCCCAGGGGCGTCAGGAAAACGCCGCGATAGGGCTGCTGCGACACAAGCCCGTCTTCGGTCAACCGCTTCAGCATTTTGGCGACAGTCGGCTGAGCGACCCCGAGGCGTTCGGCAATGTCGACCTGTCTCGCTTCGCCATGCGCAGAGAGCAAATCGTCGATCAGCTCGACATAATCCTCCACCAGTTCCAGCCGCCGCGCCTGACGGTTCTGCCGGAAGCTCTCCGACTGGATGTCGGCAGAGATCAGGGTGTCTGCATCGGTTCTTCTGTGTCCAGGCATGACGGACCGCCGTGTCATCGAGAACTCGCCTAACTTAGCAGATTGCAAGCCGCTCCTCATTGGATTTTAGGGTCGATCAACTTTAACGTGAGCCCTTGATTAGCTCGTGCAAGGCATTATAGCATTGGCTATACGGATTTGACAAAGATCAAGATGCCATACGAAGCAACTGGTCACGCCAACGCAGCGCCGACACTCGATAGCGGTACAGCGCGCGCGCTCCGCGAAGCGGTCGCCGGGCGTCGCAGCAGAACTCGCGACCACATGGCTTTTCGCCGGCCCAGCCGTGGTTGCTTCGATCGCCTATATCGATCCGGGCAATTTCGCCACGAACATCCAGGCCGGGGCAAGATACGGCTATGGCTTGTTATGGGTGGTGCTGGCCTCGAACCTGATCGCCATGCTGTTTCAGGCGCTCTCGGCCAAGCTCGGCATCGTCACCGGGCGTAATCTGGCCGAGCTTTCCCTGACTTATTTTCCACAGCCTATCCCCTTCTTGATGTGGATAGCGAGCGAGATCGCCGCGATGGCGACGGATCTGGCCGAATTCCTGGGCGGCTCCATCGGGCTGTCCTTGCTCTTCGGCATATCGCTGTTTTCCGGCATGGCCGCCACGGCGATCCTCACTTACGCGATCTTGATGTTCGGCGGGTCGCGCTTTCGCAGGATTGAGCTGTCGATCGGCGCTTTCGTCGCGATCATCGGCGTCTGCTACCTGATCGAGTTGTTCATCGCGCCGGTCGATTGGGGCGCTGCCGGTCGCGCTTTGATCACACCCCGTATTGAGGATCGCGACGCGCTGATGATTGCTGTCGGCATCGTCGGCGCGACCGTCATGCCGCACGCGATTTATCTTCATTCGGCGCTGACGCAGGCGCGCACCCTGCTGTCGTCGGACCACGAGCGCGAGCGCGTGCTTCGATTCTCCAATCGGGAGGTGGTGGCGGCGCTGTGTGTGGCGGGCGGCATCAACATGGCTATGGTGATCATGGCGGCAGCCGCGTTCAATTCGGGTTACACCGACGTGGCCGAGATCGAAACCGCCTATCACACGCTCACGCCGCTTCTCGGCGCGGGCGCGGCCGCCGCCTTCCTCGTTTCACTGATTGCGTCAGGGATCTCAAGTTCGGTGGTCGGGACCATGGGCGGCCAGGTGATCTTCCAGGGCTTTTTCCGCAGGCGCATCCCCATATGGTTGCGGAGGCTCGTAACCATGGCGCCGGCATTCGTCGTGGTCGCGATGGGGATCAGCGCGACGAAAGCGCTGGTGATCAGCCAGGTGATCCTCAGCCTCACCCTGCCTGTTCCGATGATCGCGCTCATCATCCTGTCGGGCGATAAGCTCATCATGGGCCGTTTCGCCAATACGCGGCCGACGCGGGTTCTTGCAATGGCAAGCGCCAGCGTCGTCCTCCTTCTGAACGCCGTGCTCCTCTATGAGACGCTTTTCGGCGCGTAGATCGCCGGCGATGGCCGCAATAAATGCTTGACGAAGCGCGAATGCTCCGCTGTGTATAGGGCTCGATTGCGCGTGTAGCTCAGCGGTAGAGCATCTGGTTTACACCCAGAGGGTCGGGAGTTCGAAACTCTCCGCGCGCACCATAAAATCAAGGACTTAGCCCAAAGTCAGAAGCTTCAAAAAATTCTCGTCAGTGTATCGTCAGTGCCTTAAGCCAGCGGCTCAGCCGCTCAATGGTCCGTTTACATTTCGGCTATCAGCGCATCCACTTCTCGCGGTCGCGGCTGAGCCCTCGTAATAAATCCTTGCTTATCGGCGACCCGGACACCGGATACGTGGTTACGCCAGCTAGCCCCGCGGTTCGCGACTGCCTAACTCGAGAAGCTCGAAAGCGCTCAGTGCTGATTGACGGAGCAAGCGTGGCTTAGGTGCCTCCTTCGGGCGGTTTTTTCTTTTACTTTCCGAGTTTGTGCGGAAGTTGATTTAAGCGCCGAGGCCGGGCGGCACCGCTGACGATGCTCACGCTCACAAATGACCCAGCCCAAATTGGCCTTAAGTGACGCCCGTCGGCTTCGGCCTCGCCCAGCGGAAGTTGATTACTTTTTTAAAAGCCCTGTTATGGAAGGTCGTAACTGTTAGCCATGCTTCGGTTTTTAAGGTAAAGTGATGAAACGACGAACTGGCGTGGCGCTCAGAGCGAGCCGTTCTTCGGCGCTCGCATTCGCCCTCTTCGTCAAGCCATCGGGCTCCGATCAGCCCCTTGCCCGAGCGGTCTGACCGACCTCGCCAATCTACAATGCGCACACTTCGGAAAGGTGCAGCACAAGGATTGGAAATGGAGCTTCCCAATGAAGTGGCTGATTGCCCCGCTTACGGCATTGCTCGCACTTTTGCTGACGGAACCACTGCCGACAGCCCATGCTAAATCGGCTAAGGCCTCGCAGAATTTCGTCCCTGGCGAATTGATTGTAGGTTACAAGTCCGAGCAGGATCGAGATAGCGCGCTCAATGACATTCGATCTGGCGAAGGAAAGCTACGGGGCCCAGGCGGCAGCGGCGTCCAAGCGGAAGAATTGGGGGAAACGGGGCTGAAACTCAGCTTCGACTTTTCTGGGATTACCAGGGGACCAAGCGAAAGCTCGCCCTCAGACCTCGCTTTGCTACAGGGAATAGCAAAAAGCCTACGAGAGGGCGACAATAGGGTAAAGTATGCTCATCCTAATTGGATTTTGAATATCGATCCCCCGCCAAATAACGCAGAACGGTCCGAGACTGAGTTGCAAAGCCTTTCTAAAACTCCGGAACAACAATCACCAACCGGTGTATTGCCCAACGCCCCGCTTCTTAAACTTCAATGGAATTACCTTCCCTCGCCAACGGGCATGAACGCGATTAATGCGTGGGGTCAGATGGCTAGGTCGGATGTCGCACTGGCGAAGCCGATTGTAGTCGCTGTGCTGGATACAGGAATTGTCTACGATCACGAAGACATCAGTGGCTCAGGAAACGTAGCTCGAGGGTACAGTTTTGTAAGCCGTAATCTTTGCACCGGCGAACCCACGCGACGCGGGGCAGATGCAACCGACACTGGAAATTTCTGTCCGAGCAAAAAAACTGAGTCTGGCTGGCACGGAACGCATGTGGCAGGAATCATTGGCGCGACTGGAAAAAACGGAAGCGGCATTGCGGGGATTAATTGGCAAACGAGCGTCAAGATCCTGCCGGTGCGCGTGCTAGGACCGAATGGCGGCTCTATCTTCGACGCTGTAGATGGAATCAGATGGGCGGCTGGACTTCCGGTCAAAGGCGCCCCGGCGAATACCATGCCTGCTAACGTCATTAATATAAGTCTTGGTAGCCGCCTAACCTGCGATCAAGAAAATGTTGGCGCGCTCATTTCTGCGATCCTAGAGGCCCGCGCCGCGGGCGCCGTCGTCGTTGCGGCTGCTGGGAATGGCGCGGATCTTGATGATAAAGGTGAGACTTGCTCGTCCGGCAACTCATGCAGGTATGTGCAAGAGGACTTCCACAAATACGAACCTGCTGGCTGCCCGGAAGTCATCTCGGTGGCGGCGAGCGATCCTTCCGGCCATCTTGCATGGTACTCCAATTACGGCAACGTCACAGTCATGGCGCCTGGAGGGGATATGCGGGTAAAGCAGGACTATCAACTTGGAGGGCAAAAAAAGAACTCTTCCGCTTGGCGTCTGGAGCATCGTTAAGGGAGGATACGGCGCGATGGAGGGCACGTCTCAAGCGGCGCCCCATGTTTCAGGAGCGGTCGCTCTGGCACTGTCGGTGCACCCTAACTGGGTGGGCAAGCCCGATCTCATTGAACAGAAGTTGCGCGCCACGTCCCGTAAGGCGCTGCCGGAAGCTTACCCTCAAGACACTCCTGTTGGGGCTGGTCAACTTGATGCGCGGGCACTCGTTGCGGCTCACTAATGAAAAATCGCACCTCCAGGCGACTGTTCTTTCTACTGGCTTGCCTTCTAACATCGACATGGATTTCTAAATCATGGGCATTCGACTGCTCAAAGGCTTTTTGCCGGTTGACTTTGTTATCGGCGGCACACAGCGGTCTTTCAATCAAATAACATCCACGAGCAGGCTTGGCTTTTCGCTAGAGCACACTTGGATGAAGCAACATAAAGTGTCGCTCGATAGCGAAGGACAATGGCTTAAGCAACTTCCGCCAAGTCTGCGTAACCGCCTATGGCAGGCGCCCATGATACAATTTCTGCCGCAACGCAGCAGTGCATTGCTAATGGCCTGCTGGCTACAGCCGCCTTTTAGAAAATTACTCCGGACTTTCCCAGAATGGCGGTCGGCGACACTAGCAATTGGACTGGTCTTCAGCCTCCGTCCTCTGAGGCGGCACCCTGCGGCTCAACGACCCTAAATGCTTGTTCTCTTGCGTCAGGTGAAGGCTATCAAAGTGGAGCCGACCGCTTTATTCTTTCAAATAGAATCTACAAACCTACTGATGATGTCCAGGCTGCAATAAAAGCGGAGTATGGCGAAAGCGCTAGTATGCTGACTGGGTCGAGTTGAAGGAGCATACTACGAGTGCAACAAACGTCTCTAATTTCATTCAAGGTCTTGGACTACGCCGTCAGAGTACAAATTACGAATGCGACAACTATTACGTATCGATGGGAAATAGACTAAGAATAGCTGGAATGAGATTTATTCGTAGCACGACATAACGGGAGACCACCAGATAATTGGGCAACTCTTGATCAAATCTGCAGGATACCAGCTCGATCTACGCAGAGGAACTAGCGGCCGGCAATGGTGAAGATTTCAGCTGAAGATGGCTCCGCCGCCGGCCCTCTGGTCGCGCGGGCGCAAGGCGCGGCTGACGTCGACGCCCTCAATAGGCAAGTCGTCCAACTCCTTAACCAAAGGAAGACGCTGAGGCAACCGAGATCGCTCAGCAGGCGCTGACGCTCGCGGAGCGGGTGCTGGGCCAGGAGCATCCCAACGCTCACCAGCGTGGACAATCTGGCGTTGCTGTATCAGGCCCAGGGCCGCTACGGGGAAGCCGAGCCGCTCTATAAGCGCGCGCTCGAGGCTGCGAGCGGGTGCTGGGCCAGGAGCATCCCGATACGCTTACTAGCGTGAACAATCTGGCTTTTCTCTATAAGACCAGGGCCGTTACGGCGAGGCCGAGTCGCTCTATAAGCGCGCGCTCGAGGCGAAAGAGCGTGTGCTGGGCCAGGAGCATCCCTCCACGCTCACCAGCGTGAACAATCTGGCGGTGCTGTATCAGGCCCAGGGCCGCTACGGCGAGGCCGAGCCGCTCTTGAAGCGCGCGCTCGAGGGGTATGAGCGCGTGCTTGACAAGGAGCATGCCGAGACGCTTCAAGCGTGAACAATCTGGCGGTGCTGTATCAGGCCCAGGGCCGCTACGGCGAGGCAGAGCCGCTCTTTAAGCGCGCGCTCGAGGCCAAGGAGCGGGTGCTCGGCAAGGAGCATCCCGAGACGCTCACAAGCGTGAACAATCTGGCGGAGCTGTATAAGGCCCAGGGCCGCTACGGCGAGGCCGAGCCGCTCTTTAAGCGTGCGCTCGAGGGCAGAGAGCGGGTGCTCGGCAAGGAGCATCCCGACACGCTTACAAGCGTGAACAATCTGGCGGCGCTGTATCGGGTTCAGGGCCGCTACGACGAGGCCGAGCCGCTCTATCAGCGCGCGCTCGAGGGCTATGAGCGCGTGCTGGGCAAGGAGCTATCCCGAGACGCTTCAAAGCGTGAACAATCTGGCGGAGCTGTATGGGCCCAGGGCCGCTATGGCGAGGCCGAGCCGCTCTCTCGGCGCGCGCTCGAGGCCAGAGAGCGGGTGCTCGGCAAGGAGCATCCCGAGACGCTCACAAGCGTGAACAATCTGGCGGAGCTGTATCGGGTTCAGGGCCGCTACGACGAGGCCGAGCCGCTCTTGAAGCGCGCGCTCGAGACCAGAGAGCGGGTGCTCGGCGAGGAGCATCCCGACACGCTTTTCAGCATGAACAATTTGGCGGCGCTGTATTTCGAGCAGCGTGATTGGCCCCGCGCTGCGCAATTTTGGCGACGCAGCACTGCTGCGATCGCCGGGCGCACGCAGCGCGGCGCGCTCCGCACCGGCCAAGCCGTAACAGGAAAGAACAAAAGCGAGGCGGAGCGCTCGAGCTGGCAATTCCGGGGCCTTGTCAAGGCGGTAAACCGCCTCGTGCCGGAAGGCCGCGCACCCGATGCGAAGACATCCGGCGAGATGTTCCAGACTGTGCAATGGGTGCGCAGCTCCGAAGCGGCGCAATCGCTCGAACAAATGGCGGTGCGCGGCGCCACGGGCGATCCCGAACTTGCGGTGTTGGCGCGAGAGCGGCAGGATCTTGTGGTGGAATGGCAGAAGCGAGATGGGCTGCGTAACACTTGGCTCGGCCAAGCACCGCAAAATCGCAACGCCCAAGCCGAAGAGGAGAACCTCACCCGCCTCAACGCCATCGACACAAGGATCGCTGAGATCGACAAAAGGCTCGCCACTGAGTTTCCCGATTACGCGGCACTCGCCAGTCCAACGCCGCTATCGGCTGAGGACGTGCAAGCCCAGCTTAGCCCCGATGAGGCGCTCATCCTGTTCCTCGATACGCCGGAATTTAAGCCCGCGCCGGAGGAGACCTTCATCTGGGTTGTAACGAAGACGGAGCTGCGCTGGGTCCGTATCGACCTTGGCACCGCGGCGCTAACAAAGGAGGTCAAGGCGCTTCGCTGCGGTCTTGATGCAAGGGGAGCCTGGACAGACGAGTCCTGCGAAAAGCTGCTGGGCGTGAGCTATACGCCCGCCGATGTCATTGCCGGCCAGATGGGCCTCGGTAAGCCGCTCCCCTTCGATACTGCCCGCGCGCACGCGCTCTACCGCGCTTTGTTCGGTCAGATCGAAGACCTCATCGGCGATAAAAAACATCTGCTCTTGGTGCCGTCCGGTCCGCTCACAGCCCTGCCGTTCCAGGTGCTCGTGACGAACAAGCCCGATGACGTGGACGCTATCCCGGCGAGATACTCCGATTATGCCAAGGTTAAGTGGCTCGGCCAGGAAAAGGCGATCACGGTGTTGCCCGCGGTGGCGAGCCTGACGGCGCTCCGTCGGGATGCGAAGCCAAGTTCCGCGCCCAATCCCTACATTGCCTTCGCCAACCCGCTTTTGAGCGGGAAGGAGGGAAAAGACAAACGGGCCTGGGACAAACAGGCATGCCCTGAGCGCGTGGAGCTGGCCTCATCCTCCGCCGCACCGCCCTCGTTTCTTCGCGGTTTGAGCAGCGCGGAGGAAGTGCGCCATCTGGACCCCCTGCCCGAAACAGCCGATGAGACCTGTGCTGTTGCTCGCCTCTTGGGCGCTGATCCCTCGCACGATGTCTATCTCGGCGCGAAGGCCACAAAAGCGCAGGTGAAGGCGCTCTCCGATGGCGGCCTCCTCGCCAAGGCGCGGGTGATCCATTTCGCGACGCATGGCCTGTTGGCGAAAGAGACTGAAGACATCCTCAAAACGGCAAGCGGGAAGGCGCAGCTCGTTTCCTTGGCAGCAAACGGCCTTCTCACAAGTGACACCAAAGAGCCGAGAAATGCGCCTCGCCCGGAGGCCGCGCTCGTTTTGACGCCGCCCGAGACCGCATCCGAGGAGGACGACGGGCTTCTCACCGCCTCGGATGTGGTGGGCCTGAAGCTTGATGCCGACTGGGTTATCCTATCGGCCTGCAACACGGCAGCGCCCGGATTGGAGACCGGGACAGAAGCGCTCTCGGGGTTGGCACGTGCCTTCTTCTATTCGGGGGCCCGCGCGCTTTTGGTCTCGCATTGGTATGTGAACAGCGCCGTCACCGTTCCGCTCATCACGCTCGCCTTTCGCGAACTCGAAGCGAGGCACAATATCGGTCGGGCCGAGGCCATGCGGCTTGCCATGTCGTCGATCATCGCCGCGGGAGGCAGGAAAGCGCACCCGGCCAACTGGGCGCCTTTCATGGTGGTCGGCGAAGGAG
>CAVYVV010000005.1:0-24378 GCA_963772105.1 uncultured Alphaproteobacteria bacterium
CTTCGCGGGCTGAAGGTCGACCGCCGCTCGGTCTGGGAGTTCCTGCACGCCGAGGGACTGAGCCATAAAAAAAAACGCAGCCGCCCAGGAACAGGATCGCAAAGACGTTAAGCATCGGCGCGAACAGTGGCGCAGACACCAAGGCCGCATCGATCCTAAGCGCCTGATTTTCATCGACGAGACCTGGACCAAGACCAATATGGCCCCGCTTCGGGGCTGGGGGCCGCGCGGCGGCCGGGTGATAGGCAAGGCGCCATTCAAGCGCTGGAAAACCATGACGTTCATCGCGGCGCTGCGCCATGACGGGATCGCAGCGCCGTGTCTCTTCGACAGCCCGATCAACGGCGAGGTGTTTCTCGCCTGGGTTCAGGAGAGCCTCGTCCCGGCGCTCAAGCCAGACGAAATCGTCATCATGGACAATCTCGGCAGTCATCGCGGCAAAGCTGTGCGCCATGCTATTCGCCAGGCCGGAGCGAAGCTTTTCTTCCTGCCGAAATATTCGCCGGACCTGAACCCAATCGAGCAGGTCTTCTCAAAACTCAAGCACGGGCTCAGAAAAGCGGCGGCCCGCTCCTACGACGCGGGGCCATCGGCAAACTTCTTGGCTCCTACTCCCCGAAGGAATGCGCCAACTACGTCAAAAAGCGGATATGGAGCCGTCTAAACTCAACCCGCTCTAGGCAACCGCCTCAAAATTGCGTGGCGCGCTGCTCAACTGCCGTTTTTAGGCTGAAGGCTGTCTTTGCTTCCCCTCTGTCTTTGAGCTACCGGGTGCTCACCCAGAAGAAGCGGCAGGGCGCGCCCATGGTTTACGCCTTCGCGCACCCGAAGTGGAATGCAATCGGCAAAGGCAAAGCGCATAAGCCTTATGGGTTCGGCGTATAAGTCAGCCTCGCCAAGACGGTCAGCGCCCTCATTCACGCGGTCCTTCCCGGCATCGAAGCGACGACAGGAGCAGCGCTTTTCTTTCTCCTCGGCGGATGGCGGCTATAAGGCCCCCCCGAAAAAGCATCAATTCAAGGTCTACACCAGGGCCAGAAACGAAGCGTAACCGACGCCATTAAACGCCAACTCAAGCGCCGCGCCGCCATCGATCCCGTCATTGGACATTGCAAGGAAGACCACCGCATGGAACGGACTTCCTCGCTCACCGCGAGGGCGACGCCATCAACGCCGTCCTCGCCGCCGGATACACCTCATCCGCGAACCCGCGCGCCCCAGAGGATATGAATGTCAGAAGTTCACGGTCGACTATTCAATCACAATCCGCGCTGGTTGCGCACCCAAATCCTGCGCAACCAGGCGATGCCAGATTGCTTCAGCGATATTCTTGTAAACTTTCGCATTTGCTGAGGTGGGATCGGCGACCACGATCGGATTCCCTGAATCTGACGTCTCCCGTATCGCCATATGAAGCGGCAGTGCTCCAAGGAAGGGTACTCCAAGGCGCTCGGCCTCATGGCGCGCCCCGCCATGACTAAAGATGTCGGTGCGATGTCCGCATTTTGGGCAAAGGAAATAGCTCATATTTTCGATGATGCCGAGCACAGGCACGTTCACGCGCTTGAACATGTTGAGGCCCTTGCGCGCGTCTATGAGCGCGAGGTCTTGCGGGGTCGAGACGATAACAGCACCAGAAAGCGGCACCTGCTGAGCCATGGTTAGCTGAGCGTCCCCGGTGCCCGGAGGCATATCGACTACAAGGATATCCAATTCGCCCCACGCGACATCTTTTAACATTTGGGTCAATGCCGAGATGACCATAGGGCCGCGCCAGATCATCGGCGTTTCTTCCTCCACGAGAAAGCCGATGGACATCACCTTTAAGCCATACTTCTCGATTGGACCGAGGAGATTATCGCCGATGAGCTCAGGCTTGCTCCGTATGGAAAGAAGCCTCGGCAAGGACGGACCATAGATGTCGGCGTCCAAGACCCCCACGCGGAGTCCGGCTTCGCGGAAGCCGAGCGCCAAATTGACGGCCGTCGTGGATTTGCCCACTCCGCCCTTTCCCGAGGCGACTGCGATAATATGCTTGATACGACCAATGCCTTGATCAGACTCCTCTTTGGCCGCCGCTTCGTCTTTGGCGTCTGCTGTCAGCGTCACCATTGCGCTCGCCACCCCGGGAAGAGCCTTTACCGCAGTCTCGGCTGCCTTTCGGACAGGTTCATAGGCCTTGGCCTCCCGTTCGGGAACCGTCAGCGCGAAGTAGACCTTACCCTTGTTTATGACAATTTCAGAAAGCATGCCCGCGGTCACGACATCTTTCCCGCTTGGCGCCTTGACGCTTCTTAGCGCCTTCAAAACATCGTCTTTAGTGAGAGTGTCGGTCATTGAATCAGCCGGTGGGAGGGTTGAGAGAATGCGGAGCAAGTGATCGATCTCTATTTAAGGGGTGTCGCGCCATTGCGAAAGTCGTCAGATTGAGATTCATCGTTAATGTGCTGGTTTGAGTTAGCCAACAGAAGCCGCCGGCAGGCGCGATTTCGACCAGCGGTCCAATCGATGTGCCAACAGAAAAGCCGTTCACCCTTCGTTTGAACCGCCGGGAGAGGGTTACGCCGATGAAGGTCGGTGGCTGTCCCGAGCTTCAGTGCGCGGATACCTTCTTAATCAGGTCATGATCAACGGCGAGGGGCGTATTATTTATCAGGGCGGTGAAGGACGACGATGGGCGTCATCAACGCAAGGGCACCAGGGATGAAGGTTCATCAGTGGAAAAGATAGCGGGCGTTATCCTTGCGGGCGGTCTCTCCCGCCGGATGGGCGGTGGCGATAAGTCCTTGCACTCCCTCAACGGCAAGTCCTTGATTGGCCACGTTATCGAACGCCTTCATGGGCAAGCGGTGCCGATCGCGCTCAATGCCAACGGTAATCCCTCACGCTTTTCTGCCTTTGGGCTTCCCATCATCCCGGACGCGGCAGCGGACTTCGCCGGTCCCCTTGCTGGGGTCCTGGCGGCAATGCGGTGGGCGGCGGAAGACGCGCCGCTCGCGCGCTTCATTGTGTCCGCGGCCTGTGACACGCCCTTTTTCCCGAGCGACCTCGTCGAAAAACTGCTCTCCTCCACAAATGGAACCTACCCTTGCATTGCTCTTGCCGCTTCCGCAGGAAAAGCTCATCCGGTTTTCGCGCTCTGGCCCGTCGTACTTGCCGACGATTTGGCATTGTCATTGCAAACAGGCACCCGGAAAGTGCTGCATTGGATAGAGCATCATCCGCACTTCATGACGGAATTTGCGTTTGCTGATTTCGGGGGGAACCTTGTCGATCCTTTTTTCAACGTCAACACGCCCGGAGATCTGGCCGAGGCGGAACGCTTGCTGAAGATGGAGCGGGCGGCATGACAGCTCCCCTTTTTGGCGTCGCGGGGTGGAAAAATTCGGGCAAGACCACGCTTATGGTCAAGCTCATCGCGGCCTTCACCGCAGGCGGCCTGAATGTCTCTGCCGTAAAGCATGCTCATCACGCGTTCGATATCGATCACGAAGGCCGTGATTCCTTCCGCTACAGGGCGGCAGGCGCTCACACCGTTGCAATTTCCTCGCGCGCCCGGTTCGCCATCATGTCCGAACTTCGCGAGCGGCGGGAACCAACTCTTGAGGAACTGGCCGCGGCGATCAAGGGAGCAGACTTGATCCTGGTGGAGGGCTTCAAAAGCGAAAAGCATCCGAAGCTGGAGGTTCGTCGTTTCGATGCGCCGAACAGGACCCCGCTTGCCCCAGGCGATCGCTCGATCGTTGCGATTGCATCCGATTTCGACGTTGATCGGAGCAACCTGCCAACGTTCGGACTCGACGATGTCATGGCCATCGCTGATTTCATTCTCGATCACCACCAACTGCGCCGTGCGAATCGGAGCCCCGGCACGTGACCGCTGCCGACGATTGTTTTGCGTTTACCGAACGCAGGCTCCTTCATGGGGAAGCCATCGCCCTTCTGCGCGGTCTCGTTTTTCCGGTGCCGGGGCGGAAAGCACAAGCGTCTTCGCTGCGACCGGCCGCGTTTGTGCGGAAGCGGTAAAGGCCCCGCGTGCGATCCCGGCCCACACGAACGCCGCCGTCGATGGATATGCCTTCGCCTTTGCATATTACGACGTGAAGAAAGGGACGGTCTTCCAAATAGCGGGCCGCGCGGCGGCAGGCGAGCGTCCGCTAAGCGCAAGGGTTGAACGCAGTGCGGTCCGCATTTTTACCGGCGCGATTATGCCCGATGGGTGCGACACCGTTGCCATGCAGGAAGACTGCCGCATCGAAGGCGGCGCTTCCGTCTTTATCCCTGGCGGCCTCAAGCAGAGCGCGAATCGCCGGCTTTCTGGCGAGGATGTAACGGAAGGAGCAATCATCCTTCAGCCTGGCCATCGGCTTCGTCCCCAGGATGCCGCCGCGCTTTCCGCATGCGGCCGCCGGGATGCGATCTGTTTCAAAAAGCCCCGCATTTGCGTGTTCTCGACAGGGAACGAAGTGTTGGCTTCGGGCGCGCCATTCGGGGAAGGCAGGGTCTACGATGCCAATGGCCCCATGCTTACGGGACTGTTTGGGCCGCTCGCCGCCGATGTGAGCTTCAAAGGCATCCTTCCCGACAACCGCGATGCCCTGCAAGCCGCAGCCCTTGCCCACGATCTGATCATCACGTCGGGTGGGGCGAGCCTGGGCGACGAGGATCATGTTATTGCCGCGCTCCGGGGAGGGCATTCGCTGAGCCTGTGGCAGCTCGCGATCAAGCCCGGACGTCCGCTGGGCATCGGCAAGATCGGTTCATGCCTTTGCTTTGCCTTGCCTGGGAACCCCGTCGCTGTGATGGTGTGCGCGCTTCTTTATGTCTGGCCGGCGGTGCGCCGGTTAAGCGGGGAGACGTGGCTCGAGCCGCAGCGTCTCGTTCTGCCAGCCGGGTTCGAGATACCGTCCCGGAAACAGGGGCGGCGCGAATTTTTCCGGGGCTGGCTCGAACGCGACGATAGCAGGGTCATCGTAAGAAAATATGAGCGCGACGGCTCCGGCCTGATTTCTTCACTTCGCGCGGCAAGCGGCTTTATCGAGATCCCCGAAAGCCAAGCCAGCCTTTGCAAGGGCGAAACCGTGAACTTTATCCCCTTCTCCGCGTTCGGAATTTTATAAAATGTGAAAACGCCCTCATTTTTGATGCACAATGGGGGTGCGGGCATAGCAAGCATGCGTCGTAGAGTTGTGCGTCGCGCTCACCTGAAAGATTCCGGCGCGCCAGGGTAAGCGATCGAGTGGGAGTTCATATGGCGCTTCCGGCAAGGCGTAGCAGCCCGTATTCAACCCTGATGATTGTCTTGCTGGGCGGCCTCAGTGCGCTCGCCTGGATATCGACGTATTCGGGCATGCTGCAATTGATTGCCGCGAGCTCGGGCGACATCGGGATAGCCTGCGAAAATCGCAATCGGGCTCGCGGTCCTCATGCTTCAGGGGATGATTGTTTATATCCTTGATGCCTTGTTCTCCGGCCAGCTCCGGCTGGTGCTCTATCCTATTTACATTGTCGGTTATATTATCCTCGTCTTGATTTCAGTTGCCTTCGCCTTTGGCTTTTATTGGCGTTTCCTCGAGGCTGGGGCGCAGACCACGCAAGCAGCAGGCTCTTCTGTTTTTCAGGTGCAGCAGGAGTTACAGGGTGGACAGAGCCGTCTTGAGCTCCTTCAGACCACGTTGACAGCATTGAGTGCAATCTCGGCGCAAAAGGCTGAAACAGAGCGCGTTACCGGTCGGACCTGTCCAAACAGCCGCGCCGGAGAAGGCCCGCGAAGGCGGCTTCGCAATTCTGACGCACAGCGCTTCCAGTTTGCAGGCAATCTTATCGGCGCCCGAACGAACGCTGTTAAGGCCGATATTGAGGATCTGAACAACGAGCTTCAGCGCATTCTGAAGAAAGATCCTTCGACCATCGATCCCGAGACTGGAACGAGAACCGCGTTTATCGAAGGACTCAACCGGAAGGTCGGGCTTGTCACGACACGGTTCAACGCGCTGCGCACCGACCCGCAAATCCGGCAAATCCGGGATGAATTCCAGGCGCGGGCCAAGCAAGTCGTTTTTCCCGATGATCGGGGCGGAACGTTCGTCTGTCCCGATGCTCAACTCCAATCAGCGCTCAACGGCGTTGTGCGCTCGATCGACGATCTACCGGAGCTGCGCAAGCCCGAATTGCGTTCCGCAGAGGGCTCCGAAGCGGTGATCGAAGCGTTCCGGCGGTTGTCTAACACCGCGATTGGCCTCGTTCACGGCCACCCGCCGCCATCGCCCGAAGAGATCAGGGCTCGGCAAAGCCAAGCGAAAAAGACGACAAGTCCGGCAGCACTCACCCCGGAGGATGCGGGTCTTAGCGACCGGGATTACATCTCGCTTTTGATCGCGATCTTCGTTGACGTCTGCATTTTGCTCGTGTCCGTCAACCGGCCGTTCGGGCCGTTCTTCAACCTCGGGCAAGGTCTGTCCCGGGCGCGGCAGCGAGGGCCGATGCAGGGGGTATTGGAAACATTCTATCATGTGTTCCAGGATGAATTTCAACTGCCTGAGGGAGGGTTGCCGACGCCGGTCGAGCTGATCGCTCCGCTCCAGGATGTGGTCTTCGACTACAGAGGGGACTATTACGCGGCAGTCCCTCTCGACTACCGTGAGCAGAATTACGAGCAATGGGCGAAGGCAAGGGCGAACGCTCCAAGTTTCGAATCGACCCGCGCCCTCGAACGCTCGCGCTATCTCGCCGCCATCTTCGCCGTTCTGGAAGGCGAGAACCTCGTGCGCCTGTTAGGCGTTGAGAGGAGAAGCAGGTTCGATCGCAATCTGGACGGCCTAGACGAAGACACTGTCAGGGCCAAGCTCGATAAGCAGGGCAGCATGTATGCCCAGGCCGATGCATTTCGCATCTACAGATTTCGGCCCGGAAAATGGGCTGACCTTCTGATCCAGACCGTTGGAGCCGCCGCGGCGCGTCATGATGCGGAGGCGCTCTCCCGCAAAAGCGACGAGGTCTTCGCTGGTTGGCTGCGCGGAAGACGGGGTCTGCCTGCCCAGCCCAAGCGCTTGGATCAAGGGGCCGGCCGAATAGCAGCCGCGGAGGAGAAAAAGCAAATCGAGGACGCCCGTCCGCGGGTGCCGGGCAAACGGACGGACTAAGCAGGCTGGCTCTCTCTTCGAGATTCGCCGACTTTCAACATGAGGATCGAGCCGGGCGTTGCCTCTTTGCTTCGCTTTGCCAATTCGTGCGCCTTCTTCTTTCCAACGGCGGCCGAACGAACTATATTAGGGCTGCTGGTTCGCCAGCTATGGCGATAAATGGATATCGTAATAAGCCTATCGGACCCGGGGGCGGTACCCGGCGCCTCCACCACAAGCTGCTCTTCCTGGCGGAAAATCAACAAGCGGCTTCTGATGGGGGCGAAATAGGATCGACGAGGGTGTAAAGGGTAGTCTTTCGCTCGGCATGGTTCCGCCGTATCGGGCCATTCTAATAGTTGCAAATGACAACTATGCTCCGGTTGCTCTCGCTGCGTAATGCGGCGCGACACTGGGAATATAAAGTCCTAACGGCGTAGCTGCTGTTAGGCGCGGCTGGCGGGCGCCGGGCAACAGAAGCCCGTCACTATTTTGCATGATCTAGGCTCAGAAGCGGAAATGCCTGAAGATCTTATCCGGTACGAGGCTCTCGTCCTAGATGCGCTGCGCGGTGTCGTGCGCTCGGTTCTGCAGCGTGTTCTCAAGCGCGGCGTTCCAGGCGACCATCACTTTTTCATTACCTTCGATACGCAGGCTCCGGGCGTGGGCCTGTCAAAGCGTTTGAAGGAGCAATACCCGCAGGAAATGACAATAGTCCTCCAGCACCAGTTCTGGGACCTGGCGGTGACAGATGACCGGTTCGAGGTGCGCCTCTCGTTCAATAACATTCCGGAACGGCTTGTGATCCCATTTGGCGCGGTCCGCATTTTCCAGGACCCGAGTGTTCAGTTTGCGCTGGCCTTGCGCTCCCCAGAGGGGGAGGCAGAGGCGGCAGAGAAGCCGAGTTCGGAAACGCCCCTTTTGTCCGCGCCCGAACCGGCGCCCGCCAGCGGCTCCAAATCAAAACCAGGGCGAGCTCGATCGGGACATCGCGCCCTCGGCGCTCCTCGAAAACGAGGCGGAGCAGCGTGAGGAACGTCAAACGGCCCAGGTCGTTAGTCTCGATAAGTTTCGCAAGAAATAAATCCCTCAGAAGTTGTGCCGCTTATTCCACTGCGACTGCATTTTAATTCGGCAGTTATAAAATCGTGTCATCATAGCAACATAGACGGCGGAAAGCGGCAATACCAGGGCAAATTGGGGGCTGACGCGAGTGCTCCTCTTCGCTATCTTTACGGCGAACCGCAAGTTGTGGCTGTAAAGCATGTTCCGGCGAGGGAACCTGCGGAGCGAGCGCAACGCCGAAGGGGGCCGTAGTTCTAGCCCTGTATTATACTGCCGAGACATTGGAGGGGATTAGATGTCACGCCTTATGAAGCAAATCATGATTGCCAGCCTCGCTCTGACAATCGCGGCGTCAAATGCAAACGCCAATTTGCTAGATAGTTTCTTCAGCGGGCTTTTTGGCCCGATGAGTGGGCCCTCAGGCCGGCAGCATGTAAAGATCCGTGGCGGTTACAATCCGGGCGATATCATCGTAAGCTTCGGCGACCGCCGCCTGTATTACGTCGAAATCAAAGTCGACTGCCGTCAGCTACTCCATCGCAATCCCCAAGGCCGAGGCAAGATGGTCGGGCGTAAGCTACGTCAGCCAGAAGCGCGAGAACCCGGTCTGGACACCGACAGCTGATATGCGGCGGGAAAATCCTACGCTGCCATCTTATGTCGCTGGCGGCGACCCCCGCAATCCACTAGGCACGCGCGCCCTCTACCTTGGCGACTCCATGTATCGCATCCATGGAACAGATGCACCCTGGCTGATAGGTCAGCAGGTTTCTCATGGATGCATCCGCATGTATAACGAGGACGCTGCTGATCTCTATCGGCGCGCTAAAGTGGGCGCCAAGGTTGTCGTGACTTGGAATCACATGAACACGATGTAATTGTGCAACTCAATGAACACAAATAAAGGGCCGGGAGACCGGCCCTTTTTGTTGATCACAGAGAAGCTTATGACGGCTGCAATATTGACACCTAAGATAAGTGTGCAGGTACGACATCTGGATCAGCGCTTTTGAGATAAAAATAGCTTATTCCTATACAGATTTTAGACTTCTAGCGATGCGATGAGAGAAGAGTTTTGACCTGTTATGGTTGTATGTCTTGACATCTTGCCTCAAAATGCAACCAGAATACAATTCTGGTACACTAGGAACACAGTAGAGCAATTCGCAACCC
The DNA here is from genome assembly GCA_963772105.1 of uncultured Alphaproteobacteria bacterium. Taxonomy (GTDB): domain Bacteria; phylum Pseudomonadota; class Alphaproteobacteria; order Rhizobiales; family Rhodomicrobiaceae; genus Rhodomicrobium. The sequence continues at coordinate 9,360 of CAVYVV010000005.1, forward strand.
GGACATGTTGTTGCTCATCTTGACTGGACAGGTGCCGCAAAAAAGTGCGATCTCTTACTAGGCTTATCGGCCATTATCGGAACGGTGTAGGGGAGCTGCTTGTTGGTGACAAGCGACTAGAGAATCTGCGTGGAGATACAACCACGTCTTTTACACGGGGTGACCAAAATGCAAAAACTCGCTCGCGATGCAGGTAGCATGCAGGTGGTGCTCGCTCAACCTCGTGGGTTCTGTGCAGGAGTGGTCCGCGCCATCTCAATCGTTGAACGTGCGCTCGATAAATATGACGCCCCAGTTTTTGTGCGGCATGAAATTGTTCACAACAAGCACGTTGTCGAAGACCTGAAAGGAAAGGGTGCTCGTTTTGTCGACGAGATTGACGAGATACCGTCTGGAGCCGTCACCATTTTCAGCGCTCATGGCGTCGCGAGGTCGGTCGAAGATTCGGCAGGGATTCGCGGTCTTCCGGTCATCGATGCAACCTGTCCGCTCGTGACGAAAGTGCATTTGCAGGGCAAGCGCTACGTGAGCCAAGGACGTACTGTAATTCTCGTCGGGCACGCGGGACATCCCGAAGTAGAAGGAACGATGGGGCAGATCCCAGGTCCAGTTCATCTGGTGCAAACGGAAGAGGATGTTTCCGCTTTGCCGATCCAGAGGGAAGCCCCCGTCGCTTACGTGACCCAGACGACGCTCAGCATCGATGACACACGCGGCATCATCGACGCGATCAAGCGTCGCTTTGTGAATGTCGTTGGCCCTGAGACAAACGATATCTGCTATGCGACGCAAAATCGCCAGATGGCCGTCCGAGAACTGACGAAAATCGCGGACGTCATCCTCGTCGTTGGCGCCAAGAACAGCTCGAACTCCAACAGGCTGCGGGAAATCGGCGAGGAGGCGGGCGTTCCAAGCTATCTCTTGGCTGATGGAAGCGAACTCAAGCCGGAGTGGGTGAGAGGCGCTCAAATTATCGGCTTGACCGCGGGAGCTTCCGCTCCTGAAGCCATGGTTCAGGATGTGATCGCAAGTTTACGGCTTCTGGGACCAGTCGATGTGACGAACCTGCCGGGGGTCGAAGAAAATGTGGAGTTCCGTCTCCCGGTAGAACTTCACGCCTTTTAACACCCAGTGGAACCCATCGCGTTCCCCTGGATTCATTTATCAAATCGTCCGTGACGCGTGTTCCGCGCGGTTTTCTTGAATTGGAGCAGCACTATGGTCTTACCGTTTTTCCAGGAAAGACGGATTGGCGCCTATCTTCTCAAGCAGAAGCTGAAGGGCCGGAAACATTATCCTCTTAGTGCTGATGCTGGAACCGCTGTTCCGGTGCAATCTCGCTTGTGCGGGATGCGGCAAGATCGACTATCCCAACTCCATCCTCAACCGCCGCCTGACAGTGCAGGAATGCCTTGATGCAGCGGAGGAATGCGGCGCTCCGATGGTGGCGATTCCCGGCGGCGAGCCTTTGATTCACAAGGAGATCGGGGAAATCGTTCGCGGACTGGTGGCGCAAAAGCGATTCGTGTCGCTATGCACCAACGCGCTTCTGCTTGAGAAGAAGCTTCATCTGTTCGAGCCCTCGCCCTACCTGTTCTTCTCGGTTCACCTGGATGGCCTCAGGGATCATCACGACAAATCGGTGTGCCAGCCGGGCACTTTCGACAGGGCGTTTTCGGCAATAAGGGCTGCGCAGGCGAAAGGCTTTAAAGTCAACGTCAACTCGACGGTCTTCGATGATTATAGGGCGGAGGACCTCGCGTTCTTCCTCGACTTCTGTAAAGACCTCGAGGTTGGCGTCTCGATCTCGCCGGGCTATGCCTATGAGCGCGCGCCTGATCAGGAGCACTTCCTCAATCGCCGCAAAACCAAGGAACTGTTCCGCCGCGTCTTCGCCCTCGGCAAAGGGAAGCGCTGGACGTTCTGCCACTCGCCTCTCTTTCTGGACTTTCTGGCGGGCAACCAGGAATTCCTTTGCACGCCTTGGGGCATGCCCACCCGCAACATTTTCGGCTGGCAAAAGCCGTGCTATCTGATCGGCGAAGGATACGTGAAGTCCTTTGCGGAACTGATGGAAACGACGGATTGGGACAGCTACGGCACCGGCCGGTACGAGAAATGCGCGAACTGCATGGCTCATTGCGGCTATGAGCCGACTGCCGCTCATGCAGCGATCTCAAACCCGTTCAAGATGCTGTCCGTGGCATTGCGCGGCATCCGCACTGAGGGGCCGATGGCTCCCGAGATCCCGCTTGAGAAGCAACGTCCAGCGGCTTACGTGCACTCACTCCACGTTGAGCGGGAGATCCAGCGGATCGAGAAGACTGAAGAACGGCCCGAGCGCTTGACGGCAGCGGAATAGGGATCTGTTTGCCTTGCGCGCGTCGTCCGCAAGGCGAATGATCACCCCGACGTCGCCTGGCCTCCGCGCAAGGGACCGAAGCACCGCGAACGCATCAGTGGTGCCGTTTTCCCTCGCGCCGACTGCTGCGCTGACTGGTATCGAGCGATGAGCCGGATCGATGATGACTCTCAGGACTGCGAATGGCAGTCCGTAACGGTCTGCGACTTCGGCTGCGGCGCCGGATTCCATATCCACAGCGGCCGCGCCTGTCCCGTTCCAAAGCGCTTCCTTTTCAAGCACAGTCATCACTGTTGCGTCGGCGGCAAAGATTGGCAGGCCGGAAACAGCATGCTTAAGAGCGTTTTGCAGCGATTGCGACCAGCGCGGGTCCGTGGGGAAGCTTGCTCTGGCGGTGACAACGGAACTTGCCACGACAACATCGCCTGGCTTCAGCGACGGTGAAAGCCCGCCGGCCACGCCAAAACTGATAATTCCCCTTGCCCCAGCCCGGGCCAGATCATGAAGCTTTCTGACATAGGCTGCACGTTTCTGTCCGTAAATAGCGCGGACGCCCGCGCCTTTCGCGATGCGAGCCTCAAAGGCCATGCCGGCCGCCACGATGACCGGAGCGTCGTCGAAAAGCATCTTCATTGGAGTCGTCCGCCGGTTTAGATTTGGCAGCGACGAAGCTCGCTGCCTGCCAAAGCCGTATACAAAACCTTGGTTCGGAGAACAAGCAAGCTTAACGCAAGGTTAAGTTGTTGTCCCCAATGCGTGACGCATAAGGCACAAGACTACATGCCGTGCATCACCGGCGATCGATTTCCGGCCGCGAGATTGCGGTAGCGGGCAAGGGCCCAAAGGGGAAAATATTTCGCATAACCGTGATAAATAAGATAAAATACCCGTGGAAAGCCCGGAGCATTGTGCCGATCTTCGCACCAGGTGCCGCTCGCGTCCTGGGTCGCCATCAAGTAAGCGATACCCTTCTGTACAGAAGGATGATCGACCTTTCCTGCGGCCATCAGCCCCAACAGCGCCCACGATGTTTGCGACGGCGTGCTCGGAGACTTTTCATAGCCTTTGTATCCGAGCTTGTAGCTTGACCCGTCCTCGCCCCATCCGCCGTCTTCGTTTTGAATGGAAACAAGCCACGCCACGGCGCGCCGCATGCTTTCCGCGGAATGGCTTACGCCGGCTGCGTTCAGTGCGCAGAGTGCCGACCATGTTCCATAGATGTAGTTCATGCCCCAGCGGCCGAACCAGCTTCCATCCTTCTCCTGTTCACTAAGGATGTAGTCGACTCCGCGCTTCAGCACTGGGCTTGTTCCGATAGTTTCACCCAACTGTGCAAGCATCGAGACGCAGCGAGCGCTGACGTCAACGGTGGGCGGATCGAGAAGCGCGCCATGGTCCGAGAAAGGGATGTTGTTCAGGTAGTGATGGGTGTTGTCCGCGTCGAAAGAGGCCCATCCGCCGTTCTTGCTTTGCAGGCCGGCAATCCACTCGTGCCCGCGGCTGATCGCGGCGCCGTAGTCCTTGCTGCTGCCGGGACCATTCGCCGCCCGATCCAGCGCCATGACCACAACTGCCGTATCGTCAAGATCGGGATAATGGGGATTGGCATATTGGAACGCCCAGCCACCCGGCCTGACATCAGGACGCTGGTCGGCCCAATCCCCTTTGACGTCGAGCACCTGCCTTGGCTCAAGCCATTCGAGACCTTTGAACGCGCATTCGCGTTCAGCTTTGCCCCCAGCCTCCAGAAGGCTGTGTGCGGCAAGCCCGGTGTCCCAGACGGGCGACACGCAAGGCTGGCAATAAATCTCGTTCTCGGTTTCCAGGAGCAGTTTCTCGATGGAATAGCGGGCGATGGCGCGTTCAGGATCGCTCTCGGGGATGCCGAGCGCCCCGAACATCATCACACTGTTGGCCATGGCCGGGAAAATCGCGCCTAGCCCATCTTCCCCGTTCAGCCGTTCTTTCACGAAGGCGACGGCCTTATCGATGGCGATTTGGCGCGTACGCCGCGGAAAAAGCGGTTCGACTACCCGAAGCACAGTGTCGATGGCCGCGAAAGTCCAAAACCAGGACCTTTGCTGGTGCTCCGCTCTCGGCCGCATGCCAACCTCTTTCGGCGGCGTCAAGAATAGTTCGTCCACTCTTACGCGTCGTTTGTTCTGCGCCACAGGCTTCAACGCGGCGAGCACGTAAAGCGGAACCATGACGGTCCGCGCCCAATAGGACACCTTCGTCATGTGGAACGGGAACCACTTGGGCAGAAGCATGATTTCGATGGGCATCACCGGCGCGGCCCGCCATGTCAGAACGCCGTAAAGTGCGAGCAGGATACGTGTAAAAACGTTGCTCATCTCCGCGCCGCCGCGCAACCGGATCGCTTCGCGGGCGCGCATCATGTGCGGCGCGTCGATGTCATCGCCGATCATTTTTAGCGCAAAGTAGGCCTTTACGCTGGCGCTCATGTCGAACGCGCCCTCATGAAAGAGAGGCCAGCCGCCGTGCTTGCCCTGAATGCGGCGAAGGTAGGCGCCGATTTTTGCTTCGCGTTCAAGGTTGGGCTCCTCGCCCAGGTAATGGGTGAGCAGGATGTATTCCGCCGGGATCGTCGCATCAGCCTCGAACTCGAAGCACCAGTGCCCGTCCAGTTGCTGGTAGCGACGAAGCGCCGCCGACGCTGCCCGGATCCGATCTTCGAGCCGGCCGTTCGCGCCTTCTCCTTCGGCTGACTGACTACCCTCGAAGCGCTCAGCCTCGTAATCATCATCCTCGCGTACGGCGCGTTCGTTCATCTCAGTCATGCTTGCCCTATTCCCTCATAGCCAGCCGAGCAGCCCGCTCGCCGGAACGAATTGCCCCTTCGATGGTCGCGGGAAGGCCCGTCTGGATCCAGTCGCCCGCTAAAAAAAGGTTACGCCACTCCGTTTTGGTGTCAGGGCGCATAACATCCTGATCGGGACTAGCGGCGAATGTCGCCCGCTTCTCCTTAACGATCTGCCAAGGAGGAAGCTCCGCTGGAAGCCCCGTGACAGCCGCAACATCCCTCCATAACTCAGCCGCCAGTTCATCGCGTGGGCGATCGATTAAGCGATCAGCTCCACTGATTGTGATAGAGAAACGGCCAGGAAATGCAAAGATCCATTCGACTGTGCCGTGAATGAGGCCAAGGATCGGCGGAAATTGCGGCGGAGGCGCAACACTGAAATGCGCATTCAATATAGCGCGAAACTCGGTCGGGGCTTTCAAGCCGGGCACAAGCGTTTGCGCAATCCAGGGCGGCACACCGAGGATGACGGCTTCGCCTTCGCGGACGGGAATCTTACCATCCGCGAACACAAGGCTACGGACACGATCGGAGGCAAACTCGATCTCGCGAAGTCGCTTGCCGAATGAAATCGTTCCGCCATGTTCGCCGAGATAGGCTAAGAGCAGGCTCGATGAAAGCGGCCGAAAGCCCTTCCGCCACCAGCGGCCTGCAAGCCGCCCCGCCCTTTGCGAGTGTGTTTCGCATGACGGCCCCGGCAAGTCTTGCGGAGCCCTCGCGCGGATCTGTATTGAGGGCTGCGAGTATCAGTGGTTGCCAAAGCCGCTCATAAAGAGGGCCTGCGCCGGCGATAATGTCCGTTACAGTCTTACGGCGGCCCGCCCACATGAGCGGCGCGGCGGTAAGATAATCGAGCGGCTTGGTCGCAGGCACGCGCCGCTGCGGATCGAACAGCCAGGACGGCCAACGGCCTTCATTGATTTTAAGCGTCCAGCGCTCCCCGGTCGCGAGATCGGCAAAGTCGAACTCCGCCCTCGAAGGACCGAGGAGTTTGTCTGCTCCGCCGATAAGGGTCAGATACCGGATCGCCGCGTCATTGCCCGATAAGAGCAGGTGGTTGCCGTTGTCGATGACGGCCCCGAAGCCGGCATCAAAATAAGAGCGGCATCGTCCGCCGGCTTGTCCTGCGGCTTCGTAGACGGCAACCCGGCGCCCCTGTTCGGCGAGCCGGACCGCGGCGGACAATCCGGCGAGGCCAGCTCCAATGATATGGATGATCGACGCGTCCTTCTCCCCCTCGGAAAGGGATGGATGCGTCGAGCTTGCAGCATCTTTCTCTCTCCCAGGGGGAGAGGGACAGGGTAAGGGGAGTTCCATCGCTAGATTATGAAGTGGCGCAGGACAATTAGGGCAATCCGGGACTTGCTCAGCCGGACCCGTTCGCGGGGGGCGCCCAGCCGCGAGCCACCAGGCCCGCGAGGATGCTCTTATAAGCCTCGGACATGACGCGCGGCGTCCGCACCATACGCCGGGGATGCCCGTTCATGATCTTGTCCGCTTCCGAGAAGCGCCAGCGCGCCAACGCCGCGATTCGTTCGGAAACCTCGGGCAGTGCGGGGCTGCCCAAGACGGCGGCAGGATCGCTGCTCGCGATGCCGGCATCCCTAAGGAATTCTTTCGGCAGATACAGACGGTTGATAGCCGCATCCTCGTCCAGGTCACGCAGGATGTTCGTAAGCTGCAACGCCCGTCCAAGGTGCTCGGCAAGCTGCGGTTCCTTGCTCCTGCGGCATGCGGAAAATGCGAACCGACAGGCGCCCCACGGCGCTCGCCACGCGGTCGCAATAAAGATCCAGAGTGACGAAATCGGGGGCCTGGATGTTTTGCCGGACATCCATTTCCATGCCGTCGATGATCGCGCGGAAATCTTCCTTATCGAGCTCAAAATCGCGGACAGCCACCGCGAGCCCACCGAGGCCGGGCCGCTTCTCACCTCTGTAGACAGCGTCGATGTCCTCACGCCAGCGATCGAGCCCTTCAAGGCGGTGTCCAGCGGGGCCTTGATCGTCGGCTATGTCGTCAACCGCGCGGCAGAACGAGTAGATTTCGAACATCGCCTCGCGCTGCCCAGGAGGCATGATGCGCATGGCTGCATAGAAGGAGCTGCCGAGCGCCCGCCGCGACGCTTTTCCCTCCTCCGCTTCGACTTCAAGGACTTGGCTGGTCATCGATTCCCCGTAACGCAGACGACGCCCTGCCCGGCGCGATGAAACGCCGCCCGAGGGCGATCCCGGCTGCTGTGATCAAGTTGTACGCGAAACCCAATTTGGTCAAATGCACAGGCTCGCTCAAAGGGTCCCGTTCCAGCAACATTTGCACAAGTTTGCGCGCTAGCCGTTCGATGGCGGCCACTTCCAGGCTCAAGCGCAGATCGTGGATGCCCCGCGAAAGGCCGGCGCCGCCGAGGAGAGCTTGTGTTTTTGCGGCGAGTTCATGAATGGTTGTCAGCAAATCGGGAGACGCCTTCGGGGCCGCAAGCGCTTCTTCCGGGATGTTCCTCGCGGCGAGCCTATCGAGCGGGATATACACGCGGTCGAGGCGGCGATAGTCGGCCCCGCAATCCTGAAGATGATTGATGATTTGAAGCGCCGCGCAGAGCGCGTCGTTCGCGGGCCAGGTGCGCGCGGCTCTCGCCATGAACGTCGAGGACGAAGCGGCCGACCGGCATTGCGGAATAGCTGCAATAGTGCATCAGATCGTCCCAATCGGCATAACGGTGCTTGCTCGCATCCATGCGAAAGGCCACGAGCAAATCCTGGCCGTGCTTCGGGGAAAGCCCGCGTTCTGCTATCGCGGCGCGCAGCGGGAGCGCGTCTTCAATGTCGTCGGTTTTCCCGAGAAGGGTCTCCTCGAACTGGTCCAGCTTGCGGATCTTCTCGCTTTCGGATAGCTCCGGATGGTCTGCGACATCGTCGGCGGCGCGAGCAAATCGGTAGAAGGCCAAAATCGGCGGACGGTACTGTTTTGAGACGAGGTGCGACGCGACGGGGAAATTTTCGTCGCGATGCGCTCTTCTCCCCTGCCTCCCAAACCGGACCCGTCGTCATGATGCCTCCGCGCGGCGCGCCTGCACGCGCCCTTTCCAAAGCCCGCCCCTGCCACGCCAATGCTGCAATGCCGAATTGAGCGTGAATACCATATAAAGAGCCGCGATGACAGGAAGCGCCGCAGCCCATAGCGGCGAGAGCCGGTAAAACCGTACGATCGGCCAAAAAGCGAATGCCATCAGGCCCCAGGTTACAGCGCCCATCGCCTGCGCAACGCCACTGCCAAAGATCGCGAAGAGCGGCGGCAGCAGATAGGTAATCAGCATCCCGGCGACGGTGCCGGCCAGCAGCAAGGGCGAGTAGTTGAGCTGGTCGTAAGCCGATCGCGAAACCATGCGCCGGATGTCTGCCCAGTCCGGGGTAGGGCCGCAGGCTGTGCACGCTGTCGGTCAAGCCAAGCCAGATTGCCCCCTGCTTCTTCATACTGCGGCCAAGGGCACAGTCGTCGATGAGGGAAGAGCGGATGGCCTCAATCCCGCCTGCCGCTTCGAGCGCGTCACGCCTCACGAGCATGCAGCCTCCGGCAGCCGCGGCCATCGTGCTGTCGCGCCGGTTCGTCCAGGCGAAGGGATAGAGCATCTGGAAGAAGAAGACGAAAGCCGGAATAAGGGCGCGCTCAGCGAGGCTTTCGCAGCGGAGTTTTACCATGAGCGAGGTCAGCACGAGAGAACCTGCTTCGGCGCGTGCGACGAGGCGGCGGATCACGCCCGGCTCATAGGCAATGTCGGCATCGGTAAGGAGGAGATAGCGAGGTGGCTCGGCGAGCGATGACGCTTGCGCCACCCCCTGTTTCATGGCCCAAAGCTTTCCCGTCCATCCTTGCGGTAGCGGCTTCCCCCGCAAAATCGTCAAGCGATCGCTCGCGCCTGCCGCTTCCGCGGCAGTGCGGGCGGCGTCTGCGGTGCCGTCGTCGCTTTGATCGTCAACAAGAATGACCTTCAAGGGATTTGCGTAGTCCTGGTTGAGCAGGCTCGAAAGGCTTTTCGCGATGACGTCGGCTTCGTTGCGGGCGGGGACGACCGCGATGACCGAAGGCCATTCGGCGGGAGCATGCGGAACGCCCACCTCATCACGGATATCGGCGCGCCAAAAGCCGCCCCTCGCAAGGAGCAGATAGAGCCAGGCGGCCAAGCCAAATCCGCTCAGAGCTAGTTCAACTGTCATCCTGGTCCTGTCGCTGCGCGCTTGGGTTTGTGCCTGCTAACATGGTTAACATATATGGGAAAGATCAGACGACGATTCCGTCTGAAATTGCAGAGCGGTGCTGCGCCCTGCAAATGGTGAGATCCGCTGCTTCGGGAGTGCAGCAGGTCTCGCAAGCGCGGGCTCGCAGCCTATCACCATGGTTTTCATTCCCAAATACCGCCGGCAAGTTCTTTACAGGCAGTTGCGGACCCATTTGCGCGAAGTTTTCCGTAACCTTGCCGCACAGAAAGAAAGCCGGATCGAAGAGCGTCATTTGATGGTCGATCATGTGCATATGATGATCTCGTCTCGAATATGCCGTCGCAGGCATCGGATACATCGAAGGCGACGCAATTCTCGGCCGGCTAGGCAGCGGCGCGCATCCGTGGACAGCATTTCGGGCTCGAGCTATTCGCGACAATAGGGACGAAGCCGGTCCGGGACTACATCAAGAACAAGGAGATAGAGGATCAAAGCTTGCAGATGCCTTGGCGTTGCATGCCATTGTGGCTAGCATCCGCGGCCGGTAGCGATCTCTTCGCCGCATGGCTGGCTACAAGCAATAAAGCCCCGGGCTTTGCCTATAGTACGGCTGCGGCTCGCGCATCGCGCGACTGAGGCAGGGTGATAAGCTACCGGCGCTGCGTTTGCCTTGATGCCCTGAGGTCGTGTTCGATGCTTTGGCTTGCTTCTGCTGGCCGAGTTCTGAAATTGCAAGCACACCGCTTGGGCTCAGGCTCATGATCGTAGGATTGCCCTCCTTGTCCTTAGCCTGAACCACGAACGAATCTTCCAAGACCTTCACATCTGAAAAACCGGCTTTTTCCAGATCGTGCTTAAGCTTGTTGATTGAAACAACATTGCTCTCGTGCTTCGGATTTTGTGTGGTCTGCGTGTGCTGCTGCAGATGCTGACGACGACTCGATTATTGTCGTCGGCTGTTTTGATGTCGCCGTCCAGCCGTTTCGGCAAGGGCTGCGGCGGAAAGCACGAGCGCGATAGCCATTGTCGGAGATCAAGGATGTTTTCATGTAGCGTCTCCTGTAAAGGGTAGCGACTACACTTAGAATATCGCGGGACTGCCAACGCGGTGTTCCCATATGCGCGTGGCAGTTCACAGTCAAAGCTGATTAGATCAGGGCAATCAAGCTTCTAATGTATTTTGAGCGAGCTCTGATCTTAAGTTATACATAGTTTATCTGGTGAAGCGCTAACGTGCTACGCTTCGCTTAACGGCGATTCCCGCTGCAAGCATACATGGACGGAAGATAATCGAGGTTGAGACACGTATTATCCCAGCCGGTGGCGTTGGACCTGAGCCGCCAGCCATTGCAGTCCACAAGATCGCCGTTTACAGTTCGACGTACCGGGCAGCCATATTGTCCTGCTCGTGCATATCGTGGCGCTGCATATCCATGATGCGCCCTCGTCTTGGCTTGAGCGCCGCCTATCCCGATCTGAGGCGTAGCAAGCATCGCGACGATTGCCGCAGAGGCGGCAAGTATTTTACCCATAGTCATGAGAGCTCCTTTGGGGGAAGCCGGTTTCGGCTGATGCCAAGTAAATTGGGACGCAGGGCTGGTCCGCAAAGACCCGGCAAACATGCCCTCGTCAATTCGCATCCATTTTCAGGGCGGCGATGAAGGCCTCCTGCGGGATCTCGACGCGGCCGAACTGCCGCATCTTCTTCTTGCCTTCCTTCTGCTTGTCCAGGAGCTTGCGCTTGCGGGTGACGTCGCCACCGTAACACTTCGCGGTTACGTCCTTGCGCAGCGCGGACAGCGTCTCGCGCGCAATCACCTTTCCGCCGATAGCCGCCTGGATCGGAATCTTGAAAAGATGCCGGGGGATCAGTTCTTTCAGTTTCTCGCACATCATGCGTCCGCGCATTTCGGCGCGCCCACGGTGGACGATCATCGAAAGGGCGTCCACGGGCTCGTCATTGACAAGGATGGACATTTTCACAAGATCGCCCGGCTCGTAGCCTGTGATGGAGTAGTCGAAGCTCGCATAACCGCGGCTGATGGATTTCAGCCTGTCATAAAAGTCGAACACAACCTCGTTCAGCGGCAGATCGTAGACGACCATGGCGCGGCTGAACCTGCATAGGTAAGCTCTTTCTGCCGCCCTCGGCGATCTTCGCATAGCTTCAAGACTGCGCCGAGGTACTCGTCGGGTACAAATATCGTGGCCTTGATCCAAGGCTCCTCCATACGGTCGATCTTCACCACATCGGGCATGTCAGCGGGGTTATGCATTTCGATCATGCGCCCGTCTGTCATATAGAGGTGATAGATCACGCTCGGAGCGGTCGTGATGAGGTCGATGTTGAACTCGCGCTCCAGGCGCTCACGGACAATTTCGAGGTGGAGCAGGCCCAGGAAGCCGCAGCGGAAGCCGAAGCCCAGCGCGGCGCTGGTCTCCATCTCGTATTGGAAGCTTGCGTCGTTGAGGCGAAGCTTCGACATGGCGTCGCGCAAGTCCTCGAACTGAGAGGCATCCACCGGGAAGAGCCCGCAGAACACAACAGGTTGAACGGGCTGGAAGCCGGGAAGCGCCTGCGCGGCCGGGACGTTTGTCCTCCGTGACCGTATCGCCGACGCGCGTGTCGGCCACTTCCTTGATCGCCGCGGTGAAGAAGCCGACCTCGCCAGGCCCAAGCACATCAAGCATTTCTTGCTTGGGCCGAAAGATACCGACCCGGTCAATGGGATGCACCGCGCCTGTGGACATCAACTTGATGCGCATACCTTTTTTAAGAAGGCCATCCACCACACGCACCAGCACCACCACGCCGAGATAAGGATCGTACCAGCTGTCGATCAGCATGGCCTTCAGCGGCGCCTTGGCGTCGCCCTTCGGCGGCGGAAGGCGTGTTACGATCGCTTCCAGCACCTGATCGACGTTGATGCCCGTTTTGGCGGAAATCTCCACAGCATCATGCGCGTCGAGGCCGATAACGTCCTCGATCTGCTGTTTGACGCGATCAGGCTCGGCGGCGGGGAGGTCGATCTTGTTGAGGATCGGCACGATCTCGTGATTATTGTCGAGCGCCTTGTAAACATTGGCAAGCGTCTGCGCCTCGACGCCCTGGCTCGCATCAACAACAAGAAGCGAACCCTCGCACGCGGCAAGGCTCCGGCTCACCTCATAGCCAAAATCAACGTGTCCCGGCGTGTCCATCAGGTTTAGCTGATAGAGTTCACCATCCTTTGCGCGATAGTCGAGCCGAACCGTCTGGGCCTTAATCGTGATCCCGCGCTCTTTCTCGATCTCCATGCTGTCGAGAACCTGAGCCTGCCCCGCCATCTCGCGGTCGGACATGCCGCCGCAAAGCTGGATCAGCCGGTCGGCAAGCGTCGATTTGCCGTGGTCAATGTGGGCTACGATCAAGAAATTGCGAATCCGCGCGAGCGGCGTCACGCCTTTTGAGGCGGCTTCTGGGGGGTGGCGTCTTGCGAGGTCGGGGCGTTGGTCATGGCGCCTTACATAATGGAAAAGACGATCGCCTGAAAGCGTGCGCTGTGCGACAGCCACGCTTTCGGGCCGGCGCGGCGTCCAACCCCATAGGAGCCGCGGCTGTCACGCTGCCACCGCACCGAGCGCGAGATGATTGGCGATGGCGTCCAGAGCCGCCTCGGCGCTTGCACCGTCTGGACCGCCCGCTTGAGCCATGTCGGGCCTCCCGCCGCCGCCCTGGCCGCCGAGCACCGCCGCACCTGCCTTGACCAGATCGACCGCACTATACTTTCCCGTCAAATCGTCCGTAACACCAACGACGAGCCCGGCCTTTCCTTCTTCGGTCACGCCGACGATCGCGACGATGCCGGACTTGATCTGCCGTTTGCCGTCGTCCACAAGGCTGCGGAAATTTTCGGCTCGATACCGTGGACTGTCCGGGCGAGCATCGTGACGGCTCCTACTGTGCGAACCGGGTTCTCGGTCGCCGTTTGCCCGTTTCCGCCGCCAAGCGCAATCTTCTTCTTCGCTTCCGATAGTTCACGCTCGAGCTTTTTGCGCTCTTCGAGAAGCGAAGCAAGCCGATTTGGGACCTCGCGCGGCTGAACGCGGAGGAGGTCGGCGGCCTGCCGAAGCGATGCGTCCTGCGCTGCAAGATAAGTGCGGGCCGCATTCGCGGTCAGTGCCTCGATACGCCGGACCCCCGGCAGCAACTGCGGCTTCCTGAACAACTTTGACGAGGCCGATTTCACCGGTGGCGCGGACATGCGTGCCGCCGCAAAATTCCGCGGAGAACACGCGACCGCCCCTGTCGTCGTGGGAGGGCCTCCCCCATCGAAACAACCCGGACTTCCTCCCCGTATTTTTCCCCAAACAGCGCCATGGCGCCAGCGGCGATGGCGTCATCCACCGCCATAAGACGAGTCACGACAGGGCCGTCCCGAAGTATAACGGCGTTGGCGAAGTCTTCGATAGCGGCGATTTCTTCCTTCGAAAGCGGTTTCGGGTGCGAGAAGTCAAAGCGCAGCTTGTCGGGGTCGACGAGCGAGCCCTTTTGGGTGACGTGCGTGCCGAGCGTTTCGCGTAGCGCTTCGTGCAAAAGATGCGTCGCGGAATGATTGGCGCGAATAGCGGAGCGCCGCGCCCCGTTTACATGAAGCTCGACCGCATCCCCGACTTTCAACGGGCCTTTCTCGATGACACCAACATGGGCAAAGACTTTTCCGAGCTTTTTCTGCGTTTCGGTGACTTCGAAATGAACGCCCCTCGGAGCCATGATCACGCCCTGATCGCCGACCTGTCCGCCAGACTCGCCGTAAAAGGGGGTCTGATTGAGGATAACGATGCCCTCTTCGCCCTTTTTGAGCTGCTTTACGAGCTTCCCGTCCTTGATGAGAGCCAGCACTACGCCTTCGGCGGTTTCGGTCTCATAGCCCAAAAACTCTGTGGGACCGACCTGGTCGAGAAGATCGAACCAAAACTTGTCCGTGGCCGCTTCGCCCGAACCTGCCCACGCTTTGCGCGCCTCCGCCTTCTGCTGGGCCATCGCCACGTTGAACTGCTCGACATCGACCCCAACATTGCGCGCTTTCAAAGCGTCCTGAGTAAGATCGAGCGGAAAGCCATAGGTGTCGTAGAGTTTGAAGGCGACATCGCCAGACAACGTGTCGCCTGGTTTCAGCGCGCCGGTGGCCTCGTCGAGAAGGGTCAGGCCCCGCGCCAGCGTTCTGCGGAAGCGAATTTCCTCAATCTTCAATGTCTCGCCGATGAGCGACTGGCCGCGGTAAAGTTCCGGGTAGGCTTGCCCCATCTCATGGACAAGGACCGGAAGAAGGTGATAAAGCAGCGGTTCCTCCGCGCCAAGGATGCGGGCATGGCGCATGGCGCGGCGCATAATGCGCCGCAGCACGTAGCCGCGGCCTTCGTTCGAGGGCAGAACGCCATCCGCGATGAGAAAGCTCGACGCCTGAGGTGATCGGCGATCACGCGGTGGCTGGGAAGCGCAGCGCCTTCGGCCGGGACGCCGGTAGCCTCGACGGAGGCCCTGATGATAGCCTGGAAAAGGTCCGTGTCGTAGTTGTTGTGAACGCCCTGGAGCACGGCAGCGATGCGCTCGAGCCCCATGCCGGTATCGATTGAGGG
>CAVYVV010000006.1:0-62972 GCA_963772105.1 uncultured Alphaproteobacteria bacterium
GAAGGCGAGCGACTGCTCATACCTGTCCCGAGGCGTGATCAGGCGTGATCTACCAACCAGCCCCAGGCTGGCGTCGAGATCACCTGTTTCAGTTCCCCGTCTCATGCAGGCGAATATTAAGCCGCCGGGAAGTTCCCTTTGGCGCCAGCAATCTTGGACAGGCTGCCCCCGCTAGCGGAGACAGCGGCCAAGGCGATTCCGCTTTGGCCTATCGGACGGTGAACCGCCCGAAACTCGTAATGCGGACACCGGCCAAGGGCCGGCTCCGCAATGAAGCTACTGATGAGCCACGCTACTCAGCGTCCCTGGCTCGATCTTGACGCCAGGCCCCATCGTCGAGCTGAGCGCCACGCGTTTCACAAATGTTCCCTTAGCGCCTGCTGGCTTTGCTTTCATCACCGCATCGGCAAAAGCTTTGATGTTTTCCACAAGCGCGTTCTCGGTAAAGCTTGCTTTGCCGATTCCCGCGTGCAGAATTCCTGCTTTTTCGACTCGAAACTCGACCGCCCCGCCCTTCGCGCCGCGGATAGCTTCCGCGACATCCATCGTCACGGTGCCGACCTTCGGGTTTGGCATCATGCCGCGCGGACCGAGAATTTTACCAAGCCGGCCCACGAGAGGCATCATGTCGGGCGTCGCGATGCACTTGTCAAAGTTGATGTTGCCGCCCTGGACCTGTTGCACCAAATCCTCGGCGCCGACAACATCCGCTCCCGCCGCCTTCGCCTCATCGGCCTTTGCGCCACGGGCAAAAACCGCCACCCGCACCGAGCGGCCAGTGCCGTTCGGAAGCGCGCAAACACCGCGCACCATCTGGTCGGCGTGACGCGGATCGACGCCGAGATTCATTGCGATCTCGATCGTCTCATCAAACTTGGCTTTGGCGCGCTCCTTCACAAGCTTTACGGCCTGCTCCACAGGATAAAGCTTCACGCGGTTGATGGTCTTTTTGGCCTCGCGTAAACGTTTTCCGTCCATGGCGATTACTCCTTCACCGTGAGGCCCATGGAACGGGCGGAGCCGGCAATAATTTTCGCAGCCTGATCGACGCTCGTCGCGTTCAAATCCTTCATCTTCTTCTCGGCGATCTCGCGGACTTGCGCCATCGTCACAGACCCGGCGGAACCGCCGATGCCCGGCGTCTTGGAGCCGCTCTTGATGCCTGCCGCCTTCTTCAAGAAGTGCGACGCCGGCGGCGTCTTCATCGCGAAGGAGAACGATTTATCCCGTAATAGGTGATCACGACCGGCACAGGCGAGCCGGGCTCCATCTCCTTCGAAGCCGCGTTGAAATCCTTGCAGAACTGCATGATATTCAAGCCGCGCTGACCAAGCGCCGGACCGATCGGCGGCGATGGGTTCGCTTGCCCTGCAGGAACCTGCAGCTTGATATAGCCTATTATTTTCTTTGCCATAATAACCTCTCAAGGGCTCGCGCCCGCGTTTGAGGGATGTGGTGCGGCACTCGCGCCTGCCTGGCGAGCAGGCGTTTGCCTCCCACAACGAAAAAGCCAAACCTCAAAGACGCTAAATCTTCTCGACCTGGCCATACTCCAGTTCGACCGGGGTCGCCCGGCCGAAGATGGAAACCGCAACCTTGAGCCGCGCGCGCTCCTCGTCCACCTCTTCGACATGCCCGTTGAATGATGCAAACGGGCCGTCTGCGACGCGCACCTGCTCTCCGATTTCGAAGGAGATGGACGGCTTCGGCCGGTCCACACCTTCCTTCACCTGATTGAGAATGCGCTGAGCTTCGGTCTCGGAAATCGGCTGCGGCTTGTTATCCGCGCCAAGAAATCCTGTGACCTTCGGCGTATTCTTAATCAGCAAAAACGCCCGGTCGTTCATGTCCATCTTCACGAGGACATATCCCGGAAAGAACTTTCGCTCCGTGGCTACCTTTCTGCCCCGGCGAACCTCGACAACCTCTTCCATAGGGACGACGATCTCCTCGAAGCAATCATCGAGGCCGGCCGCCGCCGCCCTTTCACGGATAGCGTCCGCCACCTTCTTTTCGAAGTTTGAATAGGCGTGAACGATATACCAGCGCTTTGTCATCAGTTTTGCTGCTTTTTCGTTACGATTTTTTTAAGCGCTATTGCCCAAGGGTCAAAACAAACCCTATGACCTTGCTGAAGACCTGATCGGCGAGCAGGAAGAAAACCGAGGCGAAGACGGCCATGATCACGACCATTATGGTCGTCACAACGGTCTCCCGCCGCGACGGCCATACCACCTTCGCGGTTTCCGCGCGGACCTGCTGCAAAAATTCAAACGGACCAACCTTTGCCATTTCTTTCCAATGCCGATGCGGAACAGCTCAGCCTTCGCTATGAAACTTCTTAACTTCTATGCCCGATTGTATCGAGTAGTTCCTGCCGCCCTTAGGTGGCAGGAGTGGAGGGACTCGAACCCCCAACCCCCGGTTTTGGAGACCGGTGCTCTAGCCGATTGAGCTACACTCCTCCATCCAACCGGTTACGGCAAGCTTTTTGGGCATGGATTCAGCCGATCCAATGCTCAGGCGGCCTGCTGCTGATGCTTACCAGTAGTAGGGGCCTGATTGCTAACACGCATGCAGCCGCCGTGCCAAGCGTTTTTCGTGTCCCAACGAAAACAAATTTACATTTGTCAAGGGCCAAAGGAAAAGCTGTGCAAACCCGCGTTCGCGCTTTTTTCCGTTGAGCCTCGTCCCAATGTTGGTAATGTAGTCACGCTGCGGGTGTAGCTCAATGGTAGAGCAGCAGCCTTCCAAGCTGAATACGAGGGTTCGATTCCCTTCACCCGCTCCATTGCTACTCGGAATGTCCCTGCTCATCTCCCAATGTGATTGCGCGCCTTCGTTTCCTACGCGCGGTGCGCTGACGCTCGTGGGCGTATTCGAGCAGCTCCGACACGCCGAACAGGATGAGCAGCACCCCGACGATCACCTCGAACGCGGCCAGCATGCGCACCAGATTGCTCGATGGCACAATATCCCCGTAGCCAACCGTGGCGAGCGTGATCACCGAGAAATAGAGCGACTCGAAAAAGGTGAGGCTCCGGTATTCGTCCCCGATGCGGAAGTGGTGGAGTGATGAACTGCGCGAGATGATGCCATAGAGGGCGGCGAACGCGATCACCAGGATGGCGTAGAACGAGAGGAACGCGAAAGCCGGTATGGTGAGCCGCGAGATGCGCGTCGCGAACTCCTCCAGGAGGAGGCCGATGTCGATGAGGAACGTCGCTACATCGTGGCTGACGGCAAAGACAATCAGCCCGATCACGCCCATTGCGGCGAGAAGCGTGACGTCCGTGTTGACCTTGCTCTCCTCGATGCCGAACAGAATGTAGACGCCGAGGCCGACAAGCCAGACGGGAAGCTGCCAGAGGAAGGCTTGGAGAAGGCCCATCCTCCCACCCTTGATGTCCGGCTCCGCGATGTCCGTTGCGGATCTCGTCCCTCCGCCACCAGCATCCCGCGATGAAGAGCAGGATCGGCGTCGCAAACGCGATCCCCAAGGTGACCTTCCCGAGCGAGTAGAAGAGCCCCTCCACGAACAAAGCGAAGATTGACGCATAGACCCCGGCAAGGCTCGCGAACGTGATGGGAAACAGGCCGCTTTTCGGGAAGAGCTCCGCAATGGCGATCATGGCAAGGGCCGCCGAAAACAGGATCGAGAAGAAGAGGAAGTCGGGAGAACCCGCGACGGATATGCCGACAACGGCCACAAATCCTATGGAAAGCCCAATCAGGACGAGCCTTCGCGTTCTGCTCATGGTTTAAAAAGCTCCACGGCGCCGGGCCATCTCCCGTTCAGCCAGCCTTCGGGCTCCCGCAACACCTGCGCAATTCGTGCAACACGGAGCTTGATGAGGTTGCCGCCAGCGGCAGGAGTCAAGCGGCGCGCTTCCCGGCAAGTTGTGCACGCTCGATCTCCCTTCCTTGATTTGGCGCAGATTTATCTCTAGTAGCCGCGCAGCCATCGCTTGCACGCCTCTCGGGGGAGACCGGCACATCGTGAAAAGCCACCAGGAACTGGCCGCCGGGTATCGCCCGGACATCGACGGCCTGAGAGCGATAGCGGTCCTTTCGGTGGTGTTTTACCATGCAAGTTTGCCCGGATTTTCAGGCGGGTTTGTCGGCGTCGACATTTTCTTTGTTATCTCGGGATATCTCATCTCCGGACTCATTTGGCGCGATTTGGGGCGCGGCCAATTCTCGCTCGACCGACTTTTATGCAAGACGCATCAGGCGGATTTTTCCCGCGCTCTGCGCCGTCCTGGCAGCCAGCGCCGTCGCTGCATACTTCCTCCTTATCCCGTCGGACCTGGTCGCTGTTGGGAAATCTCTCAAAGCAACGGTCTTGTTTTATTCCAATTTCCAGCTCCTCAAGGAGGTTGGGTATTTCGACGCCCCGGCCATGGATAAGCCGCTGCTGCATACATGGTCGCTCTCCGTCGAAGAGCAGTTTTATGCGGTTTGGCCGCTCCTTCTGCTGGCGATGGCGCGTTTCCTGCCGGCACGGCGCGTGCTTGCAGCTGTCCTGATCCTTGCGGCCGTTTCGCTGCTCCTGGCTCAGCTGAGGCTGGCGCAGCACCCGAAGGATGCGTTCTACGTTTCCTATTACAGGATGTGGGAACTGATGACGGGCGCGGCGCTGGCAATGGCGTCGCCGTATTTCCTCCGAAGCCGCCTTGCAGGCCTTGGCCGCAATGGCAGGATTGGCGGCGATCGCCTACCCGGTTTTCTTCTACAACTCTGCGACGCCCTTTCCTGGCCTGACCGCAGTGGCGCCATGCCTGGGGGCGGCGCTCGTCATTGCCGCGGGAGGCTCTCCAAACCCGATCTCGGCCGTGCTCGGCTTTGGCCCGTTCCGCTTTGTTGGGCTCATCTCCTACTCACTTTACCTCATCCACTGGCCCCTTTTGAGTTTCGCCCATCTCTATCTGAACGATGTCCTGGATTTATCCCAGCGCATGGTCATTGTCGCGTTGAGCATCGTCCTCGCCTCCTTGTCCTGGCGCTACATCGAGACGCCCTTCCGGGTTCGCGCGTCGAGCCATGCCGGAACATTCCTTCGGGGCGCTGCCGCTGCCACCGTTCTTTGCGTTGCAGGAGTGGCGTTTGTCAGCACTGCGGGTTTTCCTTCCCGCGTGAGCGACAAGGTTTTGTCAGCCCAGGCGATCCCTGATAAGGGCTTCGCCGATTTTGCGAGCTTCTGCCATCCCATCGCTGTCGAAGGCGTTCGCGGCGGGGGGGCCTGCGTTCTTGGAGACCCAGCGAAGAAGACCTTCGACTTCGCATTATGGGGCGATTCACACGCGCATCATTATGCGCCCGCGATAGGAGCGCTGGCCAAGGCGAACAACGCGTCGGGCATTCTTTTTGCCTTTTCGGCTTGCGGCCCCTTTTTGGACTCGGGCACCGAGAGCTGCCGGGATTTCAACAAAAGCGTGCTGAACTGGACGGCGAAGCACAACTCCGTTCGGCTCGTGATCCTTGCATCCCGCTGGGTCAATTTCCGGCGCGAATTTGAACAGGCCCTCGATCACAGCGACGGTCGCGGCTCTCCCCTGTTGTCTGGCACCTTGGCGAGCCTGAGCAAGCTTCCAGTTTCCACGGTCATTCTCGGCCAGGTGCCGGAGTTCAAGCAAAGTGTCTCCGCCTGTATCGCCCGCGCCGAGTTCTATCGAAGGGACGCCGGCAGTTGCACTCTGGCCTCAGCCGCCGAAATCGGGAAAAGATACGCCCCCGTGAACGCGTACTTCGCGGCCTTGCAAAAGCGATACCCGCTCACGGTCGTGAACCCGCTGCCGGCGTTTTGCGATGCCACTTGGTGCCGTGCCATCGATCAGGGCAAAATCTTCATGCGGGACGAGAGCCACCTGACCGTGACCGGGGCGTTCCATGTGCTCCCCTATCTGGAGATCCCCGGCCTGCCCTCCATGGGCGCCGCGGCAGGGAAAAGCGCGGATGCTCTGACAGACGCCCTTCCGGGGCCGCATCAAAAGGAAGTCGGACTGATCCAATGAAAGCCCGCGCTGCCGCGGACGGGAACAGCGCAGAGCGGCACGGTTTGCTCCCCACGTAATCGCAACGCATCGCAGGGCGTGGCGGCATCAGGCGAGGAGAGCATGGACGAAACCCAGGAACATCTTGAGGCGCACACCGAGGCCGTTGTTAAAAGCGGACTGCATATCCAGGAAGAGGTCGACCGCAAGGACGTGCCGGGCGGATCGGAGAATAAGAACAACGAGCCGATGCAGGCCGGCCAGCGGGAATATCCGTCGCACTTTCCAAAGCAGCACCTGAAGAAGCCTGGCGCCGAAGCCGAGCTTGAAGTCAAGCCGATGTACGACGCGCCCGAGTATAAAGGGTCCGGCAAGCTGCAGGACATGGTGGCGCTCATCACAGGCGGGGATTCCGGTATCGGACGCGCCGTCGCGGTGCTTTACGCCCGCGAGGGGGCCGACATCGCGATTGTCTACCTTTGCGAGCACGCCGACGCCGAGGAAACCAAGCGCGCCGTCGAGCAGGAAGGCCGGCGCTGCCTTCTCATCGCAGGCGATGTGGCGCATCGCGGTTTTTGCCGGCAGGCCGTCGAGATGACGGTGGCCGAGTTCGGCAAGCTCGACATCCTCGTGAACAACGCGGCGTTCCAGGAGCACGTCGAGGACTTCCTGGATTTGACGGAGGAGCACTTCAACCGCACGCTCAAGACCAATCTCTACGGCTATTTCAACATGGCGCAGGCGGCCGTGCCCTACATCAAGCCGAAAGGCTCGATCGTCATGACCGGCTCCGTTACGGGCCTGCTGGGCAACAAAGACCTGCTCGATTACTCGATGACGAAAGGCGGCATCCACGCGTTTGCGCGCTCGCTTTCGACGCATCTCATCCCGCGCGGCATTCGCGTGAATGTGGTCGCGCCGGGGCCGGTGTGGACGCCGCTCAATCCCGCCGACAAGTCCGCCGAACGGGTCCAGAAATTCGGCGGCGACACCGTGATGAAACGCCCGGCCCAGCCTGAGGAGATCGCGCCCGCCTACGTGTTCCTCGCCGCGCCGACCATGTCGAGCTACATCACGGGCGAGATCCTTCCCATTCTCGGCGGCTATGCCGGAGGGTAGCGAATGCGCTTTATAAGGGCGGAAGAAATCGCTACATCATGAGAGCGCCCCTCGGCGCTCTTTTTGTTTTCGCTTACAAGATCGAGAGAATGCCGAAAAAGCCGCAAGAACCTGCCGCAACACCGAACGCGCCGAAGGTCGGGTTCGTGAGCCTTGGCTGCGCCAAGGCGCTTGTCGAATTCCGAGCGCATCCTGACGCGGCTTCGCAGCGAAGGGTATGCGATTTCGCCGAGCTACGATGGCGCGGATGTCGTCGTGGTGAACACCTGCGGCTTTCTCGACAGCGCCAAGGCCGAAAGCCTGGAGGCGATTGGCGAGGCGATGGCGGAAAACGGCCGGGTCGTCGTCACGGGGTGCTTCGGCGTCGAGGACAGGCGCATCCGCGATGCTTTTCCCGACGTTCTGGCTGTCACCGGCCCGCATCAATACGACGCCGTGATGAATGCGATCCATGCTGCTACGCCGCCTCCGCACGCACCGTTTCTCGACCTCGTTCCGCGCGCCGGTTTGCGCCTCACGCCGCCTCATTATGCCTATTTGAAAATCTCCGAGGGCTGCAACAACCGCTGCTCTTTTTGCATCATCCCGGCCTTGCGCGGCCCGCTCGCAAGCCGTCCGGCGGCCGATGTGCTTGCCGAGGCGGAAGCGCTTGTCTCGGGCGGAGCCAAGGAACTGCTCGTCATCAGCCAGGACACGAGCGCCTACGGCCTCGACCTGAAATATGCCGAAAGCGAATGGCGAGGCGCTCCGGTCAAGGCGCGGCTGACGGAGCTTTGCGAAGCGCTGTCACGGCTCGGCGCGTGGGTGCGGCTGCATTACGTCTACCCCTATCCCCACGTCGATGAACTCTTGCCGCTGATGGCGGAGGGCAAAATCCTCCCCTATCTCGACATTCCCTTCCAGCACGCCTCGCCGAAGGTGCTCAAGGCGATGCGCCGCCCTGCGAACCAGGAGAAAACCTTGGACCGCATCAAAAGCTGGCGCGCGATCTGCCCCGATCTCGGGCTCCGGTCCACCTTCATCGTCGGCTTTCCGGGCGAGACCGAAGAAGAATTCGCCTTCCTCCTCGATTGGCTTCGCGAGGCCCGGCTTACGCGCGTCGGCTGCTTTAAATACGAGAACGTGGAAGGGGCCGCGAGCCGCGATCTCGACGGCCATGTGCCCGACGAGGTCAAGGCCGAACGCTATGAGCGCTTCATGGCGGTGCAGCGTGACGTGAGCGAGGAGGTTCTCGCGGCCCAGGTCGGCAAGACCGTCGACGTGCTGATCGACGAGGTGGACGAGGACGGCGCAACAGGGCGGAGCGCCTGGGATGCGCCGGATATCGACGGCTCGGTTTTCATAGAGGATGCGGGCGATCTCAGCCCCGGCGACCGCGTCCGCGCCACGATCATCGACTCGGACGACTACGATCTCTGGGCGGAGGTACTACCTTCAGCGGCCGCAACGGAGTTTGTGAAGCGGGATGCATAGCCACTCGATCGAATCCTTCCAGCACGAGCACGTGTTCCTGGGCGCTCGTCACGACCGGAATGCGAAGCGCGTTTGGATTGTCGTTGGCCTGACTGCCGTCATGATGGTTGGCGAGATCGTCGGCGGTACGGTTTTTGGCTCGCTGGCCCTCGTGGCGGATGGCTGGCACATGTCAACCCACGCCGCCGCGCTTACGATATCGGCTCTCGCTTACTCTTACGCGCGGCGTCACGTCCACGATGACCGTTTCGCCTTCGGGACGGGCAAGCTCGGCGACCTCGCCAGCTTTGCCAGCGCCATCGTGCTCGGCATGATCGCGCTTCTCATCGGCTATGAGAGCGTGCAGCGCCTCCTGAATCCGGTCGCCATCTGGTACGACGAAGCCATAGCCATCGCCGTGCTTGGCCTTTGCGTCAATCTTGCTGAGCGCATGGCTTCTGCGCGACGATCATGGGCACGATCATCCATCATCATGGGCATGACGCGCATGCCGATCACGACGGGCATGATGACCATGATGGCCATGACCACGATCATCACCACGACCACGACCTCAATCTCCGCGCGGCCTATGTTCATGTCCTCGCGGATGCCGTGACCTCATTGCTGGCGATCGCCGGTCTCACAACCGCGAAGCTGGCGGGATGGACCTTCATGGACCCGGTCGTGGGCCTCGTTGGCACCGGCGTGATTTTGAGCTGGGCCTATGGACTCCTGCGCCAGTCTGGAGCCGTTCTCATCGACGCGGTTCCCGATCACGGGTTGGTGGAGCGAATTCGCGGCGCGCTCGAAGTGAACGGCGATGCGATCTCTGACCTGCACCTTTGGCGGGTGGGGCCCGGTCATTATGCCGCCGTTATCTCGCTTGTGACGCACGATCCCAAACGCCCTGAGACCTATAAGGCTAAGCTGGCGTTGCTGCCAAAGCTTAGCCACGTTACAATCGAGGTCCAGCGGTGCCCCGAAGACGCATTTTCCAGCTGCTAATTGCGCAAGAAAGCGTTGACCAGACCGCGCCTCTCGCTTATCTGCTCCGCATGCCGATATTGCCGATCATCACACTGCCAGACCCCGTACTCCGCCAGAAATCTGCGCCGGTGGAAACCGTCGACGACGAGGTGCGCGGTTTCGCCAACAGCCTGCTCGAGACGATGTACGCTGCGCCTGGCATAGGGCTCGCGGCGGTGCAGGTCGGCGTGCTTCGCCGCATCCTTGTCCTTGATACGGTCAAGGGCGAAGACGTGCCGAGGAGCCCGTTCGTGCTCATCAATCCGGAAATCTTATCCTCCGGCGATACGCCTCGCGTCCACGAGGAAGGCTGCCTGTCCATTCCGCGGATGTACGCCGAGGTCGAGCGCCCCGCCCTGGTGCGTGTCCGCTATGTCGATCTCGAAGGCAAGCAACAGGAGCGGGATTTCGCTGACCTGCAGTCGACCGTGGTTCAACATGAGATCGACCACCTGGAGGGCGTCCTTTTCATCGACTACCTCTCGCGGCTCCGGCGTAATTTGCTCATCAGGAAATATCACAAGATGCAGCGCGAAAGAGCCGCGGCTGACGAACTCTAGGTCAACCCGCCTTTAATCGAGGCGGAAAAGTTGGTGATCGAGCTCCCCGCGACCAAATGGATGCGGGCTGTTCGACTTAGCCAAGCTTTCGCCCAAAATCCGGTTGGTTTCTATCGTATGGCCTGAAGTGCCATGGCGAATGCCGCCCTACGCCTGGAACGCCGGACCAACCATCATCGCCCCGGGCGGAAATAGAGGCGACAGCTCAACCGTTAAACATGCCGGGGCGGCTTGCCGCTGGCTGTACGGTATGAGGGAAGGGTACGGGTATGCAGTTCTCCAGACGAGAGGCGATCGGAATCGGCGCAATCACGGCGCTTGGGTTGGGTTCAACGCTCGCAGCGAAGGCGGCGACAGCCTACGAAATCGACTCGGGCGTCGGAGCCACGCTCGACAGGTTCTACCGCCGCGGCCCTTGGGCCAGGGGTTTCGCCCAGAGAACCGCAGGGATTCTCGTCTTCCCGACCATCGTGAAAGCCGGATTTGGCTTTGGCGGAGAATATGGCGAAGGCAGCCTGCTTACCCGCGGCCGCCCCGCCGAATATTACAACACGGTTTCCGCGTCTTTCGGTTTTCAGCTCGGTGCGCAGGCGCGGTCCGCCATCATCATGTTCATGACGCCGGACGCTCTTGAAGGGTTCCGCATGAAGGATGGCTGGAAAGTGGGCGTGGACGGCTCCGTCGCAATTATCGCGGTAGGCGCGGGCGGCGCGGTCGATACGAATACGATCCACAGCCCGATCGTCGGCTTCATCTTCGATCAAAAGGGGCTCATGTACAATCTGACGCTCGAAGGCTCGAAGATCAGCCGCATCTACCGCTGACCCGGACCGATCAGCGTCCAAACCGGCGATTTGGGATGGAGCGCGGCTCGATCCTCTTATAGAATCCCGCGAACAACAACGCGGGGGCGCGCCGGAAATGGTCAGCACCGAAGAAGCGATAAGAGCCGGCGGCACATCCGAGGAAACGGCCACGGAGCAAGAGCCGGCGGCTCATGGCGGCGACCGGGCCGCGGCTGCTCTCGCGGCGCACGGCGTAACGGTCATCTTCACATTATGCGGCGGACACATCTCGCCCATTCTCACCGGCGCGAAGGCGCGCGGCATCCGCATCGTCGATACGCGGGGCGAGGCGACAGCGGTGTTCGCCGCCGATGCCGTGGCGCGGCTGACGGGCGCGCCTGGGGTCGCAGCGGTCACGGCGGGGCCGGGGATTACCAATACCGTGACCGCCTTGAAGAACGCGCAGCTCGCGCAATCTCCCGTGGTGCTCCTGGGAGGAGCGGCGCCGACCCTGCTGCAGGGGCGCGGCGCGCTTCAGGATATCGATCAGCGTCCCGTTGCAGCCCCCAACGTGAAGCTCATAAGGCAGGTCCGGCGCGTGAGGGATATCGGCCCGGCCATCGAAGAAGCCTTTGCCGCAGCGCGCGAGGGCGTGCAGGGGCCGGCCTTCGTCGAACTCCCTGTCGATTTGCTTTATGCCGAGTCCATTGTGCGCGAATGGTATGGCGAGGCTTCCGGCAAGGGCCGGTCCATCTCCGACGTTCGTGCTGCGCTTCTATATCAAACGGCACCTTGAGAGGCTGTTTGGCGAAAGCCAGATCGCCCAAGCGCCGCAAGTTCGGAATGTGGCCGCGCCTGCCGTCCGGTCATCGAGGATTGCGGCCGTGACCGCCGCTCTGTCCAAGGCGAAGCGCCCGCTCGCCATCATCGGCAGCCAGACGCTTGCCTCGGGAACGAACCCCCTCCTGGCCGCTGCCGCCATCGAGCGGCTCGGGGTTCCTGTCTATCTTTCGGGGATGGCGCGCGGGCTGCTCGGGCGGGATGACCCGCTCCAGCTTCGGCACCAGCGCCGCCAGGCTTTGAAGGAGGCCGACTGCGTGATCCTCGCGGGCGTGCCGTGCGACTTTCGCCTCGACTATGGCCGGCAAATCCGCCGCAGCGCCACGCTGATTGCAGCGAACCGCAGCCGCAAGGATGCACGCCTGAACCGCCGCCCGGACATCGCCGCCATCGGAGACGCCGCCCTGTTCCTCGAGCAACTCGCAGATCGTTTCGGCGGCGTTCGCGGGCGCTGGACGGATTGGATGGCCGCGCTCCACGCGCGTGATGCCGCCCGCGAAGCCGAAATCGAAAAGCAGGCGGCGGCAGAGGGCGAGTTCGTGAATCCGGTCGCTCTCCTGCGCCAGATCGACCGCGCTGCCGGAGACAATGCCATCTTCGTGGCCGATGGCGGGGACTTCGTCGCGACGGCGTCGTACATCCTCCGCCCGCGAGGGCCGCTGACCTGGCTCGATCCCGGCCCATTCGGCACGCTTGGCGTTGGCGGGGGCTTTGCACTCGGGGCGGCGCTGTCGCGGCCCGAAGCGGAGGTTTGGATCATTTTCGGCGACGGCGCGTGCGGCTACAGCCTTGCCGAGTTCGACACGTTCGTGCGCCACGGCGTGCCGGTGATCGCCGTTGTCGGCAACGACGCGGGCTGGACCCAGATCGCGCGCGAACAGGTGAAGGTGCTGGGCGACGACGCCGGAACCGTGCTCGCCAGAAGCGCCTACCACGAGGTTGCCGCTGGCTTCGGCGCGGAAGGCATCCTCGTGAAAAGGAACGCCGATGTGCCCGACGCTTTGGCTCGCGCGCGCGCCGCGGCGAAGGGCGGCAAGCCTGTCCTGATCAATGCGTGGCTCGACCGCACCGCTTTCCGCGAGGGCTCGATCTCGATGTGAGGCCCGGAGCATAAGCTGCGCTGGCACTTGAGGATCGACCAACTTCTCCACCTTCAATCGATTCCGATTAAAGGCGGGTTGATCTGGAGTGCGTGAAGAAAAGTGCGAAGCGGTTTTCCGATAAAGACGCACGATAAGACAAAAACTCAGAGCCGCTTAAGCGATAGGCTCTAGCCCGGCTGGCAGCGGCTGAATGTGCGGATGTCGCCTCTTGCGCGCGCACCATTTCTGAAGCACTTCTATCACCGCTTCGGAACGATTGGGGGCTTGAGATGCCGATCTACGGCTACGATTGCAACAAATGCGGGCATGAGTTCGAGACGCTGGTTCGCTCGTCGGACACTCCCTCCTGCCCGTCCTGCGGCAGCGCCGACCTGACAAAGCAGCTTTCGCTGATTGCTTCGCCTGCCAAGGGCGGAAATGAAATGCCAGCCCTGAGTTGTGGCGGGGGCGGCGGCGGCTGCGCCAACTGTCCGGCAAGGCTGGAGTAAGACCCAAGGCGGGGTTCATCCCACCCGCCATCATCTGGAACCGACAGACCGGCGCGCCTTCTCAGACGCATGGTTCCACCGAGCCGCTCATTTCACATGGAGGTACGCCGTGGGGATATTGGCCGGCTCGATCGGCTCTCGCATGTCGAGAGCTTGGGGCCTATCTGAAAGTCCGGGCCGATGGGGCTTTGCGTGCTGGGAGGCCGGAAAAGATCACTTCCTCGAAATAGTTATTATATCTCGAAGGAGATACTCACCCTCTCAAAAGGGGGTCTGGAACGGCAAGAGCAACTTGTGTTAGAATAGATATCTAAAAACGGCGGCCCAAAATGCCCCGCCAGCAAGAAAACAACCGGCCCACGCAAGTGGGGCCAATACCGGATGCGGCCTATAATCGTCGATCGAGTGTGGATCTGGCTGCATGCCGAAACCGAAGCTCGCACTATCGCGTTGCCACGGCCCGTGAGGATAGGCCATCATGTCTCAATCCTTGCCATTGCCACGTTTGTCATCTGCTTGGCCACCCTAAAATCAAGGGCAGCCAGACCGTCGTCCACTGCAAGTCGGTTTAAATCGCGTGCATCGTCGCTGTTGCTATCTCGCGCAAAAAAATACTACTAGTCAATTATTTCAATTTATCAAGATTCACCGTCGCGGAGCAAGAACCTTTTACGTGGGCATATAATCGCGGAGAATGCCCGGTTTGCGCAAATTGTTTCCGGCATCCCGGCCAAGCGAAGCGCGAGCCCGGATCGCAAAAAGAAAGGCGCTTCCATTCGGTTCGATCCCCGATAAGGCTTCGCCTTTGCGGGGGGCGGCGGCGCGATCCGCCCGTTTTCACTTGAAAACGATTAAAGACGGAAACGTCGATCAATTCTCAAGTGTTAGTCCAAATGGATGAGGGCGGCCCTAGAGAGCGTCCGGAAAAGTGTGAAGCGGTTTTCCGATAAGGCGCACGAAAAACAAAAGCTTAGAGCCCGCTTTTGATTCCGTCAAAAGCGGATAGGCTCTAAGGAGGAGCCATGATTTACAAGGATCGACAAGACGCCGGCCGCAGGCTTGCCCGGGAGCTTGCCCGTTACGCGACGGAGAGGCCGGTCATTCTGGCTCTTCCGAGGGGCGGGGTGGTGGTCGCGGCGGAGATCGCCAGCGCGCTCAACGCCCCCCTCGACCTTGTTCTCGTTCGAAAGATCGGCGTCCCATTTCAGCCCGAACTCGCGATGGGGGCGGTGGTCGATGGCCGCCATCCGCATATCATCCGCAATGACGATATCATCTCGCTTTCGGGCATCTCCGAGGAAGCCTTCAACCGCGTCTGCGAGGCGGAGCTTTCGGAAATCGACCGCCGCCGGAAGCTTTACCTTGCGGACCGGCCCCGCGAAGACGTCAAGGATCGCGTTGTCATCGTCGTCGATGATGGGATTGCCACCGGGGCAACAACGCGCGCCGCGCTGGAAGCGATCCGTGAGGGGAAACCCAGGAAGCTCGTGCTTGCCGTGCCCGTCGCGCCGGCGCATTCGCTCGAGGAACTGAGCGGGCTGGCCGACGAGATTGTTTGTCTCCAGTCGCACGAGCCCTTCTACGCCATCGGGCTTTATTATGACGACTTCCGTCAGGTCAGCGATAGCGAGGTGATCGGCATCCTGTCGGAAGCGCGGAGGCCGGAAACAAAGGTCAGTCACAGTTGAGGGTGCGTTCGAGGCGGTCCAGAAACTGACGTTGTCCAGCCAGGATCTTGCGGTGCGCATCCGGCAGCGAAAACCATTCGGCGCGGTCGGCTTCCGGTATGAGTTGCTTTGCGCCGCTTCTTGGGGGCCACTCGATCTCGCACAGGTTCGAGTTTAGCGTTTTTGGATCGAAATCGCCCTCGACGGCCCAGGCGATCACCATTTTTCTATTCGACTGAATGATCTGCCCCAGCGAGCGGAATGTCCCCTGAAGCTCGCCGCCTGTCTCTTCCCGGAATTCCCTTACGGCGGCCTCGAAGGGATCTTCGCCCTCGGCATACTCGCCCTTGGGGATGGACCAGCTTCCAAGATCCTTCCTGGCCCAAAATGGGCCGCCCGGATGCACGAGAAGCACAAGCAGCTCCCGCTTCCTGTACTTGTACATAAGTATCCCGGCGCTTCGCCTCATGAGATTGAAGACTCGCTGGCTGGTGTTCCTGCCGAAGGGTAGCCATCTAACTTTGCAGCCGTCAAAAGTAAGTTGGCAAGGGAAAGAGACGATGTCGCAGGAAGAAACCCCTCATGGTCCTGATCTCGCGCAAGGGATTTCGCTCTCCGAACTCGCGGATGGCGCCACGCTGGTTGGCCATTGCGGCGGGGAAGAGGTTTTGCTGGTGCGCCAGCGGGAGCGAAATTTTCGCGGTTGGCGCTCACTGCTCCCACTATCATGGGCCGCTCGCCGACGGCCTTGTGGTCAACGGCAGCGTGCGCTGCCCCTGGCATCACGCCGCGTTCGACTTGCGCACCGGCGAGGCCGTGCGCGCCCCGGCGCTGAGCCCGATCGGCTGCTGGTCCGTGGAGGAGCGCGACGGAAAGGTGTTCGTGAAAGGGAAGCGAACGCCGCCGAAACCAGAACCGCTCGCCGTGCCTTCGGGAAAAGCGCCGGACCGGATTGTGATCGTCGGCGGAGGCGCTGCCGGTTTCGCGGCCGCCGAAATGCTGAGGCGGCGCGCCTGGCAGGGCAGCATCGTGATGGTGAGCAGCGAAGCCGCACCGCCTGTCGACCGCCCGAACCTCTCGAAGGACTATCTTGCCGGGGCGGCGCCGGAAGAGTGGGTGCCGTTGCGGCCTGACAGCTTCTACGCCGGGAACGGCATCGATCTACGGCTCGGCGAGGCCGTGACCGGCGTGAACACGCGTTCGCGCGAAGTCACGCTCGGCAGCGGGGAGACCTTGCCCTACGACCGTCTTCTGCTCGCAACCGGCGCTGAACCGATCCGTTTGCCGATCCCCGGCTTCAACGAGCCGCATGTCTATACCTTGCGTTCGCTGGCCGATTGCCACGCCATTATCGGGCGCGCCAACGACTGCGAGCCGGGCCGTCGTGATCGGCGCGAGCTTCATCGGGCTTGAGGTTGCGGCCTCTCTTCGCAAGCGGGGGCTCGAAGTTCACGTGGTCGCGCCGGAGAAGCGACCGATGGAGCGCATCCTTGGCCCGGAGATGGGCGACTTCGTCCGCGCTCTGCACGAGGAACATGGCGTCATTTTCCACCTTGGCGAAACGGTGAGCGCGATCGCGGGCCGGAAGGTGAAGCTTCAAAGCGGCGGCACGCTCGAGGGGGATCTCATCGTCGCCGGGGTCGGCGTCCGTCCCCGAATCGAGGTGGCGGAGAAGGCCGGGCTCGCAATCGACCGGGGCGTTGCCGTGAACGCTTACCTGGAAACGAGTGCGCCTGGCGTTTTCGCCGCCGGCGACATCGCGCGCTGGCCCGATCCGCACAGCGGCGAGAACATCCGGGTCGAGCATTGGGTCGTCGCCGAGCGCCAGGGGCAGACAGCGGCGCTGAACATGCTTGGCGCGCAAGAGAAGTTCGAGGCCGTCCCCTTCTTCTGGAGCCAGCACTACGACGTTCCGATCAACTATGTCGGCCACGCCGAGAAATGGGATCAGCTGGCCATCGACGGCGATATCGCGGGCAAGGACTGCGCTGTCCGCTACAAGCGCGGCGGGCGGACGCTTGCCATGGCCTCGATCTATCGAGACCTCGAAAGCCTCAAGGCTGAACTGGCGATGGAGAAGGAAAGAGCAGATAGCGCCGCGCTCAAGAACGTAGTTGGCTAACTGGGCGGCAGCTTGTTTGCCTTCCGGGCGGTACCGGGGGGAACCGCGCCGGAAGGTAGTTGTGCAGCGCCTCCGCGAGGGCAGGCTTCAGCGCCACGCCTAAGAGATTGAAGTGATTTGGTTAATGAATTATTGACTGCATAGCAGAAAAACTATGCCGGACGAGTCATTCGAAATAACTGATCTGGCCCTATCGTAAAATAGTCGCTCGGGCCGCCGCCGCGCAGCACGTGGCCCGCAGCAGCAGTATCATAGATGCCGTTCCGCAGCAGTGATTGGGCAATATGCACCATGACAACTTCGCCGAGGACCAGCCACGTAGGGATCTGCCCTCCGTCAGCCGTGACCAGTTGGATGATCTGACTGCACCGGCACTCGAAGCTGACGGGGCTCTCCGCCACCCGCGGAGCCGAGATCAGCTTTGACTGCAAGGGCGTCAATCCCGCAAAGTCGAACTCGCTGGCCTCCGGAGGAAGTGCAGCCGATGTCTGGTTCATAGCCTCGGCCAGAGAACTGGTCACCAGATTCCAGGCAAACTCGCGGGTCTGTTCCACATTGCGCACGGAGTCCTTGTAGCCGACGCTGGAGAAGCCAACGATGGGCGGCTTGTAGTTGAAGGCGTTGAAGAAACTATAGGGGGCCAGATTCAGGCCGCCTGAAGCGCCGCGAGTCGAAATCCAGCCGATGGGGCGCGGCGCGACGATCATATTAAGCGGGTCGTGCGGCAAGCGATGGCCTTGCCGTGGCTCGTAGCTGTGAAACAAGTTCGACACAAAAGCCCCCCTCGAGAAACCGGATCGCTGCATCCGTTTGCCGAGCTCAGGATCTGAGGGGGAGCAGGCAAAGGGTCAACTCAGGTCACGAAACTGTTTTTCGAAGATCGGGGTTATCCGCACTAGATACAAATGACGGAAAGAATGGCTTTCCGCATCACCGCCAAGGTGAAACCATGTTGACCGGAGCAAACATCGAGGCGCCGGTTCCGAAGAACCGGTACGCTTCCAATCCCCGCAGCGCCGACTGGACGATTGCCCAAGACTGGCCATCCTACACAGAACAAGAGCACGACCGCTGGAACCGTCTCTTCGCCCGCCAATCGGCGCTGCTTCCGGGCCGCGCCTGCGAGGAGGCTCTGGCCGCCATGAGGCGGCTTGAGCTATCGCGCTCAGGCATCCCCGACTTCGACGATCTCAGCGAGCGCTTGGCCGCAATCACCGGCTGGCGCGTGGTGCCGGTCGCGGGGCTGATCCCGGACGACGCCTTCTTCGAGCATCTGGCGAACCGCCGCTTTCCCGCCGCCGCCTTCATCCGGCCCGAGCAGGAGTTCGACTATCTTGAGGAGCCGGACATCTTCCACGATGTCTTCGGCCACGTGCCGCTGCTCGCCAATGCGGTCTATGCCGATTTCCTCGAAGCCTATGGAAAGGGCGGCCGCCGCGCCATGGAGCGCGGCCAGTTGCACAATCTCGCGCGCCTCTACTGGTACACGGTCGAGTTCGGGCTGATCGCAAGCCCGGAAGGTTTGCGCATCTTCGGCGCGGGCATCATGTCCTCGCCTGCCGAGACGGTGTTCGCGCTGGAGGACAGTTCGCCCAACCGCATCGCGTTCGGCCTCGAACGCGTCATGCAAACGAAATACATCATCGACGACTTCCAGCAGACCTACTTCGTGATCGAAAGCTTCGAAAAGCTGCTGGCGGACTGCTACCAGGATTTCGGGCCTGTCTATGACCGCCTCCGCAACGCGCGCGACCTGGAGGCCCATGAGCTGGCCGAAGGCGATCGCGTCATAAGCCGAGGCGACCTCCATTACTTCCGCGCAAAGGGAAAAGCGCTCAAGGCAGCGACGTGACCGTCTGGTCGAGCGCGCCGAAGATCGAAGCGCCCCCGGCATCGTGCATTTCGATGCGAACGGTGTCGCCAGCTTTGAGAAACGGCGTTCGCGCTTCCCCATGAAGCAGTGTTTCGACGACGCGCTGCTCCGCCAGGCAGGAGTAGCCCGCGCCGCCCTCGGAAATCGGTTTGCCCGGCCCTCCGTCCGCGCCGCGGTTCGAAACCGTGCCGGACCCGATGATGGAGCCTGCGCGATAGCGGGCGCGTGCGGGCCGCATGGGCGATCAGCACGCCGAAGTCGAAGGTCATGTCTACGCCCGCGTTCGGCCTGCCGAGCGGCGCGCCGTTGACGAACGACAGGAGCGGGAGATGCAGCCTTCCGCCATTCCACGCTGGACCCAGCTCATCGGGCGTCACGGCCACGGGTGAAAATGCGGTTGGCGGTTTGGACTGGAGGAAGCCAAAGCCCTTCGCCAGCTCAGACGCGACCAGCCCCCGGGACGTGACATCATTGGCGAGCATCACGAGCCGGATGTGCGCCCGAGCCGCGTCGGGCATTACCCCCATTGGCACATCGTCGGTCACCACCGCCACCTCTGCCTCCAGATCGAGGCCGAGGCTTTCGCCGCCAGGAAGGGGGATCGGGTCGCGCGGGCCGAGAAAGACGTCCGAGCCGCCTTGATACATCAGCGGATCGGTCCAGAAGAAGGCAGGCATTTCCGCCCCCCGAGCCTTTCTCACAAGCGCGACATGGTTCACATAGGCCGAGCCGTCGACCCATCGATAGGCGCGCGGGAACGGTGCAGCGCAGGCGTCTTCGCGAAAAGGAAGCGTAGCGAGAACGCCGGCCTCAAGCTTCTCCGCCCGGGCGGCGAGAGCGGGAGCGATGGCGGGCCAGTCGTCGAGCGCGGACTGCATCGTTGGCGCGATGCTGCTGGCGAGGACGGCGCGCGTCAGGTCGCGCGAGACGATGACGAGACGGCCATCGCGGCCGGATTTCAAAGAGGCGAGCTTCATCCGATTAAACCCCTCATCCTGTCCTTCTCCCAATGGCGCTTTTTCTTAGAGCCGCCCGTTAAACCGCTTTTCGAGGCCTGCCCAGCATTCGGGATAGCCCTCCTGAAGCGTTTCCAGTTCGGCGGCGTACCGCGTCACGTGCTGCGGAAACCGCGTCTCGAACATGAAGGCGAGCGTTTCGGTCAGCTTCACCGGGCGAAGCTCGGCTTCGGAGGCGCGCTCGAAAGACTGGGCATCGGGGCCGTGCGGCAGCATGCAATTGTGGAGCGACATGCCGCCGGGAAGGAAGCCCTCGGGCTTTGCCTCGTATTGCCCCCAGATCAGGCCCATGAACTCGCTCATGATGTTCATGTGATACCAGGGCGGGCGGAACGAGTGCTCCGCCACCGCCCAGCGCTCGGGGAAGATCACGAAGTCCACGTTGGCGGTCCCTTCCTCGCCGGATGGCGCGGTCAGCACCGTGAAGATGGACGGGTCGGGGTGGTCGAAGAGAAGCGCGCCGATGGGAGCGAAGGTCCGCAGATCATACTTGTAGGGCGCGTAATTGCCGTGCCAGGCCACGACATCGAGCGGCGAGTGATCGAGATCGCATGAATAGAACCTGCCGCACCATTTGACCGTGAGGCGGCAGGGCGCGTCCTTGTCTTCGAAGGCCGCCACCGGCGTCTTGAAATCGCGCGGGTTCGCCAAGCAGTTCGCGCCGATCGGGCCGCGGTTCGGCAGGGTGAATTTCGCCCCGTAGTTTTCGCAGAGGTAACCGCGCGCGGGGCCATCCTGGGGCTCGACCTTGAACTTCACGCCGCGCGGGATCACGCAAATCTCGCCGGGGCCGATCCCGATCCGGCCGAACTCGGTAAAGAAATTCAACCGCCCAAGCTGGGGGACGACCAGCAGCTCGCCGTCGGCATTATAGAAAACCTCGTCCGCCATGGTTTGCGTGACGAAATAGAGGCCAGCCGACATCCCGGTCTGGGTGTTCACGTCGCCAGCCGTAGTGATGGTGCGCACCCCATCGACGAAGGTCAAGCGGCCGCCGGGGATCGGAACCGGACCCCAGCGGAGCTGGCCGATCGGGCGCTCCACCTCGTGAGGCGCGGGCGCGGTCTTCCAGAACGGAACGCCGACGCTTTTGAAACGGCCGGTGTGCCGCACGGAAGGCCGGATGCGATAGAGCCACGAGCGCTCGTTCCTGCCGCGCGGCGCCGTGAAGGGCGAGCCGGAAAGCTGCTCCGCGTAAAGCCCATAGGCGCAGCGCTGCGGCGAGTTCTGGCCGGCCGGCAAGGCTCCAGGCAGCGCCTCCGTCTCGAAATCATTGCCGAAGCCCGGCATGGTGCCTTCCTGCGGCGCGGCCATCGTCGTCACTCCGCGGCGCTCGGCGTCAAGACCCCGCGCTGGATCTGGTCCTCCTCGATGGACCGGAACAGGGCGCGGAAATTGCCTTCGCCAAAGCCCTCGTCGCCCTTCCTCTCGATGAACTCGAAGAATATCGGGCCGATCACCGTCTTGGAGAAGATTTGCAGGAGAATCTTGGTTTCCCCGCCCCCGGCAACGCCTTCGCCGTCGATCAGAATGCCGAGCCGTTCAAGCTCCTCGACAGGCTCGCCATGCCCGGGCACACGCTCGCCAAC
This sequence comes from uncultured Alphaproteobacteria bacterium, assembly GCA_963772105.1. Lineage (GTDB taxonomy): Bacteria > Pseudomonadota > Alphaproteobacteria > Rhizobiales > Rhodomicrobiaceae > Rhodomicrobium. The sequence continues at coordinate 21,637 of CAVYVV010000006.1, forward strand.
TCTCGTGTAATAGGTTGCGGGCGGCGGCGGCATGAAGGCCAGCCCTGCCCTTCTCAGCTTCGCGACCGTCTCGTAGATGTTTTGGCAGCCGCAGGCGATGTGCTGGATGCCTTCGCCTCTGTAATCGCGCAGATATTCCTCGATCTGGCTCTTTTCGTCGGCGCTTTCATTGATCGGGATGCGGATCTTGCCGCATGGGCTCGTCATGGCCCGCGAGTGCAGCCCTGTGAGCTTGCCCTCGATGTCGAAGTAGCGGATCTGGCGGAAGTTGAAAAAGCGCTTGTACCAGTTGGCCCACCAGTCCATGCGCCCGCGCTGAACATTATGGGTCAGGTGATCGATGTAAGAGAGGCCCGCACCTTCGGGCTGGGGATCACGCGCGCCCGTCCAGCGAAAATCGACATCCCAGATGGAGCCCTTCTCGCCGTAACGGTCGACAAAGTAGAGGAGCGCGCCGCCGATGCCCTCGATGGCCGGGATGTTCAGTTCCATCGGGCCGACCGGGGCCGAAACCGGCTTGGCGCCAAGCTCGACGGCGCGTCTGAGCGCGTGCGCCGCATCGACGACGCGGAAGCCCATCGCGCAGGCGCAAGGCCCATGGGTTTTGGCAAACGCGGCGGCAAAGCTGTCCGGCTCGGCATTGACGACGTAGTTCACGCCGCCTTGCCGGTGGAGGGTAACGTCCTTGGAACGATGCTTGGCGACGGCGGAGAAGCCCATCAACTCGAAAAGGGCGCCGAGCTTCTCCGGCTCCGAATGGGCAAACTCAACAAATTCGAAGCCGTCGGTTCCCATCGGATTCTCGTCCGACAGAGTCCCCGGCGGGCCATCGTGGGGAAACGGCCCCATGGCAGAACGCCTCCTTCGCCGGTCTTCCCCCGCCTTCGGCCCGATTGGGGGATATTGGGTCACGCGAACAGGATTGGAATATCGGCGGCGGCCATCAAGGTCCGCCGTTCCGGGACATCACACGAAAGTCATCGAGGCAGGCCGAGGACATTTCGGCACAGCTCAGGCTTGGGCGAAGTTCCGCAGCTTCGCCAGTTTGGACCTCGAGGAGTTGGGATCGTACCGGCAATGGCTCTGGTGAATTTGACGCATGACGTGCAGGCGTTGCTCGCACACGCGACCGCTTCGGTTTTCAAAAGCAATCCGGAATGCGCCCGCAAGCAGCTCATAAACACATGTGGGGAGTGTTGCGCATTAAGAGAAAGTTCTTTTCAATTCTATGGGAACTTAGGGACACTGGTATTAGAAAGTGATTCGCCGCTAACGCTCCCTGGCCATTATCGCCTTAAATTATACTTTGTCGGACAAAAGCTTATGTCAGGCTTCAAACCTCCTCCCAAGCCTGTGCGCTTTAGGAAAGCGGTGCCGCTCATTCTGGCGGGGTTCTTATGCTCGGGCAGCGGCGGCTTTCCGACCACAACCAATGATGGCGCATCGGCTGGCTTCACCTTCACTTTCTTCCCTACCGCTATGGCTGACGGACACGGACACGGCCACGGATCGGGCGATGGCGGTGGCGGCGGCGGTGGAGGATGGGGCGGCGGCGGCGGATGGGGAAACGGCGGCGGCGGATCGAGCTATGGCGGCGGTGGATCGGGCAGCCATGGCGGAGATGGCGGTAGCGGCAGCGGATGGGGCGGTGGCGGCGGCGGTGGATCGGGCGGCCACGGCGGAGATGGCGGTAGCGGCGGCGGATGGGGCGGCGGCGGCGGCGGTGGATCGGGCGGCCACGGCGGAGATGGCGGTAGCGGCGGCGGCGGATCGGGTAATGGCGGCGGTGAAGGATCGGGCGGCCATGGCGGAGATGGCGGAAGCGGCGGCGGCGGATCGAGCAATGGCGGCGGCGGTGGATCGGGCGGCCATGGTGGAGATGGCGGCGGCAGCGGGGGTGGACCGGGCAATGGCGGTGGTGATGGAAGCGGCGGGGGATCGGGCAGCCATGGCGGAGATGGCGGCGGCGGGGGTGGTGGCCGGGGATCCTATGCCCCATTATCCGGCAACGGCTTCGGTTCGAGTTCGAGTGGCTTCAGCTACGACGCCAGTCGCAATATGATGAAGCTGGATTTCAAAATTGGCGGGAGAGAACACCACGACAGTTTGGAATCCGCACATCATGGGTCAGAACCGGAACATTATCGGGAACATCATCGGGCGGAGCCGGCGTCTCATTGGCGGCATGAGCACGAAGACCGGGAAGCGGGCCATCGCGACGGATATTTCCACGATCATGAACGCAGGAAGCTCGACCATTATCTACGCAATGCCCTGGATGGCTGGAAAGAACGTGATTCCATCGAAGAGCTGAATCGATCCGTAAATTCCATAGCCACGAGCCATGCCATTGCCCAGCCGAATGACACGGCATTAATTTCCACAGCCCCGAGCAATGAACCCTCTGCTCCTGCCCAGCCGGCCGACCCGGCGGCAGGGTCCACACCCAAGAGCGCTGAACGCTCTGCTCCTGCTCAGCAGAACGGCAGAGCGGCCGTTGGAGATACCAGGTTTGCGATCGGGAATTTGGAATTCATGCCCAGTGATGTGCTGGCTGTGGGGCTGGACCCGGCATCAATCGAGCGGGCTGAAGCCTTGGGCTTCAGGGCCGATCCTCAAGCCGTTGCATCCAAGGCAAGCGACCATGTCATTACCCGGTTCACTGTGCCGCCTGGCCTGGATGCGGTTCGGGCGCAGGATCTTCTGAGCAGGGAATTGCCTGGCCACCGCTTTCAGTTGAACAAGGTTTACCGGATCTACCGCGCGGCGGAGCGCGAGGAGGAGCCCGCAAAACCAGACAAAGACACGCCAGCAACGGCCCCCGGTAATCCTTCGCGATGCGAGGCTGATCATTGTTTTGCATGGCAGGTGATTGGCTGGAAAGAAAAGCTGGCGCCTTGTGCGCGAGGCTTGAAAGTCGGCGTGATCGACACCGACATCGACGAAGCCCACCCGGCGTTCGCGGGACGGACGATCCATCGCTTCGATTTCTCTCCCGACGGGCATGGCGTACCCCCCAGTTCGCACGGCACCGCTGTCCTCTCCCTGCTCGCGGGCACCCCCCTTGGCGGGACACCCGGACTTATCCCCGACGCAGAATTCTTCGCCGCCAACATTTTCTTTTCTGACGAGCGGGGCGGGATGGCCGCCGACACGCTCAGCCTGCTGAAGGCGCTTGATTGGATGAAGAGTTTCGGCGTCAAAGTCGTCAACATGAGCTTCTCGGGGCCTCGGGACGAGCTTGTTGCCGAGGCGATCGAAAAACTGAGCAAGAAGGGTTTTGTTTTTGTTGCCGCTGCCGGGAATGAGGGGCCGACAGCTGCGCCGAGTTATCCGGCTGCCTACCCTCAGGTCATCGCCGTAACAGCGGTAACGAAGGACCTGCACAACTACCGTTATGCCAATCGCGGGGACCACATCGACGTCGCGGCTCCGGGCGTCAACATCTGGGCCGCGATGCCCCGCGGACGCGCAGGCTACCTTTCCGGAACGTCATTCGCCGCACCCCACGTCACGGCGATCCTTGCGGTAGGACCCCAGGGAGCGCTCCGGCAGGGCAAGGCCAGCTTGCTCGACAGCCTGCCCGTGATCGACCTCGGGCAGCAGGGGCGCGACCCGGTCTACGGGAGGGGTCTCCTCATGGCACCTTCGAAATGCGCGCCGCCTTGGGAGACGACGGCCAGCAACGAGTAGAGCGCAAGTTCAAGGCGGACACGCCCAACCGGCCATTTTGTGGATGCTGGCAACATGAGCGCGCAAAAGTTTCATCCAGGGCGGGTCGGCCAAAGGCCGGTGGGAAACGAGAAAGAAACGCTCCACCTGAAGAAGGGCGACCCAACCCGCCCTTACCGGCTCCTCATTGTTCTTAGTCCGGCCCTGTTTGCCTTTGCCTCGCGGCTCAGGCCGTAAGGCCCGCCAGTCGCGGAACGTAACCGCCAGTAAGTTTAACCTTTGCATGGTTAACGCGCGCCGTCTGGGATTATTTCCCGCCGGAAAAGGGCTCGAAACCCGCCGAAAAACGCGCCAACTGCGAAAAAACGGACTCGCAAAAGTCCGTTAAATATAAGCCCAGGTCGCGAATTAACCATGAAGCGGCGCAAGCGGCCCTCGGCAACGCGCCGCCACACGCGAAAATTACAATTATATATCAAAGACTTAGCTGCCGTTTAAGATTTTCGCAAGGCGCTTTCCGCGATCCTGCTGTCTTGATCGGAGGCGATCAGCTCACCAGCCTCTGGTCGATGGCCACCCCGATCCTGATCGAAAAATGAAAGCGAGAATGATCGAAACCGCAAGTCCTTTGGGTCAGACCCCTCATCCTGTCCCTCTCCCAACCGCATCCGCTTGCGGATCCGGTCATTTTGAATGGGTGCGACATGAAAGTCGCATGCGTGATTGTCCGGCGGTGTCATCCGGCCGGACCTGCCGTCCCATCGGCAGTACCCTACGAGGTGGGGCGGCTCGGCAACGAGCCGTCTAAAAGCCCTCGGACAATGTATCCTGCCGTCTTAGGACGGATACCAGAACCGCGAGGGAACGGTATGTCTGCCAGCATCAATGCGGATAGGGGCTAGGGTGGATGGCATGGTCAGCATAAGCGAACCTCTGAAAGTGTCGTCAAGTAAGAAGGAACCAAAGATGCTGTCAGGTTCCAAGTGCGGCTGGTACGGGTGTTCCATTCTCACCCGTCATGGGCATAAAGGCCGCCGGTATTTGAAGAGGGACCTAACCCATTCCGGTCACGCATGCGGAACATGGTAAGCCCGAAATCGCTCCCGAAAGGGTAGTCGCGCCGCAAGGGGTGACGATGGTGATGCGGGTAGAGGATGGAGGAGAAAGCAAATGCCGAGCCGTAATGGCGCGGATACGGGTGGCGACCCCGACGCGAAAGCGGGCAGACTTCCTCCTGGTCTTCCGTCACGAGAGAACTTGGCCAATCGGCCTAACAGGGTCAGCAGATGACGGCGCAGGCTGGTGCAGCCCTGGACCAAAGCCCGGCATGGGAAGCCCTCAATTGGCAAGCCATCGAAGGCGAGGTCCGCCGACTCCAGGCGCGTATCGTGAAGGCAGTGCAACAAGGCAGATGGAATAAGGCAAAAGCCCTGCAACATCTGCTGACGCGCTCAGCGAGCGGCAAATTTCTCGCGGCACGCCGGGTGACGGAGAACGACGGGAGGGGAACCCCTGGCGTCGACAAGGAACTCTGGGGTACGCCTCAGAGGAAACTGGCAGGAGCATTGTCGCTGGCGGCGCGGGGGTATCATCCTCAACCGTTGCGGCAAATCTATATTCCTAAAGCAAACGGCAAACCGAGACCGCTGGGGATTCCGACAATGCGGGACAGAGCCATGCAGGCCTTATATCTGCTGGCTCTCGATCCAATAGCGGAGACCATGGCGGACCGCACATCTTACGGTTTCCGGCGAGCGCGCAGTTGTGCTGACGCTATTGAACGCTGTTTCTCTAGTTTCAGCCGCGCGAACCCTGCTTGGATACTGGAAGGCGACATCAAAGGCTGCTTCGACAATATCAGCCATCAATGGTTGCTCGATCATGTCCCGATGGACAAGTCGATCCTCTCTAAGTGGCTCAAGTCAGGCTACCTCGAAAAACAGGTGTTTTACGACACGATCTCCGGCACACCACAAGGGGGGATCATATCGCCAGTGCTGGCAAACCTTGCGCTCGATGGCCTCGAACATCGGTTGAGGGAAGCGTTCCCTTGCCATGGCAAAGGATCCGAGCGTGGACGCGCGGCGCAGGTCCATCTGATCCGTTATGCCGACGACTTCATCATCACCGGCAACTCCCGCGAGTTGCTGGAAACAAGGGTGAGGCCGATCGTCGAATGCTTTTTGAAGGAACGTGGTCTGGAACTCTCCTTGGAGAAGACCCGGGTCACGCATCTGACAGAAGGCTTCGACTTCCTTGGCCAGAACGTCCGCCGCTATCCGAACGGGAAGCTTCTTATCAAACCGTCGCGGAAAAGCATAAGGTCGCTTCTGGTGCGTGCCAAGAAAGTCATCCGTGAGCATTTGGGCGGCACAGCCTATCTCCTTATCACACGTCTAAACTCCGTGATTCGTGGATGGGCCAACTATCACCGCCATGTCGTCTCGAAGCGTATCTTTGCCCGCATCGACGCTGCGATCTTTTGGATGTTATGGCGATGGGCCTGCGCCCGTCATCCCCGCAAGGGACGCCGATGGATCAAGGCTAAGTATTTCGAGCGGGTAGGAGGCCGTGATTGGTGGTTCTTCGGGGAGTCGCCAGAGAAGGAGGGATTGCGGTTCGCCCGTGTTCGCCTGTTTCATGCCACCTCGGTCCCGATCGTGAGACACGTTCAGGTTAAATCGGACGTCAATCCTTACGATCCCAGCTGGGCCACTTATCTGGCTCAACGCTCATCACGTCGTTCTGCACCAGCCGTGTCTCAGTCAGAGACATTTGCGAAGGCTTGAGCCGTGTGAGTTGGAAACTCTCATGCACGGTTCTTAGAGGGGGAGCTGCTGGTAACAACACCTCCCCACTCGACCGAACTCGCCAAGGCGAGTTCGCCCGGGAGAGGGCTGGGTTGGGGGGTGTTGCACGATTAGACGAAAAACAGGTCTGCGACCGCCGCCATGTTGATAGAAGCAAAGTTGGACAAGATGCGCTCGATTTTCGTTTCCGCTTGTCTGTAGCGGCTGACCCAGGACATCGAGCCTATGACCGTTCCCGGCCAACAACCGAACCCCTCTTTAGCCCTGACCGCCGAAGGCGGCCAGGAAAGCCTGCCGGGCCGTTGGGGAAGCGCTAACGCCGCCGCAGCACTTACCCTGCAGTCGGCGTTGTCCTGTCCGCGCGCGCGTCCTGAAGCGCATCCCGAAGCTTCAGGTTCAAATCCTCGCCCTCAACTCCGTTTTCGGCGGTTATCAACTCCACTTCGACGGCTGCCGCGAGGGCTGCGAGACGCAGGCGGAAGTAGACCCGAACGCCGCTATGCCGAAACTTCATCGGCAATGTGATGAGCGGCGGCTTGAACCATCCCAGCTCGATTTCACCGAGTTCGGCCAGCTCCAGCGTCCCAGGCTTGAAATGAAGTTCGGCCGAGGATTGCACGAGGCTTCTCAAATTCGCCATATGGCCGATCCTGATGAACGCCGCAAAGTCTGTGGCGTCAATCAGCCTGAGCTCGGAAGCCAAATCCTTGAGGCTGGCCCCGAGCGTTCGCTCGATCTCGGCAAGCGGGACCGGACTCATGGCGCTTCCGGGCGCAAAGGCGCCCTGCGATGTCATTGGGGCCACATCCCTCTCCAAGCGTGGGTGAGCATCTCAGGCCTGTGGAAGCGGCAACGCTCGATCTCCTCCAGAACGCCGTCGGCGAGCCACACGTTTTGCGGCTGCGCGCCGGCCGCGCCCTGGTTGCCCGAGGGAAGGTCCTCCACAATCGTGAGCCACAGCTTCCGGAAGTCCGAAAGAACTCCGAGCCATTCGTGGGAACGAGAGGGCACAGCTTGCACCGCTTCGATCAGTTCTATCGCGTCCGAGAGCCTGCGCATCTTCGGAACAATTTGTGAAGGCAACTCTTCGCAGATCTCCGAATAAGCGAACTGATACATGACTTCCTCTCCAATCTTGAACAGTGGGCGCTGCACTTATCGCATGTGACGCTTATGCCAAGCGTGAGCCTCTCGACTGGATCATGCCCTCGGCGAAGAGGCCTGCAGCACCCCGCGCCCATTTGCATGCGGGCTGCTCTTGAGTCTATCCGCCTTTGATGGAATCAAGGGCGGGCTCTAAGTTTTTGTTTTATCGTGCGTCTTATCGGAAAACCGCTTCGCACTTTTCCGGACGCTCTCTAGCACTTTAAATTCCGATTAAAGGCGGGTTGAGCGAAGCGCACGAGGCCGAGGACGGCCAGTTCGTCCGAAGCCGGGTCCACCCTCAGGCCGCGGTCATGCTTTCTGAGGCGAGTTCATGAGGCGTCTCGATGACCGTCACGCCAGGCAGCGTGATCGTGACTCTCAGCCCCCCTTCCGGGCGATTTTGAAGCGTAATGTCGCCGCCGTGGTTGCGAACGATGGAACGGGCGATCGCAAGGCCCAGGCCAACACCGCCAGTGTCCGCGTTGCGAGAGTTTTCGAGCCGCACGAAGGGGCTGAACACTCTCTCCATATCGTGGCAGGGAATGCCCGGGCCGTCGTCGTCGATCGAGACGGCAACATCGCCGCCGCGTCTATGCTCGATGAAAACGCGGGCCCGGAGGCCGTAGGCGACCGCGTTCTCAAGGATGTTCCGAAAGGCCCGCTTCAGTCCCGAAGGACGGCAGCGGATCGTAAAGCTTCCCGTATCAGCGCATTCAACGGGGAAGCCGGTGTCGGTGAGATCGTCGCAGACAGTGGAGATGAGCGCGCCGACATCGACAAGCCGGGTCTTTTCCTGCGCTGCCTCCTCGCGCGCGAAGGAAAGCGTAGCCTCGGCCATCTCGAACATCTCATCGAGCGTCTGCAATATTTTCTGCCTGACTTCCTCGTCCTCGATGAATTCGGCCCGAAGCCGCAAAGTCGTTATCGGGGTGCGCAGGTCGTGTCCAAGGGCTGCCAGCATCTTGGTGCGATCCAGCACGAACCTCGACAGCCTTTCCTGCATGTCGTTGAAGGCGCGGATGGTGTCGAGCACCTCGCGCGGACCTTTTTCCTCGAGCTTGGCGGTCAACTCTCCCCGGCCCAATGCCGCTGCGGCCTGCGCCAATTCCTTGAGCGGCTGGGTGAGCCGGCCCAGAACCAGCAAGATGCCCACCGCCGAAATAGCCGCCATGGTTGCGAACTGGACCAGCAAGGGCGAAGCATGGGGGCCGCCCCCGCGCGGCGTGACGTTGACATTCAGCCATAGGCCGCTCTTCAATGGAACGGACACGTTGGCGTAGGTTGGCCTCGCCGGCGCTGCGGGAACGTGAGAACGTTCGGGCGACAATGTGCGGTTGATGTCTCGCCAAAGACCTTCGAATATCGCTTCCAGATAAGGTTCTTCGGTCGAAGACATGAGAATGGTGATATCGACCTCGCCGGCGCGATCGCCGAAGACTTTCGTCAGTTCCTGCTGCACGGCTTCCGACTGCGTCTCTTCGTTGCTGCGCGACAGCGGCTCCGAGTCTATCGAGAACTTCAGAGCCCAAGTGCTGGAAGTTCTTAGAATCTTGCTGTGAAGTTCGCCCGGCGTCAACTCGATGACATCTCTGACCGTCGCTACCCGGGTGAAAATGTTATGGAGCCACTCGCTTTTCATCCTGGACTTCTGATCGTTTAGGATGAACACGAACCCGGCCGCTTGCGAAAGCAAAAGCCCGACAAGCGTAAGCAGGATCAGCTGGCCCTTCAGGCTTCTTGGCAGGAGGCGCGTCATAGGCGCTCAACCACGCCGACAAACTTGTAGCCGCCGCCCCAAATCGTCTGGATGATCTTCGGGTCCTTCGGATCATCCTCGATTTTCCGGCGCAGCCGGCTGACCTGGTTGTCGATGCTACGGTCGAACAAATTGGCTGCGCGCCCCCTGGTGATATCGAGGAGTTGATCGCGGGTCAGCACGATATTGGGGCGATGAAGGAACGCCAAGAGAAGAAGATACTCGCCATAGGAGAGTGGCGTGGCGACTTCCTGGTCATCGATCAGCTCGCGCCGGTCCGCATCGAAAATGAACTGTCCGAATTTAAGCCTTTCGCCCGCAGGAGCATCGCGGCTTTGGGGTATGCTTTGTGCGCGGCGTATGACGGCTCGGATGCGCGCCAGAAGTTCCCTCGGGTTGAAGGGCTTCGTGACATAGTCGTCAGCACCCAATTCGAGGCCGATAATGCGATCGGTGTCCTCCGCAACCGCCGTAAGAAAAATGATCGGAGGTGTCGCGCCTTCACGCAAGCTGCGGCAAAGCGAGAGCCCGTCCTCGCCGGGCATCATGATGTCGAGAACGATAAGATCGAAAGCACCAGCTTTTATTTGCCGCCGGGCATCCGCGGCGTCCGCCGCCGTCGTCACCCGCATGCCGTGCTTCACAAGAAACTTGGCGAGCAGATCACGGATGTCTTTATGATCATCGACAACAAGAATATGAAGCGTAGTCTCCATGGCCCTCTCCTCTGGCCCATGTTTAGAGCGCCCGCATTATAACGCAGCATCAAATGTGTAAGAACCTATGGCAACCGGCCGTGTCACCGCAAAATGCGACGCTCTTTCACACAGAAAACGGTTGATACCTATCTACCTCCCTGCAATTCAGAGCTTGCTCGTCAAGTCCAGGATAGGCGAGAACGGGATCAGCAGATCGGCCCTGCATATAGGCGAGAGTGATGGCCGCTGCGAGAGGACCGATCAACCGGAGGCGGCCGCGTATCCTGGGACAATAAAAGTTGTGACGCGGAACCAATCTGCGCAAAGTTTCGTAAACTTGAATTGCCTTCGAAAGGCAAAAATGCATCGATAGTCACTCGTTCCGAGTAACCAAAGAGCTTCGTCAAAATGATTTCGAAACACTGTCATAAAATCGAATTGCTTCTCCTCTAGCGTCCACCACAAATTTGAGGGAAGCGGAACAAGAGCTTCCGGCATTGCGTTAGTTTGAGCGCCATTAGGACAGAGGGTTGGCAAGACCCTGTGTAAACCAGCGGCATAAAACATAGTTCGCAACGGTTTTGGGAAATCAAGGGAAGGTTTGATGGAGCCATTTGTTTTGGGCTGGCGCGAGTGGGTCGCGCTTCCGCAGCTTGGCTTACCGGCGCTGAAAGCGAAAATCGACACCGGCGCAAAGACATCCGCGCTGCATGCGTTCTCGATCGAGACATTCGGGCCGATCGATGCGCCGCGGGTGCGCTTCGGAGTTCACCCCGTCGATTACCACAACGAGATCGAGGTGTGGTGCACAGCAAAGATCGTCGACCGCCGCCAAGTCCGGAGTTCCAATGGACAGGCCGAGCATCGCTATATCATTCACACCCCGATTCGGATCGGCGATCGGGAATGGCCGGTCGAGATATCCCTTTCCAATCGCTATACAATGGCGCATCGCATGCTCCTGGGCCGCACGGCGCTTGAAGCTCAATCTGCCAGCATTCTGCCTTGGTCCGAATACCGCCAGGAGAAGCTGAGCTACGACGCCTATGGGGATCAGGAATTCAGCGCGCCTGCGAAACGCTCCCTGCGGATCGCACTTCTGACGATGGAGCCAGGAAACTTCTCGAACAAACGCCTCATCGAGGAGGCGGAGAAGCGGGACCACGTGATCGAGCCGATCAACACGCTTCGCTGCTACATGAACATCAAGTCGATCGCGAGCGCCGTTCACTATGAGGGAAAGACGCTGCCCGATTTCGACTTCGTGATCCCCAGGATCGGCGCATCGATCACGGCCTACGGGACCGCCGTGGTGCGCCAATTCGAGATGACTGGCGCGCATGTGTTGAATTCCGCGCAATCCATCGTTCAAAGCCGGGATAAGCTTTTCGCGCACCAACTCATGGCCATGCACAAGCTGCCAATGCCGGACACGGCCTTCGCAAGTTCGCATCATGATACCGATGACCTCATAAAAATGGTTGGAGGCACGCCGCTCATCATCAAGCTCTTGCAGAGCAGTCAGGGCAAGGGCGTCGTGTTGGCCGAGAACCGCAAGTCGGCGGCCTCGGTCATTGATGCCTTGCGCAACGCCGAGGCGAGTTTCCTTGTTCAACAATACATTTCCGAGGCGGCCGGTCAGGACCTTCGCTGTCTCGTTCTCGACGGGAAGATTATCGCAGCCATGGTACGGCGCGCAAACGGCGACGATTTCAGGGCCAATCTCCACAAAGGCGGCATTGCATTTGCAGCCAAGCTTTCGGCGGAGGAACGCAAGATCGCCGTCAAGGCAGCAAACAGGCTGGGCTTGAAGTTCGCGGGCGTGGATATTTTGCGGTCGTCGAAGGGTCCTCTCCTTCTGGAGGTAAACTCCTCGCCAGGACTTGAGGGCGTCGAAAAGACGACCGGCGCCGACATTGCGGGCCAAGTCCTCGATTACATCGAGCATCGCACCTTTCGCACCCGGCCCCGGCTCAAAAAGGCCGCGTAAGCAGGCCTTGCCGGCTCTCCTAAAGTCGCCGATCGGGAACGGGGTCTCCGCGCGCACCCCTGGCTTGCAAGCAAACGCGCTGGCCGAGATAAGGCTTCTCCAAAGCGATGACGGTGTATTGAGAGGGAGCCCTTCGGAGCTGTCAATCGCGATTGGTTAAAGACCTGCTAACAATTCGCTTGCAACAATCCGGCGAAAAAACATATGCCGATTTAACACAAATGCTAATCCTTTCTGGAACAGGCATCGTGTTTGGAGTATCAGCGGTGAGGCGTCGGAATGAGCATGCATCTACACTTGGAAGAGACCCTAAGAGATGCTTCTGATGAAGAACTTAGGAACTTCATCGTAGCAACTCTCATTGAGCTTTTGGAGTTGGCGACGATGCTCAGCGAGAAAAAGGAATTAAGTCTTAACGGTATGCACTAGAGTGGCTCGCGTTCATTCGGACAAGTTGCTCTAACGCCTCAGAAACGATCGACTTTTCCGCCCTTTATCGATTCTTGGAGAGAGAAGGTTTCAAGGCTAAAAGAAATTGGGGACTAAGGAGCGGGACGGACCACGCTTTTTTTGGATCGCGGACGGCACGGCACCTCTTAGTTCGATTTCCGGAAGCCTCATCGAGCCTGCTCAGAAGCAATGTACAACGCAGGGCTGCGCGACGAACTGGACAAAAGACGCGCTGCCGCCCGCATTCCTCTCACAGATCGCAAACGCAAAGTCGCTTGCGATCTGGCCTATGCAACCCTGCAGGGTGGGATTTTCCTGTGCTACATCAGAGAGTTCAACCACATTACACCCCGATACGATAAGACAGATTGTAACTCGGCCGCCGTGGTCTGCCCGGGAGGCTTAGCACTCGCCTTGCGATAAATGTACGCAGCTCCTGTTGCAGCGAACAAAAATTGAGCAACGTGAGCATTTTCCGGCTTGTCAAGCGTTAAGATTTGATGACACGCTCTGCTTTTTTGGCTACTCTGCCATACCAATTTGACATGGGTTGACAATGCTCGAGCAAAAAAACAGACGCGGCACCCAGGTCTAGGGAGGAAAATGAGCCTGCGCTCTCCCTTTCGCGCCGGACTCCTAAAAAAAGCATCAGATATGAAACTAACAGCAAGCATCGTCTTGCTGTTTTTTATTTGGAGGGGCTGAAAGAGCGCAGGCTGTCGAGCGGGATAAGCTCATAATTGAAAGCCGCGTAGATCGCGCCGACGATCACGGCGGAAACTATCGTTGTCACAAGGAACTTGAGCTTCAATTTTGGCGTGCTTGGAGCGCCAACGGCTTCGGCGAAGGGGTCGCTTCCGGGGGCAGTAGGCTCTGCCCCCATCCTCAGCGGGAGGATGGCAAACAGGACGATCCACCAGCATATCGTGTAGAGCGCGATTGCCAGGGCGATGCTCACGGCCTGTTACCTTTTTACCTCTGTTCGAGTTCGACCAACGTCCCGCAAAAGTCCTTTGGATGGAGGAAAAGAACCGGCTTACCGTGCGCGCCGATTTTCGTTTTTCCATCGCCTAGGACACGCGCGCCTTTCTGAATGAGCCGGTCGCGAGCTGCCTCGATGTCATCGACTTCATAGCAAATGTGGTGGATGCCGCCTTCGGCGTTCCGTTCCAGGAACTTCGCTATCGGAGAGTTGGCGCCGAGCGGCTCCAGGAGTTCGATCTTCGTGTTCGGCAAGGTGATGAAGATCGTGGAAACCCCATGCTCGGGCTGAGGCACCGCTTCCGAAACAGTCGCGCCCAAAGTGTCGCGATAAACGGCTGCAGCCGCCTGCATGTCCTTGACGGCAATCGCAACGTGATTCAGACGCCCGATCATGGCAATTCTCCTGCGTGGGTTCAGATGACGGAAACAAGAACCGAGCAAACCGGCTTCTTGCCCCAAATGAGCTTCATTTCGGCGCGGATCGACCGTGCGACAGCGTCGCGGACGAGTTCGCGGTCCTTGCGCTTCGGCCTGGGAATGCTCTCGACGGCGTTGTAGACCGCCCCAAGCGCTCGCTCCGCCATGTCGGAGCCCTTGGCATCGCGGGAAGGCAGGCCGGTTACATCCACCTCCGGCTCGGCGGCGATCTCGCCGTTTCGATGCATCACGACCGACACCGCAACATGCCCGTTCCAGGAAAGGCGTCTGCGCTCAATTATGGCAGGGTCGCCAGCTTGCAGAACGATGTAGCCATCGCGATAAAGCCGCCCGACGGGCACATCCTCGTCGATAACATGCGGGTCGTTTGGCCCGAGATGAAACAAGCGTCCGTCGCGAACGCGCCTCACGGCCATGATGCCATGCGCCTCGGCGAAGGCCGCGTGCGCTTCCAAGTGGCGCGGTTCGCCGTGCATGGGGACCACATAGGATGGCCGCGTCAGCCGGTACATCCTTGTCAACTCGCCCCGGCGCGGATGGCCCGACGCATGAATGGGGCCGTCCGGCGATTCCGTAATGAGCGAGATGCCCCGTTCAGCAAGCTGATTTTGGATGCGGATCACGGGATCCTCGTTGCCGGGTATGGTTCGCGAGGAGAAGATGACAGAGTCACCGCTGTCGAACTTCACGAAGGGATGTTCGCCTTTCGCGATGCGGGCCAATGCAGCTTGCGGCTCGCCCTGGCTGCCTGTCACCAGCGCTACGACCCGGTCGCGGGGTATAGACGGGAAAGTGTCCTGATCCGAATAGGTGAGATGCTCGGGCCAGAGGCCAGTGTCACGGGCCGCTTCAACAACCTTATGCATGGCGCGGCCGACCAGAACCAGTTCGCGATTGGCAGCCCGCGCCGCTTCTGCGATGGCGATGAGACGCCCGACGTTTGAAGCGAAGGTGGTAATCGCGATGCGGCCCTTGAGGCGGCCAATGATGGCCTTCAGGTTTTCGGCGACGGCTTGCTCGGTGTGGCTCATGCCCTCGAGCAGCGCGTTGGTACTATCGCAGACAAGAGCGCGGACGCCTTCCTCCCCGCAGCGGGCGAGCTTAGCCTCGTCGCTGGGATCGCCATAGGCTGGCGTATCGTCGAATTTCCAGTCACCTGTATGAAGCACGTTACCAGCAGGCGTGCGCAAATAGATAGCGTTGCACTCGGGGATGGAGTGGGCAACCGTGACGAGATCGACGTCGAAAGGCCCGATGTTGAAACGCGAGCCCTGCACCATCTCGATAACAGGTACTTCGGAGCCATGCGAATACTCCTGGAGCTTCCCCTTGAGGAGCCTTGCGGCGAATTTCGTCGCATAAACCGGCGCGCGCAAGCGCGGCCACATTTCGGCGACCGCGCCGATATGGTCTTCATGCGCGTGCGTGATGAGAATGCCGGCGAGGCTCTTCCTTTCCTCTTCGATGAAGCGGAGATCGGGAAGTACCACATCTACCCCGGGCTCGGTGTCGTCGGGGAAGGTAATCCCGCAGTCGATCATCAGCCAGTGGCGATCCTCGGCGCGGCCGAGACCATAGAGGTAGACGTTGAGGCCGATCTCGCCTATGCCGCCGAGGGGCAAAAACACAAGTTCGGAGGTGGCAGGCGTTCCTGTCGGTGACATACTTTTTGTGGTGTCCTGCTTTTTTGAGGAGTCCGCGCCTTGCTTTATTGGTTAGACGAGCGCGTCCGGATAAATGTCGCCTGCTGTCACTGTTATGACAACCCCCGGCTCCGTTTCAAGCTGAAGCGCGCCCGCAGCATCGACGCCTCTAAATCTACCGCGAATTGCGGACCCGTTCAAATTCACACTGATCGGCTCGTTCAGCGCAAGCGCGCGGCCAAGCCAGGCTTCGCGGATCGCCGGGAAACCATGGCCCTCATCCCACCGCGCGAGCCATTCATCGAAAGCCGCCGCCGCTGAAGCAAAAACTTGGGCCACGGCCGGCGGCTCGAGGCCGAGGGTCGCCACGGCCCGCTCCGTCTCCTGAGGCGCATGCGCCACGTTGATGCCGATGCCGATGATGACCGCGAGTCTTTTCCCCTTCGGTGAAGCGAGGCTTTCAAGCAGGATGCCGGCCAGTTTCGCACCGCCAAGCATCACGTCGTTCGGCCATTTCAGCCGCAAACGCGGGATCTGGCCGGCTGGCAGGTGGGCCGCGACGGCGTCGTGCACCGCGAGCGCAGCGACGAAGGAAAGTTGCGTCGCTACGGCTGGGCTCACGCCCGTCTCAATAACAAGGGTGGCATAAAGGTTTCCCTTGGGGGAATGCCATCGGCGGCCGCTGCGGCCACGCCCTCGCCTCTGTTCGTCGGCAACGATCCAAAGCGGCGATCTTTCGCCCGCTGATAGTCTGCGCAGGGCTTCTTCGTTTGTCGAATCGATGCTTTCGAAGCGCAAAACCGGGATGTTGGCGGGGGCTGTCACGGCTCAGAACAATGACCGGGACGCTGCATCGGCGGCGGCCTTAAGCGGGCTTGGATAGACGAAAAAGAGGATTGCAAATCCAGCTGTGACTGCAAGCGTGAACTGCACCGATGAAGGCATGGGGTCGAAAGTCATACCCGGCTCGTCGAAGTACATGATCTTCACGATGCGTAGATAGTAGTAAGCGCCGATAACGGAGAGCACCACGCCCACAACGGCGAGCCAATACAGGTGAGCCTGAATGGCCGCGTTGAACACGTAGAACTTGGCGAAGAAGCCGGCGAGCGGTGGAATCCCAGCTAGAGAGAACAACAGCATTGCGAACAAAAACGCAAAAAGCGGCTGATCCTTCGAAATCCCAGCGAGATCCTGGATCGCCTCGCTCATGAAGCGGCCTTGGCGCATGGCAAGAACGCAGGCAAAAGCCCCGACTGTCATCGCAAGGTAGATCGCGAGATAGATCAGAACGCTTGATATGCCTTCCGCCCCGGCCCCGGCGGGCGTTGCAGCCGCGACACCGATCAGCGCATATCCCACATGGCCGATGGACGAGTAGGCGAGCAGCCGCTTTATATTCGTCTGGCCGATAGCAGCGAAAGAGGCAAGCGCCATGGAGCCGATCGAGATCGCGATGATAATCTGCTGCCATTGCTCCGTCGCGTTCGGGAAAGCGCCAAGGATCACGCGAATGACCATCGCCATCGCCGCCATTTTCGCGGCAGAGGCAAAGTAGACAGTAACCGGCGTGGGCGCGCCCTCGTAAACGTCCGGCGTCCACATATGGAATGGCACCGCCGAGATTTTGAATGCAAGTCCGGCCAGGATAAAGACAAGGCCGAAGATGAAGCCGATAGACGCGCCATGCAAATGCACCAACTCCGCGATGCGGGCGAAGGCCGTGGCTCCCGTATAGCCGTAGACGAGGGAGGAGCCATAGAGCAGAAGCCCGGACGACAGCACACCGAGCACGAAATATTTCAGCCCCGCCTCTGTGGAGCGGAGGTGATCGCGATGGAATGCCGCGACGACGTACAGCGCGAGGCTCTGAAATTCGAGGGCCAAGTATAGCGAGATCAGGTCGTTGGCCGAGATCGTCAACATCATGCCCGCGGTCGAGAGCAGAATGAGGATCGGGTATTCGAAGTGCAGGATGCGCTCTCGACGCATGTAGTCGAACGATAAGATGATCGTGAAAGCTGACCCCGCGAGCGTCAGGATTTTCATGAAACGCGCGAAACGGTCATCCACGAAAGCGCCGTTGAACAGTTCCTGGGACACGGGAGGATGACGTGCAATCAAAAGAGCCGCGCCCAACAGCACGAGGATCGAAACGACGCTAATGATGAAGCCGGTCGGACGCCGATTGTAGACGCCCCACATCAGCAAAACGAAAGAGGCCAGGACGATGAACAGTTCGGGAAAGATCGGCGCGTAATAGGAGAGCATCGTCATTGCCTTGGAATACGTGTCGAGGAACATCGATACCGCCTATTTCTCAAGCTTGGCGAGAACACGCGCTCCGCCCTCGTTGCTTTGCGCGACCATAAGCTTCTCGTAGGGGGCTATCATCGCTTTCACAGCTCCAGAGGTCGTGTCGAGCACGGGCTTCGGGTAAAAGCCGAGAACAATCGTCAAGATGACAAGCGGCGCCATGATCGCGATCTCGCGCGGGTTCATATCGGCGATCTTGGCAAGCGAAGGCTTTTCCAGCTTCCCGAAAATGACACGCCAGTAAAGGGTCAGCGCATACAGCGCGGAGAGGATAATCCCGAAGGTCGCGAAGAACGCGACAACGCTGTTTGCGCTGAATGTGCCAAGCAGCGAGAGAAATTCCCCGACAAAACCACTTGTGCCCGGCAACCCGACGTTCGCCATGGTAAAGACCATGAAAACGAAAGCATAAATCGGCATCCGGTCGGCGAGCCCGCCATAGGCCGCAATTTCGCGCGTGTGCATGCGGTCGTAGACGACGCCGACCGAAAGGAAAAGCGCGCCAGAAACGATGCCATGGCTGATCATCTGGAAGACCGCGCCTTGAGCGCCCTGGAATGTACCGGAGAAAACACCGAGCGTGACGAACCCCATATGCGCAACCGATGAGTAAGCGATCAGCTTCTTCATGTCTTTCTGCGCGAAGGCCACGAGCGAGGTGTAGAGGATGGCGGCCACACCAAGCGTGAACATAAGCGGCGCATAGGTGACGGATGCTTCGGGAAACATGGGAAGCGAGAATCGCAGGAAGCCGTAACCGCCCATTTTCAGGAGGATCGCGGCCAAAATGACGGACCCCGCCGTCGGCGCTTCAACGTGAGCGTCGGGCAGCCAGGTGTGAACCGGCCACATCGGAAGCTTCACGGCAAACGAGGCGAGGAAAGCGAACCATAGCCAGGTCTGCAGCCCTACAGGGAAATGAAACTTGAGAAGCGTCGGGATCTCTGTCGTGCCCGCCTGGCCATACATCGCGAGGATCGCGAGCAGCATGAGGAGCGAGCCGAGCAGCGTATAGAGGAAGAACTTGAAGCTGGCGTAGACGCGCCGAGGACCGCCCCAGACACCGATGATGAGGAACATCGGGATAAGGCCGCCCTCGAAAAACAGATAGAAGAGCACGAGGTCGAGCGAAACGAACACGCCGACCATGAGCGTTTCAAGGAGGAGAAACGCGATCATGTACTCTTTAACGCGCTCCGTGATGGAAGTCCAACTCGCGAGGATCGAGATAGGCAAAAGGAACGTCGTGAGGATCACGAAGGGCAAGGAAAGCCCATCAACACCCACGTAATAGGTGATCGTGTCGCTGAGCCATGGATGGTGCTCGACGAATTGAAAACCGCTGTTGGCGGGATCGAACTGGACGAGAAGCACCAACGAGACCGCGAAGGTGACCAAGGTTGTCCAAAGTGCGATCCAGCGCGCGTTCCTATCCGCGGCTTCGTCGTTCCCCCTCAGGATGGCCAGGAAAAACGCGCCTACGATCGGCAGAAGGATGATCGTGGTGAGAATGGGCCAATCTTTCATATCTTGAACAAAGCCCCGCGGAAGAGATAGGCGAAATAGGTGACGAGAGCGGCCACGCCGAGGAGCATGACGAAAGCGTATTGGTAGACATAACCCGTTTGAAACCGGACGGCGCGCTTGGTGATGGCGATCACGCGGGCGGACACCCCGTCTGGGCCGAGCCCGTCGATGATCGCGCCATCGCCGTAGATCCAAAGGAAGCGCGCGAGCCAAGCCGTCGGCCGCACGAAAATCCAGTGGTACAGCTCATCGAAGTACCACTTGTTGTAAAGGAAGGCGTGGATCGGCTTGAAATTCTGCACCGTCCAGGCCGGTAGCCAAGTTTCCCTGATGTAAGCCAAGTAGGCGACCAGGAAGCCGCCCGCCATCATGATTGTCGGCAACCATTTGATGAGCGGCGATTCCCCATGCTCGCTTGCTTGAAGCACCGTATTTCCGGGCAACGTGAAAAGAGAGCCGCGCCAGAACTCGGCATAGCCATGTTCGATGAAGTAGTCAGCGAACACGAAGCCCGCACCAAGCGCGCCAACGGCAAGGACAAGGAGCGGACCCGTCATGACGGGCGGCAATTCATGGGCATGCTCGAACGCATGCTCATCTTTCGGCTTTCCAAAGAACGCCATAAAGATGAGCCGCCAGGAGTAGAACGACGTCAGGAAAGCGGCGATCACGATCAGCCAAAACGCGTAGTGGGCCATCGGAGCGTTGGAAGCCCAGGCCACATCGATAATCGCGTCCTTCGAGAAGAAGCCGGCCGTGAAGGGAAAGCCGGTCAGAGAAAGCGTGCCCGCCACCATCATTGCGAATGTGAAGGGTATCGCCTTGCGCAATCCGCCCATGTTCCGCAAGTCTTGCTCACCGTGAAGGGCGTGAATCACCGAGCCGGCCCCGAGGAAAAGCAGCGCTTTAAAGAAAGCGTGCGTGAAAAGATGGAATATGCCAGCGGCATATGCCCCAAGGCCGATCGCTACGAACATGTAGCCAAGCTGCGAGCAGGTCGAATAGGCGATCACGCGCTTGATGTCGTTCTGGGCGACGCCGACCGTAGCGGCGAAAAATGCGGTGATTGCACCGATCACGGTGACGACCGTCAGCGCCACGGGAGAAAGCTCGAACAGACGGCGAAAGCCGGGCCACCATGAAGACGCCCGCCGTCACCATCGTCGCGGCATGGATGAGGGCGGAGACTGGCGTCGGGCCTTCCATCGCGTCGGGCAACCAAGTGTGCAGCAGAAACTGCGCCGACTTGCCCATCGCGCCCATGAAAAGAAGCAGGCAGATCACGGTCAGCGCATCCACCTGATACCCGAAGACGGGCATCATGACCGACTGCTTCTCACGCGCGGCGGCGAAGATCGTGTCGAAATTGACGTCACGGAAAATGTAGTAGATGGCAAAAATACCCAGCGCGAAGCCGAAATCGCCCACGCGGTTCACTATGAAGGCTTTGATCGCGGCCTGGTTCGCTGATGGACGATGATACCAGAAGCCGATGAGCAGGTAGGAGGCCAAGCCAACGCCTTCCCAGCCGAAGAAAAGCTGAATAAGGTTGTCCGCCGTGACGAGCGACAGCATGGCGAAGGTGAAAAGCGACAGCTCCGCAAAGAAAAGCGGCTGCCGGTCATCGTCGGACATGTAGCCGACGGAGTAAATGTGGACGAGGGCCGAGACCGTGGTCACAACCACCAGCATCACGGCCGTGAGCGTATCGATGCGCAGCGACCAGGAGGTCTGCAGATCTCCTACGCCGATGAAGGGAAAAAGAGGGACGCGGGCCTCTTCGCCCATGAAACCAACGTGATAGAAGGCAATCCAGGACAGGCCCGCAGCGGCGACGAGGAACAGGCTCGTCAAGAAGCCCGACATCTTGTCGCCGAGGGTTCGTCCGAAAAACCCTGCAAGGAGCGCGCCCGCCAAGGGCAAGAATACAATCGCTGGATACATGCGCGCGCCTCACCCTCTCATCGAGTTGATGTCGTCAACGGCGATGGAGCCGCGGTTCCGGAAGTAAACCACGATGATGGCGAGCCCGATGGCGGCCTCGGCCGCGGCGACGGTCAGCACAATCAGCGCATAAATCTGTCCGGTGATGTCATTCAAGTAGGCCGAGAACGCCACGAGGTTGATGTTCACGGCCAGCAGCATTAGCTCGATCGACATCAGGATGATGATGACGTTTTTGCGATTGAGGAAAATTCCGAACGCGCCAAGCGTGAACAGGATCGCCGCCACCGTTAGATATTGCTGGAGCGCGATGCCTGTCGCTGCCTCGATAGGAGAGATCGTGTTTGGCATGGCGGTCAGGAAATCCCCTTCCCTGTTTGGACTTTGACAACTTCGATAGCGTCACTGCGACGACGGCCAACCTGCTCGGCCACGTCCTGCCGCTTGGCGCCGACGCGATGGCGGAGCGTCAGCACAATCGTCCCGATCATCGCGACGAGGAGCACCCCGCCCGACAGTTCGAAGAAATAGACATATTTCGTATAAAGGACACGCCCGATGGCCGCCGCGTTCGTCACCTGCTCCGCGGGGATGGGTTGGACGGCGCCGGGCGCCACAGCGAAGCTGCCCACGATGAGGATCAACTCCGTTAGCAGAATAAGGCCGATCCCAAGGCCGACGGCGAGATAGCGCCCGGTTCCAGCGCGCAACTCGGCAAAATCGATGTCAAGCGTCATCACCACGAAGAGGAAAAGAACCGCAACCGCGCCGACATAGACGATCACAAGGATCATCGCCAGAAACTCTGCGCCCAAGAGAATAAAAAGCCCGGCCGCATTGAAGAAGGCGAGGATCAGGAAAAGGACCGAGTGGACCGGATTGCGCGCGGTGATGACCATCGCGCCCGACCCAAGGAGCACGATTGAAAACAGGTAGAAGAAAAACCCAGCAATTGTCATGCGCGGCCGATCTCGTTTTGTGCGGCGTAAGCCGAGTGTCTTTTAAGCGGAACCCCTCATGCGGCTTTCTTCAAGGGAAGGAACGCCGGTTCCTTTGTCCCTTTCGGATCAACGTTTCGGCGAGGGGAGTTCTTGTAGCGGCCCCGGTCGGCCCGGCGCTCCCCCACCCCGCCCCTCGTCAGCGTAGAGCATATCTTAGCCGACTTCCCGCATTGCCGACCTGCGGCAATAAGGATGAACGGATTTTTCAAACGGACTTGTTGGACGGACGAGCTGAACGGTTAGCGATAGGGCGCATCAAGTTTGAGGTTTTTTGCGAGGACGCGCTCCCATCGGTCGCCGTTGGCCAGCAATTTCTCCTTATCGTAAAGCAATTCCTCCCGCGTCTCGGTCGCGAATTCGAAATTCGGTCCCTCGACGATCGCATCCACCGGGCATGCCTCCTGGCAATAGCCGCAATAGATGCATTTGACCATATCAATGTCGTAGCGCGTCGTGCGACGCGTCCCGTCATTGCGGCGCGGCCCGGCTTCGATCGTAATCGCCTGAGCCGGGCAGATCGCTTCGCAGAGCTTGCAGGCGATGCAGCGCTCCATCCCGTTGGGATAGCGGCGCAGCGCATGCTCTCCGCGGAAGCGCGGACTGACGGGGTTTTTTTCGTAACGGGTAGTTGATCGTCGCTTTCGGCTTGAAGAAATACTTCATCCCGAGCCAGAACGCGACAACGAACTCCCCCAAAACCGCCGATCGAAGAGATTGGCCGAAGCCTCCCATTCATGCACTCCTTGACGAAAAGGCTTAGACGCTAGCGCGCCAAGCCTCCGAATTGTAGAACCGCCGCCACTATCACCACCATCGCGAGCGACGCAGGCAGGAAAATCTTCCAGCCCAGCCGCATCAGCTGATCGTAGCGGTAGCGCGGCACGATCGCCTTCACCATCGCAAACATGAAGAAGACGAAGCAAAATTTCAGAATGAACCAGATGATGCCGGGCACCCAAGTGAAGGGCACGACATCGGCGGGCGGGAGCCATCCACCGAGGAAGAGAATGGTGGTCAGCGCGCACATCACGGTGATCGCGACATACTCGCCCAGCATGAAGAGCAGATAGGGCGTCGATGAATATTCCACCATGAAGCCTGCGACAAGCTCCGACTCTGCTTCAGGCAGGTCGAACGGGGGCCTGTTGGTTTCCGCGAGCGCCGATATGAAGAATATGATGAACATCGGGAAAAGCGGCAACCAGTACCAGCTGAAAAGCCCATAGGGCCCGTGCTGCGCTTTCACAATGTCCGTCAGGTTGAGCGAGCCCGCGCAGAGAAGCACCGTGATCATCACAAAGCCGATGGAGACTTCGTAGGACACCATCTGCGCAGCCGAGCGCAGCGCTCCGAGGAAGGGATATTTCGAGTTCGAAGCCCAGCCGCCCATGATGATGCCGTAAACGCCGAGCGACGAAATGGCGAAAATGTAGAGGATGCCAACGTTCAGGTCGGAGACGACCCAACCGTCCGCCACCGGGATCACCGCCCAAGCTGACAGCGCCAGAACCGAAGTCACCATCGGCGCAAGCAAAAACACGATCTTGTCCGAGCCCGCCGGAATAATGGGTTCCTTGAGCACGAACTTGATGAAGTCCGCGAAGGATTGGAGGAGGCCGAACGCGCCGACGACATTAGGACCGCGCCGCAACTGAACCGCCGCCCAAATCTTCCGGTCGGCGAGAAGAATGTAGGCAATGAACAGAAGCAGCGCGACGAGCGTCAGGAGGCTCTGCCCCAGGATGAGCGCCGTCGGGAAGCCGTACTTGCCCCAGAATATGCTCAAGCTATCCATGAGTGCCCGTCGCCCCGTGCTCGGTTGCCTGACTTATGGCCGAAAGCTCGGCCAACACGGAAGACGCCCGCGCAATCGGGTTCGTTTGGTAATAGTCATCGACAAGCTCGGGCAGCGGCTCGTCGGGGAGGGCGCGCCTGTTCGGCGGGACTTTCGGCCCTTCGAACTTCTCCGGCTGCAGTGCATCCACCGCCGCAAGATGCGGATAAGCCTTGTACATTGCGGTTCGCAGGTCTCTCAAGCTGTCAAAGGGCAGCCTCGCCGCCAAGATGCTCCGAGAGAGCCCTGATGATCGTCCAATCCTCGCGCGCGTCGCCGGGCGGAAAGATGGCCCGCTCGCCAAGCTGAACGCGGCCTTCGGTATTGACGTAAGTCCCGTTCTTCTCCGTGTAGGCGGCTCCCGGCAGAACGACATCCGCGATGCGCGCGCCGCTGTCGCCGTGGGAGCCTTGATAAATCACGAAGGCATCGCCCGTGCGGCTGACATCGAACTCATCGGCGCCAAGAAGATAAAGCACTTCAATATCGCCGCTTGCCGCGCCTTCCGCCATTCCGGCGACATCCAGTCCGCCTTCGCCCGGCACGAAACCGATATCGAGGCCCCCAACAAGTGCTGCGCTGGAATGAAGGATGCTGAGGGGATTCCACCCCGAGTTCTCTTTGCCCTTCATGGCCTTGGCCGCGATTTCGGCGGCCTTGAACAGGACGGCTTCGCCCTGCCGCGTGATTGAGCGCCGCTTGCCCCACAATAATCAGCGGGCGCGATGCTCCGCTCAGGACTTTCAGGAACGGGCTCCCGTCGCGCGCGACGTCGTCGATCGCCTTCAGCGAGTTTCCAAGCCACTGGTAAGGATAGGTCAAGTCGGCTTCAGGCCCGATCAAGGCGAACGTGGCGTGGTTGTGCAGCCATGCCTTCCTGAGCCGCGTATTAAGGACCGCCGCCTCTTTTCGGGGATTGGTGCCGATCAGGAGCACCGCATCGGCCTCGTCGACACCCGCGATGGTCGAATTGAAGATGTAGCTCCCGCGGCCGTTCTTCGGATGAAGCTTCGCCCCGAGCTGGCGGCAATCGCGATGCGGGGAGCCTAGCTCATCGAGAAGCATCTTCAGGGCGAACATCTCTTCGACCGCGCAGAGGTCGCCGGCAATCGCGCCGAATTTCCGTCCGCCGCCCTTTTTGACCCGCGCCGCAATCTCGTTGAAAGCCTCGTACCAGGAGACCTCTTCAAGCTTTCCGCCGCGCCGCATATAAGGGCGGTCCAACCGCTGTTTTCTTCAAGCCGTCGACTACTGCGCGCGTCTTGTCCGAGATCCACTCCTCGTTCACGCCGTCATGGTTGCGCGGCAAAATCCGCAAAACCTCCCGGCCCCTGCTATCGACGCGGATATTCGAGCCCAAGCCGTCCATGACATCGATGGACTCGGTTTTGCGCAACTCCCACGGGCGCGCGATAAAGGAGTAGGGCTTCGAAGTCAGCGCCCCGACCGGGCAAAGATCGACGATATTGCCCGACATTTCCGATTGCAGGCCCTGCTCCAGATAGGTCGAGATCTCCATGTCCTCGCCGCGGCCGATCGCGCCAAGCTCGCGCACGCCCGCAACCTCGGTCATGAAGCGGACGCAGCGTGTGCATTGGATGCAGCGCGTCATAAAGGTCTTGATGAGAGGTCCGAGATACTTTTCTTCGACGGCGCGCTTGTTCTCTTTATAGCGGCTCCCATCGAAGCCGTAATACATGGACTGATCCTGCAGATCGCACTCGCCGCCCTGGTCGCAGATCGGGCAATCGAGCGGGTGGTTGATGAGCAGGAACTCCATCACGCCTTCGCGCGCCTTCTTCACGAGCGGCGTGTCGGTATTGATGACGGGAGGCGAGCCGTCACGGTTCGGCCTCAAATCGTTAACACTCATAGCGCAGGAGGCCATCGGCTTTGGCATGCCGCCGATCTCAACGAGGCACATCCGGCAGTTCCCGGCGATGGACAGGCGCTCGTGATAGCAGAAGCGCGGAATTTCAGCGCCTGCCTCCTCGCAAGCTTGCAGCAGCGTAATCCCGTCCTCTACCTCGATCACCTTGCCGTTGATGTTCAGCTTCGGCATTTTTATCCTTTGTGCGCCTCATCCCTGATGCTCTTTATGTCATTAAGGCGTGGCGCGGAGCAACGATTAACTATGCGTATCTGCAAAAGAAGTGGCCATTTCGCCTTGTTTTCTGAACAAGTCGCGGCGCGGCGTAAAAGCGCACGCCGGCGCCTAAGGCGCGATTGTTTCCAAGTGCGCGCAGCTCAACCTTGGCTAAATCACGGTTGCTTTTCGTCCGCGGTCGCCGATTGCTCGCCCGGCAGTCCCCCAACGACGACGTCAGGGGTGCCGGAATTGGGTTTCGATGCCGCCGCAGGAGCCGGAGCGGCGCCTGAAGGAGCAGCTTTCTGCAGCGACCTGGTGTGGTGAGCTGGCGCCGGCGCCAGCCGATCCGTGCCAGGCGGAATGGCTATGACGGGCGAAGGCGGAGACGTGGGGACTGGGACCGCGGTGAGCGGGGTTGCTTCCTGAACCGGCGGCTGAGCAACCTGCTGCGCCTCGCAAGCACCGGATCTTAAGGATGCAGCGGACAGAGCGAGTAGAACAAAGGCTGCAAATTTCATGTCACCGTGCTCCCTGAAAAGGTCTTAGCCTGCGAATGCGAGGCCTCCCGCCATGAACGGATGCGCTGGGCGATCGAGAGGGACAGAGCCCAGGACAGGATCGCCAACGCTGTTGGAAGAGGAACAAGTGCAATAAAAAAGGGTATGCTTAAGGCAACGATTAAAAGAGAGCCGCCGACACCGATGATAAGATCGGCGCGAGTATTGTGAAATGCCCAGCCCGCAGCAGCGCCCATAAGCCCGATCACGAAAAGCAAGAAGAACTGTTCCTCGGAGGTCCAGTTGTAGAAAAACCGCTTGTCGAGAATTTGAGCGAGAGCCTGGGCATGCACAAAGATGCCAGGATAATCGACTTGGTCGCTTCCAATGGAAAAGGGAACGCTATGTTGATCGAGACCGGCGAAATCCGGCCCTATCAGGACGACTTTTCCTTTCAGCAAAGCGCGATTTGCAGCCTCGCTATGGGCAAGGATTTCATGCGCGGAGATGCTGGTGAACGTCGCGGCGCCTTCGCGCGGGAGAAGCCAGTCGATTCGCTGGACCCCGCCAGGGATCCGCCGCGCGCCGAAAACCGCCTCGACCTCAGGCAGGTGCGCGAGAGTGCTGGAAAGCGACGTGTAACGGCCTCCGGCGAGGCCGTGTTCGACGCCTCGCGTCGCCTTGTCGCCGAGCGTAAAGATCTCCTTCGACCGCTGAAGATAAATGTGGCCGGCGGGGCGGCTCACTTTTTGAATGAATGCGCGCTGGAAGTTGCGCTGGCTCTCTGTGCGCAGGAAATCGTCATTGACGGCGGCAAGGGCAATCGGGGTTTTAAAGTCCCGGATCGCGGCCATGAGCTGCTCGTCTTTCACAGGGTCGATCGCAGACGTAAAGTAGAAATCGAGGCCGATCGCAGCCGGACCCCGTTCCGATACCGCCGTGATGAGCTTCGCCATCCATGCCCGGTCAACCGGAACCGTCGCCGGCACGCCTGACTTTTCAAGGCTCTCCGCATCGACGATGACGAGCGCTACTTTGCTGTAGGGCTCATCGAGACGCTTGGAGAAATAGTGAATAAGCCAGTCTTCGGTCCAGTGCTCGGAGCCTTCGGGAAGGTAGTTGTTGCGGCCAAGGTAATTGACGGAGGCTGCCTGCACCGCGACCAGAATGGCGACCGCAACAATAGCCCCCCATTTCGAGAAAAGCCTGCCCATCATAAGGTGCTTTTATCGAATGGGCCGGAAAGCGCAAGCTTCAGTTTCTCATTTCCAACAACGTCCGCGAGATCGAGCATTGCATCAGACAAGCTCAGCGATCCCGCTGTCGCCGGGGTATTTGAGCGGAGTTTGCCTTGCAAATACCTGAAATGACCGGCTAGAGAGAAGGCGACGGCAGCCTCACCCGCGGCCTCTGAATAAATACTGAATTGTTACGCTTGAAGGTCAGCCATGGTGACTCCGTTTCCGCTTTCCCAGCCTTCCAATCTGCAACCCATCACACCAAACCTGAGCGTGCACTCGGCGGGCAATTCGAATATCAGCAACGACCTGACAATAATCGGTGACGTGTCGTCCTCGGGCAGCGTTACGCTCGATGGGGTCATCGAGGGCAACATCTACTGCACTTCGCTTATCGTTACGGCGAACGGACGCGTGAATGGCGGCATCGTCGCCAACCAGGAAGTGACCGTTCAAGGGATGGTGACGGGCACGATCCGCGGACGCCGCGTGATGTTGCAATCCTCCGCGAAGGTCGAGGGCGATATATTCCACCAGGGAATCGGTATCGAAATGGGTACCCGTTACGATGGGACGCTTCGCTGGACGGAAGATGAGCATGTCTTCGATGAGCCTCCGACCGGCGAGCGGGACAAAGGCGATCACCATGGCGGCTCAGTGGCCGCCGACGGCTAATTTGGTAGCGCAGCGGCCAACAGCGGCCGCAACGCTCTCAATGCTCTTAACGTCCCTCAGACGCGGGACCGCTTCAGCCGGGCCCCGTCGAAACCCACGATATCCGCCGCCGGTTCGTCGACGACAAACCTGTAGAGAAGCCCGCCCGCTATAGCGCCGAGAAGCGGGGCTACCCAGAACAGCCAGAGTTGCTGGAGCGCCCACCCACCGACCACAAGCGCCGGTCCGGTGCTTCGCGCCGGGTTGACGGAGAGATTGGTGACCGGGATGCCGATCAGGTGGATCAGCGTAAGTCCAAGTCCGATCGCAATGGGCGCGAACCCGACCGGCGCTTTGCCATGCGTCGCTCCCATGATGATGAACAGAAACATCATCGTGAGGATGAACTCTGACAGGAAACCGGAGAAGAGCGTGTACTTTCCTGGCGAATGATCCCCATAGCCGTTCGCGGCGAATCCTTGAGACAGATCGAAACCCGGCCCTCCACTCGCGATGGCAAAGAGAATGTAAGCGGCGCAAATTCCGCCCAGGACTTGGGCGACGATGTACGGCAGGGCCTGCGATATGGGGAACCGCCCTCCTGCCGTGAGGCCGATCGTAACCGCTGGATTCAAGTGGCATCCCGAAATATGGCCGATAGCGTAGGCCATTGTGAGTACTGTTAAGCCGAAGGCTAGGGCAACGCCAAGATGGCCAATCCCGACCTCCGGAAACTTGGCCGCAAGAACAGCGCTCCCACATCCCCCGAAAACGAGCCAGAACGTCCCGATGAACTCAGCGAAAAACTTTCTCATGTGAAATGCGTCCTTGGTCGCATGTTTCATCCCTGTGTTGCGACATCCTATCTCACTTACTCCAAAACCAGAATGTTGGATTTCCCAAACCATACCTTTGATTAGGGGGTACTTACTCAGAGGGTATCGCCTTTACCGGACACGGTGCGAAGGCCGTTGCATGGCCGCGCGCGGGCCAACCCGCAGCCCTCCCGTTGTCTAGCGCAAGGCGTCGGCGCGCCGTCATGGTAAAGTCGAGGAGAGGCGCGGCAGCTTGGGCCATGCCTCGCGATTGCACTTTGTGCCGTCTGACAAGAAAGCCCCGCACGGATTGCACGACATGAGCGTTAATGGTCCGGTGCACTCTCCAGCGGGTTCCGTAACAGAAGTAGCCGTCCCAGCCGCACAGGATCGCGTTCAGTCCGTCCCGGTTATCCGGCCAGGGCCGGCAATGGGACGATTTCAGATGATCGCGAACATTTTGTTTGAGCCGGGCCACGCTCTTCGGCGACGGGCTCGCCCCCAGATACGCTTTGCCATCCCGCCGATGCCAGTGCAGGCCGAAGCTGTAGCCAAGGAACTCGAATTGTTCCCGCCGCGCGTCCTTGGCCCTGGTCTGGCCTTGTTCAAGGTCGGACCGAGCCGGGTTATCACCCGGCGCGTCCAGTCGAGCGCCTCGGCTGCTTTGCCGCGACTTAAAATGACAAAGTCGTCGGCATACGAAACGATCCGCGCGCGCAAGCGGCGCGGCCGTTCCGTCTTCTCCCAGTATCTCAGAAAGCGGTTCATGTAGCGGTTGGCCAGGAGCGGAGAAATAACTCCTCCTTGCGGAGTCTCTGTAAGGCCGCCTTTGTCACGAGGCTTCCGCCAAGCCAGTTACCCGGCTGAGCAGCCCGTCAGCTACCGGAGCTAACCAACAAGTCTCCGGGTGGAACCTTCCTCCACTGGTCATCCGCGCCTTCGTGGCGCACGTAAACCGTTCGTTGCCGCGCCGATTTTGCGTTAACCGGAGATGGTTAACGGCGGCGCAAAAGCTGCCTGAATTTGCGCTCCAAAATACCCAAAAATAGAGCAACCCGCGTTCGCTGGGCGCGGATAACGCGATCACCATTGAAAATGATAAACTTTCCGGATTGATCGGCAGGGTTAAGGACATGTATTTTTGGCGGGAATGGACGCGGAAAAGTCCGTTAAATATGCTTCGGCCGCGCATATTAACCATGACCGCGCCCTTCGCAGCCGCGGCGGCGCAAGCCCTCATTGAATTTCACTCTTTGATATCAATGACTTAATTACGTTAACTTCCCAGCAAGGCGCTTTTTCCTAAGATCCGGGCTTCAGGAAGATGCAAGCGCAAGCCGATCCGGGGTTCGAGCGAGATGCCGCCTTTCGCAAGGAGCATAAAACAAAATGCAAGTTGGCCTCGGCCGGATTCCGTGTCGGGGGGCGGCGATCCGTGGGGCCTTCCGGAAAACTCCAATTAGTGTCGTGTTGTCCGGGAGTGCTTGATCTCCTCGTACGCTGCGTTGATCGCCGCGACCTTTTTCGTCGCGATCTCCACGAACTCCTTCGGAACGCCGCGCGCGATGAGCTTATCTGGGTGGTTCTCGGTTACAAGCTTGTGATACGCCGCCTTGAGTTCCGCGTCGGACGCAAGCGGCGATACATGCAGGACGCTATAGGGATCGTATAGCTCGCAGCGCCAATGGCGGCTTCTGATGCTCATATAGTCGGCGCTGCTGAATCCGAACTCTTTGGCAACCTCCGACAGAAACTTGTCTTCGCTCGGCAGGAGCTGTCCGTCAGCCACCGCGATGTGGAACAGCCCATCCATGACATCCGTGAGCAGATGACGGTCCTTGTGGAACAGACGGTCAAGCTGCCGCGCGTACATCTCGAAGCCACTGACATCCTGCTTTGCCAGGTTGAAGATACGGGCGACATTTTGCTCCTCGCCTTTCGGAATCTTGAAAACTTCTTTGAATGCCTCGATTTCGTCCTTCGTCACCACACCATCGGCCTTCGCCATTTTCGCCCCGAGCGCGATGACGCCGACTGTGAACGCAACCTGCCTGTCATGACTGGAGTTGGAACCGATCCCATGATCGATGGCGAGGTGTCCCGCCACGCCACCGATGAGCGCTCCGATCGGCCCGCCGACAGCGAGCCCCGCGGCCGCGCCTGTCAGTTTCCCCCAGATGGACATAACGATTCGCCCCGGCTCCGAGCCCGCAAAACTGCGTCGAGAACTTATCTGAAGAGCGCTGGGGAAAGAAGAGGCAAACGCCGAGGGCCCGCGCGCGAAACGCGGACCTGGGGCGCGCTGAGTTCAAACTGTGTCAAGGAGGACTCTCTAAGTCTCTTAAGCCAATCAGCATCTTGAGGCTTTATTCGGCGGCTTTGGCTTCCGGCACAGTAACGAGAACAGGCGTCTTTTCCTCCACCACTGCCTTGGGGAAAAGAGGCAAATGTGGCTCTGTCGCCACCATTAAGTCCACCTCGGACGGGGCATCGCCAAGCGGCCACACCGAAGGCGCAACCGGCGTTGGCCCCGAGCTGACGTCCTTCACGAAGGAGCTCACAACCGCTTCCGGGCGTATACCGAACTCGACAACGAGATCGATTGGCCCCCCTATCAGTATCAGATGCTCGACATCATCCCGCCGGACCAGGAGTAGCTTCCGCCCTCCCTCGAGCGCGGTCCGTTCAACAAAAGCAAGCCGCCGGGAACGCGGCGCAAACAACCGTGCCGTATCCCCATTTCCTTTTCGCTGATATAGGTAGAAGCCGACGCCAGCAGCAACCAGTGCAAGAATGACGATTCCGGCAATGAAGAAGCCTGCGGAGCCCATTCGATCCCCCTTTTGTCTAAGTCGGAGTAGCCTGGACGACACCGAATGCCGATCCTTTGGGGCAAA
Source organism: uncultured Alphaproteobacteria bacterium (assembly GCA_963772105.1). Lineage (GTDB taxonomy): Bacteria > Pseudomonadota > Alphaproteobacteria > Rhizobiales > Rhodomicrobiaceae > Rhodomicrobium. Next base: position 54,036 of record CAVYVV010000006.1, read on the forward strand.
AGATGCGACGGCACGCATCTGCGCAAGACATTTTTAACTTTTCCAGTGCCGAGATCGCTTTACAAGCGAAGGTCCCGGCCAAGGCAAATCATTGATAGTCGCGGCCTAGAACGAGGTTTATGAAAATGGCGATGCGGTCAATGGCCTTCGCACACTGGAATCCGCATTGGAATGGCGTTGCGTTTGGGCTTGGCGCGGTTGGCACGATTGCGCTGTCCGTCGCGGGACACGGCCAGATCGCGCTGGCGTTGCTCGCCGGTCTTGGCGCGGCGGCGACAGTGCTGTTTGGGGCGGGACAGCTGCATCTCAAGCCGGACGCCGGATCCGATGAGCGCATTCAGCGCCTTTTCGGCGCGCTGCCGGCTGCAGTCGCCGTCAGCAACTGCAGGGGCCTGATCCAATGGAACAGCGAAGCTTTTCTGAACGCAGTGGGTGGCCTTGGCGACAATCACGATCTTTCCCGGCTCGCGGACCGGCACCCGGAAGCGGCGGGAGCGGTTTTCCGCCTTTTCGCAGCCGGCTGCGCTGGCAAAGCCCACATGGAGACCATTCATCTTCGGAATTCTCCCGGCAGCGATCCTGTCCTGTTCAAGGTGGCACCCTTCATGGAGCCGGGAAAACGCGCTTCGCTCCTGATATGGCAGATCGAAAACGCGAAAAAGACGGTTGCCGGCGAAAGGCCGAAGTCAGGTCTCGACATGCTTCCTTTGCCAGCTCTTTCGGTAGGCAAGGACTTGACTGTCCAGGGCGCCAACAAGGGGTTTGAAAAGCTGGCGGGATGTGAGCCCACCGGCAAGCAGGCGTGGTCGCTTTTCCGCACGAGGCGCGGAAACCCGCTCACGCGGGCCAGGCTCCGGGACATGATAGCAAAAGCCGGCAGCGCAATCCCCGTGCAGATCATCAGCGCGAGCGGCTATGCCCGCTCGGCATCCCTGCACCTGGGACCGGATATCAACGAAGGGCAAACCTGGATCGTCACGCCTGCCGACCCCGCTGCGGGGAGCCTTGAAGAGTCCTTCGAGGCGCTTCTTGCGCGAGCACCAACAGCCATGGCTTTCACAAGTGCCAAGGGAATTATCCAGTCGGCGAACGATGAATTCCGGCGCCTTTTCAACGAAGCTTTTGAAGAAGGTTCTGCTGCCGCCGAGTTTGGTGGCAGGTCTCTCGCGTCGCTTGTGGCTGAAACCTCATCACAGAATGTTCGCGACAAGATCGCGGCGCTTTCCACAAGCGGCCTCGGCGCTTCGGGACCGGTGGAATTGCAAGCCGTTCTGAAGGGATCGCTCAACAGGCGGGTGCGCATCGTCGTCTTCCCGGCCGCGAACGATAATAATCTGATCGTCACGGCGGTCGAGACAGGCGACGCTGCCCCAGTGATCGACGAGCAGGCGGTGCAAGGGCAGAAGCTGCAAGCGGTGGGCGAACTTGCAGGCGGCATAGCTCACGATTTCAATAATCTTCTCACCGCGATCATCGGCTTTTCCGACCTGCTGCTGCGCCGGTTCCGCGCCTCAGACCCCGCCTTCAAAGACTTGATGAACATCAAGAACAACGCGACCCGCGCAGCCGAACTCGTCAAGCAGATCCTCGCCTATTCCCGCCGCCAAACCCTGCGCCCCGCTATCCTCAGGTTCACGGATGTGATCGAGGAGTTTCAGGCAACGATGGGCCGGACGTTGGGCGAAAAGGTCAAGGCGAAGGTGCAGCACGGTCGCGATCTGTGGTTTGTGAAGGCCGACGAGGGGCAGCTTTTCCAAGTCGTGATGAACCTTGCAGTGAACGCGCGCGACGCGATGCCGGGCGGCGGGGAAATCCTGATCACGACCGCCAATGTCAGCGAACGCGAGTCGCTTGCCCTGAAGGACCGCGGGCTCGACCGGGGGGAATATGTCATGTGCGAGGTTCGCGATACCGGCACCGGCATCAAGCCCGAGCACCTTGAGAAAATCTTCGATCCGTTCTTCTCGACGAAGGAAGTCGGCAAAGGGACCGGCCTTGGTCTCTCGACTGTCTACGGCATCGTAAAGCAGACCGGCGGCACGATTATCGTCGACAGCGAGATCGGCAGAGGAACATCCTTCCGCATCTATCTGCCGCGCCATGTCGAGACGGAACAGGACCTCAAGGCGCTCGAAAGCAAGCCCGAGACGCCTGACAAAGTCGTGGACTTGACTGGGCAGGGCACCGTTCTCCTGGTTGAGGACGAGGAAGCCGTCCGTTCCTTCGCCTCCCGCGCGCTCGCCACGCGCGGCTACAAGGTGCTGGAAGCCGCGAGCGGCGTCGAGGCGCTCGAAGTCATGGACCGCGAGAACGGCCAGGTCGATCTGGTCGTCAGCGACGTGGTGATGCCGGAAATGGATGGGCCAACGCTTCTGCGCCACCTGCGGCAGCGCAACCCGAATATCCGCATCATCTTCATGTCGGGCTATGCCGAGGAGGCGTTCCGCAAGAACCTCAGCGCAGATGAGAACTTCGTCTTCCTGCCGAAGCCTTTCACCCTGAAAAAGCTGGCAGAGACCGTAAAGGCGGCGGCGGCTTAAGAGCGGAGAAAAACTCAACCGGCGAGCCCCTTCGGCTTCACGCAAGAAATGTTCTACCCGCTGAAAGCGATAAGGCATGGATAGGTCCCACGCGAGTCGCCATTTGAAAGGTGCTTAAAGTTGCATCTTTGCACTTGCGCACAAGAACAAACCGTGTACATTCGGTGTGGTTTGCAAGTCCATGATCGCTATGGAATAACAAAGGGCACCAATTCATGAATGATACGCCATTCCGCGTGATCGAAGGGAATCTTACTATCATGGACAAGCAGAAAGCCCTCGAAGCGGCGCTGAGCCAGATCGAGCGGAATTTCGGTAAAGGCTCCATCATGCGGCTTGGCAAGAACGAAAAGCCCGTTGAGGTGGAAGCTATTTCCACAGGATCGCTGGGCCTAGACATCGCTCTTGGCATCGGCGGCCTGCCGCGCGGGCGCGTCGTTGAAATTTTCGGCCCGGAGTCATCCGGCAAAACGACGCTTGCCCTCCATGCCATCGCCGAGGCGCAGAAGAAGGGCGGCGCTTGCGGTTTTGTGGACGCGGAGCACGCACTCGATCCCGTTTACGCGAGAAAGCTCGGGGTCAACCTCGAAGAGCTTATCATTTCACAGCCGGATACAGGCGAGCAGGCGCTTGAAATCACCGATACGCTGGTCCGTTCCGGAGCAATCGATGTGATTGTGGTCAACTCAGTCGCCGCGCTCACGCCTAAGGCGGAGATCGAGGGCGAGATGGGCGATGTGCTGCCGGGCATGCAGGCCCGCCTCATGAGCCAGGCGCTTCGCAAGCTCACAGGCTCCATCTCCAAATCGAACACCCTCGTTATATTCATCAATCAGATCCGCATGAAGATCGGCGTGATGTTCGGCAATCCGGAGACGACGACGGGTGGAAACGCGCTCAAGTTTTATTCTTCCGTGCGGCTCGACATCCGGCGTATTGGACAGATCAAGGAACGCGATGAGGTTGTCGGCAACCAGACACGCGTCAAGGTCGTTAAGAACAAGGTTGCGCCGCCCTTCAAGCAGGTCGAATTCGACATCATGTATGGCGAGGGCATCTCGAAGACGGGCGAATTGGTCGACCTTGGCGTAAAAGCCAACATCGTCGAAAAATCAGGCTCTTGGTATTCCCATGACAGCCAGCGCATCGGACAGGGTCGCGAGAACGCCAAGCTCTACCTGAAGAACAACCCGCTAGTTGCGGAAGCCATCGAGCGCGAAATCAGAGCGAATGCCGGGCTGATCGCGACGCGCATCCTTGACGGAGCCGACGCTGACGAGGATATAGGCGAAGGGGACATGGCCGAACCCGAAGAGGCTGTGCCGGCGCGCAAAGGCGGCCGCCGATAGCTGTCCAGGAAATAAACCAAATGGAATTTTTCCTGGTGCAAGGCGCCCGTTTGATTGCTGTGGGTTGATTGCTCCGTAACGAGAATTTGCTATATCGCTTCTCATAGCCAATATGCTTTATCTCTGGCGCGGGCACGTTCCTCACCCACATTGAACACCGCGCTAGCCCACTGGAAATGAAATTAGTTATGAGCACCCTCAACGATATCCGCGGGACTTTCGTCGATTTTTTCCGAAAGAACGGCCACGAGCATGTGCCGTCAAGCCCGCTTGTGCCGCGCAACGATCCCACGTTGATGTTCACCAACGCAGGCATGGTGCAGTTCAAGAACGTCTTCACAGGGATGGAGACACTGCCGTTCAAGCGCGCGGTGTCCGCCCAGAAGTGCGTGCGCGCGGGGGGCAAGCATAACGATCTCGACAATGTCGGGTACACAGCTCGCCATCACACCTTCTTTGAAATGCTCGGCAATTTTTCTTTTGGCGACTATTTCAAGGATGTGGCTATCGAGCTTGCGTGGAACCTTGTCACCAAGGAGTACGGCCTCGATAAGAAGCGCCTCCTTGTCACCGTCTTTTCAGAAGACGACGAGGCTTTCTCGCTCTGGCGGAAAATCGCGGGGTTGCCCGAAGACCGGATTATACGCATCCCGACCTCGGACAATTTCTGGTCGATGGGAGAGACCGGTCCTTGCGGCCCATGCTCCGAAATCTTCTACGATCATGGCCCCAAAATTCCCGGTGGCCCTCCCGGCAGCGAAGATTCGGACGGCGACCGCTTTGTCGAAATCTGGAACCTCGTATTCATGCAATACGAGCAGATTTCCAAGGACTGATCGTCAGGCTTTGCCGAAACCCTCAATCGACACCGGCATGGGGCTGGAACGCATCGCGGCTGTGCTCCAAGGCGTTCATAACAACTACGACACGGACCTCTTCCAGGCGATCATAAGGGCCTCCGTCGAGGCGACCGGCGTCCCAGCCGAAGGCGCGGCGCTTCCCGAGCCATCGCGTCATCGCCGATCATCTCAGAGCGTCGAGCTTTCTCATAGCGGATGGCGTTCTGCCCTCGAACGAAGGCCGCGGCTACGTGCTGCGCCGCATCATGCGCCGCGCCATGCGCCATGCCCACATCCTTGGCGCGGAGGAGCCGCTGCTTTATCGCCTTCTTCCGGTCCTCGTCCATGAGATGGGACAAGCCTACCCGGAACTTTACCGCGGTCAGTCTCTCATCGGCGAGACATTGAAGATTGAGGAAATTCGCTTCCGCAGAACGCTGGCGCGGGGCCTGACCCTTCTCGACGAGGCTTCAGGCGCGCTGAAAGCCAGGCGACACCTTGTCTGGAGATGTCGCCTTCAAGCTTTACGACACCTATGGTTTCCCCTCGATCTTACTCAGGACGCTTTGAAGGTGCGCAATGTCGGGGTCGATGTCGAGCAGTTCAATGTGGCGATGGCCCAGCAGAAGGCCGAGGCGCGCAAGAGCCTGGGCAGGCTCGGGCGAGGCAGCCACGGACAAGCTCTGGTTCGATCTCCTGGATCAGGTCGGTCCGACGGAGTTTTTGGGCTATGAGACCGAGACCGCCGAAGGCGAAGTGCTGGCTCTCATCAAAGACGGGAAGCTCGTAAAGCAGCTCAAAAAGGGCGAAGAGGGCATCGTCATCGTCAATCAGACGCCCTTTTATGGCGAGTCTGGCGGCCAGGTCGGCGATCGGGGCGTGATCATGGCTCCGAAGGGCGTGCATTTCGAGGTCACGGACACGCAGAAGAAGCTTGGAAAAGTCTTTGCGCATATCGGCATCGTCGAGAAGGGTCCGTTGAAAGTCGGGGATGCGGTCGAGCTTCATGTGAACGGGGCGCGGCGCACCGCTATTCGCGCCAATCATTCCGCGACGCATCTTTTGCATGAAGCGCTGCGCGAAACGCTCGGCACGCACGTCACCCAAAAGGGCTCGCTCGTCGACCCCGATAAGCTGCGCTTTGACTTCTCGCATCCGAAACCGCTTTCAAAGGAAGAGCTCGCCGCCGTCGAAGACTTCGCCAACGCTGTTATTCTGCGGGATAGCCCCGTCGTGACTCGTCTCATGCCGGTGGATGATGCCATCGCGGCGGGCGCCATGGCGCTGTTTGGCGAAAAGTACGGAGAGGAAGTCCGCGTCGTTTCCATGGGCGAGGCCTCGCACGACGACAAGGGCGGTCGCATTTTCTCCACGGAGCTTTGCGGCGGCACGCATGTCCGCGCCACCGGTGAAATCGGCCTCGTCAAGGTTGTTCAAGAAGGCGCAGTTGCTGCCGGGGTCCGGCGTATCGAGGCGCTGACCGCGAATGCGGCTCGCACCTATCTGGCAGCGCAGGAAGCATCGCTTCGGCAGGCCGCCGACCTCCTCCGCGTTCAGCCGTCCGAGGTCCCGAACCGGCTTGCTTCGCTTCTCGAAGAGCGCAAAAAGCTCGAGCGGGAACTATCGGAAGCGAAGAAGAAAATTGCGCTCGGTGCCAGCGGAAACGGGCAAGCGACGCCGAAAGCCCGGTTCGCACAGTGGGAGCCGTCACGATGCTCGCCCGGACGGTACACGGCATCGAGCCGAAAGATCTCCGCAGCCTCGTGGACGACGGCAAACGGCAGATCAAGTCCGGCATCGTCGCGATCGTCGGCGTGACCGAGGAAGGAAAGGCCGGGCTCGTCGTTGGCGTTACGGACGATTTGACGGCGAAAGTATAGTGCGGTCGATCTCGTCAAGGCGGGTGCGGCGGTGCTCGGCGGCCAGGGCGGCGGCGGGAGGCCCGACATGGCTCAGGCAGGCGGTCCCGACGGTGCAAGCGCGGAGGCGGCGCTTGACGCCATCGCGAATCGGCTCGCGCTCGCTGCGGTGGCGGCGTGATCAGCCGCGTCCTCCGCACGGAGGCTGGTGCCAGCATAAGCCGGCCTGGAAGCGAGGCTGCGCGCAAAAGAGCGCAGCGCTTCCAGCCGATCCTCTTTTCCATTATGTAAGGCGCCATGACCACTGTCCACCGACCACGCAAGACGCCGCCCCCCGCGAAGCCGCCTCAAAAGGCGTGACGCCGCTCGCGCGGATTCGCAATTTCTCGATCGTCGCTCATATCGACCACGGCAAATCGACGCTTGCCGACCGGCTGATCCAGCTTTGCGGCGGCATGTCCGACCGCGAGATGGCGGGCCAGGCTCAGGTTCTCGACAGCATGGAGATCGAGAAAGAGCGCGGGATCACGATCAAGGCGCAGACGGTTCGGCTCGATTATCGCGCAAAGGATGGCGAGCTTTATCAGCTGAACCTGATGGACACGCCGGGCCACGTGGATTTCGGCTATGAGGTGAGCCGGAGCCTTGCCGCGTGCGAGGGTTCGCTCCTTGTTGTCGATGCGAGCCAGGGCGTCGAGGCGCAGACGCTCGCCAATGTTTACAAGGCGCTCGACAACAATCACGAGATCGTGCCGATCCTCAACAAGATCGACCTCCCCGCCGCCGAGCCTGACCGCGTCAAACAGCAGATCGAGGACGTTATCGGCCTCGACGCGCATGATGCTGTGGAGATTTCCGCCAAAACGGGCATCAACGTCGATCAGGTGCTGGAAGCGATCGTAACTCGCCTTCCGCCGCCGAAGGGCGACGCGAAGGCGCCGCTGAAAGCCATGCTGATCGACAGCTGGTACGATCCTTATCTCGGCGTGGTGGTGCTGGTGCGTGTGGTGGATGGCCTTCTTAAAAAGGGTATGCGCGTCAAGTTGATGTCCACAGGCGCGGTGCATCCCATCGACCGGGTCGGTATCTTCCGGCCTAAGCAAGAAATGCTCGATGTGCTCGGGCCCGGCGAGGTCGGCTTCTTCACAGCCGCGATCAAGGAAGTAGCCGACACGCGCGTCGGCGATACGGTCACGGAGGACAAGCGTCCGGCCGCGCAGGCGCTTCCGGGGTTCAAGCCCGTGCAACCCGTGGTGTTCTGCGGGCTATTCCCGGTGGATGCCTCTCAGTTCGATGACTTGCGCGACGCCATGTCGAAGCTTCGCCTCAACGACGCAAGCTTCCAATATGAGATGGAGACCAGCGCCGCGCTGGGCTTCGGCTTCCGCTGCGGCTTCCTGGGCCTGCTCCACCTCGAAATTATCCGTGAGCGCCTGGAGCGCGAGTTCAACATCGACCTCATCACGACCGCTCCGAGCGTGATCTATCACTTCTACATGACAGACGGGCGGATGATCGAGATGCATAACCCCGCCGACATGCCCGATGTGGTGAAGATCGACCGGATGGAGGAGCCTTGGATCAAGGCCACGATCTTTGTGCCCGACGAGTATCTCGGCGCGGTCTTGAAGCTCTGCGAAGATCGCCGCGGGCGGCAGAAAGAGCTTACCTATGCAGGCACCGCGCCATGGTCGTCTACGATCTGCCGCTGAACGAGGTTGTGTTCGACTTTTATGACAGGCTGAAATCCATCAGCCGCGGTTATGCGAGCTTCGACTACTCCATCACAGGCTACGAGCCGGGCGATCTTGTGAAAATGTCCATCCTCGTCAATGACGAGCCCGTGGACGCCCTTTCGATGATCGTCCACCGTGGGCGCGCCGAAATGCGCGGCCGCATGATGTGCGAGAAGCTGAAGGAACTGATTCCCCGGCATCTGTTCAAGATTCCGATCCAGGCGGCTATCGGCGGCAAGGTGATTGCGCGCGAGACGCTGTCCGCGCTGCGCAAGGACGTAACCGCGAAGTGTTACGGTGGCGACGTCACCCGCAAGCGCAAGCTTTTGGACAAGCAGAAGGAAGGCAAGAAGAAGATGCGCCAATTCGGCCGCGTCGAGATCCCTCAGGAAGCTTTCATTGCCGCCCTGAAGATGGATGCGAATTGACAAGGGCATGTTTGCCGGACTTTGCGGGCCAGCCCAGCGTCCCAATTTACTTGACATCAGCCGAAACCGGCTTCCCCCAAGGAGCTCTCTCAACTATGGGTAAAATACTTGCCGCCTCTGCGGCAATCATGGCGATGCTTGCTACGCCTCAGATCGGGATAGGGGGCGCTCAAGCCAAAACGAGGG
>CAVYVV010000007.1:0-39773 GCA_963772105.1 uncultured Alphaproteobacteria bacterium
ATCGCGGTGCGGATTGGTGAACACTACCGTTACCCATGTCGATGGGCAGTCAGTTCATCTTGGTTTCGTGACCGGTACCTTATACGAACTAACGTACCTGAGGAGTATCATTCATCTGCCAGACGGCCAAGATCGCTATCCCTGCACCGGATTGCTGGCTTGCTCAGGTGATGCGCTTTGCCATATCGGCTTTGCGTGCGATCATCTTCTCGGCCAGCGCGTGCTGCCGCCATTCTCCACTATTACCTGCCGAATTTTTGCGTCCGGGATTCGCATCACCACCGCGATGGCCTCATTGGTCTGGGCCCGGCTCATGTCTCCGAAAAGCTTGACCGCGTGAGGGTTGTCCCCGTCGCTGCGCAGCACGTCGAGTTCGCCTACGCGCGTGCCGAACGCTTTGCCCTTCGGGTCCCCCTGCGCCCGGAACTCAAGCGCACCTCCAACATCGAGCGTCGTGACCATTCCGTTGACGACGCCCTGATTGTCGCCACCGAATCCGGCTGCATCCCAGTTGGCTGTCCATGCATGCACGCCAAGCCACCGCTGAGCCTGTTTTCGCTCGCTTTCGCTGAGATGGCAAACATGCTTCTTGTCAAGCTCAACAAGCTCAGTCGCGATCTGGTTTGGTTCTTTAGTGTTCACATAGGTCAGTGTCGGAGCCCCAGCCAGCTGGTAGAGCTTCGCCGCAATCATCTCGTTTTTCGCATGCGCGGACGATTCCAACGACTTCACGTAGAACCGTCTCCCGTTCTCGTCCTGATAGATGCCAGCCGGATTGGTTCCCATCTGACCGCCAACCCGCTGCATGGTCGCTGTGTCGATCAGATCGGATTCATGACGATCATCACCGGCTTTCAGGAAATGGCCTTGGTCCGGCGGACCAGGGCCAGCTGCGACGGCGTCTCGATAGCGCCTTTGCGCGCGCGGCGGACTTCACGGATTGCCTGCTCGGGTGCCATGCCCAGTTCGACCAGAAGCCGGGCAGCAATCATGCCAGCTCTGCCAAGCCCCCCCTTGCAATGCACGAGCACATCGCTGCCGCTGCGTAAGAGCGCGCGGATCTCGCGGCCATGCGTCTCCCACTGCTTCTCGAAGGCCTCGGTAGGAACCGAATAGTCCGCGATGGGCAGATGTCGCCAATCGAGCCCCCGGCCTCGGATTTCCTCACCGAGCTGGGGGACCTTGAGTGCCGCGAGTTCGGCCGGCTCGACGAGTGTCAGCACCAGACGCGCGCCCCACGTGGCGATGGCGTCGAGATCCACCGAGAGTCGCGCGCCCAGGCCCCCGTGCTCGCGGCGCGGTCATGCTTGCCGGGGCAGAAGGTGATCCCGATCCGTCCATGCGACGGGCTCGCGCGTACTTCCGCGATCTGAAGAGGGTGTGTTTGGCTTGTCCGCGCCCCGGCCATCTGTGCAGTCCCGAAAACGAGATCGGCTTCCGGTGCGGAAGAATAGCGCAAAAGCCGGCCTTCCGCCATGCGCCCCACGCCCTGCAAAGCCCATGCTGAACGCGATGGGCACCAGAATCGGTGGGATGGCCCTGACCGTCCCCCCAGCCTCTTCGTTAGTTTCCAGCGGCGGCGGTCGTTGGTGTCAACCGTACTGGTCGAGAAAGCGGCGGCAGGCTTGGAAATCCCGCGCGTAGCCCGCAGGCAGCGATAGCTTCTTGGTCTTGGCAAGCTTCTCCGCATAAGCGACCATGCGGGCAGTGGGAGCGGCACGCATGGCCGCGGAAGTTTCCGGAGCGCTTCTCGCTTGGCCGACCTTGCCCGTGCGGGGCCGTTTGGGGGCCGAAGCCGACTTGCGGCGAGAGGGCTTCGCCTCTGCGGTCTCGTCCTTCGCCGCAGCAGTCCTGCGCGACCGCCGCTTTCGCGGCTCTGGCTTGGCAGGCGCTGCCGAAAGGTTGACTGCGCCGCGCTCGCGCTGCTGCAGCACGCCGATCAGCTTTTCCGCCTCGCCAGCGATGGCGTCGATCACCCGGCGATGGTCAGCCTTGCCGGTCACCACGTCGTCGAGCTGCATCTCCCATTCGGCGGTTGTCCCCGGATCGACGAGCGCAGGCGCCGCGTCGCGCAACACTTCGAACAATTGCAGACCGGCGCGCGTCGGTACCACCCATTTGCCGTCAGCCGCGAGCAGGTTCTGCTTCTTCAGGCCCTTGATGATCTCGGCGCGCGTCGCCGGAGTGCCGATGCCCTTCGCCTCCTTCAGCCGGTCGCGCACCGCCGCGTCTCCACGAAGCGCCAGGCGTTCTGCATGGCGTCGATCAGCGTGCCCTCGTTGTAGCGCGGCGGAGCCTGCGTGCGCTTGGCGTCGACGCGCGGTTCGGCAGCCGGGCCATTTCGCCATCGGTGAGCGGCGGCAGGGTCTCTTCCGTTTCATCGCTGGCGGCGTCCGGCTCGTTCGCGCTGTAGACCGCCTTCCAGCCCTGCACCAGCGGAATGCGCCCCACTGCGCGGAATTCGGCGCTATCCGCTGGCGGCACCGGCACGCTCAGGGTGACGGCCGTCTGGCGGTATTCGTAGTCCGGCATGACGGCGGCGAGATAGGACCGGCAGATGATGGCGAACAGCCGCTTCTCGTCGTCGCTGAGCCGCGCGAGCCGCTTCTCCAGATCATCGTCGAGGACATTGACGTTCGGAACCACGGCATGATGCGATACGCCCTCCAGCGCTCTGTCGCAAAAATGGCCGGACTTGCCTTTCCGGATCACCGGCTTGGACAGATCGAGATGGGCGAAGCCGCGCAGCCGCGTCAGCGCGGCGACGATGGCGGGCACGTCCGCGATCTGGTTCTCACTCAGATAGCGGGCCTCGGCGCGCGGATAGGTGATCAGCTTCTTGCCGTCGCCGTCGTAAAGTTCCTGGGCGATGGCGAGCGTCTTGTCGGCGGTCCAGCCCCAGCGCTGGCCGCAGGTCTTCTGAAGGGACGGCAGATCGAACAGCTTCGGCGGCCCCTGCCGGCAATGCTCGACCTTGACGCCGAGCGGGCCGCGATAGCCTCGGCGGCGCGGGCTATCGCCTCGGCGCGGGCGCGGTCCTTGATGCGCTGCTTGACAGGCGGCGCGTGGCGCATGGCGAAACTGCCGCCCGCGACCTGCGCCTGGCCACGACCTCGAAATAGTCGTCGGGCCGGAAGTTGCGGATCTCGAACTCGCGCAGGCAGACGATGGCGAGCGTCGGCGTCTTCACCCGCCCGATGCCGATGACGCCCCGGGCGCCCGGCGCCAAAAGCGTCTTCGTCGCGGTGCGTGTCAGCGACAGGTTGAAGATCTGGTCGGCCTGCTGGCGCGCGACCGCCGCCTCGTAAAGGGGGCGCATCTCGCGGTTGGGCTTCAGCTCGCGAAGGCCTGGCGCAGCGTCTTGGGGTCCTGCGCGGTGAAGAGCGCACGCTGCACGGTGCCGCGATAGCGCAGATGTTCCAGGATTTCCTGGCCGATCAGCTGGCCTTCGCGGTCGCAGTCGGTGGCGAGGATCACCGTCTCGCAGGACTTCAGCGCCGCGGCGATGGCCTTGAGCTTCGCGGGCTTGTTGCCGCCCGTGGCGGGCCGCGTAGGGTAGAGGCCGGCGGGCTTAAGCAGCGCGCAGGACCAGCGTTTCCAGGCCGGATCGATCTCGTCCGGTTCGGCGAGACGCAGCAGGTGGCCTTCGGCCGGAAGGATCTTCCCGTAACGGCTGCCGAGCGCCGCCGCCAAATCTTTCGCCTGGCTGGTTTTTTCGGTGATGATCAGCGTTGTCATAAATCGCCGCGACGAATGATTCCCCTGAAGGCAGCGTAGCGGCTAAAGCGGGACGGATAAAGTCGGGCATCGACACGGCAACGGAGATGCACAGCGTTCGGCGTTCCAACTCGCATCATCGGGGGTGGCGCATTAAACAATGCCGCTGAGAGCGTGGTAGCGCTTTACCACCACAGCCCGCGCCGTCGGCGATCGGTGTGAGAGGCGGGCTCTCTGGAAGCATGGATTTTTGACAAGCACCATGCTGGCGAGGGGGATGATCATTCGCTCGGGTTTTTCTGCCAACCGGGCCGCAGTCGCGGCCTCCAGCTTGTCCATAAACGCGGGGGCCCTCCGATCGTCCAACCCGCCGTCGAGGGCTTCAGCAAGCGTTGGAAAAACCGAGGCCCGGGAGAAGGCAGACCAGCGCGCTCCAAACTTATGTGCATCGCGATCGCGCTGAAAGTCTTCCCAGATGCGGTCCTCGCCTTCGAAGATATCGAGATGCTCGATCGAGAGGCCGGCGAACCGAGCATTCCCTGAGAAGGGAGCCATGAGATCGGCTCGGCTTCGGCCAAACGTCGGAATGGCCATTCGGCCCATCTCCGCCGAACTGATCAGCCCATCGCCCACAACATCGAGGAGAGCTTCATAAAGCGTTTCGACGGCCGCCCGATACCCGAAATCGCCGTCATCAAGAAGCGCCATGGTCAGAACAACAAGCTTCCCGCCCGGACGAAGCTCAGCCCCCCGGCTGGTGAGAAAGTTTCGCCAATCTTCGGCCGCCTGTTGGGCATACGCCGCGCGCGTCGCCGCATCGCGGCTATAGGCAACCTGCACCTGATCCGGTATCGGTCCCGGCAAGCGGCTCAGCCATTGCACAGACCAGGAGCTCCACCCGAGAGACACACTCAGGATGGCAAGATTTGTCGGTAGAACGAGCGCCCCACCGCAGAGGGAATAGTGCTGCATCGTCGCGGAGATAACTGCCCGGATCGCTGTCCAAAGTCTGGAACAAAGCGCTGAAGTCGTTGCCAGGCAGATCGGTGTGCACGACAGAGATGGCGCGCTCGGGTCCGATCCGGCCCCTTAGAACGCGAATGGCGGCGGCTAGTGGCCCCAGCGAATTGTGGCCTTCGGACGAGCCGTAATCCGCAATCACGATGGCTTCCGAAGAACGCGGCAGCGGGACAGCGGCAGCTGCGTGCTCGAACAAAGGCAAGGCCGGGGATGATCCTGCTGCCTGGACACTGGAACTGCGATTATAGCCGCCGTGCCCTTCCATGGGCGCGGGGGTGGAAGCTATGTCACTAGAGAGAATGAGCTCACACGATATCCCAACTCGGTACCAATCTCGCTCCACCGCTGCAAAACCTCACGCCGTTTTGACCGAAGTTGTGGTGATCTCGGAAATCAGAGCGCACGCAGTATTACGGGTTCGGTTGTCGTGACATTTCGGGGCGCACTCGCCGTGGCTGGAGAATTCGACACGCGAAGTCCTATTCGTGTTCGATACGAACGATCCGAAGATTGTTCGTCGTGCCTGCTTCGCCAAAAGGAACGCCAGCGACGATGACGGCTGTGTCACCCGGCCCGGCGAACTCCTGCTGACGCGCCACCTTCACAGCTTCACTGACCATTTGCTCATAGGAATGGACGTCTTCCAAAAGAACGCTGTGCGCACCCCAGAGCAGGCTCATGTGCCGCGCGACGTTGAGATCCGGTGTGATCGCAAGAATTGGAATGTTCGGACGTTTCCGGGCGATGCGCGAAGCCGTCGTTCCGCTGGATGTGAATGCGACGATTGCAGACGCCTGGATCGCCCTGGCCAGATCGGCTGCGACGGCTGCAACCGCATGCGGGGCCGTCTTCTCCTCGGCAGACTGGGAGGCGTCGATGATGGACAAATAGAGTTTATGCTGCTCGGTGCGGTGTATGATGCGATCCATCATCTCCACCGCCTCGAGGGGGTATCCGCCTGCCGCGACTCCGCCGAAAGCATGACGGCATCGGCTCCGTCATAGATCGCCGTGGCTACGTCCGACGCTTCCGCTCGCGTCGGCGTGGGGGCTGAGACCATCAATTCAAGCATTTGTGTCGCGACAACCACGGGTTTTGCCGCAAGCCGGGCGGCGCCGACGAGTTCCTTCTGGCGGCCGGGAACGTCTTCAGGCGGAATCTCGACGCCAAGGTCACCGCGAGCGACCATGATCGCGTCAGAGAGCCTGATGATATCGTCGATGTGATCGAGCGCGGAGGGCTTCTCGATCTTCGCCATCAACCTGGCCCGACTGCCGATGAGAGCGCGCGCCTCAATCATGTCGCGGGGCCTTTGGACAAACGACAGAGCAACCCAGTCGACACCGAGAGCCAATCCGAAGGCAAGATCGGCGCGATCTTTCTCGGTTAGCGGCGAAAGGTCGAGAACCGTGCCAGGAAGGTTGACCCCCTTTTCGGTTCGAAATGACTCCACCGTTGATCACTTTCGCGTCCATAAAGTTGTTGCCAACTCCGGTTGCGCGCACGCGAACCCGGCCGTCATCGATCAAGAGATCCTGCCCCGGCGCCATGGCGTCAAAGATTTCCGGATGTGGCAATGGAATGGAGGTCCTGATCGCCGTCGGCCCCCGACTGTACGAAACGGATCGTTTCGCCCGTCTCAACGATGATCTTGCCGTTCCGGATCGTTCCGACGCGGATCTTGGGTCCCTGGAGGTCCTGAAGGATGCCGATGGGCGGCCGGTCTCCTTCTCCAGCGCGCGGATGGCGCGATGCACCTTCGCGTGATCTTCATGCGTCCCATGACTGAAATTCATCCGGAAGGTATCGACGCCTGCGAGAAACAGCGCCTTCAGCATTTCCGGTGCTGCGCTTGCCGGTCCGACGGTAGCGACGATTTTTGCGCGACGATTACGATGCATATTTCAACCGGCCCGATGGGCCGTCCTTATGTGATCGGGATTGCTCCGATGTTTTTTGATGCGAGTGGGTGTCGCCCGTATGACGAAGCTGTAACGCCGTGCTTGCTGAGGAGACGTCGCGCCTGATCCCTGCTGCTCTGGCCCGAGCCCGATTGAGGATTACGATGTCGCCGGAGCCTGATCCGCTTTCGATGGAATTAAAAGCGGATAGGCTCCAGGTTTTTGTTTTATCGTGCGTCTTTATCGGGAAACCAGCGTCGCATAGCACTTTTCCGGACGCACTATAGTCAGATCTTCGGTTTGCCATCAATGCCGGCCGCTGTCACGCTGCTTTCACGGCAAAAAAAGGTTCGTCAAAACGGGCCGAGGGTTCCGGTGGGACCGGGGCGCGCGCCCCGGACGATGAGCCGGCATGACAGGCTGGCGTGCTCTCGCTCTGGGGCATGCGCTGCAAGCGATAAGAATCTCTGGTGGGGCTTATTGATCGCCACGGTGTTTTGCCGCCTAGCCCTGTCTTCGATCGCTTAATCGGAGATCAGAGCGTCTCCCGCCGTAACGTCCGGAAACCTTCAATTTGGTTGCCGCAATCGTCCTACCTCCGGCCCAACCCCGACTGACGGCCAGCTTCTCTTTGAGTTCTAGCCCATGAAAACGCATACAAGAGGTTCAAAGGCAGGACCCACCCTATCTGAGCGGGCGAGCGGCGCAGCCGTTTGGCAATGCTGGGAAGAGAATAGAAACGATCATTGGCATAACGAAATCCCGCCAGAAGTTCATCCACGCTCATTTGCTTCGGTTGAAACACCACATCGGCGCGTCCATTGTATTTCCGCCAGTCCCTGGTCAATATTCGGCCTTCGGCGTCAAGCTTCTGGAACAGCGGCGTGCCTGGATATGGCGTCAGGATATTGAATGTCGCGTTCTGAATACCAGCCTCTTCCAGGAAATCGAGAGTATCCTTGAAGATCGCCTGAGTGTCCTCGTCAAATCCGAAAACAATGCCGGCTTGAACGGCGATACCATGAGCATGAACGCGGCTGATGATGCTCGCATAATCTTCCACCCGATTGAGCTCTTTGCCGACCCCATCCATGCTTGGCTGCGAGACCGACTCCAGACCGAAGAACAATTGCTTGCACCCGCTTCTCGCGGCCGCATCCAGAAACTCGTCGTCGGAGGCTGCATCAAGGGTGGCCTGGCTGCTCCACGACTTGCGATAGGGCGCAATCGCACGAAACAACGCTTTCGCATACTGCTTGTCCCCGGCGATGTTGTCGTCCCAGAAGATGATTCTTTTCCCTCGGAAAGAGCCGTACTCCGCCGCAACTTCGGCGATTGGCCGCTTCCGGAACTTTGTGACGGTACATGGCCACCACGGCGCAGAATTCGCAGCGATTGGGGCATCCCCTGGTGGCGAAGAGGACGCCGTTCGTGAAATCTCCCCGGTGATAAAGCGCTTTTCGCGCGATTGGAGCGCCCTCCAGCGATATCGGGCGATGCTGCCGGTACAGTCGCCGGTAGGTTCCCGCGACAAAATCATTCAGGAACTCCTCCCAGACACCCTCGGCTTCTCCCACGAAAATCGCATCGGCATGCCGCCCGGCCTCTTCGGGGAGGAGCGTCACATGCGGGCCGCCCATGACAACGCAGGCGCCCCGCGACCTGAAGCGAGCTGCAAGATCGTAGGCGTGATAAGCGCTCGGCGTATGAAAGGTAATGCCGACGACGTCGGGCTGAGCGCGCCAGTCAATGCGCTCCGCTTCTTCGTCGACGTGAGCGACTTGCCATTCGGAGGGCGCTCGGGCCGCCAGATACGGCATCGTGATCTGCTGGAAATTGAGAAACCGGGAGCTCCTGACTCTGCGAATTTCATCGGAGGATGCGGTAATCAAGAGGAGTTTCGGCATGGAGCTGGATCGAGGCTGTCTGCTTACCTTCTGCCGTCACCGGTTTCCCTTCAACGATCCTCGATGAAACGATCACGAAGCTGACTTGCCAGACTCTGGACCCATCGTCCGATTATTTCAGTGTGACGGACAAGGCGGTGTGTGCCACCGGGTCAGACTGGGTGCCCAGCAGCTGCTCTGAGCGGCTCATGCTTTGAAGCCCCTGGCTTTGCCGGGGCATATTTACTTTTTGTTCGCACTGAACGTGCACGATGCGCTCGCTTGAGGTATCTATATGGTTTCGCTTGAGGTATTTCTATGGTTGCGTTATTTTTCCATGAGAACAATTGAGTTCAGGTGCTTCAAATGTATCACAGCATCCCCGCTGGATCATGCCTATTTCGGGAAGCAGCCGGCATTTATTGCGTTGATTTGATTGGCCTGCTGGGTCCGATTTCACAGCCCGCCTCCGCGGTCAATATGCTGGCTCTTGTGGCGATTGGGCCATACCCGAGACGAATGAGACTCTTAGCATTAGCGGCAACATGGAGAGGCATCATCCGAAGTACGGCCGAGCCCGGAACAGGCGCGGCAACAATTCGGCGGACATTTTAGTGTTCTACGAGGGCAACGAAACAAAGGCTCCTATCGCGTGTCTATCGCCGACAGAGGAAGCACTTTGATTATTGCCAGCGCTGATAGCCGCCAGGACAGCGACCACTGTCCCACAGGGCATTTTCAAAAAGTTGGCACGGGTGCGAAAAAGAAAACCCGCAAATACTCAAATTATGAGCAGTGACGCGCCTTTCGCCAATTTATAATTCAGCTGGAATGAGGCATGGGCCATGTTCCTGGTGAGACTTTAAGCTTTACACTCGTCGTATCTGTTTGGGTTGCTGTACCATGTTTCAACGTTTCCCAAGCATCGGCTCAGGCCTTCCACTGGCTGCAGTTGGCGTCACGGCCTTCGTCTCGTCTGGAGATGCGGGCTCCCAATCTCAATGAAACGGGCCATGTGAGCGGATCGGTCACTATGGCGGAGTATGAGGCCTCAGGGCGAAATACTGTGAGTGTGGGAGGAACCTCACTTTGGTTCGACCGGGCGAGCGGTAAAGTGACAAAGGAGGCGGTGCCGGATGTCAGTTGCGTCGGAGATCCAGAAACCGGCCGACATGCGGTTGCAACTCCAATCGTATCCGTCAGCCGAATTGGCTGCAAAGGCATCGGAGGCTGAAAGTACATTGGCAGGCGAATGGCTGATCGGCGAAACCGGAGGGACGCTCCGCATACGGCGAAGGCGGAAGCTGGGATCACCCCAGCCACGGCATTGCCAAAATCCGGCAAAGCCGAGGACGCAGCGGATATCAACGTGATTCTACCAGAAAAGCTCCGCACGCTGCTCCTACCGGGTTGTGCTTACAGACGCCGGTAACACCTTGACACTTATTGCCGCGGACCCAACGCAAGATGGCGATTATTGCCCAGAGGGCAGCCTGAAACGGATCGGAGGCAGGTAGCGCAGAGGCTTCCCCGGCGCTTGGGGCATTTGGACTGCGCCATCCCTGATAGCCCTGGTTATTGCTGGCAATCGAGGCACAGGCAAGGTATGAGGCCTGATGCTGGACCGCTTTTTCGCCACACGGCATCCACGATACGGCCACGGTTCGCGGAACAATGCTCCGCACGCGCCTTAAGCCGAGTTCCCAAAAGTAGCCTTCCCTGTTTTGCGAAAAAACTCTGCGTAAAGAAAAAGACGCTAATCAGAAATTCGTTGGCTAACCAAGGAATGTCTGCTTAGCCGCCGCGCCAGCGCAAGGAGTGTAAAACCTTGATCCGTTTCTATGCCAAGAGGCTCGAACGCGACCTTAAGCGCTGGCACGAAAAGGGATGGGTGACCGGGGAGGGCTACCAAGCGATCCACGCCGAGTTGGCGCATGGCCCGAAGCTATCGGCCAGCGCCGCGCTCGCGGCCATAGGCGCGATCCTGTTCGGCTTCGCCGCGATCAGCTTCGTCGCCGCGAACTGGAGCGAGATCCCAAGGCTTGCCCGCGTGGCGATGCTGGTCGCCGCACTGTGGGCCGCCTATGGCGCCGCCGCCTACTTGTACAAGCGCGAGCTTCCGGCCTTCGGGCAGGCCGCGGTGCTGACCGGCGCGCTGTTCTTCGGCGCGGCCGTTATGCTCGTGAGCCAGATGTATCACATCGACAGCGGTGACCTGCCGGGCTTCATGCTGCTATGGACCGCGGGCGCCGCCGTGGCCGGCCTTCTCTTCCGGTCGAGCCTGACGCTCGGCGCCGCCATGATCCTCGCCAGCGCATGGAATTTCTCCGAGCTGGAAGCCGCGCCCCACATTGTGCAATGGCACTTCCTTCCGGTTTGGGCAGCGCTCACGGCAGCAATTGCCTGGAACCGCTCAGGCCTTGGCTTGCATCTCGCCGCCGCCGCGTTCGTGGCCTGGCTCATTCCCATCGAGGAGATCCTGCCTTCCCATCCCTATTCGCTCATGGCGGCAATCGGGGCGGCAGGCGTTCTCGCGGCGGCCGCCGTCACAGCAGCAAGCGGGAGCAGCCTTGTGCGGCAAATTGCAGTCCGCGCCATTCCCTACGCCGTGGTCGTGAGCTTTGCCGGGCTGTTGCCGCAGAACACGGCATCGATCGTTCCCAAGATTGAAGTGGGCCTGGCAATAGCGGCTGCCATCGGATTTGCCTACCTGCTGTTGAGCCAGGCCATCCCGCGCCTGTGGCAAGCCGCGCCGCTCCTTTTCGCCTACGCGCTTGGTGTCGCCTTCTACGGCCTCATGGTGGTGCAATTCGGCCGGCCCGCGGCAGGACTTCCGACAATGATCATAGCCGCCGCCCTGACCTTCGCGATCCTTGCCGGCGGTCTGATCTGCGGCATCCAGGTGCGGAGCCGGCTGCTGATGTGGCTCACCTTTTCGGGGCTCGTGGCCGAGACCCTCACGCTCTATTTCGACAAGCTCGGCGATCTCATCAACACCTCGCTGTTCTTCCTGGCCGTCGGCGCCGGCATCTTCGGCCTCGCCTGGGTTCTCATGCGCTATGGCGGCGCGCCGCGTGAAAAGGAGGCACAGTCATGAAGCCGCGCGTTGGGCTTGCCGCAATCCTCGTCTGCCTTCTGCAAACAGGCGCCATCGCGGCTCTCATTGTCAATCGCGCCATGCTGTTGAGCCACGGACGCGAAATCGTGCTCAACGTGGTGCCCGTCGATCCCAGAGACTTGCTCCGCGGCGATTATGTGCGCCTCGGCTACGCAGTCTCCCAGATTTCCACCTCGGTCGTGCAGGCGTCCGGGCGACAAGACACGGGCAGGTCCATTTTCGTGACCCTTGAGCGGCAGGGGCAGCCGGAGGACGGGAAATGGGTTCCGGTGGCCGCCTCTCCGGAGCCCCCAGCCGCGCCAGTAGCGGAAAACAAGATCGTTTTGCATGGGACCATGGACTGGCCCTGGGCTTGGCTGGCCTCGGACGGAGCATACAGCAATGCTGCCGCCGTTCACGTGAAGTACGGCATCGAGAGCTATTTCGTGCCTGAGAACACGGGCAGCGATCTGGAACTGGCGACACGAACCAATGCCGTTAAGGCGGTTATCAGCGTGGACCGGGACGGCAACGCGGCGATCAAGGGACTGATCGTCAACGGAAACCGTCACGATGAAACCTTGTTCTAAGTAGCGGTTACGTTGGGCTTTCGAGACCACCAGCTTGGCACGAAGTCTGCCAAGACTTTCGGTAGCCGGGATCGCGGCGGCTGCATCGCGAAGTCACACTTTCTTGACGAATTCCGACTTCAGGCTCATGGCGCCAATGCCATCGATTTTACAATCGATGTCGTGATCGCTGTCGACGAGGCGAATGTTCTTGACCCTGGTCCCCACTTTTACAACCGCGGAGGAGCCTTTCAATTTCAAGTCCTTGATGACGATGACTGTATCGCCATCCCGTAATGTATTTCCCGCTGAGTCACGATATGTCCTGCCGCCCACGTCATCGTCCGCAGTGGCAGCACGCGGATCCCACTCATGGGCGCACTCCGGGCAAATGCAAAGGCTGCCGTCTTCGTAGGTAAATTCGCAATTGCATTTGGGGCATGGTGGCAGCGTGCTCATGACGTCATCCTTGCAATACGGTGCAGGTCATTTTCTCAGACCTCAACCGCTCGCGCTCCATAGCATATTCCGCGAAAATGCGAACCGCTTTGTGGCTTGATCAATCCCCGGCCCCCAGTCGGCTGGCCGGGATAGCTAGACTGAGGTTTGGCGCAAAGCGCGAGCAAGGTCGAGCCCAATCGGAATCTGCACCAAAGGATGGAACATCTGACGCTTGGGGACCTTGGAGAAAGGGGGTGTGAGCTAGGGCACTATCTGCGCGGGAGCGAACTGATGATCGCCAGCAAACGCAATCCGTGGCCCGAACTGCCCTACCGGGGGTGGAGAGACACTCTCGAAACCCTTCATCTTTGGACGCAGGTCGTGGGGAAGGTTCGATTGGCTCTCACGCCATGGCTCAACCATTCCTGGCATGTTCCACTCTATGTGAATGCGCGCGGTCTTACGACGTCGCCCATCTATTACGAGGATCGGGCTTTCGAAGATCGTGTTCGACTTCAATCGGCATGTTCTGGATATTGTGACCAGCGAGGGGTGGGAGAGCCAGTTGCCCCTGAAGCCGAGGTCTGTGGCCGCCTTCTTCGAAATCGTGATGGCGGAGCTCGGCCGGGCTGGCATCAAGGTCGAGATCGACGAACATCCCTCCGAGATCCCCAATGCAATCCCCTTCAGCCGCGATTCTGTTCATGCCGCCTATGATCGTGACTTCGCGCACCGTTTCTGGCAAGTGCTGCTCCAGGCGGATCGCGTCTTTAAGCAGTTTCGGACAGGGTTCATCGGCAAATGCAGCCCCGTGCATTTCTTCTGGGGAAGTTTTGATTTGGCCGTGACGCGCTTTTCCGGCCGCCGCGCGCCAATACATCCGGGCGGCGTTCCTGGCCTCGCGGATGCGGTTGTGCGCGAGGCCTATTCCCATGAGGTGAGCAGCGCCGGGTTCTGGCCGGGCGGCGGTGGCATCGATTACCCGGCGTTCTATTCGTATGCCTATCCAGAGCCCGAGGGGTTTAGAACGTCCGCGATCGAACCGGGTGCTGCATTTTTCAGTCCGGAACTGCGAGAATTTTTGTTGCCATACGATGCGGTCAGAAGCGCTTCCGATCCCGATGCGGCGCTTCTTGCCTTCCTGCAGTCGACTTACGAGGCCGCCGCCAGCAACGGAAACTGGGACCGGGCTGCGCTTGAACGCCCGTTCGGGACACCGGGTGATTGCCCCGCTGGAAGTTACGAATAGCCGGCCTGCAACGCATTAGCCGAGCCTGGAGAAAGCCATGCGCATCGAGCCCGTCTTCGTCTTCGATCTCGACGGGACACTTGTCGACAGCGTGTATCACCACGTCTTCGCCTGGAGGGAAGCGCTCGAAGCCGAGGGGATTTCTTTGTCCTTCTGGCGCATTCATCGGAAAGTCGGCATGAGCGGAGGACTGCTCGCCAACCAGCTCTTGCGCGAGACGGGCGTCGAAATCAGTGCCGAGGTGGTGGAGCGGCTGAAGGAGCGCCACGCCGCGGCCTATAAGGCGCGGGCGGGCACGATCCGGCCTTTGCCTGGCGCAATCGAGTTGTTGTCCTGGCTATCGGGCAGCAAAATTCCGTGGGCCATCGCAACGAGCGGGCACAGGGAGACCGCGGAGCCTGCTCTTGCTGCTCTTGGGATCGATATCGACACGGCGCCCATCGTGACCGGCGATCAGGTCAAATATGCCAAGCCCGATCCCGACCTGTTTATCGCTGCCGCCGAACGGCTTGGCGCGGCGGCTGAAACGGCGGTGGTTCTCGGTGACAGCATTTGGGATATGCTTGCCGCAAGACGGTGCGGGGCGCTCGGCGTGGGCCTGTTGAGCGGCGGCTACGGCGCGCCTGAGTTACAGGATGCGGGGGCAATTCGCGTCTATGAGGATCCCGCCGATGTGCTGCGCCACATCGACGAGATCGGAGGACGCCGATAAACGAAGCCGGGCCTGTTCTCATTCCGCAGCTTCGTAGCGCGTCGCATAAAGATAGGACCGATCAAGCGCCGACTGGATGCGCTGGTATGCGATCTCGCCGATTTCACCGTTCATGCGCAGCTTGCGGATACTCTCGTGGGCGGCCAGGGTAGCCTTCACGCGCATGCCTGCATGATCGGGGAGTTCGACGAGATCGCCGTTATCTCTGGCGTCATGGAGGTCGAGAAGAGCCCGATACTCGATCCGAAGCGCATCGGCGTAGGGCGAGGGATTCCCGTCAAGAGTCCCGATCGCCGCCTCCAGAGCGCGACGGCGCGCGAGCGCTGTTTCTCTGCCGAGCCGCCGGTCTTCGGGAACTTGAAGCCATCTTACGAGTGGCCCAAGCGTGAATCCTTGAATCACAAGGGTGCCAAAGACAACAACGAACGAAACAAACTGGACGAGATCGCGCTCGGGAAAATCTGCCGGCAAGGCCAAGGCCGCAGCGAGGCTCACAATCCCACGCATGCCGCTCCAGGAAACGACAAGTCCGCCTTTTGCCGTTGGCGGAAGCACCCGCACATGGGACTTCGCTCCCAGCAAGGAGTTTCCGGCGCGAAGCGCGTAGTTGTAGGTCATCACCCACAGAATGCGCACGATGATGACCGTGGCCAAGATCGCAGCGCCGGTGAGGAAGTAGCTCGTCCTTTGCACCGGATTTTGTTCTGCCAATAACGGCGCGAGTTGCATGCCGATGAGCGTGAAGGCCAGCACGTTTGCGAGGAAGATGGCCGTTTCCCAAACCGCAAACGATTTTCTTCGCAAGAGGGGCGCACTTCTCCGGGGGCCGCGGCGCGCGAGGGCCATTCCGTAGGCAACCACGGTCAGGATCGCTGACAACTGCAGCCTCTCGGCGAGAATCCAGATGCCAAAAGTCGAGCAGAATTGCAGGATGATCGAAGCTGGCGCATCGCCGGCCAATTGCAGGAGGAACGGGACGAGCCTGGAGAGCGTCACGCCTAGAGCGATGCTGCCGATGACGCGTGCGGCATAGTCCGGAATCAGGGAGGTAAGGGTTGCGTTACCGTCCTCGGCCATGTGAAGCGCCACAGCGAAGATCAACAGCGCCGACGCATCGTTGAACAGGCTTTCGCCTTCAAGGATCGTGAGAACCCGGCTCGGGATTTTTATACCGCGCAAGATCGCTGTTGCGGCGGCTGCATCCGGCGGCGCCACAATGGCCCCGAGCGCTACCGCTGCGGACCACGGGACGTCTTGCGCCAGCGTATGGAATGCGATGGCGACCGCCGCCGTGGTGACCCCTACGGCAATCACGACCAGCGTGATGATGGAAAGGCGATAATCGTGAAGATCCCTGAGCGATGTTTCAAAGGCCGCCATAAGCAAGACCGGCGCGACAAAAATCGCGAGCGCGAGGCTTGGATCAAGCTGGATTGAAGGAGCTCCAGGCAAAAGAGCCAGGAGAGCGCCGCCCAGCGCCAGGAACGACGGATAAGGCACGGACAGCGCCGAGGCCAGGCGTGTAAAGAGGACGGCCACGACCAGGATAAGAAGGACGGAAAGGAAGATCGTCATAATCGCAAAGCATCCAATATTTCTGTAGGGCTGCATGGGGCGACCAGCCAAATTTCTATTTTCTAGATGGCCCCGGCTGACATGCCCACGTAGGTTGAATGCATGCGGCAGCAAGGTTTTCGAAACGCCTGTTGCGCAGGCGCAACGAGCATAAACGCGCTCTGCGGGACGCTGCGACTTCTATGAATCTTGATCCAGGAGAGACGTCCGCACAAATCTCGAATTTGCGTGAGCGGTGGCCAAACAGCCGGACCCAATTGCCCGGCGGAGCCTGCCGCCCGCTAAGAGCAACATCCGGAAAAATGCGAAGCAGTTTTCCGATAAGACGCACGAAAAAGCCTTTGATTCCATCAAAAGCGGATAGGCTCTAAGCGGTCAAACGGGTGGAGATACCCAAGCCGCAAGGTTCACCACTCCCGAGGCTCGCCACGGCGGAAAAAGCCGCCTGACAGGCCATCCGCCGAGATCGACACGAGGTCGGCTATCTCGCGGGCCGGTTCCGACGGATCGCGGACGGCGTCCGCGCCGCCCATGTCGGTTCTGACCCAGCCGGGATCGAGGCTGTTGACCTTCACAGTGCTGTTCGGGCCGAGTTCCGCGGCGAGGATGCGCGTGAAGCCGTTCAGGGCGAGCTTGGACATCCGGTAGGAGGGATAGCCGCCGCCCATGTCGGTAATGGCGCCGAGACCGGAAGAGATGTTGACGATGCGTCCGTAGCCGCGGCTTTGCATCCCTGGCACGACGAGTTGGCACAGCCGGACGGGGGCGATCAGGTTGACCTCGAGGACGCGCCGCACATCATTCTCGGAAAGCGTGAGAGCAGGCGTGGCATTCTGGTCCAGAAGAATCCCTGCATTGTTGACGAGGCCATCGATGCGGCCATGTTGCCTTTCGGCCTCGGCGACGTAAGTCCGGCAACTTTCCGCGTTCGCCGTGTCAAGTTTCAGCACCGTGATGCCCGGGACAGGCGGCATTTTTTCCGGCTCCCGGACGCCCGCCACGACTTTTGCGCCGCGCTTTTGCAGTTCCCGTACGGTCGCGAGCCCGATCCCTCTATTCGCGCCGGTGATCAGAATGACTTTCCCTGTGGCTGGTTCGATCGTCAGCGGCATGATGGCTCCATGGCTTGAATTGGTCTCTCCGGCGTTGAAACACGGTCAGGCCGCTTACGGTCCCCATCGCCCGCAACCATAACTATTGTGCATCCTTGTTCGGGACACGAACGCGGCTTTGCTCTGTTTCTTTTCAGGTTTCTTCCGAGCTGAGCCGGAACTTTCTTTCCCGGCCTTGCGTTCTTTCGAAGAGAGTCAACATAATGGCTTACGGGGAAAGGAAGCGCGCCTTGATCGCGCCTAAGCGCAAGCCATTGGAGTTACGCGTATGGCTCCCCGTCCTTATTGGAAAGGCTACCTCAAACTCTCGCTTGTCTCCTGCGCGGTGGCACTCTTCCCCGCGACCTCGAAAAGCGAGCGCATTTCTTTTCATTGGCTCAACCGCGAGACCGGCAACCGGCTTCGCCAGCTGATGGTCGACTCCGATACGAACAACCCGGTGGAACGCGAAGACCGGGTGCGCGGCTATCAGGTCGCAAAAAACGATTATCTCATGATCGAGGAAGAAGACCTCGATGCGGTCGAGATCGAAAGCTCGCACACAATCGAGATCGAACGCTTCGTCCCCAGGAGCGAGATAGACCCCGTCTATCTCGACAGCGCGTATTATCTGGCTCCCAACGATAAGGTGGCCGAGGAAGCCTTCGCCGTGATCCGCGATGCAATGGAGACCCAGGGCGTAGTCGGGCTCGGCCGCGCCGTTATTGCAAGACGCGAGCGGCTGTTCGTGATGGAGCCGCGTGATAAGGGCATCGTCGCGACGGCGCTGCATTACAATTACGAGGTGCGGGACGACCACGCTTATTTCGACGAGATCCCCGACATCACAATTCCGGCCGAGATGCTGGACCTCGCCAAGCACATCATCCAGACCAAGATGGACCACTTCGATATCTCGAAGTTCGAAGACCGCTACGAGAACGCACTTATCGAGATGATCCGCGCGAAGCAAGCGGGGCGGCCCGTCGAAGCCTCGAGGCCTCAGGCGCCGACCAATGTCGTCAATCTCATGGATGCGCTCCGGAAGTCGATCGCCGCTGAAACCGGCGGCATGAAGCCCCCCGAGCCCGCGGCGGCCGGGGAGGCGAAGGCGAGACCTGCAAGAAGGGCTGCGAAAACTCCCCCCACCGAGACGGGGCGAATGAGGAACGCCGCCGAAACCAGGGTCGAGCCTAAGCGCACGGGGCGCGCTGGAGGTGACGAGACAGGCCGGCCGCCGGCTCCCGCACGCGCGAAGCCTGCCCGCAAGTCCGCGGATCCCCGTTGATGCCGCGTGCCGCCTCGCCCGATGCGACGAAGAGCGGGGCTTCTCCCGTACGAAAGCCGCACTCCGCTGAGGGCCCGACGTCAACGAAAGGTGACCTTGGCCGCTACCGCGAGATGCGGGATTTTACGAAGACGCCTGAGCCAAGCGGCGTGCGCCGGGAGCCCGGTCCTGATCTGCGCTTCGTCATCCAGAAACACGCCGCTCGCAGGCTTCATTACGATCTTCGTCTCGAACTCGACGGCGTCTACAAGAGCTGGGCCGTCACGAAAGGGCCGAGCCTCGATCCGCATATCAAGCGGCTGGCCGTCCATGTCGAGGATCACCCCCTCGACTACGGCGATTTCGAAGGGATCATTCCGAAAGGCGAATATGGCGGCGGCACCGTCATGATCTGGGACCGCGGGTCCTGGCGCCCGGAAGGTGATCCCGCGAAAGGTTACGCCAAGGGCCATCTTGCGTTCGAACTGGACGGCGAAAAGCTTCATGGCCGGTGGCATCTGGTGCGCACCAGGCCGCGGCCAAGTGACAAAAAGGAGCAATGGCTCTTCTTCAAATCAGAGGATGAATTCGCACACCCGGAAGCGGAGGAAGATATCCTCGAGGCGGCTCCGGATTCGGTGGCGACGCACCGCACCATCGACGAGATCGCGGGAGAACAGAGCGCCGTGTGGTCCTCTGCCGGGGGGTTGGTTCGGGGCGGCCTATCGCCGGGGGGAACCACCCCTCACCCTGTCCCTCCTACGCAGGGGGAGGGGACGAAGACGCGGGCGAAACGCAACTCCGCCTTCGGTGGGGAGAGGACTGGGGCGAGGGGCCAAGTCCCATCTGGCGTGAAGCTCAGTTCCATCAAGGGAGCGAAGAAGGCTGCGCCCCCCGGATTTGTCGAGCCTTGCCTCGCGATGCTGACGGAGAAGCCACCCGAAGGCGAGGGCTGGCTGCACGAAATCAAGTTCGACGGTTACCGGCTCATGGCTTCGCTCGACGGCAAAGCCATTGGCCTGCTCACCCGCAGCGGGCTGGTTTGGACCGAACGCTTCCCCGGGATCGCGGAAGCCCTCGCGGATTTCCCGGCACAGTCCGCTATCCTGGACGGCGAGGCCATTATCGAGGACGAGAACGGCGTGTCGAGCTTTTCCGCGTTGCAGGACGCGCTTTCCGAACGCAAAACGGCCTCCGCAGCCGTCTTTTTCGCCTTTGATCTGCTTTATCTGGACGGCTACGATCTCCGCGCAGCGGCGCTGGATGACCGCAAGACTGTTCTCGCCACGCTCCTGAACTCGAACAGGCATCCCTCCTTGCGCTATTCCGATCATGTCGTCGGAAGCGGGCAGTCCATGCTGGAACACGCCTGCCGCCTCGGCCTTGAAGGCATCGTCAGCAAGCGCCGCACTTCGCCTTATCGCTCAGGCCGTCACGGCGAATGGGCCAAAAGCAAATGCACAAACCGCGAGGAGTTCGTGGTCGGAGGATATGCACCGTCCACCGCGACTCGAAACGCGATTGGATCGCTGGCGCTCGGCACTTACGACGCTGGCAAGTTTATCCATGTGGGCCGCGCGGGAACCGGGTTCACGCAGAGGTCGGCGCAATCGCTGCACAAAGAGCTGCAACCACTGCGCATCCCCAGATCGCCATTCGCAAATACGCTCTCGCCGGAGGAACGGCGCGGCCTCGTTTTCGTCGAACCGAAACTCGTCGCGGAAGTCGAGTTTCGCGGCTGGACGCAGGACAAGCACCTGCGCCAAGCCGCATTCAAGGGATTGCGGGAAGACAAGCCCGCTTCGGAGGTGCATCTCGAAATGCCACGCCAAGATTCAGGTGTCAGCCCGCCCCACAGGAAGGCGGCCGCGTCCATCAGGCCCACAAAAAGCGGAGACGTCGAATTCGCGGGCGTCAGGCTGACCCATCCCGACCGCATCCTTTGGGAAGGCCAGGGCCTCACCAAACTGGGGCTGGCCGAATATTACGCCGAGGTCGCCGATCGCATCCTGCCCTTCATCACGGGCAGGCCGCTTGCCCTTGTGCGATGCCCGAACGGACACAGTGGCGACTGCTTCTACCAGAAGCATTCCTTCGCGGGGCTCACAGATGCTGTCGAGATCGTCCATGTCGAGGAAAAAGATGGCAAAGCCGAAGAAGCCATCGTCATTCACGACCTTCGCGGCCTCATCAATCTCGTGCAGGTCACCACGCTGGAAATTCACCCTTGGGGGGCTCGCGTCGAGGATGTCGATCGTCCCGATACGCTCATTTTCGACCTGGACCCCGGCGAGGGGCTTGCATGGGGCGAGGTTATTCAAGCAGCGCGCGAGGTGCGCCGTCGTCTCCAGGACCTCGGCATCGAAAGCTACGTGAAGACCTCCGGGGGGAAAGGCCTCCACGTGGTGTCCCCGCTGGAACCCTCGGTGGATTGGGACGCGTTGAAGACGTTTGCCCATAGCATTGCGCTCGCTATGGAACGAGAGGAGCCATCGAAGTACATATCCACGATGGCGAAGAAGGCGCGTGGGGGCAAAATCTTCGTCGACTACCTGCGCAACGGGCGCGGATCGACCGCCGTTGCGGCCTATTCGACAAGGGCTCGTCCCGGTGCGCCGATCTCGACTCCAGTGAGATGGGATGAGCTTGGACCCGCACTGACGCCAGCGCGCTTCACCGTCGACAACATCGGCCGCCGATTGGCAGCCCTGAAATCAGATCCCTGGGAAGGCTACTTCTCGCGGCCGCAAAATATCGAAGAAGCGATAGCCGCCTCGAAATCAAGCGTTACCGCAGCACGTAGAGCAAGGCCGAGATCCCGCTGACGCCATGGAGCAGCCCGCGGCCAGATTGACGCGGAGATACTGCCCCAGAACGTCACTTCGCAACGCCCGCGTAGCGCATCGGCGAAAGGGGTTTCCGGCGACTGCGGCTTATACATCTGAAGGATGCCCGCCGCCGAGGAGCCGTCTTTTTTGTCGACCGCCAGTTCGGGATCGAAAGGATTAGCCGGAAAGCCCATGGGTAACGCGCCCAGCTCCGACAAGGCTTTGGATGTCCCGGATATGGCCGCGCCTTGCGGGTTGGCGGGCTCAGCTGGGGATGCTTTCAAAGTGCTTGCGGTGGCACCAACCGTGCCCTCCGGGCTTTCCCCATTTATGAGGATATCGCTTGTCAGGGCAGAGTGAGCAGAGCTCAATTCCTGAACGATGAAGGCATTCGCTTCGAGAATTTCGATGGGTTGCGCTTCCGCGCGCGCCGTCTCGAACATTTTGCTCACCCAGGCCTTATCCTCGCCGAGCGTATTCCTGCGCGCTATTGCAAGCAGGCCCAAGCCGTCTCCCGCAACGCGCCTGACGCCATCGCCGCCGCGCCAAAGGAGATCGCCCAGCTGAGCCTGAGCAGGGGCGTACCCCTTGCGGCTCGCGCTCAGGAGCCACTGCGCTGCCGCCCGTGTGTTTTTCGTCACACCATCGCCGTTCATCAGAAGCTTTGCGAGTTCGAATTGGGCTATCGGGTCTCCGAAATAGCTGGCGGCGTGATGAAGGAAGCTGAAGGCCTGAGCCTGGTTGGCGACAATGTTGGCCTCCGGCACGCCCGTTTTATAGAGCCGCGCCATCTCAAGGAACGCAGCAGCGACATGCGGACCACGCTTGTCGTGCGCGCTGATGTTTTCATATTCGCTGATGATTCCGCGGAAATAGGCTGCCGCACTACCCTCATTCCTTTCCACGCCTCGCCCTTGCGCGAAGCGGCGGCCCATCTCCACGCGCGCTGCAAGGTTTCCCTGGCCAGCGGCTTCGGACAAATCTGCCACGCTTACCATGGGACCGGTGATCGCATCGCGATGCGCCGCGGATAATGGCTGCTGTTGCGGAGCCGCCGCGATGGCTCTTTCCGCGTGCCGCTAAATCGCCGTTTGTACCGTGACCAGACCAACGGCCACTCCACAGAAGAGCAGAGGAATGGATAACGCCCTCAGGACACGAGTTCGCTTAGAGATCAGCATGGCACACAACTTCCACAGTAGCCCCCGCACGCGTAACCGGCTCGAGCCGCGCCGGCCCGTCCTGTTGCGCATCCTTCCCGAATGCCGTAGATATGCAGTTAATTTTGGGCACTGGTTCCGGCATTCCGATGGCGGACAAGTTCGCTTTCCGGCAAATTCAACTCGAGCGCGCCCGCCTGGGACGGGATCATACCACCATCCGAAGCTACAATATGCGTTGGCGCTGCGTTGTTTCTGACCCACCCGACTCTAAATACATCAGCAACTGTGACCTCCATGCCACGTAGCTTGCACGGCGAAGGATGTCGACTCCATACACGAGGACTCGCCTTTGGTGACCTGACCTCGGCAGATGGCCCTGGAACCATTTGTCGCATCCGCGCTCTTCGCAACTTGATCCTGGCGCCTTGGCAAACGCGACCTATAGAGCTTCCAAAGGTCCAAAACAGCACCCTCCACCGGAAACAATCCCGGCTTCCTTGAAGATACGAATTTTTCGTCTGGGGAGAAGCGCCGGGGTACAAAGCCGACGGCTTCGATGGCATGAGCCACTTATACAGTTTGCCGGAAACTGCTTGGTTGCCGACGAAGAGATGGTGTCTCTGTTTTATGGCCTAAACGGGGCAGGGATGCCTCAGTACGTGCCATTTAGGCAACAGACGCGCGGCAAGCGACAGAGCTAGGGGGCGGCCAGTCGTGCAGGTTTCAGGCGCGGTAAAGCGGGAAAAACAGCCGGCCAAGCGCTTCGTGCCGTTGTATCGGCCTCATCTCGGCCTTGGCGAGGCTCAGCCAATTGAGCGTCGAGGGGCCAAACAGCTTGAAGCCCTCCTCGAAGAGCGCGGTGGTTATGAACGCATCAGCAGCGCCCGCGAGTGCTCTCGTGAGAGACGCGTTGCTGACCCAATCGGCGAGCGCGCGCAGGTCCGCGCCCGAAAAGCCGGCCGACTTCCGGGCAATTCGGTCGAAAGCCACCTTATCGGCGCCCGGGATGTTCGACACCGCTTCCATCAGGATTCGTTTTCGTGCTTCCAGCGGCGGGGGAGGCACAAAAAGCAGGCGCTGAAACCGTCCGGCTCTGAACAGGGCATGATCGAGAGCCCATGGTGCGTTGGTCGCCATGATGGTCAGGACGCCGCCATTATTGCGCTGCGTGCCGTCGAGCTCAAACGCGAAAGCAGCAATCAAAGCCGGGGCCGCCTCAGGGGACAGGCCGGCGCGCCGGAAGGCGAGCACATCGAAATCATCGAAAAATAGGATAGACGGCGTATCCGATCGTGCCTCGTCGAAAAGCACGTGCAGGCGCTTCTCCGCCTCGCCTGTGTATCTGTCGATGATGTCTTCCGGGTTAACCGTCAGAAAGCGGGCGTCACTCTCGCCTGCTGTGGCCCTCGCAATCAGGGTTTTGCCACAGCCGGGTGGCCCGTAGAGGAGGAGATTGCCGCCAGCCTTTTGCTTGTACCGATCGAATAGGGTGGGCTTGAGGTAGGGCAGCACGATGCGGCGGCGGATCTCTGCTTTTATGTCGTCGAGTCCGGCGACATCGCCGAAAGTCACGGCCACGTCTTCGAAATCATCGAGAAAACTGTCGGAAGCCGAATCGCGCCGGTCCTGCTCACTCTTGTTTTCGCGCCTGGAGGAGTATGAATTGAGCGGGATGATCTTTGCCGGGGTTGGGGCAATGGTCGAACTCGGACGGATTCCGAGGAGACGCTCAATGTCGCGGTTCCGAATAGCGGGGTCCTGCGCAATCGCCTGCCGGTAGAGCGCCGCGGCTTCCTGCTCGCGGCTCAGTCCATGCAGCGCGCGTGCCCGCAGGACACGGTCTTCCGGAAGCTCCGATGCACGCGCTATGCGATCCGCAAGATCGTAATCTTCAGCGCCGAGGCAAAAGTGGCAGGCTTTGCGACGAACGGGCGCGAACTCGTTATCCGAAAGAGAGTCAGGCGAGAGGGAACCCAACAAATCCAGCACGGCGGCCCGCGCTTGCGGCCCTTCTGCTTCGTCCATGATGATGGATAGGAGATCGGTGCTTGCTCGCGCTTTATAGACTTTGATCAGCGCCTGAAGCGTCTCGTTATCCATATGCGCGGAGCCCCTCACTGTGAGGGCACGCCCGCGATGTGTCGCGTAATGAGCGCCATTACCGCTACCCCGTCAATTTTGCGCCAGATAACAAATGCCCGAAATCCAAAACGCAAGAGCTTCAAATCGAGTGCAAGGGCAATTCGAAGATTTCCACTTCCTTGTAGCATCGCACCACAATAACTGCTTCGCGCTTACTCGCCCCTGGATGAAATCGGATTTCTTTTCATGAAAGTGTCACGTTCAAGGCAGCGATCAGGACAAATCCGCGCTCACTCAGCGGCCACAGCTTGAAGCCGCTCAAACGCTGCCTTCAGCTTCTTCGCCGCAGCCTCGGCTTCGGCTCTCCGCTCGCGGTTTTCCTCCACGACCTCCTCGGGAGCCTTCGCCATAAACTGCTCATTGGCGAATCGCTCGTCGATCTTGTCGATTTCCTTTTGCAGCTTGCCGATCTCTTTCGAGAGACGCTCCCGCTCGGCGGCAAGATCGATCACATTCGCCAAGGCCAACGCCATCGTCGCCTGGCCAAGCACGAATTGCGCCGAACCTTGCGGAGGGGTATCGGCGAAGGCGATGTCGCTTAGCCTTGCAATGCGCTTGATGAAGCTGTCATAGCGTTCTGCGCGGGTCCTGGTTTCCTCATCGGCGCCGGTGATCGTGAGGGGAAGCAGCGACGCAGGCGGCACATTCATCTCGGACCGCAGCGACCGTATTTCGCTGATCAGGTCGATGACCCAATTCACCTCCGCCACGGCTTTCCGGTCGACTTTGCTGTCGGCCTTCGGCCACTCAGCCAGGCAGAGAAGGAGTCGCGCTTCGGTCCCGTCTCAGCCAGCACTGCCCACAGTTCCTCGGTGACAAAAGGCATGAACGGGTGAAGAAGCTTCAGGATTTCGTCCAGCGCCCACGCCGCCATCGCCTGCGTTTCCGCCTTCGCTGCCTCGTCCGGCCCCATGAAGACCGGCTTGGCGAACTCCACATACCAGTCGCAGAATCGGTTCCAGACGAAGCGATAGACCTCGCTTGCCGCGTCGTTGAAGCGATAGTTCTCGATCGCCTCCGTCACGGCCGCCGCCGTAGTCTTGGCCTCGGCGTAAATCCACTTGTTCAGCGTCGTTTTCGCCTTGGAAGGATCGAAATCCGCGCGGCGGAGGCAGCCATTCATCTCGCAGAAGCGCGCCGCGTTCCAAAGCTTTGTCGCGAAGTTGCGATAGCCCTCGATGCGCTGCATGGAAAGCTTGATGTCTCTGCCTTGCGCCGCCATCGCGGCCATGGTGAAGCGCAGCGCATCCGCGCCGTAATCCTCCATGACGTGGAGCGGATCGACGACGTTGCCCTTCGACTTCGACATCTTGGCGCCCTTCTCGTCGCGGACGAGCGCGTGGATGTAGACGTCGTGGAACGGCACCTCCTTCATGAAGTGCACGCCCATCATCATCATTCGGGCGACCCAGAAGAAGATAATGTCGAAACCGGTGACGAGCACCGAAGTCGGATAATAGCGCTCCAACTCAGGCGTCTTGTCCGGCCATCCTAATGTCGAGAAAGGCCACAACGCGGACGAGAACCACGTGTCGAGCACGTCCTCATCGCGCTCCAACTCGACATCTTTGCCGTAGTGCTTTTTGGCAAGCTTTTGAGCTTCCTGCTCGTCATGCGCGACAAAGATGTGCCTGTCGGGGCCATACCAAGCCGGAATCTGGTGCCCCCACCAGAGCTGGCGCGAAATGCACCAGGGCTGGATGTTCTCAAGCCACTGGAAGTAGACGTTCCGCCAGTTCTCGGGAATGAACTGCGTCTTGCCTTCTCGAACGACCTCAAGCGCGGGCTGCGCCAAGGTCTTCGCGTCGACATACCATTGGTCGGTCAGGAACGGCTCGATCACATCGTGAGAGCGGTCGCCATAAGGGACCTTGAGGACGTATGGCTCGATCTTCTCGACGAGTTCAAGTGCTTCGAGATCGGCGACCACCTTCTTGCGCGCCGCGAAACGGTCCATCCCCCGATAGGCTTCGGGGACGTTGTCATTCAGCTTGCCGGTTTCCGTGAGGATGTTGATGAGTTCGAGGTTATGCCGCCGCCCGACTTCGAAGTCGTTGAAGTCGTGCGCGGGCGTGATTTTCACGGCGCCGGTGCCTTGCTCGGGGTCCGCATATTCGTCCGCGACAATCGGGATTTCGCGTCCCACAAGCGGCAGGATCACGGTCTTGCCGACATAGGGCTTCCACCGCTCGTCTTCCGGGTTCACTGCGACGGCCGTGTCCCCGAGCATCGTCTCGGGGCGCGTCGTCGCCACTACGATGAACTTCTGCTCGAGTTCGCCGGCGTCCTTGATGGGGTATTTGAAATACCAGAGATGCCCCTTCGTCTCGACGGGAACGACTTCGAGGTCCGAGATCGCGGTCTGCAGCTTGGGATCCCAGTTCACGAGGCGCTTGTCTTTATAGATAAGCCCCTGATTGTAGAGATCGACGAAAACCTTGATGACGGCGCGCGACAGCCCTTCGTCCATGGTGAAGCGCTCGCGCGACCAATCGCAGGACGCGCCCAGACGCTTCAGCTGGTTGACGATCGTGCCGCCGGAATGCTCCTTCCAGGCCCAGACGCGCTTCAGAAACTCCTCGCGTCCAAGCTCGCGGCGGCCGGGCTCCTGCTTTTCCATCAGCTGGCGTTCGACAAGGCTTTGGGTTGCGATGCCCGCGTGGTCGGTTCCCGGCTGCCAAAGCACGTCGCGCCCGCGCATGCGCTCAAACCGCGCGAGCACATCCTGCAGCGTGTTGTTCAGCGCGTGGCCCATGTGAAGCGAGCCCGTCACATTCGGGGGGGGAATCACAATCGAAAAGGGCTTGGCTTCCGGGTTGACCGAAAGCGCGTGCCCAGCGCGGAAGGCTTGCGCCTCCTCCCACGATTTCGAGATGCGCGGTTCGATGTCTGCGTGATTGTATGTTTTTTCGATCATGAGCGGTTGAAAGAAACAGGGGCTGCGACTTCGGCTAGATTTAGAAAAACGACTCCCGCCCGGCAACCGCTAATGCAGCCAAGCAGCGGGCGTGGAGCAGTTGTTCGCCGTTATTTTTCTGTTTTCGGTAAAAGCCCGCGCGTTGCGATCTCTTCGCGGATCGCGCTTTCGAGGATGCGTGGCATATGGTCGTTCAGCCACTGCACCAGCAGGGGCCGCAACATATCCCGAACCGCATCTTCGAGGGGCGGTCCCGACGCCGCGGGGCGAGCAGCTTCCGCCTCACGGGGCGCCGCCGCCTTAACCGGACCTTTCTCTTGCGCCAAGGTCTCCACAACCCTCGAAGGAGGGTCTTCGTGGACCTGTGGCGCCGGCTGCCGGCTTGCCGCGCTTTGCAAAGCCATCGCGGGCGAGCCCCACATGCGAGCCGAAGCGGTCTTCGCCGGGCTTCTTGTCACTTCGCTCTTGAGCGCTTGATGGTTCAGGTCTCGGAGAGGTTCTCGTCCTGCGCCGGCTCCCGAATGAAATCCTGCCGGAAGACCTCGTCCAGCAGGGTTGGAAGCGGCCTCCTGTCGCGAGGCGCGCTTTCCCTCTGGATTGCGTTCGCGAAGGTTTCGGTCACCTCAGCCTTCTGCTCCTCGCCGAGCTTTGAAAAGTCGACGTCGCTTGCCGTCGCAAGCTCATCTGAATTCATGGCTTCAGCCGCCGACCGGGCCAGGCTTTCGGCAAGGGCGGCAACGGTGGCCTCTCCCTTGTCACCGAGATTCGGAGACCCGGCGTCGTTCCCAGCCTCCATCGGACTCGTCAGTTTGATGTGAGTCCGCCGTCTCCACGGCCTCGGTTTGCGTCTGAGCTGGAACCAGCGAGACCGGGCCGCGATCC
Source organism: uncultured Alphaproteobacteria bacterium (assembly GCA_963772105.1). GTDB lineage: Bacteria > Pseudomonadota > Alphaproteobacteria > Rhizobiales > Rhodomicrobiaceae > Rhodomicrobium. The sequence goes on from CAVYVV010000007.1 coordinate 28,458, forward strand.
GGAATGGGCATTTGAATGTCCTGGGCCCAATTTCTTTGCGGCTGTCGTGCTGGCGCTTCATATCTTGGAAGGGGCGCCGCAGCGGGCGGGGGAGAGCCCGGAAGTTCGCGCCGCGACCAAATCGTGCGCGAGGGAGCCTGCGTGGGACGCGAGAAATCATGCGCGGGGCTCGGCAAAGGCTGCTCCTCATCAGCCTGCGGCGGCGTATCCACAGCTTGTGTGGCCTCTGGTTCCTCTGCAATCGCGTCCTGTTGCGCGTGTGGCTGCGCCTCTGAAGGCTCTTCCGAAGGCGCAGCGGCCGGCATTGCGTGGCGTTCGTGTCATGCTGGCGGGAGCGTCGTTCGATGGCTGCTCCTCGGGAAAAACGAGCGCTTCCGTCAGATCGAGCACATCCTCTTCCGGCAACGCATTGAGCGGCGCAGTCTCGGGCCTGGGCGGGGCGGATTTGATGGTCTTCCCTTCCGGAAGGTTCCTTCTTGGCGTCGTCCGAAATGATAAGCCGGATGGACGCAAGGATCTCCTCCATGGTCGGCTCGGGAGCCTGTTCTGTACGGTTCATTGCACCTCACCTCGAACGATGGCGCGCGAAAGAGCGGTAGCGCGCCGTAAATCCAGCGAGAGCCGCTCGGCAAGCGACTCGGAAAAGCGACGAGGTCAGGTTAGTAATATGAGGCCCCAAGCGCTACCCCTGGATCGGGGATGCGGGGCGGTTTCTGGGTATAATCGGCACCGGCTGTCGATTTTTAATCAGGTGTGTCTCTGCCCTGTCTCAGGGGATCTGGGGCAGATACTGGGTATAAGCCGGACCTTCGGTCGATGTTTGCCAAGGGGTGCGGCCTTCGTCTATCACGGGGGCCACGCGAGGATCTTCCTCGCTGTCTATCGAAGCGCCCCAGCCGAACCACGAGTCCTTGACCTCGCCATAGTAGCGAGTCGGATCGTAAAGTTCCGCCTCCAAGGCGATATCGGAAGCTGTCAGCCGCCCCATATAGGCGAGCACGCCGTAGGACGCAACGACAAGGTCACGCTGAAACGAAACCAGGTTAACCTGGGCGTTCAGATTTTGCTGCTCCGAATTGAGCACGTCGAGGATGGTGCGCTGTCCGACCCTTTCCTCTTCCCTCACGCCTTCAAGTGCGATTCGCGTGGCCTCGACCGCGGACTTTCCGGCGGCTACGTTGCCTTTTGCAGCGATAAGCAATCCCCATTGCGAACTTACATTCTGCCTTGCGAGTTCGCGCTGCTCGTCGACTTGCTGACGGCGCTGCGACAAGGTCTCGATCGCCTGCCTGATCTGGGCGGAAACGCTGCCCGCCTGATAAAGGGGCACGGTAAGCTGACCGAACACGCGCGTATCTTCAAGATTTGTCACATTCGGTTCGCCGAACGGCTGGGCAGCCCTCGAATAGGTTGCGTTGAAGGTCAGGGTCGGGAGGAGCTGGCCTTTCGCTTCCTTGACCTGATGCTCCTGGGCGCGCTCCCTGAAAATGGCGGCAAGAATACCAGGGCTCTCCGCCTCTGAGATATCAATGGATTCCTGCAAGGTTTTGGGGAGGAATTTCGACGGAGGGCCGGGATCCCGCAAAGTGCCGGCGGGATGGCCAATGTATTGGGCGAAAAGCGCCTGGTCGCCATACAGCGTTCCTTGCGCGATGCTCAGATCGGCCTGGGACTGCGCGAGCCCCGATTCGGCCTGCGCGACGTCGGTCCGTGTGACCTCGCCGACCTGGAAGCGATCCTGCGTTGCGCGCAATTGCTCGGCCAGCACCTTGACGTTATTCTGCCGGAGATCCACGATCGCCTGATCGCGGACGACGTTCATATAAGCGGTTGCGGAATTGAGAAGGATCGTCACTTCAGCGTTACGAAGATCCTCGCGGCCCGCCTCGACCAGCGCCTCCGCGCCCTTGATATTGTTATAGGTGCGAAAACCGTCGAAAATATTCTGCTGGAGGCTGATCTGCGCCTGACGGGGATTCGAAGTTCCATTTCCAAAGGCGCTGGCTGATCCGAGGGTGCTGAGCGGAAGGCCTGTCGCGCCGCCGATACAGGTGCCGTCAAACTGGATGGTGCCTGCGCAAACTGGAATAGTGCCGGATGACGATGTTCCACCCTGCAATTTGGTACGGACGTCTTCGTAGCCATACTGAAACTGCGCAGAGATCGTTGGCCTATATCCCGATTTGGCGAGAGAAACCTGATTGTCCGTGGCGCGGAGTTGCGCCCTTGCCGACTTCAGCGTAGGGTTGTACAAGATAGGCTGCTGTCAGGGCTTCCTTCAAGGTTTCTGCATCGACTGGCGTGCTTATCGCGAAAACAAGCGTTGCCACCGAGCAATAGGTTCGGAGCATTGGCCAATCGAGGAAGCTGCATCTGCTTTTTGGCGGCACTGGATGTTCCCGTTTTCATAGATCGCATCCACTAAAACGCACACCCTAACGCTACGCCGCACTTAATCGCGGAACGAACACTAATCCCCCGCGCAGCAAATAAAAGACAAAATATTGGCCGCACAGGTAATCTCAACTTTTTTTCGGACCGCCGTTGCCGAATTATCTCGTCGCAAAAGCGTCCCTAGACTGCGTCCGGAAAAGTGTGAAGCGGTTTTCCGGTAAGACGCACGACAAAACAAAAAGTTAGAGCGCGCTTTTGGTTCCATCAAAAGCGGATACGCTCTAGAACACGAAATGCGGATGCTGCTCAAACCCGGGGAGGTATTCCGCCCCAGCGTCGAAGATTGGCCGGCCCGAAACGGCGCCGGAACTCTTCGTAAAGAGATAAGCGTTGCCCAGCCAGCCGCGCCTCACGATGGCGACGAGACGTCCTCCCTCGGCCAGTTGACCGAACAGTTCTTTGGGCTCCTCCGCCACGCTTCCATTGAGAAGGATGAAGTCGTAGGGTTTCAGGATATCCAGCCCCTGGTTGAGCGGGCCGTGATGAACCGAAACGTCCTCCACATTTGCAGCTTTCAGGCTCCGCTTCATAGTTTCCGCAAGCGCTTCGGACGCTTCAAGGGCCTGGACATTAGCACAAACCTGGGCCAGCACCGCAGCCGAATAACCTGTTGCACCGCCAATATCGAGAGCGTGATCCGATTGTGAGACCGACGCGCCTTGTAGAAGCTTGGCAAGGACCATGGGCGCCAAGAGATACCGAGGCGGCGATTCGCCTGCGGCGGGAACCACCGGGACAGCTTCATCCATGTAAGCAAGCGCCTTCTGCGCCTCCGGGACGAACGCTTCTCTTGGAAGGGTCGCGAAGGCGTTCAAAATGAGTGGATCGCGCACTCCGTTTGGCCTGATCTGCGATTCCACCATCGCGAGCCGCGCCGCCTGAAAGTCCATATGATCCCTATGCTCCAAAGCAAATTCCGCAGCACTGACCTAACAAGATTCCCTGCGTCTGACCAGCGGGAGTGCAAATCCGCAGCGCAAACCCGCTTTTCATGCGTCAACGATCATGATACCACAGGCAAAGAGGGCCACGTGGCGGAGTGGTGACGCATCGGACTGCAAATCCGCGTACCCCGGTTCGATTCCGGGCGTGGCCTCCACAAAATCTCTAACTTTTTGATACTGCGTCGTTTTTTATCGGCAAGACAAAAGGTGGGATTACACCCCGCCTAGAAAATGCCAATCAATGCCTTTGCCGGCTCGTTCCGATACCGCACAACCCCCTCTGCTCGATAAAAAGCGAAATTTAGCGGCCGGCCGCCTGCCAGCAGCGAATTGCACAACCATTGTCCGCTAAACCGTATGGGAGATCCCCCGGCTTTGCCGGGGAGGCCTCAGCAGTTTGACGTTTCCTGAAGTCCACCGCGACTTTGACTTTCGTGAGCCACCACGCACACGAAAGGTCAAGTCACGATGGACGACTTTGAGAGTTTAAGTCACACGAAATGGGACTGCAAATATCACATCGTTTTCATTCCCAAATACCGCCGGAAAGTTCTTTACGGGCAGTTGCGGACCCATTTGGGCGAAGTTTTCCGTAACCTTGCCGCACAGAAAGAAAGCCGGATCGAAGAGGGTCATTTGATGGTGGATCATGTGCATATGATGATCTCGATCCCTCCGAAATATGCCGTTTCGCAGGTGATCGGATACATCAAAGGCAAGAGCGCAATTCATCTGGCCCGCGTCTACGGCGAGCGGCGGCGCAATTACGTGGGACAGCATTTCTGGGCTCGAGGCTACTTCGTCTCGACCATAGGGCGGGACGAAGCCGTGATCCGGGACTACATCAAGAACCAGGAGAAAGAGGATCAAAGGCTTGAGCAGATGAACCTCTGGCGTTGACATGCCACTTTGTGGCTTAAGCATCCGGGGCCGCGTTAGCGTCCCCTTCCAGCCGCTTTGAGCGGCTCAAATCAATAAAGCCCCCGGCTTTGCCGGGGGATAGTTACCTGGCTACTTCGCTCATGCAAAAATATTGCAGGGTTGACCCATAGCGGCCCCGCTGCCACGAGCGCATTTTCCCGGCGTGTCTTCCGCCGAGGACAACTTTTGAGAAGCTTACGCGGAGCCCTTGCTGTCCGTCACTTCGGAGGCCGGGCATTCGAGATGCCAGGTAAGCCCCTTGCCTGAGAAGTCGAGTTCGACGTTAGCGTTGAGGCTCAACGTCGCCATGTCGCAGAGGACGGTCGAGCCGAAGCCGCGGCGAGTTGGCGGGTTGACAATCGGTCCGCCACTCTCGCGCCAGCAGAGGACAAAAGTCTCCTTTCCAATCTCGCGGCAGTTCAGGCCCCATTCAATCTCAACCTGGCCGCTCGAGGCTAGAAGCGCTCCGTACTTGCCTGCATTGGTGGCGAGTTCGTGCATAATCAAGCCAATCGTTTGGGCGGCGGGTGCCGAAACAAAGACCGGCGGTCCCTGCAGTCTGATCCTCAGGCCGATCAGATCCTTGAAATGCGCGAGCTGAGACCGGACGAGCTCGTCAAGGTGCGCACCTCTCCATTTGTTTTCGACGAGCAAATCCTGGCTCGCAGCCAGCGCCTCAATCCGTCTTCCGAAACGCTCGATGAAGTCATCAGGGCTGACCGCGATTGTCTGCCGGGCAATGGCCTGCACAACGGTGAGAATGTTCTTGGCGCGATGGTTGACCTCGCGCATGAGCAGGTTGATGTGTTCCTCTTGGCGCTTGCGCTCGGTTATGTCGGTAACAAGAGCAAGAAAGTTGGTGGGCTTGCCGGAGGCGTCCCTAAGCAGCGATACATGTTTGCGAACCCATATGGGCTTGCCGCCCTGACCAATATAGCGATTGGTGATTTCAATGGACGGGATATGTTGTGCAACCAGCCGTTGAATCTCTGCGAGATTTGTCTCTCGGTCTTCCGCATGAATAAGTTCAACGAAGGCGTGCCCGCGAAGCTCATGCTCGGTATAGCCCAGCATGGCGGAGAAAGCCGGATTGAACGACATGATCCTGCCTTCCAGGCTCGAAATGGCGATGCCGATGCCGGCATGCTCGAAAATACCGCGATAACGCTCCTCACTCGCGCGCAATGCCTCCCCGGCCTGCTTGCGCCCGCCGATATCGCGCACGATGGCCCACATCGTGTGTGGCCGGCCCGCCACGTCACGCGACAGGATTGTCCGCAGTTCGACTGGAAAAATGGTTCCATCCTTCCGACGATACTCCTTTTCATAAACGTCGGAATATCCGCGAGGTATGATCTGGTTCCGGACAATGCCCTCTTCGTAATCATGCCAACGCTCCGGCGTCAGCTCCTGATAAGTCAGCCCTCGCACCTCATCGGGCGAGTAACCGAGCATCTGGCAAAACAGATCGTTGAACTCGATAATGCGCCCATCCATAGAGACCTGCGCGAAGGCGTCACGCAGGGTTTCATGCAGCATCCGATAACGCGCCTCGGATTGGCGCAGCTTGTCCTCTGTCTCCTTTTTGTCGGTGATGTCCTGAACGCTGCCGAAAGCGCCCAGAAGGTTGCCAGCTGGAATCGTATTCCAACTCGGCGCGCCCTCGTAGCCACTTCGTTTCTTTGTCAACGGCAATGCGGAACTCGCTGTCGTAGGGTGCGCCCTTCATCTCCGCCTGCCAACTGCTGCCGACGCGCTCGCGGTCGTCAGGATGGACGGCGGAGAGGAAGGATTTAAAGGTGACAGGCGTTCCTGGGCGGTTACCGAAGATACGAAACGCTTCGGCTGACCCCGTAAACGCGCCGCGGTCGATATCAAAACGCCAGCTGCCGGTGCGCGCCACAGCCTGTGCCCGGTCGAGGTCCGCGCGACTCTCACGCAGCGCCCGTTCCATTTCGACGCGTGCGGTCACATCCTCGCTGAAGATCAGGATCCCGCCTATGGTCCCGTTTGCGTGCCGCCACGGTCGCATTTCCCATCTTCGCCACTGCAAGCGCCCATCAGCCCGTGGAAAGGGATCTTGCTCCTGGCGTAGAGTCTCGCCCGCCAGCGCGCGTCGGTGCGCCTCTTTCCAGTTCTCCGGGATGTCTGGGAGGACCTCGTAATGCGAGCGGCCCTCAAGGCTCGCATCGTCAAGTCCGTACTCGCTGCGCCACCGTCCGCTGGCGGCAACATAGCGCATGTCACGGTCGAGCATGACAATACCTGCCGGCGCCTGCTCAACAAACAAGCGAAAATATTCAGCGCTCTCCCTTAAACTCTCGTTCGATTTTTCATCGGCGACAGCTGTATTTGACCGGCGCTGCCTGACTTGCATAGCCACTCTCTGCGCTCGCTATTTACTGCTCAGGCCCACTTTCAGGTCTGATTGCTTTTTAGGCAATAGTTTTGCTTGCGATGAGAGATCCGTCTGCGTTTACGAAGGGCCATTATCTAAATGCTGTCCCATGGAGCAGCCACTTCGGCGCGGCCTCCACAAAATCCCCGAAACATAGGTTCCCGGAAGAGTTGGCGGCTGGCGGAACAAATTGATGCCTCCCGGCTTGCGTCAGCGACAGTGGAGTGAATCATGTCGCGCGCCTTCTGGAAAGGGTATCTGAAGCTTTCGCTCGTCTCCTGCCCGGTCGCGCTCTATCCTGCTGTTTCCAAGACGCAGCGGCCGAGATTCCACCGTATCCATAAACAAAGCGGTCATCGGTTGCGGCAGCTAATGGTCGAGCCTGGAACGCTGGAGCCGGTTCGGGAAGAAGACATTGCTCGCGGTTACGAAGCGCCGCGAAGCTCCGCCGCTCTCTCCAGGCCGCGCGAAGCGACAAGGGCCGCGCCCCAGGACTACACAGCGCCGCAGGGCTACATCGAGGTCGATGACAAGGACCTCGAGAGAATCGAGGTCGTCAAAACTCACACCATCGATATTGAGCGCTTCGTGCCTCGCAGCGAGATCGACGATCGCTATCTGAACGCCCCCTATTATGTGACGCTGTCCGGCGAGGCGGGGCAGGAAGCTTACGCCGTTATGCGGGATGCCATGAAGACACGGCAGGTGGCGGGGTTAGCGCGAATTGTGCTGACGCGGCGGGAGCACCTCGTCATGATCGAGCCCTTCGGCAGCGGGCTTCTCGCGGTGACGCTGCGCAATCGGTATGAAGTGAGAGACGAAGGCGGTTGTTTCCGCGACATCAAGGATTCTGCGCTTGCCCAAGGAGATGCAAGACTTGGCCGTTCATATCGTGGACAGAATGAAGGGCCGGTTTGACCCTTCGCAAATCGAGGACCGCTCCAAGAAGGCGCTCGATGAGCTTTTGGCCTCCAAGGCCTCGGCGCGCGCGATCGAGACCATTCGCGAGGTCTCGCCAAAGGCTCGGGCCGTCGATCTGATGGAAGCCCTTAAAGCGAGTCTTGCCGCGAGTAACAAGTCTGGCAATCGACGCAAGTGACGGGAACAGCGCGCCTTCGACGCGCGGATTCTGATGCGCTCGGCCAGCGTTGGATCGGGTAAAATGAAAGACACCAACCGACGGATGGCCAGCGCTTTGCGGGCTTAGATTGCGACAGATCGGCGCTGCAATTCGTCAACAGCTCCGTCCGCCTCCAGACGTCAAGCCTCTTGCAACCGGATTGGGTTTGGCCTATTTTTCGGTTAGCTCAAGATCATCTCTGACGAAGAGTGGGCCACCCGGTCCGCTCTTTTTCTTTATCTGGCGCTCGAAGTGCTGGAGAACCGGAGCGCATGGAAAAGAACGAGTCATCGGCGGATATTGAAAGCGTGGCCCCTGTGGCGCCAACCGAGCGTTTTGCTCGGGAGACAGGCCCAGCAGCGGAGATTGCCGCGCTCGTCGAGCCGGCCCTTGAGGACATGGGCTTTCGCCTTGTGCGTGTCGTGATGTCACGGCGCGACGGGGCTACGATCCAGATCATGGCGGACAAGGCTGGCGGCACGATCAACGTCGACGACTGCGCCACCATCAGCCGGCGCCTGTCGCCGCTGCTCGACGCTCACGACCCTATGGATGGCCGCTATTTTCTCGAGGTCTCCTCGCCAGGCATCGACCGCATTCTGGTCCGGCCTTCCGATTTCGAGGACTGGGCGGGGTTCGAAACCAAGGTGGAGTTGAAGGAGCTTATTGACGGCCGCCGCCGCTTTCGGGGCCTCTTGGAAGGCTACGAAAACGGCGAAATGCTGCTGCAGGTCCGGCTCGATGAAGAGAGCGAGCCGCAAACGATAGGGCTGCCGGTCGATCTCATTCATGACGCGAAGCTTGTGCTGACGGATGAACTCATCCGGGCTTCGCTCGCAAGAGCTAAGGCCGCTGGCAAATGGGCCGAGGGCGGCGAAATCGAAGAACAAGATATTAAGGACTTCGGAGTTGAACGATGGCGCAGATCGGAATTAGCGCGAACCGCCTGGAACTCTTGCAAATCGCGGAAGCGGTCGCGCGCGAAAAGTCGATCGACCGCACGCTCGTGCTTTCGGCAATGGAAGACGCGATCCAGAAAGCGGCCAAATCCCGCTATGGCAGCGAAAACGAGATCCGCGCCGAGATCGATCCACGCACCGGCGAGATCAAGTTGTCCCGGCTGCTCGAAGTCGTCGAGAAAGTGACGCTCGACGCGACCGAAATCAGCTTGAAGGATGCAAAAAAACGCAATCCGGAAGCGGAGGTGGGTGATTTCATCGCAGAGCCCCTGCCGCCTCTCGACTTTGGCCGTGTTGCGGCGCAAAACGCCAAGCAGGTGATCGTGCAAAAGGTGCGCGAGGCCGAGCGCGAGCGGCAGCACGAAGAGTATAAGGATCGCGTGGGCGAGATTGTGAGCGGTATCGTGAAACGCGCCGAGTATGGCAACGTCATGATCGACCTTGGTAGGGCCGAGGCGATCATCCGGCGCGACGAGACCCTGCCGCGGGAAAACCACAAGCTTGGCGATCGTGTTCGCGCCTATGTCTACGACGTGCGGCGGGAAAATCGCGGACCGCAAATTTTTCTATCGCGCACGCGTCCTGAATTCATGGCGAAACTGTTCGCGCAAGAGGTGCCGGAAATTTACGACGGAATTGTCGAGATCAAATCGGTTGCCCGGGATCCGGGGAGCAGGGCAAAGATTGCCGTCGTATCGAAGGATACTTCGGTCGATCCGGTCGGCGCCTGCGTCGGCATGCGCGGCAGCCGCGTGCAGGCCGTCGTCAACGAACTGCAGGGCGAAAAAATCGATATCATCCAGTGGTCGCAAGACGCCGCAACCTTCATCGTGAACGCGCTTGCACCCGCGGAGGTGGCCAAGGTGGTGCTCGACGAGGAGTTGGAGCGCATCGAGGTCGTGGTGCCGGATGAGCAGTTGAGCCTCGCCATTGGCCGCAAAGGGCAGAATGTCCGCCTGGCATCGCAATTGACAGGTTGGGACATCGATATCCTGACGGAGGCCGAGGAATCGGAGCGCCGCCAGAAGGAATTTGCCGAACGCACGAACACCTTCGTCGCCGCACTCGATGTCGACGAGATGATCGCGCAGCTTCTTGTCTCGGAAGGGTTCACCACTGTCGAAGAGCTTGCTTATGTGGATGAGCAGGAAGTCGCGAGCATCGAGGGCTTCGACGAGAACACCGCGCAGGAAATCCAGGAACGCGCCCGCGAATTTCTTGAGCGGCAGGAAGCGGAACTGACCGAGAAACGCAAGACGCTCGGCGTTCAGGACGAGCTTGCTGAGGTCGAGGGCCTTACGACGGCTATGCTTGTTACGCTCGGTGAAAACGGGATCAAGACGGTGGAGGATATTGCCGATTGCGCGACCGACGAACTGGCCGGGTGGCAGGAACGCGCGCATGGGCAGACAAAGCAGCATCCCGGCATTCTTCAAAGCTACGATCTCAGCAAATCGGATATCGAGCAGATCATCCTGAACGCTCGGATCAAAGCCGGATGGATTGAGCCGCCAGCAGTCGAGGAGCCGTCGGAGGAAGCCGAGGAGCCATCGGAGGAAGCGCTTGATCCCGCCGAAGGGGGCCAAGATGCAGATCGCGAAGAAAAAGCGCACTGAGTCCGAGCCGATACTGGATTTTTCGGCGGAGACCGCACATCTAGAGGAGGTCGACCAAGGCGGCAATCCTATCAGAACCTGCATCGTGGAACGCGAGAGAAAGGAAAAGCCTTTCCTTCTCCGGTTGGTGCTTTCGCCGCAGGGAGAGGTGACGCCGGACATCAAAGGGAATCTGCCAGGCCGCGGTGTATGGGTAACCGCCAGGAAAGAAATCCTGGCCGATGCGGTGAAGCGCCGCGCCTTCCAAAGGGCATTTCGAAAGCCGGTCGTTGTCAGCGATAGCCTTTCTGTAGAAGTGGAACGGCTTTTTAAGCGATCTGCACTAGAACGGTTATCGATTTGTAAGAAAGCGGGACTGTTGGTCGTAGGGTTTGCGAAAGTTGAGGAAGCGCTGAAGCGTCATGAAATCGTGGCTCTTCTTCATGCTGATACCGCTGCAACGGATGGCAAGGCCAAGCTCGACAGGAAGCTCGAAGCCTTATTTGCAGGGGAAGATTATATCGCGCCGAAAAATTGCTTCACATCTGCCGAAATTAGCTTGGCGGCGGGAAGCACAGGTGTAATACATGCGGGACTTAGAGAAGGCGGGGCAACCCGCGCATTCTTGCAAGCTCTCGATCGTTTAAGCGCCTATTGCGCAGGGGAAGCGGAGAATGCTTCGCTGTGCCAGGATAGAGAATGAGCGAAACGAAAGAAACGGACCATAAAACGGCGGGCGGCCGCAAGACAATGTCGCTGAATGTGAAGCGGACAGTGGAGCAAGGCCACATCCGGCAAAACTTCAGTCATGGGCGCTCGAAATCCGTTCTTGTCGAGACCAAGCGCAAGCGCCCGGGTTCCCCGGGTGGGGTCCCTGAGGAGCCGCAACAGCAAAAGCCCGTGCCTCAGAAGCCGGAGCCTCGCG
>CAVYVV010000008.1:0-89632 GCA_963772105.1 uncultured Alphaproteobacteria bacterium
TGATCAGGTCGTGCACCTGATACGATGCGCCCGGCCCCGAGCCCAGCTGAAGATCATGCACGGGGAGGCGCACCCACCCTGTATGAGTGTGAGACGGATCCAGGTTGACGATCACCAAGATCAGGTTGGTCATGTCCGGGGTCGATTTGCCGTAGCAGATCAACGCGTCGTTATCGACCTCATAGAACTGGAGGTTGCTGTTGAATTGGAGCGCCGGATTTTCACGGCGGATCTCGTTAACCCGGGCGATGTAATCGCGCAGGCTCCAGGAAACATCGAGGTCCCAGTGCGCAATCTGGTACTTCTCGGAGTTGAGATACTCTTCCGAGCCGTGCCGTACCGGCGTGCCGACACACTGCTCGTAAGGCGGCCCGTAGATGCCATAGCTCGCCCCCAAGGTCGCGGCAAGGATCAGGCGGGTCATGAAGACCGGCCGGCCACCGACCTGGAGGTGCTCGGGAAGAATATCGGGAGTGTTGGCAAAAAGGTTGCCGCGCATGTACTCAGCCGTTTCGCTTTGAGTGAGCTCGGTCAGATAGTCGGTCAGCTCCCTCTTGGTGTTCCGCCAGGTGAAGTAGGTGTACGACTGCGTGAATCCCCCTTTGGCCAGCCGGGCCATGACCTTCGGCCGCGTAAACGCCTCGGACAGAAAGATGGTCTCGGGATGCTTGGTCCACACCTCATTAATGACCCAATCCCAGAAGCGGAAAGGCTTGGTATGGGGGTTGTCGACCCGGAAGATCTTCACGCCATGATCGATCCAGAAGAGGAATACGTCGCGGAGCTCGGCCCAGAGTGCCTTCCAGTCATTGCATTCGAAATCAATGGGGTAGATGTCCTGGTACTTCTTGGGTGGGTTCTCGGCGTACTTGATCGTCCCGTCAGGGCGATGGCGGAACCATTGGGGATGCTCGCGCACATAGGGATGATCGGGCGAGCACTGGAAGGCGATGTCCAGCGCCAGCTCAATGCCGAAAGACCGTGCCTTCCTTACGAAGCGGTCGAAGTCCTCGATCGTGCCCAGGTCGGGGTGGATGGCCTTGTGGCCCCCTTCGGGGCCGCCGATGGCCCAGGGGCTTCCCGGATCGTTCGGCCCGGGGGTCAGCGTGTTGTTCGGTCCCTTGCGAAAAGCCCTTCCGATCGGGTGGATCGGCGGCAGATAAAGGACGTCGAAACCCATCTCTGCGATGTAGGCTAGGCGCGCCTCGACGTCGCGAAACGTGCCGTGGCGGCCTGCGACCGAAGACGCCGACCGGGGAAACATCTCGTACCAAGCCCCGAATCTCGCCCGCTCCCGCTCAACCATAATGCGGAGCGGCCGGTCATACGTACATGCCGCGCGCCGGTCGGGGTATCGCGCCATCTGCTCCACCAGGTCCCGGCTCAGGCCCGCCCGAACCCTTGACACCTGGCTCTCAGTGCCCGCCAGGAGCTGGGCCCGCTTGCGCAACCAGCCGGCATCGGGGCCATTGGCGCGCTCGGCCGCCTCGCTTAGCAGCGCGGCCCCCTCCAGGAGCTCGCTGCTGAGATCCGGCAGGCCGGCCTCGTGCTTCTTCATCAGCTCCCTGTGCCAGGTGAGAAAGCGATCGACCCATGCCTGGACCGTGTACTCGTGCCATCCCAGAGCCGTCATCGTGAACCGACCGGTCCAGCGATCGTTGGCCTGCAAGATCATGGGGACTTCATCCCACTCGGTCGCCCCGGCGGAACGATGGCGGATCACGGCCACGATCACATCATGCCCGTCGCCAAAGATGTTGGCAGCCACCGCCACCTCCTCCCCCACCGTCCGCTTGATGGGAAATTGCCCGCCGTCAACCTCCGGCGAGACTCCGGCAATGACCACTCGCGACGGAGCCTGGTCATGCACCCCGTACCCCGGCGCTTCTTTTGCTGGTTCCGAGATTTCCTCTACTTCGTTAAGGATGCAGGCAGGCGCCTCCTCCTCCATCACCGTTGGCGCGATGCGCAATCGCTCGCTGTCAACCTCCGGCGAGACTTCGGCAACGACCACGCGGGACGAAGCCTGATCATGCCCCCCGGCCCCTGGCGCCTCTATTGCCGGTTCCGAGATTTCCTCCACTTCGTTAAGGATGCAGGCAGGCGCCTCCTCCTCCATCACCGTTGGTGCGATGCGCAATCGCTCGCTGTCAACCTCCGGCGAGACTTTGGCAACGACCACGCGCGACGAAGCCTGGTCATGCCCCCCGGCCCCTGGCGCCTCTATTGCCGGTTCTATGACTTGCTCTCCTTCGTCAAGGATGCTGGCAGCCGCCACCGCCTTCTCCGTCCACTCGATGGGCAATTTCCCGCTATCAACCTCCGGCGAGACTCCGGCAATAATCACGCGCGACGGAGCCTGTTCGTGCAGCTCTTCCGCCCGCGTCTTTCCTGCAGATGCCATGATTTGCTCCCACCGAGGTCACCACTGCGGACCTTGGCCATGCCCAGAGCTATCTTAACATAGACCGTGACGAAGTCTGTGAGTCAAAAAGCCCCGGAGATTAAAAATCACCGGAACCACGGGTGCTCCATGCGCCCTCTTTTGCTTCTTGAACCGGCACGCCCCGGTCCTGCGGATTCCCGCGTCACGGGTCCGCAAAGTAGCCATAGCCAGGGCATCCTCAAAGCAGGCTCGGTTCCCGCCGGCGACGCGGAGGATGAGACCCGGGCGAAGGCGATAACGCAGCGAATCGCCGACGCGCTGGCTATTGCAGCGTGTACGCCGTGGAGTTCTTCGTGATGCCAGAGGGGAGCGCTGAGCCCTTGATGGCGGTGATTGGCCGCACCCCCTCTATGTCCTCCAAGCCCGTTAGGTCTTTACGCCACCTGATGGCGTCACCATCGGTGTCCCAACCAGCCTCGATGTCGCCTTACGCCACCTATTGGTCTCACCATCGGTATACCAGCCGGCCTCGTTCTCAGTATTTTTGTATGCAGCTACCGCGGCCTGAATGATCTGGTCCAGGCTGGCGTTCAAGGGAACGGTGACTTCGACGTCGCCATATTCCAAGATTTGTCGCCAAAGCGTGATGCGCACTTTCTTCGTGGCTTTTTGCATGCCCTGTCTCCCGCGGTAAGCCCTCACCAAGCGCAACAGAAAGGTTAACATGCCGGGAGGCGTCCCCCTATATGATCTTCGGACGCAACTCGCCGATCAGGTTTGTCAGCATTTCGCCAACGCACCGATGTCCGCTTCTGTAACGGGCCCTCCGCTGTCAATCCGTTTAAGAGAACGCCGTACAGCTGCGTGCCTCTTCGGGTATTGGCGGATTGGGACGATTGGCACGTTTGCCTGATGGGAGCCGCATGAGTTGAGGGCTCACGGACGGAGAGTCTGGCGGTGAAATTCCACCAGCCTACTCGCCCTGAACGGCGTTTCTCCGCTCTCTAATCGCGGCAACGAACGCAAGCGCTTTTCCCTTTCTCATTTATAACGGCGTGATGGGCGGCCACGGAACCTGAGAGGTCCCGTTCAGACCCGTATGCGGAACGCCCGAAAGTGGGAGCGCCGGCTGCACGACGTTCCCGGCCCGGCGCTACGACTTCCCGCCCTGCATGTCTCTTGATTATGTCTTCGCCTTAGGATTTCGTACGCCGCCTGAGCTTTCGTGCTCGCTTGCGCGCTCCCGAAGCCGTTAGGTCGGCGCCCTCATCGCCGATCGGCAAGAAGTCGTTATTTTCTTAAATGAATTCTGCGTTTCTCAATTTTACCCAAAAATTCTAAGCAAGAATTTTGTCTAAAGTGTTGAATATATGCTTCACCCAAAGGAGTGAGTTTTCTATTCAACGTCGCGGAACAAAGTGTCGGATCATCAAGATGACCCAGATGATATTCTCTAACCTCCTCAACAGTAGCATATCGATTATCAATTTCATGTAGCCGCTTTGGTGACAAGTCTGTATTAGCGATGTGTTGTTTAAACAAGTCTATCGCCGATTGTGTCCAATGATCGGGAAGTATACGGTTGACGTACCATGACAGACACGATACTTTCTGAACCGCGTGACAGGCCGGAAGCTGAGATTGAGATAACGCCCGCTATGGTTGAGGCTGGCGTCAAGGTTCTTTTGGACAGCGGCGCTGTAGAGAACCCCGTTCGTGGTGCCGATGAGATTTTGGTCAAGAACATTTTTCTTGCTGTTTACAGAGAGCATATAAATACTTCGTATAAGAAATAAGTTCGTTAGATGTTTTTACAACATCTTCTACCCAAGCAAGAATTTCACTTGTGTCGAGTGGTTTACTTTTTATAGCTTTTAGCGTTGTATTTAGATCATGCGGCCTGACAATTGGGTAATCTGTGTCTACGGGGTGGTGAGCAATTAACACTCTTGTGTTGTTTAGTCTGCGAAGTTTTTCGCTAAGAGACCCCCATTTTTCTTTAGCCTTTTCATATTCAGCGGTTTTTGGCATCAGTTCCGAGATGATAGATAACCAAACATTGAAATTTATTATCGAGTAAAAAACAACTCCAGATTTCTCGAATGATGTCCCTAAAAGGGATGCTCCTATTAGAATCAGCAGGCTTTCCGTATTTGCCCACTGCGTGATTCCTCTACCAACGGCCTCGTATGTGTGCCCTCGCATAACGGATAGAATGTCTTTAAATTCGTTTTCAGTCATTGGCTTGTGCTCCGCCCGAGCCTTGCATTCGAACGCAAACAAACACATGATTAAAGGGGGTTAGATCGATCTCCCCTTGTAACAGTATCGGTCTTGCATAATTCCGGATTTGAGTCGAATTTTGCAAATGGCAGACCAACAACTTCCAGATGTAGAAGAAGGCGACGAACAGAGGCGCGACGCCATGCTTTTGAAGGCGCTCAAGACGCCGCCGCAGCCTCGTCCGAAGCGAGAGCGGAAGCAAGAGGGAAAGGCGTTCCCCGCTAAAGGGCGCAAGGACGATGCAGGAACTTAGCCACATGGACATAGGCTCCCGGAACGCTGAAACTCCGGGAGACCCTTGAGGGTATGGGGCTATTCGTTACGCCGATCTACTTGGAAGGTCGTCCAGATCAGATTGATTATCTTCATGTATCAGCGGGTCCGCCCACGTATACCCGCTGCCGCCAATGCTGCGGCGAGTTTACCGCCAGCGGCGCTGTTGCCCTTCCAATGACGAGCTCTGAGATTGTCGAGAATATCGGTACCGCCAATAGCGAGGGGGATAATGTGATCTATCTCCCATCCGTAGGGTGATTTAAGGCCATGCTCGACCCAAAGGATGACGCGTTGTTCGAAATCGCGGCGGACGATATATAAGTCCTGTCCTGGGATGGGGAATGCTCTTTCCCAAGCCGTCTTTTTTCTTTG
Source organism: uncultured Alphaproteobacteria bacterium (assembly GCA_963772105.1). GTDB lineage: Bacteria > Pseudomonadota > Alphaproteobacteria > Rhizobiales > Rhodomicrobiaceae > Rhodomicrobium. The sequence continues at coordinate 5,318 of CAVYVV010000008.1, forward strand.
TTCCCGCTCCTCTGCATTCCAGTTAAGGAGTGCATTCGCAAGTTCGTTAAAGCCTACCATGTCTAAAGACCTTTTCGATTTGAATTTGTCGAAAGGCCGCTCCCGACGCTGGAAACGCGGGACGCTACAGGGTACAAACTAAGGGATTTCGATTCTCGTATGTGTTCCGGTGTCGGGCAGAGGCCGGACGCATCACAAAGGACGCAGCGGTTGCACCCGCTGCGTCCTTATCTAAGACATTTTGTTATAAATCGCGAGTTATTCTTGATTCTTTTTTAACCTTTTACGCCGGCGCAGGAAGGCTTTCGCCTTCTGCTTAGGCGTTCGCCGCTTCACGAGGTTGCCGGTACATGAGGCGCTTGCCTTTCGCTCCTTTGAGCAAGGTTTCGGCGCGCTGTGTATCATCGATCCCAAGTGCGAAGCGGTTATTCCACTTGAATGCGATCTCGTTGATGTAGCGCTGCAAGTGATGTTCGGAGACGGCATGATCTATGCCGTACATCTGGCGCTTGATGATGGCGTGGAAGCTTTCGGCAGTGTTGACGTGGACAAAGCCGCCAAGGCGAACATATTCATCGACGCTATGGTTGACGCTGGCATGGCCGCCGTATTCTTTGCCAACTTTGATATAGACTTTGCTGTCGTCCGTCATGAGATAAGATTTTAGGTCGGCATTCGTGACCAGATGCTCTCGCACGTTCTTAGCGGTGACTTTTGCAATGTGCTTGGCGCGGACCTTACCGTCACGCTCAACAAGCGTCACAACGGCGTGCTTCTTCGGCTCGGGATCGCCGTTGTGGACGTTCTTCTTCTTTCCGCCGACATAAGCTTCATCGGACTCGACAACCTTGTTGCCGCCGCCGATCGGGCCGCTCTTGGGATCGGTAGCGGCTTCGCGAAGACGGTGGAACAAAAACCAAGCGGTTTCATAATTGCAGCCCAGCATTCTTTCGAGCTGCTTCGCGCTCATGCCTTTCTTTGAGGAAGCCATCAGTTGAGCTGCGAGAACCCACTTCGCCAGTGGGATCTTTGAACGCTCCATGACGGTGCCCACGGTCACAGAGAACGGCTTGCGGCAGTCTTTGCACTTGTAGACACCGGGGCGGGTGCTCTTGCCCTGAAGCTTAGTGATGCGGTCACCGCCGATGTTGCAGCGTGGGCAAGTTGGCCCGTTTTGCCAAAGGAGCGTTTCAAGATGCTCGCGCGCTGCATCGTCATCGTTGAAAATCGGGTTCGTGAGATCAAGTTTCTTGGCCATGACGGCATTCCCTCTAAGCTGTGGATTTTATAGCTTAGAAAGAATGGTACGTCAACCGTATAATTACCCAATAATCACTCAGATAAAGATCGCACAAAAAGCTATGGATTATGGCATTGAGCGCAGCTAGATAAGCAAGCGAATTGTACGCGCTTTCCCTGTTCTCTATCATATAACGCTGGAGCCCTGTACGGGGCTTCGGAGAGCAATCAACTAGAACTTCAGACGGACGCCTGTCAGGAAGAGAGCTGTGTCGTCGTTGATGTAGCCGGAGGCGACGCCGCCGCTTGCTTCGGAGTAGCTGACGCCGCCCCGTTAATAGCGCCCGCGAGGCACAAACCAAGGGCTATAATCCTGCCTCGTGACGCAGAACAGTCGCGGAAACATCGATATCTTACTGTCAGTCCGAGATCTACTTCAGAGGAACGTAATCACTCTGAAGGTGATAGTTCACGCCGACCCGGAGCGTATTGAAGTTATTATCAACCTTCGTGCTGTCCGTCCGTAGATTGCTTGCTACGTTGCTCAGGCTCTGTTCACCAAGATCGATATACTGATATTCGAGTTTGGCTGACCAGCCAGGAGCGAAGGAATATTCCAGGCCTCCGCCAACAGCATAACCTGCCTCGGTTTCGCTGCTGCTCAGGAAGTTTGTGTACCCGAGGTTGGAAAGGCTGATTTTGGTGATCACGTTTCCATAAGCGAAGCCGCCTGTACCATAGATCAACATATTTCCGGTCGCGTAACCAATCCGGCCGCGCACCGTTCCGAAGTAGTCGATACCCTGCTTCGCGTTGAATAAGGTCGGCCCAAAATAGGGGGCAACATTGGAGAAGTGATTGTTAATCTCCGAACCCTGGAAGTCGGTTTCAAGGCCCACAACCCAGGAATTCGCCCAAGCCAAACCCACCTTGCCGGTTATAGCCGGCTTGGATGCCGCCAAAACCGCCATACCGGTCAAACGATCCGGGACTGGCTGCGCCTGGCACTGTGTCCGTGAAGGTCAGCGTGTTGCTGTCGCCCCATCCCCCGCCGCCATCGACGCCAAGGTAATAGCCGGTCCAAGAGAAGGGCAGAGCGCTCACGGGACCGTCTTTATAGCCGCCGGTGGGGACGGGTTCGGCAAGGCTTGCCGGCAAAGCCCCAAGATGGACCGTCGCGCCAGCGACCGGGCCATACTGAACCACATCATATGTATATTTGTTCAGACCTGATCCCTGGGTGTAATCGACCGAAAGCGCGCGGAAGCCAAGATAGGCGTCGACAGGAAAACCTTTGAAATCGAAAAGATGCCGGTTGTAGGTCGCAAGCGCCTGCCAGGAGAAGGTGCTGCCGACATCGAAACCGCCGATATCGCCGCGAAGAGCGACTTCTTGACCGGGCGCAAGCTGATACCGGATGCGCGCCCCGATGAACGGGTCGGTCCAATCGACCTGCCCTGAGCGCGCGAACGAAACGCGGCCGCCTGCCGGACCCAATAAATTCAGGTTCGCCTCCAAGGATTGCTGCCAGATTCGGGCACCCGCAAGCAAATCGAGGGCGGTGGAGGAGCCAGTTGGATCCTTCAGCCCTGCCTGTCCCCAGCGCATTACCTCATAGCTGCCGCCGATCTCCACAGCCGTAAGAGCGACGTTGGTCCCGAGCGCCGCCCCGACGGGAATGTCGCCTGTATGGAGGAAAGAGGTTGAGCCTCCGAGATTGCCGTAGAAACCGTCGACCATGAGGCTGAAGGCGCCTCTGCGGGCCTCCAGATCGCCCATAACCGCGAACTTCAAAGCACCGAAAACATTGGCCGGGTCAGCCTGGACATTGAAATCGTGACCTTTGACTGTCGCATTTCCCGAAAACCATGGGACCCAGAGATACGGGGTGAATGTAACCTCCCAACCGCTCGCGACAGGAGCGGGAGTCGGAGCCGCTGCGCTCTGACCGAGATCGGCTGCGAAAACCGGCTGAGAGCACGCCAGAGCACTCAAGAGCGCAACAAATCGAACAGAGGTCAAAGGTTTTCCAAGTCTCGTCATCGCGGCACCACTTCATAGGGTTATTGCCGCCTAGTTTTGGGTCTGATTCGACCTCGCCGCAACTTTAGTTGTCGGACATGAAATGGCGCATACCAAAAAGTTATGAGCTGTGGCAGAAGTACTACCGAGACAACATGGCTAGAAAAGAAATTTAACTGAAGACGTGCTCTTGAGCCGAAATGATAATCGGTCTCGGACGAACTGTGCTTTAATGTTTCTTTTTGGCTTAGCGATTGTTTCCCCTTCCAGAATTGTCTTTGTGGAGGCAGCTCAACTTTAACCGGATCTGGCTTGCGGAAGTAAGCAAAAGCTGCTTAGTCACCGCGTTTAGAAACGCAGTGACGGAGTGGACCATGAAGATTACTCGCCGGGCCGCGGCGATTGGCGGCCTCAGCTTGTTTGGAAGCGCAGCATTGACTTCTGCCGCCCGAGCCGAATTCGCTCACTGGCTCGAGGGTCTCGGCGAGGGGCTTGAAGACTTTTGGATCGCCTCCGAGGCGTACATCTACGGCTATCCGCTCGTGACCATGGAAATAACTCGCCGGGTCATCACGAATGTTGCCGAGCCAAAGGGCACCAGGGCTCCGATGGGGCAACTCATCAAGCTGCGGGAGTATCCTGACGCGTCTTTCCGTGACGTCACCGCTCCCAACGCCGACACTCTTTACACCACCGCCTTCTTCGATGCCGGCAAGGAGCCTTGGGTTTTGAGCCTGCCCGACATGAAAGGGCGCTACTTCCTGATGCCGATGCTCGACGGATGGACCGATGTCTTTCAGGTGCCCGGCAAGCGGACAACGGGAACCGGCGCGCAAACCTATGCCATTACGGGGCCCGGATGGTCGGGGACGCTTCCCGATGGCGTGAAGCAGTATAAGTCGCCAACGAGCTTGGTCTGGTTGCTTGGCCGCATCTACTGCACCGGCACGCCCGAAGACTACAAAGCCGTTCACGCGCTTCAGGATGAGATCAAACTCGTCCCGCTGAGTTCCTACGGCAAGCCTTACACGCCGCCTCCCGGGAAGGTCGACCCCTCCATCGACATGAAGACGCCCGTCCGCGATCAGGTCAACAAATTGGATGCGGTGGAGTATTTCACGCTGCTCGCGGAACTCATGAAGACCAACCCTCCCGCGGCCGCTGATGCTCCTGCGCTCGCACGCTTTGCGAAAATCGGCCTTGTCCCCGGACAAGATTTCGACGCCAGCAAATTGAAAGCGGACTTCGTCAAGCGCATTCCGCAAATCGGCTTCGACAGGATCATGCTTCAGTTCAAGATCAACCCGGCGGTGAAGAACATCAACGGCTGGGGCTTCACCACCAAGACAGGGACTTACGGCACCGATTACTTGATGCGCGCCCTTGTCACGGCGATCGGTCTTGGCGCGAACCGTCCCCAGGATGCTGTTTATCCGACATCGCTCAAGGCTGCGAATGGCAGCGCCTATGATGGGGCGAACAAATACGTCATGCGCTTCGAGAAAGACCAGGCTCCGCCCGTGGAGGGCTTCTGGTCGATCACCATGTATAACGACCAATATTTCTTTGTCGCAAACCCGATCAATCGCTACTCAATCAGTCCCGCGGCAAGACCTGAAAGCGAATATGGACGGGTCGATCGACATCTACGTCCAGAAAGACTCGCCCGGCGCCGACAAGGAATTGAATTGGTTGCCCGCTCCGGATGGCAAGTTCATTTTGATGTTGCGCATGTACTGGCCCAACGAAACCGATCCATCGATCCTCGACGGAACCTGGACGATACCGCCGGTCGCCAAGGTGAGTAAGGTGGGCTAGGAAAACGACAGTTGAGCAAACGGTCTTGCTTTCGTCAACGAATGTGTCTGGGGCGATTGCAGACTCGGGGCGTTTTCGGGCCACAGCCGCTCTACCCCTAGGATCAGAACTTGGGTCCAGCCTTGAAGGGCCAAGCGCTGTCGGCCCAAGTGTCGGTCGTTGATCTCTTGGCTTGCCCGGAGCTTGTTTTGAACGACTCAGCTCTTTTTGCAGACTTCAGCTTTGTCTTAAAGGAATAGGTGATGAAAACCACCCGGCGTTCTCTTCTTGCATCAGGGTCTGTTCTTGCATCGTCGGCTTTGCTCCCATTGGCCACGGTTGGGGAGGTCGTACCTGCGCAAGCTCATTTAGGCCGGCGGCTGGAACGGCTAAAAATGCTCATCGAAGGCCGTCTATTCGCTGATGCAGATGATCATCTCATGTATCAGCGCGCGATTGAGGCCGTGATCTGGTCGATGCCAGCCTTAAGCGATGTTTACTTCCGGGAGTTTTTTCAGGGATTTTGGGATGAAACCCGGTGATGTGGTGGTCATGAGCAAGCCACTCGTCGCGCGGCACGAAGTGTTGACTGCGAATAACCAAGTCAACTATTCCGGTATGGCCTACGATCTGACGCAAGGCCCATGGGTCATCGAAATTCCAGCGAGCAACAGCGAATACGCAATTATTGGCGAAATCTGTGACAACTGGCAGGCTCCCATCACAATGGTGGGAGTCGAAGGTCCTGACGCGGGCAAGGGTGGCAAGTATCTGCTTTTACCCCCAGGCTATACCGGTACCCCTTCTGCCGGTTACTTCGCCGTTCAATTGCTAGGCTTCCGTGGCACCTTGGTTTTCCGGCCCGTCATCGTAGGCAATGGCACAATGGAGGGCGCCGTCGCGCTTGCTCATCAAACGAAATCCTATTCACTAGCGGACGCCGCCAACCCAACTCCAACACGAATTGTCGACGGCTGGGACAAGGCGTGGCATTCGCTGCCCGTCTACGATGTTAGCTGGTTCGAGAAGCTTGCCAAGTTTGTCACTGACGAGCCAATCCGAGAGCGGGACAAGATCATGGTTGGAACGCTGTCCTCACTCGGCATTGAAAAGGGAAAGCCCTTCCAACCAGATGCAGACAGCTCGAAGTTGCTGGATGCCGCCGCTAAGGTAGCCTATCAGATGATGCAGAACGGCTTTGTCACTCCTGGGCAGGCCATGACTGCATGGTGGCCCGACGGACAGTGGATGAATGTCAATCCAGCCTATTTGGAACTCATGGGTGAAGGATGGTCTTTCGAGACCGCCACCGGTGTTTTCACGTACCAGCGCGCTATCGCCCCGTTCTTTTGGGCGAACTATCTACCAATAAAGTTAGGCGGCCAGCAAATGTATTTGCAAGGCTTGCGGGACGCCACCGGTACACTTTTGTCAGGCGAGGGCAGTTACCGGCTGCGTGTGCCCGCCAATGTCCCTGTCGATAAATTCTGGTCGGCGATCGTCTACAGCCAGAAAACGAAATCTTTTATTCCTAACCGACTGAACCGGGTAGGTTTGGCCTTCTATGAGAAATCCAAACTCAAGACCAACGCGAATGGTTCGGTCGATCTATTTTTTGGAAACAGAACGCCCAAGGGCTATGAACAAAATTGGCTTCCATCGGCAGGCGAAGATTTCTTCGTGATCTTCCGCCTCTACGGTCCTGGTAAATCGGTTTACGAGAAAACTTGGCGGCTGCCTGATATCGAGCAGGCGTAAGTCTGCTTCTGTGAGGCCAGCACCGAGGTGCTATCCAAAATCCTCCCCTAGATCAATATTATTAATTGGTTGGGGTCTTATTGGAAGAGTGTGCCGCATTCGATTGAGCCGCTCGAAACTTCGATGGCGTCAGGCCGGTCCACGATCGGAAAGCGCGAGTGAAATTGCCCGGCTCTGTGTATCCCAACTCCGACGCAACATCGCGAATCTGGATCCCATCTTGTGCAAGCAGCTCAATGGAAAGCCGAAGCCGTTCAGTTTCAACAAGTTCGGAATAAGTGAGGCCTGCTTCACTCAATCGGCGCTTTAACGTACTCACGCTCACACCGGCTAACCGGGCGGCGTAGCCGATATCGGGATAAGTAAGCCGAAGGCTGGGCCTGATCATCTCACCCAACGATCCCATGATATCGGCGGATGACGGAGAGGGCAGGCTCCCTCCGCGGTGTTGCGTTCCTGACGCCGGCATGGCTTTAGGGATCGGATCGGCAAGCCGCGAAGGAGGAATGCTGATCGCCCAAGCATCGCCTTTGAAAGATATGTTTGTCTTGAAGAACGCTTCGTGATGTCTCTTCCTGACGCGCTCATTTTCAGGCAGCACGATCAGGTCGGATTTCCACTCCGGACCCAAGGCGAGTTGGGCGGCCTTGATCATGAGCACCACTGCATAAGCCCCCCCGTAATGCATTCCAGGGAAAGGCCGAAGCGCCAACTTGTGAGAGAAGAAAAGGTGCTCGCCTTGCCAATTCAGGGAGAGGCGACTCCCCGTACTGATAACCGGAATCCGAGAGATAAATAAGTTGAGCGCATCGATAAGGGTCTCAGCTTCTCCGGCCATGTCCCCAAACCAACCGAAAGACTCAAATTTGATTGTGCTGGCCGCTAAGAGACCGATGTCTTCGATGCCATTGGTGCGTGCGATCCTCTCGAGCAGCCCGCAGCCTTGGCCCAGGAGCATAAGGTCATCAGGACGCTCCATGAGTTGCGGCGACAACCTCACCGCCTCGAGCAGACTTTCATAGGGCAGCCGTTCCCGCTCGAGATACGCCAACACCGGGGTTAAATAGAAAGATCGAATCAGCGCGATCGGCAACGCACCCATTTGGGCTCCATTCAAGAAAATAGTGAACAACAGGAAACTGAGCCAAAATGATCATCGGCTTATGCCAAGCTGTGTTAAGTGCAAATACCTTTAGCGTAGCAATGTTTCCACCAGGGCTGTCATGCGATCAAGAAGATGTGATCAATAATCAGGAAACTGAGCCGAAATGATAACCGGCTGCAGCCTAGCTGTGCTAGGCACGAATACCTTTTGCGTAGCATTGTTTCCACCAGGGTTGTCATGCGAACAAGACGATGTGATCGTATGCTTATCCCCCGCTTTCTGTTGGCATGGGGCGTAGCCATTACGCTGGGGGCAGCGTCATTCCAGCCCGCGAGCGCACAGCAGATTTCAGGAGCGCCGGGCGCGCCGAACGCCACAACAACGATCGACGGCCACGTTCTGCCCCCGCCGCCGCAGCCCTTCAAAGGGCAGATCGACCTTAACGCGGCGCAGTCGAAGCCGTATTGGCCTTCGCGCGTCGTGCCGCCGAAGGGCGCGCCGAATGTGCTTCTCATCATGACCGACGATGTGGGCTTCGGAGCGCCGTCCACCTTTGGTGGCGTCATCCCGACGCCGGCGTTGGATCGCATCGCGAATGCGGGCTTGCGCTACACCAACTTCCATTCCACGGCACTGTGCTCGCCGACACGGGCCGCGCTCATCACCGGCCGCAACCACCACTCGGTTGGCTTTGGCGTCATCTCGGAGCAATCCACCGGTTTCCCCGGCTACAACAGCATTATCCCAAAGGACAGCGCGACCATCGGTCGAATCCTGCAGGAGAATGGCTACCGCACATCCTGGTTCGGCAAGGATCACAACACGCCGACCTATCAGGCGAGCCAGGCCGGGCCGTTCGACCAATGGCCCGCGGGCATGGGCTTTGAATATTTCTACGGCTTCGTCGGCGGCGACACCAGCCAGTGGCAGCCGAACCTGTTCCGCAACACCACGGCGATCTATCCCTATATCGGGAACCCAAAGTGGAACCTGACGACGGCCATGGCGGACGACGCCATTCACTGGGTGAACCAGCTCAACGACATCGACCCTTCGCTGCCGTTCTTCGTTTATTACGTCCCTGGCGGCACGCATGCGCCGCACCATGCAACGCCGGAATGGATCAAGAAAATCAGCGACATGCATCTCTTCGACAAGGGATGGAACGCGCTTCGCGAGCAGATCTTCGAGAACCAGAAAAAACTTGGCGTCATCCCGCAAGACGCGAAGCTGACACCCTGGCCCAAGGATCTGCTGAAAGACTGGGACCAGACCACCGACGAAGAGAAGAAGCTTTTTCTCCGGCAGGTTGACGTTTATGCCGCTTACCTCGCCTACACAGATCACGAAATCGGCCGCGTCATCGACGCCGTCGATAAAATGGGCAAACTCGACAACACCATCATCATCTATATCAGCGGCGACAACGGCGCGAGCGCGGAAGGCTCGCCCGTCGGCACACCAAGCGAATTCATGGCGTTCAACGGCATCACTCTGCCTGTCGAGGAGCAGATGAAGTTCTACGACGTTTGGGGCTCCCAATACACCTACAACCACATGGCGGTGCCGTGGGCCTGGGCCTTCGACACGCCCTTCAAATGGACGAAGCAAATCCCGTCCTTCTTCGGAGGGGTTCGCCAGGGCATGGCGATTTCCTGGCCGGGACACATCGCTGACAAGGGCGGCATCCGTAATCAGTTCCACCATGTGACCGACATCGTGCCGACGCTGCTTGAGGTCACCGGCATTCCCGCGCCCAACATGGTCGACGGCATCGCTCAGAAGCCGATTGAGGGCGTGAGCATGGCCTATACCTTCGACAAGGCCAACGCGAACGCTCCCTCAACCCACAAGACCCAGTATTTCGAGATGTTCGGTGTCCAGGGTCTTTACAACGATGGCTGGATGCTGAGTGCGGTTCCTCAGCGCGCGCCCTGGGAACTGCTCGGCAAGGCAATCGGAGAATCCCGCGACGGCCTTCAAATACGAGTTGTACGATGTCGGGAAAGATTGGACCCAGAATACCGACGTTTCGGCTGAGAACCCCGAGAAGGTGCGTGAGTTGACGGACCGGATGTTCGGCGAGTTCGCAAAATACAACGTGCTGCCGCTCGACGCCTCCGTTGCAACGCGCGTGGTCTCGCCGCGGCCGAACCTCACGGCGGGGCGCAAGGTCTTCACCTATTCGGGCAAGCCAGTCACAGGTATCCCGGATAACGCCGCGCCGAATGTGCTGAACACCTCCTATACGATCACGGCGGAAATTGACGTTCCGGCTGAAGCAGAGGGCGCTATTGTCAGCGAGGGCGGCCGCTTTGGCGGCTACGGGCTATATTTGTTGAAGAGCAAGCCCGTGTTTACCTGGAACCTGCTCGATCTCAAGCGGGTGAAATGGGAGGGACCGGAGGCTCTGCGGGCGGGCAAGCATACCCTCGAGTTCGACTTCAAATATGATGGGCTCGGTTTCGCGACGCTTGCCTTCAACAACTTGAGCGGCATCGGACGGCCTGGCACCGGGACGTTCAAGGTCGACGGAAAGGTCGTTTCCACGCAGACGCTGGAAAAGACGATCCCGTTGATGCTCCCGATCGACGAGACGTTTGACATAGGGTCGAAAACCGGCACGCCGATCGACGACAAGGACTACCAGGTTCCGTTCGCCTTCACCGGCAAGATCGACAAGCTGACGATCTCCGTTGAGCCGCCGGTCCTGACGGACGTGGACAAGAAGAAGCTGACGGAGGCCCATACCGCTGGTCAGGACGCGAAGTAGACACAAGCGCAAAAACAGCTGAGCGACGGTTCGGGACTGCCGCCAGCGAAGTCCAGGTATCTTGTTTTAGTCTTACCAGGAGAAGAAGATGATTAAATCCGCGTTTCTCGCTGGCGCTTCGCTGTGCGTTCTAGGGTCCGCCGCTCTTGCACAGGTCCCCGCAGCCGCCAAAGAATGTGCAAGCGATATTAAGACGCTTTGCGCAGGGGTTCAGGCGGGTGAAGGGCGCGCCGCAGCCTGCATCAAGGAGCATTTCAAAGAGCTTTCCAGCCCTTGCCAGGAAATCGTGCTCAAAACGGCGGCGGTTGGTAAGGCCTGCGCCGCCGATGTCAAGAAACTGTGTGGGGACGTGAAGCCCGGACAGGGACGCATCGAAGCTTGCCTGAAATCACACACCGCCGAGATCAGCGAGCCCTGCAAGGAAGCTGCTGCACAAGCAAAGGGCTAGTCAAGCCATGAGCGCGGGCGCGATTGGGGTCGCATCCGCAAAAGCGTTCCCGGCAGTTGTGTCAGCCGCCAGCCTGATTGGTGCGGCAGAATTCGATCTCGTATGGGTATGTGCTGTAATTAAAGGTTATCGATTCCGCTGCTGACTTAGCCGTACGATCATGTAAACCTGTCCATCATTAACTACCTATGCTCAGCAATTACTATTAATAGTCAACCGAAATCTGTATATTATTGAATTTATAAACAGGCCTTTCTTGCGCGTCTTCAATCAATATTTGCCTTTTGTTAGAACCTTGCCTTAAGTGGAGTCTTCGTACTGTTTCAGTTGTAAAAGAAGGTAGTACCGCATGAAAAGATGGGTCTCGTGTTAGGTGTCGCGCTCGGAGTGCTATCCCAGCCTGCGTTTGCCGAAGGGCCGATATTGAGAGGCATAGAAGCTGCGCGAGCATGTGCAGGCGATATCAGGCTTTTGTGCCCGAACGTGCGTCCTGGCGAAGGACGAATTAGGGCGTGCGTCCTGGCAAAACTGACGCTCGCTTCTGCGGCCTGTCGCGATGCGATTGGCGGGGATGCGGCTGAAGCAACCGATGCTCATTTCGATGCAGTTGCGGCTTCCGTGCAAGGTCCGGCCGGAGGCGCAGTGGCGGGCGCAGCTGTTACAGCTGAAACGCCAGGTGGCGCGATTGTGAAAGAGGGCGCAGCAGTAGTTAAGCCATAAAGCTTGCTTCTTACGCGCTCCTTGTGCCGAAGCTTCAACTCATCATCCATCTGGGAATCTGGCACGGCAGCCCCTGGGAACCCAGCCGGTTTCTCCGAAAACGGTACCAGATGACAGATCCTGAGGAACAACGAGCGCCGGAAAAAGGGCCGCCCGTTGCGAAGTTTCAAGTGCAAGTGCAAATCCGGGAGGGAGACATCCGCCGGTGATGCTTCCCCCTTTACTGCAGCCTAAAGCGAACAGCTTGTTGTAGAGCGAGGTAACGCAATCCTGCGGCAAGCCCGGCCACACCGTTTATTGCGGCAGGGGATGTGATCTGCCAGGCGGAAGAGTTACAGGGGGCGCAAGCTACTGTTGTAGCGTCGCATTCAGCTCAGCTTACTTCCGCATTGAATAACCAAGGACAGTGCCCATGATCAAGTTTCGCGAGCTCCCGCTCTTCTTAGTATTTGCTGTCATCGCCGCCTCGCTATTGTTTCTGGGCGGCCCGCCTGCCAGCGCGCAACAGCAAATCTCAGATGAAGAAATCGTTCGCTCTCTGACCGCCGCGAGACCTGGGCAAATGTCGGCGATCGAAATCGAAGGCCAGCAATCAGCCGAGTCTCTTTTGAACGACCTCGCGAACTTGACAACGGTCGACCCGGCGATCGTTGGCAGGATCAGAAGGACAATAAGTCTTCACTATGTTCCAACAGTCGATCTCGCCGTCTATTTTGAATATAACTCAGCAGAATTAACGGACAGGGCGAGAAGAACGCTTGATTTCCTAGGCCTTGCGCTGCGCCGCCCTATTCTTGAAGGTTCAACCATTGTGTTGGCGGGACATACAGATGTCACCGGCAACTTCGATTATAATAAAGAGCTTTCTCAACGGCGAGCCGCGTCTGTGAAAACCTATCTCGTTTCGCAGTACCAGATACCACCTAGCCTCCTTGTCAACGTCGGCGTCGGCGAGTTGTTCTTGAAGGACAAGCAGCATCCGGCCTCGGAGATCAACCGGCGCGTGCAAATCATTAACCTCGGCCGATGAGCACCGCTGCTATTCACGCGCCTTGGCGCTTTGGAACGGCGGGGTAGACATGCTGCCCCCGCCAAGTGGATGGTCTAGGATACTTAGCTGTTCGCGCGCGCATCTTCAGTCGGACAGCCCGTGATCTTCAGAACACGGCGACAGTCCGCTGCGTCGCCGACAGCCCGCCCTGACCGCGGCGGGCCACGGTAGTAATTCGTCCACATTGAAGATTGTGGTCCTGGACTTTTCGCATGCGTATCAAGTTTTTCTTAGGATGCAAAAAGAAGTTTTGCTGCACGAAATCGGTCATGCGCAAGGTGTGATTTCGAAAAAACTCATCTTATACTTAATAATGTGTTGCCACTAGGGATGGCCTATGCTTAGGTGCACTGTCTGAATTTCTCTAACGAAGGACTAGGATCATGAAAACCACACTCGCAATCGCCCTTTCGGCCCTTGGTCTCTCTCTCTCGATCGCAGGCGCTCAAGCCTTCACCGTTTCAGGAAGTGACAAGGTCTCCGCCACGCGTTCTGAAGTGATCAACGTGGTCTACTGCCAGGGCGGTAGACGCTGCAGCGGCTACTACTATCGTGGTGGCGTCCGCGTCTGCCGTGGATGGATACGCTGCAACTAGCCTGAATCATTCACCAAGCTATGCCCTTTTGGGCCTGAGCGGGACGTAATGTCGGAATGGCGTATGGTCTGTGTTGAGACAGTGCCGTTCGCGTTCCAATGAAAACGCCCGCTCACCATGATCGAAGCGCCCCTCTTCGCCCCCGGACTGTTATCTATCGGCGGCAACGAAATCACAGCCGCGCTCCATGGCGGACAACTCCCTTCGATGGCGGTGTTCAAATTTTGCGCGAGTTCGAAGCGGTTCGGTCATTTTTTTCGTGTGCTTGCCGGTCCAAATCGAGCCGTCGAGCGAGTGCAATTTAGGGAGTAGTTCATGAACACGAAGTTCGTTGCCGCAATTGCGGTCCTGACAGCCGTCACAGCCAGCGTTGCTTTTGCAGAGGACGAGGCAGGCCTGAAAGTGACCAAGGCCGAGGTGCAGAAAGTCGTTGATACTATCAAAGCCGATCAGACAAAGTTTTCTCGGTTCTGCAATTACGCGAAGCTCGTCAATGAGGCTAGCGCTTTGGCCGAAAAGGGCGCTGACGAGTCGAAGTTGGAATCTATTAATAATCAGGTGGACGAGATTATATCCACGACAGGTCCGGAGGCGCAAAGAATATTGCATGCGGATTTGGACGACAATTCGGTTGCTCTTCTCCAGGGCTTAGCGAAGACATGCAAATGAGTTTCTGCCTGCTGGATGCTCCAGTAGCAATCTGAGGGCTTACCTTTCGGGGGCAACCTGTTGAAAGGATAACGTTAAGACAACTGGCGTGCGCGCTTGGCGGTTGTTGAGCGCGCTAGCCCGCCCCGCCCTAAGGGCTTGGGAATAATCGCTAAATCCAAAGGAGTTGCAAACATGAGAATTCCCTTTTTGGCTGCTGTGGCGCTGACGCTTGCCCTAAGCGCTGCAACCGCGAGTGCGGAGTTCAGGTCACGCACGGCCTGCAAGGGCGCTCACGCATGGGATGCGGCCGCCGGAAAATGCGTGTCATGCGAGACGCTGGTGAAGGATGCAAAATTACTCAAGTCCTGCACGGCCTGCAAAGCGGGAACCGCCTTTGACACCACCGCGGTCAAGTGCGTGAAGGTTACCGTAGGCAATTAGCGAGAAAGAAGCGCAAGCACAATGTTTGCCGCTTGGATCGCGGTCTCCGGAGCTTCGGCTGCCGGCGGCAGTTCTTCGACATTGCTTTTGGCGAAGGGTTTCTCAAAAGTCGGTGGAACCCTGCGTCTTAAGAGTGAGCTTGCCGCACCGCCAGGTTTGACTGGTTACGAGTTGCTCGTAGAGTTTCGGATAGACGCGCCTGCTCGCTGACTCCATGTTCCTCAAGTAAAAGGAGGATCGGGTCGCCGCCGGGAACTGAGGCGTTTAAAAATGTAAGCCTGCCGAAGAGCTTTGATGGCGCCACGCAAAAAGGGCGTAATATGTCATGGGAGGATCAATGCGCGCGTATCGAAGATGGTTGCATCGAGCCGCCCTGCTCTTGCCAGCTTCTGCATTTGCAATTGCCTTTGTGATGCTGGTCCCGAGCTCTCCAGCCCAAAGCGCAGGGAGATCTCCATGCCGGATTTGATTGGCACAGAATGGCTGCTCGAGGATTTGGGCGGCTCGGGCGTAATCGATAATGCTCAGGCTACCCTCGCATTTCCGAAGCCCGGGGAAGTAGCTGGCATGGGCTCCTGCAATAATTTCTTCGGATCGGTAGATATAAAGGGTGGCCGCGTCAGCTTTGACAAAATTGCTTCGACGCGAATGCAATGTGCGGATGCCGTATCAGATCAAGAGCAAAGATACCTTGCCGCTCTCGCAGGCGCCGACAGGATCAGTGTCGAGGGACCTTGGCTCTTAATTCACTCGAAAGGGCTCGATAAACCCTTACGTTTTACACAGCGGCGAAAGTCATAGGCACGAATACTGCGCCTCCGCCAAGCTGCCCGCTCGGTAGCTTGTTTTTGGCGGTTGAGTAGCCTTCAAAGCACAGCTGGTGCACTGTCTGGAGCGCAAGTCACCTGCGGAGAAGTGCTGTGTTCGTTCGCAACGCATACGCAAAATTCGCTAGCAACTGCGCCTTGGCCTTTGTAACGGTTTTGGAACTGCGGACCCACCGAAAAATAGAGGTTTTCCATGAGAGTGAAGGCAGTTGCATTCTGTGCGTGTATCGGCGCGGTCTCGGCGCAATCACCGGCCGCCCTGGCCCAAATTGGCAGCCGGATAGAGGACTACAAAATCGCAAAAGAGGCGTACATCTACGCCTTCCCCATGATCGCCGGCTACAAGGCGCTGTACCAATTCAATGTCGACAAAAGTTCCTCGCAATATAAGGGGCCGTTCAATCAAGTCTTGAACACCGCTCAAGTCTTTACGCCCAAAGATACAGCGATCGTAACGCCGAACAGCGATACGCCTTATTCCATGGTTCAGGTGGACCTCCGCGCGGAGCCTGTCGTCCTTTGCGTGCCCGAGGTTGAAAAAAGCCGCTACTATTCAGTTCAGCTCACCGATATGTACAGTTTCAATTATGGCTATATCGGAAGCCGGACGACAGGCAATGGTGCGGGCTGCTACATGATCGCTGGCCCAGGCTGGAAGGGAGAAAGCCCGCTGGCGTGGCAAAGGTGTTCAACAGCGAGTCGCAGTTCGGGCTGGTTATTTACCGGACGCAGCTTTTCAATCCGGGCGACATCGATAACGTCAAGAAAATTCAGGCCGGATACACGGCGCAAACGCTGTCTGCGTTTCTGAAGCAGCCGAGCCCGCCGACTTTGCCGATGCCAGAATTCCCGGCGTTCACCGAGGATGCCTTCAAGCTCAAGGCCTTCGACTATTTGAACTTCCTGATGCAGTTCTGCCCGGAAGTTCCCGAAGAGAAGGAACTGCGCGCCAATTTTGCGAAGATCGGCGTCGCGCCCGGCAAGCCCTACACCTTCCCAACGCTCGGAGAAGGCAAGGTTGCAACCGAGCTTGCGATCAAGGAAGGCTTTGAGACTATTGGGAAAGCAAAAGATAACATCGGCAAAGATGTGAATGGCTGGCGAGTAGGCTCCGCCTTCGGCGATCGCGCCTTCTACAATGGAAACTACACGCTTCGGGCCGCCGCCGCACTGGCGGGCATCTATGGCAACGACGCGGATGAAGCGCTCTACCCGGCCGCCTCCATCGACGATCGCGGCGAGAAGCTCGACGGCAGCAAGCATAACTACACGGTCACCTTCAAGCCCGGAGAGTTTCCGCCCGTCAACGCCTTCTGGTCGATCACCATGTATGACGGCAAGACGCAGCTTTTGATCGACAATCCGATCAACCGATACCTCATCAACTCGCCGATGCTGCCGAACATGAAGAAGAACGCCGATGGTTCGCTGACGATCTACGTCCAGAACAAGAACCCTGGCGCAGACAAAGAAGCCAACTGGCTGCCCGCGCCGGATGGGCCGATCTACATGGTGATGCGGCTCTACTGGCCGAAGAAGGAAGCTCTCAACGGCACATGGAAGCCTGCGTCCGTCGTCCAGGTTCAGCAGTAGCCGGCTTACTAGATTGGCGGGGATGCGATTTCGTCATTCCCGCCTGCTAGCCCATGGCCAGATCACACGAAGGCCCGCTGCACTTTTCAAACCAGTCGAAGTTGAATGCGACCCCAAAGGCCACGCCTAAGTACAAGATCGCTGCGCTCAAAATGGGCTCTGTCACGAACGCGAGCGCGTCAACCAACGCATAGGTTCCGTCCGCTGAATGCTCGCCTCAAAGACCTGAGCGGGGCCTGACCGAGGACCCGGATGCTTTATTGGATTTGCGATTATCCGACGGCCGCCATGGGCACGGCCTTCGCGGTGGCCTTTCTTGCGTTTACCTGGGTGGGCCTGCTTGTCGTCCGGCCGGTCGTCCGCCCTTGGGTCCACACCGAGCGCCGCGCCAACGATATGGTTGGCTTTGCGCTTTCGAGTTTCTCGGTGCTCTACGGGCTTCTCCTTGGCCTGCTTGCCGTCGCGTCCTATCAAAATTTTTCCGCAGTATCTGACAACGTGGACAAGGAAGCGTCGACCCTTGCCGCTCTTTATCGCGATCTCAGCGGTTACCCGCTGTCCTTGCGCGCAAAACTGCAAGATGATCTGCGGGAGTACACGCGCGAGGTTATCGAAAAGGGCTGGCCGCTGCAGCGCAGGGGAGTTGTGCCGGTTGCCGGGACGGATCGCGTGACAGCATTTTTTGACGATCTCCTCACGTTCTCGCCGTCCGACAGGAGGGAGGAGATCCTCCATGCCGAGACTCTTCGTCAGTTCAATCGTTTTGTCGAACTAAGGCGCGCGAGGCTTGCCAATGTGACCACCGGGATTCCGGCAGTCCTCTGGTGGGTGGTCGCCATCGGCGCAATTCTGAACATCATTCTGATCTGGATGCTGGACATGGAGGCGCATGTGCACGTGATCCTGAGCGGCGTGCTGTCCGTGTTTCTCGGCATCGTCATTTTCCTCATCGCCGCCATGGACAACCCCTTCCGCGGGGAGGTCAGCGTGGGTCCTGATTCTTTTCAGCTCGTCTATGACTCGCTCATGAAGCCGAAGCAGAAAGGGACAGATTGACGAATGGATTTCGCCGGGTCGCCTGTTGGCACTTGCGAAAGCATCAAAGCCGCGAGTGACTTTTTTTACACGAATGCGCGGTGCGCTCGCTGCCAAGCTCAGGTCAGTTAGTTGCCGTCTTGGCGGTATCTGGAGATTGCACGCAACCCGAATTGGGGCTTTTTCTGGCCACGTTCACGACGCTTCGCCAACTCGCGGCGTGGCAGCGCGGTCGCTGCAATGGCGAACATCTCAAAAAAGGCGCGCGCATCCGCGTTGGTGAGCTTTAACGTTCGAAGTCCGGGAACTGCCTGAGCCGACGGGGCGAAAACCCCGCCACCGGCGAACCGATTACCATCAAGGCGAGCAAAAAAGTCATGTTTGGCTCCTTGAAGGGTCTAAGCGAGGCCATTCAGTCTGAGCAGCGGCACCGATCGAGGCGTCGTACAGATCTGCGCCGCAGCCGCTATTCTCCCGATAACCAATGGATGCTTTGCCACTGAGAAAAAGCTCCGCACATCAAAACGAGGATAGGCTCCCCCCCCGACCTGACAGACGGACAAAATGGCTTTATGCCTTATGGCCGAAGGAGGAAGCAATGCCGTCTTCAAGGCCGAAAAGGCAACGCGTGTGGGTGATGGCAAAAACGCTCGGCTCGCAGGAGAAGGCGGCCATAGCCACCACTTGCGACCGTTTCATCAGCGGCGTTTTGAAGCCCAATTTCCTCCCCGAAATCAGGCCCACCGAATTCAATTATCCAGTCGCTATTCTCGGCAAATGGCGCGGCGAGAACTACAGCTTCATCGTGCGCTTCCGCTCGGGGTTTCCCGAAAATACAGGCTAGGAATTCGATTCCGGCTTTGCGCGCCTCGACTACGTACCTGAAGGCACTGAAACGCGCTTCAACGTGATGTGGCGCAGGCATACAGGTCAATGGTGGCCCATTTATTTCTCACTCACGCTCGAAGAGGCTTTGGCAGCGCTTGAGTCTGACGGCGTGCTGAGGCCACCAGTATGAAAGCTGCAAGTGCGGCGCCCGCGGCTGCCCCGCGCTTCGACGTCAACGCGTTGCATGAGCTTGCTGGAGAGCAAGTGTTCGCCCGCGGCGAGGATTATCACAGCGGCGGAGCGGTGCAACTCTTGGGCCTGGAGCCGGATCGCGTGTTTGCCACCGTCTCCGGGACTGAAAATTATACTGTCACGCTGACCGGAGCCGGCTTCAAATTCAAAGGCTCGTGCTCTTGTCCCGCGTTCGCCGAGCGCGGCTTTTGTAAGCACGACTGTTCTCCTCTGAAGGCGGCCAGTTTATCGGCGGACACGCCATGTCGGATGATGCCAAGAGGCGATCGGCAGCCGCGCTCAACGCGATGTGGGACGAGGGCAAGCTGGAACGCATCCGGGCGTCCGAGGAGGCGGTGATCTTGCCTGGACGCCGTCTTTCGGTCTTGTTGCAGACCCAACCCGAGGTGGGCCACGTCTTCTTGAGCGATGCCGTGTTGCAGGATATTGGTCTCCTCTCGCGGTTCCTCATCACCGAGCCGGAAACCACGATGGGACGCCGTCCTCATCGCGATTTGACGCCTGCGCATGAGGCCGCCATGGCCGCTTATCGCGCGAAAACCCTTGGCTCGCTGCGGCATGCACTTGCCTACGACGATCGCGAGGAGGCTCTCAAACCGCTGCCCCTTGAGTTGACTCCAGAGGCTCGCAAGCGATGGATCGCATTTTCGGACGAGGTCGATGCGGCGCTGAAATTAGGTGGCGGCCTCCACGAGATTCGGGCTTCGCGAGCAAGATCGCCGAGCATGCCGCGCGTATCGCGGCGGTGCTGGCGGTCTACGATGAACCCGCCGTTGAATACGTCGACCGTCATGCCCTGGAGCGCGGCATCGAGCTTGCGAACTATTACGCGAGCGAGACGCTTCGCTTGTTCGATGCCTCCTCGATCCGTGCCGAGTTGAGTCAGGCCGAGATTCTCCTGAACTGGCTGCAACGGGTCTGGCATGAGCCCGCGGTCTCTGTCCGGGTCATTCTCAGGCGGGGGCCGAAGCCCATCCGCGACAAAGCGACAGCGCAGCGGCTCATTTCGATCCTCGAATCGCATGGCTGGGTCTGGGCGCTCGATGATGCGGCCGTTAAGGGCAAGCTCGCACGGAAGGCGTGGGGAATCTACGGCAAGGGCCTATGATCGTGAAATGTCGCAAAAAGCCGGGGCGACATTTGCGACACACGCGAAAATGCGGCCGCCTTGTTCGCGATTACTGCAGCCTCCAGGGCAACATTCCGGCCGGATCCCGGCCCAAAATGGTCGTCAGAGCGCTCCCCGGGGGCGCCTTGGCGAAAAAAGCGAAAAAACCAAGAGACCCCGGGCGACAATTGCGACAGTTGCGACAAACGACTCGATGTCTCCGGTTCGTTCTAGAAAAGTCTCAGGAGTTGCAAATGTCGCCCGGCCAGCTTGCGACATTCCCCATAGCGTTGCTTCGCCAACATCGATTGAAAAAAGAACTAAAAATCAACGAATAACGGCTTCAACGCGCAGTCAGACGCCAAGCAGGCATCCGCAAAGTTGCTTCTTTGTTCTCAAAATGTCGCCCGAGTTGCAACTGTCGCAGACACAGTCGGCATAATTTAAAAGACAGGCTTACCAACGATCTCATGCGGCCAACCCAGCCCTGATCGCGTACAGGCAATTGCGAGCGTTCAACAGGCAATTCGATCCAATGAAAAAATTGGCAGTCAAACAAGGTATCGTGTCGCGATGGAACCCAGGTGGATCCCTGAAACAAACCTTGATTGGACGAAGACCAGCTAACCCGCTGAAAAAAATGGCTCCCCGGGCCGGACTCGAACCAGCGACCCAGCGGTTAACAGCCGCTTGCTCTACCGACTGAGCTACCGGGGAACTGCGGATGACAAGCACCCGCAATGAGCCTTCATACCACATGCGGGATTCGGCACAAGCCCATTTTGTGCATTTCCAAGGTCCATTGCAGGCCGCAAAGCCGGAAACGGGCCTCGTTTGCATCGGCGATTGCCAAAGAACCCGAAATTTCCTTGCGCAACGTCCCTTGCCAGCCTATGGACCGCAACAACATTGGATCGCGCCATGGTTTCACTGCACTATAAAGGCCGCATTCACAAATCCAAATTCACGATGCGCAGCCTGCGCTACATCCTTTCGGACCAGGCTGCGCGCCTCTTCCCTTCCTTGCAGCGGCGCTGGCTCCTGCCTGTGGACTCGCGCCCTATTGCGGAGGCCGCATCCAGCGATTGCCCGCTTCCGTCCGCGGTCGTCGATGCCGCGCTGCCCGAGCTTTATGCCGCCCTTGGCATCGTCGTTCCGGGGCCGCTTCAGCTCACAGACCACGTCTACGCCCTCGAAGACGTGCTGGTCACGGGTTGGGCCGGGGCGATGATCAAGGATGGCCTGCTGTTGACGGTTCGCCCGCAGCACAACTGGGTGGCGGCGCTCCGCGCCCATCCGCACCGGGTGCGAACACTGCCGGCCGATCGCGCCTATTTCAACCTGATGGCGCCGATCCCGGCGAAAGGGCACATCTTCCACTGGCTGTTCAACGCCATGGTTCCGCTGCTGGCCTATCTGGAAAGCGGACGGTGCGATCCCGGCCTGGGATTGATCGTCAATGCCGCCGAAAGCGAAATCCAAAAGGCTTCCATCGACTATCTCAGGGAGCGATACGGAATGAGTGCGATCGTTCCGGTGGCGCAGCACGAAGCCGTGCGCGTGCCGCATCTGAAAGCCGTGATCCCCGTCCCCCATATTCCGAGGGCTTTGCAATCGCCGCTGGGGCTTGCCCGCCTTGGCGATCTTGGGGGCTTCATCGCCGGACGGATGGGCGAAAACAGCGCAAAGCGAATCTATGTCAGCAGAAATGATGCCCGCCTGAGGCGCGTGTTGAACGAGAACAGCTTCACGCTCAAGCTCGAAGCGCTCGGCTTCCAGCGCGTCATTCTCGCCGACTTGCCAATCGCCCGCCAGGTCGCCTTGTTCAGGCAGGCCGAGATCGTCGTCGCTCCGCACGGCGCTGGGCTTGCCCACATCGCCTGGTGCAAACCCGGCACGAAAATCATCGAGTTCTTCCCGAGCCCGCAGGGACCTCGAGGTCGCGTGCGGAATGCCACCTATGATTATTGGCTTCTCTCGCAGCTCCTTGGTCTCGATTACACGTGCCAGCTTGCCGGTCCGATCGAAACCCGTAACGATGGCTTCAGCATTGACGGAGATCTGTTGACGAGTACGATCATGACGGCGATTGCCGGCCCGAACAGGCAGATCGCCAAGCCCTGATGCATTTCATCCGTTCCGATGACGATCTTGAGTGGCATATCGGGAGCCTGACGCAGGCGCATCCGATGTTCGAGCCTCTGCGCGAAGCGGCCGGGGCCGTTCCCGTGCGCTGGCTCGACCGCGGCTTCAAGGGGCTCGTGTGGGTTGTCACGGGACAGCAGATTTCGGTTGCCGCAGGACGGGCGATTTATGGCCGCCTCGAAGCCGCGCTCGGGGAAATCACAGCCGAAACGGTTGCGGCCGCAGGAGACGATGTGCTGCGCGCCGCCGGTTTCTCCGCTCCGAAGATGCGCACCTTGCGCGCGATTCAAGCAAGCTGCGATGGCCGGCGACCTCGACCTTGATGCCCTGGAGGAGAAAAGCGCCGAGGAGGCCATCCTTTCCCTGTGCAGCATCAAGGGGATCGGCCCGTGGACCGCTGAGGTTTACCTGCTCTTCGCCGCCGGGCATCCCGACATTTTCCCGGCAGCCGATGTGGCGCTCCAGGAGTCCGCGCGGCTCGCCTTTGCGCTCGATGCGCGCCCGGCAACGCGCGATCTCCGCGAGATGTCGGACGCGTGGTCACCCTGGCGCAGCGCCGCCGCCCGGCTCCTGTGGGCCTATTACCGCGTCAGGAAGGGCGGCAAAACCGTTACGCCGGTATAGAGCTTCGCTTCTTGAGCGGTGCACCTGGAACTGCGGGGGCACGATGCAGCTGGCTAGAATGCGTCCGGAAAAGTGCGAAGCGGTCTCCGTTAAATCAGCTGCCTTATCGATCAATGGATGCGTTATTGGGTACACGGTGTATCAGGTGATATCGTCTGAGCAGCCCCCAAAAGAGTCGCCGATACTCTCGCTCCTCAATGAGCTGTTTGCGCACGATGCTTTCGTGTTCGAGTATGTTTTCAAGGCGATGGCCAAAAAGACGCCAGAACAGGCGTGGATTGAGCGAGCCCTGACGGATGAGAATTTCGCAGTGCTCAAAGAACCTCAGGTAGTCTTCAACCTGCATCCACTCTTTAGGAGTTGTGGGACCCGCCCCCTTTTCCGTCCAGGCTCCCCCGGGGCACATCCTGGCGCGAACAGCGTCATGATCGCGAGACATGTCTTCTAGCTGTAAGAGAAGAGCCGATTGACTGGTAATGGCATGACTTCTCAGTTGCGACGCCGCATAGAGAATGCCCCCGACAGTCCCGATCGCACCCAAAATCTGCGCAACGTTGGCAGCAAAAGTCACTTGTTCTGCGTACGACATGCCCCCTCCTAAAACACTGAAAAGCCAGAAACTCACCTCCAAACTCTAGCCATATAACGCAACGCGGATTGAGAGATCAAAACTTTCAAGGATTTCGTAACGTCGCAATACCGCGGTACACGATCGAGACTTCGATACTTTGGGCGAGCGAGCATGCGCGCGCTGC
Source organism: uncultured Alphaproteobacteria bacterium (assembly GCA_963772105.1). Lineage (GTDB taxonomy): Bacteria > Pseudomonadota > Alphaproteobacteria > Rhizobiales > Rhodomicrobiaceae > Rhodomicrobium. The sequence goes on from CAVYVV010000008.1 coordinate 29,086, forward strand.
TTGGTGCCGTGGCTGCTAGAGCCCATCCGCTTTTGATGAAACTCAAAAAGCGGGCTCTAAGTTTTTGTTTTATCGTACGTCTTATCGCAAACCCGCTTCACACTTTTCCGGACGCCCTCTAAGGCAAAAGGGGCGCATCGCGGGGGCGCGCCTAACGAAGGATGGCGAGATCGTACTCACCGCCGGGAAATTTTCGCACGCGAGGGCAATCGCAGGGATTGTCATAGAACGGGTCGTCCAGCTGATCCGGCAGGCGGACTGCACGCCGCGCGGCCTGGAGTGATGAACTGGCGAAATGGCGCTACGCCCCGGAAACCTGGGACATACTGCAGTTCGGCTTGCGGCTTGGGGCAAGTTATCACGACTACCCGCGCCGCATACAACTGATACGCAACCTCCTCGGCAGCGATGGCAAAAGCATCACAGTTAGCTGCAGAACCACTTTCTACAACCGCGCAGACCTTGTTGGTAACTTCTTGGAAACCATAGTGAAACAGTATGTCTGCACTCAACTCGGAAGGCAGGAACTCAATGCAGAACTCATCGACGATATTGCTGGCGCTCTTTGAACTCGCCGGCTCAACTTATGCCGCCTCGCACACGCAAAGCGGCTCCCTCCAGTGCAACGGATCGTCATCGCTGTCGACCCGGCTGCCAAGGCTAGCAATGAAAACGATCGAACTTCAGAAACAGGACTCGTCGTTGCCGGATTGGGTGGCGATGGGCGGGGATACGTGCTTGATGATCTATCGTTCCGTCTGTCGCCCCGTGTGATCGGCATCAGGCGGAAAGCCCTGGTAGTCGAAATCAACCAGGGCGGCGCCATGGTCGAAGCAGTTCTGCGTGCAGAGCGCGCTGGCCTGCCGTTGCGGCAGGTCCGCGCGAGCCGGGGCAAGCCGCACCCGCCCCGTAACGACGATCTGAGGTTGTGTGTAATCTGGCGGCAGGGCTTAGCGTGCAACAGCGTTGCGCAAGAACAATCCGGCCCTTAGAGCCCGATTTTGACCATCCGGGGCCGCTGCATCGCGCACCGTCCGGTTTCTCAACTGAGTGGCGATGTTCGGGCGCTCCGCGGTCTGATGCGATGCCGAGGACCTCAGCGATATCAAGCTCAGGAAGGCGATAGGGCCAGACGCTCAAACTCCCAGGGGCAAAGACGAGCAGACGCCGGGGCAGCAACCGCATGCCGCGCGCAGTTGGGACGAAAGGTAAACCTGCTTAAGCTGCACGTCTTGCGCGGGCTGCTTCTAAACGGTTGCTGAGCCGTTTCGTCCGGTGCGCCAGGTAGAACAATAAAGCGGCAACGAGAAATGCGGCGATGGCGATGACCCAGGAGATCGCGACCACACCTGTTGCAGGCCAGATCATGACGATGATCCCAATCGCGGAAGCGATGCCGCCGAGAGATAATACTGAAACGCGGCCTTCGCTTTCCTTGGGAACTCTTTAGCGCCTCCAGAATCTGACTCACACCCAATGTCCACACCCAGGCGCCGAATACAACGAGGAGCAGTCCCAAGGATGCCCCCGGCCAGAACAGAAGCACTGGGCCGATCACAAGGCTTGCGACAGGCTGCAGAAGAGTTTCGCTCCCCGCCCAATTACGAAGTGCTCCAACGAGGCCAGTGACGCCGTCTACCAGAATGAAAACACCCACCAGCGTTATCAAGACCGCGAGGCTACGGCTCGGCCAGAAGAGAGCGCAAATCCCGAGTATTGCGGCGAGAGCCCCTCGCAGCATAAAGAACCACCAGACGTCGCTGAGCTTTTTGTTCACCGTCGCGGCTGCGCCTTGAGCAATCGAGCGAAGCTGTTCCCTTCTCTCATCCATTTTGCGGCGTCCTCGATTGGGTGTCCGGTAAGCAACCCTTGGACTGGATTATGATCTGGGGGGACGGCAATTCCAATCCGAATTTATTCGGGTCGCTTAGCGGTTCTGGCCAAACCTGAAACAATTGCGGCCCAACGCATGCACCAACCATCCGGTCGAGGCTGTGCTTAATCGGTAACTCTTAGCGTGAAATTGGTGCGGCACGCTGCGGTTGCTTTTGCCTCGATGCGAACACGGATTAAGTGACGGTGCACGTCATGATTGTGTCGCGTGGGAGGAAGCAGTCTCCATCAGGGGGGTATTGATGCGCGAACGTATTACGAGCGCAATCCTACTGGCCCATCTCCTGTTCGCGCCAGTTGGCTTCGCCCTTGGCGGCGAAATGGACGATACTCAGGGCCTGCAGGATTTAGCGACGCGGCCCGCGCTCCTTGATTATTCCGGCAGTCCGAAGGAACAGCTCCGGTCGCTCGGCATCAGCACCAATTTTTGGGTCACTCAATTCTATCAGGGGCAAACCGAGGGCGACGCCACCAAGGCATGGTTCTATGGCGGCAAGGTTGACGCCTTTTTGAGGATTGATCCAGAGAAGCTCGGCCTTTGGCCTGGCTTCCATGTCAACATGCAATACGAGCATTATCTCGGCGAAAACATAAACCGACAGGATTTTGCCCTCATCCCGGTCAACACGGCGCTGGCCTATTTGTCAGGAGACGGTTACCAGCAGGCCATTTCCCTCAGCGTCACGCAGGATTTCGGCGAGCATGTTTCCGTCAGCGCCGGAAAATTCAACATGATGACGCTCGCATCCCAAACTCCGCTCATCGGCGGCGGCGGCATCGACACCTTCATGAACAGAGCGTTCGCGCTGCCGTCGACCGGCGTGGGTTACACGGCCGCCAGGGGAGCGCTCGGTGACAGGGTCGTCATCTCGGCGCCGTACACTCTTGGTGGAGGGGTGACTTTCAAAACAGCGCCGTTCATCCTCACGCTCGCGATCCTCGATCCACGCAGCGCCATAGATCCGGCCGTCGTCGAGCATCCCTTCGCGAAGGGCCGGGCTTGGGGCGCTTCGCTGACCGTCCCCACCGAAGTCTTCGGCCTCCGTGGCTTCCAGACCGTGCGTGGCGCCTACAGCGACGCGTACGGCATCGATCTCGACACCATCTCCGGCCTGCGGCCGCCGCCACTCACCAGTCCGGTGGGCATCAAGCAAGGATATTGGTTCACCTCCTACGCGGTTCAGCAGAACCTCGTCCAGAGCGATGCGAATCCGGCGGTCGGCTGGGGTCTGTTCACGCTCGTAACTCTGTCGGATGGCAACCCCAACCCGGTCAGATGGAGCGCGCTCGCAGGGCTTGCGGGAAACAACCTCATGGATGGCCGCGAGAACGACCGCTGGGGCTTCGGCTTCTTCCAATACGGCTTCAGCGAACCTTTGCTCGATGGGCTGGCTGCGCTTGGCTTCTCCAGACGCGATGAGTCCGGGCTGGAGGCTTTCTATAACTTCGCGATCACGCCGTGGCTTCGCCTTTCCGCCGACCTGCAAGTGATCGAGCCGTGGAACCCGGCCAAGTCGCAGGCGGCTTACGCGGCGTTGCGATTGCAAACGAAGTTCTGAGACGGCGCTTTAAGCGGTATCGCGCACCACGCATGCCGGAAGACAAGACGGCGTCCGGCGCATCGCCTCGCTTGCAGATCAGACCGGCAGTCATAAGGTCAGGCCGACGCTGGCGCTCCCGCGAAACGCCGCTACCGGATCCAAAAGCAAGCATCGCCACTCGGGCATTTTTCGACACCGCCTCTTCCGCTGTCCGCCTAAGCGAGCCCCGCGCTCATTCATCCAACCAAGAAGTGTTTGCTTAGGCACAATCCCGAACGCCACTTTCGCGTTCATTCCCTTGCAAATGAGAGAAAGAACCGCTCCTTCCTCGGAAAGGGGCGGTTTTTCTTGCTATCAGCGCTTATGTTTGTTGTTACGATCTCCTATTGGAATTGCGATGCAACCCACCTCGCTGAACTTTAAAGAAAACGCCTCGCGCGCGCTGAGCGATCCGCAGCTGCAGCGCGCCCTGAGCCACGTCAAGACGGGGTTCATCGCCAAGCGCGCCGAGGCCCGCGCCGCCCTGCCGGAATTCGACGAGCTGCGGACCGTCGCCGTCGACATAAAGAACCATGTGCTCGAACACCTCGACATCTATCTCGAAGAGTATGAGCGCCGCGTGATCGCATCCGGCGGCCATGTCCATTGGGCGCGCGATGCCGCCGAGGCGCGCCAGATCATCCTCAAACTGTGCCGCGACGCAGGCGCGAAGTCCGTGACCAAGGGCAAGTCCATGGTGTCGGAGGAGATCGCGCTCAACGCCGCGCTGGAGGCGGAAGGCATCGAGACGGTCGAAACCGATCTCGGCGAATACATCATTCAAATCCGGCACGAGTTTCCGAGCCACATCATCGCGCCGGCCGTCCATCTGAACCGGGACCAGATCGAACAGGACTTTCGCGCGCGTCACACGAGCCTGCCGGAGGGGCGCGATCTTGCGCAGGCCTCCGACCTCGTCGGCGAGGCGCGCACGATGCTTCGCGAGAAGTTTCTCGCCGCCGATGTCGGCATTACCGGCGCGAATTTCCTCATCGCCGAAACGGGAAGCTCCGTCATCGTCACGAATGAAGGAAACGGCGATCTCACCCAGCTCTTGCCGCGCATGCATATTGTCATCGCGAGCATCGAAAAGATCGTCCCCACGCTCGAAGACGCGTCGACGATTTTGCGCCTGCTCGCCCGTTCCGCGACAGGCCAGGAGATCACGAGCTATACCACCTTCTCCACCGGGCCGCGCCGCGAGGGCGATCCGGATGGCCCGCAAGCCTATCATGTGGTGCTCCTGGATAATGGGCGGTCGGAGATGCTTGGCACCGAGTTTCAGGACATGCTGCGCTGCATCCGCTGCGGCGCCTGCCTGAACCATTGCCCCGTCTACGCGGCCGTTGGCGGACACGCCTATGGCTGGGTCTATCCCGGCCCGATGGGCGCCGTTCTGACGCCGCACCTCATCGGCATCCACGAGGGCGCGCACCTGCCCAACGCTTCGAGTTTTTGCGGGCGCTGCCAGGCGGTTTGCCCGATGAACATTCCTCTGCCGAAAATGATGCGGCACTGGCGCGAGCGCGACTTTGCGCAGCAACCTGCAACCTCGACCCCGAAACTGGCTTTGCGGGCCTGGGCCTACCTTGCGAAGCGGCCAGCGCTTTACCGCCTCGTGGCCGATTTGCACGGCCGCGCTCTCTCGCTCGCCGCAGGAAGAAAGCGCCGCTTCTCCAGCCTTCCGCTGGCGCGCGCGTGGACCGAGCATCGGGATTTGCCTGCGCCCGCGCCGAGAACCTTCCTGTCACAATGGCAGGAGCGCGAGCGAAAACGGTTGCGTCATGGCTGACCCTAAGGATCCGCGGGAAACTGTGCTTGCGCGCGTGCGATCAAAACTTGGCGTGCGCGGCGACGAGCCGGGGCGGCGCGGCCTTGTGCATTCGCGTCTCCGCGCCCATCAGGCAAACCTGATCCCCGAACGGGCGCAAAGACCGAAGGGAGAACTCCCGCGGCTTCTCCAGACGATGCTTGAGAAGAACGGGGCAGAGGCGATCCGCGTCCGCACCTTGAAGGGCATATCCGAAGCCATCGCCTCGGCCCTTCGCGACCATAATCTGCCGTCTTGCGTGCGCGCCGGAGACGACGCGATCTTTGAAAGCCTTCGTGCTGAACCGGGGGGTATCGAGGTGCTGTCCGGCCCCGCCCAGGCAACCGACACCGTTGCGCTGAGCCATGCCTTTGCTGGCGCGGCCGAAACGGGGACGCTTTTTCTCAGTTCCGGAGCGGATAATCCGTCGACGCTGAACTTCATGCCCGAACACCATTTCGTCGTGGTGCTCGTCGGCGATATCGCCGGCTCTTACGAAGAGTGCTGGAGTAAACTGCGCTCAGCCCATGGTGAAGGGCGCATGCCTCGCACCGTTAATCTGATCAGCGGCCCCTCGCGGACCGCCGACATCGAGCAAACCATCGTCATGGGCGCGCACGGCCCGAAGACTCTCGTCGTTTTTATTGCCGGCTCGTGACGTCGTCAAAACGGCCCGCCGCCGCCTTTTACATCTTCTTGGCCCGCTTATCGCGCCGGAACGCTTCGGCGGCATCCATCGGCTTCATGGGCACAAGCGTCAGACTCGACGGCAACGCGGCATCGTAACCGAGTATCCGTTCGACGGCGCCTGTCAGGCCGCTCAGCGGGAGCCGCAGCCAGAGCAGCAAAAGGTGCTCGCGCCCAGCCGCCGGGCCGCGCACAGCGCCTTGCATCGGAATTTGATCGTTCACAACGCGGCGGTAAACCGAGCGCCAATACTCCTTCTTATGCTGGAATCCGATTTCGAAAACCGCGCGCCCGGTGATCTCCGCGCCGTAAATGTCGCCGACTCTGGTTCCGGCGAGGCGGTATCTGAGCGAGTCCAGATCCGGCCTCGCATCGATGAGGGTCAGGCCCGGCAGAAGATGGGGGATCGCGACGGGATCGATGTCAAAACGAGAGGGTATTGGCCGAGACTGCGCGCACGCTCGCCAATAGTCGTAAAGCTCCCGCTGCTCGCGCAATATAACCTGCGCGCGGAAAGCGAGTTCCGTTGTCATTCACCCCTCCGATGTTCGTCTGCCGATCCGCCTTCGGCATACCGATCACCATGACTCGGGAACTATCGGTGATTTGCATGTTGTAGTGCAAGCTATTCCGCGGCGGCGTCTGAGACACCGCACGATGAGTGTCTCGCCGTTCGCGTGAGTCGCACAATAACGGGTCTACCTTGTTCAAAACAGAAGAAAGGGGCTGGATTACCGCCCCTTGCGTTGTCCAAGGCCCATTTTCTTGGCCAGATTGGAGCGAGCTTCGGCGTACTTCGGCGCCACCATCGGATAATTTGGCTCCAAGCCCCATTTTTCACGATATTCTTCGGGTGACATGTTGTAGTGCGTCCGCAGGTGGCGCTTCAGAGACTTAAACTTCTTGCCATCTTCCAGACAAATGATGTACTCCGGTGTCAGCGACTTCTTGACCGCTACCGCTGGCTTCAACTCTTCCTTCGGTGCCTGGACCAGATTTGAAGATGCGCGGTTAAGTGCCGAGTGTACGTCCCCAATCAAGCTCGGCAATTCACCAGCCACTACAGAGTTATTGCTAACATAGGCAGAAACGATCTAAGTCGTGAATTCTACAAGCTCATTATTTTCGAATTTTTCCTCAATCATTTGCGGGCTCCTGGAACGGCCTTGAGCTGAACTGTCCAAAGTTTTGTAGGAATTGCCTTGGATCTCTGTTTTGTCAAGCCAGCGCGGTTCCGTTTTGCGCTTTGAGCCGAGCTCCTTGACCTTATTTGCTTGCTTCACAATCGTCCGCCTTTTCGCATCTTCATGGAATACATCCTGTATATCACAAAGAGGCAACTTCTCAAGAATTCTATTGACAATAACGCATGTTACTTTAGTTCGAAGGCTAAAGCTATCACCCGCGAAAAACATGCTCTCTTTTTTGGCTTGGTAAATTCTGCTTCATTTGTCCAAAATGCCGCAGCTAGCCGAGGCACGAAATCATACGCGGCCCCAATCCACTTCGATGCTGGGTAACACTGCGTCCTGGATGGTTCCTGCGCTACATGCCGGATCGCCGGAACCGGTGAGCTATATTTAGATCTTTGCTTCATCCATACGCAATCGGTAACTTCATCAACCCGCTTTGATTACGGGCAACTGTGGCTATTCGCCGGGACGTAGAAGAGATGGCCTCCTTCAAAAAAGAGTAAGCTCTCAACTGACGCTCGCGGCTGTGGCCGCTTTACACCTATCCCAAGCGTTACTGTTCGAGGCAAAGCTTATCTCGGGCTTTCCACACACTGGGAGACGTCTTGACCCGCCGTGCTGGCCATGGTCCTTCGGGTGGGCATACGGCTTCCCATATTCTCTTGAGTTGAAAACGCTCGACGAAGAATCCTGCAGATGCGCCTGTGTCCCGCCTTTTCCGATTGTGCCGAAAGCGCGCTGCTCGTCGACTTCGGGCCGCAGTATGACCGGCAACTCGGCCTGTCGATTCTTCAAGTCTGCAAGGTTCTTCAAGCGTCAATGCTTCCCGGGCTCAAGGAAAGCATTCCCGCACTGACATCGCTGACGGTTCTTTACGACCCCTTGGAGCTTTCCAGGGAAAGGATCGTCCAAGAAATCCAGCATCTGTGCGAGGTCTCCGGCTCTGCGCCCGGCTGTGCGCGGACTTGGGAAATCCCCGTTGTTTATGGCGGCGAACGCGGCCCGGACCTTGAAGCGGTGGCGCTGCGCGCCGGGTTGACCGAAGAGGAGGCGATCGCACTTCATGCCGGGCAAGACTATCATGTCGCCATGCTGGGTTTTCTTCCGGGCTTTGCTTATCTTGGCGATCTTCCTGAAAAGCTGAAAATGCCGCGGCGCGCCACACCGCGGGCTCGCGTACCCGCCGGATCGGTCGCGATCGCCGCAAGCATGACCGCGATCTATCCGCTCGAAAGTCCTGGCGGCTGGCATGTCATCGGGTATACGCCCGTCATTCCCTGGGATCTAAAAAGGCGAAAGGAGCCTCTTTTCCAAGCGGGTGACGGGGTTTGCTTCAAACAGGTGGAAGCGGGAGAAGCAGAGGAAATCCAGCGGCTGGCGGCTGAGGGCTGGACACCGGCGTGCAGGGAGGCGTCGTGACCGCCTCGCTTCGGGTCATCGACCCTGGCGTGGCTGCGACCCTTCAGGATTGCGGCCGTGAAGGCTACCAGCGCTTCGGCGTTCCGGTCTCCGGCGCTCTTGATAAAGTCAGCCTGGCTATCGCCAACACTTTGGCGGGCAACGCGCCTCACGAAGCCGCGCTGGAAGTTCTGGCGGCGGGGCTGACGGTGATGGTTTGCGCGGAGTGCGTCACTCTCGCGGTGGCCGGAACGGCGGGTCCGTTCGTCCTTGAAACAGCGCAAGCCATCATCCGAATTCCCCCGTTTCGGAGCTTCACCGCGAGACGCGGAGACATCGTGCGCTTTCCTTCTCCAAAGGGAGGCGCCGTCTTCTATGTCGCGGCGGCGGGCGGCTTCGACGTTCCTTCCGTTTTCGGCAGCAAGTCCACCTATCGGCGCGCCGCGCTCGGCGGCTTCAACGGCCGCGCTTTGCAGGCTGGGGACGGCCTGCCGCTTCGCTTCGCCGCTGCGTCCGCTCCCGAAGCCTTTTCGCTCGAGGTAAGCCTTTCTGCGCCGGATGTCCTGCGCGTCATGCGCGGGCCGAACGCCGGGTACTTCACGCCGGCCGCCTTTGAAACGCTCCTGACCTCCGCCTATACGGTCGCGCCCGCCTCCGACCGCATGGGTCTTCGCTTGCAGGGCCAGCCGCTCGAACGCGCGATCGAAGGCGAGTTGCCGTCGCAGGGCACGACCGCGGGCGGCCTGCAAGTGCCCTCCGACGGGCAGCCGATCCTGCTTCTGGCGGACAGGCAGACAACCGGCGGCTATCCCCGCGTCGCAACCGTGATCGCTGCCGATATCGCGGCAGCCGGGCGGCTCGCGGCAGGGATGAGCATTCGCTTCGAGGAGGTGAGCCGGGACGAGGCGGTGCGGCTTTTGAAGGCGCAGCGGGATTGGCTGGCGTCCCTGCCCTCGCTTCTGAAACACCTTCCCGCCAATACGCTCTCGGCCGAACATCTGCTTGCCGCCAATCTCGTGGGCGGCGTCACAGCCGGTGCGGCCGAAGATTGAAACCACACTCCTGCGGGCGATGGTTCAAGCTTCCATGCCAGGCGCTTTTTAGCGACGGCAAGATCAATGCCTTTCGGCGACTAAGCCTCCGGAGCAAGCGCGATCTCTACGCCTTAAAGCTTTATCTGTATCTCGCTTCGGTCCGCGACCATCACCGGATGTTCTCGATGGCATCCCATGAAAAAATTCATGCAAAAACGGGGATTCCAGAGAATGAAATTCGACGCGCGCACAGCTTGTTGACTAGCATGGGCCTATTGGCCGGCGTCGAACGTGACTTCAAAGGTCTCCAAAAGACGAACTAACCAAACAAATATTTTCTGACCGGCTACCAAGCGTTGGGCTTACCGACCGCCAATTCGGCTGATTTGGTTGCCGCGTGACGGACGTCCATCATAAGGACGCTTGCCGCTCCGCTTGTTGGATTAAAAGCTCACCGTGGAAGGCCTTCGCCGCTTCCGGAGTGCGCCTTTTCAAGGGCAGCCAAGTCGGCCGTCGTGAAATCTCCAAACCGAGAACCTGGCCTGCGGCTTCTTACTCATCCTTCTGGCTATGTTAGGCAAGGGACAGTTCAAGCTGAATCGCCTGATAGGGCACTTCCGGCCGAATACGCCCCCGCTCGCCGCGATGGAGAATGACAAGGCCGAATTGCGCCATGGTCTTAAGCGTCCGCGACAGGTTGGAGGGCGCGCGGCCGGTCAATTCGCCCAGCTCTTCCAGCGAGGACGGCTGCTGCTGCACGATTGTAGTCAATAAGGCCCAATTCTTCTCGGTGAGGACGCGGGCAAAGCTTTCGGTCGAGCGAAACCAAATCTTGGGACCATCCCGCGCGGGCGTGAGTTCACCGCGCGCGATCGCAAGAGTGCGCGCCTTGTAGGCGTCGAGCGAAGCGATGCCGATCTTGATGGTCTTCATCGTTTAACTCCTTTCTCGTCGAGGACGGCGTCAACCTCGGCCCAAAAATCCTCAAGCAGCGTAGCCGCATCGCTGTAATCATAGGCGCGTGCCGTACTCATGCGGTGCTTGTGATCGAATGCGCCGCGTTTGCGCCCGCTGGGGCCGGCACGGGGGGCGACGCCGTGGGCGTTGTCAAAGCCCACCAGCCGCTCGCCGTCGCGGTCGTGAAGGGTAAGCGAGTAATCAATGCCATGAGGCTTCGCTTCCGTCACGGGCACGCGCCGCGCTCGAAACTGAACCCAGAATCCGGATTTAAGATCAATAACGAAGACCTCTCCATCCAGGGCAAGAAGCGCATCGAGGGAGGGGTCACGTTCCATATAGTATGCCTATCAGATAGTGATATGTAAAGCTATCTGAAACGGCGCAATTTCTTTGCGTTTTCTGATGTTGCCAAGGCAGGGCGGTCGGGCCTCCGAAAAAGCCTTCAGCTGGGCGGTTCCGAAAAGTGGAACGGTGGGCCAGCTCGCTTGCCTGTGCAAGCTCAGACAAGCGAGCTGTGGTTTAAAGTGAGAGGCTGACGGCTAAAAAACCCCGCCATCCTGTCACGAATTTAGTTGCCAAATTAGACGCGCGGCTTGAACGCGCTGAGAAAGCTTTTCAGTTGGTAGCGGCGGAAACCAAGTTTGGGCCGCCACTCACGGACGTGCAAGCCTTTACTCAGGTCCTGTAGGTCACCGGTAAAGACGCACAACGAAACAAAAACTTAGAGCCAGCTTTTGATTCCATCAAAAGCGGATAGGCTCTACAATAGACTGTTTCAGTTTCGCCGACGTCGCGCAGCATTTTGCGCATCGCAGGCAGCGATATACCAAAGTAATATCTTATTCGCGCTAAATTATATTTCCATAAAACTTTTGCAGGTGCTTTCCTAACAGCGCTGCCAAACAAAACACACCAATCAAACAGACAAATATGAATCGCTGATAGCGCACCCTCAGCGTCGCGTACATCATCAGAATGGTAAAAAATATCAGGACTAAGACTAGATATACGCCCGCCTCCCGCGAAGTCGTGATGGCTGGGCGGAGAAGGCTCAGCGAGATATCGGCGGAAAGGATTGCCAGGACCAACATCGCTATTAAATCGGGGACGGCCTGCATCGCGTTAATTCCTGCCCGCTTCATAAGAAGTGCTTAATCATAAAGCGATGGGAGGAACGCGGCATTATGGACAAGCTTAATTGGTTAATTGGGCGAAGCTATCGGCACAGCGAGGGCCTTGGCCAATCCGGGCGGCTCGCCTTGTCCTCAAAGGCTTTCTGGCAGCCGAAGCGCCGATCAGTATATCTCGCCGCGCGTCGAATCAATCCGGCAGCACCGGCTGCACGGCTTCCTCATTTGTGGAGGACTTGGTTAGAGTTGTCCCGGAAAACGGATCGAACAGCGCGGCTTCGACGCGGTCCAGCAGCCAAGGCAGTTCTGGCTTCCGAGCCATCCTCTGGGCGACGGCAACACAGGCCTGTTTGAGTTCGGGAGAGGCAAGCAAGCGCGCCAGTTGCTTTTGCATTCGGCCGGCGGACAGCCGCTTTGCCAGCAACACGTCTGCGACGCCCAATCCCTTGGCGCGAAAACCGTTGTCGAACTGGTCAAAGGCGGAGGGTACGATCAGTTGCGGTATCCCTGCGCGAAAGGCCTCGGCCGTTGTGCCTATGCCGCGGTGATGCACCACTGCTGCCGTACGCGGCAGAAGCGCGGTGAACGGGACATGGGCTTGCCAAAGGACGTTTGGAGGGAGTGGGGAAGGCAGCTGCGCCACATGGGAAGTGATGAACAAGCCGCGCCGCCCAAGCCGCTTCAGAGCTTCCAATGCAGTGCCGAAATAGAGCGCTGCATGCTGTTGTCCCGTTCCTGGCGTAAAAACGATTGGGGGTTCGCCATCGGACAGAAAGCGTTCCAGTTCGGGCGGCGACGGTGGCATGGCCTTCATGGCCGTGCTTACAAAATCGCCTTCCGAGAAGGGTTGAGGCCAGTCCGCCTGCATGGATGCGAACCACTTGGGAAATAGCCCCAGAGAAGCGTTGGGCTCCTTCAACAGGTGCTCGAAAAAATGCGGCACCGGTGGCAAGTTGTATTGCGATCGCGCCGCGTTCAGGCTGGGCAGCATGACCGAATTGAACCACTTATGGATCAATCTCCATAAGACGCGCGACCAAGCCGGCGGAACCCACGGTGGAATATGCAGCGGTCCCACGGACACCATGTCATGGCTGCTGCACAGATTCGATGGCGCGAGGTAAGCCGCCACGATGCGCAAATCCGGGCGGACCGGCCTTCCCATCGCGGCCATCGGAACCAAAATCGGGTGGCTCAACACCACGCAAGTCTCATGGGCTGGCAAGTGCTGGATGAGGTTACGCATTGCGCCAAGGTGTGGCGCCAGACTCTTCCAGATCACCCCCCATGCCTTCCGTTCGTCCCGAAGACCGGGATCTCCCAGCAAGGCTTGTCCTTCGTGCTTGGTGCCGAAGGTTTGGTAAGGAACGCCCGCTGCCTGAACCACGGCCTCCTGAAAACCTGGCACCAGCATCAACACCCGATGACCGCGGTGATGAAGGCCCTGGGTCAGCGTGACGAAGGGCAGCATGTCGCCGCTCGTACCGTAAGTGGCAACGATGATGAGCGGGGATGGTCTCGAGCGGCGACGTTGCTCGCCGCGTCGAGCATCGGTGGCTTGTTGCCGTCAGTCATGGTTCGATCCCATAGTCGTCGTTGCGGTCTTCGTTGCCGGCATCCTGGCATTTGCTCGAGCAGCCCTGAAGCCCCGTTTGCACAGCATCCCGCACCACGGCGGAGGCGGAGCGGGGAGAAGGTGCCGTCGATGGTGCCAGACGAGCAAAACGAGATTAGACCGGTAAGGGTCAAGAGTGAGCTTGAGCATCGTAAGCGTTGCCGCCGTGAGCCTTAATCAAACTCCGCACATGAAGATCAAGCCGCCGGGAAGCTGCCGCCAAAAGGCCCCTGCGGCATCCGTTAACCCGAAATTGGTTAACGGATGCCATTTTGGATTTATTTCTGCCGAAAATTTGCGCCCCAATTTTCCCAAAAATAGAGCGACCCGCGTTCGGCGGGCGCGGATAAGCTGCTCAAACCATTGAAAACGATCAACTTTCTGGCCTTGATCGGCAGGGTTAACCACATGTATTTTTGGCGAGAATGGACGCGGAAAAGTCCGTTAAATATATTTCGGCCGCGCATGTTAACCATAGCGCGCCTTTCCCAGTCGCGGCGGCGCAATCTTGTCCATAATTTTTATACGTTATATCAATGACTTAATGCAATTAACCTCCCGGCAAGGCGCTTTCCTAAGATGATTGCGGCCAAGGCAACGCGGACGCAAACGCAAGCGCAAGCCGATCCGGGGGTTCGAGCGAGATGCCGCCTTTCGCAACGAGCATACAAAAAGCCAGTTGGCCTGCACGCCGCGCGACTACCGGAAGCAGCTCAGTCATCAGACCCGGAGCCGCCGCGGGCGTGATCCGGGATCGTTCCAACGCGAATTCCTTCCGGTCCCGTACAAACCCCAAAGCACGGGCTGGATGACCTTACGCGTCACTTCGGCCCTTGCTCCCGGATCAACCCCTCCTGCGCCACGGAGGCGACAAGCCGCCCGTCGCGGGAGAAGATGCTTCCCCGGCAAAAGCCGCGCCCGGCCTGCGCGCTCGGGCTATCCTGCGCATAGAGAAGCCACTCATCTGCCCGGAAGGGCCGGTGGAACCAAAGCGCGTGATCGAGGCTCGCCAGCATCAGTCGCGGATCGAACAGCACACGGCCATGCGCGATCAGCGCCGTATCCAGAAGCGAGAAATCGGACGCATAGGCGAGCGCGCACTGGTGAAGCCTGAAATTATCCGGCAGACTGCCATTCGTCTTGATCCAAAGATACTGTTTCGGCTCAAGTTTCTCGCGGCAGAAGTACCTCGATAGATCCACGGGGCGCAGTTCAATCGGGCGTTCCTTTTCCCAGTAGAAGCGCATTTCGTCCGGCATATTCGGCAGAAGGCGCGCCAACAACTCTTCCTCCGAAGGCAGCGCTTCTGGCGGGGGCACATCCGGCATGGCCACCTGATGTTCGAAACCGGCCTCAGCCTTATGAAATGAGACCCCCATGGAAAAAATCGCCTGCCCATGCTGGATGGCGATCACCCGCCGTGTGGTGAAACTGCCGCCGTCGCGGATGCGGTCGACATCATAGATGATCGGCACCTTCGGATCGCCCGGCCGAAGGAAATAGGCGTGGAGCGAATGCGCGAGCCGGTCCTGCGCTTCCACCGTCCGGTCCGCGGCGACCAGCGCTTGCCCCACGACCTGCCCCCCGAAAACCCGCTGCCAGCCATTCTGCGGGCTGCGGCCCCGGAACAGATTGTGCTCCAACTGCTCCAGATCGAGTGTGGACAGGAGTTCTTCGACAGCAGCCATGGCGCTTCTCCAGCTATACACCGACATAACCGTTGCCTAGATTGGTCTGTCAAGCGACATGGACGTGGAACGAAAGGCTGTGGCCGTGAACGAGAACGAGAGCGAGAAAAGCCATTTCGATATAGTCATTTGCGGCGGCAGCTTTGTCGGCCTTGCGCTGGCGCGCGCGCTGAGCGCCGAGGCTCCCGGCGTATTCTCTATCGGGGTTGTCGAGCAGCGTCCCTTGCCGGGCTCCGGCGAGGTGATCGCGGACGGCCGGACGGTGGCGTTGACCGCGTCCGTCAAGGCGATGCTGGAGGTGATCGGCGTCTGGCCCGCCATCGCCGCCAAGGCGGAGCCGATACGCCGGATCGAACTCACGGATTCCGCGCTCGACGCGCCGGTCCGGCCAAGCCTCATCAATCTCAATTCCGAGAAGACGCCGAGCGGCGAGCCGACCGCCTATATCGTTGAAAATGCCGACTTGCTTCGCGGCCTGATAGCCTCGCTGGAGGGCGCCCAAAATGTCCGCATTTTTGCTCCCGACAGCGTTTCGAGCTTTGAAACAGAGGATCAGAGGGTTGAAATCAAGCTCCGCTCCGGGACTACGCTCGATGCGAAGCTGCTTGTCGCGGCAGACGGGCGGAACTCCGAACTGCGCACCATGGCCGGTATCAGGACCACGGTCTGGCCCTCGGACAAGGTCGGGATCGTCGCAACAGTTGGGATCGAAATCCCTCACGAAGGCGTAGCGCGCCAGCATTTTTTGCCGGCCGGTCCCTTCGCCATCCTGCCCATGACCGGGAACCGCGTCTCCATCGTCTGGACGGAAGAGGGCCGCGCGGCGAAAAAAATCCTTGAGCAGGACCGCGAGGCGGTGCTCGCCGAATTGTCGCGCCGCTTCGGCCCGGAGCTGGGGACCCTCACGATTTTATCGGAGCCGAAAGCCTATCCCCTGACGATGACGCTTGCGCGCGATTTCGTCCGCCCCCGCTTTGTGCTCGTCGGCGATGCTGCGCATGGCCTGCATTGGATCGCGGGGCAAGGGCTTAATCACGGCCTGAAGGACGTCGCCGCCCTGGCCGAAACCTTGATCGACGCCGCGCGGCTTGGCCTCGACATCGGCGGCTTGATCGTGCTCAAGCGTTACGAACGCTGGCGGCGTTTCGACAGCACGACATCCGCCTTCAGCGCCGTTGCGATCAACACGCTGTTTGCGAATGACAGCATGGCGCTGCGCATGCTGCGAAGCACCGGGCTTCGCACCGTGGATCGCGTCTCGCAGCTCAAGAATTTCTTCATGAAGGAGGCGGCTGGATTGACCGGCGACGTTCCTAAGCTTCTCAGGGGCGATCCGGTGTGACTAAGCTACCCCCGGCCTGCTCCTCGCCAAGCTTGCGTGCTTCTTCGGGGAGCATGATCGGAATGCCCTTACGGACCGGATAGGCAAGCCCGGCAGCCTTGCTGACAAGCTCCTGGGCTTCCTTGTCCCAGTGCAGCGGCTCTTTCGTTACCGGGCATACCAAAATCTGGAGGAGGAGCGGGTCGATTTCGTCTTTCGTCTCTGAGGCGTCCATTGCGCTGAACCTTCTTGCTGAATGCCGTCGATGTTCTGCTCCAGGAAACCGTTTTGGCAGTTCCACGCGCCTTGCGCTAGTGAAGGCTTGTCCCAGGTCCGGAACCGGGAGCAGCGATCTCCATCTCCGCCAGCGCCATGAGCACCTCTGAGCGCGCCTTCAGATCGGGCGCTTCCAGAAGAGCCTGCTTCTCCTCGGGCCCATAGGGGCTGATCATTGAAAGGGTGTTGATGAGAAGCTCCGTCGGCGAGCGCTGGATGCTGTCCCAGTCCGCCGTCAGGTCGCGCGCATCGAGATAGGTCTTCAAGACCTCCAGAAAGCGGGGCCAATCCACGGCGTTCTGACCGTGTCCCCGTACCAGATCCTGCTGATACGGAGCAAAATTGGCGTCGCAGATGCGATAGGGCTTCGCGGTCCGGGTTTCTCCGATGATGTCGAATCGGCAGATGCCCGTGAGGGTAATGAGAAGCCGCCCATCCTCGGTTTCGGAAAAGGCGGAAAGCCTCCCCGCGCAGCCGGTTTGACGCAGCGGATGCCCCTTCGACGTCGGCAACTCTTCCTCAGAGCCGAGCGGCTGCACGATGCCAACAATTCGGTTGCCCGCGATGACATCGTCCACCATGCTCAGATAGCGAGGCTCGAAAATGTTCAAAGGCAAATTCGAGCGCGGAAGAAGGATGCAGCCCTGAAGCGGAAACATGGGCAACTGCGCTGGAAGATCGGCCAGCGACCGGTATCTGTCCGTGATCCCCAAAGTCGCCTCCTTCAGCGGAAACCGGCGTCAAGCAAATAAGAGCGAAGAGAGACGTTGTCGACCCTCCAGCGTGAGCGGATCTTTCGGTCCCCAAGCATCGAAGAACTCGACAAGCTGCTTTCTGGCCGCATCGTCGTTCCAGGCTCGGTCTTTCCGAACGACCTCAAACAAGTGATCCATGGCTTCGCGCCGCTGGCCTCTCGCGTTAAGTGCAATGGCGAGCTTGAACCGTGCCTCCCAATCGCGCGGATTGGAGGAAACAGCTTGTTCCAGCCCTTTGATGTCCGCCTTCGTCCCCGCCTTCTTCGCGAGGTCAAGCGCCGCCTTTGCGCTGCGATAGGCGTCGGCAGTCTGCTTCGCGGGAGGGACAAGGGCGAGTGTCTGCTCCGCCCGATCCAGATCCCCCGTTTGAATATAGCATTTCGCGAGGCCACTGACTGCGTCGGCGTTCTCCGGATCGGCCTGCAAAATCGCCGCAAACTGCGCCGCTGCGCCGCCAATATCGCCAGCGGCGAAGGCCGCCTGCGCCTCTTCGATGCCAGCCTCGCCGCCCGCATCCGAGCCCATCACGCGCTGGATGAAGGCGCGCACCTGGCTTTCCGGCAAGGCACCCATGAACCCGTCGACGGGCTGACCGTTCTTGAAAGCGAACACCGCTGGGATCGACTGCACGCCAAGCTGCGCCGCCACGTCCGGATACTCATCGGTATTCATCTTCACTAGGCGGATCGCGCCCTTTGCCGCTTTGACGACCTTCTCAAGAACCGGCGTGAGCTGCTTGCAGGGTCCGCACCATGGCGCCCAGAAGTCAACGATCACAGGGACTTTCCGCGAGGCGTTGATGACATCCGCCACAAAGGCTTGTGTCGTTGTGTCCTTGATCAGATCGCCCGCATTTTCATTCTTTTTCGCAGCGGAGCCGCCGAAGAGCGAGATGGCCATGCGTATGTCACCCGGATGTGTCTATGCAAGAGCTGAATGCGTTAGAATAATAGAGCCTGTCTGCCATTGTCTGCAAAAGCCCCCGGCTGAGATAAGTCTCCCTCAGAGATCAGACAAGCGCGCAATCTAACAACACGCTTGGCGAAGCAATCGTCCGCCGTCAAGCAAAAGGTAAGAAAGACGCGTGCCTGCGTCTACACCATGCTGAGCAGAACAGCGTCAAAAAAGGTTTCACCTCCTCAGATTCAGCGCGAAGCGGTGGTGCTGCGGGTTCTCTTGTGCGTGCAGAAGCACGCTCCCTGACATACCAGGAAAGGGGACATCCAGCGCTGCCCGCGCTGGTCATGCTCTTTTCCAGGCAAGCGTAAGGATCACGCTACTATGGGGCCGTAGCGGACACGATCCTTCAGGGATTTGACTACCAATACTTCGTTTTGAAGGACGAAGACGCATGGTCCGCCGCATTTGGCCGGGGCTCCTGAAGATGCGGAGCTTGACGATTGGTTTCCTGCGAGCCTGGGATGGTGAGCTCTAGAACTTTTGGAGAAGACAACTCCTTCGAAAAGCAAGCGTAGGCGCGACGCATTTGCGCTTATGATCGCTCCCATGCGATGGTAAACTCTAGCATATGTTGCAGCTCGGTGGAAATGCGGGTACCCAGGGGAGCGCTGGGAAAGCAAGCAAACACCATCGGTAAGGAGGACGGCATGGCACGCGCCAAAATCGCACTCATAGGGTCGGGAATGATCGGCGGCACACTGGCCCATCTGATCGGCCTCAAAGAGCTGGGCGACGTCGTGTTGTTCGACATCATGGAGGGCTTGCCCCAGGGAAAGGCTCTCGATATCGCTGAATCATCGCCCGTCGATGGCTTCGATGTCGCTTTTACCGGTGTGAACGACTACGCCGACCTCAAGGGCGCGAACGTCGTGATCGTGACCGCAGGCGTTCCGCGCAAGCCGGGGATGAGCCGCGACGACCTTCTCGAAATCAACTTGAAGGTGATGGAGCAGGTTGGCGCGGGCATCAAGAAATATGCCCCCGATGCTTTTGTGATCTGCATCACAAACCCGCTCGACGCCATGGTATGGGCGCTCCAGCGCGTGACAGGGTTGCCGAAAAACCAGGTCGTCGGAATGGCAGGCGTCCTCGACGGCTCCCAATTCCGTTATTTCCTCGCGCGCGAATTCGACGTTTCCGTCGAGGATGTGACGACGTTTGTGCTCGGCGGCCACGGGGATACCATGGTGCCGCTTCCGCGCTACACGACAGTGGCCGGTATTCCCCTGCCGGACCTCATAAAAATGCGCTGGATCACTCATGAGCGACTGAACGAAATCGTGCAGCGGACGCGCGATGGCGGCGCTGAGGTCGTAAAGCTTTTAAAGACGGGTTCGGCGTTCTACGCACCCGCGGCTTCGGCCATTGCCATGACGGAGTCCTACCTCAAGGATAAGAAGCGCGTTCTGCCCTGCGCGGCTTACCTGACAGGCGAGTATGGGGTGAAGGGCCTTTACATCGGCGTCCCCTGCGTAATCGGGGCCAAGGGCATGGAGCGCGTGATCGAAATCGATCTCAACACGCACGAGCGGCTCGACTTCAAGCGCTCGGTGGAAGCCGTCCAGAACCTTGTCGAAGCCTGCATGCGCATCGCGCCCGGGCTTCAGCAGCCATCGGCTTAAGGGTCTCAGCCGCCGTCACAGGCGGCCTCTTTTTTCACATCGATCTTTGCCTTCTCTCTCACGACAAGAGCTGTCCCATGAATGTGCATGAATATCAGGCCAAAGCGATCCTCAGAGATTATGGCGTTCCCGTCCCGCGCGGTCAGGCCGCCTTCGCCCCCGAAGAGGCCGTTTCGGTCGCGAAGGAGTTGGGCGGTCCCATCTCAGTCGTGAAAGCACAAATTCATGCCGGGGGTCGCGGAAAGGGCCATTTCAAGGAGCCCGCAGCAGGCGAGAAGGGCGGCGTGCGGATCGCGAAATCCGTCGACGATGTCCGGCTTTTTGCCGACCAGATGCTGACTCATACGCTCGTGACCGTCCAGACCGGGCCGGCGGGCCGTGTCGTGAAGCGGCTTCTTGTCGAAGAGGGCGCCGCCATCGCGCGCGAGCTTTACCTCTCCTTCCTGATTGACCGTGCCACCTCCCGCGTAGCCATCATCGCTTCAACCGAAGGCGGCATGGACATCGAAGAGGTCGCCCACAAGACGCCTGAGAAGATCGTCACGCTCCACATCGACCCGGCAACCGGCTACTCCCAGTTCCACGGCCGGGAAGTCGCCTTCGCGCTCGGCCTCAAGGACGGCCAGATCAGGCAATGCGTCAACCTGATCGGTAACCTCTATAGGGCGTTCACGGAGAAGGACATGAGCCTTCTCGAGATCAACCCGCTCATCGTGACCGAAAAGGGCGACCTTGTTTGCCTGGACGCGAAACTGAACTTCGACGGCAACGCGCTTTACCGCCACCCCGAAATCCTGAACCTGCGCGATCTCGACGAAGAAGATCCGGCGGAGGTTTTGGCGTCCCGCTACGACCTGTCCTACGTGAAGCTCGACGGGAGTATCGGCTGCTTGGTGAACGGCGCGGGACTCGCCATGGCGACGATGGACATTATCAAGCTTTATGGCGCGGAGCCCGCGAACTTCCTCGATGTGGGCGGCGGCGCGACGAAGGAGAAGGTTTCCGAAGCCTTCAAGATCATTCTGTCGGACCCGAACGTGAAGGGCATTCTCGTCAACATTTTCGGCGGCATCATGCGTTGTGACATCATCGCGGAGGGCATCATCGCAGCGGCGCGCGACATGAGCCTCAAGGTACCGCTCGTGGTGAGGCTCGAAGGCACGAACGTCGAGCTCGGCAAAGAGATCATTAAAAAATCAGGGCTTCAGGTCATTCCGGCGGATAACCTCGCCGACGCGGCCGAAAAGATCGTCCGCGAGGTCAAGAAGGCAGCCTGACGACCTCTGCCAGCCCACCGTCAACTTTTTAGAGAATCAGATAAGGCAACCCAATGGCCATCCTCGTCGACAGTAACACCAAAGTGATCTGCCAGGGTCTTACCGGCGCCCAGGGCACATTTCATACCGAGCAAGCAATTGCTTATGGCACGAAGATGGTCGGTGGCGTGACACCCGGTAAGGGCGGAACGAAGCATTTGGGCATCCCCGTTTTCGATACGGTCAAGGAAGCGGTCGAGAAGACAGGCGCAAATGCGACAGCAATTTACGTGCCGCCTCCTTTCGCCGCCGACGCCATCCTTGAGGCCATCGCTGCGGAAATCCCCCTCATCGTGACGATCACCGAGGGCATTCCGGTCATGGACATGGTCAAAGTGAAGCGCGCGCTGGCCGGGTCAAAATCGCGACTCGTCGGCCCGAACTGCCCAGGGGTCATCACACCGGGCGAGTGCAAGATCGGCATCATGCCGGGGCATATCCACAAGCGCGGCAGCGTTGGTATTGTTTCGCGCTCGGGCACCCTTACCTATGAGGCAGTCCATCAGACGACGATGGTCGGCCTCGGGCAAACCACGTGCGTCGGCATCGGCGGCGATCCCGTCAAAGGCACCGAGCACATCGACGTTCTGGAAATGCTTTTGGCTGACAATGAGACCCAGTCGATCATCATGATCGGTGAGATCGGCGGGTCGGCGGAGGAGGAGGCGGCCGCGTTCTACAAATCATCGCGGCGCAAAAAGCCGATAGTAGGTTTCATCGCGGGCGTAACGGCCCCTCCCGGCCGCCGGATGGGTCATGCTGGCGCGATCATTGCAGGCGGCAAGGGGTCTGCTGGCGACAAGATCGAGGCCATGAAATCGGCGGGAATCACGGTCTCTCCATCGCCTGCCGCCCTTGGAAGCACGCTAGTTGAAGTGATGAAGGGCTGATCCGCTTGTCAGGCGAAAGCGGACCGGTATTCGCGGGTAGCCCGCTTTCGCGCCTGAAAGGTGATTGCAGTGAGACGGGATAATCTCAACGAAGTTTTCGCGCGGACGTCTTTTTTGGACGGAGCAAACGCATCTTATATCGAAGATCTCTATGAGCGCTTTCAAGAGAATCCCGGTTCAGTCACGGCGGACTGGCGCGCATTTTTCACGGATTTGAAAGAGCGCAAGGACAGCGTTCTCGCTGAGACCAGCGGTCCATCCTGGAAACCCAAGAACGGCGGATCGTATGAAAACGGCGATTTCTTGAACGCATTCGCGGCTGATTGGGGCCACGAAGAAAAAGAGATTGTCCGCAAAATAAGCATCAAGGCGCAGCAAGAAGGCGTCGAAATCAGCCGCGAGGAGGCTTTCCGGGCCACCCGCGAATCCGTTCGCGCCCTTATGCTGATCCGGGCCTATCGCGTAAACGGCCATCTGATCGGAAATCTCGATCCGCTTCGGCTTACGCCGGCTCGCTCGCATCCGGAACTCGATCCGGCAAGCTATGGGTTCACGCCCGCCGATCTGGACCACCAGATCTACATCGACAATGTCCTCGGCCTTGAGACCGCGAGCCTGCGGCAGATCATCGACATCCTGCGCCGCACCTATTGCGGGACCATCGGCTATGAGTTCATGCATATCTCGTCGCCCGAACAGAAACTTTGGATTCAGGAGCGCGTCGAAGGACCGGACAAGGAGGTCGAGTTCACCGTCCTCGGCAAGAAGGCGATCCTGACAAAGCTCGTCCACGCTGAAGGCTTTGAGAGATTTCTCGACAAAAAGTATACCGGCACGAAGCGTTTTGGCCTTGAAGGCGCAGAAGCAGCCGTGCCCGCGCTCGAGCAGATCATCAAGCGCGGCGGCCAACTCGGTGTGAAGGAAATCGTCATCGGCATGCCTCATCGCGGCCGGTTGAACGTGCTCACGAACGTGATGGGCAAGCCATTCCGCGCGCTGTTTCACGAGTTCAAGGGCGGCTCCGCTAACCCGGAGGACGTCGAGGGCTCGGGCGACGTCAAATACCATCTCGGCGTCTCTGGCGACCGCGAGTTCGACGGCAATCATGTTCATTTGTCGCTGACGGCGAACCCGTCGCACCTTGAGATCGTGGACCCCGTCGTGCTCGGCAAAGTGCGCGCAAAGCAGGATCAGCGCCACGACAAGAGCCGGTCCGAGGTTCTGCCGCTTCTCCTCCACGGGGACGCGGCTTTTGCTGGCCAAGGCGTGGTCGCGGAATGCTTCGGCCTTTCCGGCTTGAAAGGGCATCGCACCGGCGGCTCGCTTCATTTCATCGTCAACAACCAGATCGGCTTCACGACAGCGCCGCGTTTTTCACGCTCTTCGCCCTATCCCTCCGACATCGCACGCATGATCGAGGCTCCGATCTTCCATGTGAACGGCGATGACCCGGAGGCCGTCGTCTACTGCGCCCGAGTCGCCACCGAGTTCCGCCAGCGCTTCCACAAGCCAGTCGTCATCGACATGATCTGCTACCGGCGGCATGGGCACAACGAAGGCGACGAGCCCTCCTTCACCCAGCCGCTGATGTACAAGCGAATCCGGGAGCTGCCGAGCGTCGTCTCGATCTATTCCAGGCGGCTCGCAGAAGAGGGCGTGGTCAAGCAGCCAGAGGCGGAGAAGATCCGCGCCGACTTTTGGGAGATGCTCGAAACCGAGTTCGAGGCATCGGAAAGCTTCCGGCCCAACAAGGCGGATTGGCTCGACGGTCGCTGGTCAGGCATCACGCTCGCCGAGGAAGGGCCGCGGCGCGGCAGAACCGGCGTCGGTATCGACACGCTGAAACGGATCGGCACAAAGCTGACCGAAGTGCCGAAAGATTTCACGCTGCATAAGACAATCGACCGGATGCTGGTCAACCGGCGCAGGATGATCCAGGAAGGGCGCGGCATCGACTGGGCCACCGCTGAGGCGCTTGCGTTCGGGACTCTCCTTGAGGAAGACTTCCCCGTCCGGCTTTCCGGCCAGGACGTCGAACGCGGCACCTTCTCGCAACGGCATTCGGTCCTCACCGATCAGGTGAACGAGGAGCAGTACATCCCGCTGAACCACATCTCGAACAAGCAGGCCCGCTTCGAGGTCATCAATTCGATGCTCTCGGAAGAGGCCGTGCTGGGGTTCGAATATGGCTACAGTCTCGCCGAGCCTAAAACTCTTGTGCTCTGGGAGGCCCAGTTCGGAGATTTCGCCAATGGCGCGCAGGTCGTTATCGATCAGTTCCTTGCGAGCGGCGAGCGGAAATGGCTGCGTATGTCGGGCCTGATCCTGCTTCTGCCGCATGGCTATGAAGGGCAAGGCCCGGAGCACTCCTCGGCGCGCCTCGAACGCTATCTGCAGCTTTCAGCGGAAGACAATTGGCAGGTCGCGAACTGCACCACGCCAGCAAACTACTTCCACATCCTTCGGCGTCAGCTTCATCGGAGCTTCCGCAAGCCGCTGATCCTGATGACGCCGAAGTCGCTTCTGCGGCATAAGCGGGTCGTGTCCCCCATCGAGGATTTCGGGCCGGAGGCGACCTTCCATCGCGTGCTCTGGGATCATGCCCAAATCGGCGGCAGCGAAAAGGTGAAGCTCTCGTCGGATGCGGACATCCAGCGTGTGGTTCTCTGCTCCGGCAAGGTCTACTATGATCTTTTCGAGGAACGCGAAACGCGCGGCAACGGCGAGGTCTATCTCATGCGCGTGGAGCAGCTTTATCCGTTCCCGGCGCGTGCCCTCATTCAGGAACTGAGCCGGTTCCCGAATGCCGAAATCGTCTGGTGCCAGGAAGAGCCGAAGAACCAGGGCGCCTGGACATTTGTAGAGGCCAACATCGAATGGGTGCTCGATCATATCGGCGCCGACTCCCGGCGACCGCGCTACATCGGGCGGCCCGCGTGTGCTTCCACGGCGGCTGGCCTGATGAGCAAGCACGCCGCCGAACTCCACGCTTTTCTTGACGAGGCGTTGACGTTACAAGGCTAGGCAATCGCCGGTGCTCCATGAGCGGCGGCTGCCCTTGTCTTTCTCGCCTAATCCGGACCGCGACATGACGAGCTCCTTGCGGTCCCTCCTTTCGATGCTTGCGAAGGATCTGCGCATGGCCATTGAGATCGTCGTTCCCACGCTTGGCGAGTTGGTGACGGAAGCCACCGTCGGAAAATGGTTCAAGAAGCCTGGAGATGCAGTCAGGGCTGACGAGGCATTGGCCGAGCTCGAAACCGATAAAGTCACTCTTGAGGTCAATGCGCCGGCTGCGGGCGTGATCTCGGAGATCGTCGTCAAGGAAGGGGAGACTGTCGCCGTCGGCGCAATCCTTGGCTCGATCGCGGACGGACAAGCGGCAGCATGCAACAGCTAAGCCGGCGGAGAAGCCGATCCAGGTGAAGCCCGCTCCCGCGCCGCAACCCATTCAAGGTTCACCGGCTGCGGAACAGCGCGCCAGCGCGCCGCAACCGGCGCCTTCGCGCTCGCCGAACGCGGAAGTGCTTGCCCCCTCCGTGAGGCGCATCGCCGAGGAAAGCGGCATCGACCCTGCCACGATCAGCGGTTCTGGCAGGGATGGCCGCGTGACAAAGGGCGATATGCTCGCCGTCATCGAGGGAGGCGCTTCGCCCGGCGGGGGCGCAATAAGCTTCGGGAAAGTGCAAGCACCGCCCGCTGCGGCGCCGCGCGCGCCCTATTCGCCGCCTCGCGAAGCGCGCGAAGAACGCGTCCGCATGACAAAGCTGCGCCAGACGATCGCCCGCAGGCTCAAGGAAGCGCAAAATACCGCCGCCATGCTGACCACCTTCAACGAGGTGGACATGACGACGATCATGGATGTTCGCAACCGCTACAAGGATCTGTTCGAGAAAAAGCACGGCGTGAAACTCGGTTTCATGGGCTTCTTCGTGAAAGCCTGCATCCATGCCTTGCATGACATCCCAAGCGTGAACGCCGAGATCGACGGCGACGACATCGTCTACAAGAACTACTACCACATCGGCATCGCGGTCGGCACCGAGCGCGGGCTTGTGGTGCCTGTCGTGCGGGACGCGGACAAGAAATCCATCGCGGAAATCGAGAAAGAAATCGCGGGCTTCGGCAAGCGCGCGCGCGATGGCAAGCTTGGCCTGGAAGAAATGCAGGGCGGGACCTTCACCATCTCCAATGGAGGTGTCTACGGCTCGCTCATGTCCACCCCGATCTTGAACGCGCCGCAGTCCGGCATTCTCGGCATGCACAAGACCCAGGAGCGGCCGGTGGCCGTGTAGCGGCAAGATCGAAATCAGGCCGATGATGTATCTCGCTCTGTCCTACGATCACCGTCTTGTCGACGGCAGGGAGGCGGTCACGTTTCTGGTGCGCGTGAAGGAGAGCCTGGAAGATCCACAACGGCTCATCCTCGATCTCTGATCAGTCTTGGAGGAAAAGCGGCCATGGGCAAGCACAGGCTCGTCCCGCATTTGATCGTCGAGGGCGGTCTCGACGCTATCGACTTCTATGAAAGGGCCTTCGGCGCTGAAAAGACGGCGCTTATGATGGCGCAGGACGGCAAGCGCGTCATGCACGCCGAACTTGAGTTGAACGGCGGCGCACTGAAGCTGTCGGACAGCTTCCCGGAAATGCGCGGCGGCATGGCGCCACCCGGCACGGCGGGCGGGACGTCGGTCTCGCTTCATCTGGACTTCAAGAAACCGAAACAGGTCGATGAAGCCATCGAACAGGCCGTGAAAGCCGGGGCGACGCTCACCATGCCGGCCCAGGATACATTCTGGGGCGCTCGTTACGGACGCGTGCGCGATCCATTTGGCCATGTCTGGTCTTTTCATGCTTTGCATAAGAAGAAAGACTCAGATGAGCAGTAGGCTGAGCCCGGATGGCAAACCGCTGGCTATCGAACGGAGATGTTAGGGATGGGTGACTACATACGATCTCATCGTGATTGGAACCGGTCCCGGCGGGTATGTCTGCGCGATCCGGGCGGCGCAGCTCGGGCTCAAGACAGCGGTCGTGGAGAAGAGCCGGACGTTCGGGGGCACCTGCCTGAACGTTGGCTGCATTCCCTCGAAGGCCCTGCTGCACGCATCCGAACTCTTTGAGGAAGCAGGAAACGGCTTCGCCGCGATGGGTATCAAGACAAAGCCCGAACTCGATCTTCCGGCAATGATGAAGTACAAGCGGGAGGGTGTTGACGGCAACGTCAAGGGCGTTGAATTCCTGCTCAAAAAGAACAAGGTCGACACCTATCACGGCACAGGACGGATCGCCGCTCCCGGCAAGGTCATCGTTCAGCCCGCCGATGGCGGCGAACAGAAGACCTTGGAGACAAAGTCGATCGTGATTGCCACGGGCTCCGATGTCGCCCGGCTCCCCGGCATCGACATCGACGAAAAGCGCATCGTGTCATCGACCGGAGCCTTGGACCTCGACAAAATACCCGGCCACCTTCTGGTTGTCGGCGCAGGGGTTATCGGCCTGGAGCTTGGTTCGGTCTGGCGGCGCCTCGGCGCGAAAGTGACTGTCGTCGAGTTTCTGGACCGCATCATCCCTGGCATGGATAACGAGGTCGCCAAGCAGTTCCAGCGTCTTCTCCAAAAGCAAGGCTTGGACTTCCGTCTCGGGCAGAAAGTCGCCGGCGTAGAATTGAATGGGGCGGGACCGCTGAAGGTGCAGGTCCAGCCGAGCAACGGCGACGGCTCAAGAGAGGTTCTCGAGGCCGACGTGGTTCTCGTGGCCGTGGGACGCGTCCCCTACACGGAGGGGCTTGGCCTTGAAGACGCTGGCGTCCAGATCGACAACAAGCGCCGCATCGTGATCGACGATCATTTCAGGACAAATGTGAAGGGGATCTACGCCATTGGCGACGTCGTGCGCGGCCCCATGCTCGCTCACAAGGCCGAGGACGAAGGCGTCGCGGCGGCGGAAATCATCGCGGGCAAGGCGGGGCACGTGAACTACGGCGTGATCCCTAACGTGATCTATACCTATCCTGAGGTTGCAAGCGTCGGGCAGACGGAAGAGGAGCTGAAGGAGGCCGCTATCGCCTACACTGTCGGCAAGTTTCCCTTCACGGCTAACGGGCGTGCAAAGGTAAACCGGCAGTCCGAAGGCTTCGTGAAGTTTCTGGCCCACGCCAAGACGGACCGCGTTCTCGGCGTTCACATAATCGGACCCGATGCCGGCAACATGATTGCCGAGGCGGCCGTGCTCATGGAATTTGGCGGCTCTGCCGAGGATCTGGCGCGAACCTGTCATGCCCATCCAACGCTCAGCGAAGCGATCAAAGAAGCGGCGCTCGCGGTCGGTAAGCGCGCGATCCACATTTAACGGCAAGGCGGCGGGGATGGCGAGAAGAGGTATTTTGCTCTTGGTTCTGGCGGCAATCGCCATGCCTAGCGTTGCTGGAGGGGCAGGCGTCCCCTGCCCTCGCCCAAGCAGTTCCTGCGCGGCCGCCGACAGGCCCGAAGAATTTCCTCGGGCGAACCCATCCGGGCAAGATTACGAGGTTGTCCGACGACGGCATCGTCGTCAATCTGCGGCAAGGCGGCACCCAGGTCGTGCAGTTCGGCGAGATCTGGCGTATTCGCAAAGCCTTCGCCAGCGACGAACCGGCAGGCACCACCGTTATCGACTATGCCAACAACAGGCTCTTTGTCGCCACCCCCCTCGACGGCCTCATTGCGGACCTCGGCAAAAAGGTGCCGATGACGAAGCTGACGGCTCCGAACGGCGAGATGATCTACATGGTCGCAAGCAAGGTCACGGACATCTCGAATGCTCTTCCCGGCCTGCACAACCCGGCCAGCAAAGCCGTGATCGGCACGCGGGATGGAACCCAGCAAGTGCTGGAAGCTGTCGATGACGCAAAGAAGATCATCTCCAGCGCGCATGTGATTCAGTAGGAGTGCGAGCCTGATGTGGCGTGTCGGCGTTGATCTCGGAGGAACCAAGATCGAAGCGCTGGCGCTGTCGCCTTCGGGCGAGGAACGCATGCGCCTGAGAGCGCCGACGCCGCGCGGCGACTACGAGGCCACGCTCGATGCTATCGTTTCTCTCGTGAACGCCTGCACCGATGGGTTGGCGGCTTCCGGAATAGCGGGCGTCGGGGTTGGTATTCCCGGCAGCCTTTCGCCGCGAACCGGGCTCGTTCGCAATGCGAATTCGACGTGGTTAAATGGCCGCCCGCTCCATCGCGATCTGCAAGCGCGCCTTCAATGGCCCGCTGTCATCGAGAATGACGCCAACTGCTTTGCCCTTTCGGAAGCCGCGGATGGTGCGGCGCAAGGGTGCCGCACGGTTTTTGGCGTGATCCTGGGGACTGGCGTCGGCGGTGGGCTCGTGATCGGCGGGCGTTCTCAACTTGGACATAACGCCATCGGAGGCGAATGGGGCCATAATCCCCTGCCTTGGCCAGACGGCGAAGAATATCCCGGCCCAGTCTGCTATTGCGGAAAGCGCGGGTGCATTGAGACATTCCTTTGCGGACCCGCGCTTGAACGCCAGTATCTGGAACTGACCGGCAACGTTTTGGATGCCAGGGCGATTGCTGAGAGGGCCGCTGACGGGGAATCTGCCGCGCAAACAGCGTTCTGCTACCTACGCGCGGCGTCTCGCCAAAGCGCTCGCCACAGTGATCAACGTCGTCGACCCCGACATTATCGTTTTCGGCGGCGGTTTATCGAATATACCAGTGCTGATGGATGAGGCTGCCAGCGCAGCTCCCGAACTGGGTTTTTTCGGATTGTTTCAGCACACCGCTGAAGGTGAACAAATGGGGCGATTCCAGCGGTGTCAGAGGAGCAGCCCAGTTGATTTACTGCCCCAGGTGACCCAGCTTTCGCCGGGTCACCTGTGCAATATCAATGTCTGCAGTACCTTTACGTCATTACAAACCAATCTATGAGTGGACAATAGTTCAGACCTGCTGCCAGAGCATCACCCATTTGGATGAGGTTTGCCGATCCAGGCTATGTTTCGCTGAGGTGATGCAGTTCTGCAACTGAGTTTCCCGTCAGCACGAGAGCAGGTTGCAGGATAATCACGCTCGGGATTCCCTTCCTGAAAAAGGCCGACTTTTCCAATACGCGCTGCGTCCGCGTGGGTGCAGCCTACGAGAAGATCTTCCCTCGCTTGTCAAGCCGCTGCAGCACACCAGGAAGAAGGTCGGCCATGTCGTCGGCGATCAACCCGGGGCCGAAGATGACAGCGAGCTCGCCGTGCATCCAAACAGCGGCCGCCGCCGCGTCGAAGGCCGCCATGCCTTGCGCGCAAAGACCGGTCACGAGGCCCGCAAGAACGTCGCCGCTTCCCGCGGTGGCAAGCCACGGAGGCGCATTCTCGCTAATGGATGAGAGACCGTCGGGCGCGGCAACCACGGTATCGGCGCCTTTCAAGGATGATAACGGCTCCGGACATCTCAGCGGCGCGCCGGGCGCGCTCAAGCTTCGACGGTTCAGTCGCAAGCTCGGGGAAGACCTTCCTGAATTCGCCCTCGTGCGGCGTCATGACCGTCGGCGCGGGGCGCGACTTGATATGATGGAAAAGCTCCACTGGCGCTGCCCGAAAGGCCGTGATCCCTTCCGCATCGAGAACCGCGACCGCATCGCTTGCGAGCACGCTCCCGACCATCTCCTTCACTTCCGGATCGCGGCCGGCGCCAGGGCCTATGAGGACGGCTGTGATACGCGGGTCTGAAAGAACTGCGGATAGACCGGATGGTCCATCGTAGGGCGCGACCATCACCGCCGTCAGTTGCGCCGCGTTGATGTAGAAGGCCGATTTCGACGTTGCGACCGTGACCAGCCCGGCGCCCGCCCGCAACGCTGTTCGCGCCGCCAGCCGCGCCGCGCCCGTGCTTTCCATCGGGCCGGAGACGACGACGGCATGTCCACGGTCGTATTTGTGGCCGTCGACTTTAAGCTTCGGAAAATAGCGCAGCCAGAATTCCGGGTCATTGGCGAATGTCCGGGGCGCGATCTCGCCCAGCACCGCCGCCGGGATCCCGATATCAACTGCACGGACATCCCCGCAATAGAGGCGGCCAGGAAGCAGGACATGCCCCGTTTTGCGCCGGAAGAACGTGACCGTAATCGCCGCCTTGAAGGCGACGCCTTTCAACGCGCCGCCTGTCGCGTCGATGCCAGTCGGAACATCGACGCGAATGACGGGCAGCGCGCGCGCCGTCACTTCCTCGATCATCTGGGCCGGCACTCCGCTGATGTCGTCGCGCAAGCCCGTGCCGTAGATGGCGTCGACGATGATTTGCGCGCCCTCAAGGGATTGAGGCGTCATCGGCTCGATCGCCTCATCCCACCGCCTCGCCATCTCCTTGGGGTCGCGGCGCAAGTCTTCCTGGCGTCCAAGAAGCGCGAGACGCACCTGATAGCCTCGTTCCCTCAGATAGCGCGCGCAGACGAAGCCATCGCCGCCATTGTTCCCCGGTCCGCACAAAACAACCACACGGCTGCCGCGCGGATAGCGCCGAACGACTTCTTCAGCAACGCTGCGCCCCGCGTTTTCCATCATTGTCAAGGTCGACAGGCCGGCGGCCGCGGCGATCTGCTCGGCACGGCTCATTTCTTCGGCGGTCAGAAGTTCAAGCAAGGCGCGGCCTGTGATTCAGAGGATTCTGTCTGACGATGCATAAAACGACATCTGGGGCGAATGTAGCGAAATTTGTATCCGCTTGAAAGAAAAGCGCCGATTTTGCGAAGGAACCCGGAGGCAAATTACACGGCAAAGAGGCGCGGCCACAACGCAGACTGCGTCCTCACCGCGCCCCCATCATTATGCTTAATTTTTAGTCATTATGCGTTTCATTTAGGCATGAGTGCATTGGCTACGCCTGAGTTTATCGCTGTCTCATAGGCCATGCTGTGTTTGGCATGGCCTATGCTATAGAAGATGCAGCGCGCTTTTTGTCCCCTTCGGAGGAATCCATTCGTCATGAAAAAAATCGAAGCGGTTATAAAACCGTTCAAGCTCGATGAGGTTAAGGAGGCTTTGCAGGAAATCGGCCTTCAAGGCATTACCGTGACCGAAGCAAAAGGCTTTGGCCGCCAGAAGGGCCACACAGAGCTCTACCGCGGCGCGGAGTATGTTGTCGATTTCTTGCCCAAGGTTAAGATTGAGATTGTGCTGCCCGAGGACATGGTGGAAAAGGCGGTGGAAGCCATCCGCAACTCCGCGAGGACTGGCCGGATCGGCGACGGCAAAATCTTTATCCTTAATGTTGAAGATGCGATCCGCATCCGCACCGGCGAAACCGGACCTGAGGCAATTTAGCGTTCTACCCTGCTTCTCCCAGAAGCAATACCATACCCACCGAGCAGCCGATTTAATCGGCGCCCATTCGCCCACCCCAAAGACGCGACTCTAACTGCACGAGGGAGTTCAATGTCAAACGCGACTGAAGTTGTGAAAAAACTAAAGGACGAAGACATCCGTTTTGTCGATCTCCGTTTCACCGACCCGCGCGGCAAGCTGCAGCACCTGACCATGGAAACATCGGAGATGGGCGATGAGGCTTTCGCCGAGGGCATTATGTTCGATGGCTCCTCGATCGCAGGCTGGAAGGCGATCAACGAAAGCGACATGACGTTGATGCCCGATCCCGGAATCGGCGCATATCGATCCGTTCTTCGCGCAGTCGACGCTCGCGATTTTCTGCGACGTCCTGGAGCCGGCCACGGGCGAGCGTTATGAGCGCGATCCGCGCGGCACCGCTCGCAAGGCGGAAGCCTATCTTCAGCAGACCGGAATTGGCGACAAGGCGTACTTCGGCCCTGAAGCCGAGTTCTTCATTTTCGACGACGTGCGCTTCTCTACCGATCCTTACAACTGCGGTTACCGCCTGAACTCGGCCGAACTTCCGACGAACATGCCGACCGAATACGAGATGGGCAACCTCGGCCACCGTCCGCGCACGAAGGGCGGTTACTTCCCCGTACCGCCGGTCGACAGCGCGCAGGACATCCGCTCCGAGATGCTTTCCACGATGTCCGCGATGGGCGTCGTCACCGAAAAGCACCATCACGAGGTGGCTTCCGCTCAGCACGAGCTTGGCATCAAGTTCGGCACGCTGACCCGCATGGGCGATGCGTTGCAGATCTACAAGTACGTCATCCACAACGTCGCGCACTCCTACGGCAAGACGGCCACGTTTATGCCGAAGCCCGTCTTCGGCGATAACGGCTCGGGCATGCACGTCCATCAGTCGATCTGGAAGGGCTCGGAGCCGGTCATGGCCGGCAATCTGTATGCGGACCTGTCGGAGACCTGCCTGTTCTACATCGGCGGCATCCTGAAGCACTGCAAAGGCGCTGAACGCCTTCACGAACCCGTCGACCAACTCCTACAAGCGGCTCGTTCCGGGTTACGAGGCTCCGGTGCTCCGCGCTTACTCGTCGCGTAACCGCTCGGCATCCTGTCGTATCCCGGTC
Organism: uncultured Alphaproteobacteria bacterium; assembly: GCA_963772105.1. Lineage (GTDB taxonomy): Bacteria > Pseudomonadota > Alphaproteobacteria > Rhizobiales > Rhodomicrobiaceae > Rhodomicrobium. The sequence continues at coordinate 62,679 of CAVYVV010000008.1, forward strand.
ACGTCGAACCCGAAGGCCAAGCGCGTTGAAGTCCGCTTCCCCGATCCGTCGGCCAACCCCTATCTCGCTTTCGCCGCGATGCTGATGGCGGGCCTCGATGGCGTCCGCAATCGCATTCATCCCGGCGATCCAATCGATAAGAACCTCTACGATCTGCCGGCAGCGGAACTCCGTGAGATCCCGACCGTCTGCGGCTCGCTGCAAGAGGCTATCGACTCGGTCGACGCCGACCGCGCGTTCCTTAAGGAAGGCGGCGTGTTTACCGACGACCAGATCGACGCTTACATCGAGCTGAAGGTCGAAGAGATCGATCGCTTCCGCATGATGCCGCACCCGATCGAGTTCGATATGTACTATTCCTGCTGAGACGCGGGCTCGACCTACAAATTTAGCGAGGCGGCCTTTGCCGCCTCGTTTCATTTCAGCAAGTTTCAGTCAAAACGCGCCAAAACGAGTTAACCTCTACAGAACGAGGTCCTGCGCGATATCCTCAGCCTTCTTCGTCTTACCCGCCAGGTCGTCATCCAGTTTCTTTTCTTCCGCAGCGATCGCCGCCAAACGGTCTTCCTGGGTCTTAAGCGTATCCAGGTAACGCCTCCCCAGATCGGAAGACTGGCCGACACTCGCGAGATTTTTGCGGATACGCTCCTGATCGTCACCGATCCTCTTCCGCTCAACCTCGAACTCCCGCTTGCGAGCATTGATCTTCGTGATGTCGCCAACGACAGCGCTCAGTTTCGCGATCGCATCCTTTAGAGCGGGCGTTTCGTTTTGCAGCCCCGAAACCGTGGCAAGGATCCGGTCCGGCGCCAGCGAGGTAAGGCTTACCGATTTGATAGTCGAGTGTGCTCGCGAGTCAGCGCCGCCTTGGTGGTCTTGCCCTTCGGTGCAACGACTCTGTAGCGAAGGCGCGTGGCCGTCTCTTCGATGTCCTTCGTGTCGCCCGCCGGTTTCCAGCCATCCTGGCGAGGCTCCTCAATGAAGACCTCGCGGTCTTCCTCACCGGGCGGGGTGATTTCATAGTCGATCGCCCAGCGCGATTTAACTGTAAGGGTCAGTTCGCCCCGCGCCGCCTTGCCAAGCCGGGTCTGCTTCACGCCTCGATCTTCGCGGCGTATCTCCGTTTTGGAATCGAGCGCGAAGGTTATGAACCTTGTCGTTCCCTTCGACAGCAGCGGAAGCTGCGCGTCGCCTGCGAAGTTGGCTGCGCCGTCGCCGCCGGTCTCGAAGGAGGTAACGAGCCCGGCCGGTAACGCCGAGTCGCCGTCATTGGTAAGACGGACCGCGGCAAGCGGCCGGGTCGCATTTGTCTCAGGTTGATAGATGTAGGTGCGGGACGCAGGGATCTCGCGGTCGGCGAAAGGAATCATCATCGTCGATCCCGAGGCGAGCGTCACTTTCGCTGGGAAGCGGTAGAGCACCTGGGTCGCGGCCTCCTCGGCCTCAGCCCCATGCGCGGCCGAACCAAGTTCCTCTTGCAAGTCTTGGAGCGCTCCCGGAATACCGCCCGCTCCAAAGGCCGGAGCCGCTGCAGGACTCGGCGGCGCTGCCCGGAGCGCGCGCGGCGCCTTCATGCGCGGCACCGCAGCCTCCGCCATATCACGCATTTTCTCCTCGGCTTCGTCCTTCCTCGGCACGATCCTCAACGCGGAAGATACCGGGATCTCGGGCCGGTCCACGAAAACCGCCGAGTAGAGCGGCTGCTTCAACGCCACCGGGTTGCCGGAGACGAGCGTAAGATCCACGTCTTTCCAATCGCCGCCTGTGAGATTTTCGAGGATGCCCCAGCCCTGGAGCCGGGCTTTTCCGCCTTCCTTGGGAAGAACGAGCCTATAGGAGGTCTTCCAGACGGGCGCGGCCACCACATAGCTGAAACCGACGGGTCTCATTTTCTTCGCCCGCAAGCGTGATCGACAGCGTCCTCTGATCCTTCGCCCGGTTGGTCGCAATCCCCGACAAGGCGCGATCGATCTGGGCCCGTGTCGCGGCATCCACGAAGCGCAACGCCGTCAGCTCTTCGAGGATGGCTTGAACGAAGCCTTTCGGGGTGACAAGCGTCAGCCTGTGCCGCGTCGTCTCTCCGCCATTGTTCGGAAGTTGAATTTTCTCCTCTTGAACGCGGAAAACACGGCCCGTCGCGTTGACGCTTCCCTCAATCTCCACCTCAGCTCCCACAAGCGCGTTCAGCAAATCCGGTTGCGAGTCCAGTGAAGCCTGATCGAAAGGAAGATCGCGAAAAAGCTCGGCGAGAGGCGTTTTTCCAGGCAGGCTGACAGCGCCGATAGAGCCCTCTGCGTCGAAAATCGTCAGGCTTTTCAGAACGTCGTCGACCTGATCAAGCCGCACCGGCAACTCGATTACAGATCCTGCGGCGGCTTCGCCTCCATGCGTGAATTGAGCAAGCCCTGACGTCGAGAGGACGACGCGCTTCAAGGGCAGTTCGCCTGCCTCGGCCACTAGAGGAAGGCTGGCCAGAGCGGCCACCGTGATTATCCACTTCATGACATTTGACCCGAAAGAGATTGAAAACACGCTTCACAACTCGCCCGGAATAAGGGCGCTATTGCGGTGTGACTGCGGCTTAATCTGGCATTGAGCTTGGCATTTTACGAAGCGCCGTAACAGCATGGCTGGCGCTTACATTCGTGATGTTATATATTTGGCCAAAATAAAATAACTACAGGGAGGTTTTCATGCGCATCTTCTACGGCGCCATCGGCGTCTCATTACTCATGTCCGGCGTGGTCCTTGCCGACACAAACGGCGATTGCGCCCAGGACACCGATGCGGAACTCGCCATTCGCGCCTGCTCCGCAGATCATCCAGGACACCAGGGGAAGCAACGCAGTCGCTTATTTCAGCCGGGCGCGCGCCTATGACAAAAAGGGCGACCGTGTCAAAGCAAGCGATGATTTCGACGAGGCCATCAGGCTCAGCCCGCAATACACCAATGCTTATGCGGGGCGCGGTTTCGTTTATCTCCATAGAGGACTGTTCGGCCGCGCCATCACAGATTTCAATCAGGCGCTCAAGCTCGACCCGAAATATAAGGAGGCCTTTTTCGGCAGGGGGCTGACGTTCCTCGCTGTGTCCGATTTCGGACGCGCCACGGAGGATTTCGGCAAGGCGATCGCGCTCGATCCGAAGTACGAGCCGGCCTACATCAAGCGCGGCACTGCTTATGGCAACGACGGGCAATGGGACCGCGCGATTGCCGATTACAACACCGCCATCAGCTTGAACGCCGCGAACCCCGACTCATATGATGCTCGCGGCGCTGCCTATAGCGATGGTAAAGGCGATTATCCCCGCGCCGTCGCCGATTTCGATAAAGCCATCACCCTGGATCCCACCCATGCTTCGGCCTTTGTCAACCGTGGCCTCGCCCACCAGCGCAAAGGTGAAAATGCTCAGGCCGTTGCCGACTTCGATAAGGCCATCAGCCTGAACCCCGATAATGCGAGCGCCTATAATAGCCGCGCCTCGTTGTTTTATGCGACGGACCAAGCCAGAGAAGCGAAGGCAGACGCGGACAAGGCCGTCTCGCTCAAGCCGAACGATTGGCGCTTCCTGGACACGAGAGGACACATCCTCCTCGCGCTTGGAGACACGATGCAGCATTGGAGGACTTCAATGCCGCGCTGCGCATCAATGCCGACAGCATCAGTTCGCTTTGGGGCCGTGGCCAGGTTTACGAGGCGCAGAAACTTCCTGCACTCGCCATCCTGGACTTCAAGAAGGCAATCGAACTGAAAGCTTCGGTCAGCACCAATCGCGATGCGCAAACGAAAGCTCGCGCGAGGCTGGCAGTATTAGCCAGGTAGGCGTCGCTTGAGCGGGTGCAATTTGCGCCCGCTCAAGACTCGAAAGCTGCTTTACCTCTGCGCGTTGCCACCCTGGCCTTTCGTATCCGGCAAGGTACGGATCTGATCGCTGTTCATCATCACCCTTATGCGGTCGGCAAGTTGTTCGAGTTTGCTCCCCTCGATAGTGACTGTCTTTTCGCCGAGACCCAGCAAGCGGCCGATTTGAATTTGAACGGACTGAATTTTGCCGTCCGGCCCTCTCGCGACATGCACGATCTGCCCAATATCTTTGCCATCAGAGCTGAAGGCTGGCATGCCTCTCAGACGCCCCAGGCCCTCGCCTGCTTGAGCCGTCCGCTGGGCTTCTTGCTCGCCCTGGCCTGGTTGCGCTTGAGCCGTGTGTTGAGATTCCTGCTCGCCCTGCCCCTGCACTCGCGACGCCAATGCCTGCCTTCCTTCCTGGACGGCTGCGACAATGGTCCGGCATGATTGCGGAAGCGATGAGTTCTTCTGCTGGAGGCACTGCTTCATATCATCAGCGTTACCGCATTGCTGCTGGACGGCCGACATGCAGGTATCGGCGATGTTTTCGACGGCCTGCTGGATCCTGTTGGTGGCCCGGCGCAGCGCAAACTGGCATGAGCGGCTCAGCTGATCCGAATAAGCCTGCATGCAACTCGCCATGCGGCCGCCACCGGGTGTGACGTCATTGCAGAAGCGTTCGATGTCGTCTCCGCAAGCTCCTTCGACGCGTTGAATGGCCGTGGACAGGCGCTCTCTGAGATCGGACCTGGACAACCTATCCAGCAAGTCCTCGCCGCCACCGCGCTCACTATCGCGCTCCTGATAAGCCGACTGGCGATCCTGAGATTGATCCTGGGACGGTTGCGCCTGCTGGCTCATCGCAGGCAGCGGCATGAGCAAGAGCGCCGCGGCAAAAAAAGCAGCCTTCTTCATTGGAACGTCTCCCATTTCTTGTTGTGGGGGCTCGCAGCGCTCACCCCTCCTCGCTAAAAAAGGCTCGGCCTACTGTTCGCCCTCGATGCGATCGTGGATTTGCTCCAGAAGCTGATCGACCCCACCACTGCTGCGGATGCGATCCAGAATGAGGTCGCGCAGATCTTCGCGATTGACACCGGTCTCGTAGCCGGAATGCTCCTCGCCTGCGTTTTCCAACCGCTCCGATGCAGGGCTGTGCAGCTTGGCTTCCTGCCTCTGGACGTGCTCGGCAAGGAGTTCACGGAGCAAAGCGCGCCTTTCAAGACGATCTTGCAGAAGGCCGCGCAGATCCTCCCGGCCCTGCACGCGATCTGCTAACAGATCGCGAAGGTCTTCCCGCCCCCTCATGCGATCCGCCAACAGGTCGCGCAGATCGTTCCGGCCTTCCACGCGGTCCCGCATGAGATCTCGCAGGTGCGCGCGCCTCTCCATGCGGTCCTGCAGATCGCCATGGCCGCCGGAGCGTTCCGCGAAAAGGTCTCGCACATCCTCGCGGCCGCGCATCCAATCCGCTAAAAGATCGCGGAGGTCTTCGCGTTCTCGCAGCCGGTCCAAAACGAGGTCGCGGAGATCCTCACGGCCCCGCATGCGATCCCCCAAGAGCTCGCGTAGCTCCTCGCGGCTACCGATGCGATCCGAAGAGCGATCGGCCATTCCATAGGCCCCAGCGGGCGCTACGGTCGTAAGGCATGAGCCCAAAGAGGCAAGCATAAACGTAGCAGCTGAGATTACGGTTGCCATTCTCATGATCTTTTACTCCATTCCATCATGGACATTGCCAGTTTTTTGAGAAAAAAGGCTAGATCATGCGCACGTTCTAGACAAGGACTTTTGTCTCTGTTATTTGAGTCATCTGAATCATAGCCCGCATTCTTTTTTATGGATATTACAAGTTCGTGATAATTGAACTTGCCCACTGGCTAGGGCGAGATGCCAATCCGCCGCGAAAAATTTCTTCTGCCAACGCCGGCCACCTACAAAAGCCGTATGTCCTCGATTCCGCGGAAGCGAACTTGGCTGCATCGCAAAAGCTGCTAAACACAGGAAGCTTGGGAGATTTCTCACCGCAAAGGAGGGCTTCGATGGTGTTTCGCTTGGTACGCGCCTGCATCTTGCTTGCCGTCTTTCTCATCGCACCGTGGGTCGCCGCCCGTGCGGATGACGCCCGGACAGCGCTTGTTATCGGCAATACGCGCTACGCATTTGCACCGTTGGTTAACCCTGGCCGTGACGCCGCCGATATTGCGGATGCGCTTCGCGGCGCAGGCTTCACGGTCGATCTCGTTCTGGATGCCGGCAAGGCAAGGATGCTGGAGTCAATCGGCCGTTTTGGCGAGACGCTGGCGCACCGCAAGGGCGTCGGCTTTTTCTACTATGCGGGGCATGGGGCGCAGATCGCAGGCGAAAACTACCTTGTTCCGGTGGACGCCGCTGCAGGAGACGAAACCAGCCTGAAGGAAAGCGCGGTCAGTGCGAGCCTTATCGTCGATGCGGCGGCAGCCGCTGACGACACGCTCAACATTCTGGTTCTTGACGCCTGCCGCAACAATCCGCTCGGGCCGACCCGCGTCCAGGGACTGTCACGCATCAATTCCAGCGACCGGCTATTCATATCTTACTCCACCAAGCCGGGAGCGGTCGCTCTCGACGGGGACGACCGCAACAGCCCCTACGCCAAGCATCTGGCGCTGGCGATTGCAACGCCGCGCCTCAGTCTGGAGAGCGTGTTCAAGAGAACCTTGAAAGGCGTGTATCAGGAGACGCAAGGACAGCAGACTCCCTGGCTCTCGTCGTCCTATTTCGGTGAGTTCGTTTTCCGGCAGGGGCAGCAGGTCCCTCCATCGCGGGACAGGATGAAGAGCAGGCCAAGCCGAAGCGCAACTTCGCTGGCGTGTACCGTTCCGACGGTATCAATCCGAATGGGTCCCGGTACAAGGGGATCACAGCCGTCAACTGGACCGGCAACCAAGTCCAGGTCAAATGGTGGATTGGGAAGCAAATCTTCACGGGCATCGGGGAATTCGCTGGCAAAATGCTCGTCGTAAACTGGGGCGACACCCATCCGGTCATTTACACATTCGGCAAACACGGCTTTCTCAACGGCGAATGGGCGGACGGGAAAGCGAACGAGCGGCTTGAACTCTTCGCAAGCGTTGGCCCTGCTGACCGAACGCTCGCCGCGGGGCGTTATACCGTGACCGGGCATAATCCGAACGGGACCAGCTATGACGGCACAGTGGACATATCCAGGAACTCATCAGGCGGCTACAGCTTCGACTGGAAAGTGGGCCGCGATGCCTATCACGGAGAGGGGAAGCTTGAGGGTGGCATTCTTACAGTCCACTGGGGAGAGCAAACTCCGGTCGTCTATGCGCTCACGGGAAATAATGAACTGAAAGGCTTGTGGTCGGGCGGCGGCGGCGAGGAAACGCTTTCGCTCGAGGAGTAGGTCAGCCGCTGCGCGCCTTGCTCGCAGTCAAGTGCAGGTCACGGGCCAAATCTTTGCGGGATGCGATCAACGCTCTCGTGTCTCTGCAATAACAGTAAAAATTGGTTCGATCTGGGTATCAACTACCTTTTGGAATACCTTGTTTTGGGTTTACCTTAAGCATTTCAGTGATAGCGGCATTGCCCTTTCTATTTAGTGTTTGTATTGTTATGACTAAAAAGGATGGAAACAATGAAATTCACAAAGCCTATCGCAATCCTATTTTCCGCTCTTATTCTTTTTGGTATCGCAAGCGCCGATGAGCTTCACGCGAAAGATCAGGCGGATGCCTCAGGCCCAGTCACCCCGACACCCAGACGCATTTATGTTAAGTATCGCGTCAATGCGCCGGCCGTTACAGCGGATTCCGCTTCCAGTCTTGCTGACGAACTCAGCAAATCGGCAGGGGTAACGATAGAACGATATGAGACAAGGGCGACCGCCCTGATCTTGACCGTTCCGCGGACAAAAGCGCCAGAAGATCTACAGGCCATCGCGGATCGCATAGCCCGGAGTAATCCTAACGTTGAATACGCTGAATCCGAACGGATCATGCATGCTTATAAGGTTAACGATCCGCTCTACCAATTCCAATGGGACCTTCAGGATGACAAGGTTGGCATCAATACGGAGAAGGCATGGAAGAATTCGACGGGCAAAGGTGTCATTGTGGCGGTTGTCGATACCGGCATACGGCCCCATCGAGATTTGGCTGGAAAAATTCTGCCAGGATATAACTTTGTAAGCAATAGTGACTCCGAGGTTAGAAATGCGGATGGAACGGACCCCGGCGATTGGTGTCCGGACAGACACGAGCCAAGCAGTTGGCATGGCACGCATGTGGCTGGCACCATAGCTGCGGTGACAGACAATGGGATAGGGATTTCCGGCATCGCTCCAGACGCAAAAATCTTACCGGTTCGTGTGCTTGGACATTGCGGTGGATCGGACTTAGATATAGCCGATGGGATCCTTTGGTCCGCCGGGCTCCCGGTAAGTGACGACGTGCCGGCCAATCCTAATCCGGCAAAAATCATCAATCTGAGTTTGGGTGGCGCCGGAGCCTGTGGCTCTCATTACACCGATGTTATTCATCAGGTCAGGGCGCGCGGGGTCACAGTGGTCGTTGCGGCCGGCAATTCAAACGCAGACGCAAGTGCGGAATCCCCAGCCAACTGTGACGGTGTCATTTCCGTAGCTGCAACGAACCGCTATGGCGGCAGAGCTAGTTATTCAAACTACGGGAGCAATGTTGCACTGGCGGCACCGGGCGGCGAACGTACTCGCGAAGATGGCATTATTTCCACTCTTAACACTGGACGACAAACGCCGGAGGAGGACACTTACGCATATTACCCTGGTACGAGTATGGCAGCTCCTCATGTTGCAGGGGTGGTTGCTTTGATCGCACAACTCAAGCCGGATATTTCCCCGGTTGAAGTTCTCGACGTACTACAGAGTACAGCGAGAAATTTCAGCCGTGTTGATTATAGGCCATGCACGACACAGCTCTGCGGGGCAGGTATCGTAGATGCAACCGAGGCAGTTGACTTCATCCTTTCCCGAAGCAGCACGAGCGCAAGAACAGCGAACGTAAAAGCACCGGCTGCGAACCCCGCAGATGCTGCGACGACATTGGTCGGGCAATGGATGATCGGCGACAGCGGAGAGGTTTTGAGCATAGGCGAAGGAGGCCGTTGGCTGCATCCCACTCACGGCGCAGCCAAAACGCGCCCCGCCGATGATGCCGCCGACTTGAAGGTCTTCTATGAGCGGGGGGCGGTGCGTTGTTCCTACAGGATCGCATTTTCTGACAAGGGAGCAACCCTTAATCTGTCCGCAGCCGATAGAACCCAGGATCCCGATTATTGTCCAGAAGGCACGCTAAGAAGGGTCGGCGGGGCAACCAAGGCATCGACGCGGCAATGACCCCATCAAGCCTGCAGCGGCGGGATGAGTTCCCGAGTTTTCGGGTCCCAGCGCCATGGCGCGCGTGAAGTCATATGGTAGCCACCGATCTGTCGATCCAAATGCCGCTGCTGCAAGGCATCCGATTTCCCCGACAGGACCATGATGCCGAGATGCGTGCACGACAACTCGGCTGCGAGGTACGCATCCCGCGCCTCTTCCGGCATCGAAGGAGAAAAAGTCATCCCCTTGAAGCCCGCGATCAAGGGGAGCCCCGCCTGCCCCCAGCCTATCGAGGGCATGATAGAAGCTCAAATCGCCCATGAAGAACACCTCTTCGGACTCGGTGAAGGCTTCGTAAAGTTCGAGCGGTTTCTTAACGCCCTGGGCCACAAGGCTCAAAATCATCCAGTCCGTGCGCGATAGCCCCGATGCCGGGTGCGGCAGCTCATCGAGAAGCCGCAGCGTCGCCAGCCGCAAAAAGGGAAGGACATGCGTGCCGAGCCCCAGAAGCCCAGCCCATGGCTCCGGCGTTGCAGCCCGAAAACCGCTCCACGCAAGCCGCGCCAGCGCAAGATGAGCTTCCCTGACCGGCTCCATCAGATGAAAATGCGTCTTCAGCGCCCTCGGCTTTTCGCGGCCGAGATATTTTCCGGCCTGGATGAGATACACGCCCTCCCGGCGCTCCGCCGCGAAAAAATCAAGCAGCTGGATCAGTTGCAGCTGGTCGTAAAGATCGTGCTCGAACCAAAGGACTACGGTTTCAAACTCGCCGTGCCGGCGGATCATAGCGTCGCGCGAGCGGAATGCGCCGTGCAGTTCCTCTTCCGGAAGCCATCCTCTTTGCGCGAGGAACTGCGCTCGCACCGTGGACAGCTCTTCGAGAGAGAGCGACGGCGGAACCGGGCCTTCGTGAAGAATGTCCCGCCAGGGAAGGATCTCGCCGCGGATCCCGGCCTCCCGCATGCGCGCAACGGCGTCGTCGCCGTTCGTGATGATCAGCCGGTCGCTCATCCAGCCTGTCTAGCCGCGCCCGCGGTACGGCGCAACACCCTGGTCCGGCACCCAGACGCCCGAAGGGAGATCGCCCACGGCATAAAAAACATCGATGGGGATGCCGCCGCGCGGATACCAATAGCCGCCAATGCGAAGCCAATGCGGGTTCAGCGTCCCGTCGAGCCTTTTGCCGATGGCGACGGTGCAATCCTCGTGGAAGGCGGCATGGTTGCGGAACGAGCTGAGATAAAGCTTCAGCGATTTCAACTCCACGAGCAGATCGCGCGGCACATAGTCGATCACAAGATGGGCGAAATCCGGCTGGCCCGTCACGGGGCAAAGAGCGGTAAACTCCGGCGCTGTGAAACGCACCGTATAAAGCGTGCCTGGATGCGGATTCGGTACGGCTTCAAGCTGCGCCTCGTCCGGGGAGGCAGGGACTGACGAAAGCCGCCCGAGCTGCGTCAGGTGGCGGGCATAATCAGGGGTGTCCATTCAAGCTCCGCTTACGCAAGACTAGCGCTCGAACCCGCGCTTTATCAGCGAATGCCGATCAATTTATGTGTTTGCAGCGAAAGCCGCCAGGGTGGATGTGCAAGGCAGTACCGCGCCGCAGCCTCGAGGTTCTCGCGATGGTTCGCGTTATCCATAGGCTGCAGGAAGAAGTGCTGAAAATTCAATCGTTCGAACTGGGGCGGGGGCGCCCCGACTTGCGGGAAGACGAGCTTCAACTCGTTGCCTTCGCGCTGCGCGAGCGGTACACCTGCCTTGGGGCTGACGCAAATCCAATCGATGCCGCGAGGCGCGGGGCGTGTCCCGTTGGTTTCCATTGCCACCATGAAGCCGCGAGCGTGAAGCGCTTCGACAAGGGGCGCATCAAGCTGCAGCGTCGGCTCGCCGCCGGTGCACACGACGTAGGGCTTGCTGTTGTGAGACTCGACGGCAGCGTTCCAAATGTGCTGGACCGTATCGGCAAGCACTTCGGCGCTTTCGAACTTGCCTCCGCCGGGACCGTCATAGCCCACGAAGTCCGTGTCGCAGAAGCGGCAGAAAGCGCGCGGCTTGTCCCGGACCTGCCCGGTCCAGAGATTGCAGCCGGCGAAGCGCAAGAAGACGGCCGCCCGCCCCACTTGCGCGCCCTCACCTTGCAGTGTCGGGAAGATTTCTTTGACCGTGTACATGGATCTAAGATGGCGCCTCGGCGCCGGAACGCCACGCGCTATAGCCCTTTTCGCGAAGATTGCAGGCGGGACATGCGTTGCACCCGTACCCCCACTCGTGACGGTGCTCGCGGTCTCCCTTGTAGCAAGTATGCGTATACTCGGCAACGATATCTACTAGACTTTGGCCGCCCAGCGCATGCGTCAGCGCCCAGGTTTCAGCCTTCGTGCGCCACATGAGAGGCGTGATGACCGTGAATCGCTCCCCCGTGCCAAGGTTGATGGCGTGGTTCAGCGCTGCAAGCGTTTCGTTGCGGCAGTCGGGATAGCCTGAGTAATCGGTCTGGCACATGCCGCCGATGAGATCGCGAATGCCGCGCCGGAAGCCAAGCGCCGCGGCGAACGTGAAAAACAGGAGGTTGCGGCCGGGCACGAAGGTGTTCGGCAGGCCGTTCGCGCCGAACGCGATCTCGGCGTCGCTCGTGAGCGCGGTGTCACTGACCGCGCCCAGAACCGAAAGATCGAGCATGTGGTCGGGGCCGAGACGGGCGCCCCAGGCGGGAAAAGCGGCTGCGATGGCTTCCCCGCAGCTTCGGGCGGCATTCAAGCTCGACGCTGTGCCGCTGCCCATAGGAGAAACCAAGGGTCTCCACAGCATCGTAGTTCGTCAAAGCCCATGCCAGGCAAACGGCGGAATCCTGGCCGCCGGACAGCAAGACAAGGCATTTTTTCGTGGGTTTTGGTATGCCACTCATACATACCGATTAAACCTCTTTAATAGGCTGAGCGAGTCCTTTAAGACAACGTTACGTTCATTCGTTACCATTACTCACCCTTGCGCTTCCGACGGAGTTTCTCCATGACCGCCATATCTGACATAACCGGCCGCGAAATCCTCGACAGCCGCGGCAATCCCACCGTTGAAGTCGACGTCGTGCTTGAGGATGGGTCCGTGGGCCGCGCCGCGGTGCCATCCGGCGCTTCGACAGGCGCGCATGAGGCCATCGAAAAGCGTGATGGCGGCTCGCGCTATCTCGGCAAGGGCGTGCTGGAGGCGGTCGACGCCGTGAACGGCGAAATTTTCGACGCGCTCCAGGGCATGGACGCCGAAGACCAGCGCCACATCGACAACACGCTGCTTATGCTCGACGGCACTGAGAACAAAGGGCGTCTTGGCGCGAACGCGATCCTCGGCGTTTCGCTGGCTGTGGCGAAGGCGGCGAGCCAGGTGGCGGATCTGCCCATCTACCGCTATATCGGCGGCGTGAACGCCCGCGTGCTGCCGGTCCCCATGATGAACATCATCAATGGCGGCGCACATGCCGACAACCCGATCGACTTCCAGGAATTCATGATCTCCCCTCTCGGCGCACCGACGATTGCGGAAGCCGTCCGCTGGGGAGCGGAAGTCTTCCACACGCTGAAAAAGATCCTGAAGGACGGTGGGCATAACACCAACGTGGGCGACGAAGGCGGCTTCGCGCCGAACCTGAAATCCGCCGATGAGGCGCTGACCTATGTGGTTCGCGCTATCGAGAAAGCGGGCTACAAGCCGGGCGAAGATATCGCCATCACGCTCGACCCCGCTTCGACCGAGTTTTACAAGAACGGCCGCTACGAGTTGAAGGGTGAGGGCAAGAGCCTCTCGTCCGAGGAGATGGTCGCGCTCTATGTGGACCTCGTGAGCCGCTATCCGATTATCTCCATCGAGGACGGCATGGCCGAGGACGATTGGGACGGCTGGCGCGCGATCACGGAGAAGCTCGGCTCGCGCATCAACCTTGTTGGCGACGATCTGTTCGTCACCAATCCGAAGCGCCTTGCCGAGGGCATCAAGAAGGGCTGCGCAAACGCGATCCTAGTGAAGGTAAACCAGATCGGCACGCTGAGCGAGACGCTCGACGCAGTCGACATGGCACATCGCGCCGGATTCAAGTCTGTCATATCGCATCGCTCGGGCGAGACCGAGGATTCGACAATCGCCGACATCGCCGTTGCGACAAATGCGGGCCAGATCAAGACGGGCTCGCTGTCGCGCTCCGACCGTATCGCGAAGTACAATCAGCTCATCCGTATCGAGGAAGAGCTAGGCGACGTTGCGGTTTATGCGGGGCGGAGCATCCTGCGCGCGGCCTGATCGAAGACCGCAAAACGAGGCTGGGGCTTCCCGGTTTATATGGGAAGCCCTGCTTTCTGACAAATTGCAGTGGGCCTGTTTTAGCGGTAACGAGCATTTTCAGAACCGGCCTCTCGTTCTCCGGAGACAATGCCAGCCATGTTCCAACAGGCTCTTTTCAGGTTTGCGCTTATCGCCACTACGGCGGTCGTCTACCCGCTCGGCCTTCAAGCGGAGGGAACGTCCTCCCCTCTCAGGGGCGGGTATACTGTCGCGTTTCCCGAGAAGCCGGAAGAGAGAGAAGTCGCCCCCTCAGCGAGTTCCAAGACGACCGTCTATTCCGTCAACCACAGCGATGCATCCTTCCTGAGTGGCTACACCGAATACGCGAAGAATGTCGATTTGGCGGTCGAGCTTCAGGCCGATATCGACGCCTTCGTGAAGTCGATAGGGGCCGAGGTGACCGGGCAAAAAAGAACGGACCTCGTAACGGTCGCGAACGGACGAATGCCCCGTATCGATTTTACCTTCGAAAGCGAAAAGATCACCGGCCGCGGCATTGCCATCGTGACAACGCCCCGCTCGGTCATCATGGTTTCGGCCCTGTCGGTGAAGCCGAATAGCCTGCAGCAAGTGGACCGGTTCGTGGACTCGTTCCAGTTATCTGAGTGAGCCGTTATCGCCCCGCGCCGCGCGTAAACACATTCGGCAAGCAGCTGAGTTCAGCGCTTGCCCCCAAAAATTCGCCTGAGATTGCCGATGGCGCCCTGAACAAGAAGAACCGCGACCACAATTTCAGCGACGATCCAAAGATAGTTTTTATTCGGCAGGTCGATCATTATCATAGAGAAGCCGAGCGCTATAAGCGCCACAACCATTAGCAACAGCTTGAGGAGCGGAAGAGCTATACTTCCATTTGCTTTTTGAACTGTTTGAGCAGGCTGGCTCATCATTTGCCTCCAACAAAATAACCGCAGACAAAGCAACGCCGATATCGCCAACCCCTCTGAAGAGGCCGACCATGCGCGCCCGCCGGCGCGTTGGGTTACTGATAGGCTCGCTCGGCTCACCTATGCAAGCGCACTTCGAAGCAGAGGCGTAATGTCGCTTCATGCTGCGCAAATTCGCTGGGGCAGGAGCGAGCGGCCCGATACATCGGTGATATTCGGACCAGAGGGGCTGGCGGAGAGAGTGTCCGCCAAGATAGTGTCGATCCACGTCGAGTAGCGCAGGGCGACGTCTTATTAATGCGTTGTTAATCAGTGACTTATTTGCGAATGACGTCTGTACACGTCGATTAAAATCGTCTAGAACCGGGCTTTAGAGCATGGGCTCAAACATGGTCTAAAGCCACACCTCAAATGGCAAAGACGACAAATCGCCTAACGGCGGTCGGGATCAAAAACCTCAAAGAGAAGGGGCTCTACGCTGATGGCGGCGGCCTCTATCTGAGGATTACCGACAGTGGCACCAAGGGATGGATATTTCGTTTCGCCCGCGACGGCCGAACCCGCGATATGGGGCTTGGAGCCTACGCCGATATAAGCCTCGCCGCTGCCCGCGAGATCGCGGAGCAGTGCCGCAAGCTTCTCAAGCAAGGCGCCGATCCGATCGAGACGCGCAAGAAGACCAGCATCGCCCTGAACGGCTCCGCAAACAGCGTCGTGTTCCGCGACGCGGTTGAGCGCTATATCTCCGCCCATGAGTCATCCTGGAAAAATGCGAAGCACCGTCAGCAATGGCGCAATACGCTGGCGACCTACGCGATCCCGATCATCGGAGATACAGACGTCGCCGAGATCGCAACCGAGGACGTGCTTCGGGTTTTGGAGCCGATCTGGCGGACGAAGCCCGAAACAGCGGTCCGCGTCCGCGGCCGGATCGAGAATGTCCTGGATTGGTGCCGCGCCCGCAAATTGAGAGACGGTGCCAACCCGGCGCTCTGGCGCGGGCATCTGAAGCACCTCCTGCCGGCGCGAAAGAAGAAGGGGACCGTGCGGCATCACCCGGCGATGCCCTGGCAAGAGCTGCCCGCGTTTATGGCAGCGTTGCGTATGAACTCCGCAATGTCGGCCCGCGCCCTCGAATTCACCATTCTGACCGCAGCCCGCACCTCGGAGGCGATTTTGGCCACGCCTTCCGAGTTCAATCTCACCGAAGGTGTCTGGCATGTGCCGGCGACACGCATGAAGGCATCTCTTGACCATCGCGTTCCTCTTTCCGAACGGGCGCGTACCGTCATCGCCGGACTGCCTCAGATCGAGGGCACGGCCTATGTGTTCCCAAGCGCCCGTCGTGGGCGGCCGCTGTCGAACATGGCGATGCTGGAGCTCCTGCGCGGCCTGCGCCCGGGGCTCACCGTCCATGGTTTCCGCAGCACGTTTCGGGACTGGGCCGCGGAGGAAACCGAATTTCCTTCCGAGGTCGTGGAAATGGCGCTCGCGCACACGATCGAGAACGATGTGGAGAGCGCCTATCGGCGGGGCGATCTACTTCCAAAGCGGCGCGCATTGATGGAGGCGTGGGCTGCGTATTGTGGATCAGGTGCCGAAGCCAGGCTGATATGGAGAGAACAGCCATGTCCTCGATTAGGCGCGTAAGGCTCGCGGAGCTCCTCAGGGATCTCGGGCCCGAATTTTCCGCACTTTCCGATGAGGGCAGGAGTGCCTTGTGCGAATCGATAAATGAACAATTCACTGTGTTTCACACACTTCGAGAGCACCTACGGGATGTGACGCCCCACAAGCGCATGGGGAGGTGGCAGCAGATTGAGCGGGCGACTGAAAAGGTACAGGAGCTGCTTCATGGCTTCACGTTCGAAATGATGGGCGAAATAGACCGTATGCGCGGACATCGTCGGGGAGCCATGGAGCAGCCGACGCGGGTCGAAGTTCTGGAAGAAATGTCTACCAACCCCGCTGTCCCGAAAGATAAGTTCGAAGTCCCAAGCGAGGCGGCCCTGAAAGAAGTGTATCGTATCGAGGAGAGCCTTTCTAGCATAGTCGCGATCGCACAAAGTGACATCAACTACAATTCCAATCAAAAGAATAGCAAGAGAAAATATGATGAAGTTCATCTCATGTTTATTGGGACGCTAGCAGGGTTATACGAGAGAACGTGTCAGACGAAAGCCTCTGCTCGCAGGGAAGGGCGATGGATAGTATTTTTAGCTCGAATTCTTAGCATACTGGACGGTAAGAAAACTTCCACAGATGCAGCATACGAGTCATGGTGTAAAGTAAAGAAAGAGTTAGCGTGAGTTCTCAGGCTTTTGACTTCGAAAAAATAGAGCCAAAACCCACTCTCGGATGCTGCTTAATTGGGTTACCGTCGTCCTCATACAGTAATACAACGAGGACGATCCATGAAAGACAGACAGCATCTCGCCTACGGAATTGATGAGGCTTGCGCTGCGGCCAATGTTTGCCGCGACAAGCTCTATGCGGCGATCCGTGACGGGCTTCTCATCGCACGCAAATACGGGCGCCGTACCCTCATTCTCGAAGACGACTTGAAAGCCTTCCTCCAGTCGCTGCCACGCCTTGATCTGAAAGGCAATTAGGCATGAGCCGCACGCGCGGTGGTGTGCCCCTCTCGACCGTAATTCCATCTTCTTCCAAATACGGCGGCGCAAGATGTGGCATACTAATATCGACCAATAAAGAAGGCCAGCGATACACCTAAGAACCGCTGGCCTATCAAAGATAAAGACAGTCCCAACAACAAGGCTTAACCGAGTGAATCAACTCACTCAAGAACCTACAACTGTGTGAAAGTTTTCACACTAGGACCTCGTTATGCGTACTATAACCTCTATCAGTTCTCTTTTCAATAGAGAGAGTCGTCCCCCGGTTACTACATGCCTCCCAACCTCCGGAGGCCGCCATGGACGAGCTTAGCCCCACGAAGCATCTGGCTTCGATTTTTCCCAAGCTCTATGCGAACCAGTTGCGCTACTCGGCGCAGCTGGGCTGCTGGCTCTGCCGCGGCGCCGAGGGCGTTTGGCAACCGGACGAACAGCAAGCGTTCCAAATCGCGCGGCAGTTCTGCGTCGAGGCTGCGCGTTACCGGCGCGACCGGCGGCTGGATAACGAGTCGACCGTTGAGGCCGTACTCAGGTTGTCAAGCTTCGAGCCAGCGATGCGCGCGCCGCTTCCCAAGGACGACGTTGTGTTTGCGGTGTCGGCGCAGCGGAGGGTGGCATGAACCTCGCACAAGAAGTGACCTGCGCACTCGGCGGAGAATGGCACGGACATTACGGGCTGGCTCCGGGGCTGGACCATAGCAAGGGCGACCGCTCTCTGACGATCAGGCCGCACCGAACTGACCCAGATGACATCGTTCTGCATTCCTTCGCTGGCGACGACTACAAAGCCATGAAGGACGAGCTGCGCCGCCGTGGCATCCTGCCCGTCAAGGACTTCCGCCGTCCCGCTGCTCCCGACCCTGTGGCTGTCGAAAAGGCAAAGACGGCAGCACGCGAGCGGGAGAAGCAGGAGGCCGAGGCCGAAGCTCGCCGCCGCTGGTACGCAAATCAGCTCTGGAAGCTTCGTCAGCCGATCCAGGGCACCCTCGCAGAAGCCTATTTGCGCATCGGGCGTTCAATCGGCGATCTGCCACTGCCGCCGCTCGACATGCTGGGCTTTCTGCCTGCCGGGGTAGCAGACCGAAAAATCCCGTATCCGGCAATGATCGCAGCCCGCGGCGTTCGGCTGACCTTTCTCCAGGGGCCGCACAAAGCGCCGATGGCCGACCCGCGCAAGGCTCATGGCGTCTGCAAGGGGCAGCCGATTGTCGTGGCTCCCCCGAATGACGGCCTCGCCCTGTGTATCGCTGAAGGCACCGAAAGCGCCCTGAGCATGCACGTTGCGCGCGGCTGGGGAGCTTGGGCGGCTGGTTCGGCGAACTTCATGCCAGCTCTAGCCGACGCTGTGCCCGACTACATCGAGAGTGTGACCATCTGGGCCGAGAAGGGAAAGGCGGGACAGGACGGGGCGCGAGAGTTTTACGAGAGGCTGAAGGCTCGCGGGTTCGAGGTTCGGGTTGCGGGGGTAGTGACATGGAAGCGGTAAAGAGGCCGAATGCGGAGGACGGCGACCCCAACGATGTGCTGAGAGACCACGGCATAGAGGATCTGAAGGCGCGGCTCGATGAGGCGTTCGACCCTGGCGCCGAGGAAACGTGCGACCCCGGCAACGGCGAATACGATGAGGCTGGGCAGAGGTTCGATGAGGTGCCGCTGAATGATGGTGGCACCAGCGAAACGCCGCCGAATGACGGAAACGGCGAGCACGATGAGAACGGCGACAGGTTCAATGAGGTGCCGCCGAACGATGGTGAGGCGCGCGACACAGGCGAGACGCCCCGGAAGGAGCGCCAGAAGGGGCGAGGCAAATTCCAAACCACCCGCTGCCGAGATATCGAGCTGAGCTTTGAGGACGAATGGATCATTGAAGACCTACTTCCCGGCTCCGGCTTTGGCACCATCTTTGGGCAGCCAGGATGTGGGAAAAGCTTCCTTGCGTTGCATCTGGTCCTGCACGCCGCAGCCGGGATAGCCTACGTGTTTAGTCCCAGCTTGTGGTGGATTGGATTGAGCCTGAACTGATCCGGATTTTCTGTCCAGCGTTTGCAGATGAATTCGTAAGGGGTGAGCCCTCGCAGCGTTTTGAGGCGCTTGGCGAAGTTGTAGGCTGCCAGGAAGGTGTCGAGGTGCTCACGAAGCTGATCGTGGGTTTGGTAATGGTAGCGGCGCACGGTTGCTTCTTTGAGGGTGCGGTTCATGCGCTCAACCTGGCCGTTGGTCCAGGGATGGTTCGGTTTGGTGAGCCTGTGCTCGATGCTGTTTTCCCGGCAGCGCATATCGAACATGTGGGTGGCGTACCGCGCGGTTGGGCCATTGGCATATCTTGGCGGGAACGTGAACTGAATGCCGTTATCGGTGAGAACGGTGTGGATTTTGTAGGGGACCGCTTCGATGAGGGCTGTCAGGAAGGCTGACGCGGTCACGCGGTTTGCTTTTTCAACCAACTGGGCGAAGGCGAATTTGCTGGTTCTGTCGATCGCCACGAAGAGGAAGAGCTTTCCTTGCGCGGTCTGGACCTCGGCGATGTTGATGTGGAAGAAGCCGATGGGGTAGGCCTTGAATGCTTTCTTGGCAGGCTTGTCGCCTTCGATCTCGGGCAGACGGCTGATGCCGTGGCACTGATAGCAGCGATGCAGGGACGAGCGCGTCAGGTTCGGAATGGTGGCCTGCAGGGTATAGAGACAATCGTCGAGCGGCAGAAGCGTGTGCTTGCGGAAGGCCACGGCGATGGCCTCCTCCTCGACCGTTAAGATCGTCGAACGCGGGTCTTTCGGACTGCCCGGCGACGGCAGACCGGCCGTGGCGGCGTTCGTTCACAGGCTGGGAGAAATCGTGGCGCACGGGCTGCGCCACGGTGTAATCGCTTTGGCTGCAATTCAATTTGCAGCCGGGAATAAACCGGTATTGTGGCGCAAGCGCCAGAAGCAATATCTCTGAAATCGCCTTACATTTCAGGGCATGACGGAGATACGCACAGTTACGACCTTAAGGTCGAAGCGGGAAGAGATCCAAGCCTCGATCAAACTCTATGAGGAGCGGATCAAGCAAGCCCGCGCCGATCTCGCGCGTGTCACGGCCTGCATCAAGATCTTCGAAGCGTCAGGCGATGCCCAAGACATGCCGAAGTACATTGACGTTTACCGGCTTTTCAAGCGCGGTGAACAGATGGAGGTCTGCAAGGAAGCGCTCGCGTCCGGCCCAAAATCAACCCGTGAGCTTGCTTTAGCTGTGATGGAGTCCAAGGGCCTCGACACAGGCGATAAGGTGCTGGCCAAAGCGGTAGCGGCTCAACTCATCCATCAGCTTCGGATGCAGGCTTCGCGGGGAAGGATCATCCGCGACGGGAAGAAGGGAACGGCACTAATTTGGTGTCTTTGCGACCATCAAGAGAAGAAATGCTCTTAAGCAGAAAGGCGCAGCCATCCCTCAGAGCCTCCTCCCGTACTTGCCCCAGTCGCTTGTAATCGGAAGCATCGCCACGCACTCTGACCATGTGCTTCGCAAACGTGAGCTTAAAAGCATACATCCGCTCAGACGCCATGTTACATCCTTTCATTCTCCATAAGGGAACGAAGGTGATCTTAGTCTTATTCCATTTCGAATGAATAAAGCAGGGGATATCCGCGTATGACCGTGAACCGCACGGGGAAACCTCGCAGCCTCAGCGGTTCTTGACAGGCAGGGCCGCGGAGGACGCTTCGGCAGTCCGCCCGAAACGGGGAAGCATGCGCGAAAAGACCCCATCCTTTAGCATGATAGCGTGCCGCAGTGCCGCCGCGACATGGGCAGCAACAACGATGAGCACCCCGTTGGCGAGGAGTTCATGCGCGCCTTCCAGAGCCTCATGGTACTCCTTCTTCTCGGCCGCCGGCAATTCCGCGAGGAAAGGAAGCAGCGGGAAAGGGGTTCCGAAGAAGAGCGATGGCTTGTCCGAGGTCGAGATCAGCGCCCAGCCGGTCAGCGGCAGCGCGATCAGCAGCGCATAGAGAGCAAGATGACCAACCTTGGCCGCTGTTTGCTCCATGGGCGACATCGTGGAGGGCAGCGCGGGCGCCGCATAGAGGCCGCGCCAAACAAGGCGCAGCGCCATCAGGATCAGCACCGTCGCTCCGAGCGACTTATGCAGGTTGTAGGCTTGGGCTTTCTGCGCACCGGCAAAGTCTCCCATCATCCAGCCAAGAGGGAAAAGTACAAGGATCAAAAGAGCGATCAGCCAATGCAGCGTTTTCGCTCCTGATGTGTAATCGTCGCGGTTCACGGAACTCTCCATTCTTTCTGTCGTGCGAAAAGTCCGCCGTTTGGACCAAGCAATCACGGGCTTGGCGGCGGAGGTGTTCGATCCCTTAAACAGGGGTCTTCGCCATTTCCTGCGCTCACGCCACAGGCCTGGCTTCTCTATCGCTCCCTGGCTTACAGCAGGCTAAAATTTCTGCGCCTTCGCGCAGCCTTCCAGTTGAGACCGGTTCAAGTTGGGTAACAGCTTGCGTTCCGGGCGGTGGTGTCCGATGCGGGAAAGGCAATCCACGCGGCTGCGGGAAACGGACAGCGACGAAGCTCTGATGCTGAGCGTGGAGCTACTGACCAATCCGAACATCGGGTCGCTCACAAAGGAAGATGGCGAGGTGGTCGCAAAGGCGAAGGCCAAAGCGAGGTTAGGCGAGCTTATGCCTTCAGCCACTTTGCGACGTCTTCCGCCTTGGGCAGCCCGCCCGCATGCACGACCTTTCCGTCGATGACGATGCCGGGCGTAGAGGCGATGCCGTAACTCGCGATCTCCGCGTAATCAGTCACCTTCTCAACGGTCACAGGAACGCCTGTCTTTTCGGCTTCGGCCTTCACCATTTCTACTGTCGCATTGCAGCGTGCGCAGCCGGGGCCGAGGACTTTGACGTCTTTCATGGAATTACTCCAGGTCAGGTAAAGAGGGCATTGAACAGGAAGCCGACCGCAAGTATGCCGGCGCCGACCACGCCAACGAACACAGCGATGAGCCTGAGCGTCAGCACCTTGCGCAGGATGATCATCTCGGGCAGCGACAAGGCGATCACCGACATCATGAAAGCGAGCACCGTGCCGGGCGCAGCGCCTTTGCCAATGAGCGCCTCAACGACAGGGATGATGCCCGCGGCGTTAGAATACATCGGGATGCCGATGACGACGGCCGCCGGAACTGACCACCACGCGTCGCGCCCCATGATTGATGCCAGGAGTTCGGCCGGGGCGTAGCCATGGATGCGCGCCCGCCGCGATGCCCGCCAGCATCCAGGGCCACACGCGCCCGACTATGTCGCGCACGGCGTCGAGGCCCGACTTGAGTTCGAACTGTCCGGACGGTATCTCCGCCGCTCCGGACGCACATTCCGCACCCAGTCTTCCAGCCAGTGCTCCAAATGCAGCCGTCCGATCACCCAACCGGCGACGATGGCGACTGCGAGCCCGAACACGAGATAGGTCAGCGCAACCTTCCAGCCCAAGAGGCCGAAACAACAGGCCCAGCGCGACCTCGTTCACCATGGGCGCCGCGATCAGGAACGAAAAAGTGACGCCAAGCGGCACGCCCGCGCTCATAAAACCGATAAACAGCGGCACCGCCGAGCACGAGCAGAATGGCGTTACGATGCCAAGACAGGCGGCGAGCACATTGCCAATCCCTTCGCGTTTGCCGTCGAGCAACGCGCGCGTGCGTTCAGCTGAAAAGAAGCTGCGCAAGACGCCCATGGCGAAGACGACAAGCGTGAGCAGCAGCAGCACTTTTGGGGCGTCGTAGAGGAAGAAGGCGATGGCCTCGCCCCTCCGGCTTTGCGGATCGACCCGGAGCGCCGATACAGCCCATTGCGAAAACGGAACGAGCTGGCTGTAAAGCGCGGCCCAGACCACGAGCGCGGCGAGCGAACCGGAAAGCCATCGGACATGGCGCAAAGGGATCCGCGCGGCCTGAGCCGAGGATTGCACCGTCATGCAGCTTTCCTCTCGTGGGCATCTGTCAAAGCAAGCGCAGCTTCGAGCAACGCGGCAACATCGGCGGAAAGATTTGGCGTGAGACGATAGCGCACCCATTGCGCGTCGCGCCGGTCCACGACCAACCCGGCATTTTTCAGGACGGCCATATGGCGGGACATCCGCGACTGACTGGCCCTGAGCTCACGCATCAGTTCACAGACGCAATGCTCGCTACCATCCCGAAGTAAGCGCATTGCAGCCAGGCGGGTCGGTTCAGCGTGAGCGGAAAGGATTTCGACAGCGGGTTTCATGGCCCCTGATTGCGCTTATGCGCATAAACGGTCAAGCGCAGAATATTCTGCATCAAAATGCGGCCCAAGCAGTGCCATCATCTCAGTCGATGTGGCGCCTTACGCTCAATGACATTGAAGGCCGGGGAAACTGCTTTTATGCTGCGCTGCCGGTAAATCCAGGATTGCGGCGAGCCCGCCTAGCTCAGAGCGTTCAAGACCCAGCGTTCCCCCGTGTATGGCCGCGAGCTTGGCCGCGATTGACAGGCCGAGGCCGTGCCCCGGCAGGCTTTCATCGAGACGCTCGCCTCGCGCCAGAACCTGGGCTCGCTGCTCGTCTTTCAGTCCTGGGCCGTCATCGTCGATCTGCACGAGGACGCGGCCTCGTGAGCTTCGGGCCGATACGCGAACAGTTTCGGTGGCCCATTTGCAGGCGTTATCGGCTAGATTGCCGATCATCTCACCAAGATCGTCTTCGGCGCAAATCGCGGTAAGCCCGTTCGGCAAGTCGAATTGCAGCCTCCTTCCGGGATAGAGGCGCCCCAAAGAAAAGCGCACGTCCTCCATCACACGATCGAGCGATGCTCCGGCAGGAACACGGCGCTGTTTCATCTGCGCGCGTGCGTTCACAAGATGATGCTCGACAACGCGGATCATTTTGTCCGCTTCGGCTTTGAGGGTCGTTCCCTGCTGCTCAGGCAAGCTGCTCGCTTCGTTGCGGATCACCGCAATCGGCGTTTTCAGCGCATGCGCGAGATTGCCAGCCTCGGCTCGCGCCTGCGCCACCATCATGTCGCGCTCGTCGAGCAGGCCGTTGAGCTCATCGATCAGCGGCGCGATTTCCGAAGGCCCATCCGCCTGAAGCCGCGAGCCGCGCCCTTGCCGCACCTGCAAAAGACCGGCGCGGACCATGGCAAGCGGGCGCAAGCCATAGGTGACTTGCGCCGCAATAAGCGCGCTAAGCGTCAGGCCAAGCGTGATGAGCGCCGCCGCGAGCTGGCCCATGAAGATCAGCACGTCGTTCTGAACCGTGACGCAGGGGCCGGCCACAAGCACGGACAGCGGCCGGTTCGATCCGGGTAAAGCGATATCCTGGGCGATAATGCGGAGCCGCACGCTCGCCGGGACCGGGGATATTATCGAAGATGTGGGGTTCCGCTGGTTGCCGATCACCGCCGGGATGCTTTGACCGGTGAGTGATGGCGAACGCTTCAGCGTTTCGCTGCCGCTGCGGACTCTCCCAGTACCACCCCGACAAGGGTTTTCTGAAACGAGGGTCCGCCGGTTCCCAACTCAGGTTGAGCGACCCGTCCGCATCGCCGCTCGCGGCCGCGACAAGCTCTTCCAGATGACTTTGCAGCGCCTGATCGAAATGCCGCTGCATATGGGCGCGAAACAGAAGGACAAGGACAGCGCCCGTCGCCAGAAGGGAGAATGCCAGCCAAGCCAGGGAAATGGCGATAAGACGAAACTTCAGCGAGCGCGGCCGCATGCGGAGCGCTCCGCGTTTCTGCGCCTCTTGCGCCTCCATATCCAAATGTCCAACCGCGACCATCTCAAACCTCGGACAGTTCGTAACCCTGGCCCCGGCGGGTGTGGATGATGTCGGCGCCGATCTTCTTTCGCAGCCGGTTGACAAGCACCTCGATCACGTTGGGATCGCGATCCTCGTTATAGCCGTAGATGTGCTCGATCAGTTCGGTTTTGGACACGACTTTGCCGGGGTGCAGCATGAGATAGGCGAGCGCCCGATATTCCATGGCGGTCAGATCGAGCAAGGCCCCGTCGTAAGTCACGCGCTGCGAGCCCGGATCCAGGCTTAGACCAGCGAAAACAAATGTACCCGACGCCTGCCCCGAGGCGCGCCGGATGAGAGCTTCGACGCGGGCGAGCAGTTCCTCGATCTCGAAGGGCTTCCCGAGGTAATCGTCAGCGCCTTCCCTGAGGCCGGTCACTTTCTCCCGCCATGAAGCGCGCGCCGTCAAAATGAGCACCGGCATGGCGCGGCTATCGCCTCGCCAGCGCCGCAGTACAGCAAGCCCATCGAGGGTGGGCAAGCCGAGATCGAGAATGACCGCATCATAAGGTTCGGTATCGCCGAGAAACCAAGCCTCCTCGCCGTCGGCGGTCTTGTCGACCGCATAGCCCGCCCGTTCAAGCGCCGCCGCTACTTGGCGCGCCAAGCTGGGATCATCCTCGGCGAGTAGAACTCTCACTTGCTCAGGCCTCTCTGATACGGCCGCTGCACGAAGAGTGTGCTGGTCTGGTTCCTTCAAGATAGGCCTCTTTCGGTCTTTGGCTATGATCTTTGCCAAAGGCACTGGCGCCTCCGAGCTATCAGCTCGCAGCTTACACCACGCTTAAAATGGGTTTCAGCGTGCGGAAAACCCCTCTCCCTTAGAGTTGCCTCTCAATGGTCAACGACAGGAGCGTGACATGAGAAAGAACGCCATTGCGGTTGGAGCCGCCGCGATTTTCATCGCGCTCGCGTCTCCGGCCTCGGCTCAGGGCATGGGTCCGGGCGGAGGCATGGGCGGCATGGGTATGGGCATGTGGCAAGCGGTTGTCAGCAAGCTTTGCGTCAAGGATATCGAGACGCACTGCGCGGGCATTGGGCAAGGTCCGGGTCAAAGGGCCTGCCTTGAGGGCAAGTCGAAGGACCTGTCGGAGAATTGCCGTTTAGCGCTCGAGTCGACAGGCCCGGATCGTGGCCGCGGCACGGGGCCTGTTGCAACCTTGTGCATGAGCGAGATCGCAAAGTTCTGCCCCGAGGTCGAGCACGCGTTCGGCCAGGTGCGGACTTGTCTCAACGCACATAGTGGGGAGCTTGGCGAGGCTTGCACCGTCGCCCTCGATAACACGGGCCCTCGCTGGCGCAACTAAGAGGAGTACATTATCATGATGATGAAAAGAGTAACAATCGCCGTGGCCGCGGCAGCCGCTATGCTCGTTCCGGCAGACTTGGCATCCGCGCAAGGTATGGGCCGCGGCCCGGTTGCAAGCGCATGCGCCCCGGAGATCGAAAGACACTGCGCGCACGAACGGCATGGCGCCGGCGCGGTGCGTGCTTGCCTCCAGTCGAACTGGCGCAGGCTTTCCCATGATTGCAGGTCGGTGCTGGGCAGTACCGGGGGCGGTCAGCGCTGGAGGTAGACACGCAGATTACTGATTGCACCGGTGCGCTTGGTAGCCCCTGTGCGATGCGAAAGACCGGAATGGGAGGAACGTCATGCGAAATATGATTTTGGCCGCGGGGCTTGTGCTCACGGCACTTGCAACGCCGGCCGCCAAGGCCGAGGACTCTCGAACGGCGGTCGACCTGCCGCCCGACGTGAGAACGCAGTTCCTCGAACACATGCGGACGCACATGAACGCGCTGAACGACGTTGTGCAACTCATGGCGCAAGGCAAAATCCGGGAGGCGGGTTCAACCGCCCGCAAGGAGATGGCGATCGGTCAAGGGCAGGGATTTGGTCGTTACATGCCGCCCGAGTTCCGCGAGATGGGTTTCGAGTACCATCGGGCGGCAGACGACTTTGCCCGGATCGCCTCCGAGGTCCCGGAGCCGCCCGATGCGGCCGGCTGGTCAAAGCTGGTGGACGGCCTCGCCAAGATCACGGTGCGGTGCAATGCCTGCCACGCCGTCTTCCAGGTGAAATGACGTA
>CAVYVV010000009.1:0-88716 GCA_963772105.1 uncultured Alphaproteobacteria bacterium
CGTTTTTGTTCACGGAGCATATGAACGTCCGGTCCTCGACCCGGCCGACGTCCGAAGGATGCGAGCGAGCGAGATACGAGTTCGGACGCTTCGCCGGGTTGAGGCGGATGAAGGTTCCGGTATCCACCATCATTTGGCAAAGCTGGTCGTATTCTTGCTGTGTTCCGTCGGTCCACACGACCGCGTCGGGCTTGCACAGTGCCGTCATCTCGTCAACCCAGGCGCGTAGCTTGGCATTGGTGGTCGGGCTGGTTATGACAGCATCCATTTTTTCCCTCCATGGATTTCGGGCATGCCGCTCAGATGCCCTCTGATCCGCCTTCCTTCCTCACTTTGCGGCGAAAAAGGGCCGGTCAGAGGGGGGTCAAATTGAGCTTAGACTACAGAGTTGCTATGCAAGCAACATATAATTGTAGATACTATTCTGAATGTATTATCTATTCACCTGCAAGGTGACGCAGAATTGCAGGGCCGATCTCCCAACAGGCGCAGGATGACGCCATCAAATGGGCGTTCTGGCAGCGACGGGACGCATC
Organism: uncultured Alphaproteobacteria bacterium; assembly: GCA_963772105.1. Lineage (GTDB taxonomy): Bacteria > Pseudomonadota > Alphaproteobacteria > Rhizobiales > Rhodomicrobiaceae > Rhodomicrobium. The sequence continues at coordinate 537 of CAVYVV010000009.1, forward strand.
GATCCCTACGAAGAAGAATACTTCCGAATGGATGGCAGCCATGCGTGTGTGCCATGCGCGGGGCGCGACCTCAAGGATGGGACCGTAGTCGGATTCGCCATCGATATCAGCGGCCGCAAGCGGGCTAAGGAACAACCCTGGTCTCCCTTTGGGCTTCCGTCTGGAAAGGGCCGACAGCAAGCATAAAGACTATCGCAAGGCTGATCCCAGCGCTTTGGGCGGCGGGGAAGTGAACGGCAATGATGGGACGACAGACAGCGAGGCGGTCTGTTCTATCGGTTCGGGCTCGAGGATCGGGGCCCGAGCAGCGGAGTTTCTGGAGGGGACGGCTTGAGCCCATAGAGCGTCGGCCCTCAGCGTAAACATATCCTGCGGCTCTGAAGTAGTTTTGGTATCCCTATGGCAAGTACAGGCCGCAGATATCGCCGGTGGCGCGCCAAAAAGTCTCCGGTTCATGCTGCATCGCAAAAATGCCCTGGAAATTTTGTTAGAGCCTCATCATCTTTCGTGCCAAGGTTGCCCCTATGCGTTCCGGCAGGAGGAGAGCATGACCTACGATCCCCACACCACCCACAAGGCAGAGGCGGCGAAGCTGGCAGGTTCCGCGACGCTCACCTTGAATGACAAGCAGTATGAGCTTCCGGTGATTTCGGGCACCAGCGGGCTGCATGTGATCGACATCACGAAGCTCTACGGCCAGTCCGGCGCTTTCACCTTTGATCCCGGCTTTGCCTCGACGGCGAGTTGCAAATCCGACATCACCTTTACCGACGGCGAGCACGGCATGCTCTTTTATCGCGGCTATCCCATCGAGCAGCTTGCCGAGCACAGCACCTATTTGGAAGCCTGCCACATCCTGCTTTACGGCGATTTGCCGAACAAGGAGCGCTACCTCGATTTCAAGAAGCGCGTCACCTCCCATACGATGCTCCATGAGCAGATGCACCGCTTCTTCTCCGGTTACCGGCGTGACGCCCACCCGATGGCCGTGATGATCGGAACCGTTGGCGCGATGTCCGCCTTTTTTGACGACTCCACGGACATCACCAATCCGGCCCAGCGCGAACTTGCCTCGCTCCGCTTGATCGGCAAGATGCCGACGATTGCGGCGATGGCCTATAAATATTCCATTGGCCAACCCTTCATGGTCCCGCGGAACGACCTCGATTACGCCTCGAACTTCCTTTACATGATGTTCGGCGTGCCGACCGAGACGTGGAAGGTCAACCCGGCGTTAAGCCGGGCGATGGACCGCATATTAATCCTTCATGCCGATCACGGCCCGAACGCCTCGGCTTCGACGGTGCGGCTCGCCGGATCCTCCGGCGCCAATCCCTTCGCCTGCATTGCGGCGGGCATCGCCTGCCTCTGGGGCCCCGCCCACGGCGGCGCCAACGAAGCCGCTCTGAAGATGCTCCAGGAAATCGGCACGGTCGACCGCATCCCGGCTTACATCAAACGCGCCAAGGACAAACACGATAAGTTCCGCCTGGTCGGCTTTGGGCATCGCGTTTACAAGACCTACGATCCGCGCGCACGCATCATGAAGGAGATCTGCGAGGAAGTGCTCGAGATCACCGGCGTCAAGAATGACTCTCTTTGGCAGGTGGCGTTGGAACTCGAGCGCATAGCGCTCCAGGACGACTATTTCATCGAGAAGAAGCTTTTTCCAAACATCGACTTTTATTCGGGGATCACATTGAGAGCGATGGGTTTCCCGGCCTCAATGTTCACGGTGCTGTTCGCCTTGGGACGAACCGCGGGCTGGATTGCCCAGTGGAAAGAGATGATCGCCGATCCGGAGCAAAAAATCGGCCGGCCGCGCCAGCTCTATATCGGCGAGAAGGCCCGCGAATACGTGCCGCTGGAGATGCGCCCTTAAGGGTGCCCAAGCACCGCCGGAATGATTTAGGCCGAAAATCGAAGCCGCTCTGGCGGTACACGCTGCCTTGCGGTAAAAACGTCAAGGCAGGCCGATAGCTTCGATTGAGAAGAGGAGGCGCGTAGCTTTTTTCCACCGCTCCCTCCGCGCCGCCAGTACGGACCGGTGGCAAGATGCGTCTTTTCGCGAACCACGCGGAGATTGGGCCGGAGCGGCGCTTCGGCTGGAAATTTTCCAGCCGGCACTGGGAACACTTCAACGCGTTGTGGAGGAACTGGCAAACCCTGTGCTGGCGAGGGTCATCTCATCGAGCACGGGTGCTCATGATAGAGGCCCCCGGCCGCACCTTGCGGCTTCGGCCTACAGAACCAGCATTTGGCTTCGGTGAGCCGCTCCAATCAGAAATCGTACGTCAGGATGTCATTGGTGCGCCGCGCGAGTTCGCGGCCGTAATCGGTCCAGATCCCGCTGCCCCAGTAGCGGTAGCAGCTTGTCTGGCTGGTCAGCAGATAGAACAGCGCATTACGGTACCTGGGATCGGACGCAGCCGCGCCTTGCGTCTTCTGGGCGAACAGTGCGCTCACCTTCTCCATCGGGCCAAGCACGCTCTCGTATCCGCGCACCCAGGAAAGAGTGTTCGTCCAGCTTCCGCCTTCCATGTGAAAGCGGTCATCCTGGTCTCGCAGTTCCTGGATCACCTTCTCAAGCGCCTCGGGCCCGGCCGGCTCCGCAAATCGCTCCCAGATGCGCTTTTGCATGATGGGTTGGATCTGCGGGAGATGCTCCTTCCTAACGCCGATGGTATCGAGATACTCCAGATATTCGCTTACATTGACCGCGGGAGTGTCCGACCCGGAAGACTCCCGCGTGACATCCATATATTTGGGCGGGAACTCGTTCATCATAACGCCGCCGTTCTCGCCATCCGCAACCTGGGTGACCAGCGGCGGCACGGAGTGGCCGCCGAGGCTGACCTCCGAAAGGCCCTTCGCTTCGTAATAGGGCTGCATCTGCGCGACCAGCTTGGTGTCGCTGCCCTGGGTCTTGATGATCGCGATGATCGATTGCGTCTCTCCGCGCGAGTTCCTTGCCACAAGCAAGTGCGGCACGTGGGGGCTCCGGATGCCGCTGCCGTCCGGGTTCTCAACCGAATGCTCCTGGACCATCACCCAGCGAAAGCCGCAATCCTTCAGCGTCCGTACGAACTCGTATGCGACATCGGGATGATTCGGCAGCGCCATCTCCGGGGGCGAAAAACCGCGCACGCGGGCGAGCGCGTCGAAGCCGAAAATCGCCGCGAAATGATGCTGCCACGCCCTTACATGCAGCCGGAAATCCTGCGCCGGAGTGGACGGCGCGACCGCGTGCCCCCATGCCGTCCCGAGCCACTCCACCGCGCCGCGATACGCCGGATCGAGCGTAATCCGCTTCAGATTGTCGAACACGTCGTCGAGCCCCATCGCCCGGAGGCCGTGAAGAAGCTCGCCCGAGTAATCCAGCATCACCCGCGGCTGTTTTCCTTCTCCCATCAACTGCGGGATGAACTCCCCCATCCGCTTGTAGCACCACACGAACACGGGCGCGTTGTGATTGTCGCCGATACCCGGGTTGTCCATCATGGACTTCAGATTGCTGATGACCGCGGCGGTGCGGAGATCGTCGCCTCCCGCCGGAACCAGCGGCTGGTGCATGTGGAGCGCGATCGCGAACGCGCTGCGGATTTTTCCAAAATCGATGCCGGACTCGGGCAGGTAAAAGGGACCGCTTTGGGCCATCGCCCGGGCGATAAGGTCCTCCGAGCCGCTGATGTTTGGGAGGCCGTCGACGGTCTCGGGGAGGGCCTGGGAGTTCATAAGGGCTAACCGAGACCTTTCTTGTTGGCGATTGCTTGCGCGTACGCTGCCTCATAGGGGGCGATACTGCGCTCCCAGGAGAAATCCTCGGCCATCGCCGCCGCGATCATCATCGCCATGTGTTGCGGCCGGTCGAAGTAGGTGCTAACCGACCATCCGACGGTATCGTAGACGGCCTGCACCGTCGGCTCTACGAACTTGAAGCCGGTGCCACTGCCCGTTGCCTCGTCGTACTGGCGGACCGTGTCATTCAGCCCCCCGGTAGCCCGGACGATCGGCAGCGTGCCGTACTTGAGCGAATAAATCTGGTTGAGGCCGCACGGCTCATAGCGTGACGGCATCAGGAAGAAATCGGCCCCCGCCTCGATCCAGTGGGCAATTGTCTCATCGTAGCCGATGTAGCTCCCGACGCGTCCCGGATAGCGCCCAGGCAACGGCCCGAAATACCATTCGAGGCCCTTGTCACCGGTGCCGAGGATCGCGAACTGCACGCGCATCGTCCCCAAAATGTCCTCAATGGAGGCAGCGAGCAGGTCGAGCCCCTTCTGCGCGACAAATCGTCCAATGACACCGATCACCGGGATACCCGGGTCGACGTCCAGCATCATGCGTTCTTGCAGCGCGGCCTTGCAGGCGGCCTTCCCGGCCATCGATGTGGCATCGAAGCGCATGGGAATCAGGGCGTCCGTAGCTGGGTTCCATTCATCGCCGTCGACCCCGTTGAGGATGCCCCAATAGTTGTCGCCCTTGTCGTTGAGGACCGGAGCGAGCCCGGCGCCGCCGATGTCCGTGCGCGTCTCCACCGCATAGGTGGGGCTTACCGTCGTCACCAGATCGGCATAGACGATGCCGCCCTTCAGCATGTTGATGCCGCCGTGGTCCTCGAACTTGGCCGGCGTGAAGTTGGCGCGCTGCAGCCCGAGGTAGTCGTAATCGGACGCTTGGTACTTGCCCTGATGACCGATGTTGTGGATGGTCAAGACGCTCGCCGCGCTGCCGAGTACCGCGTCGTCCCCATGCCAAATCTTGAGGTAGGCCGGGGCCAGAGCGGTCTGCCAGTCGTGGGCGTGCACAATATCGGGTGCGAAGCCGATGTCGCGACAAAGTTGTAGCGCCGCACGGGTAAAGAAGCCAAATCGCCGCGCGTTATCCCGATAATCCTCCATGTCAGGATCATGGTAGATTCCTCTGCGCTCGAAATATTGATTTGATTCTATGAAGAAAAATCGTACTCCGGCCAACGTCGTGGCGAAGACCGCACACCATTCTTCGGTGTCGCCCATCCAGACCCCGAGCGGACTCAAGAATGGTTCGATCGTCCAGCGGCCCACATCGATCGACGCGTATTTCGGCAGGACAACAATGACCTCGTGACCACGCGCGCTGAGATACTTGGGCAGGGCGCCGACGACATCGGCGAGTCCCCCTGACTTGATGAACGGGACGCTTTCGGATCCAAGGAAAGCAATTTTGAGAGAAGGGGCCATGCGGGTTCCTGCTGGATGCAACGTCGTCGGATCATCCGCTGGTTAGTCTTTGTCGTCCACCTGATTCTCAAGCTCCCGCGCTGTTGCCGCGATGCCCGGATCAGGCCAGCGACCCCACTCGCACCAATCGTGCCGCGCCGCGCTTACACAGCCCTCGTGGTGATCGCCATCCCGCTCAGATGAGGCTTGGTTGCTTCCTTCGTTTTGATGAATCCGGCAAGGGCCTGCTCGCTTGCCCCATACTCTTCCGCATGAAGCCGTCCACGAAACAACTCGTAGCGCAGCCAAACACGGTAGGTGTTCACGATGTCGGTCTCGCAGTAATCGGCGATCTCCTGAATTTTCCCGTCCCGAAAATACCGATGCACCTCTCCACCGTCGATGCTGTCCGGCTTTCCGGGCAGTCCCATGATCTTGCTGATTTCGTGCAATGTCGCACGGCCCTGCGCGCTGAAGGATGACAGCACATCGCAGAGATCGAGTGCATCTTCGCTGTACCGGTTGAAGTAGGGCCGTGCTGAAAGACCGGGAGCCGATACCTCGTTAATCATGGCGCGGTAACGAAGAACAGGCAGGTCGAAGCCGTTCCCGTTGAACGTTACGAGCTGCGGGGAAAGCTCACCGATCCTGTCGACGAAGGCCGAAATCAACTGTTTTTCGGTTCTCTCCCCGACATGCGGCGCCCCGAGCGCGTCCACGACCCAGCCGCTCTCTTCGCGATGGGCGACAAGCGCGCCGATGCAGACGATCGAATGGTAGATATGTTTCGGAAACTTCTCGCCGATCGCTTCTAGAACCTCAGCATCCGCGCTGGCGCTCATGCCGTTCGCCGCGGCGAAGCCGCGCAGATCGGGCACGGTCTCAAGATCCCAAACGATGATGTTGTCGCTCATGGCTGGAGCTTGGCACAGGACACCGTCGTTTGAGAAGGCATTCCCAAACGTCATCCCCCGCCAATAAAGCCCGGCTGTTTTTAGTCAACCATCCCGAGTTTACTTCTCGCTCTCCCGCTCGAGCGCAGCCAGGAAGGTCTGGGCCTCTTCCCTGCGCTCGAAGATGTGGGATGCGATGTTGCGTTGCGAGAAAGCTTCGCCCAGCTTGGCGCGCATAAAGGCGCTGGTCGCATACCGCGTAATGTTCGTGAAATAGTGAGCGAGGAAATACCGGTCCATTTCCGCGTAGGCGTCGTACATCTCTTGGTTGATCCGGAAGCGATCGTAGTTGATGACGACGCCGACCCGCTTGCCCGCAGCGCGGCAGCGCTGTTCGCAGATATCCCAAATCGCCTTGACGTCGCCGGCAACGCGCACGTACATGCCCTCGAAATTGAGGAAGAGGATGTTTCGGTCGGCATCATAGGTCACCCGCTCCGGCATGGACAGGTTGAGCAACTCCCCCTCGAGGTTCATGGGGCCCGGGCTGAAGATGCGGGGGTCCATGATGGTGTACTCGCCGATGATCGGCTCAAAGTCCATGTGGGCCAGGATGTCCCGGGCCACATCGATGCCGGGGGCGACCTCGATCAGCGCCAGGCCCCGCCGCACTCGGCGGAACACGCATCGCTCGGTGACGTAATAGACCGGCTTGCCGCGGTCGTAAGCATACTGGCCATTGAAGGTGATCTGGGCGACTTGCTTCAGGAACTTCCTCTGCTTTCCTTCTTCGAGGATGCGGAGTTCGCCGTTCTCCACCGCCACTTTGAGGCCATTGCCGGTAAAGGTACCTGCGAATACGACAAGCCGCGCATTCTGGCTGATGTTGATGAAACCGCCCGCCCCGGTCAGCCGGCCGCCGAACCGGCTCACGTTCACATTGCCTGCTTCATCGCACTCGGCCATGCCGAGGCAGGTCATGTCGAGACCGCCGCCATCGTAGAAGTCGAATTGCTGGGTCTCGTCGATCACCGCATCCATATTGACGCCAGCGCCGAAATCGCCGCCAGCGGAGGGGATGCCGCCGATCACGCCCAACTCCACCGTCAGGGTTAACAGATGAGAAATGTGCTCTTCATTGGCCACCAAGGCCACGCCCGCCGGCACGCCGATGCCCAGGTTGATGATGCCGTTGGGCGGCAACTCGAAGGCGGCGCGGCGCGCGATGATCTTGCGCTCATCAAGGACGGCCGACACCAAGCTTGGGCGCGGGGCGCGGAATTCGCCAGCATACGCCGCGTTGTACTGGGTGGTGACCGTCTGCCTGTGTTCGTACGGCTCAGCCAACACGATGCAGTCCACAAGGATGCCGGGCACTTTCACCTGCCGGGGCGGCAATGAACCGCGCTCCGCGATGCGCTCCACCTGGGCGATGACAATGCCGTTGCTGTTCTTGGCCGCCATCGCCATTGCGAGGTTGTTGAGGGTCAGCGCCTCGCGCTCCATGGTGATGTTGCCGAAGGTGTCGGCGGTACTGCCGCGGATAAAGGCGACGTTGACGCGGCCCACGTGGTAGAACAGCCATTCCTCGCCATGGACATCGACGAGATCGACGATGTCTTTGGTGGTGGCGGCATTGATCCGTCCGCCGCCGTAGCGTGGATCGACGAAGGTATGCAGGCCGACCTTTGAAAATGTGCCCGGTTTGCCTCCGGCAAGGTCGCGAAACAGCTGGCAGATGATACCCTGGGGCAGATTGTAGGCTTGGATTTTGTTATCCAGCGCGAGCTTGCCAACCTTTGGCATCATCGCCCAGTGGCCCGCCACCACGCGCCTCAAGAGCCCCTCATGCCCAAGATGGTTGAGACCAAGTTCTTTGCCGTCGCCATGCCCGGCGCCGGCGAACAGAGTCAGGTTGCGGGGTGCGCCGGTTGCCGCGAAACGGCGCTCCACGGCCGAAAGGAGCGCTTCGGCGAAGCCGGTCTGGACGAAGCCGGTGCTCGAAAGCGTATCGCCGTCGCGGATCAGGGCGATGGCCTCGTCGGCTGTCACGATCTTGCTGCGCACGAACTCACCGCCCCGCCCAATGCAGGCGTTCCTTCATCAAGCTTCAGCTTAATTAATTGATCGCCGCCGTTCAAGGATGGCGCGACTGCGACAGAGCTGCAGGCACGCCCGTGGAGAGATTCTCGCGTGTCTATATAATAATCTAAAAGACGAGAAAGGCCGGGAGCGCTCCTCTGCGCTCAGCCGCACAACGTCTTAACGGCGATCTTTTTCCCGGCCAGAATCACCTCCCATCGCTGCTTTGAGGCCAGATCAGCGTGCTTACAGTTGCGCGGAATTATGATGTCCGCCATCGTGCTTCCATGATCGGCAAGTCCCCAATCGAGACGATGGCCACAAGCGTGATCGGGGATCGGGGCGACAGGCGACCTGAGTTCCTCTCGCGCCCCAGACGAGGTTAGAGCGAAGTGGTAGAGAATGTATCGCAGCTTGCGACATCGCCGCTTTTCAGGCCGGTCACAAACCAGCGTTTGCGCTGTTCTGCGGACCCGTGTGTGAAGGCATCCGGCACCACATAGCCTTGGCCGCGGCGCTGCAGAGTGTCGTCGCCAATTGCGGTTGCGGTTTGGAGCGCGGCCTCGATGTCCCCGGGCTCCAGGAACTTCAACTTATTTTGCGCATGGTTCGCCCAAACGCCAGCGAAGCAATCGGCTTGCAGTTCCACCCGGACCTGTATCTGATTGCCTTCCGTTTGCCCTGCGCGCGCCTGGAGAGCCTGCACTTTCGGCAGGATGCCGAGCTGGTTCTGAACGTGATGGCCGATCTCATGCGCAATGACGTAGGCCTGCGAGAACTGGCAGGCTTTGCTGCCGGTTTCGCAACCGCGAAGCTTCGTCTCGATCTGCTTGAAAAAGGACGTGTCGAGATAGACGGTGCGGTCATTCGGGCAATAGAACGGCCCAACGGCCGACTGCGCCATGCCGCATGCGGATTTTGTTGCGCCGGAGAATATCACCAGCTTGGGCGGTTGATAGGTAATGCCCTTTGCCCGGAAGATGTCTGTCCATCTGTCTTCCGTGTCGCCAAGGATGGCGGCGACAAACTGGCCGGCCTCGTCGTTCCCGGCAACCGGCTTGCCCAATTCACTGGACGATTGCGGCAGATGGCGGGAAACCATTTCCGCACCGCCGATGAGGAGCGCGGGATTTATCCCCAATCCCCAAGCGATCAGCCCGAGTACCGCCATCGTCCCGAGGCCAAGCCCGCCTGCACGCATTATCTGGCCGCGGCGGTCTTCAACGTTGCTGCTCTTTCGGAAATCGTCCCAGCGCATCTGTCTTCATCCGTTTCAGGTTATTGTCGTTTTGAGGATTTGGGGTGGTTGCATGCCCGTGCCGCTATAATACCACAAGAAGGGCAAGGCCGTTACCGGCGCATAAGGAGAGATGGCCTTGCCCTTCTTGTATAAAAGACTGCTGCTCTAAAAGAACTGCACCCCTGCCGCCCCCGGCGGCAGCGTCCTCTTATCAGCGCACGGATTGCACTATGCGAGCTTGAGCGCGGCAGAGATCTCCGACAGCGCCGCCTTCTCGGCGTCTGTAACTTTCGTGCCCCCGAAGCCCATGAACCCGCCTTCGGCATCGGCGTCGGCCACTTTCTCGCTGATATGATAGAACCACTTTTTCACAGCCTCCGCATCTGCTGGAGCTTTTGCCTCGAGAATGGCTGCGGCCTGCTTCAGAGAATCGATACATTTGACTTTCAGATCGGCGGCCTTGGCGCCAGCGAGCTTTTCGCGAAAGCCGTCCTTTGCGAAGGTGCGCCCTTCCGAGGTTTCGAACTCGGCCTCGAGGGCTTTGACGAGTTCATCGGGGTCGCTTCGCCCTTCAATCAGGGCTCTGCTTGCGGCAAAGCTTTCCTTCAACACACCCAAAATACCGCTTGGTTCAGCCGCTGTGACCGCAAGCCCCGACATCATTGCGGCCTCGAGGAGTGACTTCCATTCCTCGGGCGTGAAGTTCGTTTTGTTCGCCATCTTAAGTATACCTTCTACTCGTTACACTTACGGATCCTGGCTTTGTCATCTGCCGCTGAATGCATCCTATCAGAATGAAGCGATCAAGCTTGCAGCGCGCTCAACATAGCAAAAAATTGGATAACTCCCAACGACACTTTTGAGTGTTGGCAGCATTTCTTGGCACGTGTCGCATAAGGCAGTCTCAATAAGAGCAGCAATCCCAAATTGACTTGAGTTTTTGTCGATGAGCCCGAGCTGAAGCTTGAGCTTGATGAGCCAAGCGCGAGCTTCACGTATATGTGAACTGACGAAGTCTACCAAGTGAGCGGCCACATCTCACATAGCGGCCCTTAACCTTTGTGAGGAGAAAATCAGATGGCATTTCTTTCCGACAGCGGCATCCTTGAAGCGATTGCCGTTTCCTTGGCCGTCGTCATGATGCTTGGCCCGTTGATCCCGTACGCGATATACGGTCATCCCAGCCGCCGGAAGTGATGGCTTCCGGCTGTCGATGCCGTGCTCACTACCCCGTCCGGCAATGACGCCGCGGCCGGGCCGGGCACGGCAGTTTACCTTCCAGCCGTACCTATTTCTATTTTTCGTCCGGGCTGCGATAGTGCCTTTCCGGGCGGGAGGCGCACAGAGCGCGGTTGGCCGCCTTTCGCGATGTGCATACAAAAAACCAGTTGGGTCGTTAGCCGGCTGCGGCGGAGAGCCACCGGAAGCAACTGGGTTATCAAGGTCCGCGATGACAAGGCTTGCCTCAGGATTGCGTCGCAACCGGTTCCGGTTTTGCAAAGTGCCGGGCCGAGACGGCAATGCACTCCGTCTCGGCAAGTCCAAGGTGTCAGGCTTTGCTTTCTGCCAAACTGTCGATTTTGGCGCGAAGCCCGTCGATTACCGGCTTCGCAATCGGGGCGACGCCAGGGATCGCGAGAACCTTGTTGAAGAGGTCTTCGATCGAAGGACGAAGAGACGCCACGAGCGTAGCAAACGCGGTCTTCGCGTCGATGGGGAGTTTGCCGGCAAGGTCACGAAGCTTGTCAAACTCGATGGACCCTTTCTCCAACTGAGGAAGCGCTGCCTGAGCGGTAGTCGTATCCTTGACGCCCAGCAACGCCGTCTTCAGTCCATCAAAGGCTGTTTGCGCAGAGGACTTCAGATCGACCCCATCCACTTTCAGATTACGGACAATCTGGTCAGCGGTGGTCTTTGTTTGCTCTACGACTTTGGCCGGCTGGTTGCCCAGTAACAACCACGACGCCAATCCCAGTGCCACAACCGCTGCAAGAACCAGGCGCCAGTTGAAAGAACTCGGGGCTTCTTCTTCAGGCGGAGTTGCTCTTGCAACGGGCCTGACGGGGGGCCGCTCAGCCGCGCTGGTCCGCGCGGCGGCCGTGAATCCCGGTACCCCCGCTTTGCCGAGGACGTCTCCCAATTCGGCCGGAATGGCCGCGGAGATGGTTTCCTTCTGCGACTGCAGAAGCTGCGAAAGACCCGATGCATCGAGCCTCTCGGTGGCCTGCACCTTGCCAAGCGTGCCCAGCACCGCCGGGGTCACAGTCCCTATCAACGATGAAGCTGCCCCTGCGCCCAGTCCGGTGAGTTTGCTCAGCGCGCCGCCGAGCGCGGACACCCCCGAGCCACCCAGCAGAAACTCGAGCGCCGTGACGCCATCCTTTTCAATTGAGTGCTGACCCGTTCCTCCGATCGCGGATTCCAGGTTTTCCAAGATGCTGGGGTCTTGCTGCTCGATCGTGTCGGAGAGCATCCGCGCCCCAGCCGGCGTGGCCGCCACGCCCGCAAGCATTCGCAGAAGCACGGGAGCCAGATACGTTGCAGCTTTCCCAACAAGGGTGCGGTCTACCCCAAGCGCACCCGCGATCCGACCTATCAGTGCGGGGGTCAAAAATTGGGAGACGAGGGAAACGAGGTTGATACTCATGCAATACTCCCCTGAATACGCTACCTACCGAAATGCACGAATTCCCGAAGCAGGATTAAAGATTTCTAGCCGATGCCGAAAGACGATAAAAACAATTCCGTCCCTCTCGGGTAGAACTCGATGACAATCGAAGAGATCTCCTGCGGGACGTGCGGGTTTAACCATAACACAGTTCGATAATGGAGTCTTCCCGCGCCAACAAATGCTGACGAATGAGCCGGCCGGCAAGCTTCACCTTGGGCATAGAGCATTTTTCCTGCACATGAACGATGCATGGTTTTGGCTGGGGGTAAAGATTGGTGATTTGGATAAGGGAGGATATGACGAACATTGGCATTATACTTGCCGCCGCGCTCGCGTCGCTTGCGGGCTCCGAATGGGGGCCTGAGGCAGACGGCAAGCCGGATCGGTTCATTCAGTTCAGGGAAAGCGACGTCGTCGGGGCACGGCGGCTGCAATCGTTTTGGCGGCCGCTACACGTTCCATGGCGGTGCAATCGAAATCGGTCCGCTTTTCTCAACCAAGATGGCTTGCGCACCCGAGGTAATGGATGCCGAGCAGGGATGGTTTCACATGCTTGAGAACGCCCGCGCCGCCGAGGCCACGTCCAAGACGCTAATTTTAAAGGATGCAGCGGACAATATCATCGCCACGCTAAGGCGAAAGGATTGGGATTAGCCGGGAAGGTGTTTTCTTGTTGCTTGTGCCTTCGCGGCGGGGAATGTGTGCGCCGCCGCGAAATGCAAGAATTCGTGCGTGGGACTATACGTTGCCTCTCGGCGTCGCCTTATCGATTACTTTCGGAAGGTACTCCGACAGCTTGGCCGCCACTTCGTCCGCGGAGATTCCGAGCTTTGCTCCAAGCTCCTGCAGCTTCTCATAGCCCATCGCGCGGTGCATCTGATCGGCTGTAATGGGTTGGTTTTCACCCGTGCTGACCCACGACTTGACCGTGGGGCCAAGACCCTGCTTCTCGAACTGAGAGACGATGCCCCTCACGCCGCCTTGCTTCTGGATAAAGTCGTTCAAAATTGTCGCTACTCCGGCGCCAACTGCGCCGCCGACAACACCATCCCACAGACCCATATCTACCTCCACGGTTTCGGGTACAAAACAACGATAAATCAGCACCTCGAATGATCTCTTAGTATCTAGTTTGCCCTCAGCCTATTTCATCGTCAAACGCAAGACGCCACTAATGGGCTAAGTGCGAGAGGTGCTTGGCCAAGAGCTAAGGCGCAGAGGTTATTCCATTTCCGGGAAGAAGGGAATTGCCTCCGTCATTGAAATAAGGGCAAAAATCTGCCCAAACGATGCGGGATTATGGCGCATTGCCAAAGTCAAAGCTTTGCTTATGCGTCGCGGTTGTTTTCGGCGCGTCTGGATGTGCTCGCCTTCCGCCAACTGCTGGCTCGCGTCAACTCTTGGGCATCCGCTGCACCATGCAGTTCAAACGTCAGGCTCTGCCTCGAAGCTCTTCCGGGGGGCCATCAGAACTCCCTGATCGGCGAATGCGCCGCGCGCAGTGCAGTCGACGAGAGCTTCGACAACGGCCCCGATAGATAGCACCACGCCGGCAGCGCAAGATCTGGGAGCTTCGCCGCCTCGCTTTCCGCGATGCGAAACCGGGCATAGCGTGCAGCGGCGGGGGAAGACAGGGCGCGATATCGCCAATACGGCCTGTCTTCCACGGCGATGGGCATGATCTCGAAAATGGTGCACCAATCGCTCCAGCGATGGAAGGTTGCAAGATTGTCCCCCCCCATGAGCCAGACAAAACGCACGCGCGGCGAGCGCTGGCGAAGCCATGCGAGCGTCTGTGCCGTGTAGGCCGTGCCTATGGCCGCTTCAAAGGCTGTCACTTTGATACGGGGATTTCGAGCGATGCGCCGCGACAAGCCGATGCGCTCGGGGAGTGGAGCAAGGTTCGCATGGTCCTTGAGCGGGTTGCCGGGCGTCACCAGCCACCAGACCTGGGCGAGGCGCAGCCGCTTGAGAGCCGTCTCGCTGATAAGCCGGTGCGCCGCGTGGGGGGGATTGAAGGAACCGCCGAGAAGTCCGATCCGCATGCCGTCCGCCGCCGGAGGAGGCCGCAAATCCGCCGCCGCAACCCCTTCAGGCCGGATCATGCGGGCCGCGTCTGCCCATCGCCGCGCACAACATATTTGAAGGTCGTGAGTTGCTCGACGCCAACAGGTCCGCGCGCATGAAAGCGCCCCGTGGCGATGCCGATCTCCGCGCCCATGCCGAACTCGCCGCCATCTGCGAATTGCGTCGAGGCATTGTGCAGGACGATGGCGCTGTCGACCTCGCTGAGAAAGGTCTCAGCCGCGGCGGCATCCTCGGTCACGATGGAGTCTGTATGTTGAGAACCATATTTGGCGATGTGTTCGATGGCCCCGCGCACACCCGGCACGACCTTCACGGAGATGATCGCGTCGAGATATTCTGTTGCCCAATCCGCTTCCGTGGCGGGAACGGCGCGCGGATCGGCGGCGCGGGTTGCGGTGTCGCCCCGCACCTCGCAGCCGGCATCGAGGAGCGCGGCGACGAGCGGCTGCAAAAGCCGGTCCGCGCCTGCCTCATCCACGAGCAGCGTTTCGGCCGCGCCGCAAATCCCGGTGCGCCGGAGCTTGGCGTTGAGCACGATGTCGCGCGCCTTCTCAAGGTCGGCTGCCTTGTCTACGTAGACGTGGCAGATGCCTTCGAGATGGGCGAAAACGGGGACGCGCGCTTCCTTCTGCACGCGCTCAACGAGGCTCTTGCCTCCACGTGGGACGATCACATCGATGGCGCCGTCAACCCCTTCGAGGAGATAGCCCACTGCGTCGCGATCCGTTGTCGCGATGAGCTGGATGGCTGCCTCGGGCAGCCCCGAAGCCTTCAGTCCCCTGACGAGGCAGGCGTGAATGGCGCGGTTGCTTTCGAGGCATTCGGAGCCGCCGCGCAGGATCACGGCATTGCCAGACTTGAGGCAAAGTCCGCCCGCATCAGCGGTGACGTTGGGCCGGCTTTCGTAGATGATGCCGATGACGCCCAAAGGCACGCGAACGCGGGAAATCTTGAGGCCATTGGGCCGCTCCCAGCCCGCGATGATCTCGCCCACCGGGTCTGCAAGGGCGGCGATCTCGTCCAGCCCGCGCGCCATGGCTTCGACGCGCGCTTCGGTGAGCGTCAGGCGGTCGATGAAGGATTCGGGGCGTCCGGCCTCGCGGGCGGCTTTGCGGTCGGCGGCATTGGTGTTGAGGACCTCCGCGATATGCGCCCGCAAGCTTGAAGCAGCAGCGCGCAAGGCCTCGTTCTTCTGCTTAGACGGTGCCAGGGCAAGCGTTTTCGCCGCAGCCTTTGCCTTCTGCCCGATCGAAAGCAACTCCGCTTTCAAAGGCCGCTGATCGGGCATGATATCAGTTATGGATGCAGTCATTATGTGAGCCAATGAGATGCGCTATCAAACAAGGTCGCGATGAAGCGCCATGTCGTCGCGATGAATAAGGGCGGCGCGGCCAGCATAGCCAAGCCTCGCTGCGATTTCCATGGAATTGCGGCCTGCGATCAGCGCTGTTTCCTCGGCGGTGTAGGCGATGAGCCCGCGCCCGATCTCTCGGCCCGCTTCATCGCGGATGATGACGGCTTCGCCGCGCTCGAAATGGCCGCTGATGCTTTTGACGCCGGCGGGAAGAAGGCTGCCGCCAGTCTGAAGGGCAGCTCGCGCGCCGTCGTCGATTACGACGACTCCTTTCGGTTCCAGCGTGCCGGCGATCCAGCGCTTGCGCGCGGTGACGGGATTGGCGGCTGCGAGGAACCAGGTGCAGGGCGCGCCTTCGCTGAGCGCGCGCAAGGGGATGCAGGTCCTTGCCGGACGCGATGACCATGTGCGTGCCAGCGGCTACGGCAATCTTGGCGGCTGTCAATTTCGTGATCATTCCGCCCCGCGACAGCTCAGTGCCCGCCTCGCCAGCCATAGCCTCGATCTCAGGCGTGATCGCCGTTATCACATCGAGCCGCTTGGCGACGGGATCCTGCGCGGGGGGCGCCGTGTAGAGCCCGTCAATGTCGGACAAAAGCACAAGGCAGTCTGCCGTCATCATGCTGGCCACGCGCGCAGCGAGCCTGTCATTGTCGCCGTAACGGATCTCGGAAGTGGCCACGGTGTCATTCTCATTGACGACCGGGATCGCCCCGAGCTTGAGAAGTGTCTCGATCGTGTTTCGCGCGTTGAGGTAGCGCCGTCTCTCCTCGGTATCGCCGAGCGTGACAAGGATTTGCGCCGTCGTGAGGCCTCGCTCGCGGAAAACGGTTTGATAGGCATGCGCAAGGTTGATTTGTCCGACCGAGGCCGCGGCCTGCGCCTCTTCAAGCCGGAGCGGACCAGGGTTGAGGCCCAGCGCACGCCGGCCGAGCGCAATGGCGCCCGAAGAGACGAGGATCACGTCGCGCCCATCGGCCTTCAGCGCAGCCACATCGTCGCCGATGGCTTCCAGCCAGGATTGCTTCAGCGTGCCTGTCGCGCGATCGGTCAAAAGGGCCGAGCCGATCTTGACGGTGATGCGCCGCGCATTGCGCCATTCCGGCCGCGCTGAGTAAGTGCTTGAAACGGTCATGATGTCCCGAGGAACGCCGATTTGGGCGTGCCGTCAAGCCTGCAGCGGGCGCTTGGCGGCCACTTGCGCCGCGAAGGACAGCGGCAGCGCGGTCGTGAACTTGATTTGCTCCATGGCGAAGCTCGAACTCACATCGGTGAGGTCAATCTGCGAGATAAATGCTTTGTAAAAACGGTCGTAGCTTGCGATGTCCGGCACGGCGACGCGCAGGAGATAGTCGACCTGGCCGCTCATGCGATAAGCTTCGACAATCTCGGGAAAGCTCGCGACCACGGCGTTGAAGCGTTCGAGCCAAGCAGCATTGTGCTGATTTGTCGTGATGGCCACGAACACGGTCACGCCTGCGCTGACGCTTTTCGGGTCGAGGAGCGCAACGCGGCGCTGGATGACGCCATCCTGCTCCAATTTCTGGATGCGACGCCAGCAGGGCGTCGTCGACAGGCCGACCTTTTTCCCGATTTCCGCGACAGGGAGGGTGCTATCCTCCTGGAGGATTGTAAGGATCTTGATATCCATAGTGTCGAGCATAGGGATTTCCGCAAAATTCTTTCGATGGTCACGCCATCCATGAAACGCTTGGCTACGTTACAGCCAAATGCGGTGCAAGTATAGAATAATTTACCCCAATTATCTGATCAGACCTCAAGCGAGAGCCCGTCCTTGGCCAGGATGCAGCGGCTGACGTCAATTTTTTCAGCGGCGTCGAGCATTTCGGGGCTCATATGCGTCAGCAGGTAACGCTTCGCCGCGATGCTCTCGAACTTTTCTGCAAGCGTGAGATAATCGAGATGCACCGCAGTTTTTGTGCTGAACGTTGTGCACTCGACAAGAAAAAGATCGGCTCCCCGGCCTGCCTCGATGACACCCTCGCACCAGGCGCTGTCCCCCGAGAAGGCAAGGCGTTTAGCGCCATCGTTCACACACAGGGCAAGCGACGGAGACCCGGAAAAATGAACGACTTCATGAGCCGATATTTCAATGCCCCGCCAAGTGCTTGTCCTGCCGGGTTCAAGCTCGCGGTAGAGAATTTCGAACTCCCGGGGAAGACTTGAAAGCGTAGGATACAGCGCTTCCAAAAGGCCGGTCGTGCGCCGCGCAATGTCAGGAGGACCTAAAATCTCGACCGGCTTCGGCCCACGTTCAATGAACATCCTTTCCAGGATAAGGAAAGGCACGCCGCCAAAGTGATCGCCATGGCAATGGCTGATCACGACAGCGTCGACAGACGCCAGTTTTATCCCCGCGCGCTTTAGCGCCAGCGGCGAATTCGCGCCGCAGTCCAGCATGAGCCGGCCTTGGGCTGTATCGATGAGGTAGCAGCTGTGGTAGCGGCCGCCCGAGCCAAATGCGTCGCTGCATCCTATGACCGTTAGCTTCATGGTGCCTCATGCGTTGTAGGAGGGGCGCGAAGAAACCTGCGCATACCACCGCTTGAAGTTCAAGGCTTCACCCGGAATGGCGAGGCGAGCAGGCTTCATGAAATCGGTCGCGATCATGGCGGTGATGTCGGCGATAGAGAAATTCTCTCCTGCGAGAAAGGGCGTGGCGCTCAGCCTCTCGTCGAAAATTCCGACGATCTCAGCCACACGCGGCTTATTCACTTCGGCCCAGGCAGGAATTTGAGGGACTTCGAGATGAGCCATGGCCGGGTGTGTGTGCCGGAAGTACTCGGTCACCGGCAGGAAGAAATTGAGCTCGGCGCGCCGGTTCCACATCTCGGTCATGCCGATCTCGACCGGCGTCTTGCCGAATAGGGGAGGGTCCGGCTGAACGGCTTCGAAATAGCGGCAGATCGCCATGCTCTCTGAGAGAGCGGTTCCATCGTTCAGGATCAAAACCGGCACGCGCCGGATGGGATTGAGTTCGGCAAAGTCCGCGGACTTGTGCGAGCCGCTCATGATATCGACCTGCTCGAAGGGAACGTGAATCCCTTTTTCAGCCAGGAAAACCCGCACCCGGCGCGGATTTGGCGCCCGCCTTTCATCGAGGATCTTCATCGTTTACCACGCCACAAGAAGTTCACGCCAACGATACGGGACAAAGCCCACGCTTAAGAACGTCAATGTCCCATCAACCGTAAATTAGCACTTTTGAGTAATCATCTCCTTACTAGACGCGTTTGAGGGCAGCAAAGCGCGTAACTTCTCTCCAGAAGTGGATCTCGGGTTGATGAGTATTGCTGGCTCTGTAAACTGGCGCGCATTCGCGCCGCAAGGCAGCAAAAGGCAGGGAACCGTTGCCAATTGTGCCTCTGAAGCCACGGCCACGGTAAGCCGGGATTTCGCTTACGAACTTCTCATGATGTTCGTGCGTAACGAGACGGTGGCGGCTCTGACCGTGCCCATCCTCGCAATCGTTGTCGCCGTAACGATGCTGAGCTGGGCGAATCCACGCCAGCTTCTCCTCTGGCTTGCGACCATCTTCATTTCGGAAGGCATCCTGCTTGCGCTTTGCCGCAGGTTTCGCAAGCAGCCTCGTGAAACCGTCGATCTTTACCAGTGGCAGCGAAACCTTGCTGCCGGCGAGTTCCTCTACGGCGTCTGCTGGGCGGCTGTGGCCTTTACCGAATTCCATCACAACAACGAAGCCGCATACTTTTTTCTGTTCGCCGCTCTGACCGTCGTGACCGCGATCAGGATGTTGTTTGCGGCTTCCGTGATGCCGATCCTTCATGCGGGCACAGTGCCGGTGACGGGCGCCCTTGCGCTTCGCTTTCTCATGACGGGAGACGCCTTCTACTGGATCATGGCCGTTGTCGCCATCGGCATCCACTTCTATTTCATCTTTCTTGTCAAGGGCTTGCACCGCACGGCTCTTTCAATGCTCGATTACCGCGCGGAGAAGGACCGTCTCATCGCCGAGCTTGGAGAGGCGAAAACGGCTTCCGATGAGGCCCGCCTAAGGGCTGAAGCGGCGAATTTAGCGAAATCGAAGTTCCTGGCGAACATGAGTCACGAACTGCGTACCCCGCTGAATGCTATTCTAGGCTTCTCCGAGATGATCAAGGACGAAATTCTTGGCCCGATCGGGAACGCGACTTACAAGTCCTACGCCGGTGACATTCACGAGTTCCGGAAACCATCTCCTGAAGCTCATCAATGAGATTCTCGACCTTTCCAGGATCGAGGCCGGCCGCTACGAGCTTTCTGAAAAAGTGTTCGATTTCAGCGATATCGCACAGGAAAGCATCCGGTTTCTGCGGCTTGACGCGCAGACCAAGAAGTTGCGCCTCGTCACCGATTTCAAGCCGGATATGCCGCGTGTTTTCGCCGATGAGCGCGCGCTGCGGCAGATTTGCCTGAACCTGATCTCGAATGCGATCAAATTCACGCCGGAGAACGGCGTTGTCGCAGTTCGGACTGCTATCCTCCCCGGCGGCGAAGCCATCTTGACCGTTCGCGACAACGGCCCCGGTATTCCTGAAGAGGAGATTCCCCCGGGTCTTGAGCGCGTTCGGGCAAGGGTCGCTCGCGCTCAAGATGCGCGATTGTGGAACCGGCCTCGGCCTCCCTATCGTCACCGGACTTGCGGAACTGCACGGAGGGCGCTTCGAGTTGCGCAGCAAAGTTGGCGCGGGAACGGAAGCTTCGGTGATCCTGCCGAAGTCGCGGGTTGTTCCGAGCGCACCTCTGCCGCGCAAACAAGGCGAGAACGTCATGCCCTTTCCTGTCCGCGCGGCGTGAGCGCGCAGGGAGAGCGTGATTTCAATGCCCGTCGAAGGCGATCAGCGCATGTGAGCGGACATGATGATCGGCTTCGAGCCGCCTCATGCCGCCAAGCTCCGGAAGATCGATAACAAAGGCGGCCCCGATCACCACGCCCCCGATCCGGCGTATGAGCTTTACCGCAGCTTCCACCGTACCGCCCGTCGCGATCAGATCGTCGATAATCAAAACGCGCTCTCCGGGCTGGATCGCATCTTCGTGCATTTCAATGATGTCGGTGCCGTATTCGAGCTTGTAATCCTGGCCAATGGCGCGCCAAGGAAGCTTGCCTTTCTTGCGGATCGGAACGAAGCCGGTGTTGAGCCTGTCCGCTACTGCGCCGCCTACGATAAAACCGCGCGCCTCGATCCCGGCCACGGCGTCAACTTTCATATCCTCGTAGGGCGCTGCTAGCCGTCTGATCGCGGCGCGAAAGCCGTTCGCGTGGCCGATCAGCGTCGTGATGTCCCGGAACATGATGCCGGGCTTCGGATAGTCCGGAATCGTGCGAACCAGCTCTTTCAGGTCGAGATTGTCGTAGGTCATGAACGATCCTTCCGCGCGCCAAAGGGCGCACGCTTGCGCGCAGGCCCGCCAAGCGCTTAGCAATGCGTACCAGGCTTTTCAACAGGTATTCGGGGATTTAATGCCGCGGCTCTGCCCTTGGCCGGAACAGCTTCGTCCGAGCAGCGTTGTAGATCCGTTGTCAGGAGAGGGTTCCCGTCATGTCTCACGAAGCTATCGTTGCCGCCCTGCTTGCTCTTGCCGCATATGCAACGGCGGCGAAAACCAACACAGTCAAAGCTGAAGAGGCAAGAAGCGACGCACAAAAGGGTTAGCTCTTTCTTCGGTATGTTAGCAATTTTGTGAAGCCGCTTGCGCTGACATTTAGCACGCACACATAGAAATCCATGACGATTACAATCATTGTTGCAGCTATCATCACGGGCGCTCTTCTCTTTGTTGCGGGAGCGCTTACAAAGGTAGGACCTTGGTATCGCGCCCTTCGCAAGCCATGGTGGAATCCGCCCGAGTGGTTGTTTGGGCCAGCCTGGACGGTGATCCTCTCAATCACGGCCTGGGCCGGCGTTGAGGCCTGGACTTCGGCGGGGCCGGAGGGGCACTGGACGATAGCCGTTCTGTTTGCGGTAAACATCTTCTTTTACCTGCTTTGGACGCCCCTGTTCTTCAATCTGAGGCGTCCTGACTGGGCTTTGATCGAGGTGGCCTTCCTTTGGCTCTCGGTTCTGGCTTTGGTCATTGGCTTCGCGCCCTACTCCCCCAAGGCGAGCTTGCTTGCCGTTCCGTATCTGCTGTGGGTCACCTTTGCGGCCTACCTCAATCTAAAGATTGTGCAGCTCAACAGCCCCTTCGAAGGCAGTCTGAGCAACGCGGCGCGGCTATCTTGATCGGCATTCGTTAAACACCCTTTGCTTGACAACGAACGGGCTCGATCGCTTACCTGACGGTATGTCGATCCGAGCCCAAGGTTTTTCTGGACCAGCAATCATTCTCGTCGAGCCCCAACTCGGCGAAAACATTGGCGCTGCGGCGCGGGCCATGGCGAATTTCGGGCTGCGGGAATTGCGGCTCGTGAAGCCGCGCGACGGTTGGCCGAACGAGGCTGCACGGGCCTCCGCCGCGCTCGCGGTCGAGATCGTAGATGGCGCCGCCTTGTTTGGTTCAGTTGCCGATGCACTCTCAGATCTGAACTATATCGCCGCCACGACGGCACGAAGCCGGTTCCTTGCAAAGCCGGTGATTCCCCCGGATGGGGCGGCGGCGGCGCTGTTCGAACGTCATGAGGCGGGGCTGCGATGCGGCATCCTTTTCGGAAAGGAGCGGACCGGCCTTGAGAATGCGGAACTCGCCCTGGCCGACGTGATCGTCACAGCCCCTGTCGATCCCGAATTTGCGTCGCTGAACTTGGCGCAATCCGTTCTCCTGTTCGCTTATGAATGGCGCAAACTCGTCAACCCTCAGTCGCTTGGGCGCAGCCTCCCCGATGCGCCGCAGGGGGCAGGCCAGCGCTTCAAGGCGAGCCGTCCCGCCGAACGCCACGAACTTGTCGGCTTTTTCGAACATCTTGAACGCGAGCTCGATGCCTGCGGGTTTCTGTTTCCCCCTGAGAAACGTGACACGATGGTCAATAATATCAGGACCATGTTCACACGCATGTCGCCCACCGAGCAGGAGGTGCGCACATTGAGGGGCATCGTCGCCAACCTCAGGCGCGGCCCCTGGCCGGGCACAGGTTCGCCCTGAAACCGATACAACCTAGTCATTCTATCGCCGGGTTTATCTGCTTTCCATAACCCCTATGGGTTGCGGGCCGATGCTTCATCCCACGCTATCGTTCATCCAGGGGATTTGGCATGATCCTACGATCCTTTTGTGTGGCTGTTTCGCTCCTGTGTGCGTCGGTTGCCGTTGCGCAGACGTCAGGGGCAACAAGCGATGTGAGCGATAAGACGCTGAAAACGTTGAAGGCTCTCGCTTGGCAGTCGCTCCCCACCAGGATCATCCAAAGCGATACGACCGTTGTCGAGATCGATAAGTCCGATCCATCCAAAATCGTTATCCCCGACGCCGATGCGAGGGACATCGTCCGGGAAGCGCGCCTGACAGCGCGCGCGCACAAGTGCGATCTCCAGGACCTCGTGATCGCCAACCGGGATGCGCTCCTTTTGCGGGAGAAAAAAACCGGCAGATGGACGGAAAGCCAGCTTCAGTACATCAACACCCTGCACCTCTTTACCGTGCAGCTTTTGCTGGGGAAGGTGGAAGCTGTCGATGCGAAGCCGAACGCGGCCATGCCGTCTCCGGTTTCTTGCGACGACAAGGAAAAACAGGAAATCTCGAGCGCCGTCGAGGCGAATGAGAGGCAGCTTGGCAAATCCTGATGTCTTCGAGGGTTGGAAGCGCCCCTCGGTGGCGCTCGAGCATATCCGCTTTGCAAGGATCTCGAACTCTCTTTTATCGTGCGTCTTACCGGAAAACCTCCCAATTTTGACGTATCCATTTCTTACTCAGCACTCTGGCACTTAGAATCCATCAACTTAGTGACCCGTCGAATCCGATTAGAGATTGATCTAAGTGACATCGGCATATGAACCGGCGAAGGTGCGAGTGTGCGTGGAACATCGTTTTTCTATCTTGTTTTCTTGTTCGTAATCGTAGCAAGCTTCCCGGCAGACGCCTTGGACAGCATCACCTTCGTGATCGAGGCTGACAAACCAGCCGTCGCGGTGACGCCAGCCGAGGCGTTGGGAGGGGGGCTCGATGGTCATCACCGCGACGAGAGCGAGCGAGCCTTCAAACCTGAGACGTTGAAGGACCTCAGGGAGGCGCCGTTTTACAGCCTCGCCTATCGCCTGCGCACCGAACTTGGCGGCGAGGTCTGGCACTGGAATGAGGAAGGGACGTGGAGCGACCTGGACCACGCCCAAGGCTACTGGACGTCCAGCGACAAAGCCGGAAAGCCGATCCAGGTTTCCAACGGTTACAGGCTTCCGCGCCGGGGCAACACAAAGGACCAGGCCAATCATGATGGCTACTCCCGCCTTTCAGACGGAGACCTGGAAAGCTTCTGGAAAACCAACCCCTATCTCGACGCGTTTTACACCGGAGAGGACAACGCGCTCTATCCCCAGTGGGTCCTCGTCAATTTCCGGAAAGATGTCCCCGTCAACGCGTTGCGCATCCTTTGGGCCGAGCCCTATGCGGTCGATTACGATGTCCAGTATTGGGAGGGCGAGCCTGCAGAATTCTACAAGGATATGCTGCGCGGCCGCTGGCGCATGTTCCCGAAGGGGCAGATCGCCGGGGCAGTCGGCGGTGATGCGCTCATTCGTTTGAGCGATACCCCCATCAAAACGAACACCATTCGCATCCTCCTGAAGAAGGCATCGGGAACGGCTCCGGCTGGGTCAACTGATGTGCGCGACAGGCTCGGCTTCGCCATCCGCGAGCTTTACGCAGGCAGTCTCGATGCCGATGGAAATCTTACTGATGCGGTGGCGCATGCCTCCGACGGGAAGAAGCAGACAGAAATCGTGACCTCCTCGACGGACCCCTGGCATCGCGCCACGGACCGCGACGCAGATATCGAGCAGCCCGGCATCGACCGGTTCATAGCGGCTGGTTTGGCTCGTGGAAGGCCGATTTTGATGCCGACCGGGCTCCTTTATGACACGCCCGGCAATGTGGCGGCGCTGGTGCGCTTCCTTAAGGCTCGCAGCTACGACGTTAGGCAGATGGAACTCGGCGAGGAACCCGATGGCCAGAATATCTCGCCCGAGCATTATGGTGCGTTGTTCATGCAGTTCGCCGACGCCATTCGCAAGGAAGACCCCACCCTCGCCTTGGGCGGACCCGGATTTCAGTCCGAGGTGGATGGCTGGAACAGCATTCCCGACAACGAGGGAAAAACATCGTGGATGGGCCGTTTCCTGTCCTACCTGAAAAGCCGCGATCGAACGGCCGATCTCGGCTTTTTCTCTTTCGAATGGTATCCGTTCGACGACCTTTGCGAGGAAACGCCGCCGCAGCAGCTCGTGCGTCACCCCGCGCTCATCGCCCAGACGCTTCAGCGCCTCGAGCAGGACGGCGTGCCAAAGGACATCCCCTGGATCATTACGGAGTATGGCTACTCTTCCTTCGCGGGGCAGGCGGAGGTCGAACTGCCCGCTGCGCTCCTCAATGCCGAGATCGTGCTGCAGTGGTTCATGCTTGGCGTTAAGGCGGCGTATCTATATGGCATCGAGCCGAGCGAGCCCATCCTTGACGGAGCGAAGTGCGAAACCTGGGGCAATCTCATGATGCTTGAGGAGAGGGCGGGAGGGCAGTCCAGCTGGAAATTGCCGACCTATTACGGGGCGCAGCTCTTAACAAAAGAGTTCTTCGGGTCTGCTGATGGGGTTCATACGCTTTATCCGGTGCGCTCCGGGATGCCGAAGGGTCAGCCGTCAACGCTCGCAGCGTATGCCGTTCGGCGCCCGGATGATCTTTGGGCTCTCCTCGTTCTCAATAAGGACCCCGTGCGGACACAAACAATCTCGGCAGTCTTCGAAACGGGCGGCGCGGCCCAACAGGAGTGGCGCGGTCCTCACGACATTGTCCACTATTCGCCTAGCCAATATCGCTGGAAAGCGAACAAGGACGACGGACGCCCTCAGTTTTCGCATCCACCGGTGCAGAGCCGGACGGAAAACGCCAAGCCGCTTTCCATAACGCTGCCGCCGATGTCGATCACCGTCATCCGGGCGCCCCGCAACAAGGAAAGCGCTTCGACGGTGCCGAAAACCGAAGCTGTACATTGACGGGATGATTATTCGAACCAACCGAAGTGCGTCCAGAAAGTGCGAAGCGGTTTCCGAAAAGACGCACCGGCAAACCAAAAATTCTGAGCCCGCTTTTAATTCTATCAAAACCGGATACGTTCTATGTCACGACGCCTTTGCCCATGGCCATCGTGGCGGCAAAAATACTTATTTGCTTGGTTATACCGGTTCTACGAAACGAAGCCAATTTTAACCGGGCGTAAATCTTACTGGATGTCCGTCCTCGCCTTCGCAAGCCTGTCCAAATCCAGAAGCTCCCGCAACAGCGCTTCGAGCGACGAAACCGGCAGCATGTTCGGCCCATCGGACGGCGCGCGATCGGGGTCTTGATGCGTCTCGATAAACACAGCGGCGACGCCAACTGCAACAGCGGCGCGGGCCAGCACCGGCACAAAGCGGCGCTCGCCCCCGCTAGCCGTGCCCTGTCCGCCTGGCTGTTGCACGGAGTGGGTGGCGTCGAAAACGACGGGGCACCCAGTTTCAGCAAGGATGGGCAGCGCGCGCATGTCGGAAACAAGGGTATTGTAGCCGAAGCTGGCGCCGCGCTCGGTGACCATCACATTGGGGTTGCCGGCCGAAAGCACTTTGGCGACCACATTTTTCATGTCCCAGGGGGCGAGAAACTGCCCTTTCTTGATCTTCACCGCGCGTCCGGTTCCGGCGGCTGCGATCAGAAGATCGGTCTGTCTGCACATAAAGGCCGGAATTTGCAGCACGTCCGCCGCCTCCGCCACGGGCGCGCATTGCGACGCGTCGTGGACATCGGTGACAACCGGGAGACTAAGCGTCTCGCGAATCTCTGCGAATATCGGGAGCGCCGCCTTCAGCCCGATCCCACGCGCGCTGTTTGCGCTGGTACGGTTCGCCTTGTCGAAGGATGTCTTGAAGACGAGGCCAATGCCGAGGCGCGCCGCAATCTCCTTGAGCGCGGACGCCATTTCGAGGGCGTGCGTGCGGCTTTCAAGCTGGCACGGCCCTGCAAAAAGAGAAAGCGGCAAGGAATTGCCGATGCGAACACCGCGGACGTCCACGATGGCGTTGGGTTCTACGGACATCCTAAACGAGCCTGCTCTGGGTGACAGCGGCGCCTACGAAGGACGAGAACAGCGGATGCGGATCGAATGGCCGCGACTTCAGCTCCGGGTGAAACTGCACGCCGATGAACCAGGGATGGCCCGGTATTTCGATGATTTCCGGCAGCTTCTTGTCCGGCGACATGCCTGAAAAACGCAACCCCGCCTTCTCCAGCCGCTCGCGGTAGGTGATGTTGACTTCATAGCGGTGGCGATGGCGCTCGCTGATGCGCTCCCGGCCATAGATGCGTGCGACCTGGCTACCCTCCGCGAGCACGGCCTCAAAGGCTCCGAGCCGCATGGTTCCGCCCTTGTCGCTCGTGGCACTGCGCTGCTGGGCCGTAGCGCCGCTTATCCATTCCGTCATCAAGCCAACGACTGGCTCGGCGGCGGGACCAAACTCGGTCGAGCTTGCGCCATTGATCCCGGCGACATGGCGCGCCATTTCGATAACCGCCATCTGCATGCCGAAGCAGATGCCGAGATACGGCACTTTCCTTACGCGTGCGTAACGGGCAGCCTCGATCTTGCCCTCCGCGCCACGTTCGCCAAAGCCGCCCGGCACGATAATGCCGTGGATGTTTTCGAGGTGCGCGCTGGGATCGCCTTTCTCGAACAGCTCAGCATCGAGCCAGTTGATGTTGACGCGGACGCCCTGGCTGATGCCTCCATGCGCGAGCGCTTCCATCAGGGACTTGTAAGCGTCCTTCAGGTTCGTGTATTTGCCGACAATAGCGATCGACACCTCGCCGTCCGGATGGGCAATGCGATGGGAGATCTCTCGCCAGATTTGTAGAGAAGGCTCAGGCGCGCCGTTGATACCGAACGCTGCCAGCACTTCGCTGTCGAGGCCCTCCTCGTGATACGCAAGTGGAACATCGTAAATGTTGTGAACATCCAGAGCCTGGATCACGGCGCTTTCGCGGACGTTACAGAATAGCGCGATCTTGGCCCTGTCGCTCTTCGGGATTGGATGCTCCGAGCGGCAGAGAAGGATGTCCGGCTGGATGCCAATGGACCGAAGTTCTTTGACCGAATGCTGGGTAGGCTTTGTCTTCAATTCGCCCGCTGCCTGAATGAAAGGCAGGAGCGTCAGGTGAATGAAGATCACTCTTCCGCGCGGGAGATCGTTGCCGAGCTGGCGGATGGCCTCGAAGAAGGGAAGCCCTTCGATATCGCCTACGGTGCCGCCAATCTCCACGAGCACGAAGTCGGCTCCCTCGTTGCCCGTTAGGATGAAATCCTTGATGGCGTTCGTCACGTGGGGCACGACCTGTACCGTGCCGCCGAGATAATCGCCGCGCCGCTCGGCGGCTAAGACATTCTGGTAGATCCGGCCTGTTGTGATGTTGTCGTCGCGGCGTGCGGAGACGCCGGTGAACCGCTCGTAATGACCAAGATCGAGGTCGGTTTCCGCACCGTCGTCGGTGACGAAAACCTCCCCGTGCTGATAAGGGCTCATCGTCCCTGGATCGACATTGAGGTAGGGATCGAGTTTGCGAAGCCGCACAGAATAGCCCCGAGCCTTCAGCAACGCGCCGAGCGCCGCCGATGCCAAACCCTTACCTAACGAGGAGACCACGCCGCCGGTAATAAAGATGTATCGCGCCATGGACTGAAAGGTAATGCTTTGCCAGCCCAAGCGAAAGGGCAAGCTCGCGGTTTTCAACGGATGCGTCGGTCGCAGGACACCGGCCGCTCTTTGATCGAAGCTTATTGCGCTGTGGAAGCTGTGGCGTGCAGGGGTCGCCGGGCGTTTCCGACTTGAGCTTGGGCAGCTTGAGCTCGGGAAGGCTGCTCGGCGCTTTGTCCACCGGCGCTGGTTCCGAGGCGGGCATGCTCTCTCCGGCGGGCGCCTTCGCGGGACCGCCCACCACAGCAGACGCCGGCGGAGCCCGATGGCCTAAAACGCTAAGCGCGATACCCGTGGTAAAGAAGATCGTAGCGAGAATGGCCGTCACCCGGGTCATGAAATTTGCCGCGCCACGGCCGGAAACGAGGCCGCCTCCACTGCCGCCGCCTATACCAAGTGCGCCGCCTTCAGATCTTTGGAGAAGGATGATGACGATCATCGACACCGCGGACGTCATGTAAAAGACAAGAAGGATGGTGGCCATAAACTCTCAACCGGTCAAAATCGGGGAAGTTCTCGCCATACATGACTGGTTTCGATAGCAAGTCAAGCCGTCAAAACCGAAGTGCTGCTACCGGGAACCCGCAGAGCTGGCTTCGGCTGGCCGCTTCGCCTTCTCGGGGACCTTCGCCGCCTTGGATTTGGGTTGCCTGGTGGCGGGCCCCTCACTGCGATCTTTCGTGCGCGGAAGCGTCTTCGGCGGGCTTCGCGCCATTATCCTCGTCTTCGTCCTCGAGGTGCTTCAGATGCACGAGAGAACCCGGCGCGGAACAGCGGAACTTCATCTGCTCATCAAGATCGATATATTGCCTGACGAGACCGAGATCCCCAGGGGAAAGGTGACCGGCTGCCCAAGCCGGTCCGTTTTCCATGAGCCTATCCACATCGAGGGCCTTCAAGTTCTGCAGTTCCTGCGCGAGTTTCGCGCAGGAGTTCTTATCCAAAGGAGATGCGCCTGCACCAACCGAGAAGAGAGCAGGGGCGCTTAAAGCGAGCGCACAGGCTGCGAAACGGCAGAACCGGGGATGAGAGGGCGCAAATGGTTTCATATCAAGCTTTCCTCGATCCTGAGGCTGCCTTGGCGGCGGCGATTATCGCAAGAAAAGAAGTCGCGCCCAAACTGGCGCCGCCGACAAGGACGCCATCCACCTCGTCGCTCTCGAAGATCGACGCGGCGTTGGCGGCTGTGACGGACCCGCCGTAAAGCACGCGCCAATGCTTACCTGCGCTGCCGGGGAAGCGTTTGTGCAGTTCGCGTCGCACAACCTCGTGGATGGCGGTAATGTCCGGTATCGTGGGGGATAAGCCGGTGCCGATCGCCCAAACGGGTTCGTAAGCGACAATCACGGTATCAGGGGTGCTATCCGCCGGAAGGCTCGCCGCGACTTGCCGCGCACAGACATCGGCCGCAAGTCCCGCCACGCGCTCGCCTTTGGTTTCGCCGATGCAGACGATGACTTTCAGCCCCGCCTTCAACCCCGCGGACGCCTTCGCCTCGACATCGCGGCTGGTCTCGCCATGGCCGCTCCGCCGTTCGCTGTGCCCGACGATCACGGCCGTGGCCCCGGCATCCTTCAGAATCGCCGCCGACAGATCGCCCGTGAATGCTCCTTTGGCTTGCGCGTGACAGTCCTGCGCTCCGATTTCCACCGGCGATCCCTTAACAAGCGCGGCCGCTTGATGCAAAAGTGTCGCGGGCGGAAAGATCGCGACATCGGGGCCAGAGGTCTCAACCCCCGCTTTGACCAACTCGATCTCCTTGAGATCGGCCTGCAATCCGTTCATTTTCCAATTGCCTGCGACGTAAAGCTTGGGTCTTGTCATTGCATCTCTCTTGCTGAGCGCTGATCCACGAACTTGTTGAAGCGGGCAATCCAGGCAAATCTTAATATTGCGCGCACGTTTTTATTCTCTAAATTACCGCCATCGCGACCCTGCAAGAAATGCCGGCTGGAATCAAGGCCCGCTTTATCCTAAGCGTGTAAGGACGCCCACCCCCTATGATGCATATGCTTCGGAAAGCGGCTGCTTTCATCATGTTCGCCATTCTCATTGGCGCGTTTGCGATCAGCATGGGCGGAAATAACTATTTCGACCGCTACAGCCATCAGACTGTCGCGAAAGTCGGTTCCGAGGCTATCACCCCCGAGCAATTCCGCCGCTCCTATCAAAGGGTGATTGAAAACTTGAGCCAAAGGGCCGGACGTCGCATCTCCCCTCAGGAAGCGAAGGCATTCGGTTTGCCCAACCGTGTTTTGCAGGGGCTCATTCAGGATGCGACCGTCGATCTCGAGGCCGATAAACTTGGGCTTGGATTGTCCGAGGCGGGCCTGCGGCAGGCTATTACCGGGACAGCGATGTTCCAGGATCCTCCCGGTACTTTCAGCCCGAAGAAATATGAGCAATTTTTGCAGCAGATCGGTTATGCCGCTCCCTTTTTCGAGCAGGAGTACAAGGGCGATCTGATCCGGCGCCAGCTTCAAGGCATTTTCGACAAGAGCGGCATTGCTTCGAAGGCGCTGCTGGAAGCCTACAACAGATACGGCAACGAGCAGCGGACGCTTGCTTACTTTACCCTTCAAGCCGGCACGGCGGGCTCGATCGGGACGCCGTCCGAAGAAACGCTGAAGAGTTACTATGATGAGCACAAGACGCAGTTCATGGCGCCGGAACTGCGAAAAGTCGCCGTGCTTGGGATCACGCCACAGGCTGTCGCGAGCAAAATCAGCGTCTCCGAGGACGATATCAAGGCAGAATACGCAGCCAGGGCCGCCAATTACGCTGTTCCCGAGCGCCGGAAGATCGAACTCATTCCTTTCAAGACGAGAGCGGCGGCTGATGCCGCTTACCAGGAGCTGAAAGCCGGGAAAGACTTCCTTGAGGTGGCCAAGGCTGCGGGCTTCAAGCAGCCTGAAATCGATATCGGGCTTGTGTCCAAGAAGGAGTTTTCCCAGAAATTTGCCACCAGCCC
Organism: uncultured Alphaproteobacteria bacterium; assembly: GCA_963772105.1. GTDB lineage: Bacteria > Pseudomonadota > Alphaproteobacteria > Rhizobiales > Rhodomicrobiaceae > Rhodomicrobium. The sequence continues at coordinate 31,924 of CAVYVV010000009.1, forward strand.
GGCGATTATCCAGGAGGCATTCACAACCGATAAGGGGTGGACCGGCAGGCCGGCCGATGGCCCGCTCTCGACAGTTATCATGCGCGTGCTGGAGGTCATCCCAGGGCAGGACAAGAGCTACGACGAGGTCAAAGAGCAAATCCGCGCCGACCTTTTGAAGGCTCGCTCGACGGCGGAAAATGCCAAGCTGATCAAGGCTTTCGAAGAGGACCGCGCCACCGGCGTGGTGCTGGCCGACAGCGCGAAGAAGCTCAATCTTCCAATGGAAGAAGTCACGTTTGACCGCACGGGCAAAGGCGCAGACGGCAAGCCCATTGAACTGCCTGGCATTCCGATCGCAACGCTGGTCGAGGCAGCATTCAAGTCCGATGTCGGGGTTGAAAACGAGGCGCTTCGCTTACCGAGCGGAGGCTATGCCTGGTACGAAGTGCAGGATATCGTGAAACCCAGGCAGAAGCCGCTCGACGAGGTGAAGGTCGGCGTCGAGGCCGCTTGGCGCAGTGAGCAGATCCAAACGAGTTTGGCAGAGAAGGCTCGCGATCTTGTGGCGCGCCTCAATCGCGGAGAGCCGATCGCCGATGTCGCGAAAAGCGTTGGTGCCGAGGTCAAGACAAGCAAGCCGTTGAAGCGCGAAGGATCGGAGGAAGGAACTCCGCCAGCCGCTATCGCGCAGGCGTTCGCGCTCGCCGAGCACGGCGCAGGGTCGGCGTCGGAAGGCGAGTCCCGTGTGGTGTTCGAGGTCGAGAAGATTACGCTGCCTTCACCGCTAAACGAGCTGCAGGCCCGCGGACTTGAGCAACAGCTCGCAAAGCAAGTCGCCGAGGACAATTACGCGGAATATCTGGGCGGCATCATGAAGACCGCCGGCGTGTCTATCGACCAGAAAAACTTCTCCGCCGTTTCAGGGGGGGCCTATGAAGGCGGTGAATAGATTTCGATGGCGTGTCCCTTTGCTTTGATGAGCCAAGAGACACCCAACTAACGAGATCGCAAATCAATGAAGGTTGAACCTTCGTCTTCCGAGTTCTCCGAGCGCTATGGCGCCGGTGAGGCCCAACTCGTTTCGACACGCCTTGTTGCGGACCTTGAAACGCCGGTGGCGGCGATGCTGAAACTCGCGGCAGACCGCCCCTATTCCTTCCTGCTCGAATCTGTCGAGGGGGGCGCGGTGCGCGGGCGCTATTCCATCATCGGCCTCGATCCGGACATTCTGTGGCGCGCTCATGGAAATCGCGCGGAGATCAACGCCACACCGCTTGAGGACGCGTCGGCCTTTTGCCCCTGCGAGGGAGGGACCTTAAGCGCACTCAGAGCGCTTCTCAAGGCATCCCGCGTCGAAATCCCCGAGCACCTGCCTCCAATGGCGGCAGGCGTCTTCGGCTACCTGGGCTATGACACCGTGCGGCTGGTCGAGCGTCTTCCTGCGGAAAAACCCGATCCCATTGGCGTGCCAGACGCACTCCTGATGCGGCCTACGATCATGGTCATCTTCGATGCCGTGAAGGACGAGATGACAATCGTTACCACCGTCCGGCCGCAGAAGACCATCTCCGCCAAAACAGCTTACTCTCGCGCCATCGACCGGCTGACACAGGTCCAAGACGCTCTCGAAACGAAAAGCGCACACGCATCCTCCGCGAACGGCTTCGACGCTGTGCTTGCTTCTGCGACATCGAACATGGCGCCGGAAGACTACATGGCTATGGTCGGCCGCGCGAAAGACTACATCGGCGCGGGCGACATTTTCCAGGTCGTGCTTTCGCAACGATTCGCCACGCGGTTCGATCTGCTGCCCTTTGCGCTTTACCGCGCCTTGCGCCGCATCAATCCCGCGCCGTTCCTGTATTTCTTGAACTTTGGAGACTTCGCCGTCGCAGGCTCCAGCCCCGAAATACTCGTGAGGGTCCGCGAAGGAGAGGTCACGATCAGGCCGATTGCCGGCACCCGGCCCAGAGGCGCGACGCCGGAGGAAGACAAGCGTCTCGCCGCCGAGCTTCTCGCCGACACAAAGGAGCGCGCCGAACACCTGATGCTGCTCGATCTCGGCCGCAACGATGTGGGCCGTGTCGCCGAGACATCTTCGGTGCGCGTCACCGACAGCTTCTTCCTTGAATACTACAGCCAGGTTATGCACATCGTTTCAAACGTGGCCGGCCGGCTCGACGCCAAACACGACGCCATCGATGCTTTGATGGCGGGATTCCCGGCGGGCACCGTCTCCGGTGCGCCGAAAGTCCGGTCGATGGAGATCATCGACGAGCTTGAGCCGGAAAAACGCGGCATCTACGCAGGCTGCATCGGATACTTCGCCGCCAACGGGGAAATGGATACCTGCATTGCGCTTCGCACAGCAATCGTTAAAAATGGCATGATGTACGTTCAGGCCGGCGCCGGCATCGTCGCTGATTCCGTTCCCGCATCAGAGCAGGCAGAGTGCGAGAACAAGGCGCGGGCGCTGTTTCGGGCTGCGGAAGAGGCGGTGCGGTTTGCTGGACAGGCGAGCAGGGGTCAGTAGCGCGGGGGTAAGGTTGTCCAATGAAGACGGTGACGCTCTTTCGCCATGCCAAGTCCGGTGAGAAGGACAATCCGCGCATCGACGACTTCGACCGCCCCTTGTCTGATCGCGGTCTCAAAGCCGCGCCGAAGATGGGTGCAGCTATGCGCGACAGGCATCTGCGCCCCAATCTGATTTTGTGCTCGCCTTCGGTGCGCACGCGCCAGACCCTGACGCTGGCCTCGACCGAGGCGTGGGACAGTGCGCCGAAAGTCCGCTTCGACAAAAAGCTGTATGAGGCGAGCGCGCAAACTTTGTTGAACCTCCTGAAGGACCTGGATGAGGATGTGGACCACGTGATGATCGTCGGCCATAACCCCGGGATGCAAGACCTCGCGGTGATGCTTGCGGTGAACAGCCGGGAGCGCCAGCAGCTCAAGGATAAGCTGCCGACGGCGGCTATTGTAAGCTTTGAATTCGACGAAGAGCTTTGGAAGGATTTGCAGCCCGCGACCGGACATGTCGAACTGTTCATGTCGCCGAATACACTCCGCCAAGGGCAGAAACAGTGATCACGATTATCGATAATTACGACAGCTTCACCTACAATCTCGTCCATTATTTCGGCGATCTTGGCGTCGATGTGCGCGTCTACCGCAATGACGAAAAGACGGCTGCGGCGGTGATGGAGGAGAAGCCCGAGGCGATCGTCATGTCGCCGGGTCCGTGCACGCCAAACGAAGCAGGCATTTGCCTCGACCTCGTGAAAGAGAACAAAGGACGCATCCCGCTGCTTGGCGTTTGCCTGGGTCACCAGTCCATCGGTCAGGCATTCGGCGGCCGGGTGATCCGCGCGCCGGTGTTGATGCACGGTAAGCTCTCGAAAATCTATCACGAGGGAACGAGCCTTTTCCGCGGATTGCCGGACGCCTTCGAGGCAACGCGCTACCACTCGCTCATTGTCGAGGCGGATACTCTTCCGGCCTGCCTCGCGGTGACGGCGCGCACATCCGATGGCCTCATCATGGCGCTAGAGCATCGGAGCGAGCTGACTTTCGGCGTGCAGTTCCACCCCGAAAGCATCGCGAGCGCGAACGGCCACGCGATCCTTGCGAATTTTCTGACGCTCGCAGGGGTGCGCTGGTCGCCGCGAAAACAGGGCCTTGTTCTGCCTGCGCTTGAGCCTCATTCCGGGCGAGCGAACGTCGCTTGAGCCAACCGATGCAAGACACGCCCAAAGCCGACCTGGCAGCCGCGTTTCGCCCCCATTTCGAGAAAGCCGCGGCAGGAGCTTGCCTTTCCGAGGAGGAGGCGCGAGAGGCATTCACCTGCATTATGCAGGGGGTGGTTTCCGAGATTGAGCTGGCCGGATTTCTCGTCGCTTTGAAGGCTCGCGGCGAGACGGTGGACGAAATTGCAGGCGCAGTCGCTGCCATGAAGACGCTCATGGTGTCTGCGACTGCCCCCGAAGGGGCCATCGACATTGTGGGCACGGGCGGCGACGCGCAGGGCACTTTCAATATTTCAACGGCGACCTCGTTCGTACTGGCCGGTGCAGGCGTGCCGGTGGCGAAACATGGGAACCGGGCCGTATCCTCCAAATCGGGAGCGGCGGATGTCCTTGAAACGCTGGGCGTCACGATCAAGATGCCTCCAGAGCGCATCGCGCACTGTTTCGAGCATGCCGGACTGGCCTTTCTTTGGGCCCCCACGCACCACCCCGCGATGCGCCATGCGGCCTCGGTAAGACAGGGGCTCAAGCTGCGGACGATTTTCAACCTGCTTGGGCCCCTCCTCAACCCGGCGGGCACGAAACGCATGCTGATTGGGGCCTATTCGGAACAGTGGCTCGCGCCGATGGCTGAGGTGCTCAAGCGGGGCGGCGCGCAGCATGTATGGGCCGTTTATGGGGCCGACGGCATGGACGAGCTTTCGACGACCGGCGTCAGCCGCGTGGTTGAATTGAAGGACGGCAGGCTCTCCTCCTTCGAGGTGCATCCCAGCGAGGCAGGTTTGCCTGAGGCGCGCTTATCCGATCTGCAAGCCGGCTCCTCGGGGGATTGCGCGCTCGCGATGCGAGAGCTTTTGCGCGGCAAGGACGGGCCGTTTCGCGATATCGTGCTCCTGAATGCCGCCGCTGCTTTCATCATCGCGGGAAGAGCCGGGACTTTGAAGGAAGGCGCGCGCCTGGCCGCCGCTTCCATCGACGATGGCTTCGCTGAGAAGTCGCTCGATTCTCTTATTGCAGCGAGCAAGGATGCTGCGCCGGTTCAGGCGAGGTTCATCCCGGCGGGCGCAAAGTAATGTTAAATTGTAATCTTTTGAACGGTAGGCGGAAAATGCTTGAGCGATCGCGGTGTTGTGCGATCTGATGGTGACCACAACCCGTACCTAAAAGCATTAGAGAATCCGGTGGGCCATGAGCATTCTCGATCGCATTGTCGCCTATAAGAAGGAAGAAGTCGCAGCAGCCAAGGGGAAGACGCCTCTGGCCAAACTCGAAGAGCAAGCAGCTGACGCGTGCTGTTTGCGTGACTTCTTTGGTGCGCTGTCGAGAAAATGCGCCCGCGCAGAGCCGGGTCTTATTGCAGAAGTCAAGAAGGCAAGCCCGTCGCGAGGCCTGATCCGGCCGGATTTCGATCCAGCCACCATCGCAAAAGCCTATGAGTCCGGGGGCGCCGCTTGCCTCTCGGTTCTGACGGATGGGCCCTCGTTCCAAGGCTCGCCCGAGGCGCTGATCGCGGCGCGCGCGGCCACGCGCCTGCCCGTTCTTCGCAAGGACTTCATGGTCGACCCCTATCAGGTTGTCGAAGCCCGCGCCATGGGGGCCGACTGCATCCTCGTCATCATGGCTTGCACTTCCGATGGGCTTTCCAGCGAGCTTTTCTCCACCGCTCGCGCCATGGATATGTCGGTTCTTGTTGAGGTTCACAACCAGGAAGAGCTGGAGCGCGCGCTGTTGCTGAACGCCTGGCTGATCGGCATCAACAATCGCGACCTCAACACTTTCGAGACGCATCTCGAAACGACCGAAGAGCTTGCGCAACTGATTCCGCCAGGCCGCATTATCGTTTCGGAGAGCGGAATTTTCGAGCCGTCCGACATCGCGAGGCTCACGCGCTCTGGCGCAAATGCATTTCTGGTCGGAGAGAGCCTGATGCGGCAGCAGGACATTGAAGGCGCGACGCGGGCGCTTCTCTCGGCCGCTCAGGAGCGGGAAAGGCGCGTCGCCAACGCATGAGCGAACTGTCCCATGTCAACGCCAAAGGCGAAGCGTCCATGGTCGATGTGGCCGGAAAAGCGGTCACGGAGCGGGTTGCGGTCGCCGAAGGCTTCGTTGTGATGGAGAGCGCCACGCTGCGCCTGATCGAGGAAGGGGCGGCGCCGAAAGGCGACGTGCTCGCCGCGGCTCGCATCGCAGGCATCATGGCGGCGAAACGCACGTCCGATCTGATTCCGCTCTGCCATCCCCTTGACCTGACGAAGGTGCAGGTCGATTTCGAATTATCACCCGGCGTGACGGCGGTGCGCGTGGAGGCGATGACGAAAACGCTCGGTCAAACGGGCGTCGAGATGGAGGCGTTGACGGCAGTGTCGGTGGCATGCCTGACGCTCTACGACATGCTGAAAGCGCGGGACAAAGGCATGCGCATCGAAGGGATTCGCCTCCTGTCCAAAACCGGCGGCCGGTCTGGCGACTTCCGCGCTCCAGCATCCGATCGCAGGCGCTAACCATGACTTTGATGCCGGTTGCTGACGTGCAGGCTCTTATAGCGAGCGGCGTCGGGCCCTTGCTGCCGAAACGGTCTCGATTTTCGAGGCAGGGGGCGCGCGTGCTTGCCAAAGACCTGAAGGCGAGGCTGACGCAACCGCCATTCGCTGCCTCTGCCATGGATGGTTACGCGTGCGCGGGCCGAATCGCGTCTGTTCCCGCCTGTTTGAAGGTGATCGGCAGGTCCGCCGCGGGGCATGGGTTCAGCGGCGAGGTTGGAGCGGGCGAGGCGGTCCGCATCTTCACCGGCGCGCCGGTCCCCTCCGCAGCCGACACGATCGTCATCCAGGAGAATACCAGGAGCGCAGGCGAGAGCTGCGGTCGAAATCCTGGAACCGGCGCCACTCGGGCCATTATATCCGCCCGGTCGGCTACGATTTCTCGGAAGGCGAAAACCTGATTGCGGCCGGGACGGTGCTTGCCAGCCGCCAGCTTATGCTGGCCGCCGCCATGAACCACGCCACGGTGCCGGTGAGGCGGAAGCCCATCGTCGCCGTTCTGGCGAATGGCGACGAACTTGTACAGCCGGGACAGTCGCCGGGCCCGGGGCAAATCATCTCGTCGATTCCTGCGGGCATGAAGGCCGCCATCGTGGCTTGGGGTGGCGAGCCCCTTCTCCTTGACCTTGCCAGGGACAGCAAGGAAAGCCTCGCGGCTCGGGTTCGCGATGCTGGCGCTGCCGATGTCATCCTGACCATCGGCGGGGCATCCGTCGGAGAGCACGATCTGGTTCGCGGTACGCTTGAGGATATGGGCGCGCAGTTCGATGTGCTGAGGGCCGCCATGCGTCCGGGAAAGCCCGTGATGTTCGGTTTACTAGGCAAACAGCGGATTCTCGCCGTGCCCGGCAACCCCGCAGCCGCAATCATCTGCGCCCGCGTTTTTCTGAAGCCGCTGCTCGACCGCTTTCTCGGGCGCGCGGCCAGCGATGAACCACGAACCGTTCGGCTTGCCGTCCCAGTTGACGCGAATGGCGAACGTGAGCACTATATGCGTGCGAAACTTTCCGAGGACGGGGTCGCTCCCATCCGCGATCAGGAAGCTCGCTCATGAGCGCCTTCGCAAACGCCGATTGTCTTCTCGTCCGGCCCGTGCGAGGCCCAGCCCTTCAAGCGGGTTCGCTTGTGCGCGTTGTCCCGCTCGACTTCTAACAGCTCCGCTGGCGGGCGTTTTGCTCTTGCGGAACGCAAAGAGAACGCTTATTGCTGTTCTTGGTTTGTACAAGCCAACTTCGGCACTCTATTCGGGGCTGTCATGCTGACGCCAAAGCAAAAGCAACTGCTTCTCTTTATCAACGAGCGCATCGAGGCGACCGGTGTTCCGCCCTCGTTTGACGAGATGAAAGAGGCGCTTGATCTCAAGTCGAAATCGGGCATTCACCGCCTCATTATGGCCCTTGAGGAGCGCGGCTTCATAAGGCGGCTTCCCCATCGCGCCCGTGCGCTGGAGGTCACGAAGATGCCCGAGCGCGCGCGCAATGTGTTCGATGCCGAGAGGCGCCGCGGCGGTTTCATGCCGACGGTCATAGAAGGGACAAAGCGTTCCTCATTCGAGGAAAGCCCGCAGGCGGCGTTCATCCGCGACCGTGAAGACGGTGGCATCCAGGTTCCGGTCATGGGGCGGATCGCGGCGGGCGTTCCCCGCTCCGCTATCGAGGATCATAGCCATGTGATTGTCATGCCGCCCGAGTTCCTTTCCCAGGGTGAGCACTTCGCACTTGAGGTTCGCGGCGACTCTGATGATTGATGCGGGCATTCAGGAGGGCGATACCGTCATTCTGAAACGAACCCCGACGGCGGAAAGCGGGGAGATCGTCGTTGCGCTCATCGACGATGAAGAGGCCACGCTTAAGCGCCTGCGCAAAAAGGGCCAGTCGATTGCCCTCGAACCTGCCAATCCGGCCTTCGAGACCCGCATTTTCGGACCGGACCGGGTGAAAATCCAAGGCAAGCTCATCGCCCTTCTTCGCCGCTACTGAGTAAGATCGGCGAAGCCTCATCAAACAAAGCTAAAAGTGTTATATTAATATCGATGCCTGGGGTGCGTCCCGGGCGGGAAGCATTGAATAACTTGCGGGTAGGGAACGAGGAAGCGCCGAATGTCTGATAAGCGCAAAATACCGGAAAAACGCCGCCTGGCTGAAAAACAGGAAAAGCCGGAGAAGGTGGTCAGCCCGGCGGAGAAACCTTTGCCCGGTTTGCAGTCGCCGGAGGAATTTGTCACTAATCTGATGCGATCCGTTCGAAGCAACCGGTCAGGTCATCTCGAAAATCGTGGAGAATAAGGACAAGCGCAACGGCGCGTTCACGGTCGCGAGCGGCATGTCGAACTCCGGGAAATTATTTGCTCCCATCATCCAATACTGGATGAACGATCCAAAGGCCTATGCCGAAGCCCAGGCAAAGCTCAGTGAGGATATGATCGAGCTTTGGGGCCGCACGTATAAGCGGTTTCTCGGTGAAAAGGTCGAGCCCATGATCGAGCCTTCGGGGCATGACCCGCGTTTCACCGACAAGGAATGGACAGAAAACGCCTTCTTCGATTTCCTGAAGCAGGCCTATTTGCTCGGTGGCAAGTGGGCCGAAGACATGGTTCACAATGCGTCGACAGTGGATGCACACGTCAAGCATCGCGCCGAATTTTATCTGAACCAGATCGTGAGCGCGCTTTCGCCGTCGAATTTCCCCTTCACAAACCCCGAAGTCATCCGCGCCACGGTATCGACGGGTGCGAAGAATCTCGCCGAGGGCATGTCTCATCTTCTGGAAGACCTCGACCATTCCGGTGAGCTTCTCCGGGTCCGGCAGACGGACATGTCAGCCTTCGAGGTGGGCAAGAACCTCGCGGTGACGCCTGGGAAGGTGGTCTATCAGAATGAGCTGTTTCAGCTCATCCAGTACACGCCGACGACCGAGACCGTCCATGAAGTCCCGATGCTCATCGTGCCGCCGTGGATCAACAAGTTCTATATTATGGACCTCACGCCTCCGAAGTCCCTCATAAAATGGATAGTCGACCAGGGCTTTACCGTCTTTGTCATCTCGTGGGTGAACCCGGATGAGCGGCTCGCTTCGAAAACCTTCGAAGATTACATGCTTCAGGGCGTTGTGGAGGCCGTGGGCGTTGTGTTGCGCATAACAGGCCAGCCACATACGAACACGCTCGGCTATTGCGTGGGTGGGACCTTGCTCTCGTGCACGCTCGCCTATATGGCGGCAAAAGAAGACCACCGCATCAATTCGGCAACGCTTTTCACGGCTCAAACCGACTTCACAAAAGCCGGTGATCTTCTCGTCTTCATTGATGACGAGCAACTGAAGGCGCTTGAGGACCTTATGGCAGAAAAAGGATTCCTCGATGGGGCTCGGATGGCAGCGACGTTCAACGCGCTGCGCCCGAAAGATCTGATCTGGCCTTACGTCGTCAACAATTACTTGCTCGGCAAGCAGCCCTTTCCTTTCGACCTCCTTTACTGGAACTCGGATTCGACACGGATGCCGGCTGCCAATCACAGTTTCTACCTGCGAGAGTTCTACCAGAACAACACGCTCGCTCAGGGCCTTCTGAAGCTGGGCGGGGTGACGCTCGACCTCAGCAAGATTACGGCTCCCATCTACGATGTGGCCGCGAAGGAGGACCACATCGCCCCGGCGCAGTCGGTTTTGAACGGCGCAAAGCTTTTTGGTGGTCCGGTGCGATTCGTTCTGGCCGGATCGGGACATATTGCAGGCGTGATCAACCCGCCTGCCAGGAAAAAATACCAGTATTGGATTCTCGAGGAGGGCGACGCGAAAGTTTTGCCGACGATCGAAGCATTCGTTGCAAAGGCACAGGAACATCCCGGCTCGTGGTGGCCCGACTTTAAGGAGTGGCTCGCTATCGCAGTCAGGCGCAAAAGTTGCTCCGCCTCAGCCGGGCGGCGGCGTTTTCAAACCGCTTGAGGATGCTCCCGGCTCCTATGTGCGCGGTAAGCTTCCTTAGGCGAGGCGTGCAGCCTAACCCTGCAACTTGTGGCCGATGAACTCCTTGATTTTTCGGGCGAGGTCATCGGCTCCCATATCCCTGAAATCCTGATCCGCTCCGGGAATCACGGCCATCGTTACCGTTTTGAGGCTTGAGAACTCCGGTTCCGCGGCCTTGACCTCGCTCAGGACCGGATCTGCATCGCCTATCGCAATCAGCACGGGAACCTTGATGCTCTGCAACAGGTTCGTCGTTTTGAACTTCGCATTTGCGCCGTAGTAATTCGCGAAGGCCCCCGCCGTCACCTGCGGCTTCGTGCACGCCAGGAATCCCGGCACGTCGACAAACTGATTGCCGCGCTCGCTGGCCACAAGCTCCTCGGCCTTCGCGAGTTCCTGCCGCAGGGATTGCCCAAACCGCGCGTGATACTCCGCCTCGGCTTTCTCTTCGCTCTGCATCAAGGGCGACATGAGCACGGCCCGCTTGACGGTCTTGTCCAGCCGGTTGATGGCGTAGAGCGCAACCTGATTGGCGCCGCGCCCGTGACCCGCTAAGGTGATGGAGGCCGCGCCTTTCTCCTTCAGCCATTGGACCCAGCCTGCGATCTCGTCGATGGCGTCCTCATGGCGGTGATCTTGTTCCATCGCGCAATCGAACATGCCGTGGCGTTTATCCATGCCAAGTCCGAGCGTTATGGCGAGCGAGTTTATCCCCTGATCGCGCAGGCTATCCTGAAGCGCTGCCATCAGCTCCATCCGGTCATGGCCGAGCGTGTCATGCACCAGAAGAACGACTTCGTTCTTGAGCGACTTGCCTGAGGCAACCTCAAGATTTGCAGACAGCTCAAGACCGAGATAATCCAGCGAAACCTGCTCGGCGGCGCATCTCACGGTTGAAGCCGCAATCGAAAGCGCCACCAAGGCGGAGACAATCAAGGCGCGCATGGTTTCCTTCCGGTTAAGCCTCTATGATGCTCTCGCTAATCGCGCTTATGGACGAAATCTAGGCCAAATGACGAGAGATGGCCTTATTTGTGGTGACAAAGAGGGCGCCTCGAACTATTTTCGGCGGCTTCTCCGGCGTTGTATGTTCATTTTCCGCGAGCGAGCGCGTTCGCCGCCGCTGTTGTTTCGAGGTTCTCCGAGCGGCGCGCGCGACCGATTTGCGCAGTTCGATGTCCACAGTGAAGGAGGCTCGGCTGCGATGGCTTGCAGAGCCCTTCGCCCGGATATTGAAGGCCTCGATGATGCCTGCAAACGCCATCGCGAAATAGATATATCCACGCGGAATGTGAAGGCCGAGGCCGTCTGCTAGGAGCGCGATGCCGATCAGGATCAAAAAGCACAATCCAAGCATCTTCGTCGTCGGATGGCGCTTGATGAAGCCTCCGACGGGCCCGGCTGCCGCATACATGATGCCGATGGAGATGCAAATCGCGGCAACCATGACTTCGATGTCGCGGGCAAGGCCCACCGCCGTAATGATTGAATCGAGCGAGAAGACGAGGTCCATGATCGCGATCTGGGTTATGACCGCGCCGAAGCTCGCCTTCAGCAAGGGCGCATCGCCCGATTCCTCCCGGCCTTCCATTTCGGCATGTACTTCCTGAGTGGCCTTCACCATCAGAAAAAGACCGCCGCCGATCAAGATGAGGTCACGCCAGGAGAAATCCTGCCCGGCAGCGCTGAGGACGGGGTAGGTGAGGCGGGTGATCCAGCTGATCGCGGACAGCAACGCAAGACGCAAACCAAGCGCCAAGCCAAGGCCCACTGCTCTGGCCCGCTGTGCTTCTCTTTCGGGAGGGAATGCGTCAGGATCGACAGAACGACGATATTGTCGACGCCAAGAACAACCTCCAAGGCTGTCAGCGTGATCAGGCTGGCCCAGGCGGCCGGGTCAAGGAGCAGTTCCATGTAAACACTGCCGCGACGCGGCCTTCTTTTAGGGGAGATTTCTTATTTCACGCGATCGAACCGCCTGCCGCCCTCAGCCCCGGCTCTAACTCCGATTGCAATGACATAGATCGCCGCCGCAGCGAATATAAGCTGCTCAGCTGGCGTTCCAGGAAAACCGTGAAGGATCGCGCTGGCAGCGGCCGCGCCCCAGGCTGCAACAACGGCGAATGTGAGAAGCCGCAGGCGCCTCACCCGCAGCGGGTGGACCCAATAGAGTGGTATGAACGTGAAGACGGCGCAAATTCCGATGATGGAGGCGGAAACGGCAGGGGAAAGGTCAAGCACGAAGCAATAAAGGACGACGACATTCCAGATGGCGGGGAAACCGACGAAGTACCCATCGGAGGTCTTACTCTCGGTGTCGGAGAAATGGTAAAGCGACACGAGCATGATCGTTGCCGCCAGCGGCAGCCGCAGGCTCACCGGCAAGATTTCGGCGCGCGCAACCATGAACGCCGGCACCGTGACGTAAGTGACGTAATCGACAAGGTGGTCAAGCTCCTCTCCGGAGAAACGGGGCAGAGCGCGCTTGACGTCGACCATGCGTGCGAGCGGGCCGTCGACACCATCCACGATCAAGGCAGCGCCCAACCAAGCGAAGGCGGCTGCCCACTGGCCGTCACACGCGGACAAGGAGGGAAAAAAGACCGAGCACCCCACCCGTGGCGGTCAGAACATGAACCGCCGCAGCGCCAGCCAGCCTGAGATGATGTGAGCGCAAGCTCATCTCACGGAAACTCGCGCCGGCACCCCGAATTAAAACTTGTGGCTCAAAGTGCCCTTGATCTGCATGTCGCCGTCGGGCGCATGCTGATCGAGCTGAAAAGCTTCCGGTCCACTCTTGGGACCGTACAAAAGCTCAAGGCCAAAGTCGAGCTTCGGAAGCGTTCCAAGCGTCCCAAGCCCCGGTATCGTTACATCCGTCCCATTGGATTTTCCAGCCGTCATAGGATCGTTGAGATCAAACTGCGGCATCTGCCCCGATATGCCGGGCTGGATGAACTGGGAGGGCGGATTGGCCTGCAAGCTCGCCGCCGGAGGCGGTACAGGCTCTGTCGAAAACGCCGCTGCTGTCGTGATCTGCTGGGCAAGCGACAAGGCGATGCCGCACGCCAGTGCCGCCTCCTTCAACTTTCTATGCCAGCCCATGAGTCTCTCCCGCCTAACGCCACTAAGATGATTGCGAACCTCTATGAATGCAAGTTTGTTAATTCATGCCTTAAGTGCCGACAATCTTTGATGTTTTCGGCAGGGTGTCGTGAATCCGTTGCGGAAAGGCATCAGTTCGGAGTGAGGCCGCCTCATTTTGGCCCTGAATTCCCGTCGCTAGAGACCGTTTGATTGTACAGCCATTCAAGGTAGGAGGCCGCGACCTTGCGAGGCTCGAATACGATAAGAGCGGGAATGGTATAAGGATGCTTCGCCGCCAAGGCCTCAAGCACTTGTGGCTCGAGTTCCTTTCTTGTCTTGACGAGCATGGCTACCTCGCTGCCATTTTCGATGGCGCCTTCCCAGCGATAAATGGAAACCATACCGGGAAAGATATTGACGCAGGCGGCAAGCTTCTCCTCGACGAGTTCGGCACTTGCTTTCTGAGCATCCTTTTCAGTTGGGAATGTGGTATAAACAACGATTAAACCGGCATCCTGGTCCATGGCTCTCCCTCAAATGCGCAGTATTTGCGTTCTGTCCGCCGCTTTGCCAGGCGTCCAAGCACGGGAATTCCCATGGCCGAGATAAGCCCGGCTCGAACGCGGACGGCCGTCTTTGCTGATAAGGTTCGTCTCGGCTTCGTTGCAAGCCCCGCGCCTGAGGCGCAAGCGGCATTGAGGCGTTTGACGAAGCGCTATGGCGCGGCCGAGCCCGCGTCCGCCAGCGTTATAATCGCGCTGGGCGGCGACGGGCTCATGCTGCAAACGCTCCACCGTTTCATGGGGACCGAGGTTCCCATTTACGGCATGCATCGGGGCTCCGTCGGCTTCCTCATGAATGAATACAAGGAGGATGACCTCATCGAGCGCGCGTCCAATGCGAAGCTGAGCATCATCCATCCGCTGAAGATGCAGGCGGAAAATGTGGCCGGCGAACAGCTCAACGCGCTTGCGATCAACGAGGTGCATCTGTTCCGTCAAACCGCGCAAAGTGCGCGGCTCGCGATCGTCGTTGACGGGAAAGAACGGCTCAGCGACCTCATTTGCGACGGCGTCCTCGTCTCGACGCCCGCAGGTAGCACTGCCTATAACCTTTCGGTCGGCGGCCCGATCCTGCCGCTGAAGGCGCGCCTCCTGGCCCTGACGCCGATAAGCCCGTTCCGCCCGAGGCGGTGGCGCGGAGCGCTGCTGTCGAACAAGGCGCAAGTGAGGATTTCGGTTCTGGAGGCCGATAAGCGCCCGGTCAGCGCCGTCGCCGATCACGCTGAGTTCCGCGATGTGCTTTCAGTCCTCGTTCGCGAGGAACGGAGCATCGGTCTCAAACTTCTATTCGATCCAGGGCACGCGCTCGAAGAGCGCATCCTCGCAGAGCAGTTTCGTTTTTAGGCTCCTGGTTGACCGGGCTGCCCAGTGACCTTTAAATCCAACCAGGTTTCAGGACCGCAAAGGTCAACGAAAATGCGCACAGTCATCGCAGCCATTCTCCTCTCATTCACCTTCTGCGGCTTCGCATCGACGTGCCGAGCCGAGGAGGTCGGGGCCGCCGTCATTCTTGACGCCACCGCGCAGATGGGCGCAACTCTGGGCCAGAAGCGCAAGCTGGATTGGGCAAAAACCGGCATCAGTGCAGCTGCGAGCCGGATGGAGCCTTCGGATTCCTTCACGCTGTGGGCTTTCGGCACATCTCCACAGAAAAAGTGCGAGGACATCAACGCGCTGATTCCGCTTCAGCCTGCCGGCCGCGCTCTTGACACGTTGGACAAGGCGTTGAACACGCTTCAGCCGAAAGCAGCGCGGGCGCCCGCTATGGATGCCTTGCAGGCGGCGCTCAAGTCGGCCGAAGGAAAACCGGTCTCCGCCATTCTTATCGCCGGAACGGGAGACGATTGCATCGGCGATATCTGTGCCGCCGCCGGGCGGCTTCATGGTCTTTACCCTAACGCCAAGTTGACGGTTCTCGGCATGAACATGACCGAACACGCGGCGGCAAACTTCACCTGCGCGGCGAAAGCGATGGGCGGCGCATTCATAGGCATCAAGTCCGGTGCCGATCTCGAACGCAGCTTGCGGCAGGCATTGGGCACCGCAAAAACGGCCGGGCAGTCAAAGGCGGCGGCCGTTGTAGCACCCACGAATACCGCGAGCGGTGGCTCTGACGCCAATGCGCCCGAGGCGCTCGCCGCAGCGCCGGCGGCCACGCCGGCGCCTGCGGATCAACCCGCGGAGAAGGAGGCGGAAGAGAAGTTGGTTCTCCCTGCGCAACCCGAACCCAACGTCGTGCTTTCAGCTACTCTGGTGGCGGGAATGCCGGTGCTCGAGGCAGGCGTGACCTGGGAGATTTACAAAACACAGGTTACGGCAACGGGACAGGTTCGTGCCGCCGAAGCGCCCCTTTGGGTCGGCGGCGGGGGGCAGGCCAGGGCCAAACTCCCCGATGGCCGATACAGCGTAAGATTGGCCTATGGCCTCGCAACGGGCGGCGGAGAGTTCACACTCGGTGCTGAGAAGGTCGAAAAGACGATCGCGCTCGATGCAGGCACCATCGTGGCCGAGGCGCAGCAAGCGCCCAACGGCCCCCCCGTTGGGGATGCATTTTTCGTCGTTTCCAAGCAGAAGACGCCGGCCGTCCGCGAAGAACTCGTCCGCTCAAGCGGAGCCCCTGCGCTTTTTCATCTCAACGCCGGAGACTATGTATTGTCCGCGTTTGACGGTCCTGCAACTCTTGACGCTTCTGTAAAGGTCGTTGCCGGGAAAGTGTCCGTGGTGCGGATGCCACTCAGCGTGGGCACCCTCGAGATCAAGACCTTCGCCAAAGAGGGTTCACCCGAACTCGTGACAGCGTGGCACCGGCTCTCTGCCGCTGCTTCCGACTTAAAGAACGGCGCGATCAGGATCTCAGGCTCGTCCAACCGGTTGCAGTTGCCTGCTGGCAGTTATCGCCTCGAATCCGTCTACGGGAATGCGCGGCAGGAAAGCGTCGTCACAGTGAAGGCAGGGCAGCTGACAACGCAAAATGTCATCCTGAACGCGGGTGAGGCGAAGCTCAGTCTTCCACCGGGTAAATCCGATGAGGTCTGCGCGGTCTACGAAACCGGTGCGGATCGCAAGGCAGGCCCAATCGGGCGCGCCGCAGGCTCCGACATCCGCTTCATCCTCAAGGCTGGGCGCTATGATGTCGAATGCAGTGGAAAGGGGAAAACTGCGCCGCCCAGGCAGACAGAGATCAGTGTGGTTGCCGGCGAGGTGCAGTCGGCAAAAATTCAGGAGTAGGACGCTTCGCCTCATTTTAATCGAAGCCCCTTTCTACATTGCACCCTCGGCTGGTGACTTGGATTCGTTTCGCCTTGGAGGACGGATGCACGGGGTAAGGTTTGCAATCCTTGTTCGCACCATCTTTTTCGGGACGGCCCTCTCCATTGGGGGGGAGCATCTTCTTACCGCTGCCCAGGCAGCGCCGAAGGTGACCAAGGGCGAAATGCCTTCCGACGGTGAAGACATTCCCGTCGAGGGCGATGGAGCAGCCATTCCCGCTGAACCGGGCGCTGAAGAGCAAGCTCAAGCGAGGCCCATTCCGCCAAGCTCGGGTCCGCCGGCTCCGGTTGCCTTCACGGCCTATATGAGTGAAGGCAGCGCGCCGATGACGTCTGGCATTGTATGGCGCATTTTTGCCGGGCGCGCAGGAAGCGATGGAAACTATAAGCTTCTTACCACGGTGGGCGACCCGAGACCGACTATCGAGCTGAAGCCCGGCGAATATCTGGTGAACGTTGCCTTCGGCCGCGCGAATCTGACGAAGAAAATCGGGGTTTGGCCGGAAAAACCCGCCAATGAAGATTTCGTCGTGAACGCAGGCGGGCTCCGGCTCACGGCGACGCTCGCGCGTGCACCTGTTACACAGGAAAACTTCCTGAAGTTCGAGATCTTTTCCGACACGCAGGATCAAGCCGGTAACCGGCAGAAGATATTTGCAGACCTACGTCCGGGAGTCGTCTTGCGGTTGAACAGCGGTGTGTATCACGTCGTGAGCACCTATGGAGACGCGAACTCGACGATCTCGACCGATGTGGTCATCGAGCCCGGAAAGGTCACGGAGGCGGGAGTCGATCATGACGCGGGCAAGGTGACGTTCAAGCTCGTTCAGCGACCCGGGGGAGAAGCCCACGCGGATACGCGATGGACCATCTATAATGCGAGTGGCGACGTCATCAAGGAGAGCGCGGGCGCATTTCCGACTCATATTCTGGCCGCAGGCGAGTACCGGGTGGCCGCCCAGCATGGCGAACGGCAATATGCGGGCGCTTTTACGGTCGCAGCTGGAGACACCAAACTCTTCGAAGTTGTCATGCATTAGATTAGCCGGAGTTGGCCAACGGATCGCCATCCAGGACGCCTTTGGCGCGTCCGGCAAACTCTGCTTCTGTAACGGGCCCGTTGTTGTCAATCCCTTTTGCGCTTTGTCACTGCCGGGGTCATGCTTCTGTACGGGGTCAGCGCAGGGTGCCGGATACCCAAACGCAGGGGCAGCGCGGATTGCTGCGCACGCGCAAGCAACTGACCCGCGAACGCACGCGCCACATCCAGCGCCTGCAGAAGACCCTGGAAGAAGCCAATATCAAGCTCGAACTCGGTGATTTCAGACCTAACCGGCACGAGCGGACGGGCTATGATCGAGGCCTTGATCGCGGGCGAGACTGATCCGCTCCGGCTGGCAAGCCTGGCGAGCAGCCGGATCAAAGCCTCGCCCTCCATCCTTGGAGAGGCCTTGCGAGGCCGGGTAACGCGGCATCATCGCTTCCTGTTACGCCTCCATCTTCAGCACATCGATGCGCTGGACCGGGCCATCACCGAAGTCGATAAGGAGGTCGAGGCCAACCTCGCGCCCTTTCGCGACTTGATCCCGGTCCTGACCAGCATTCCCGGAATCGGAGACCTGGCGGCCCGCATTCTTCTCGCTGAGATCGGCACTGACATGAGCCGCTTCCCAACCTCGGGACATCTCGTATCCTGAGCGGAGCTGTGCCCAAAGAACGACGAAAGCACGGGCAAGCGGCGTTCGACCCGCATGCGTAAAGGAGCGCCCTGGTTGAAGACGCTCCTCATTCAATGCGCGTGGGCAGGCGTGCGCAAAAAGGGCAGCTATCTTGAGGCTCAGTTTCACCGTCTGCGGGCGCGGCGGGGTGCCCAAAAAGCGGTCGGAGCGGTCGCCGCCGCGGTCCTCACCGCCGCCTACCACATGATCGCCGCCGGCGTTTTCTATCACGACCTCGGCGCCCGTCACTTCGAGCGCCGCGCCAAGCCAAACCAGATCAAACAACTCGTCGCCAAGATCCAGAGCCTCGGCTATAGCGTCGAGATCAAGCCTCTGGCCGCATGACTCGCGGCCAGTTTCTTTCTAGCCTTCGAGAGAGCCTGCCGCTTTTGATGGAATCAAAGGCGGTCCCCAAGTTCTGGTCTTGTTGTGCGTCCTTATCGGAAAACCGCTTTTCACTTCTCCGGACGCGCCCTAGTCAGCCTCGTCCCTGAACTGGCTAATGACGAAAATGCAAAGGCATATGCTGCAGATGAGATACATCATGATGGTTGCCGACCAAGCCAGATATCGCTCGGAAATCCCGCTGTCGTAGGCTGGTAAGGCCAGGATGGTCTGCTCAAGATTTTGCGTGGAGGCAACCGCCAGATAATGGCTCGCCGAGAGGCAAGCCCCCAGAAAGATCGAACCGGCAAGCGTGAGAAAGACGCCCCGTCGCCGGAAGAGAAACCAAAGCACGATGACTGCGACCTGTACCGAGACCGCGATGCTGACCAGCGCCAGAAACCACGAGAAAGTCAGGCCGTGGCCAGCGATGGCGGCGATGCCAAGATAGTTCGTTGCGGCGATTGTCACCCCGAAAACAGCCGATGCAAGGGGGAGACGCGCACGATAGGCGCCTTTGCGCCGCCCAACGATAAGAAGCGCGGCCGTGGCGCCCGCGAAAGCGGCGGCGGCCGACGATGCAAGCAAAATGGGATTGTGAGCAAAATTCAGACGCGCATCCAGAGAAAGCAGCCCGACGAATTGCATCGACCATAAAGATCCGCCAAGGGCAACGGAAGCCATGACGATCCGCCCTCGTCTCTCCCCCTGGCTCAGCGCGCGAAGATTCGACATCATGACGCAAGCCGTGAAAGCCCCAAGGATCGCAATCGTCGTGGCGAGGATCACCAAGCTGGGGTCGTGTGCAATCATGAGGCGAAAGTGACCCGTATTGTCTTGCTGCAGGTTGCAAGAAATGAAGCGAGCATCATAGCCACGTGTTGATAACGCAAGTGTGACCAATGCGCCTTTTTCTTGTCACTGCCAGCGAACAGATCAAGATCGCGGGTTCAGCTGATTGACAGAGGGGCGACCGGAGCTTGCCGAATTGACCGGGGGGCTGCCATCACGCCCTTGCTGCCAATGAATGTCGCCCCGAAGCCACGACACCCAAAGCCCCATCCATTCTTTGGCGGCAACATCCAGTCGCCGCAGCCCCTCGGAAGGTTGCCGGAAAATCTGCCAGAGATCCTGAGGTCCCCTGGTGCGAAAGTCCCCCGGCCTTGGAATGATGCGAAACCCTTGCGCCTCGAATAACGCTCTTGCTCTCGGCATATGAGATGCGGAAGTAACGAGGACCCAGCGCTGATCGCGTTGGGGTTGCACCAGCCTGGCGGTAAAAACCGCGTTCTCAAGCGTATTGCGGGAACGGCCCTCCAGTCGCAGCCGGGGCGGCGTGACCTTGAAGTCCGCGAAGAACCTCTGAGCGAGTTCAGCCTCGGACTCCTGGCTGTTTGGCAGCAAGTCGCCATCTCCTCCAGAAAAGATGACCGGAAGATTCGGGTGTTGCTGCGCAAGGCGAACAGCTTCGATCATGCGATCTGCGGCGTCAGTCAGGATCACCCGCCGGTCATCCGAATCACGGGCGCCGTTGGTGGCGCCTCCAAGGACGATCATTCCCGCCGCTCCGTCGATCGGTTCTGCCGCTCCAATCTCAGCACGGTTTTCAAGAGGAAGAAGCAGCCAGTTGGCCAGCGGCGAAAAACCGGCGATCAGGTACATCGCGATGCCGCAGAAAAGCAACGGCAGCCCCGATCGTTTTCCGCGGGCGGCCAGGAGAAAGCCTGCCACGAGCACGACGGCTATGAGGGAAGAGGGTTGCAAGAATGCCCAGACAATCTTGGATAAATAAAACATCGTTGCCGTTGCACTTTCACTTTCTCTTAACGCAGCAAGCTGTTCAATGAATCGACAGGAATAGCCTTGTCGAGATTGTTAAATTGGCCAAAGGCCAGGATCTCCTCGGCCTTGTACCGCAGCATCCCGAGCAGTGACCGCATAAGGGCGGAGCCAAGGGCGATGCAAGAGGCGCCGGCCCTGGAAAAGGTCTTCAAATCCGGCGCCGGCGTAAGGCCGATTGTAACGCAGAGCGGGCCATCAATCTGCGCCGAAAGACGCTCGACAATCTGGATATGTTGAGCGCCGGGCACCGATATGCAGTCGGCGCCTGCGGCGAAATAAGCTTCTGCGCGTTCGACAGCCGTCTCGAAAGGAGAGTGCGGTGGGGGTTCGAGAAGAAACGCCTCGGTCCTTGCGGTGATGACGGCTGGAATCCTCGTTTCAAGCGCTGCCGCTTTCGCGGTCCTGATCGCCGCTGTCATCTCCTGCATCGAGGCAATGCCGTGCGATCCGCCTCGTCCGCCGTCGCCGATGACGGCTCCAACGCAGCCCGCCGAGACCACGGCCCCGACGGCTCCCCAGATTTCCTCGACCGAACGCCCTAGAATGCCCTCCAGGTCTGCGTTGACCGGCACGGCAAAGTTGCGCGTGATCGTTTCTGCGGCGGCGACGAGTTCTCCGAGCGGTAGCCGGTCATTGGGCATCACGCCTTGCGCCCAGGCTATCGAATCGGGCGACATTCCGATCAATTCGAACCCGGCGTCCGCCATGACGCGGGCGGACACCACGTCCCAAATCTCGGGAAGTATAAATGCCTCGCGCGCTTGCAATCGCTTGCGGAAGCGGCGCACCTTTTCCTTTTGTTCTTTGAGCTTCCCCTCGTCGAAACTAGTGGCCTGATCCGAAGCAGCAAACTGGTCTGTGGCCATAATGTGCGACGAGCTCTAACTTGAGGTTGAATTGCAGCTTTAACCGGCGCAATCCGCCAGTCCTGTATTTATGCTTTCGTTAGAATGCTCCCGCGGCGGCCGCAAGCGAAAAGCGCTGCTCATCCAAAGGCGGCTTGCACGGGCTGCTCTGCGGCTGAGCCTATCTGCTTTTGATGGAATCAAAAGCGGGCTCTAAGGTTTTGTTTTGCCGTGCGTCTTGTCGGAAAACGGCTTCGCACTTTTCCAGACGCACTCTAGCCGCGGGGGAGGGCTTCGGGGCGCAGGCGACGGGTGTCGACGAAACCCACAAGCCCGAGATAACGGACGTGACACCACTCGCCATTGCAGTCGCCAATGGGCACAATCCCGCCGGCATAGAAGGGAATTTCGCCCACGACGTCCGCGTCGGAGCCTGCGAAGCTGAAGACTGTCAAATCCGGCTCGCCGTCGACGCCGTATCTGGGAGAGCGCGCCACTTCCGTCCGGCCCAGAAATCGGCTTCGAACGTATCCCCTCGCGCCATTGTGCTCGATCAAGCACCATTGTCGCATGCATGGCTCAAGCCCTGCGATATTGTTCGCTGCCGGGGAAAGCGCTCCGATCACACGTGCGGTGTCGAGTGGCCCTACTCGAATAGGAAGGCTTTCTTCGGCTCCAAGGCCGATGATCATCCGATAAGAGGTGCGCATCCCTTCTCTCGCCGTGGCCATGGGGGCCGCCGATGGTCTTTGCAGGCTGGCTTTCGCCAAAGGCTGCGGGGGGGGCGGCGCCGGAGGGACGGCTTTTCCGGGCTGCTCGACAATGTAAACATCATAAATCCAGCCCCGGAACCCCTTATAGTCGACGGCGCACCAGCCTCTTGAGCAGGGCTGGAAAGACGTCAGCATGGCATCTTTAGGGACGGAGGCGATGACTGGAGATTGGTTGGAGGGCGCGCTGCGAAGATGCGCGGCCTTGGACGCCTTCCAGGTCTTGGAAGGCTGCGCCTTCGCTATCGCCGGGGAGGCAGCAACGAGCGCCACGGCTGCGAGGAGGCTGAGCAAAGATAAGTTTCGGTGAAATTTTGTCATCGCCGGTTTCCCAAAAGGCTACTCAACAAAAAAAAGCCAGAGGATGCACTGCGATATGCGCACCGGTCACGCTTTCGCGTGGAAGCTTGGGCTGGTTGGAAATTCGCATTTCCACTCTACATTCACTAACAAATCTCTGTGGCTGAAAAGTGGAGCACGGAAACGATGCAACTCCGGCAAGCGTGCGTGCGCTGCGGATTATTGTTCCTGGTTGTCTCATTGCAGGCAGTCTCGCTGAGAGCGGAGGAAGCCCAGCCCAAGGCCGTTGCCCCGCCCCCCGCTTCCCCCTCGGTTACGGCGGCTCCGCAAGCACGGCAAGCGCCGCTCGATACGAGCGGCCTTCAGTCTCAGGCCTTGCTTGCCTCGATCGACAAAATTCTGAAGCGGGCTGCCGACGAGCGCGAGGGCGCAAAAAACTTGCCCACACGCGACAAGTTCCTGT
Organism: uncultured Alphaproteobacteria bacterium; assembly: GCA_963772105.1. Taxonomy (GTDB): domain Bacteria; phylum Pseudomonadota; class Alphaproteobacteria; order Rhizobiales; family Rhodomicrobiaceae; genus Rhodomicrobium. Next base: position 54,892 of record CAVYVV010000009.1, read on the forward strand.
TCGAGCCCGTTTGGACGGAAACGCGCGAGGAGCGCGAAAAGGACGTCCGGGATCTTCTCGACAGCGCGCTCGCCGTTGTTACGGATGCACCGGTCCTGAAGCTTCAAGAGGACATCCGTAAACAACAGGACAAGATCGCCGCGAATCGGGACCGCATAGCAACGCTCCGCGAGAAACGGCTGGGCGTTCCGCAATCCGGGCTGCTGCCAAGCTTCTTCAGCGAAACGGCAGAGATCCGTCGATAAGTCTATTGCGAGCCTCGAGGCGGACACCAAGCAGCGCGAAGCCGACATCGTTCGTATCAAGCAGGAGATTGGCAAAGGGCTTGCGTCGGCGGGCGTGACGCTTTCGCCAGACCAACTCGATCTTCTTCTCGACGGCGTGCTTGGGAGCGACCTTCTAAAACTGATGACGGCTTTCGAGGTCGCGAAGATCGCGGATCAAAGGCTCGGAAACCTGGTGAATCAGTCCAATGAAGATTTGAAATCCGCGCGGCGCTACTTCGCCATGCACGCGGCGCTCTTCGCGATGCTGGTGCAGGCCCAGGACATGCTGATCGGACGCATCGACAAGATTTATCTCGCGCGTCTAAGAGACCTTACGAGCAATATCGACCAGACAGGCGCGAAAACGCGAGAGTTGCTGCAATCAGCCGGCCGGGACGATCAGCGCAAGGCTCTCGAGGCCAATCTGAAGGCGCAGGACCTTTCACGGCGGGTGTCCGCTTTCTATCGCGACTATTTGCAGGCTCAAAGGCGGCTGTTGGCGCAGGCGCGGGACAGGACTTTTTTCGATTTGCGCGTCGCGGATAATACTTATGAAACTGTGGAGGGAAGTTTCCAGTTAAAATCGCTCATGGATGAAGCGCGGACGTCCTTCGAATCGGTGCAAAAATTGGATCATCCTGGATTCGAGCAAATATTTCGAAACGAAAATTTAAGACGGGAATTCGAAACTCTGACACAGAAACTCGGTCCTTCCTCCTGACGGATGCCCGGCTGTCGCCCCGAATCAACACGAAGACGGTAAATCGGGTCGCCGCCGTTGTTTGGCCTTCGAAACAGGCTAACTTCGAGTCTATACTGATGTGTTCCCTTCCCAAGATGGGTGTCCACGATGAGGATCGTTTTTGCGCTTTTATTCCTCGCAGCGGTCTCGTGCGAGGCGCTCGCTGACGAGGCCGACTGCGCCTACGATCCAAAGCTGTCCCACCTTTCGAGGATCGTGGCTGCCGACTCGATGCACGGCCCCATCTACGGAACGGCTCTCAACGACGTTTCGAACAAGTCCCAGAGCCGGACTTTGAACCTCCGCGATCACGAGGTCGTCCTGACCTTCGACGATGGGCCGCTCGGGTCGAACACGCAGACGGTGCTCGACACGCTTCAAAGGCATTGCGTGAAGGCGACGTTCTTCTCCGTAGGGCGCATGGCGCAGCAAAATCCCAAGCTCCTTCAGGAGTTGGACCGCAAAGGCCACACCGTCGGCTCCCACACGTGGTCCCATCCGCGGGCCATGCACCTGATGCCAGCGGACGATGCGAAACTTGAGATCGAGAAGGGCTTTGCCGCCGTGAGCCAGGCCCTCGGCAAGCCGATTGCGCCGTTCTTCCGGTTCCCCGGCCTGAGGGACTCGCCCGAAACCGCGGCCTATCTCGCCAGCCGCAACATCAGCATCTGGTCTGTCGATGTGATCTCAGGCGATACAGAACCAGGGGCGACGCCCGCGCGCATCACGAGCAACGTGCTGACGCGCGTCAAGCAGATCGGCAAGGGGATCATCCTTTTCCACGACATCAAGAAGCCAACGGCGGATGCGCTCGACGGGATTCTCACGCAGCTCGAAAAGGATGGTTTCAAGGTGGTCCATGTCGTCTCCAATACGGAATATCAACCGAACCCGGAGTTGATCGCACGGGCCGACGCGTTCCGCACGCCGCCTGAGAAAGCGACGATCACCGGGACCTGGGTCGCTTCGGCAAAGTCCGAAAAGGAAGATATCAAGGACGGCAGTGTGGACGTCATGCACACGGAGTGGATCGACCTGAAGCATGCGAGCGAGATGCTGGCAAGTCAGGGTACCGGTGTGGCAAGCGCGCGCGCAGAGGTGCAGCCCGGAGCCGGTCTTCCGGCAAATGGCTGGGTCGCGAACGGCCACGTGCGTTAACCCGAGGGCCTCCCGCGGACAGGCTCTAGCGAAGCCGGATGACGCGGCAGCACGGCAACGACCCGAAAATCCCGATAATGAGGCGAATTCTGGGGGCGCTTTTCGCGGGAGACTTGTTGCCGGCTTTTTTGTTCACTTATTGTTGCGCCTGAGAAATCGGGGCGGCAAAAATCCATTCATGAAACAAGACGAAGCTCTGCAGATCCTGAAAACCGGCGCGAGCGCTTTCCTGACGGGCGAGCCGGGCAGCGGCAAAAGCTACGTGGCGTCACGCTTCGTGAACTATTTGCGGCGAGAAAACGTGTCCGTCGCTGTGACAGCCTCGACGGGGATTGCGGCGGCCCAGCTCGGCGGCATGACGGTGCATGCCTGGAGCGGGATCGGAGCGCGGTCGCACATCAGCCGCTCGGACATGGACTCGATCGCGAAAAGCAGGCGCGTCACCGACCGGATCAAAAAGACGCGCGTTCTCATCATCGATGAAGTCTCGATGTTATCGGGGCAGACCTTGTCTGCGGTCAGCCAGGTCTGCCAGTTCGTCCGCAAATCGAATGATCCCTTCGGCGGACTGCAAGCCGTTTTCGTCGGCGACTTTTTCCAGCTTCCGCCCGTCGTTCGCCGCGACGAATACGCGGGCGCCGAAATGGATAGCCAGGACGAAGAGGACCGCTCGCCCTTCGCCTATGGTTCGCGCGCCTGGCGCGACCTCGACCCCGCGATCTGCTATCTCACAGAGCAGCACCGGCAGACCGATACGGAGTTTTCGTCCCTTCTAGGCGCGATTCGCTCTAACCGTTTGCGCCAGGAGCACCGCGATCTCCTTGCGAGCCGCAAGCTCAAGATGGACAGCCTCCCCGGAAGCATCACGCGGCTCTTCACCCACAATATGGACGTCGACCGCATCAACCAGGCGGAACTTGTCAAGCTGCCGGGCGAGACTCCGAAGCTTCCTCATGACCTCGACGGGGGACAAGCTTCTCACCGACGGCCTGAAGCGCGGCTGTCTTTCGCCAGAACGGCTCGACCTGAAGACCGGCGCGATCGTGATGTTCACGAAGAACGATCCGGAAGGACGCTTCGTCAACGGCACGCTTGGCGTTGTGCACGAATTCGCGCGGGAGGACGGCTTTCCCGTCGTCGTCACGAAAGGCGGCTCGAGCGTCGTCGCAAGGCCGGCAGAATGGAAGGTGGCCGAAGACGAGGCGTTCAAGGCCGGGATCGAGCAGGTTCCGCTGCGCCTCGCCTGGGCGATCACCGTGCATAAGAGCCAGGGTATGTCTCTCGACGCGGCCGTGATGGATTTATCGAACGCCTTCGAGTATGGCCAGGGCTATGTCGCCCTTTCGCGTGTTCGAAGCTTGAGCGGGCTGCATCTTCTCGGCTGGAATGAACGAGCGCTGCGCGTTCACCCCGAGGCGCTGACCAAGGACGATGACTTCCGCCGCTCTTCCGAGGCGGAACAAGCGCGCCTCGCCGAGGCCGGAAATGCCAGAACGGAATCGCTTCATCAGGCTCATCTTCGGGATATGAAGGGGCTCGCGCCAACGCAGGCAAAACCAGCGCCCGCCGTCGCGAATGGCCGGCCCACGAAAGCTGGCAAGAAATGGACCCCCGAAGAAGACGCGGACATTTCGGCGCGCCATCGGCGGGGCGAAACCGTAAAGGCCATGGCGGCTGCGCTCGGCAGGCAGGATGGCGGTGTCCGCGCCCGCCTCGTCAAGCTCGGACTTATTCTGAAATAAGTTCGGCCAAGCCGCTCCAGCGAATCACCACCACGAAAATGTGATCTATGTGTGGCGCCAAGGACACGTCTACACGAGACAAAGCCAATGCTGAAGAAGGCGCTGCTTTCGGAGTAATCAGCCATTTATCGGCAGAACAACGTCGAAATTCGATACGATGTTTTTAGAGTAAATAAGGAGCAAATCACGTAAGAAAGGGATGGAACAGCCATCACCACGGACGCGTTTCCCCTTTCGAATTTTTAGCCGAGCTGATCGGCAGCCTTTGGCTGGGTGTCCTGAAGTAGCAACGATGATGGATGAGGCTACATTCGCGATCAGATTGAGGGGATGACTCGTGAGGTTCAATTACGGTTCGATAGCCGCGCTCATGGGCGCAATGTTAATTTTGAGCATTGCGTTCGCGGTGCTCAATATATCGGCGGCTCACTCGGCGGTGCTGCCGGGCGGATTTAAGGGTCCGGGCGAAAACGCTCAGGGCGATGGAAGGCAGAGGTTGCTTTCGGATCGCGAAGCGGTTCCTTGGGAGCATCTGTAATTTGCGCGCGTCGAGGATCCCGGCTTACTGGTCTTGCAGGATGACAGTCCCGATATTTTCTGTTCTTTAGGGCGGCATCGTTCAATGCCATCGCGCGCCCTCTTTCCAGCACCTGAATGCAACCCATCATATCCGTTTCAAACGTCACGAAAACCTATGCCTCCGGGCTGGAAGCGCTGAAAGGCGTGAGCCTCGACATTTATCGCGGCGAGATATTCGCGCTGCTTGGGCCGAACGGCGCGGGCAAAACGACGTTGATCGGCATCATATGCGGCATCGTGAACGCGTCCGGCGGCACGGTCACGGTCGACGGTTACGACAATGTGAGAGACTACCGCCCCGCCCGTGAGAAGATCGGGCTCGTGCCGCAGGAACTCACGACAGATACCTTCGAGACGGTCTTGGGGACCGTTTCCTTTAGCCGCGGCCTGTTTGGAAAGCGGCCAAACCCGGCCTACATCGAGAAGGTGCTGAAGGATCTCTCACTGTGGGATCGCAGGAAGAGCAAGATTCTCACCCTTTCGGGCGGCATGAAGCGCCGCGTGATGATCGCGAAAGCGCTCGCGCATGAGCCGCAGATTTTGTTTCTCGACGAGCCGACCGCAGGCGTTGACGTCGAACTCCGCAAAAGCATGTGGCAACTCATCCGGGAACTCTCCGCTTCGGGCGTCACCGTCATCCTCACAACGCATTATATCGAGGAGGCGGAGGAGATGGCGGGCAGGATCGGCGTCATCAACAAGGGCGAGCTGATTCTCGTGGAGAAGAAGGATGAACTGATCCGCAAGCTCGGGCAGAAGCAGCTCACGCTCGACTTGCAGCACAAGGTGGTTGGGCTGCCGCCGGAACTGGCGGCTCATCATCTGACGCTTATTTCGGACGGCCATCAGCTCGTCTACACCTACGATACCCATGCAGAGCGAACCGGGATCACGACCCTGCTGAACGACCTCAACAACGCCGGCATCCGTTTCAAGGACCTGAATACAAAGCAAAGTTCTCTCGAAGACATTTTTGTTGGGATTGTGAGCGGAAAATGAACTGGCGCGGCGTTGTCGCAATCTACACGTTCGAGATGGCGCGCATGCGCCGGACGCTGATGCAAAGCGTCATATCGCCAGTCATCTCCACTGCGCTTTATTTCGTGGTGTTCGGCTCGGCGATCGGCTCGCGCATCACCGACATCCAGGGCGTGAGCTACGGCGCTTTCATTGTGCCGGGCCTGATCATGCTCACGCTCTTGACGAACAGCATCGCAAACGCATCCTTCGGCATCTATTTCCCGCGCTTTATCGGCACGATTTACGAGATCCTGTCAGCGCCCATCTCTTCGACCGAGATTGTGATGGGCTATGTCGGCGCGGCGGCGACCAAGTCCATCATCCTTGGCTTGATCATCCTCGCCACCGCGGGCTTCTTCGTCCCGCTCGAAATCGCCCATCCGTTCTGGATGATAACCTTCCTGGTTCTAACCGCATTCACCTTCAGTCTCTTCGGCTTCCTGATCGGCATCTGGGCCGACAATTTTGAAAAGCTTCAGATCATTCCGCTGCTCGTGGTCACGCCTCTCACCTTCCTCGGCGGAACGTTCTACTCCATCCACGTGCTGCCGCCCGCATGGCAGAAGGTGACGCTGTTCAACCCCGTCGTTTATCTCATCAGCGGCTTTCGCTGGAGCTTCTTCAATATCGCCGATGTGAGCGTGGAACTCAGCCTCGCCATGACAGCGTTCTTCCTTGTGCTGTGCATGTTTGCTGTGTGGCGCATCTTCAGAACGGGCTACCGGCTGAAAACGTGATGGACGCACCTAGCGCCTTCGTTGCCTGAAGGCGAGCCAGCCCCAGGACAGGATCGAAAGGCTGAACACGGCAGGCAGGATCAGCATGGCGTTTTGCAGGCTGCTCCCCGGATTGTCCGCCCGGTAACCCCAGTCGGCGAGGTGCCCAACGATCACCGGGCTCCAGAAATCGCCGAACAGGTGGATGACGAAAATCGAGGCCGCCATCGCGCGCGCCCGCAGGCTCACCGGCACGCTTTCGAGGAGCAGCGTGTTGATGGGGCCGGTCGGCAGGAACGCGAAGAACATGGCCGCGCCGAGGCAGGTCATCGCGACTGGCGTGCTGGCGCTCAGGAAAGCCGCCGCGGCTGCGAGAACGGTCATGGCCGCCGATAGTGTCAGCAAATACGCGTAACCGGCCCGGGATTTCCGATGCCAGGCCGTTGCTGCGAAGCCGCCAATGAGCGTGCCGAGCAGGCCCGCGATAACGAGCGTTCCGCCGAAAAATTTGTCCGCGAAGGAAAGTTCAAGCTCGTGGACCCGGTTCAAGAACGTTGGCCCCCACGCTGCGAACGCGCCAAGCCCGAAGGTGTAGGCCGTCAATCCGATCAGGACGAGGACGTAATCCTCGATGCGAAACAGCTTCATGTAACCGCTGACACCTGATCTGGAAAACACGGCTGGCTTGGCGAGATCGTCTTCGCCGGCCTTTCCGCGCGGCGGCTCGGGAAGGGTCAATAATGCCAGGGCAAGGACCAGCCCCGGTGCGCCCGCCCAGAAAAAGCCGGTGCGCCAGCCGCCATGCTCAAGCGCGAAGCCGCCGAGAAGATAGCCGAGCGCCGACCCAAAGGGCGTCGCGCTGTAAAAGATAGTCAGAGCGTTATTGCGCCGCTCGGGAGCGAACAGATCCGCGAGCCAGGTGGGTGCCAGGACCGCGTAGCTCGCTTCCCCGAGGCCAACGAGGATGCGGCAACCGAGGAGCGTCCAATAATCGTGGGCAAAGCCGCTGAGGATCGTCCCGAGGCTCCAGAAGGTCACGCCAAACACGATAAGGCCCTTGCGCGGCCAGCGGTCTCCCAGATAGCCAAAAACGGGCGACGTCGCGAAATAGCCGATCATGAAGGCGGAGGTCAGCCACCCGATCTCGCCATCGGTGAGTTGAAGGTCTGCCTTGATGGGCGGCACGACCGACGCCAGGACGTACCGGTCGAGATAGTTGAACAGGTTGAGCCCGGTCAGGAGCGCAAGTCCGAGATAGGGGCGGGCTGTATCTGTTCTCATGTCCGGCTGGGTGAAGCTTTTCAGGCTCCATAACCGATTTTTGCTCTTTGAGTAACCCGCTGATCCAGCCGTTTGCGAAATTGGAGGGCGGCGTCGGCCGCCCTCGTTTCAACCTCAGCCGTCGTTATCGCCCAAGGAGCGATGCGCATAACGCTTGGAGTGAGAGGCGCGATGCGCATAATGTGTGGCGTGCGTGGACTGTCCGTCATCGACGTGGCCGCAATCGTTGAAGCTGCAACCGTCGCGGAACCCATGTCTCGCAATGATTGCGCGGGCGTTGTACATGAAGTTCGTCGTTTTGCCCCAGCCGCGCTGATCGAAATCGCAGGCCGCGCCGTGGTAGTGGCGCGAGTTCGCGACGTGTCCGCCATGCGCGGCGCAGCCGATGGAGCGGGGCTTGTAGCCAGCGGCCACGAAGTCGGCGATGAGCGCCTGGAACCGGCCGGCAAGGTGGCTTGCCACCGTTATCGGTCCGGCTGCGGTGGACACCGTCACCACTCCCCAACCTTCGCCGCCGCTCGGCAGGGCAGCATGTGCTACGCCTCGATGGTGAACGTGAGCGGTGGTGTGCCGGTGGGAATAGTCGTGCCTTTGATGGTGATGGGCGGCCTGGGCCTGGGAAGCGCACAGGGAAAAGAGTGCTGCCGTTATCAGCAGTCGCATACGCAGGTACCTCTTCAGTTGTTGCTTTCTGGACGCCCTGCCGGGGGAGTTGATTTCAGGCGCCGCGCGGCTGTGCAGCGGCGTTTGCAGGGCTTCCAGTGCAGGCGGCAAATTTCCGCATCGGTGATGCGAACGCGCCGATGGGACGTACGCTGAAACAGGAATGCGGCAACTGCAAGGCTCAAGCTAGAAGCTGCTCAACCGCGAAACCGAAGTTGGTTGTATCCTTGAAAGAGGTTCACGCTGGATTGAACATAAGTTCAAGATTGAAGCGCACGCCCGGCGCTGCGGTAAGGAACAATGCTTCCTAGTTACTCTTGATAAATGTAGCCGGTCTCGGCCCCATCGGCATCGCGTCAACCGTCGGAGTTCAGTATGCTGAAGAATTTCTGGTATGCGGTCGAATTCGCCGATCGGGTGACTGTGAACCCCATGCGTGTAACTGTGCTGGGCCAGCATCTCGCGCTCTTCCGCACGCCCGAGGGCAGGGCGGTGGCGCTCTCGGATCTGTGCGTCCATCGCGGCGCAGCGCTGTCGGGCGGTAAGGTGAAGGGCAATTGCATCGTCTGCCCCTATCACGGCTGGGAATATGCCCCGGACGGGCAATGCGTGAAAATTCCCGCAAACCCGCCAGGCCGGCCGATCCCGCGCAAGGCGCGCGTGGACTCCTACCCCGTGCAGGAAAGATACGGCTTCATCTGGGTCTTCCTTGGCGATCTGCCGGAGGCGGAGCGGCCGCCGATGCCGGTCCTGCCGGAACTCGACGACCTCAAGGAGAACGGGGGTAAGTTCCGCAGGATCAAGGGCGATTTCCTGTGGCGGGCCAATTACGAGCGCATTCTGGAGAACGGCTGCGACGTCGCCCACGGGCCGTTCGTTCATGCGGGGTCGTTCGGCGACCCGGAAGATCCGCAGGTGCCCGATTACGAGGTGGTTGAGCCGGATGAATGGTCCGCCTCCGCGACCGTCGACCTCTATCCGCCCGCGCCGAAGGGGTTTTGGGGCTTGCTATGGCGAGGGCGGAAACGCCCGCCCGCGCGCACGACGACAGGCTGGATTTTGCCCAACATTGTGAAACTGCACGTGGTTTTGCCGATGGGCGAACTCGTCAGCTACGCCAGCAACATCCCGATCGATGAGACCACGACGCTCACCAAGTTCATGTCGCTGCGCTCCTTCTTCACCGGAAAATGGGCCGATAACAACGCCCTCAAACGCAGCCTCAAGATCTACTATCAAGACCAGGCCATCATGGAGAAGGTGCGCCCCGAGCTGCTTCCCTTCGATTTATCGTCGGAGCTGAACGTGCGCTGCGACCTTCTCGGGCTGGCCTACCGCCGCCGCCGCCAGGAACTGGCCGAGAAGGGCTGGCTGCTCTCCGGCGCCGACACCATCACCGGCGATGTGCCCAGGCGCACCGCCACCGTCATCCCGTCGCCCGCGCGGCGCGAAAACCCCGAACTCGCCCGCGCCTGGGTGCACAAGGCGAGGGGGCTGCATCCGTCCGTGGCGGCGTCGCAGCCGAAAAAGCCGGGTGCGGAGAAGAATGCGGAGCACGCCAAGCAGGCTGCGAAATCTGAGGAACCGGAGCCCGCGCCGCAATCTCAATAACCCAGTTGCTTCCGGAGGCTCTCCGCCGGCAGCCCCGGCTTCCAGCCCAACTGGCTTTTTGTATGCATAGTGCGAAAAGCGGCATCTTGCTTCAATTCCCGGATCAGCTTGGCGTGCGTCTGCGTCCCGTTTGCTTGAGCGCGGATCTTATGAAAAAGCACCTTGCCGTGAGGTTAACGTCTGCAAGCCATTGATTTTAAAGTATAAAAGCAAAGGAAGCGCTCGCGCCGCCGCAGCTGCGAAAGACGTTGGCATGGTTAACAGGCGCGGCCGGACTATGATTAACGGACTTTTGCGCGCCCACTTCGTCCAAAAATAGAGTTGATTTACCCTCTTTATTCGGAACTTGTTAAAGGTAAAAAGCCATTATTTTTCAATTGGATAGAGCAAAGTTTTCCACGTCGGACGGACGCAGGCGCCTCCCACTCGGGTATTTTCCGGAATTTTGAGGGCGCAAATTCAGGCGGAAGTAAATTCGAAATGGCGCCGTTAACCCTCTTCAGGTTAACGCACAACCGGCCACCGTATGCGAGCGGCGTTTGCTTAGTCGGCGGCGCTAGGCGAGACGCTGCCGCTATCTGGAGAGGACAGGTGTCCAAGCCGCCAGCGCCGCGACCGCGAGCCCGGCGCACTTCTCGATCTGCCTGCCTCGCGCGAAATGGCGCGCGATGTCTGGGATGCTCATCGGCTCGTGGCCGCTTCGAGCACGCGCATCACCGCGACCGTCTCTTCCAGCTCGCCCCCGTGGGGAAAGGCGGCTTTCTCGCGCAGATTGTCCGCGAAAAGAAGCGTGGCTTGCGCTGGCGCCAGCCGCTCCAACGCGTGGTTGAACTCACCCAGTAGGCGATTACGGACCTCGATTTGGCGGGGAAGAACATCCGTTGGGCATTGGCTGGTCGGCCGAGCTGCGACACAACCTCGCGTTTTGCCTTCAGCATTCAACTTAATTTGATTAAAGCAAGGTAGAAGTAACGCTAAAGTTTTGGCAAAATAAATTCTTAATTGACGGGTCGGAGTGGTAAGCGCCCTCTTGGACGCTAAGAGTGACATCTTGCGGCTCTCTGCACCCCGCGAATGATGAGTTGGAGATTGATCCTAGTAATGTGACGGCTTATACCAGCAGCCGTTAGCTAGCGAGTTGCAGCATGATTAGCTTACGACTTATACTCGTTGTTTTAGGCATGGCTTTTATTGCGCCAGTGCAAGCCAATCAAATTACCAATGACCAGATAACAAACAAGCGTTTGGCTCTTAATTTGCCATGGATAAGAATGAAAACACCAAGAGCCATAACCAAAGTTGGAAACTGTTCTATTGTCTGTCGCGATGAAATCCACAAGCTCTAATGATTGTCCAGAAGGTCAAACCTGTACTTGTTCCTGCGGTGATGACGGAAATGGACCCGCTACCTGTTCAGCATGCAGTACCCCTGAAAGTGGGCATTAAGCAGAAATCATGGCATAATAATCTTACCCATTGAACATCTATTAGAAATTTTTGCTGCAGCTACCAACAGCAAAACCAACTTGGTTGCCATTGTTATTTTTGTGGTTGCGTTAATTGCGCGGAAGGCAATGCGCCGACCCTCACACGAACAGGTGGAGGGTGTTCGTCTCGCTTTGAGGCAGGTGGACCCTTACCCAGTTCGCAACCAACGAAAGCGTCGAGCGGCTTCTGCACCGGCCCTGGCAATAGACGCAATAATAAATCCCCTAGCAGTTTTGTGGGGCTCTGCTAGGGGTGCACTTGCAGGTGCGTTGAATTGATCTAAAATCAGATCGAACACAATCCCCGATTGGGGGGATTCTCGCATTGCCGCCGTTATCCCCGCCCGCCGCGAGAACCCGGAACTCGCCAGCGCCTGGGTCCACAAGGCTCACGAACTGCACCCTTCCGTCGCTGCGTCTCAGCCGAAGCCGGTTGCGGAAAAGACCGCCGAGCGCGACAAGCAGACTGCGGGGACCGCGCAAGCCGAGCCCGCGCCGCTTTTGCCCATTGAACGGTGGGCACCACTTTGCTTGATTCGATATGATTGCGGCTTTCCGAAAAGTATTCTAATCAGGAAATGATAATTTAGATTAGCGCTGACTTCTGCGGAGTCGCAGATGCAAAAATTTCGATACGCATCGACCGCATTTGTATTTTTTTGCAGCGCAGCAAGTGCTGGGGTGAGTGGCTTCTGCGGCATCGGCATGGACAGTCGCGCAGCTATATCGGACTGCACCGACGTTATCGATCGCTGGGTGTTGAAAGAACCTCTGCCAACTGATCCGCAGCTTGCATCCCAATATTATAACAAGGGTGCAATGGCCTATTATTGGAGAGCTCAGTCCTATGCCTTGGCTGGCGAGAATGGTCGCGCAATTCACGATTTCACCGAATCTATTCGCTTATCCAACCTTACAAACGAAAGCTCGGTAGTGGGCGTCAGCTCGCCACTGACAGGGCGAGCTCATGCCTACTTTGCCGCAGGCTTATACGATTTAGCAATAAAGGACTTTAATGCTCTATTAGAGTATCACGACAAAGATACTTTATTAAAAGCAATGGATCTTTTGATGCGAGGTAACGCCTTTCTTGAAAAAGATGACTACAGCCATGCCTTAGCCGATTTCAATGCAGGGCTTGCCGCGGCACCACTTATGTTTGATCTCTACATCGCTCGGGCCAGAGTTTATATTGTTACAGAACAACCGGACCTTGCTGTGAGCGACTGCACGACAGCATTAACGCTATATCCCAAAGCGGCATCTGCTCATATGCGGCGGGGTCTCGCTTACTGGCTCAAGAAATCTTATCGCTTGGCTGAAGAGGATCTCTCAACGTCTATTAGCCTCGAACCCGAGATAATGAGTTATTATTATCGTGCGGACATTTACAAGCGACAAGGGCGGGTGAATGAGGCTGTGGCAGATTGGAAGAAGGTTCTTGAGCTTGACTCCAGGAGCATCATTCGAGAGGGAACTTCAGCAAAAAGCGGCGGTTGAAATCGAGAAAATCGCCCATTGAGTTAGGGCGGCAGACACACTACCCATAGCCCATGTCCGACGATACGATTCTCGCACCCCCGCCGATTGAGCCGATCAAGCTGAAGGACGCTCTCGAAGAGCGCTACTTCAATTACGCGCTCTCCACCATCCTGCACCGCGCGCTGCCCGATGTGCGCGACGGGCTGAAGCCTGTGCATCGCCGCCTGCTCTATGCCATGCGGCAGTTGCGGCTCGACCCCACGGGCGGCTTCAAGAAATGCGCGCGCGTTGTCGGCGACGTGATCGGTAAATATCATCCGCATGGCGACCAGTCCGTGTACGACGCGCTGGTGCGGCTTGCGCAGGGGTTCGCGCAGCGCTATCCGCTGGTCGACGGCCAGGGCAATTTCGGCAATATCGACGGCGATAACGCGGCGGCGATGCGATACACCGAGGCCAAGCTGACGCCGATCGCGGCGGCGCTGCTCGATGGCATCGACGAGGATACGGTCGATTTTCGCGAGACCTACGACGGCGAGGAGGAGGAGCCGGGCGTCCTGCCCGCGAGCTTCCCGAACCTGCTGGCGAACGGCTCCAGCGGCATCGCCGTCGGCATGGCGACCAGCATTCCGCCCCATAATCTGGAGGAGGTGTGCGACGCGGCGCTCTATCTTATCAAGAGTCCGCGCGCGAGCGTGGAGACGCTTCTGAGCTATCTGCCGGGACCGGATTTTCCGACGGGCGGCATTCTGGTGGACGATCAGGCGGGGCTCGTCGAAGCCTACAAAACCGGGCGCGGCTCGTTCCGCTTGCGCGCGCGCTGGCATGTCGAGGACACGGGGCGCGGCACCTATCAGATCATCGTCACCGAAGTGCCGTATGGCGTGCAGAAGTCGCGGCTGATCGAGAAGATGGCGGATTTGCTGCAGGCCAAGAAGCTGCCGCTGCTCGGCGATGTGGACGACGAATTCGCCGAGGACATCCGCATCGTCATCGAGCCGAAGTCGCGTAATGTGGATGCCGCGCTGCTCATGGAGCAGCTTTTCAAGCTGACGGAGCTGGAGGCGCGCATTCCGCTCAACATGACGGTGCTGTCGAAAGGGCTGGTGCCGCAGGTGCTGGGCGTCGGCCAGGTGCTGCAGGAGTGGCTCGATCATCGCAAGGTCGTGCTGCGCCGCCGCTCCGAGCACCGCCTGAAGCAGATCGAGCACCGGCTCGAAGTGCTCGACGGCCTCTTGATCGCCTATCTCAATCTCGACGAGGTGATCCGCATCATCCGCAGCGAGGACGAGCCGAAGCCGGTGATGATCGCGCGGTTTAACCTCACCGATGTGCAGGCCGAGGCGATCCTGAATATGCGGCTCAGGTCTCTGCGCAAGCTCGAAGAGTTCGAGATCAAGACCGAGCACGGCAAACTCTCCGAGGAGAGGAAGGCGCTGGTTGAGCTCCTGGGCTCCGACGACAAGCAGTGGGACAGGATCTCGAGCGAGATCAAGGACATCAAGAAACGGTTCGGCAAGGGGACGCCGCTGGGCAAGCGCAGGACCGAGTTCGCGTCGTTGCCGCAGATCGACGTTTCGCTGGAAGACGCGCTCATCGAGAAGGAGCCGGTCACCATCGTCTTGTCGGAGAAGGGCTGGATTCGCGCCCTGAAAGGCCACGACGCCGATCTCTCCAAGCTGAGCTTCAAAACCGACGACACGCTGAAATACGCAATCAAGGCGCAAACGACCGATAAGCTCGTGCTCTTCGCCACCAATGGGAAGTTCTACACGCTCGACGCCAACGCGCTGCCCGGCGGTCGCGGCCAGGGCGAACCGCTCCGGCTCATGATCGACCTGGACGAGGCCGATGGCATCCTGGAAGGCTTTGTGCACAAGCCCGGGCGGAAGCTTCTGGTGGCTTCGAATGCCGGGAACGGCTTCGTCGTGCCCGAGGAGGAGGTCGTCGCGCAGACGCGGAAGGGCAAGCAGATCCTGAACCTGGCCGAAGGCGAGCGCGCCGCGCTGTGCCGGCCGGCGGAAGGCGATACGGTCGCGGTTATTGGCGATAACCGCCGCCTCCTCATCTTCCCGCTTGCGGATCTGAACGAGATGACGCGCGGGCGCGGCGTGCGCCTGCAAAAGTACAAGGATGCCGCCCTTTCCGACGTGCAGGTGTTCGACAGCGCTTCGGGGCTGAAAGTCGGCGAAGCCTCGGGGCGGGTGAAAATCGTGAGCGAGCTTGCCGATTGTCGCGGTGCGCGCGCTCAGGCGGGCACGGCCGCGCCGAAAAGCTTGCCGAAAAGCAACCGCTTCAATTGGCTGGGCTTCGAGAAGGAGTGAGCTGTTCGCGTTTCCGGCAACGCAAATTGGCCACTCTTGTTGTGGAGCCTTGCCTTGGAGGCGAATTCGCATTTTTAATCGACTTCTCTTTATGTGAGAGTTCGGGGAAGTAAGGGGACGAATGACGGGGAGTAGGCTTGCTGTCGTTTCAGCAGCGTTCTGCGTAGTTTTCTGCGCGGGAAAGCCTGCGCTTGCCTTGGACCTGGACCTGTCTCTGAAAGACGATCTGCCGCCGTCAGCCTGGATCGTCGAGCTTGGCGGCTATGGGGTGCTGGAGCCCACCTACCTCGGGTCAAAGCAATACAATATCGGGTTCAAGCCGCTGCTCGGCTTTCGCCAGGCCGGCGACAGGGAGTGGCTTTCCTTTCCAAACGACGCCTTCGATTACAACCTTTATGAGACTGCGGATTTTCGTGCAGGCCCGGCCGGTAATCTCACCTTGCAAAGCCGCCTTCACGGCCAGGACATCGATCTGCGCCTTGGCAAGGCGGATGTGGATCTCCAAGGGGGCGCGTTCGCGGAATATTACCCGGCGACCTTCATCCGCACGCGGGCTGAACTCCTCCAAGGCGTCACGGGCAATACGGGATTTGCCGTCAACCTCTCCGCCGATTATATCTGGCGTCCGGCGCCTGATTGGACGCTGACCTTCGGCCCGCGCGCGCAGATCGTTAACGATCAGTATGCTTCGGACTATTTTTCGACCCAGATCGCTTTCCGGAACAATAATTTCTATGTGCCCTACCGCGCCGAAGGCGGCGTTTTGACGTCCGGGGCGGAATTCACCGGCCGATACGATTGGACGGCGCAAATCGCAACGAAATTTTACGTCGATTACAATCAGCTCATGGGCGACGCTGCGGATAGCCCTCGTGTGGCCTTGAAGGGAAGCAGCGAGCAGGTCATCCTCGGGGTCGGCGCAACCTATAAATTCGCCATCCAGCCGTAAATCGCGAGGCGGCGCGCCGGCGCGGCTTTCGCCAGTCTGTTGATGGATGCCAAAATGCAACTTTCTTCAATCTTTGCATTATAGGATCGAAAATAGCGGAAGCCAAATCAGCGTTGTTCATTCATCTTCGCTGCAATCAACATTGCAAAAGGCACGTGGCTATGGGTAGATTTCGGCAAGCTGCTGCATGTTTTGCGTTCCTGGGGTTATCGTTTGGAGTTGCACAGGCCGGCGGTCTGTTGAACGACGATCCCGTTTCTATGAAAGATGCCCCCGCGGGGTTGGGTTGTCACCATCGGCGGGTATGGGGCAATGGAGCCGTCGTTTCCAGGCTCCAAGGACTATTCCGGCACCGGCCGGATAATTTTTGACGTGTATCGCGCGGGCGACAGGCAGTGGCTCACGCTGCCGAACGACGCCGCCAGCATCACGCTTTACGAGTGGGGAAATTTCCGGGTTGGCGCCGCGGGCGACTACATCATGAGCCGGACCCAGAACGACGGCAGCGCGGTGTTGGGCCTTCACGACATCAACTACACGATCGAGGTCGGCGGATTTGCCGAGTTTTATCCGGTGCCGTTCCTCCGCACCCGTGTCGAGGTGCTTCAGGGCGTGACCGGTGCCGACGGTTTGGCCGCGAACCTCATGGCGGACTTCATCTACAGACCGGGTCCCCAGTGGCAGTTCACGGTGGGGCCAAGGGCGAAGTTCGTCGACGACCAGTATAACGCGGCTTTCTTCTCGATTACTCCGATCGATTCTTGCTCTCGGGCTTGTACGGCTCGCCGGCCTTGCCGGTTTATCACGCCCAGGGCGGCCTTTATTCCGCAGGCGTAGACGCAACCGTTCGCTATGACCTCACGGAGTGCATCTCGCTGAGGGCCTTCGCCGAGTGGAACAGGCTCACCGGCGACGCGGCGGACAACCCTCTCGTGCGGCTTCGGGGCTCGGAAGACCAGTTCCAGGTGGGCGTCGGCGCGGCCTACAAGTTCAATTTCGCTTTTTGAGTAGCCTCCTCAACTTAGGGTCCTGCTTTCAATCATGGAGGCGGGACCCTTTTTTTTGCGCGGACGCTCCGCGGGACGCCGCCCGCACCTCCTGATACGAAACCCGATCGCGAGATAATGCGTTGTCCCCTCGAAGGAGGAAGAGGCGCATGATTCGCGCAGGCATAGGCGGATGGACATACGAGCCCTGGCGCGGGACTTTTTACCCCCCGGGGCTGCCGCACGCGCAGGAACTGGCCTTTGCAAGCCGCGCGCTGACGACCATCGAGATCAATGGCACCTTCTATCGCACACAGAAGCCCGACACCTTTCGCAAATGGGCCGAGGAGACGCCGGACAGCTTCGTGTTCTCGGTCAAGGCGCCGCGCTATGCGGTAAACAAGCGCGTCCTGGCCGAGGCCGGGTCTTCGATCGAGCGCTTTGCCGATAGCGGGCTCGATGAGCTGGGCGAGAAGCTCGGGCCGATCCTGTGGCAGTTCGCGCCCACGAAGAAGTTCGACGCGGCGGATGTCGCAGCCTTCCTCGCGCTGCTGCCGCGCAAGGCGAAAGGCGTGCGTCTGCGCCACGCGCTTGAGGTGCGCCATGCGAGCTTCAAGCGCCGGAGTTTATTGAGCTGGCGGCCAAGGCCGGGGCTGCGATTGTTGTCGCGGATTCGGAAAACTATCCGCTGATCGAGGAGCAGACTGCGGATTTCTCCTATGCGCGGCTGATGAAGTCCCGCGCAGAGGTTGAGACCGGCTATCCGGCGGCCGAGTTGGCTGCGTGGCGGAAGCGGGCGGAGGGTTGGGCCAAAGGCGGCCGCGATGTCTTCGTCTATTTCATCGACGGCGCAAAGGAGCGCGCGCCTGCCGCCGCGGCGGCTTTCCTAGAGCCTCGCTTTTGATGGAATTAAAAGCGGAAAACCGGGCTCTAAGTTCTTGTTTTGTTGTGTGTGTTATCGGAAACCGCTTCGCCCTTTTCCGGACGCACTTCACAGAGAAAATAACTCATTGCTTTCCTGGTGCGGCAAAGCCGGGCGATCTGGTATGCCCATCTTTCTCGCAACTGCGTCTCGCAACTGCGGCAAAATAGCCTAAAGCTTACGTCAAGCTTGACGGGCGTCCATTTCCGGCAAAGACTAGAAGTTAATCAAAGTTAATTAACGCACCTAAGCTTCTAGCGAGGGCCGAGTTGCTAGAGGTTTACAAAGAGCTTACTTCGAGAAGAAGTAAGATGCCCCTGGTTGTGTAAACCGGGGGTTCTTTGTTTTTGTGAGTCCTCCAAAACATCCGAGAGTAGATCGCCACACATCGGATGATGTGCAGGCGAAAGTTTCGGCTTCCCGGGTGTCATCTTGGGGCAGCGTTTAATAACTTCGCCCTCGCAGCATAACAAGGCGCTTGAGAGAGGGTGGCCGAAACGCTCGTTGTTTTAATCTGGCGAAGTTTTAAAGGGGCTGATGATCATCCGATCGCCTCGATCCGGTCAGCGAAAACCTGGATAAGACGAAACTGCGCATTTGACGCACAGATGTCTCCCCAGACGCGGGCGAGGAAATCATCAAGCTCGCGAAACTTCATGTTTCCGACTTTCAGATGAATCACGCTCGGCCCGTTCGTAGAAAGAAGCACGCGGTCCGCAAAGTCTGGGAAACGATGACGAGACTGTGCGAGCCCGCATAGGCCCAAATATCTTTGTCTGGAAGACTCGGATCGCGACGAATTCGAAATCCTCTCGGTTCCACACCGTCAAGTGAGATGCAGCGCAGAGAGCACGCGCCGAGCTTTCGCCGCAGCGAACCGGCTGATTAAGCGGCAACCGCGAATGAGAACTCAAGAGGTAGCGCCTCTCCGTGGTCAAGCTGCTCGGATATGACGCGCAAGGCGAGCGCTTCCGCCTTCGCCACAGCCTCCCCTGCGTCGCGCCGTAGCAAAGCACGCCCGGAAGCTCTGGGACCCCGGCGATCCAGTGGCCGTCTTCTTCACGGTCTGTTTCAATTATAAATTTCATGTCAGCATCCCGCCAGCGCCCGATTTCCCTGTAGCTTACCCATGCGGTATGCCACCAGGGTCCGCACCGTGATGTGCAGCCCCCGAATAGTCGGCTTGCCGTTGCAGACGGCGAGATGGATGATGGTGCGACTTTGCGCTGCGTAGGTCATTCCAACAATATCACACTCTCACGAACCCACAAAAAGCAGGCCCCATATGCCGACGAGGCTTCCGTCGGATTGGGAGGCAACCAATATCGCGTTACAGCTGTCCCCAGCCGCCACAAGATTGTTGGCTATTGCGATATTTTTCTTGGTTATATATAGAGTTTTCTCGTAGTTTAGGAGATTCGGTTATGGGGTGGTGGCAGGAATTAGCTGCCTTCGTCAGCGCTGGCTTCGGGGGCCTGTTTGCATGGGAAAAGGCGCACTCGATTATTGGAACCATCGCTGCTGCTGTTTCGATAGCCATCGCTGTAAGGCAGTTGCTCAAGCGCCGCACCGCTCAGCGGGAGTTGGAAGTCAAATCGATACGGCTCGGCATTGTCGAACAAGAATTAGATACGAAATCCAACCAACTGCAGGCCGCGGAGAAAGAAATAAACTCGAAGCAGGCAAAGCTAGATAAAATTGCGAAAGCTGCACACTCACTTGAGGAAAACATTTGGGAATTAGGTCCCAAAGAAAATCCACCCTGGTTTAACCAGCTATGGCCCAGATTTCCACGCCGAATAATCACCCTAGCTAATTTTAAAGGCGGTGTTGGAAAAACGACCATCTCTGCAAATCTAGCAATTGCTCTATCCAAACGGGGCTATCGCGTTCTGATCATTGATCTCGATTATCAAGGCTCGCTTGACGGCCGCTTTGACATCGGAAGGGTTGACTATTCGGAAGGATCGGGAGCAAATGCGCTTCTTCTTCCAGACGGACGCTTGTTCGATACGGATACGCTCCATATACTTAATGGGCAATTTAGTGGAATTTCAATAGTTCCAGCCTTTTTCGGGCTTGCATCCCTTGAAAACAAGTTGATGCTTCAGTGGCTTCTTGGGAGGTGCGATGATGACATCCGTTTTCGAATCGCTAACAAGTTGCTTACTTCGGAGGTGACAAGTCGTTTCGATGTTATCATCATGGATACGCCGCCGCGTCTCTCGGCGGGCACCGTGAATGCGTTATGTGTATCTACAGACGTTCTTATCCCAACGATTGTCGATAGGCCATCAACTGAAACTGTCTTGGGATTTGCCCATACTGTAAGGAAATTTCAGAAATCCTGCAATCCCCGCCTCGAAATCTGCGGGGTCGTTCCCTCACTTACATCCAAAGCCGTGCTAACTGACATCGAGAATGCTATGCTTGCTGAGCTGAATAAGCGGTTGGCCAACGAAGGTTTCTCATTCCAAGTCCTGCCTGTAAATGTCCCCCGCAAAACAATGGGAGCGGTTTTGACTGGGTTAAACCAGCTCTACTTTGCTGATAATAACTGCAAGCAAGTGTTTGATAATTTGGTGACATCGCTTAACCTGCCGGCGCCTGCAGGCGCTATAAGAGGTCGATATGAAAATAGCGGAATTAGCGTCAGCGCTTGAGGAACTCGGAACCGTTTATCGTCACGCCTCGAAAAATGAACCCAAGCCCTGCATAACCCAGGTGCTTGCTCTCCTGAAAGGCAAGGAGCATCTGCAGGTGTCAGAGCTGAGAACTGCGGCGCTGGCTAAGAAAACTGCTAGTCCGAAGCCGTCCAAGGCCGCAAAGGCATCTAAGTTCGGCCAGGATATCCACGTCAACCGCTTCTTAGATGCGAAGACGGAGGCCGCATTCGAGGCTGCTCTCGACGAACTCAAAAGGGCGAAGCCAACGAATGATAACCTGACCAGTCTCCTAGCCGCATATACAGGGATCCCAGTAAAGAAGGGTGGCAAAAAAGAGGACCTATACAATGCGCTCCAGAAAGCTTTCAAAGCTGAGTTGAGACACGAGGCGAGAGCGGAAATCAGCCGGAACATTCTTCCGATCTGAGGTTGCACTTATTCCGCGGCCTTAGCCGCAGCGCTGGGCGCGCGCTTCGCGGGGCGGCGCTTCAAGAGATCGTCAAGGAACTTCCCGGTATAGCTCTCGGGCGCCTTCGCGATGTCCTCCGGGCGGCCCTCGGCCACGACGCGCCCGCCGCCGTCGCCGCCTTCCGGCCCGAGGTCGATCACCCAGTCCGCCGTCTTGATCACCTCGAGATTGTGCTCGATCACGGCCACGGTGTTGCCCGCGTCCACAAGCTGGTGCAGCACCTCCAACAGCTTCGCCACATCGTGGAAGTGCAGCCCCGTCGTCGGCTCGTCGAGGATGTACAGCGTCTTACCGGTCGCGCGCTTCGACAGCTCCTTCGACAGCTTCACGCGCTGCGCCTCGCCGCCCGAAAGCGTCGTCGCCTGCTGGCCAACCTTGATGTAGCCGAGGCCGACGCGCTGAAGCGTCTCCATCTTGTCGCGCACGGCGGGCACGGCCTTGAAGAACTCGGCCGCCTCGTCCACCGTCATTTCCAGCACGTCGGCGATCGACTTGCCCTTGAACTTGATGTCCAGCGTCTCGCGATTGTAGCGGTGGCCCTTGCAGACGTCGCAGGTGACGTAGACGTCGGGCAGGAAGTGCATCTCGATCTTGATGACGCCGTCGCCCTGGCAGGCCTCGCAGCGTCCGCCCTTCACGTTGAAGGAGAAGCGGCCGGGCAGGTAGCCGCGCGCCTTGGCTTCGGGGAGGCCGGAATACCAGTCGCGGATCGGGCCGAACGCCCCGGTGTAGGTGGCGGGGTTGGAGCGCGGCGTGCGGCCGATGGGCGACTGGTCGATGTCGATGACCTTGTCTAGGAATTCGATGCCGTCGAGCGCATCGAAGGGAGCGGGCGTTTCGCCGCCGCCCTGGAGTTTGCGCTGCGTGGCCTTCCAGATCGTTTCGATCAGAAGCGTGGACTTGCCGCCGCCCGATACGCCGGTCACAGCTGTGAAGCAGCCGAGCGGGATCGAGGCCGTGACGTTTTTCAGGTTGTTGCCGCGCGCGCCGCGCACCGTAAGCTGGCGGCGGTTGTCGATCTTGCGACGCGCCGTGGGCAGCGGGATGGCGCGCTTGCCGGTGAGATATTGCCCCGTGAGGCTTTCGGGGTTCGCCATGATGTCTTTCGGCGTTCCCTCCGCGATGATCTCGCCGCCATGCACGCCCGCGCCGGGGCCGATGTCGACGACATGGTCGGCCAAAAGGATCGCTTCCTCATCATGCTCCACGACGAGCACCGAATTGCCGAGGTCGCGCAGGTGCTTCAGCGTTTCGAGGAGGCGTGCATTGTCCCGCTGGTGCAGGCCGATGGACGGCTCGTCCAGCACGTAAAGCACGCCCGTCAGCCCCGATCCGATCTGCGAGGCGAGCCGGATGCGCTGGCTTTCGCCGCCAGACAGCGTGCCGGAATTGCGACTGAGCGCGAGATAGTCGAGGCCGACATCGTTCAGAAAGCGCAGGCGCTCGCGGATCTCCTTCAGGATGCGCGTGGCGATCTCGTTCTGCTTGGCGGTGAGCTTGCCCGGAAGCGCGCCGAACCAGTCATTCGCCGCGCGGATCGAAAGCCGCGACGCCTCGCCGATATGCTTGCCGTCGATCTTCACGGCGAGCGACTGCGGCTTCAAGCGGAAGCCCTTGCACTCTTCGCAGGGCGCGTCGGACTGGTAGCGCGACAGTTCCTCGCGCACCCACTGGCTGTCCGTCTCCTTCCAGCGCCGCTCGATGTTCGTGATGACGCCTTCGAAGGCCTTGCGCGTCGTGTAGGTGCGCATGCCGTCGTCATAGGTGAACGCGATGGGCTCGCCGCCCGAGCCGAACAGGATCACATCCTGCACCTTTTTCGGCAGCTTGCTCCAGGGCGTCTCCATCGGCACATCGAAGTGGTTCGCGATGGCTTCCAGCGTCTGGGTGTAATAGGGCGAGGTGTTGCCGGTGCGCGCCCAGGGTACGATCGCGCCCTTCCGCAGGCTCAGCGACTGGTCCGGCACGACAAGCGCGGACTCGAATTTCAGCTCTGTGCCGAGGCCGTCGCATTTCGGGCACGCGCCGAACGGGTTGTTGAACGAGAACAGCCGCGGCTCGATCTCGTCGATGGTGAAGCCCGAGACGGGGCAGGCGAAGCGCTGCGAGAAGGTGATGCGCTCGGGATCTGCAGCCACGGCCTTGGCTTTACCCCCCCTCATCCTGTCCTTCTCCCGCGAGCGGAGAAGGGACGCTGTCTCAGCGGGCTCGGCCTGCTCCCTCTCCCCTTGCGGGAGAGGGCTGGGGTGAGGGGGTGTTTGTTCAGCGGACTTCGCAGCCTTCGGCGCATCCGCGAACTCCACAATGGCGATCCCGTCCGCCAGTTCCAGCGCCGTCTCGAAGCTGTCGGCGAGCCGCGCAGCAATATCCGCCCGCACCACGATGCGGTCCACCACAACGTCGATGTCGTGCTTGATCTTCTTGTCGAGCGCGGGCACGTCCGCGATCTCGTAGAACGTGCCGTCCACCTTCACGCGCTGGAAGCCGCGCTTCTGCAGATCGGCGAACTCCTTGCGGTACTCGCCCTTGCGGCTGCGGATCATCGGCGCGAGCAGGTAAAGCCGCGTTCCCTCGGGCAGAGCCAGCACGCGGTCCACCATCTGGCTCACGGTCTGGCTCTCGATCGGAAGCCCGGTTGCGGGGGAATAGGGCACGCCGACGCGCGCCCAGAGCAGGCGCATATAGTCATAAATCTCCGTGACGGTGCCGACCGTCGAGCGCGGATTGCGGCTCGTCGTCTTCTGCTCGATGGAGATGGCCGGCGATAGCCCGTCGATGAGGTCCACATCGGGCTTCTGCATCATCTCCAGGAACTGCCGCGCATAGGCCGACAGGCTCTCGACATAGCGGCGCTGGCCCTCGGCATAGATCGTGTCGAAGGCGAGGCTCGACTTCCCCGAACCCGACAGCCCCGTGATGATCACGAGCTTCTCGCGCGGAATGTCGAGCGAAATGTTCTTGAGATTGTGCTCGCGCGCGCCGCGCACCGCGATATGTGTTTGTGTCAAAAGCTTACCCGCCCCACTTTGCGCCGCAGGGGTTACTACGCACCTTTACCTTAGGGCGATCATGGCAAAATTAAAGCCCGGCGTGACTGTTACGCCCAGCAATCTCGGTACGAGATGGTCAGGATACGGGACGAAACGCGTCGACCTTGATGTGATCGGCGGCGGCGCGGGCTTGCTCTAGATCGTAGTTGAGCTGCATCCGCATCAGATGCTCCATCTTCGGCCCGAACGCCTTCTCGACTCGAAGCGCCATCTCCGCCGTCAGTGATGTGTGCCCGTTGAGCATGTTGGAAAGCGCCTGCCGGGTGACGCCGAGCACCTTTGCCGCTTGCGTGATATTAAGCCCAAGCGGTGCAAGCACATCCTCGCGGATAATCTCGCCGGGGTGACAGGGGTTCTTCATCGTCATCTTCAAACTCTCAATGATAGTCGATCAGGTCCAGATCGAAGGCGTCCCCGTCTCTGAAACGAAATATAAGCCGCCAGTTGCCGCTTATTGTGATGCTCTAAAAACCTTCGAGATCACCCTTTAAGGAGTGCAACCTCCAGCCTGGGTAAGCCTTCATCTCCTCCACATCTTCAGCCGCATCGAGGGCCGCCAACACTCTTCGAAGCTTGTTCACTTGATCGGCTGGCAGGCCACGCCGCTCATCGTCGTAAAAGAGCCTGGAAAGTGCTTTGTCTCTTATGGTGCGGATCGGCATGCCATCTGCAATAATAATGGTGTTATCTGTCAATTGACAATTGTCGGATGCTAATCAAGGCATTGCCACCTCTGGGGTCAGTGAAGCGCGTAGCGCGTTCTCTAGCGGGGCAGCGCAGGCAAATCCCATATAAGGTGAAACGGCCGCCTTGGTTGTGTGTCCCTTAAAGATGGGGGTACACTTGCCGCCAACGCGGACGCGCCTCCTTCCGCGGCCCCTTTGAGAAAGACCTGAGTTGATACCCGCCCGGAAGCTCATTCCGTTGATCGTCGCTTGCGGCCTGTTCATGGAGAACCTGGATTCCACGGTGCTCTCCACCTCGCTGCCGGCCATCGCGGCGAGCCTTCACGAAGACCCGATTTCGCTGAAGCTGGCGCTGACGAGCTATCTGCTGAGCCTCGCGGTGTTCATCCCGATCAGCGGCTGGGTCGCCGACAAATACGGCGCGCGCACCGTTTTCATGGCGGCGATTGCGGTTTTCACCGCCGGTTCGATGCTGTGCGGACAGTCGAACAGCCTTCCCGAATTTGTCCTCTTTCGCATGGTGCAGGGCCTCGGCGGCGCGATGATGGTGCCGGTGGGCCGCCTCGTGATCCTCAGAAGCGTGCCCAAAACGGAGCTGATCTCGGCGCTGGCCTGGCTCACCATTCCGGCGCTGCTCGGCCCCGTGATCGGGCCGCCACTTGGCGGCTTCATCACCACCTATTTCAACTGGCGCTGGATCTTCTACGTGAACGTGCCCATCGGCGCGCTCGGCCTTGTCCTCACCTGGAACTTCATCACGAATGTCATGGAGGCCGGTACGCCGCCGCTCGACAAGACCGGCTTCGCGCTTTCGGGGCTCGGGCTTTCGGCTTTCGTGTTCGGGCTGGCGGTGCTTGGCGAGAATGCGGGCTCGCTCACGCTCGGCTTTCTTTTGACGGCGGCGGGGATCGCGATATGCGCAATCTATGTCTGGCACGCACGGCGCATCGAAAACCCCGTCATCGACCTGCGGCTGCTTCGCATCGCGACTTTCCGGGCGGCCGTGATCGGGGCCTCCTTCTTTCGCGTCGGCGTGGGCGCTGTGCCCTTTCTGCTGCCGCTGATGCTGCAGTTGAGCTTCGGCCTGTCGCCCTTTCAATCGGGGTCGATAACCTTTGCCGCGTCGGCGGGATCAATGCTCATGAAAGCAACCGCGGCGCCCATCATCAGGCGGTTCGGGTTCCGCAACGTCCTGATTGTCAACGCGCTGATCAGCTCCGCTTTTCTCGCCGCCACGGGCTTTTTCACGGCGGGGACGGCCCACGCGATCATCATCGCCACGCTTCTCGCGGGCGGCTTTTTCCGCTCCCTGGAATTCACGTCCATCAATGCGCTGGCCTACGCGGACATCCAGCAGCGCGATATGAGCCGGGCCACGAGCTTCGCGAGCGTTGCGCAGCAGGTTTCGCTATCGCTGGGGGTCGCTCTTGGCGCTTTGATCCTGCAAGGCGCGCGCGGGCTTAGCGGGGAAATGGCGATCACGCAATCCGACTTTGCTCTCGCCTTCTGGATCGTGGCCGCGATCAGTGCACTCTCCGTCGTCTCGTTTCTGCGCCTTCCGATCGGAGCGGGAGAGGAGATGTCAGGAACGTCGCGCGGCTCTGCCGCTGTCACTCCCGCGACCGGCGCCAATCCGCGCGCAGAAGCAACCGTTCCCTGAGAAAGCAACAGGGATCGGCCGTCCTCTGCCGCTCACCGGATATTAACGCACCTGTGGCACGCTAAGGTTGTGGCTCTTCAAGTCTCCTCCCCAGCCTGAAGGCGCCAATGCCGAGACAGGCGTCTCCATCCGGATTTGCCCCTTCCCCCGGATGGAGACGCTGCCCGCTGTCTCCTACAACAAACAAGTTGAAGACAGGATTGAAAAACTCGCCCCAGGGAACTGAGGATAGGATTTCGATAAACCTATAAATTCATGGTCTTGCTGGCCGCAGGCGGCGGCTGCTGAAAGCATCTCGTGGCCTTCCGTTTCGCCGGCCTTGTATAGAGCAAGATAGCCAAGGCCCAGGCCACGCCAACCAGAAGAAGCGCAAGCCCCACATCTCCAAGGATAAGTGAAAGCATATTCTTCAATCTCTTTATCGTTCTTACGGCTTTATTTATGCCACGACGAGGATGTTTTGCATCCTAAGGTTGCGTTAACTATGAATATGCGGATTTGTAGGAAACTTCAGTCAAAGGAGGGGGCTGCGGCGAGCGACGGGCCAGGATGATCTCCATCCGGCATCGGCCAGGACGTCTCCTGTCGACGGCGCAGCCGCAGGGTGAGGTCACAACGGGCGGGCTTGCGCATAGGGCCGAGGTGATGCCGATTGTTTCACGCGTTGCAGATGGAAAAAAGTTCAGGGCGGCCCTGGACATTCCACGCCGAAAATGGACCTTTATGCAACGCACCTGTTTTTCATGCTTCTCTGGGGTGCGTCCGGAAGTTCGAAGCGGTTTTCCGATACAGACGCACGATAAACGAAAACTTGGAGCCCACCTTTAATTCCATCAAAAGCGGATAGGCTCTTAGCTCAGACGTGAAAGGCCCGCTCATGATCGAGCTGTATTACTGGACGACGCCTAACGGCCACAAGATCACGATGTTTCTGGAAGAAACCGGGCTTCCCTACACGATCGTGCCTGTGAGGATCGGTGCGGGCGAGCAGTTCAAGCCTGAGTTTCTGGCCATATCGCCGAACAATCGCATTCCGGCCATCGTCGACCGCGAACCGAAGGGCGGCGGCGCCCCGATCTCGGTCTTCGATTCCGGCGCGATCCTGCTTTATCTCGCGGAAAAGACCGGGCAGTTCATTCCGCAAGATTTGCGCGGGCGCGCGGAGGTGCTGCAATGGCTCTTCTGGCAGATGGGCGGCCTGGGGCCGATGGCTGGTCAGAACCATCATTTCAGCCAGTACGCACCGGAGAAAATCCCGTATGCGATCGAGCGCTATGTGAAAGAGACGAACCGGCTGTACGGCGTTCTCAACAAGCGGCTGGCGGACAGGCCGTTCGTGGCCGGCGAATACTCCATCGCGGACATGGCTGCCTATCCCTGGATCGTGCCCCATGAACGCCAAGGGCAGAACCTCGACGACTTCCCGCACCTGAAGCGCTGGTTCGAAGAGATCAGGGCGCGCCCCGCCACCGTCCGCGCCTATGAGAGGGCGAAGAAGATCAATACGGAGCCGACGATGTCCGACGAGGCGAAAAAAGTCCTCTTCGGCCAAACCGCCGCGGTCGTCAAAAGCTAAGTCGAGCCATTCCCAAGCGCCGGCAACAGCGACCCTGCTAGAGCGGTCAACCGGAAAACCAGCCGTTGAGGTGAATGCTCTGGAAGCGTTTTTGCGCTCGTGTGTTCGAAGACAAGGCGTCCAGAGCCAAAGCCGATCGCCTTGGTGACAGAACTGGCGAGCTCAAAAGCTTTCTCAAATCGACCGCACTTTGAGCCCGCCCTCTCGCGCAAAGGAACTATTTGGAGGCGTGGCGGGCATCACCCTGGCACCAGCCGTGCTCGCTGCAGGTTCGCGCGCCGTCGCACTGCTCGTTGTTGGAGCACTTGTGTGCCCCGCCGGCGGTGTTGGCCTCATCCACGCAGTAGGTCGGGCCCTTGTGCCCCGGATCGGGCGTGCGGGCCGTCCCCTGGCAATAGCCGAACTGGCTGCAGGTACGCGCACCATCGCACTGCTTATCGTGGGAGCACTTGTGTGATCCGGCGGGGTTTTTGTCCTCATTCCAGCAGTAGGTCGGGCCGCTCCCCGCTCGCACCACCGGTGGCACAAGGCTCAATGCCAAGGCCAGAGCAACCCCGCCAGCAAGCCTATAAGTCAGTCGCATCATGTAAGTGTCCTCCAACAATTTCACAGAACGCGGGAAGCGGCTAAGAGATTGTCTTTGCGCGGCAATTGAAGGCATGTAGGCTTCCGCACCGCAGCTTGAAATTGCATTCAAAGTCAGATACCCGCGTCTAACTAACTTATTGCCACCGACTATCTCTCGTCACAACCTGTTGCCGTAAACTATCGGTGGAAGAAAATCGAAGGTTGTGGTTCATGTATCTGAAAGGGAACTGCAAAGCCGTTAAGCTGTCGAGGCCCTTGTCCCGTAACAACCTGAAAAGCCGGGAAATTTGGCCTGGGTTCTTGATCAACCTCACAGGGTGCAACCTATTTCCTGAGGGTAGAGAACATAATCACTCCAGCCAGTTGCTGGCGCGTATCAACAAACAGCTAAAAACAGAGAGAGCGATCCATCAGGTGTGCGTCAGCAAGAGGTCAATCTCGCCCTGACGCCGCGCCGGGCGGGCGGAGATGATGAGGCAGGTGCCGGGGCACAAAGAGCCCGTCCGCTTTTGATGGAATCAAATGCGGGCTCTAGCTTCTTGTTTTATCCTGCGTCTTTATCGGAAAACCGTTCGTTTCCGGGCGCACTCTGGCGGAAGTCTGTTCAACTGTCTTGATGGTCTGGTCGCGCCCCCAGACAGCCCCCTTTACGACCGCGGCTCATGGAGCAAAAGGGGGAGGCATCCACATGCTCGGGTCGCTACTGCGTTAACTTCGCGACAGAGGGCGAGCCGAGATCGAGGGTGACGGCATAGACCATCTCGTCCTCCGGATTGCGTCTTACAATGAAGCCCAGCTCGCGGCACATCTTCAGCATGTTCACGTTTTCGCAAAGCACGCTTCCGTAAAGGGTCTTCAACCCCTCGCTCTTGGCATAGCTGATGAGGTGCTTCATCAGAATCCATCCAAGCCCCAGCCCTTTCAGGTCAGAACGCACCAGAACGGCATACTCGGCCTTTTCATAATCGGGATCGGCGAAGAAGCGGGCAACGCCAAGCCCTTCCTGGTCTCCGGCTCCATCCGGGCGAAGCGCGATGAAAGCCATCTCGCGCGCATAGTCAATTTGCGTCATGCGCGCCAGAAACTCGTGCGAAAACTCCCGGACGGGCATGAACATGCGCAGGCGGATATCCTCCGGGTCCATCAGGTGCATGTACTTCGCATAGAACCGTTCATCCTCGGGCCGGATCGGGCGGACGAGAACCTCGCCCCCGTCCGCAAGCTTGTACGTCTTCTCCCACTGGGTCGGATAGGGCCTGATGGCGCATGGAACGGGTGGATGGATGGCTGGGTCTTCGACCTTGATCCGCGCGTCGAGCGCGATCATGCCCCGACTATCAACGAGAAGAGGATTGATATCGAGCTCGCGAATAGCGCGGTGCTGCACGGCCAGTGCGCTGAGCTTCACAAGGCAAAGCGCAAGTCCGTCCAGATCCACGGGCGGTTGGTCCCGAAACCCTTTCAGCAGCCTGTAAATGCGCGTCGAATAAATCAGATCGGTGGCGAGCTTAAGGTCGAGAGGAGTGAGCGACATGGCGCTGTCGCTAATAGCCTCTACGCCTGTGCCGCCCGCCCCAAACACGATGACCGGCCCGAAGACATCGTCTGTCGAGATCCCAAGGATAAGCTCATAAGCGTCCTTGCGACGGATCATCGGCTGGACGGTCACGCCTTCGATGAACGCGTCGGGACGTGCCGCCTTGATCTCGGTCAGCATCCGGCGCGTGGCCTGCTCGACCTCCACAGCGGATCCAAGGTCCAGGCGCACGCCCCCGATGTCGGATTTATGGGGCAGGTTGGGGGAGAGGATCTTGACGACGACCGAAGCGTGTTTGCGCAGGAGGTCTTCGGCCGCCCGGGCTGCCTCCTCCGGCGTGGCGGCCAGTTTTGTCGGCACCGTAGGAATGCCATAGGCGCTCAGGACCGCTTTGGCCTCCGGTTCCGTCATCATGGACCGGCCCTGAGCAAGGGTGTGGGCGATCTGAGCATCGACGGCGGCGGGATCGACATGATTTTCAGGCGTTACCGGCGGCGTCCGCATCAACTCCGTCTGCGCCCACGAATAACGC
The DNA here is from genome assembly GCA_963772105.1 of uncultured Alphaproteobacteria bacterium. Taxonomy (GTDB): domain Bacteria; phylum Pseudomonadota; class Alphaproteobacteria; order Rhizobiales; family Rhodomicrobiaceae; genus Rhodomicrobium. Next base: position 85,584 of record CAVYVV010000009.1, read on the forward strand.
GCGAGTTGCATGATGCCCTCGATCGCTTCTGTCGGAGTGTCGAAGTCGGGAATGTTGGCCTTGGCGAAAAGCGGCCGCACTTCCTCTACCGCGCTTTGCGCGAGCCATGTCGCGACCACAGGCTTCTTTCGCCCCAGGCGGCGCTGTTTCTCCACGGCTTCCACCATCGCTTTCGCAGCATCGACCGAAGAGGCAAGCGCCGTCGGGCAGTTGATGACAAGCACCACGTCCGTATTTGGATCTTGCATGACAGCTTCCATGGCCGCCGCGTAACGCTCTGGCCCAGCGTCGCCGATGATGTCGATGGGGTTGCCATGCGACCATGTTGCGGGAAGCACCTGGTTGAGGGCATTGATGGTCTCGGGCTCAAGCTCGGCAAGCGTGCCTCTCAAGTCGGCAACGGTGTCGGCGGCGACGACGCCCGCACCGCCTCCGTTCGTCACAATGGCAATACGGCTTCCCGGAATGCATCGGACGCGGGCGAGAACCTCCGCCGCGTCGAACATCTCATCCAGATCGACAACGCGCAGGATACCGGCGCGGCGCAGTGCCGCTGTATAGACGTTATCCGACCCTGCGAGCGCCCCCGTGTGCGAAAGTGCGGCCTTCGCCCCTTCCGGATGCCGGCCTGCCTTGATCGCGATCACGGGCTTTGCACGCGAGCACCGCCTGGCCGCGGACATGAACTTGGCCGCGTTCTTGACGAACTCGATATAAAGGAACACAGCCCTGTTCGTGACATCGCCTGCGAGATAGTCGAGCATGTCGCCAAGGTCGACGTCGACGCAATCTCCGATCGAGACCACATGGCTGAAGCCGACCCCTTCGACAGCGGCCCAATCGAGCATCGCGAGCGTGATGGCGCCCGATTGCGACACGAGCGCGATATCCCCCGGCTTCGCCAGGATATGGGCGAAGCTCGCGTCGAGTTTCAGGCTCGGGATATCAATACCCATGCAGTTCGGGCCGATGATGCGCAGGAGATAAGGCTTCGCCGCAGCCTGCATGCGGCGGGAAAGATCGCCCGTGACGCCGGCCGTGATGACGACAGCCGCCTTGCAGCCTTTGCGGCCAAGCTCCTCGATGATGCCGGGTATCGTGTTCGGAGGCGTGGCAATAACGGCAAGGCCCGGTACGAAGGGAAGGGAGTCAATGCTGCGGTGACACGGCCTGCCCAGAATAACCTCGTGGCCCGGATTGACGAAACCGATTTCCCCCGCAAAGCCGCCGCGCAAAAGGTTCTCCGCGACGTGCAATCCGATGGAGCTGGGCCGCTCGCTCGCCCCCACAAGAACGACGCTGCGAGGCTGAAACAGAAGATCGAGGTTCCGGATGGTCAATTCGCGCTCCGCCGGCTGCGGTTTTGACTGCAGCGCTCCGGCTGTGAGCCCAGCGCCTCGGCCTTATCTCACATTGTTGCCCCGAGCGCACGCTTTGATGAAAGTCAAAAAGAAAGACGCATCCTGAAGACCCTCATGTTGCAAGCGCGCACGCCGGTAACGGTCACAATTGGACATAATTCACAACCCAGGCTCCCGCAGCGGAGGCGAGAGCCGCGAACAAGAGGGGCGGCACCGTCTTGGCGAAAACCCTCAAAAGCGTAACAAAAGCGGACAAAGCCTTCTCCCCCGCCGCGTACAGCTCGCGGGCAGCACGAAAAAGGAAATAGGCAACGATACCGGTGCTCGCGATCAGCAGCAAAATCTTGGGACCGGGCAGGTCGCCGACCCGGCCCCAGGGCACGGAAAGCACTTGCACAAGCCACCACTGCCAGACCTCACGCATATAACTGAAAAGCGCAGCAAACATAGCGTACGGCGCTGCTGAAAGTTATTGAAAAACTCCATGTCTTGACCTTCTTTCGCCCAAGGCACTCAGCTTTCTCGTATTAACTTGAAAAACATGCCGCGAGCTTGCGGCGCGCGGGCGCCGCTCGCGACCCCGGTCAGGGAGTTGGTCGCGTCCATGGGCGCAGTGCTGCCAGGGGCCATTGCCTGGAACCTGTCAATGTCTCTGCGGTTCACCCCTTGGTGGGACCAGCGATGGCCTGCGGCATAAATCACGGAAGCGCGTGGAAAAAAATCCGCAATCACGCTTCACAAAAAGCAGGCAGAGGCGTTACCATTAAAGAATGCCAAGACGACAAATAAATATTGGCCTTTTGAAAACCGATGGTTCCTGGACGGGCAGCTGCTGATAGCCATGCCGTCAATGACGGATCCCCGCTTCCATCGCGCAGTCATTTATATGTGTGCTCATTCGGCTGAGGGCGCCATGGGGTTGGTGATCAATCAGCGGGCCCCCAATATTACCCTGCCGCGGCTGCTGGAGCAGCTCGAAATAACGACGGAGCGCGCTCGCCCTGCCGCAATCCGTGTGAGTTCCATGGCTGTTCACATGGGCGGGCCGGTCGAAACGAGCCGGGGCTTCGTCTTGCACAGTTCCGACTATTTCGCTGCCGACAGCACGCTATCGATCAACGAAGGCGTCTGCTTGACCGCCACGATCGACATTCTCAAAGCGATCGCGAAAGGCAGCGGCCCAGATAGGGCAATCCTCGCGCTCGGTTATGCGGGCTGGGCGCCGGGTCAGCTTGAACACGAAATCCAGACGAATGGCTGGCTCAATTGTCCCGCTGATCCCGAAATTGTTTTCGATGGCGACCTGGAAAGCAAGTATGGGCGCGCTCTCGAAAGCCTGGGTGTCGATCCTTCTCATCTTGTCGGGGTCGCTGGCAGGGCGTAGAGCGCTTTCAGGAAAAGTGTGTGCGGTTTTTCGCCCGGAAAGCGCGGCAAACGAAGAACATAGAGCACATTTGGCGGCTCGGAGATAGCCGGAATGTACTGTAGAGCTATCCGCTTTTGATGGAAATTAAAAGCGGGCTCTAAGTCGCGCGTCTTATCGGAAAACCACTTCGCTTTTTTCCGGACGCACTCTAGGCCTCAGCTACTTTTCGCGCCTTCCCCAAGGGAAAGGCCGGCCTTGACGTCTCCGGGTGGAGCGCAGGGCGAAACCCTTCGCCGGGTGGCGGAGGCCCTTGCATTTCGCGTGGGGAAGCGCCGTTTGTTGCTGCGCCTCCGTTCGCGCTTTTCTGATCCTCCCCGAAACTTTGACGGCGCCTCGGGCTCTTGCC
>CAVYVV010000010.1:0-79110 GCA_963772105.1 uncultured Alphaproteobacteria bacterium
AACGCTTTTCCGATACAGACGCACGATAAAACAAAAACTTAGAGCCCGCCTTCGATTCCATCGAAAGCAGATAGGCTCTCTTGCAAATCGGCCTTCGCGCCGGTACCCAGATCACTCCGGCCGGAGCGCTGCTCCGGCAAAACCTGAGGGCGTAATGAAATGCTCGACCAAGTGAACGCCTTCTTGAACGTGCTGCTCGCACAGGCCGGCGTGACCCAGCTGTCATTCGGCAATGTGGTGATGATTGCCGTTGGGGCCGCCATGATCTCCATCGCGGTGGCCAGGCGCTTCGAGCCATTCCTGCTGGCGGGTATCGGCTTCGCCTGCATCATCGCAAACGTGCCGGTGTCTCCCGCGGGTATTTTCGGCGGCAGCGCGGCGCTGTCCCAAGCGGCGGATGGCGGCCTTTTCCATTATGCCTGGCTCGGAATCGTTCAGATGATCATCCCGCCCCTGATATTTCTGGGGATCGGCGCGATGACGGATTTCGGCGCGGTGATCGCGAACCCGAAGCTGATCGTTCTGGGAGCCGGAGCGCAACTCGGAATTTTCGCTGCGTTCCTTCTCGCCAAATCGCTGGGTTTCACCATGCAGGAGGCGGGAGCGATCGGTATTCTTGGGGCCGCGGACGGACCCCTCGCGCTCTTTGTGACCGCAAAGCTTGCGCCGCACCTGCTGGGGCCGGTCTCGGTGGTTGCCTATGCCACCACGGCCCTGATGTTCATGTTGCAGCCGCGGGCCATGCGTCTGCTGACCACCGCACCGGAACGCCCCCGAGCGGTGACCAAGGTCCAGAAGATAGCGTTTCCGATTGTCATCGCCATAATTTTCAGCGTGCTGTTTCCGCAGGTTGCGCCGTTAATGACCATGCTGATGCTTGGCAACCTTCTGAGAAAAGTGGGACCAGCCGGCCGCGTCTCAAGAGCCGCCCTCGGAATGACGAAGGTGCTGACGGTCGTCCTGGCAGTCGCTATCGGATCGTCGATGGCGGCAGATACCTTCCTCTCCGTTCAGACCGGACAGATCCTCCTCTTGGCCCTTGTGGCTTTCGCATGCGCCGCCGCCTCGACCGTGGCAACGGCGAAGCTGATGAACCTCGCCCTCGCCATCAACACGCCGAACAGTTCGCCAACCGGCTCCGCGCATTTCGCGCCGGCGCACATGGTCAAACGCGGTTTCAAGATTGTCGCCCAGCACGAGACCAGCAACGAGATCCTGGTCCATCACGCCATGGGTCCAGAACCTCGCGGGAGTGTTTGGCGCTGCCATTTCGGGTGCGATTATCCTTGCGGCCTTTGGCGATGGGCGGCAACCGATGGTTCAGATCGCTCCCGGCGCGCTGGACGGCGCCTTCAATTTCAGCGTACTCGCCTTTCTCCTGGCAATCGTTGTAACTTTCGGCATCGCACTGATTCTTGCGGCTTTTCCTTTCCTCGACCGGCTATGGCCTGTCCTGACGGGGAAGGTGGGGCCGCGTAGAAAGTCGGGCTCGAGCGCGCGACCAAGCGGACGCTATTCCGGACGCTCACGTCGCGGTGATCTCGGCCACTGTCGCGGCGATGATCGGGCATCATCGTATCGTTCACATCGCGCCTGTTAACCACGGCCAAGGGTGGCAGACCGAGGGCCGCGCCGCCCACCATGGTTCTCATGCCGTCTTCCATCCTGGCGCATCCCAGCGTCAACCGGACAACGAAGGAAATCGCCATAATGGAACGCAAATTCAAAATCACAGTCGAAGGGCGCGAGTATAACGTCACCGTCGAGGAACTGACGGATCCGGGGAGCCTTGCCTACCCCGAGCTGCCCGCCAGCTTCCCGCGGTCAACTCCCGTTCACTCGTACGTTGAGAGTCCGGCTGCTCCTGTCCACGGCGGCCATCCGCGGCCCAGCCGAGCCTGGCGATGTGGTGTCCACTCTGGGCGGGGTGGTCGAATCGCTTCTCGTGACAGCCGGCCAGCAGGTTGGCGAGGGCGAGCGCGTCGTTGTCATTGAGGCGATGAAAATGAAGACGCCGATAACCGCCCACAAGGCCGGTAAAGTCGACGCCGTCCTGGTAAAGGTTGGAGATGGCGTGCAGACTGGACAGGTTTTACTCAAGCTCTCCTGACGCCACGGCTGCTGCAGCAGATCGGCCCAAGACAACAAGACTGATAGATCCGGGGTGCGGACGAAGCGAACGCGCGCCGAAACGGCCGGTGCGCTGACAGACGCAACCCTTAAAACGCGCCCGGGCTGCTCAAGGGTGGCCGCCAGGGCGCCAAAAGTGCCGTTCACGCTCGTTTCCGCCATCGTCACGGCGGTCGTAATCGACATGGCCATTATCGCAGTAAGCAGGCCGTATTCGATTGTCGCAGCCACCTGCCTGGATCCAACCTTGAACAGACAGGGACGCAGGCTTGGCCGTTTGAGGAAATCGGCGCATGCTTCTCACGCGTTACCAGGGTCTAAAATCAAGTTTTAGCACGAGCGAATTGAGCTATTGTCAAGGCGCAGCGACACAGCGCCTGCAACCGCAATATCCTTTGTTAACGAGACACTCGCCGCGCGGAACTTGGGAGGCGCCATGGAACCGGGAACCGCCGCCACCGCCAAAGGCGCAGCGGTTGGACTCGGCCCTTCTCCATCCGGCTTCACCGATATGCGCGGCCGGCTGAAAGCCATTTTCATCGGCTCGGTGGGCAATCTGGTCGAATATTACGACTTTTATGCTTACGCGGCTTTCGCCCTTTATTTCGCCAGCTCCTTCTTTCCGGAAGGCGATGAAGTGGTCCAGCAACTCAACGCCGCGATGCTGTTTGCAGCGGGCTTCCTGGCTCGTCCCTTGGGCGGCTGGCTGTTCGGCCATGTCGCGGACCGCCATGGGCGGCGCATTTCCTTGACCATTTCGGTCTTGCTCATGTGTTTGGGTTCGCTGGTCATCGCGATCACTCCAACCTACGCAAGCATCGGCGTCATGGCGCCTGTCGTGCTGGCGGCGGCCCGCGTTCTCCAGGGTCTGAGCCTCGGAGGCGAATACGGAACCAGCGCCACCTATCTGAGCGAGGTTGCCGGCGAGAAAAACCGGGGATTTTACTCGAGCTTCCAATACGTCACGCTTATCGGCGGACAGCTTTGCGCCATCCTGGTGCTGCTCGTCCTCCAGCAATGGCTGTTGACGCCCGAGCAGTTGAGGGATTGGGGCTGGCGCATTCCCTTCGCGATCGGCGGTCTCCTGGCCATCTTCGCCGCTGTCATGCGGAGCAACCTGCAGGAGACCGAATCCTACCTCGCCGCCCAAAAGAAGCGCCGCCACGAAAGCTCGATCAGGGAACTCTTCCGCTATCCTCGCGAGGTCTTCCTGGTCATTGGCCTGACCATGGGCGGTACGGCGGCTTTCTACACCTACACAACCTATATGCAGAAGTTTCTGAAGCTCTCGGTCAAGCTCACGGACCTTGAGACGACGGCCGTCACGGCGGGTTCGCTGATGTTCGCGATGGCGCTGCAGCCGCTTTACGGTGCTCTGTCCGATCGCATCGGGCGCAAGTGGCTGCTGATCGGGTTCGGCGTTCTGGGAACGGTTTTCACCATCCCGTTGCTGACTGCGCTCCGCGCGGCGCACGACGCCTGGACGGCTTTCCTGCTCATCGCGGCGGCCTGGGCCATCGTTTCGGGCTACACCTCCATCAACGCCGTTGTGAAGGCGGAACTGTTCCCAGCCGGCGTGCGCGCGACGGGCGTCGGGTTACCCTATGCCCTGACAGTCTCCATCTTCGGCGGCACCACCGAGAGCGTGGCGCTTTGGTTCAAGTCCATCGGGCATGAAGGCTGGTTCTCTGTGTACCTGACCGGCTGCATTGCCGTGTCGCTCGCCGTGTACCTGTTCATGCGCGACACCAGGCGGCAATCGGCCATTTGCGAGTAGGCCGCGCGTTCCCTCTCCTGGAGCGCGTCCGGAAAAGTCTGAAGCGGTTTTCCGATAAGACGCACGATAAAACAAAAACTTAGAGCCCGCTTTTGATTCCATCAAAAGCGGATAGACTCTAACGGCGAGGGGGCCCCGGCTGGAAGTCCGCGAGCTTCGAGCGGCCCGCGGATGTCATTTTCCCGGCTGCGGACGCGATCACGTCCTGCAACAGTCTATCGAGACGAAGATGGGCGGTCTCCGCTTCCGACATGGCTTGCCGCGCGGCTTCGGCGTTGTAAGGCTCGGCGCTCAAGGCCAGCCGCACGGCATCGCGGGTGCGGTGAGCATCTTTATGGGCTTCCTCGATAACCTCGGATTTTTTGCCGAATTCCGTCCGAAGCGCGTTCGCGTCCTCGGAAGGAAGCCGGGATGCCAGCATTTCGAATTGGCGTGCAGGGCCGCCGGTCCTCGCAGGGACCGGTTTTTGCAACGACGAGCTCAGCAAGAACGCCGCAATGCCGCAGATCAGAAAGACATTGAGTGCCAAGGACCATAGAACGATCCTGCGCGAGGGCCGGGCTTCTGCAATCAGGGTCTGTTGATCGCTCATTAGAATATTCCGATTGCGGTGTCGGTTTGAAACATGACGGCTGTCACATCGGCGCCGCCTTCTTCAGCCGCGGTTATTATCGGCTGACGGTCATCCAGCATGGTCCTTTGCGCCCAGAAGAGGCCGAGAGCGACCCCGAGTGCGGCGGCGAAGGAGAGCGCCGCGACCCGGGGCAACAATGCCCCCTGTGCCGGCAGAAAAGCCCAGCCTCTCCGGTTCTTCCGGGCCGCCGCTTGAATCGGGAGCTTGATGCCGCGATCCACTTGCGCCGGAAGCTTTGGCGGGAGGCCCGCGAGGACGCGGGACGCGATGGCTTCATGATCGCCCTCAAGCGCTCCGCCGCCGAGGCTCTGGCGAATCAAGCGGTCGAGATTGCGGGCCTCCTCGAAGGCTTTTGCAGCGCCTGCATCGCTGGCGATAAGACGCTCAGCCGCGATCCGGTCGGCGTCGGGCCATCCGGCGAGATCGCTGCCGCGGCTGTCGAGAAGATCTTGAAAACGGTCGCGGTTCATGGCCGGTTTCCTTGGTTTGCCGGGGCGGTGATCGTGCCTAACTCAGCCCGTAGCTTTCGCTTCGCCCGGACGAGCAGAGCCTCAACGCTTGAAATCGTCGTTTCGAGCACGGACGCCACCTCGGCGTTGCTCAATCCTTCGTAGTAAGTGAGCACGATGGCGGCCCGCTGCGTGTGCGGGAAGGACATCGATCGCCTTTGCAACAAGGCGGTCCATTTCTCGCCTCTCGAGGTCCTCGGCCGCGGAGGGAGACGGATCGGGAGGATCGGAGGCTTCGTCGAGCGGCGCGAATGACTTTTGACGGCGCCGGTTGAGGCAAAGATTGAAGGTCACGCGATAAAGCCAGGTCCGGAATGCGGCCTGCGGGCGCCAGCGTGGCGCATTGACCCAAACCCGGAGCATGGCCTCCTGCACGATCTCCTCGGCATCCGCATCGTTCCCGAGCATGCGCCTTGTCAGTGCGAACGTCTTCGCAGCGTGGCGGCCCACGAGATGCCGGAAAGCGGAGTCGTCGCCTTCAGCGACCTTCAGCATCAAATCCTCGTCGCTCGTGTCTTCCAAGCCGGTCGCTTCCTGCGGTGCTTGCCTGTCATGCGCCCCGAACTGGGCCGGAACCATTCCTGTGTTTCGACGATGACATGACGAGTGGCCTCGTGCCTGTCCTTCCGCTCGTCCACGCAAAAATACCGCAACAGCCACGCGGATTCCCCTTCCGCCCCGGAAGCGCGGCCTAACCCGCCGATCCGTTGCCTATCTTGAACCCGGCTGAAAGGGAAATCCTGCGCAGCACGAACAATTTTCTTTGGCGTTGCCGCGCGCGGCAACCCGGGCAATGTAGAGGCGGTCATTCGCTAAGGTTCAGTGTCCCCTTCATATGATCCGGCACGGTGCAGAAGACTGCCCCCCTCACTCGCTGAGGTTCAGGGGGCGCCTCACGCCCCATTCCTTGAGCACGTCCTGCATGTCGCTTGCAACAAAATGGCGGGCGCTTTCCTGTTCGTAGCCCTCTTCAAGGAGCGAATCGTATTCGGTCAGGACGTGGCGGATAAAGCTGACCATGGAAAGCCATGCCGCCGTCTCGGGCGCGGCGTTATGCAAGCCGGGGCTGTCCATGGCGTGGTCTGCGATAGCACCGAATTCGTGATCGGGGATGTCCGGCGCGAGATGGCGAAGAGCGTTTTCGATGTCTTTGCGATTGGCCAACGGGAGCCTCGCGAGCCCTGAAGACGGCTTAAAATATCACGATCCCCCAGGCGAGGCAAAGTGCGGCCTTCACAGAATTGACATGCGCATGTAGTATCCCGCTCGTGTCAGAGCGACGTCGTGCGAGCGTGGCCCTAAACTTAACGGCAAACGTTGAGGAAAGGTGAACGTGACGGCATCCACGTCATTAGCATCTCCGCCGGATAACTTTCCGGCCCTCGTGCTCAACGCGGATTACCAGCCGCTGAGCTATTACCCTCTCTCCCTCTGGAATTGGCAAGAAACGATCAAGGCAGTGTTCCTTGACCGCGTGCATATTGTTTCTTTTTACGATCGCGTTGTTCGAAGCCCTACCTTCGAAATGAAGCTCCCGAGCGTCGTCTCGTTGAAAACCTTCGTAAAGCCGGCGCTCTATCCCGCGTTCACGCGCTTTAATGTCTTCCTCAGGGATCGCTTTCAATGTCAATATTGCGGTTCTCCCCACGATTTGACATTCGATCACGTGATCCCGCGTTCGCGGGGAGGCCAGACCCGCTGGGATAACGTCACAGCCGCTTGCGCGCCTTGCAACCTTCGCAAGGGTGGCAAGATGCCAGCAAAGGCGAAGATGTTTCCGGCGCAGAAGCCTTACCGCCCGACCGTGCACGAGTTGCACCGCAACGGCCGGTTCTTCCCGCCGAACTACCTGCATGAGAGCTGGCTCGACTATCTCTACTGGGATACCGAGCTGGAGCCATAAAACAATTCGGCGCATCGCTTCCGAGCGGTGCGCCATTCCTCTTTGCACATTGGCTTTTCAATAAATACCAGCGGAGAGGACTGTTCTCGAGTTCATGAGAGCAACTCGCCTTTAATCGGAATCGATTGAAGGCGAAAAGTTGATCAATTCCAAAGTGCGAGAGCAATAGAGTCCAAGCGATCATTCATTGGCTGGACAAGGAATGTCTGCTTGGCCTTACCAGGCTCAACCTTATAATGCTTCTAAAGTTCGGTTTTATAATATTTCTAAAGTAATCCATCCCGCTGTTGCTTTTGGGCGTCGACAAATAGTCAAAGCGAGCGTTCGGCCGCAGTGAAGAAGCTTGGAAGTTGACGGCCGCTCCTAATCAAGGCTGGTGTTTCCTAGCCGTCGGCAGGTGATTCGCGTTATGATCCAACGCGATGGCGGCTCCAGGGGGGATGCCATGACCGTCAAGCAACCGGACCCGCGCATCGCGGGCTACTCTGTGCGTGGCTACGGGCACTTTAAGTTTTATTGCGAGTTGCACCGCCTTCGCTGCCGATATCACACCGAAAGAACCTGCGCCAGCCTCGTACGCCGAACCCTCTAGCGGCGGACTGGACCGGTTTCTACCTCGGCGGCCATGTGGGTTACGCGTGGGGGAACTCGAATTGGACCGCCAGCACAACCTCCGCGCCCGCGGAAACCTTTGCCGCAGGCTCGGTCAACTTGGCCCAGCCCATAAATACCTTCAACGAGGCAGGAAGCTTCTTTGAAGGATTCCAAGTCGGTTACAATTACATGCTGCCGAACAATTTTGTCATTGGCGCCGAAGCCGATGCGATCTTTTCCAAGCTTCCAAAATATCCTAAGGCGTTTCCATTGGCGGCATCTCGACGCTTGCCTCGCCATCTGGGCCCGGAGACCTACAGCGAGACGGTGCTCATGTCCGGCACAGTGCGGGGCCGCCTTGGTTATGCCGCCTGGAAACTGGCTTCTCTACGCGACCGGTGGCTTCGCCTGGACCTATAACAGTTCTCCCTTAACCAATTGGCGAACGGTGCAGGCGAGGAGACGAAGTTGTGGCGGCTAGGCTGGACGGCAGGGGCCGGGGTTGAAACGCCTTTCGCACCGCATTGGACCGCGCGTCTGGAATACCTTTACACAGGCTATGGAGCCAGCGGCGTGACCTTCCCCCGCTGCGCAGCGCTTCGATTCCGACCTCTCGCAGAACGAGGTGCGCCTGGGCTTGAACTATCAGATCGGCAACGATGCCGCTCCGTCGGAGAAGGACCCCAAACCTGCGGCGAAGGCGGAATCCGACACCATCACCTTTCACGGCCAGACGACGTTTACCTGGCAAGGATATCCCGCCATCCGGTCGCCCTATCAGGGACCAAGCAGCCTGCCCGGCGGCGGCGAGGCCCGGGAGGTCGCGGATTTCACGCTTTTTGCCGGCGTACGCTTGTGGCAGGGGGCTGAATTCTGGCTCAACTCCGAAGTCGATCAAGGTTTCGGCGTCGGAAATACACACGGAGCGGCGGGATATCCCAATGGCAAATCCTATAAGCTCGGCTTTGAGACACCTTACGCGCGCGTAAATCGCTATTTCATCCGGCAGACGATCGATCTTGGCGGCGATACGGAGAAGGTGGAGGGCGGTATCAACGTGTTCGCTGGCTCGCAAACGGCGAACCGGCTCGTCCTGACAGTCGGGAAATTCGCCGTCACCGACATCTTCGACACCAATCAATATGCGAACAACGCCAAAGCCGATTTTCTCAACTGGTCGCTCATCAACGCGGGCACGTTCGACTATGCGGGCGACGCCTGGGGCTTCACCTATGGCGCGGCTCTCGAATGGTACCAGGGCCGGTGGACGATGCGCGCCGGCGTTTTCGATCTGTCGGCGACACCCGCAGGCGGGGACAGCCCCGAAGCCTACGGCTCGATCCGACCTTCAGGCAACTCCAATTTGTCGGGGAGATCGAGGAAAGACATGAACTCTGGAAGCAGCCGGGCAAGATCAAGATCACCGGCTTCCTCGAGCGAAGGCCGAGGCGGGCATTTCCAGGACGCCATCGAATCTCGCCATCGCGACCGGCCAGCCCGCCGACATCAACGCTGTGCGCAATTACCAAGCCGGCCCGGCGTGAGCCTCAACATCGAGCAGCAAGTCACGGCGGACCTCGGCGTGTTCGCTCGCGCCGGATGGGCAGACGGCACGGTTGAGCCGTGGGATTTCACAGACATCGACGGCACGGTGCAAGCAGGCGTCTCGGTTTCCGGAAAGCAATGGGGCCGGCCGGACGACAGGGTTGGAATTGCCGGAGTGATCAACAGTATTTCCGGCGTACACCAGGAGTTCTTCAACCTCGGAGGCTTTGGCATTCTCGTCGGTGATGGATATTGCCTCATCCCGGATTGGAGAAGCTCATCGAAGCCTATTACAGCTACTCTCTGACCTCCGTGACGAAACTCACCTTCGATTATCAGCTCATCGACAATCCCGCCTATAACACCGATCGCGGCCCGGTCAATCTTTTCGCCGGTCGCGTTCATTGGCAGTTCTGAGTTGGCGAACGCGCCAATTCGTAGCGGCCGCCGTCGGTTCCGGATGGCGAACGCGGGCGATCTGCGTCCCGGAATGACAGCGAAGTTTGCCCGCTTGGGCAGGAGCGGGAACTTATCGCCGCGCCAGCTGTCCCGGAAGGTAATCAGCCGGCTCCCTGACGGCTTCGGCTTCCGGGGGCTATCGCAGCACAGGTTTCATCATGATCGTGTGGGTTTGCCTGCTCGCGGCTCTTGCCGGTCTGCTTAATCCGGTTCAATCAGGCGCGAATGGCGAACTGGGAAGGGTGCTCGGCAATCCCTTCGGCGTGGTGCTTGTGAGCCTTTCCATAAGCCTTGCCTTCACGCTCGCCGCCGGTTTATTAGCGCGCGGCGGCGATACGTCCGGCTTCGGCCACCTGACGCAAGCGCCCTGGTGGGCGTGGGTGGGCGGCTTCTGCGGCGCGGTTTTCCTGGTATCGCAGCCACTCGCTGCGCCGCGATTGGGAGCCGCGGTGTATATCGGCATCACCGTGAGAGCCTCGGCCATCGCTTCAGTCCTCCTGGATCACTTCGGATTACTCGGTTTCCAGCAACATTCGGCCGGCATCGGGCGCGTGATCGGAGCGGCACTCATGATTGCCGGGGTGAGTTTGATTGCGAAATACTGAGCGCATTCCCTGTCGCCGCTTTGCAATAGAGCCGAATTCCCGAATCACTCCAATGAGATCAACCCGCACTTCTCTGGAAATACTGTTGCGTGAGAGGCACGGGTCACGGATCGACTGAAGGCAACGCTTCTGCGTCCACATTTTCCTCATTCTTTAGCGTGATCGTTTACATGTTCGTTCGCTCCGGGCTAACTTCGCCGGGCTTCGTTGCTTACGACTTCCCCGGCTAAGGAGCATCGAGATGATTCGCAGGCTTTTCTTCGCGTTTGGAGCTGTGGCCATTGCAGCCATGGCAGAAGGTCCCTCGCGCGCAGAAGAGCCAGCCGCAGGCCGGGCAATGATCGCCGCCACACCGGCGGAGGAGCACATCGGCTGAGCATCCCGCTCCGGCGGCGGGCGGCGCGTCTCAAGAGATGGAGAACACGGCTGTGGATGAACCGGCGGCCGATCGACGGCGGAGCAACCTTCGGAGGCGAGCGCGACCGCGCCAGCACCGGAGGAAGCGGCCGGCGCTCAGTCGGAAGCAATGCCATCGCCCGCAGACAAGCCTGCTGCAACGCAGAGCATGGCTCTTCACCCGGCGGAACCCTCAGCCGCACCGAAAGCAGAGGAACCCTCGCCAGCGGATGAGCCTACCGCCGCGCAGGGCATGGGACAGCCACCAGCCGAGCCCTCCCTGAAGAGAGCCGCAGAACCATCGCCTAAGACGCTGAACATCCCGGCCGCAGTCGCCTGCCGAGGCGGAGGCCTTGCGCAAAGCGCTTGCTAGTCTTCCGGCTGCAGACAATGACGAAGAACGCAATGAACATGCAGCGCTCGTGTCATTTTATGAGAGCCGCGGGTTTGCTCCGCTTTGGACGGCGCCACAGACCGGCTTCACCCCAGGGGCAGCTGCGATTGCCGCCGAGATCAAACGATCCAAGGAGTGGGGGCTCGACCCGCGCGATTTCCTTCTGCCTGCGGGGATCGGAGCGGAAAGCGCAGCCGCTCAGTCACCCGAAGACATGGCTGCCGCCGAGATCAAAGTCTCGCTTGCGATTCTGAAATATGGCCGCTACGCCCGCGGCGGACGCATCATCAACCCTTCCGAAGAGTTGAGCTCCTATCTCGATCGTCGGCCCCAACTTCTCAAGCCTCAAGCCATTCTCGATGGCATCGCGACTTCGGATCAGCCCGACGCCTATCTGCACAGCCTGCATCCGAGGCACCCGCAGTTCGAGAGGCTCCGGCTGAAATACCTGGCCCTTGCCGGCCATGGCAAGCAGCAAAGCGCCGAAGCGAGGAAGCTGCTCGCCAACATGGAGGAGTGGCGTTGGATGCCCGACGACATGGGCGATCTCTACGTCTGGAATAACATCCCGGAATACACGCAGCGGGTCATGAAGGACGGCGAGGTCGTGCGCAAGGAGGCCATCGTCACCGGCCAGACGGACAAGCAGACGCCCATCTTCAGCCGCCAGCTGCGCAAAATCACCTTCAGGCCGACATGGATCGTTCCCGATTCGATCAAGGTGCGCGAGTTGTTGCCCAATCTGATGAGGGGCGGCAGCCTCATGCGCGAATGGGGGCTCGAAGTGCTCAGGGATGGCGAGCCTGTCAATTGGCGCAGGATCGATTGGGCGGCCACCGATATTCGAAACTTCGAGGTCATCCAACCAAACGGGCCAAAGAGCGTCATGGGGAAAGTGAAGTTTTCATTTCCCAGCCAGCACACCGTTTTCATGCACGATGCGCTCGAGAGGGACAAATGGATGTTCCGCGCGTCCAAGCGCACATACAGCCATGGCTGCATGCGCGTCCAGAACCCGATCGGGCTGGCTGAAGTCCTGCTTCGCGAGGACAGGGGCTGGGATACGGCCAAGGTCAGAGAGAGCCTCAACACCGGCGGCAACAACAACGAGATCCCCCTCGAGCGCAAGATCATGGTTCACATGACGTATTTCACGGCCCTGGTGGATGACGATGGCAAACTGCACACATTTCCCGACGTCTACGGCCACGAGCGGCGCATCACGCTCGCGCTTGAGGGCAAGTGGAGCCAGATCGTCAAGGGACGCGACCACTTGGCCCCGGTGGAACTCAACGAAGCAAGTGCGCATCCCCGATATTACGCGGAAGACGAAGCCTCCTATGACGCGCGGGTATGGCGGCGCGGCAGCCCTTATAGCTCCAGCGGAAGTTTCCTCAACTCCCTGTTCGGCGGGTCTAGACAGTACGCTCCATACGGGCAGTACGGGCAGTATCCCTCCCCCGCGCGCCAGTACCGCTAGAGTGTGTCCGGAAAAGTGCGAAGCGGTTTTCCGATAAGACGCACGATAAAACGAAAACCTAGAGCCCGCTTTGAGTCCATCAAAAGCGGATAGGC
Source organism: uncultured Alphaproteobacteria bacterium (assembly GCA_963772105.1). GTDB lineage: Bacteria > Pseudomonadota > Alphaproteobacteria > Rhizobiales > Rhodomicrobiaceae > Rhodomicrobium. The sequence continues at coordinate 12,522 of CAVYVV010000010.1, forward strand.
TTTAGATCAGGCACGCGGTCATGGCCGGGCTTGACCCGGCCACTTCATGGTGCCCGGTTCCATGGATGGCAGCAGCAAGCGCGGCCACGAGGCATAAAGCCGGTTCTGAAGAGGGTAAGCACCTTGCGCACGTCTGCGGACGCAGGTTCCCTCGCCTCGGAGTTCACGGGCGGCTGGATAGACCAAACGCCATACGCAGGAAGACGCCCGCGGCCTGCAAGCCCTCCGGGTCGATGCCATGGCCGAGGCCGGGCCTGATCTGCCATTGGACGGGCACGTCGACCGCCGCGAGTGCATTCCGCGCGAGATGGATGGCTTGACAGGGGATCACCTCGTCGGCAGAGCCGTGGATGAGAAGAACCGGCGGCTTCACCTTGATTTCGGCGGCCAGATGGGCGGCTCCCGCCAGATGCCCCGAGAATCCGACGATGGCGGCAGGGGCTTCCGGCAAGCGCAGGCCCACTTGCAGCGCCATCATGGTGCCCTGGCTGAACCCGACGATCGCCACTGAGCTGAGCGGGAGCTGCGCCTTCCTGGCCTCTTCGAGGATGAACGCCGTCAGCCCGGGCTGCGCTTTCCGAACGCCCTCCTCCCACTCCCTCTCGCTTCGCATTTCGAGGTTGAACCATTGCCGCCCGCCGAAGAACTGGCCCGGCAACGGCTCCGGCGCGTGCGGCGAAACAAAGCCTGCGTCAGGCAGATAGTCCGCCCACGCCTCTCCGAGCCCGATGAGATCGTTCCCATCCGCGCCATAGCCATGGAGAAGAATCACAAGCTGTTTCGGCGCGCCGCCGGAAGCGGGCGCAAGGCGCGGGCCGTCAATTTGAACTGCCATCGGAGGTTCCTTCGTGATTCGAGTGAGCTGGTGTCTAGTACCCGGAAGCGTTGATGCAGGAAACGTTACGCCCCTCACCCTAGCCTTCCCCCTGGAGAGACAGGCAGCAACCCTTGCGCCGGCGTTCCTTTCCGGAGGAAGAAGAATGGGTGAGGGTGAAAAGCCTAGCCAGCTGCTTCGGAGGGCGTCAGAGCCTTGATCGCAAGCGCATGCACGGGCCCGGCGAGTTCTTCCTTCAGCGCCGCGTTGACCTCCCGGTGCCGTTCCACGAGGCTCTTCCCCTCGAAATGGCTGGACACGACCCGGACACGAAAATGCGTGTCACCTGTGACGCGGCCGAGATGATCGCGCGTCCCCGAATGGCCCGCATGCTTGCCGGACTCGTTTTCCACCGCCAGTTCCAAAGGCGAGAACGCTTTCTCCAGCTTTTCCCGCATACAATTTTTCGACGGACATTCAACCTCCAGGCGCTGACAGCGGAAAGGGTTACATGCCGCCAATTTACGGAGCAAGATTTCGGGTTCTGTCAAGACCTTGTAAGGGCGCGTTCGCCGCCGCATACTACGGCCGAGGGCGCTTGCAACCAAAAGCGCATTCGCGTAGGAAGCCATTTCGTGAAACTGGATTCGAAATATTTCGATAGCATTCGCGTAACCCGGGGGCGGAGCCGCGCGCGGCCCAAGGATCCGCAGACGAGCGCGCCTCCATGCCAGTGGCGCAATTGCACCAAGCGGGGCCTTCACCGTGCGCCGAAGGGGCGCGACTGCGAAGGCGAGTACTTTTATTTCTGCCGCGAGCATGTGACGGAGTATAACAAATCATACAATTATTTTGCCGGGATGAAAGAAAGCGACGTCCAGGATTTCCAGAAAGGCGCCGCGACGGGCCATCGGCCCACATGGTCCATGGGCGTGCACGGAACCGATCCCAGTGCGCAGGAGACCTTGCGGCAAGCTCGCGATGCCGGCGCCGGCGCCCAAGATCCATTCGAGATCCTGAAAGGCATCCACGGCCGCGGCTACGAAAATGTGAAGCCCGCCGCCGCCAAGCGCCGCATGGTTTCAAAGGGCGCAAAGAAACATCTGCAAGCTCTCAATCTTGACGACAACGCTTCGCCTGACGAAATCAAAATTCAGTTCAAAGCGCTTGTAAAGCTGCATCATCCCGATCACAACGGCGGAGACCGCAGTTCTGAAGAACGCTTCCGGGAAGTCCTTGCTGCCTATAATTATCTCAAGCAGGCGGGCCTGGTAAGATGAGAAGCTGAGCGGCGCTCTGGACCAAGCGAAACGCAAGAACAGAACCCCGAGGGGGAATCAATGATAAACGGTGAACCGGTCCGGGCTGGCCTGCCCGACATGAAGGTGTCCGTCCGGCAGGTGTTCGGCATCGATACCGCCATGGAGGTTCCAGCCTATTCGCAGACGAGCGAGTATGTGCCGGAACTCGATTCCGACTATCTTTTCAATAAAGACACGACGCTCGCGATCCTGGCGGGGTTTGCTTACAACCGCCGCGTCATGATCCAGGGCTATCACGGCACCGGGAAATCGACCCATATCGAGCAGGTTGCCGCGAGGCTGAACTGGCCTTGCGTCCGCATCAATCTCGACAGCCATGTGAGCCGCATCGACCTTGTCGGCAAGGACGCCATCGTCATTCGCGATGGCCAGCAGATCACGGAATTCCGCGAAGGCATCCTGCCCTGGGCGCTTCAGTCGAATACGGCGCTTGTGTTCGACGAATACGACGCGGGCCGCCCGGACGTGATGTTCGTGATCCAGCGCGTGCTCGAAGTCCAGGGCAAGCTGACGCTGCTCGACCAGAGCCGGGTCATCCGCCCGCATCCCGCTTTCCGGCTTTTTGCGACGACGAACACCATCGGCCTCGGCGATACGTCCGGCCTCTATCATGGCACGCAGCAGATCAACCAGGGCCAGATGGACCGCTGGTCGATCGTCGCCACGCTGAATTACCTGCCCTACCAGGACGAGGTGAATATCGTGCTGGCCAAGGCAAAGGGATACCAGACCGAGCAGGGACGCCGCGCTGTGGCGAACATGGTCAGGGTGGCCGAACTCACGCGCACCGCCTTTGTCAATGGCGACCTGTCCACGGTGATGAGCCCGCGCACGGTGATCACCTGGGCGGAAAACGCCACCATATTCGGCGATACGGTTTCGCCTTCACCTTGAGCTTCCTCAACAAGTGCGACGAGCTTGAGCGCGGGCTGGTGGCGGAGTTCTACCAGCGCTGCTTCGGCGAGGAGTTGCGCCAATCGACGGCTAACATCGCGCTCAGCTAGGACAGACGCCGAAGCGATGCCGACCAGCGCAAAAAAGAAAGCCGGATCCGCTGTCGCCCTTCAAGCGCGCCCTTTCGCTTGCGACGCGGACGCTCGCCGAAAACAAGTCGGTGAATGTGGTTTTCGGCCCCGAGACGCCGGGCTTCGATGGCAAGACCATCCGCCTGCCGCAGCCGAGCCGCGCGGTGAGCCGCAAGGAAATCGCCGTCATTCGCGGTTTTGCCGATTCCATCGCGCTTCTGATTTCGCCATCACGACACCGCCTTGCACGCTTCGCTCTCACCGCCTTCGGGCGAAGCCAAGGCGGTTTTCGATGCGGTCGAGCGGGCGCGCGTCGAGGCACTGGGCTCGCTTCGCATGCGCGGCGTCGCGAAGAACCTCAGCGCGAAACTCGCCAGCCAGTATGAGCGCCTGCCCGATCGCGATATCGACCGCCAGAATGCGCCCCTCGATGACGCGCTGGCGCTGATGGTCCGCGAAAAGCTCACCGGCGCAAAACCGCCCCGCGGCGCGAACGGCATTGTCGATGTCTGGCGCGACTGGATCGACGAAGCGCGCCAGTTCCATCCTTCGAGCGCATGGAAGGCGCGATCGACGACCAGGCCGCTTTCGGAAAGCTCATGCGCGACGTTCTCGTTGCGCTCGAACTGATGGAAGGCCAGCTCGAGAACGCGCAGGAGGACGACAAAGCCGAGGCGGACGAGAAGAGAAGATGCGCCCGGCCAGGGCTCGGAGGAAGAGAAGGAGGACAAGGCCCAGCCAAGCGACGCCGAAAATGAGGAGGCGGAAGGCTCGGAAGGCGATCAGGAAAGCGAACCGGCGCAAGTCGTGGAGAAGGAGTACACGCCCGGTGAGCAGGACGGCAAAGAGCAGCCCTACGCTCCGCCCCGGCGCCCGAATACGTCCGTGTTCGAAAACCCGGAGAATTTCGGCTATCAGGTCTTCACGCGCCAGTATCGATGAATTCGTGAGCGCCGAAAGCTTGTGCGACGCCGATGAGCTTGAGCGGCTTCGCAGCTTCCTCGACAAGCAGCTTTCCGTGCTGCATGTCGCCATAAGCCGGCTGGCGAACCGCCTGCAGCGCCGCCTGCTCGCGCAGCAAAACCGCGCCTGGGATTTCGATCTCGAAGAGGGAACGCTCGATACCGCAAGGCTTTCGCGGGTCGTCACCGACCGGTTCCAGCCGCTCTCCTTCAAGAGGGAGCGCGATACCACCTTCCGCGATACCGTTGTCACGCTTCTGCTCGACAATTCAGGATCGATGCGCGGCCGGCCGATCATGGTCGCGGCCTGCTGCGCCGACATCCTCGCCCGGACCTTGGAGCGCTGCGGCGTGAAGGTCGAAATCCTGGGCTTCACGACGCGCCAATGGAAAGGCGGCCAGGCGCGCGAACAGTGGCTGGCAGCCGGCAAGCCCCCCAATCCGGGCCGCCTCAACGATCTCCGCCATATCATCTACAAGTCCGCCGATACGCCGTGGCGTCGCGCGCGGCGCAATCTCGGGCTGATGATGCGCGAGGGGCTGCTGAAGGAAAACATCGACGGCGAGGCGCTGACCTGGGCGCATGCGCGCATGCTGGCGCGGCCCGAGCAGCGGCGGATCATCATGATGATTTCCGACGGGGCGCCGGTCGACGATTCAACGCTGTCGGTCAACTCCGGCATCTATCTCGAAAAGCATCTGCGCCAGGTCATCCATGAGATCGAGACTTATTCTCCGGTGGAGTTGATCGCCATCGGCATCGGCCACGACGTGACCCGCTATTATCGCCGCGCCGTGACCATCAGCGACGCGGAAGAGCTCGCCGGGGCCGTGATGGAGAAGCTTGCGGAATTGTTCAGCGAGCCGGGCAAAAGCGAACCCGCCTCTCGAAGGCCATCAAGCCGCAGATTGAATTGACACTGCGGCGATGACGGTGTTCCCGCGTTTTGGAGTGCGCAAATCGGAATCTGTCGCGACGTAATCCTGAGGCAAGGCCGTCATCCCGGACGGTGCCTGCGTCGTATCCCGGAACGCAAAAGGCGCTTCGCTTTGTAACGGCCCCGGATATGCGCCGAGAGGCATTCCGGGGCGGCGATCATCGGCCCGCGCCGTGCTTTAAATCCCAGGATCCAAAGCGAGAGGGTCGACCTTTTTTATGGAGACGATCTTCTCCTCGCCGGGCTGTTGCTGACCCTGCTTCAACTCCGAAATGCTCGACGGATGGGGGATCACCGGATCGGCCGCATGGCTGTTGGCGAAAAGGATCGTGTCGAGCGCCAGGTAATGCGAACGGAACACCTTCCTGTCGAAGATGATCGTGCCAAGAAAATGAAAGCGCGGAATCGAGTCCGCGGCTCCCGGAGTATTGTCTCGATAGACTTCCCAAAGTGTCTTGCACTTTTTCCACGCGGCGTCATCGAAAACAGGCCCGAGCGAAACCGACGGCCCGGCTTCCCCTCCGCTCGGCGGTTTCAGATAGGCGAAAGGGCCCATCTGCTTGTCAATTCTTGCGAAATCGTTCCGGGTGAAGGTCAAACTGCGGGTGCTTAATGTCCCGAGAATCAAGACCGGCTTGTCCGACCAACGGTAGCGCGGCACCCCGAAAAGAGAATATTTCGTATGGCCTGCAAATTCCTCGAACGTGATCGGGGAATATTGAATGCCGTTGAAGTCCACCTGCTGAACCGGCTCAACCATTCCTTAAGTCCTCAAACCTACATTTTTGACGTCATACTTTGGCGGGCGATTTTATGCCGAAAGTGTGGCGAAAGGGGGACAAAATCGGGACCGTGATAGCAAGTTCTTTTCACGGGCCTGCACTGTCGGTCAGTCGAATTAGTCGTTTCACTCGGCGTCGAGTGCCGCCACTCACGAGATCGAGATTCAACCCAAACCCGTTCCACGAAGCCAATCAAGATCGCGAGAGCGTTGCGTTCAGAGGTCGTGATCAGGGTCAAAGATGTCTTGGCCTTCCGGTTAGTAGCAGCTGATGAACTCCCGAAATATCCAGCCTACCCCGATATTAGCCCAAAGCTTTCCGCCACTATCGTAGGCCGTGCCCAATATGCTGACGGATGCGCCATTCCGAAGCGTTCCGATAATCTTGCCGTTTGGAGTTTTCCGAATATTGAGGGGCGTTCCGGTTGGATCGGTTACTACGCAAGTGGCCGAAGCTGTGATTGAAAACGTCAACGAAGCAAGGGCGATTACTAAATCTAAGCATGGCAGACCTCAGAGAATCGTTAGGAAATACAGCATCTTATCATTGGGTAGCGACAAAATCCGCGCCGGCATCGAGTCGTCTTGCCGCGCTTTGGTCAGGCCAATCACATGAGAAAGAGGCCCCGCCAGGCCCAGTCCAGCAGCACGATCGCTTGCCCGTGTTGTTTTGATAAGAGGCGAGCAGAAGAAGAAAGGCGCCTCGACTGCGAGCGAGGCGAAGACGCCGAGGGCGAACGCTCGTCGCGGATCAGCCGCTTTCTGCATGGAGGCGCTGGATGATCCGGCCGAGTTCCAGGAAGTCGCGCTTCCTTGGTGAAGACTGCCGCCAGGCAAGCCCGATCTTGCGGTGCGGCTCTGGCGGCGCAAACGGTAAAACCTGGATGTCGCCCCGGCGCGCTTCGGTTTCCAGGCTGATGCGCGGGAGAAGCGTGACGCCCAACCCGTTCGCGACCATTTGCACGATGGTGGAGAGGCTTGTCGTTCCAAAGGTATCGAGGTTTTCGACCTGCTTGAGGTCGCAAAAGCTCAGCGCCTGATCCCTGAGGCAATGCCCCTCTTCAAGAAGAAGCAGGCGGTCGTTTTCGAAGAGGTCCAGGGTTGCAAACGCCTTCGGCGGCACGCGCCGCACCGCCGGCAGCGCCAGCACGAAAACATCTTCGAAAAGGACTTGCGTCTCGATGTCGGGATGTTCGACCGGCAACGCCAGAAGAAGGGCGTCGAGGCGGCCCGCGACGAGATCCTCCAGCAAATACTGGGTTTGCGTTTCGCGCAAATGCAGATCGAGGACTGGATGCCCGGCGCGTAGCGCAGGCAAAAGCTTCGGCAACATATAAGGCGCGATGGTCGGAATGACGCCGAGTTGCAGCCGGCCCGTGAGAACGCTCGCGCTATGGCGCGCGTAGTCGGCAAGGTCGCGGATACTGGCCAGGATCGAGGCGACCCGGCCGGCAATCTCCTTGCCCTCGGGCGTGAGCTTTGCGCCAGCCCTCGTCCTCTCGATCAAGACGATCCCGATCTCTTTTTCCAGTTCCTGGATTTGCATCGACAAGGCGGGCTGCGTCACGGCGCAAACTTCCGCGGCGCGCCCGAAGTGCAGGGATTGGGCGAGCGCGTCGAAATAGCGAAGCTGCCGCAATGAGATATTTCTCATCAGCCCATCTTATCGCATCTTCAGATAACGCGAATAGAGCTAATTCGTCCAGGTCTTATCGTTCAAGCCATTGCATCCGGCAGCGCTGCGGCGGCAGCGGGGCCGCATGCGAGGCATTGGCGCCGAAGAGGCCGACGGAACAAGGCTTTCAAGGGACGGTTCTGAAAATGAGTGACCCCGCCCCGTATGGGCTACGGCCCGGCGCAAGTCCCACCCCAAAAGCCAATGCTCTAAGAGGCAATCCCCATGGAAAAGCAAGTGAAGAACCACGAGTCCTCGACCGCACATTTCGCAGATCAGACGGTTCATCCGGGCGAAGGTGGCGAGACCCACCAAGTCGCAGGCGGCGAAAGGCCCGTTCTCACAACGCAGCAAGGCATTCCGGTTTCCGACGACCAGAATACACTCAGGGTGGGCACAAGGGGCCCGGCCGCGCTTGAAGACTTCCATTTTCGTGAAAAAATTTTCCACTTCGACCATGAGCGTATTCCGGAGCGTGTTGTCCACGCGCGTGGTTTCGGGGCTCACGGCTATTTCGAGACTTATGAATCATTGTCGGACATTACCCGCGCCGACATCTTCCAGCGGGCCGGCGAAAAAACACCCGCCTTCGTCCGCTTCTCGACTGTCGCGGGTAATAAAGGCTCGGCAGACCTTCCGCGCGACGTCCGCGGCTTTGCGGTGAAGCTCTATACCAAAGAGGGCAACTGGGACATCGTCGGAAACAACATTCCCGTCTTCTTCATTCAGGACGCCATCAAGTTTCCGGATCTCATCCACGCAGCCAAGCAGGAGCCGGACCGCGGGTTTCCCCAGGCGCAAACGGCGCACGATAACTTCTGGGACTTCATCTCGCTGACGCCGGAAAGCATGCACATGATCATGTGGGCCATGTCCGACCGCGCGATCCCCCGCTCGCTCCGCTTCATGGAAGGCTTCGGCGTTCATACCTTCCGGCTCGTCAACGCGGACGGAAAATCCACCTTCGTGAAGTTCCACTGGAAGCCGAAGCTGGGGCTGCAATCCGTCCTTTGGAATGAAGCCGTCAAGATCAACGGCGCGGACCCGGATTATCACCGCCGCGACCTGTGGAATGCCATCCAGGCCGGCGACTTTCCGGAGTGGGAGCTGGGCTTGCAGCTTTTCGATCAGGACTTCGCCGACAAGTTCGCCTTCGACGTGCTCGACGCCACCAAGATCATTCCCGAGGAGCAGGTTCCCGTGCGCCGCGTGGGCCGCCTGGTCCTCGACCGCTGCGTCGACAACTTCTTCGCCGAGACGGAGCAGGTTGCCTTTTGCACGCAGAACATCGTTCCCGGCGTCGACTTCACGAACGACCCGCTTTTGCAAGGCCGCAACTTCTCCTACCTCGACACCCAGCTCAAGCGGCTCGGCTCGCCCAACTTCACCTTCCTGCCCATCAACGCTCCGAAGTGCCCCTTCGCAACCTTCCAGCAGGACGGGCACATGGCGTTCAGCAATCCCAAGGGCAGGGTCAATTACGAGCCGAACTCCTGGAGCGGCGCGGCCAGCGGCCCTCGCGAAGACCCGCAACAAGGCTTCCGCTCCTACCCGGCCGAGGTGGAGGGCAAGAAGCAGCGCATCCGCCCCGAAAGCTTCGCCGACCACTACAGCCAGGCCCGGCAGTTTTACATGAGCCAGACCGGCATCGAGCAATGCCATATCGCGGGCGCTTTGATCTTCGAGCTGAGCAAGGTGAAGGAGCCGGCCATCCGCGCTCGCATTGTGTCGCATCTTCTCAATATCGATGACGGGCTCGCGCGCTCTGTTGCCGGAGGCTTGCGCTTGCGGGAAATGCCCAAACCGGCGGACGCAGCCAAACCAACGCGCAAAGACCTCCGTGAGTCCGCCGCCTTGAGCATCCTGCGCAACGGCCCCGAGCGCTTCGAAGGCCGTAAGCTCGGCATCCTCGTCACCGATGGCGTGAACGGCGAAATGGTTCGCGCCTTGCGTTCGGAATTCGAAGGCGCAGGCGCGACGGTTGAAATTGTCGCGCCGGAGGTCGGTGGCGTAAAGGCCGCCGATGACTCCTGGATCGAGGGCGACGAAAAGCTCGACGGCGCTCCGTCGGTGCTTTACGACGCGGTCGCAGTGCTGCCCTCGGCAAAGGGCGGCGAAGCGCTTTCGAAGAACCCCGCGGCCAAAGACTTCGTCACCGATGCATTTACCCACTGCAAATTCATCGCATGCACGGCGGAGGCTCAGCCCCTGTTCCAGAAGGCGGGCGTGGCCGAAGACTTGGATGACGGCGTGTTTGCTCTGAAGAGCCGCGAGGACATTGGAGCCTTTCTCAAAGCCTGCGGCAAGCTGCGCCACTGGGATCGCGGCGCGAAAACCGGCCAGCCTCGCGCTTCCTCGGGACAGGAAAGCAGATCCTGAAAGCCTCGGCCGGCCCAAGGCGCGCAGCCCGTCATTCCTGTTGAATGGTGGGCTGGCGCGCCCGAACCTCGCGTTGACAGCGGGGACGCGTCTGCTTATGTCTGCTGCCATGGAGGGGAAGGACGCTTCCCCCTCAATGATTTCGGAAAAAAGCCCCGAGAAAAAGCCACCGCCACGAAGAAAAGGCGCTCTGGCGGCGGCCCCGTGTATTTTGGGCGGCATTTTTCTTAGAGAGGCAGTGAGGCTCGGCTATCATGATTTCTCTTGGCGCGATCGCAACCAAGATCTTCGGCAGTTCCAACGATAGGCGCCTGAAAAGCTATCACGCGAGAGTTCCGGCGATCAATGCGCTCGAGCCTCAATTCGCGGCGCTGTCCGATGAGGCATTGCGCGGCAAGACGGTCGAGTTCCGTCAGCGCCTCGCCAAAGGTGAAAGCCTCGAGGACCTTCTGCCCGAAGCCTTCGCTACGGTCCGCGAAGGTGCAAAGCGTACCCTCGGCCAACGTCACTTCGACGTTCAGCTCGTCGGCGGCATGGTGCTGCACGAGGGCAAGATTTCCGAGATGAAGACGGGCGAAGGAAAAACGCTTGTCTCCACCCTCCCCGCCTATCTGAATGCGCTTCCGGGGCGCGGCGTCCATATCGTCACGGTCAACGATTACCTCGCCAGACGCAACTCCGAATGGATGGGCGAGATCTACAGGTTTCTCGGCTTGACAGTCGGCTGCGTCGTTCACGAACTCGATGACGATGAGCGGCGCCGGGCGTATGCCTGCGATATCACCTACGGCACCAACAACGAATTCGGCTTCGATTACCTTCGCGATAACATGAAGTATTCGATTTCGGAGATGGTGCAGTTCGGCGGCCGTCCCCCGGAGCTTCAGGCCCATGCCTACGCGATTGTCGACGAGGTGGACTCGATCCTGATCGACGAGGCGCGTACGCCGCTGATCATCTCGGGCGCCATCGAGGACAAGGCCAGTCTCTACAAAGCCATCGACGCATTCATCCCGCCCCTTGCGAAGGAGCATTACGACCTCGACGAGAAGATGCGCACCGTTACCCTGACGGAGGCGGGCAACCAGCACATGGAGGATATGCTGGAGCAAGCGGGCTTTGTGAAACCCGATACCTCGCTCTACGATGTCGAGAATGTGAGCCTCGTCCACCACGTGACCCAGGCGCTTCGCGCCCACAAGCTTTTTCTCCTGGACCGCGACTATATCGTGCGCAAAGGCCAGGTCGTCATCGTGGACGAATTCACCGGCCGCATGATGGAAGGCCGGCGCTACTCGGAAGGGCTCCATCAGGCGCTCGAAGCTAAGGAAGGCGTGGACGTCCAGCCCGAAAACCAGACCCTCGCCTCGATCACCTTCCAGAATTATTTCCGCCTGTACGACAAGCTCGCCGGCATGACCGGCACGGCGCTGACGGAAGCTGGCGAGTTCGCCGACATCTACAAACTCGAAGTTCTCGAAGTTCCGACAAACCGCCCGATGATCCGCAACGACCAGGACGACGAGGTCTACCGGACGGCACAGGAAAAATACAACGCGATCATCAATGTGATCGGCGATTGCTCTCAGAGAGGCCAGCCCATCCTCGTGGGCACGGTTTCGATCGAGAAATCCGAGACGCTCTCGGAAATGCTGAAGCCCCACAAAATCCCGCATCAGGTGCTGAATGCGCGTTTCCACGAACAGGAGGCGCATATCATCGCGCAAGCCGGCGTGCCGGGCGCCGTGACCATCGCCACCAACATGGCAGGACGCGGCACGGACATCCAGCTCGGCGGCAACCCGACGATGCGGCTTTCGGACTGGATCGCCGCCCGCGAGGCGTCGGGCGAACCGCCGACCCCGGAAGAGATCGAGGCTGAGCGCGCGAAAATCAACGCCGACGTCGACCAGAAGAAGGAGCGGGCCCTGAAAGCCGGCGGCCTCTACGTTCTCGGCACCGAACGCCACGAAAGCCGCCGCATCGACAACCAGCTCCGCGGCCGCTCCGGCCGCCAGGGCGATCCGGGCGCCTCCAAGTTTTATCTCTCCCTCGAAGACGACCTGATGCGCATCTTCGGCGCCGAGCGCATGGACTTCGTCCTGCGCAAGCTTGGCATCAAGGAAGGCGAAGCCATCGCCCATCCCTGGATCAACCGGGCGCTCGCGAATGCGCAGAAGAAGGTCGAGGCGCGCAACTTCGACATGCGCAAGAACGTGCTCAAGTTTGACGACGTGATGAACGACCAGCGCAAGGTCGTGTTCGAGCAGCGCATCGACCTCATGCAGGACGAGACGGTGGAGGATACCGTTGCCGACATGCGCCGCGAGGTTGTTCAGGAGCTTGTCACGACGCACATCCCGGCCAAGGCCTTCGCCGAGCAGTGGGACGTGAAAGGGCTGCGGGAGGAATTCAAGGCGATTTTCAATGTCGATCTCCCCATCGAAGAATGGGCCGCTGAGGAAGGGATTGCCGACCAGGAGATCGAGGAACGTCTCCAGGATCAGGCCGACACGGCTGCCGCACGCAAAGCGGCGGAACTCGGCCCTGAAGCGATTCGCGAAGTCGAGAAGGCCATTCTCTTGCAGACGCTCGATCACCTCTGGCGCGAGCATCTTGTGACCCTTGAGCATTTGCGTCAGGCGGTCGGTTTGCGCGGATATGCGCAGCGCGATCCCTTGCACGAGTACAAGAGCGAGGCTTTCCAACTGTTCGAGCAGATGCTGGGCCGCTTGCGCCGGGATGTGACCGGGCAGTTGATGCATGTCGTCCTGACGCAGCGCGCGCCAGAAGAGTACATTGAGATGCCCCTGCCGGAGATGCAGGCGCACCATTTCGACCCCCTGACCGGCGAAGACGAGTTCCTGGCCGAGGAGCAGGAAGCCGCACCGAAATCAAGGCAGGAACGACGCGCCGCTGCGTCGAAACAAGGGAACGGAGCGCCACCTTCAGCCCGGAAGCCAAGCGGCGGCGCTCCGGCAGGCAAGCCACAGCAAGGCAAGGGACGCGGCCAGCGCCCACCAGCAGGGCCTGCAGTCGATCCCGGCAATCCTGCAAGCTGGGGCAAGGTCGCGCGTAATGCGCCGTGCCCCTGCGGTTCCGGCAAGAAGTTCAAGCATTGTCACGGGGCAATCGCTTCGGCAGCCGCTGAGTAGCAGGAAAGCCATCGCGGAGCGGCTGCGGGTTATTCCGCAACAACAAGCTTCGCGTTGATCACGAGTGTTGGGAGGAAGGGCTGCCAAGTAAGGCCTTTCCCTGGCCGCTCCGATAAGCGGAGCACCGATGGGAGTTCTTCACACAGACTGAAGAGCACCGCGCCTCACACTGGTTGAAGTACGGTGCGAAATCAATCATACCAGCCGCCGGAAGTGTTGACCGGTCGTTCCGCTCACGCGCCCTGTCCCGCGAGCGGAGAGGGAGAATTTGGCAGCCGTTGCAACATCGACCGCACCCGCTCGCGGATGCTCACTCTAAGTTGCAAGCACGCCAAGGCGTGCGTTGGCGTTCCATCTCCCAGCCAACACGCCCTCACGTGTTGGAAGTGATCGCGCTTGAAAGGGCAAGCGCGATTGGGAGATGGACAGGTTCGGAGCGCAAGACAGCGTCGCGAGCGAGGGGATAGAGTGGGTCGGTCGCCTTTATCTTCGGCGACCGTGTTCTTCGCGAATGGCAGCCGCATGAACCGGCTGCCCATCCCCGCTCTCACCGAGTCCGCAGGCGCGCGATCAACTCGGGGCTAGGATAGGAGTTCAGCGGGCAAACCAAGTTTCTCCTGGACTTTTTTAACGCTGGCGCGCGTCGCGAGGCCGAGCTTCCCGTCAACCTCGCCCACATCGTAGCCCTTCGCCCTCAAGAGGCTTTGCAGCTCTTTCGTTTGCTCGTAGCCGAACGACACAACGCCCCGCCCCCTGGATACAGCTGGCGCGCCTGCGATCCTCGTCGCGAGGTAGGCTGCCGTTGTCGAATAGACGAGCGACTGGTTCCACTCCAGATAAACCTTGAAATTGTGGAAAGCCAGGAAGGCGGGACCATTGCGCCCCATCGGCAGCAAAAGGGAGGCTTGCAGTCCTTCCGGGACGCGGTCGCCATTCGCCAGCTGGACACCCGTCCTGGCCCATTCGCCAACGGTATGCTCGACGTTGAGATCGGCCTGGCTCCAGTCCATGCTCTCAGGCACACGAACTTCCTTGAGCCAGGGCTCGCCACGACGCCAGCCAAGCCCTTTGAGATAATTCGCCGACGAGGCCAGCACGTCGGGCACGCTATGGATCAGGTCTGCGCGTCCATCGCCATCGTAGTCGATCCCGTATTTGTAATAGATCGACGGCACGAACTGCGTCTGCCCCATCTCTCCCGCCCATGGCCCGTGCATCTCGTCCGGCCTGAGGTCGCCCCGCTCGACAATGCGCAGCGCATCCATCAACTCGGCGCGGAATTTCTCCGGGCGGCGGCAGTCATAGGCGAGCGTCGCCAGCGACCGCAGCGTGGACAGATTGCCGTTGTTCGCCCCGAAATCCGTCTCAAGCCCCCAGAACGCCGTAATGACCGGGGCTGGCACGCCAAATTGCTGCTCGACCTTGTCGAAAACAGCTTTGTGTTTCGCAATGCGCGCGCGGCCATTGTCGATGCGGAACTTGGCAGCCATGCGGTCGGAAAATTCGAGAAAGCTCTGCGAAAAGACGCTCTGCCTGCGGTCGCTGTTGATGACATTCTGGTCCAGGGTGACGCCCTCGAGCGCGGCCAGGGCGCGAGGCGAAATGCCTTCCGACCGCGCCGCCGAGCGGAATTCCGAGAGCCAGCGCTCGAAGCTGCCGGAATTCGTGCATGCGGCGCCGTCATTTGCTGCCGCAGCAAGCAAGAGGCTGACAAAAATTGCGCGGGAGAGGGGCGTTCTCATGACTGCCTCCGGGTCAATGGATTCGGGAATCACGTTGAAAGGATAGGCGGGATCACGCCCGAAAATCAGGCGAATTCAAGACATGCCGCCGCGTCAGCCGGGGACGCGCATGTGAATGGAGAGATCCCGGATTGCGGGATTCCGTCCCGTCAAGGGATTGTCCGGGTCCCACTTCAGAAGAATGGTCTGAAATCGCGCCGAAAGGGCGTCGTAGATCAGAAGCTTGCCCGTCAGCGTATCCGGCAAGTCGAGAATGACCTTGACGACCTCGACCGCTTGAAGCGTCCCGATGACGCCCGCCACCGGCCCCAGAACCCCCGCCTCTTCGCAGTTCGCAACCGTGCCGGGCGGCGGCGGCTCCGGGAAAAGGCATCGGTAGTTCGGCAAAGGCTGCCCGGCATCATCCTTCTCGAAAGCCCGGAAGGTGGAGAGATAGCCATCGAGCTGGCCAAGCGCCGCAAACACAAGCGGCTTTCCGGCGAAGAAGCAGGCGTCGTTGACGAGATAGCGCGTGCTGTAATTGTCCGAACCGTCCGCCACGATGTCGTATTGCGAAATGATGGACAGCGCGTTTTCGGCCGTCAGGCGGAAGGGCATCGCCTCCACGGAAACATGAGGGTTGAGGCTTCGGCAAAGCGCAGCTGCACGCTCAGCCTTGAGCGCCCCCACATCGGTTGTCTTGTACCCGATCTGGCGCTGCAGATTATCGACCGAGACCCGGTCATCGTCCATAATGCCGATATTTCCCACACCCGCCGCAGCGAGGTACATGGACAGCGGAGACCCGAGACCCCCTGCGCCGACGATGAGCACGCGCGCTGCTTTCAGACGCTGCTGACCCTGCCCGCCAATCTCCTTGACGAGAAGGTGCCGCTTATAGCGCTTGATCTCATCCGGCGATAGGATAGGTCGCTTGATGGTTTCGTCCATGGAGCCTTGGCTTCTCTTTTCCAGTCTCCTCAATTTAAGAGGATAAGGCGAAATGGGAAGCGCTCAAGCACGGGGCCGGCTCGCGCTTAAAAACTGGCGATAAATTCCTTGTAGTTCGGATTTTGCCGAAGCAGGCTGCCAGCCGACGCTATGAGAAGATCGACTTCGTCCTTCGGAAGCTTGAAGCGCGTCGGAACTTTCTCAAGGCGCGCCCGAACGCTCGGTTCGCGCATCTGATCGAAGCTCACCTTGGCGACCTGAAGCGACAGGTTCCGGCAATCCCAGCCCTCCGTCGAGCCACGAAGGGAGGCGACTTCCGGCGGCGTCAACCCGCAGCGGTATTCGATCATACGCTCGCGCCACTTTTCCATCTCTGTGACAAACGCATCGTAGGCCGCGCGCACATTCGCATCCACCGCCGTATCGGAGACGGCTTGGATCAAATCCATAAGCTCGGGCGAAGTCCGCCTCCTTCGCGAGATCGCCGCCTGGCGGACGGCCGGCGTCAACGACAACGAAGAGAAAGCGCTTCAGATTCACCACCTGGCGCGGCGTCAGCGGCTGGTAGGGTTTCGTCGCCGCAGCAAGCTCCAGCACGAATCCGCTCAGCCCCAGATTGTCGGTCATGCCTCCGTCGAGGAGCTTGACGAATTTGACGTCGGATTTCTCACGATACCTCTGAATGGCGGCTGCCGAGGCCCGCAGGATCGCGGGCGCGCCGGGCCGGTCTGCGGAGTAAACCCAGTCGGGCGGCGTGAACGTACAACGATCCGCATAGTTTTCGATCACGATCGGCGCGAAAATGAACGGGACCGCCGCAGACGCGGCAACCGCTTCGGAGAGGGGATAGCGGCGCAAATCGCTGCAAAGCGCTCCGAAGTTGACCGTGTTGTAGATGAAGGTGGTGCGGTTGAAGATATCGGAGGCGTTGATCCAAAGCTGCGGGCGGCCCGGTTTCAAAACCTCGTCGAAGGTCGCGCCATGGAACAGATTCTCGTCGAGCCAGGTGGGAAGGCCGGTGCGGTCGTTCACCCCGCCTTTCGCAAGCAGAACCAGATTCGTCACATTGACAGACGTGCTCAGCGAGGCTTCGGCATCCTGAACGAGGAATTTCTGACGGAAACTGGAGAGCGTATCCCGCCCGTGCAACGCGAAATAGGCTGCGGTAACCGATCCTCCCGACACGCCCGATACGAGAGAAACTTGGTCGATGAGGGATGATCGCGATGCGGTCCGAAGCGTCGGTTCTCCCGAGTTCCTGCAGTACGCCGAACGCGAAGGCGCTCGCGCGCGTGCCGCCTCCAGAGAAGCTCAAGCCGATCGCGGTTTCCGCGTTTTCCTGAACAGTTACAGGCCCCGCGGCCGTTTGGGGAGCCGCCAATGCGTCGTCGGTGAGTGCTGAGTTGATCGGCGCGTTGCGCAGGCCGAACCCCGCGCACGCCGTAAGCGCGAGCGCTCCTCCCAGACAAGCGATGGATGCCGCCAAGCGCCATGATCGCTGAGCTAAGCCCATTTGTCTGTCCACAATGCCTACCCTACCCTCTCGCATCGAAAGGCGGCTGCCTGCCTCATGCCATTCCAGCGGCATACGGCTCCACGATCAACCGCGCGACGAGTCATGTCGCCTGAGCGTCTCGCGGAAAGGATGCAGTTGCCTCATGGACTCGTCAGAAATGTGGCGCGCTGGCAAGCGTTGGTTAGGCAACGGCACTTATGCTTCGCCGCGGGCATTTTTTGGATGTACCCGTTTTCCCGTTCAGCTAGAGTGCAGGCGCATGTCTAAACGATTAACCGTGCTTTCTCTTACTGCGGCGCTGCTCGTGGCGCTGCCGATGGCGCCTGCGGAAAACGCATGGGCGAACACGCCCCTTCAAGATGCGATCGCGAGGCTCGCCCCTGAGCAGCAGGCGACGCTCAAGGCTTATGAAAGTGCGCGTGCGGCTTACGCCCGGCATGTGGATCAGTACTGGCGTCTTGCCGAGCTGAAACGAAGAAAGCGAAAGGCAAAGATCGCAGCGGGGAAGGCTGTCACCGTCGAGGATTACGTCAGGGAGCAGCCGCCGGTCTATCTACGGGCCGAAGCGGCCGGACGAGATCATGGCGCTTCTCCGAAGCCGCCGAAGCCTCCCGTCGAGGCCCATACGCCGATTCCCGTCCTTGCCGATTTTCTGCGCGAGGCTGATGCGGTCTACGGCTTTCGGCCGGACCGGGTCAGCGAAGACGATTTCATGATCTATTATGCGATCGAAGCCATCAGGCTCGGTCTGACAAGAGATCAGGTGGTGCGCCTTTACGCGCTCGAGACGGGAGGAATGGGTACCCATGACCTCCAATCGGGCTATAACCCGAGGACCGGGCACGCTGCGTCGACGGGCTGGGCTATGCCCAGCTTCTCGCGGCGAACTCGATCGAGCTGGTCCGGAAATGGGGTCCCGAGTTGCGGCGCGCCTGATCGCCTCGCCGAGGAACAGAACGTTTCATACACCACGGCGCAAGCGCTGAGGACCAAAGCGGCGTGCGTTCGGCGGATGATCGCCGACGCTCGAAAGGTTCCCGAAAGCTGGCCAGCCCATGAGGCCTACGCAAAAACACCCAACGGGCTGGGGATGCACGCACTCAACCTCGATGGAAACGTTGGCCCCTGGATGCAGGTGGTCAAGCTGCGCGGCATCATGGAGTATGCCTCTAAAAAGGGGTTTCATCATTTGAACGGGGCTCAGCTCGAGATGATGAACCTGGCTGGACCGGGGAGCGGCCTTGAGATGCTGCAGTCGCCCGGCCGCGACATGCCGACGTCGAACTTCTTCGAGCGCGGCGGCTACGGGCGCAATCCCGTGGTGCACGACAAAACAGGGGCTCAGCTGCTCGTTCGGCTCGATGAGATCATGGACCGGAACGTCCAGAAAGCCAGTGCCCAGCAATTTGCAAAGATCTTCGACGGCGTCGCCGGGCGGTTTGCGGCTGGTGGCCAGTCTAAGACATCGGCGGAGGCGGCCCCGTCCTTCTTTAATCAACTCTTCGGAACCAGATGAGGTGCGATTTACCTTCATCCGAATAATTAATTTCCCTGCGAAAAGTCCATTATTGCACTTAAGCGAAAACCAAGCGGCCCGTGCTAGGTTCGCAGTGTGGAGTTTGAGTTACGGAGGGAATTCTTTCGTGACGCCGGGCTCTCCATGCACAGGAATCATCATACACGTACACTCACAATCGCCCGGCCGCTAAAACCGGTACTATCAAGCAATTCCCAGAGGATAAGATGGCTCATTGTGCGCGCTGGAAGTGTGGTGCGTCTTTTCTGGTTTTGTCCTTGATCATCAGCCCGGCTGTTTTTGCAGCGGCTAATAACTCCGGCCAGGAAAAGCCCTCGCAGGCAGAACCAGATTCGAAGTCGTATCTCCCGCCTTGGATGCAGGGCCAAAGCGGCAGTGAGACTTCAAGTGCCGCCGCAGCCTCCGAAGCGCCGGCGGCCAACACCACGCCGGGCAGCAAATCCGCGGCGGTCGGCGATAATGACCCGGCCAGGAAAAAAGCGAGGGCCGGAAGCCAGGAACAGAGGTCACACCGGCACGGCTCGCTGCCTGACGGTTTTATCAGCCACTTTGTCGGGTTGTTTGGCCGCTGACCCCGCCCAATAATGTGATGATCTGCAGGATGCCGGCGCAAGAACCTATCCGCTTTTGATGAATCAAAAGCGGGCTCCAAGTTCTTGTTTTGCCGTGTGTCTATCGGAGAACCGCTTCGCACTTTTCCCGACGCACTCTGCCTTAAAGGGAAGCTTTTCTGAATTCGTAAGCTGATAATCTTCCAGCAACTTCAGAGCTTACAATAACAGTTGGTATCCCGACCGCAGCTCCCTCTCCCATTGGAGAGGGGCGGCTAAAAGTCGGAGGCAATTCCTTTTTTCTCCCAATCCCCGTACCGTGTTGGTTCCGGGCCTTTGCGTCCGCCAAGTTCCTTGGGGAGGGCGCCGCCATCATGGCCCTTGCGGATATTGGCCTCTTCCAAAGCGCGCTTGGCTGCCTCTTTCCGGCGGCGCTCGATATCGACTTCGGTCGTCTTTTGCATGCTCATCCTCCACATGCACCCGCTTCCCTGAGCGGGCTGTACTTGCAGCTTAGCAGGGATACCATTGGCGTTGGAGGCCGCGCGTCCTCGCGATTCTCACAACTCTGACGATCAGTTCGCGAAACGGAAATGCATCACATCGCCGTCATGCACCGTGTAATCCTTGCCCTCGAGGCGCATTTTTCCAGCCTCTTTCGCCCCAGCCTCGCCGCCAAGCGTCACGAAATCGCGATAAGCGATCGTTTCCGCCCGAATGAAGCCTTTCTCGAAGTCGGAATGGATGACGCCCGCCGCCCCAGGCGCGGTCGTTCCCTTGGTGATCGTCCAGGCGCGCGTCTCCTGCGGCCCAGCCGTAAAATAGGTGATCAGTCCGAGAAGGCGATAGCCGGCTTCGATCAGGCGATTAAGGCCGGGCTCTTCCAGGCCGAGTTCCTTGAGGTAAAGCGCGCGCTCCTCCTCGTCCAGATGCGCCAGTTCCGCTTCGATCTTGGCCGAGATAACGACGATTTCCGACTCTGCGCCGTTGAAGCGCTCCTCGACCAGCTTCGAGTAGGCGTTGCCCGTCGACGCGCTGGCCTCGTCCACGTTGCAAACGTAGAGCGCAGGCTTGGCGGTGAGAAGCTGAAGCTGCCGGAAGGCGCGATGCTCGCTCGGAGGAATTTCGGCGAGCGCGAGGCGCGCGGGCTGTCCGGCCGAGACATATCTCAAAGCAGTGTCGATCAGGCCCAGGGCTGCCCTCGCCTCCTTGTCCTGGCCTTTTGCCTTCTTCTCAACCGCGGGCCGCCGCCGCTCCAGGCTGTCGAGATCCGCGAGCATGAGTTCGGTCTCGACGGTTTCGGCGTCGGCGATAGGATCGACGCGCCCCTCCACATGGGTGACGTCGTCATCCTCGAAGCAGCGCAGCACATAGGCAATCGCGTCGACCTCGCGGATATTGGCAAGGAACTGGTTGCCGAGCCCCTCACCTTTCGAGGCGCCGCGCACCAGGCCGGCAATATCGACGAAGGTCAGCCGGGTTGGGATGGTCGCCTTGGATCCGGCAATGCTGGCGATCTTATCGAGCCGGTCGTCCGGGACGGACACCTCGCCCACATTCGGCTCGATGGTGCAAAAAGGATAGTTCGCCGCTTGCGCCGCCGCGGTCTGCGTCAGCGCATTGAAAAGGGTGGATTTACCGACATTCGGCAATCCGACGATGCCACATTTGAAGCCCATGAGACGTCGGATTCCTCTGCCTGCTACTTCGCGCCGCCGCGAATGCGCTTTCGAAACCATCTGGTGAAGAAGTTCCCCTGAGCCTCCCGGGGTGCCGCTTCCGGCAGCAGGGATGACTCGTCCAAGCTAGGCTCAAAAAGCCGCCGCGGCCCGCGAAAGTCTTTCGCGTCCTTGGCAGGGTCTTCCGGCGCAGTCTCGAAGAGGGGCTCTGCGGCTTGCGCGCGAAACAGCTCGACCTCGTGGGCGGCAGCAGCAGCCAGCGCGCCGTCGACAACCGGCTCGCTGGCTTGTGGGACAAGCTCCGAAACCGCTTCTTCGATACGCCAGTCGGAGACCTGTTCAGCCGCTTGGGCCTCGAGGCGCACCGCGAGCACCGCATCGGGAGAAGCATGCGCCTTGCCATCGGGTGAAGATGCGGCCCCGTTAGTTTTTGCCGCCGGCGTCGAGGGCCTTCGTCCACGGGCGGCTTCACTTAAAAAAGCGGCCTCGCTTCCTTCCACCAGCTTCGCCATCCCGCGCGCCACGCCTTCGAGTAACGGTATAAGCCAGTCGCGGTCGGATTTTGCAAAATCCTGCAGGACATAATGGGCGACAAGCGCCCGGTCACCGGGATGATCGATGCCGAGGCGCACGCGCGCATAGTCATTGCCGGCATGCGCGGAAATCGATTTCAGCCCGTTATGGCCAGCGTTGCCGCCGCCCTTCTTGACGCGAATCGCGCCCGGCTTCAGGTCGATTTCATCGTGAATGACGATCACGTCGCCGAGCGGCAGCTTATAGAAGCGCATGGCTTCCCCGACCGCGCGCCCGCTCTCATTCATATAAGTGGACGGCTTTAAAAGGATACACTTCTCAAGCCCGATCTGGCCTTCTGACGTGTATCCTTGAAAGCGCTTCTTCCAGGGGCCGAAGCTGTAGCCCCTCGCGATTTCGTCGACCGCCATGAAACCGATATTGTGGCGGTTGCCTGCGAATTTCTCACCTGGATTGCCCAATCCGACGATCAGTTTCATGGTCCTCATCTCTTATTACCGATGAACGCGCCGAAGCGGGCTGCAAAATCCATGCAAGCCTATTCGCTCTTCTCCTCTTCGGCGACGGTTTCCGTCTCCGTCTCGGGCCGCATTGCTGCCGCGCCAGCGATCGTCGCGATGGTGAAATCGCGGTCGGTGATCGTCGGCGTAATTCCGGCTGGGAGGGCTACGGCTGATATGTGAAGGCTGTCGCCGATGTCGAGGCCGGTCAGATCGACGGTGATCTTCTCGGGGATCGCGTCGGCGGGGCATGAGAATTCGATGGTGTGCCGAACGATGTTCAAGACGCCGCCGCGCTTCAGGCCGGGCGAGGCATCCTCGTTGATAAATTGGACCGGCACGTCAACGTCGATCCGTGACGAACGGCTGACACGCATGAAATCGACGTGGATCGGGAAATCGCGCACGGGATCGACTTGCACCTCGCGCGGGATGACGCGCTCCTTCTTGCCGTCGATGTCGAGCAGGTAGACCGTCGAAAGGAACGATCCGGTCTGATAGTGTTGCCACACATTCCTGTATTCCAGTGCGACATTCGCGGGGGCCGTTTCGCCGCCATATACGACGCCGGGGACCAGCTTTTGCGCCCGGAGCGCGCGATTGGCGAGTTTGCCAGTTCCTTCGCGCGCGGTTGCTTTGAGTTCTGTAAGCTCCGCCATGATCATCTCTGTTGTGTTAGGTGAGCGCGATTGTGCGGCGAACGGGCGCGCGGACCTTCGGCACTCGGGGGTATCTCAAACCATCTCTATAAGGGCAAGCGAAGCGAAAGACAATAAGGTGGTGCGCATTGTCCAGCCTCGAGGTTTTATACAGCTACCCTGAAGGGGCAGTTTCCCGAGCGCCAGCGGTATTCCACTCGTCGACCTGCCGCTTTTTGCCCGTATGTAATAAAAGCAATTCCCTCAGAGCTTAACAGCCCTTAAAATAAATGGATCATTGAACTCGGCGAGATTTCGAAGTTCGCGAAGCGCCCTAGCCATCCGCCTTAGGCCTATTCGCATTTTGAGGGATGCTCTAGATGCCCAACCAAGAGATTTTCGCCAATGCGCTGAAGCGGCTACAGTCCAGATTCCCAGATATTCCCGATCCGCAGGAGCACCCGGTCCAATTCCTGCTGGAACTCCATCGGCTATGGAAAGAAGGCGGGGGGAAGCTTTCCGGCAAGCCGCGCCACAGCGACCGCTTCCTTAGATGAACTCAGGAAGCGGAACACCCTGGTGCGGTCGCTCGTACCGAAGTTGACCGGCAGAACAAGAATCGGTTCGAGCGATGGCAGAGCACTTGCCCGCTATTTGTTGTCGAACTGGCCTGAAGCCGCACCCGAAAATGGAGAAGTCCATTACAAAGCGTTGTTGTCGCCAGACGAGATCGATGCCCTGGTCGGCGTCGTCGAGATACAATTGGGTTTGCCTTCTTCAGCGCCAATAGCGAACCCTTCGTATGAGGATGGCGAGACCGGTGACAAACTTCCCGGCACGCCGAACGCGGATCTGATCGGAAGGCTTTATCGTGACTGCGACGCAGAGCGCGTTCTAAAAAGTGCGAAGCGGTTTTCCGATAAGACGCGCGATAAAACAAAGGCTTAGGGTTCGCTTTGAGTCCATAAAAGCGGATAGGCTCTAGCCGCACGGCGGCGCGTGCATGGGTATTCAAAATGACAGGCATTTTGCTGAAAACATGTTCTTTTAGGAAGACCGCCCCTATCCCACCTTTCAAGAAGGAACCCCGCCTTCTGAAAGCCGAACAGATTCCAAGCAGATGAAATCTTGCGCAACCAACCTCTATTTTAAGAAGTGTTATGTCTTTTGATATTCTGAGCACGAGTTCTCTATATTTAATCAGTACGGCAAGCGTTTCTATACCATACAGAACACCGATAATAGATTTTCTGAAGTTCCGATCATCAATTTTTTGGCAAGACTGAATTTTGTATTGTAAAATATTGGTGCGTGATCGAAAACGAGCAAAGTCCACGCACTTAGAGTGCTAGAGAAGCCCGCGTCCATGACATGGGCTTCTTCAGCAACTGTTTCTGTTCTCGCAAGAACCGAAAGGAGCCTGTTGCACCCCGAGGCGGGCACAAATCCTCAGCGCAAAGACGCTAGACGTTCAAATCCAGCCAAGTAGCCAGCCTAATCGAACAGGCTCGACACCGATTCTTCGCCCGAGGTGCGCAGGATCGCCTCGCCGATCAGCCCGGCAAGCGAAACAACCTCGATGTTGCTCGCCACCCGCACCGCTTCCGTCGGCAGGATCGTGTCCGTGATGACCAGCGTCTCAATTTTGGAGGCCATGATCCTGGCCACAGCGCCGCCGGAAAAAACACCATGCGTGATGTAGGCGGCAACCGATCGCGCGCCCTTTTCGATGAGCGCGTCGGCGGCGTTGCAAAGCGTGCCGCCGGAATCGATGATGTCGTCGATCATGATGCAATGCTGGCCGGATACGTTGCCGATGACATTCATCACCTCGGATTCGCCCGGCCGGTCACGCCTCTTGTCGATGATGGCAAGAGGAGCATCAATGCGGCTTGCGAGCCCCCGCGCCCGAACCACGCCGCCGACGTCAGGCGAGACGACGGTGATGTTGCCGTCCGTGAAGCGTTTGCGGATGTCGCGCACCATGACGGGCACTGCGTAGAGATTATCGGTCGGGATGTCGAAGAAGCCCTGGATCTGGCCGGCGTGGAGATCGACCGTCAGCACCCGGTCCGCGCCGGCATGCGTGATCATGTTTGCGACGAGCTTCGCGGAAATGGGCGTGCGCGGGAGCGTTTTGCGATCCTGGCGGGCATAGCCGAAATAGGGGACTACCGCAGTGATCCGCCGCGCCGAAGCTCTCCGGAGCGCATCGATGATGATGAGCAGCTCCATGAGATTGTCATTCGCGGGATAGGACGTCGATTGGATGATAAAGACGTCCTCTCCGCGGACATTTTCGCGGATCTCGACGAAAATCTCCATGTCGGAGAAGCGGCGCACATGGCATTGCGTCAGCGGATTTCTAAGATAAGCGGCGATGGCGTGAGCCAACGGCCGATTGCTATTGCCAGCGACCAGCTTCATGAGAGGGACAGTCCATTGTCACAATAGGTTCACAGAAACGGCAACGAGCGCGCTTCTAACAGCGCACTCGCTATCTGTAAACCTGCGAGTGTACAAATACCACCCGCACGTTGAAGCAGCCTACGATCGTATTAGCCAGCCGACCCGTTCGCAGCCTGAGCCTGCCCAGAACCCTTGTTCAGGAGCTTCGTGACCTCGGAGGCTGCAGCGCCTGCTGCCTGCTCCGCCACTTCACCCCATGCACCGTCCAGGGTTCCGGCGGTGATCTTGTTGTTCTGCACGACGGTCTTTTCCATCTGCTTGCCGGATGGATCGATCACAACCCAGCGGATGGTGATCGGCTGCTGGCCATTCGAGACAGCGCCCATCTCCACCTGGCCCTGGATCTTGTAGGTGCCTGCTGCGGCGCCCGAAGCGAGCTTGACGCCCTGGCGGCCGAGCGCCTTTTTCATGGCCTCGGAAAGAGCAGTCTTGCCGTCGCCGGGCGCGCCGCTCACAACAGGAACCACCGCCACGATTTCTTGAGGAGCCGCCGCGGCTGTCTGGACAGGATGCGCCGGGGCTGAAGTATCAACCGCGGAAGCAAGCGACGCCGTTTCTACCGGCGCCTTCGCGCGGGAAGCCTTCGGTGTCGTGTTGGCCGCCGTCTTCACCGGAGCCGGGCTGGCCGCAGCCGCCTTTACGGGAGCAGCATCTGCTGGCTTCGCCTCAGCCACCGCCGGAGCAGGAACCGGAGCGTTCGGATTTTCGATCCAGGCGTTCACGTCCGTTGCAGACTTCATAGCAACTTTCTGAACGGCCTCTTCGTTGACGTGATGCCAAGCATCACCCCCGCGCTTGGCAGAAACGATTTCCTCGCCCGTGATGGAGCGAACCTTGTTTCCAGCCTTGTCCATGACATCGATCGTGTAAGTCACTTTCGTGCCATGCTTAGGCTCTGCCTGCGCAACATACGTCGGTTTGACGACGTAGACGGCGTCCTTGGCGTCAACGATCGCGACACCGTTGGCCTTGATCGAAGCAGCAAGCTGATCGTTCACCTTGCTGGTATATTTTTGCGGAATCCCCTGCGCAGGCGCCAGGGCGACTGCAGGCTTGGCCTTAATGTTGGAATTGGCCGAATCGCCCTTTTGAAAGAGATCACCGCTGCAGCCGGTAAGGCCAGCAAGCAAAAGCGCCCCAGTCAAGAGCGACGCGGCTCCACGAGCTGCGCTCAGCGCGGCCGGTTTGTTCTCGCGCGTCACTTTTCCACTCCTTGATTTTCATGGCTCTAGGACGGCGGTACTTTGACTATACCGGCACTTATTATTCCGCCGAATCTTCTTAACGATCGAAATTTAGCGGCCGCAACAAAGGCCGTCTAGGCGATGGAGACACACCTGCGCCCCGCATTGCAAAATCCCGCTGAAATCGGGGGTTGTCTGCCTAGTTATCCACATCATCGAAGGACGATTGCGGAGATCTGGCGTCCATAATCGGGCTCGCCCCGGTGGCAGGAACGGCGATAGCTGAAAAGAATCGATTCGTTCCCATAGGTGCACACACCAGCGTCGCTGATGTGCGCGATGCCGAGACTTTTGAGCTTATCCTGAACGTATCCGGGTAAGTTGAAATGAATGTGACCGGCCCGCGCCTCCGAAAAATACGTCTCATTCCCGACACAACCGGCAATGAACGCGGCTTTGAACTCCGGGCCGACCTCGTAAGCGGCTTGTGAGATTGCGGGACCGATGGCCACCGCGATGCGCGACACATGGGCTCCGAGGCTCTCCATGGCCTCGATTGCGCTTTCGACGATGCCTGATTTCGCGCCCTTCCAGCCGGCATGGACCGCTGCAACAACGCCTCCCGCTGCATCGGCCATGAGAAGCGGCACGCAATCGGCGGTGAGGACGCTTACGGCAAGATTGGGGGTGTTCGTCACAATGGCGTCGGCTTGCGGAGCGTCCGAGGCCTCCCAGGGCGTATGCACAACGACCGCTTTCGCGGAGTGACTTTGGTGTGGCCCGATCAATGCGGCGGAGGGAATTCCCAGCGTATCCGCAGCCCGCCTCCGGTTTTCCTCGACGCGCTCGCGAGCATCGCCCGAACCCCGCCCGCAATTGAGGGACGCGAAGATCCCTTCAGAAACACCGCCGGTACGAAGAAAGAAGCCGTGCGCGACACCGCCGCTTTCAAGGCTCGCCGCCTTTACAGCCGACGGGGCATTCCTCGCCTCGATCTCATCAGGGCCGCCAAGCTTCGCTCCGTCCGCCATGTGTCTTCATCTTCTTAAGCTGAACCATTGCTCAAAATGGGGGCGGGGCCGCCGAAATGCCATTCGTCACGGCGAGAACTTTGAACAGCACCCCCATCTGCCCCGGATCGACAAGTCGGGCGACGCGGCTTCTCATCTCATTGGCTTCGTTTTGCGAAGCGCGGCCCAGGAGCTGGCTCACCCGCGCCTCGAGGCCGAGCCGCAACAGCCATTCGCCCATGGGCATGGGACCGAAGGCTTCCATCTTCGCATCCGCCGCCGTTTGCTTCAGGTGAAGAAAGTCCACATGCGCGGTGATATCGCTTTCGCCAGGGGCATCGAAAAGGCCAGCGAAGCGATGCGATCTGACGGCCTGCACCGTGTCGCCGAAAGAGGGCCGGGAATAGCCGTAATCGATGATCAGAGCCGCGACGGGCGAACGGGCCGCGAAAGCGTCGATAATGCCGCCAACGGCGGGGCGACGCTCGAAGATCGCGCCATCCTCAATTTCAGTTGCGACTCCAGAGTCGAGACCCGGCAGGGTCTTCACAACGGACCCGGGTGCGAACCGGAAAGCGCCGCCCTCCAATCCGACCATGCGTTCGCGCCAGCCGCCGGTGGCGGCGTCAAACACGAACTGCTGCACGGGCAAGCAATCGAAGAACTCGTTGGCGATCAGGATAGCCGGACCGTCCGGGACGTCCTTGAGGTCTTCGTGCCAGGACAGACGAGCGGGCGCGTGGGCAAGGGCAGCCCTCTGGGCGTCCTGCAACGCCTTCGAGGTTTCGACAAGGTGGATCGTCGCGCTGGCCAGGAAACCGGGCACCACCTTGAGAGCGCGCAGCGCGTCGGCCATCAGCGTTCCGCGCCCGGGCCCAAGCTCCACCAGCCGGACAGACGCAGGCGCGCCCATCTGGCGCCAAACCTCTCCCGCCCATAAGCCGATGAACTCGCCGAAAATCTGCGATATTTCGGGCGCGGTGATGAAGTCGCCGCCCCGCCCGATTGCAGCTTTGGTCCGGTAATAACCGTATTGGCGGTCGTAGAGACACGCCTCCATGTAATCATGGAGGGAAACCGGCCCGCTCGCGGCGATCCGTTCGGCAAGCTTCTTCGCCAGGGGCGTGAAGGCTGGAGCATTCGAAGGCGGCAGCGGCATAGTCCGGACCATTGTTCTCCGATCGCGTTCGCAGATCCTGCGTGAATCAGCGCCGCGACAGGCAACATACTTGCGGTCCCCACCGTGGCAAGCCGCAACTCCCTAAGATCAAAGCCTGGAACGGCCTGGATCTGCAAGTTGGCTCTTCCCGCCGCTAGCGGGACGGCCTCGCAACTCGCTCTCTTCAGCGGTAACAGCCCCGTCCTGCCGTGGGGCGAAAATTCTTTTCGATCGTTGTGACAATGGGATCGAATTCGCGTCTCTGCTGCTCGGGGTACGTCAAGGCGAAGGCATTGATGACCCGCCCGCTGCAGGCGAACAGCACCTTCTGATAGTAAATGCTGTCGCCCCGAACGCCCGAGAGCACGAACCAGCTTTGTCCCATAGGCCCATAAGTCAGCTGATTGTTTCCTGAAAGCTGGCGCAAGATGGCGGAGCGGTATTCGCCCAGGCTGATACGATCGGTGTTATCGGCGGTAAGAACCTTGAGCCTCGCGCGCCCGTCGCCCGAACTCAGCTCAACGCCGCGTCCGTCAGGGGTTTCGGAGCGCTGTTCGAGCACATTGGCGGGGAAAAGAAGGCTGAAGCCGAACCGCTCGCTCCGATAGGTCTCCCAATCCACGCTCCGATCCCACTGCGCGCGAACCACCCCTGAGCCGCAAACGACGGTCAGGATCATAATACTCAGCGGAACGAAGCGCGCTTTCTCCATCGCCTATTAAGGCGAAGCGCCGCGGACCGGTTCCCAGGTTTATACGGAGACCGGGCTTTTTGCTCGCAACCAAATACGGGCCTCGGTTGTTTGAAGCCTACGCCGAGCGGCATCTGCAGCGTGGCTGCGCCACCCGGCACATAACTCAACCGCCTGTGTGTCCCATGTACAATCCAGGAAGATCGGCGTCGATCCGGAAGCCATACACGAACCTCTACGCCAAGCTGGGCTTATCCTCCGAGGCGTCCGCGGACGAGATCCGTTCGAGATACAAGGCTCTGGAGGGGGCGTATCGTCCAGGCGGGGCCTATCTCGACGACGTCATGCACCTGGCATTCTCCGAGATTTCGAACGCGGCGGCTATTCTGTCCAATCCGAAAACGCGAAGGCTCTACGATCGAGGCTACGTCGACGAGACGGGAAGGCCGACGGAGATCGGGCTCGCGGCGCGCCGCTCCAGGATTCGCAAAGTGGTGTATGCAACGGCGCTCTTCGCGGTTGGTTTAGCTGGTTTGGCCGTGTTCACGATCGCCGGGGAGGGGAATCGAGGCCCCCGGCACACGGAAAGCGCCGGCGGGCCAGACATGACAAGGATCGCACAAGAGCCAAGCGCCACCCCGCCGATTGCAGCTGGCCCGCCCGAGCAGACCTCAAGCTGTCCTACTACGCAACTCAACAGCCGCAATGCAGCAGCGCCGGCAAAAGCCGATGCCCGGGATTATCTTCCGCCCGAAACGGCGCAGGCCCCAAAAATGGCAGAGGCACCAAAAGCCGATGTCAGTCCCTCTTGGCGCGGCGGGCCAATTTTGATGCCACGTGTGTCTGTCCCGCCCAAGACGTTCGCAGATCGCGCCATACAGTTGAAGCAGCGTGAGCGAAATGCCCCGAACCTGGAAAGGCGGCGGGTGGCCCGCCTCTCAAAGGCTGCTCCCCAGACGCTGCAGGCCTACATCTGGTTCGGAGGCCCTGCTCCCGCTTCCGGTAGGACCTCGCAAACCCTCAAATCCGCGCATTGTCTTGCATGTCTCACCGACCATCAGGCGGACTGCTCGAGAGCCTGCCCTTGAGATCAGGGTTTCGGCGGGCGAAGGGAGAACTGCTGGAAGCCCTTGCCGAGCATAACCGGCTTCTGGCTGGTGATAATCCGGTTATTGACGCCCGCCCAGCCGATCTCGCCCGACAGCCGCGCGTATTCGATCTTCGGGCACCGGTTCATGACGACCTTGAGGCCCGCTTTCCCGGCGAGGGCCGCGGCCTCGTCGTTGCGAATGCCAAGCTGCATCCAGATGACCTTGATGCCGAGCTTGTCCTTCAGCGCAATCGCGTCGCCTACGACTTCAAGCGCGGCCTCCGAATTCCGAAAAATGTCGACGACATCGACCGCTTCTTCCAGATCGCCGAGGCGCGCAAAAACCTTCTGGCCAAGGATTTCGCCTCCGGCCTGACCGGGATTGATCGGGAAGACCCCATAGCCCTTCGCGATGAGATATTTCAGCACAAAGTAGCTCGGCCGCCGCGTGTTCGCGCTCGCGCCCACGATGGCGAAGCTCTTAGCCTCCTGCAAAATTCCGGCGATGTAACTATCGGGATAGCTGTCCTGGTCCATTGATCGCCCCTGCCAAGCCGTACGAGGCATATAGAACAAAACGCAGCGTTGCGCATCTTTCCCCGCGACATCACATGAGGGCTTGTCGTGCAAGACCGGAGATCAGCCATGAGTGACCAACTGCAGTATCAAATCCGGATTTACCTGAACGATCACTTCGCTGAAATCGCACGGCGCAATCCAGGCGATCCGGCCTTGAAGCCGCTCGCGGACGTTCTCGCCAAGCACAACGCGGCCATGAAATCGGTGTTCGACGCCTTCTCGGACTATGTCTCAGAGGCGGAAAGGCATGGGATGGACAAGTTCCCGCTCTATAAATGGACGAAGGCGACCATCGAGGATGCGGCCAAGAAAGCCAAGCACACAAAGGTCTTCACGCTTTATGTCAACGGGGACGAGGTTTACGCCAAGGACCTCGCGGACGCGCTCGATGCGGATTTGCAGCCTCTCACCGGCGGCGAAATCGTCTCGCGCCTGACGAAGCACGACACCAACCCGGCAAACAATCCGCAGATGCCGGAACGCTTCCGCTGACCGGTCTTTTCAAGCGGTCCAGAGCGCGAGGCTTATCTGCGAACGATCCGCTACGCCCATGCTTTCATCTTCCAAATTCGACACGGTCAAGCCGAGAAGGCGGACGCCCTTCAAAGGCGGCATGAACGCCGCGAGAAGCGCGATGCCGGCCTCGCCAAGGTCTCCCTCGCAGGCGGCGGCGGCAGGCAGGGTCCGGCTTCGGGTGACGATCTGGAAGTCGGAGTATTTGACTTTCAGCGTGACCGTCCGGCCTCGCATCCTTGCCGCCTCGCAATGCCGCCAGACCTTGGCGGCCAGTTCGGCCAACACGTCGCGCAGCGCCTCGAATGAGGTCAGATCCTCCAAGAAGGTCGTTTCCGTCCCGATGGACTTGCGGATGCGGTTCGCCCGCACCGGCCTCTCGTCCACGCCGCGCGCAATCCAATAATAAAAGCGTCCGGCCTTTCCGAAGGCCTTTATGAGGAACGCCAGATCGCAGGCGCGTAAATCAAGTCCGGTGTGAATGCCAAGGCGTGTCATCTTTGCCGAGGTTGCCGGCCCGACGCCATGGAATTTCGCCACAGGCAGCGCCTGGACGAAGCCAGGTCCCCTATCGGGCGTGATCACAAACAGGCCGTCGGGCTTGTTTTCATCGGATGCCAGTTTGGCGAGGAACTTGTTGTATGAGACCCCGGCCGATGCTGTGAGACCGGTCTCGGCCCGGATGGCGGCCCTGATGTCCTTGGCAATCCCGGTCGCTGAAGACATGCCTTTCAGGTTCTCGGTGACATCGAGATAGGCCTCATCGAGCGACAAGGGCTCGATCAGCGGCGTGTACCGGGCGAAGATCGCGCGGATCTCTCGTGAAACCTGCTTGTAGACCTCGAAGCGGGGTTTCACGAAGATCAGATCGGGGCATCTGCGCTTTGCGGTGACAGATGGAAGAGCCGAGCGGACGCCGAAGCGGCGTGCCTCGTAGCTCGCCGCCGCCACCACTCCGCGCGCGCTTGAGCCGCCGACCGCGACGGGCTTGCCACGCAGCGCTTCATTGTCGCGCTGTTCGATCGAGGCATAGAACGCGTCCATATCGATATGAATGATCTTGCGAGGCGGGAGAGGTGCTACCTCGGCTGCGAATGGCGATGCTCCGCCGGGATGGCCGCGATTGCCTTACGTTCGCCTCCCACGTCTACCAGCCTCCAAGCTGCCGCCAATTCCGGTTCTTGATGCACGAGCATAAGGCAGCATTCGCGGCACGTCAGCGCAAGCGGATCGAAATCCACGGACGGGGTGAGCGCGCGGCAGCTCGTCGAGCCGTTTTGATAGCGGCGATGAGAGCGGAGGCGTGCGAAGGCGGAACCCGGTTCCCTTTGCATCATGCAAACCTCGACCCATCGTGAAGACCAAGCACGGAACCGCAGCAGCTGCAGGTAAGCTGAGCGGAACCTGATCCGACCAATCGGCCGGGAAGCCGTGATAGAAATGCCCTGGAAGATTGGCGCTGCAGGCGGGGCGAGAAAGACCGGCTGCAAAACACGGGTCGAATTGTCATGGCGTTCAGCTACCTTGCCCTCGCGTTTGTTTTGGCGCTCAGCCTCAATTCGGCAAACCGGCTTATCAGAGCTGCGGGCACGCTCCTTGCTGCCTGTGCTCTTGTCATGCTCGTCGTGTCGATCGTCATAGCCGATTTCGACGGGACGTTCAGGACCATGCCGCCTCCATCGTCACCCCTGGACCCGTTCAAGCCTCTGATCCTCAATATCCAGGCCATCGTTGCCACGGTGGCCGCCGGTTTTCTTTTTTGGGCCGCCCGGCTTCAGCTCAAGCGGCCTGCAATCAAAGCTGTACCGCCCCTCAATACGGCGTCCGCCTTCGGCCTCGTTTCGCGCACTGCGCATTGGATCACCGCGACGCTGATCCTCTGCCTTGTGCCCATGGGCTTGTTCGTCTCGGTCCTGAAGGCTGAGTCCCCGGACTTGGCCGAGTTCCTCGCCGCCCATCGGTCGCTCGGCCTGGCCGTGTTCGCCGTTGCGGCTGTTCGCTTGCTTTGGCTTTTGATCAGCCCGCCGCCCGCCCCTTCGCCGAACTTGACGCCGCGGGAACGCAGCCTGAGCCACGCCGTTCATATCGGTCTCTACGGCCTGATCCTGGCGTTCCCTCTCAGCGGCTTTCTTATGAGTGCTCACGGCGGCGAAGCAATTCAGTTCTTTGGATGGGCGCTGCCCTCCCCTATCGACCCCGGCAAGCGCACGGCGTCGATCTTCGCGGCAGCCCACGACGTCCTTCTCCCGTCGCTGTTCTACATTTTGATCTTCGCGCATATCGGCGCAGTCTTGAAGCACCACTTCGTGGATGGCCAAGACAGCGCCATCCGCCGAATGCTGACCTGATCGCGTGCCGGCGCACTCGGCACATTCACGCCGTGGTCGTTTGCCGGCTGCGGAAGAAAAGCGACAAGATGATCCCGGCGATGAAGCCTCCGATATGAGCGACATAGGCAATGCCACCGGCGCTGGCCGGATGCGACCTGACAAGCTCCCCTCCGACGCTGATGAATTGCAGCGCGATCCAGCCGCCGATGGCGATCAGCGCTGGCAACCGCACGATCCCCTGATTGGTCAGAAGCTTGACTGTGCCGTTTGGAAACATCACGAGGTAGGCGCCGAGAACCCCGGCAATGGCGCCGGACGCGCCCAAATTCGGCAGCGGAGAACGCGGAATATAAGCGGCCTGGGCGATCATCGCGGCCATACCCGCCAGCAGGTAAAAGACAAGAAAGGGAAAATGGCCGAAATCATCCTCGACGTTGTCGCCGAAGGTCCAGAGATAGGCCATGTTGCCGAGGAGGTGCAGCCAGCTTCCATGCAGAAACATGGAGGTGACAAGGGTCAGGAGATGGCCGGCGGGGTCAGCGAAGAACTGGTGCGGTATGAACGCCCAATGGCGCACAAAGGCTTCTCCCTGGCTCTGCTCGAGGAGAAACGTCACGACATTCGCAACGATGAGGAAGTAAGTCGTTATCGGCGTGCTGCCGTGCGCGCTTTCGTCGGTTCCGACCGGAAAAACCATGGCGACTTCCTCCACTACAAACGCCGGGCTTGTGCCTCTGCTCCTTGGGACCGGCAAGTATTCGAAGGGTTGTTTGGTTGGAAGGTTCCTCTTTCGGCAGATCTGCTGGCGCAGATGTTACAAAGTGCCGGACCCGATTCGATTCCATCGCCAAGATCATCGAGACGCTGGTGCGAGGGCAAGGCTGTCAGAAGAAAAGCCGGAGCTTATGGTCTCGGAGATGTCCCTGAAGATCGTTTATTGCATTCATCCGGCGTTAAGCTTTGTTCCGTCATCGTCAAGCGCCGTAGGACTGGCAACCAATTACGGAGTTTTCTTATGAAACGGTTCTTGACACTCGCTGCAGTAATGGCGCCGCTCGCGTTCTGTGCGCTTCCGTCTCAAGCGGTTCCCTTGAACAGCGTTCCGGCCGCCGATGCTAAAAGCGAAGCGAGCCTCCTCACACAGGTCCAGTGGGGCCGCTGTGGCTTTTGGCGCCGTGAGTGCTTCGCGCGCTGGCCCGCACGTGGACCACGGTTCTTCCGTTGCCTGGCCGTTCACGGCTGTTAGTGACCCACAGAGCAGGGCAGCTTGCTGCTTCCCAATACCCGCGAACCCCGTCCTCCTGGCGGGGTTTTTTGCCCTCATCACAGATGACCTGAACGAGCTTCTTGATTTGAGCATCGTGCTCGTCGGCGGGCCCGCCGACTTGCCAATCCTCAAGGCCCAATGAAACGATGCCATGCACGCTGATTAATGTCCGCGCCATCAAAATAGCGATGCGCCTCGTTTGCCTCGGCCATCAAGACGCGCAAGGGTCCGCAAATGTGGCGGATAAGAAGAACGTCTTTGGCCGCAGCCCAATCGGGGAGAGCATTCCCCGGCGCTGGAGTATACCCAAAGAGATTGCGCCATAACAGCATGTTTTCAAAAGCAAAGCGGCAATAGGCGAGCCCGTTGGCCACAAGCCGCCGGCGGCGTCCGCGCGGGTGGGGGCAAGGATTGCGTCAGAATGAAAGTTTAAGATAACCAAGACGTCGCGTGCCGTATCTGCGCCGAGAAGTAATCGATGCGACAGAATGTCAGGCTAAGTCTTGTTTGGAATGGTGGAGCCAATGAGATTCGAACTCACGACCTCTGCAGTGCGATTGCAGCGCTCTCCCAACTGAGCTATGGCCCCTTCACTCTCATTTAGTCGCACCGGGCGAGTCCTGTCAAGGCAAGCCGGTGCCGCGCCTCATGCGGATTTCTTCCAGGCCCCGCTCGCGTCCTGCCGCCAGTAGCTGACCTCGAAGGTCGCCGCCTTGGCGCGCTTCCACTCGGCGCGGGCAAGCGCTTTGGCCTCCTCGTCTGCACCGTCGAAAAGACGGATCACGCGGCTGAACCGCTCGGGCTCCCGCTCCTCGGCCGCCTCGAGCAGGAAGAGAACCGCCGCGCCGTTCGGGTTCGCGTCATCGAGCGTGAGCAAGGCTGGCTGGCGGTCGGCATGGCCATCGCGCGCGCTGCCGTGGGGCAGGAAGGATTCGTCGCGATAGGTCCAGAGCGCGCTGTCGATTGCGTCAAGCCGCTCCGGCGTAGAAAAACGCAAGAGCGCGCGCCAGCCGCGAGCGAGCGTCTTCTCCACCAGAACCGGCAGCACGGCCTGAAGCGGCTGGCTTTCAAGATGATAGAACCAGAACTCCGGCGCAGTCACCGCTTGCCCGGCCTTTCGCCCTCGCCGGCATAAGGGTTTTTGGTTTTGCGAACGTGAAGGCGAACCGGCGTCGGGCCAAGGCCGAAGTTTTTCTTCAGGTCGTTGACGAGATAACGCAGGTAGGAGTCGGGCAGCGCTTCAGGGCGCGAGGAGAAAATGATGAACGTGGGCGGCCGCGCGTTAGCCTGCGTGATGTAGCGCAGCTTGATGCGGCGGCCGGATACCGCCGGCGGCTGATGCCGCTCCAGCGCTTCGCCGAACCACCGGTTCAGCTCCGCCGTGGGAATGCGCTTGTTCCAAGCTTCGTACACCTTGAAGGCGGCCTGCATCAGCTTGTCGAGCCCGCGCCCTGACAGCGCGCTGACCGGCACGAGCAGCGCGCCCGCGAGTTGCGGCAGCGTTCGCTCGGCAGCCGTTTTAAGGTCCGCAAGACGGCTCTGAGGGTCCGCCACCAAATCCCACTTGTTCACCGCGAAGACAAGGCCGCGTCCTTCACGCTCGACGAGATCGGCGATGGTGAGGTCTTGCTTTTCAAACGGCATCTCGGCGTCGAGGAGAAGCACCACCACCTCGGCGAAGCGAATGGCCCTGAGTGCGTCGCCGACCGCCAGCGTCTCGGGCCTTGCCGTAATGCGAGCCTTGCGCCGCAAGCCCGCCGTATCATAAAGGCGGACTTTCTTGCCCTTCCAATTGAAATCGGCGGCGATGGCGTCACGGGTCAGGCCGGCTTCGGGGCCGGTGATCATCCGCTCCTCGCCGAGAAGCGCGTTGGCGAGGGTGGATTTTCCGGCATTGGGGCGCCCGGCGATAGCAAGCTTTAAAGGTCGGCTCCCGCGTTCGCCTTCTTGATCGCTTTCATCGCCAAGTTCGCCGCCTTCGCGTTGGCGCAGTTCATCCAGGTGGCGGCTGACCTCGGACATGAGATCGGAGAAGCCGATATTGTGCTCGGCCGAAATCGCGAGCGGCTCCCCGAGCCCAAGCTCGAAAGAACCGTAATACCCTGCATCTGCGGCGCGCCCCTCGCATTTATTGGCGGCCAAAATGAAAGGCCTTCCCGAAGTGCGGATAAGGTTCGCGATGCTTCTGTCGGCAACCGTCAACTCGCTGCGGGCGTCGATCACGAAGATGATGAGATCGGACTCGGCAATGGCCAGTTCCGATTGTTCCGTCATCCGGGCTGCGATGCTGCCAGCCTCGGCATCCTCCAAGCCAGCCGTGTCGGTCAGGATGATGTCGTGCGCACCGATGCGGATGCGCGTCTCCTTGCGGTCGCGCGTGAGGCCGGGCATGTCGTCTACAAGCGCCAGACGCTTTCCCGCGAACCGGTTGAAGATGGTCGATTTGCCGACATTGGGTCGGCCGACGATGGCGACGGTGTAGGCCATGGGCGCTGAGCAAGCCGTAAAAGAGTTTCTCGCCCGTAGCCCTTACGGCATACGGATCAGTTCATGGCTATAAGTTTGGCCTTGTCCGTCAGAACGTAAAGCCTTCCATCCGCAACCACGGGCGTAATCATGACCGGAGAGCCGAGATCGGTCTGCATCCCGATGTTCCCGGAAGCCGCGTCGACGCCTACGAAGATCCCCTCGGATGAGGCAAGCCAGAGCCTGCCGCCCGCGAGCACCGGGCCGCTCCAGCGGCCCTCGCCCGGCAACGACGTGACCCAGCGCACTTTGCCGTCCTTGCGGGTCAAGGCGATCAACTTGCCTGTGGTATCGACGACGAAGAGCGTGTCTCCGGCAACCGACGGCGTTTGCGAGCCGCTGATCTCGCGGGTCCACAGCCGCTCACCCTTGTCCTTCGACGTGGCGATCAATTGTCCGCCACGGCTCATTGCGAAAACCGCCGTCCCGTCGACAACAGGGCGGGCCGCTTCGCCGATTGCGGTCGAGGAACTGTTGATTCTCCCCTTTGCGAGGGAATCCGTCCACTTCGGCTGGCCGTTCTTGACGTCGACGGCTGTGATTTCGCCGGAAGGATACGGCACGTAAACAAGATTGCCTGCAACGGCGGGGCTTGCGCCGGTCAACACGGCGGCGTTCTCGGGCAGCCCCTTCTGTGTCCAAAGCTCCGATCCGTCCGTCGCTTTCAGGCAATACAGCTCGCTTTCCGAGTTGACGACAAAGACGCGGCCATCGGAGGCCGTCGGCGCTTGCCGGATCGGAATGTTGAGATTCTTGGTCCACACCGGCTGGCCTGTCCCCGCGTCGAGGGCGATGACGGTGCCGTACCCCGTGGCGACGAAAATCTTGCCCCCATCTGCCGCGATTCCACCGCCGAACCCGGCGCGCGCCATATTATTCGAGTTAAACGGATGCAGATAATCGAAGCTCGACTTTTGGTCCGGCACGGAGCTGAACTTCCACTCAACCCCTCCATTTGCCGCCGAGATGGCGCGAACCGTGCCCTCGGCATCCATCGTGAAGATGCGTTTCTCGTAGACGATCGGGATCGCCGTGAGCCGCTCGCGCTTCGAGGACCCCTCGCCGGCATCCGCGGTCCACACCGTATGCAGGGCCTCTGAAACGGCGAGATGCCCCGGCGCGTTTGTCGCGACGCCTCCGGGCTGACTCCACGACGCGTTCGTGACAGCAGGAGGCAGCGTGATCGGGCCCGTGGCCTCCGGACCTGCTACTGTTCCCTTCTCGTCGGCCTTCAGCACCGAAATCCGACGGCCAGGAAGCTTTTCCTGCTTCTTGTCGAACATCGATGTAACGGACGAAAGCCCAGGAACGCTCGGCTCGCTCAGCCCCATGGACTCGCATCCGCCGAGACCTAAAGTTATAATCGTGATGAGCGAAACTGACTGCAACAGCAAGAGGGGACGGCTTGCGCCCCGGTTACTGTGTCTTCGCCTCATTTGCCCCGTCCTTTGTCCCCGTTGATTCAGCTTGCGCCGCCTTCGACTGCTCAAGAAGCAATGCCAGCATGACCTGCGCCCGCTGCCGCATTCCGGGAGGCGCCTCGCCATCGCTCATGATTTCGCGGTACAACTGCTCCGCTTCATCCTTTTTGCCGTCCTTGTACGCAGCGAGCCCCAGAATTTCCTTGGCGGCGAACCGCCACTCGCTCGTTCCGGACCGGAACGCTTCCAACTGACGCGCGAGAAACTCATAACTTTCCTTGTCCACCGACAGGGCCGCAATCTGGATTCGCGCAAAATCCCGAAGCGCAGGAGGCGCGGCCTCGTCGTTCGCTACTCCACGATAATCCTGGAGCGCCGATTCAAGCTGTTTCTTAGCCACCGATTCGGCCGCCGCATGCAAGCGGGCGAGGACGCGATATGCACCGGGTCCGTTGCCGGCGAGCGTTGCAAGCGCTTTTTCGGCTTCGTCCTGGTTCCCGGCCTCGCTCAAATTCATCGCATTGGAGAGCGCGTCGCCGCCGGTGGCGGCATCCGCCGCGCGCCTTTGCTGCTCGTATTTGTACCCGCCCACGATTGCGAGGATCACGAAAGCGCCGGCAATAAGATAAGCGCCATAAGTCTTGAAAAATTTTGCAGTCTGATCCCGGCGATAGTCTTCTTCGACCTCGCGGAAAAAGCTTTCGTCATTGCTCATGGCGCTCTCGCCTTAATTCAGAGTGACTGATTTGCAACAGATAGGACAGCGACCGTTACAAAGGAAGAAGATTGAAAATCTTAATCCGTTTAGTTTATGGCGCATCTTGCCGCGGTCGTAATCTCCCGCGTCAGCTTCCCCAATGAGACATTATGCTGAACTGGGCTTCCTTTTAGACATTTTCGTGACTCTGCGGCGTTTCGGCAGCCGGTTTGGCCATTGCGTAAACATGTTCCTTCGCCGGAAACTGCCGGGCGCGTACTTCCGCGGCGTAATCCTTGACCGCGTCTTCGATGGCGCCTCCGAGTTCCGCGAACTTCTTGACGAACTTCGGCACGGCGGGAGAGAGGCCCAGCATGTCTTCCAGCACGAGAATCTGGCCATCGCATTCGGCAGAGGCCCCGATGCCGATGGTTGGAATGGGGGTCGCGCGCGTGATTTTCGCCGCGAGAAGTTCCGCCATGCCTTCGAGCACCACCGCGAAGGCGCCAGCTTCCGCGACGGCAGCGGCGTCGGCCTCGATAGCGGCCCATTGGTCGCGATGGCGTCCTTGCGTCTTGAAGCCGCCCATCACGTTCACCGACTGCGGCGTCAGCCCGATATGCGCCATGACCGGGATGCCGCGCTCGACAAGATAGGTGATCGTTTCGGCCATCCGCCGGCCGCCTTCGAGCTTGATGGCTCCGCAGCCCGTCTCCTTCATGATCCGCACCGCATTGCGAAAAGCGACTGCGGGGGATTCCTCGTAGGAGCCGAAAGGCATATCCACAACCACAAGCGCCCGCCTGGACCCGCGCACGACCGCCGCCCCATGCATGATCATGAGTTCCAGGGGAACCGGCACCGTCGTTTCATAGCCGTGCATCACCATCCCGAGCGAATCGCCGACCAGGAGAAAATCGACATGCGGATCGATGAGGCGGGCCGTGTGCGCATGATACGCCGTCAGCGACACGATTTTTTGCAGCCCTTTCCGAGCCTTGATGTCTGGAGCCGTGATCCGGCGCGTTTCGGAATGCTGTGACATGAGAGGGTCCCCGCGAGCTGATGCCCGTCAATAGCGAAATTGATCAGGGCAGGAAATAGGCACGGCGCGTCAAGCGGCAATTGTCCCAACCGAAAATTAACCGAGATCCCATTGCGCTGCGGCCGGTAGTTCAAAGTTTAAGAAAATCGACCTACTGTGGAAGAAAGTTAAGGTCGAGGCTTTTTATGAAAAGGCGCATTCCCCTGGCGCGGTTATCCGCCGCTGTCGTGATCGCGATGAGCGCCTTCATTGGCGGTTCATTCGCCGCGCCTCTTTCCAATATGGCGAGCGGGCTTCTCTCCTCCAATGCGGCGGCGCTTGTAAGAGTTCAATATGCGTGCGGCTGGACCTACTCCTGCACCAATCTTGGGAGCGGCTCGGGACCGGCGAACATCCAAATCTACGGTCCTGTGAATGTCTACACGAACACGGACGTTAAGGAGCCGGAAATTTGGCGAGTTCCAGAGGGCGCGTGGCCCTGGGATGGCCAGGGACGCTATCACGACTGGCGGGGCTGGGGCTGTGGCGGCCACCCCTGCACCGAGAGGTGCGGGGCCTTCTGCTGGTTCAACCGCGTCCGGAACGGTTATTGCGGCCATGGATGCGCCGCCTACCGCGAACATGTCATGTTTCAGCCGATCAATGGAAATCTTAGGCCTTATATTTACAGGTCGGATGGGGATTATGGCTACGGTTCCGGGGACGGGTACGGTTACGGTTAGCGGGAGCGGGTACGGGAGCGGCCAAGCATCGAGCGGATACGGGTACGGGGGCGGCCAGCAGAGGGTACGGATACGGGAATGGCCAGGCGCCGGCCGGCTACGGCTCGGGTCAGGACGGTTACAGCCAGACTTCGGTTCAGGAGGGCTACGACTCTTCGCCTCCCACCAGCGGCTATTCCCAGAACGCGCAGCAGCAATCCTACGGCGCTCCGGCTCCCAGCGGCGAGCGCTTCATCGACCGTCTCCGGCGATATGTTTACTGGAAGCCTCGCCGCGAAGCCGTATCGCGAACCGCCGCCGTCCGTGACAACAGGGCGGTTCGATAACGGGGCGGTCCGCTTTGAGCGGCCAAGCAATGACCTGATGCCCTTACGCCGTTTCAACGGACCCAAATACCCCCCGAATTCCGATGGGGGACCGAAATCAGAGGGAGACCGTAGCATAGGAACATTCGTGTTCCCCGCGAGGCCAAGCGGCCAGGCTCTGGTCCCCCTGCAGCGTGCAACCCTCAAGAGAAGCGCCGCAGGCGGGAACAGACCGAATTCACCTCATCCCCAGTTCTTCGAGCCTTTCCCGGAAATCGGCTTGATCGCCGGAGAGGCTCTTCATGGCCTCGGCCACTCCGCGAAGGCGGCTACTTAACTCCAGCAAGTTCTTTTGCACCGCCTTGATCATTGCTTTCAACGCCTGTCATAGCCCTGCCCTGCCCAGTCCCCAGTAAAAGCTATCGACATCAACATAGGTAACTGCTTCTGGATTGGTAGAATAAATATTTGTAATCTTTGGCAACTCGATCCCAGCTTGCGGCGTCTTGGTGGAGAGATTTTCTCGATTGGCTCCGGGATGCGGAAAACTGATGTGCAAGCCCGGCCGCTACCAATGGATGATAACGCGACAATTGCCACTTCCCATTTCTGCACTGCCCCGCTAGAGACTGTCCCGGCGAACGCGGGCGGCTGACCCGCGTGGACCTTGCAGCTTATAAGGCACTTCAATCATGCTCGACCGCCGTAATTTCCTGAAACTGGCGCTGGCCGCGCAGGCATTCGCCGCTTTTCCCGCGAATGCAGCGTCTCCAAATCTCCGTTTTGGGGAACCGCAGCCCTTTTCATCCGACTGGCTGAAGGCGCATGCGCAAGCTCTCGCGGCGGCGCCATACAGCCCCCCGCCCCGGCCCGATCCGAGCATTGTTGCCTCGATCGATTACGATGCGCATGGAAAATTGAAATACAAAAATGATTTCGCTCTGTATGGCGACGGGCATCCCAGCGCCTTTCCGATCACCTTCATGCATGTCGGGCAATATTTCCCGAAGACCGTGCGCATGTACGCGGTAGAACATTCCGCGATGGCGGCAGCAGCGCGCGAAATCATCTACGACCCGGATTACTTTTCAATTCCCGCGGAAAGTGTCGCAGCAAAGCTTCCCCCAAATCCCTCGCGCTTTGCGGGCTTCTGGCTGCGTGAGCCGAAAGCCGGCACTGAGGATTGGCGGAGTCGCGGAGCCGTGGCTGACGTTCCTCGGCGCATCCTATTTCCGGGCCAAAGGCGAATTGGGCCAAGTCGGTTTGTCCGCGCGGGGCATCGCGCTCACGCCGGGCGGTAACGCGATCGAGGAGTTTCCGGACTTCGTAGCCTTCTGGTTTCTGCCGGCGTCCTCGTCTGCGAGGAATGTCACGGTTTATGCTTTGCTCGACGGGCCGAGCGTCACCGGCGCTTACAAATTCGTCATGGAGCGGACCAAAGGCGTGGTCATGGACATCGAGAACTACGCTGTTCTTCCGCCAGCCCGTGGAGCGGCTTGGCCTTGCGCCCGCTCACCTCGATGTACTGGTATTCCGAAACGGTGAAACAGCCGGGCATCGACTGGCGCCCGGAGGTGCATGACTCCGACGGGCTTGCGATGTGGACCGGCGGCGGCGAGCATATCTGGCGTCCGCTCAATAATCCGGCGCACATCACCATTTCCAGCTTCTCGGACGAACATCCGCGCGGCTTCGGGCTTCTGCAGCGGGACCGGGAGTTCGATCATTATCTCGACGGCGTGCGCTATGACCGGCGGCCTTCCGCCTGGGTCGAGCCTCTAGGCGACTGGGGGAAGGGAGCGGTGCAACTCGTCGAGATGCCGACCGACGACGAGATCATGGACAACGTCATCGCCTATTGGATTCCGGAGAAGCCGCCCAGGCGGGCGACCGCATCGATCTGCGCTACCGCCTCCACTGGCTTGCAGACGAGCCCTTCCCCACGGCGCTCGGCCGTTGCGTCGCGACGCGTCTTGGGCGGGGCGGCGAGCCGGGTCAGCCGCGTCCTTTTGGCGTGAGGAAATTCTTGGTGGAGTTTCTGGGCGGGCCGCTCGCGGAGCTTCCGAACGGCGTCAAGCCGGAACTTGTCCTCTGGGCCTCACGCGGCAAATTTTCTTCAATCCTGCCCGAGGCCGTGCCGGACGACGTGCCCGGGCACTGGCGTGCGCATTTCGATCTCACCGTCGATGGACACGAGCCCGTCGAGATGCGCCTGTATCTCAAGTCCGGCGATAAGGTTCTGACCGAGACCTGGCTCTACCAATACCACCCCTTCCTGACGGACGCGCGGCCGGTCGGTTATTGAGTTTCGTGCTTTCAGTGTTGCGCAACGGCAGGGGAACCGGCGGCGGCGCCCTTGCCAGCCGGCAAAAAAATTGGCGCGAGGAGCAGATCCCTGCTCAACGCGCCCGTCTCCTGCATCGCCGGAAATCTCCGGCGCATGCGGACCTTTTTACGGCTTCGGTCCCTTGCCGTTGAGATAATAGGACGACGACGGAATGCCGGGAGTGCCTGGCAAACTGGCAAGATAGGCCATGATAGACCCCCGAAATAACGATTATGTCAATCCAAATCAGTGCAGGATTCATGCTTTTCTCCCGGGTTTGAACTGCAGTTCCAAGTCGGTCATCAGCATCATAAGAGGGCGAAGCAACACATCGTGGCGCACCTCTTCGG
Organism: uncultured Alphaproteobacteria bacterium; assembly: GCA_963772105.1. Lineage (GTDB taxonomy): Bacteria > Pseudomonadota > Alphaproteobacteria > Rhizobiales > Rhodomicrobiaceae > Rhodomicrobium. Next base: position 56,883 of record CAVYVV010000010.1, read on the forward strand.
CGAGCCAATCTAAACTTGACAATAGAGCCTATAGCCGAACCAACTGACTGTAAACACCGCATATTCAAGCTGCGGCATGTTCGCAGCCACATACGTCAAAGTGTAGCAGCGGGCGCAGAGCCTCCCGCCAAGCCCAACCCCCGAAGATAGAGAAGCACGCCCGCCTCCAGCAGTTCTTCAGGCGAGATCGCCGATTCCGCTTGCGTATTTCCCCGCCCGAAAAGCGAGGCGATGCCATGCGACATGGCCCAGATGTGCAGAGCAACCATCTGGCTGGGAGGACGGCTCGTTCTCCGGCAGTTTCTCGATCAGCTTCTTTGTCGCCGCATAGAGCACGTCGAATGCCCGGTTGGCGGACTCCTGGAGGCCGGCATTTGGGGCTTTCGGCAAGCCCGTTTCGAACATCGCGGCATAGTAGGCAGGCTCGTTGCGAGCGAAGGCGAGATAGGCCCGCCCGACATTTTGCAGCGCCTCCAGAGGGCCGAAGGATTTCCCCCATGCCACGCCTTTTCGAGGTCGTTCGCAAATCGCTCAACCCGAGGCTCGCCACCTCGGCCATCAATTCCTCGCGGTCGCGGAAATGACGATAAGGCGCAGCCGGGCTGACGCCCGCTGAACGGGCAGCCTCCGCGATCGTGAAACCAGCCGGCCCCTTTTCGCCAATCAGGCTCAGAGCGCTTTGAATAAGCGCCTCGCGCAAATTGCCATGATGATATCCGCGCCGCCCGGGGCCACAATGCTTCCAGCTCATGTGAGGAAGGTTTACATCGCGGGAGTCTTTTGAGCAGCACTTATTTGCGCGCACGCCGGGGAGACCAACTCTCGAAACAAAAAAGGCCCACCGGAACGGCGGGCCTCCCGAGAAAGGGCGAGAACTCCGCGTCAGCGGCGCTCCTCTCTATACTCTTCGTGCTCACGCATTTCGCCGCGGCGCGCCTCGCCGCTGCGATAGTAGCCATTATCGCGGCAGACGACGCGGACCTGGCCTTCGGCCTCGTCCCGCGTTCCAAAGTGAAGGGGACTGACACGCACAAAGTCGCCGCCCTCCGGGACACGCTCCACAACACGGCAATGGCGGTCGGCGCCATGCACGATGTAGTAGTCCGCAAATGCAGGTGCCGACAGTATTGTGAGGGCGCCCATCGCGGCTGTGCAGGATTTGATCATTTGTCCCCCGTGAATTGAATATATTTTGAACAACTCGTTTCCGGAAGGTTTCTTCGACCGACAGTGAAACGCATTCTCTTTCGTGATCCGCTTCGAATCCGCCAAAATGTTCATGTAATGTTCCTAACATGTCAAGCAGAGTTGACATGTTTCGCCTTTGTTCTCATAAAGAGCTGGTTGCGACATCTAGTGCGCAAAGCCGGGAACCGGAAAGCCGAGTTGAGGTTAACTCGCTATCGACCCGGCCAAAACCGTATTTGCAAGCTCTCTTCCGGGCACCCCTCTTAAAGAATGGAAAAAAGGATTTGAGGTTGAGAACACGCGACATAGCGCTGGCTCAACGGCAAGATCGCGAGAGCGAAGCGGAGGCGATCCTCGCAAGTCTGGAGCCGCGATCGCCATAACTGACGCAGACGGCCGCTTCACCTTCGTGAACGAGAGCTTCTGCGAGATTGCAGGCCGCTCTCGAACGGAACTGCACAAGCTCCGGCTGCAGGACATCATTCGGCGAAGTGATAGCGCGTTCGACGCGCCATTTTCAAGCACGCCGAGCCGGGCAGCGCACCTCGCTCGATCATAGAAACACGCATATAAGACCTGACGGAAGCTGCGCCCTGGTTCGCAATAGCGTCTCCGCCATCCATCGCGATGGCAGCCTCGACGGCATGCTTGTGGTGGCCGTGGACGGAACAGCAGCAAGGCGCGACAAGGAGCGCCTCCGCGAAAGCGAGCAAAGGTTCAGTGCGGCCATCGATGCCGTGGAAGGCATTCTCTGGACGAACAACGCCGCAGGCGAGATGGCGGGCGAGCAGCCAGGGTGGGCTGCGCTCACAGGACAGACCTACGACGAATATCAGGGCTTCGGCTGGTCGAAGGCGGTTCATCCCGACGATGCGCAGCTCGACCATAGACGCCTGGAATGCCGCTGTCGCCGGGCGGCGCACTTTCATCTTCGAGCATCGCGTTCGCCGCCGGGATGGGCAATGGCGTCTCTTTTCAATCCGCGCCGTTCCAACCTTCGACGGCGACGGCAGGCTTCGCGAATGGGTCGGCATCCATACCGACATTACGGAACAGCGCGCCAACGAGCGCGCCTTACGCGACCTCACGGCTACGTTGGAAGCAGCGGGTTGAAACAGCGATAGCCGAACGCGACCGCACGTGGAACAACGCACGCGACCTCCTTCTCGTCATCGACCCAAAAGGCGTATTTCGCGCCGCAAACCCGGCATGGACGGCGATTCTCGGGTGGAGGCCGAAGGACGTCGTCGGCCGGAGCTATCTCGATTTCATCCATAGCGAGGATCGCGCATCGGGTCAGGCAGCGCTTGCCACCGCGGCGCTGCAGGCACTCAAGGGATATGAAGCCCGCTATCCTCCATAAAGACGGCTCGTATCGTTGGATTTCGTGGGTTGCGGCGCCGGAAGGCGGTTTCATCTACGCCAATGGACGCGACGTGACCGCCGAGAAAGAGGCGGCCGAGGCATTCGAGCGGTCGGAATCGCGCTTTCGCGCAATCTTCCAGACAAGCTACCAGTACAAGGGCATCGTCGCTCTCGACGGGACGCTCCTCGACGCGAATCCGACATCGCTTCGAGGCATCAAGGCAAGCTTGGCAGAGGTCGTCGGCAGACCATTTTGGGACACGCCCTGGTTTACGGCAACGCCCGGGATGCCTGAGAAGGTGCGGACCGCGTGGGAAGGGGCGGTAAAGGGAGAAACTGTCCGGCAGGAGATGCTCCTGAACCTGCCGATCGGGCTGCGCTTTTTCGACTTCACCATGCGCCCGATCCGTGATGCGCGGGGCGATGTTGTGGCGATCGTCCCGGAAGCCGCCGACATCACCGCGCGCCGCCAGGCGGAGGATGCCCTTCGGCAAAGTCAGAAACTTGAGGCCATCGGCCAGCTCACCGGGGGCATCGCCCACGATTTCAACAATCTCCTGACCCCGATTGTGGGGAGCTTCGACCTTCTGGAACGCAAGTGCCGCGACGATCCGCAGGCCTTGCGCTTGATTTCGGGCGCGCTTCAGTCCGCTGAGCGTGCGCGCCTTCTCGTGCAGCGCCTTCTTGCGTTCGCGCGCCGCCAGCATCTGGAAGCCCGCGCCGTCGACCTGGAACATCTGGTCCGCGGCATGCTCGATCTGATCGGACGCTCGCTTGGACCGCGCATCGAGGTCCGCGTCGAGATGGCGGCGGACCTTCCTGCCGCGCGCGTCGATCCGAACCAGCTTGAGGTGGCTTTGCTCAACTTGGCCGTGAATGCCCGGGACGCCATGCCGGAAGGCGGCACCATCTCCATCTCGGCCAGCACCGCGGACGTGGGACGCGAGGCCCCGGACCTTGTCCAGGGCCGATATGTTTGCCTGTCTGTCGCAGATGACGGGATCGGGATGACACCGGAAACGCTGGCGCGCGCCGTTGAACCTTTCTTCACAACGAAGGCCATCGGCAAGGGCACGGGTCTCGGGCTTTCCATGGTCCACGGCCTGGCCGCGCAGTCCGGCGGCCAATTGACGCTCGAAAGCATCCCCGGAAAAGGGACGACGGCGACTTTGTGGCTGCCGGCGGCCGATATCTCGCAGGTCGACAGGACCGCGGCAGCCGATGAAACCGATATCCCGGCGCGCCCCCTGTCTGTGTTGCTCGTCGATGACGACGATCTTGTGCGGGCGGGCGCGGTCGCAATGCTGGAGGCGATCGGCCATACCGTTGTTCAGATGGGTTCAGCCAGCCGCGCCCTTGAGCGCCTCGCCTCCGGAGAGCTTTTCGATGTGCTTGTGACCGATCAGAGAATGCCGTGCATGACGGGGGTCGAGTTCGTACGCCGCGCAAGGGCCCTTCAACCCTTTATACCCGCTGTCCTGATAACCGGCTACATCGACGCGATTGAACCCGGCTCGACCGCGCTCCCCGTGCTCGCGAAGCCATTTCGAGCTGCGGACCTCGCACGCGCGGTTGCAGAGGCGGTCAAGGGGCCTGGAGCAAATTGAGATGAAGCTAACGCCTGTCCGCCAAGGCCTGGCTGAGCGCTTTGCCGAGGGCGTTGACCGTATAGGGCTTATCGAGCACGGGAATATTCATCCCCGGCAACTTGATGTCGTAGCCACTGCAAATGATGAAGGGAACATCCTTCTTCAGAAGCTTCGTGGCGATATCGCTTGAAAGCTCCGCGCCAAGGCGAACGTCCAGCATGACACAATCGAAAGGGCCGCCTTTTTCCAGCGTGTCCAGTGCTCCGTCGACCGAAGTCTCGGCCCCGGCGACAACGCAGCCCAATTCGGCAAGCATCTCTTGGGCGACGAGAGAAGAAAGATCATCGTCTTCGACAACCAGAACGCGAATACCATTCAGCTCCGATTGGTCCACCATTCCGCCTCCTGCCCCACTCAAACGCAAGTCAACATTGCAAAGCTTTCAGCTTTGAACATTTATTAAGCTTAATCCTCAAGTCTACATACTTATACGGCTGGAGTAGGTTTATTGCAAGATTCTCAAGCACTTATTTTATTAGATCTCGTGTTTTACACGACCCGCGGTAAGAATTCGGACTCTGTACTTCTAAGCAGAAGACAGTCTTGTCCACGAACTTCGCCCTGGCGAAGAAGATGGCGAACACCCGGTCATGTCTCAGTTTGAAATAGGCGAGACAAGAGACGCCAGCGCGCCAACTAAAGCAGCATCGCTCGCCGGCTTAAGGACAATTGGAGTATTTGGCCATACGTCAGCTATTTCTGCGCAGCTTCGGCCCGTATAAAAGAGGAATGGCACGCCGTTCCCTGCAAGTTTCTCCGCTACAGGCAAAGCATCATCTGCTCCAAGGCGGGCATCCAAAATCGCTGATGTCAGTCCTGGAGTTTCAGCATGCTTCATGGCGTCCGTCAGCGTAGCCGCTCGCGCCGCAACTTCACCCCTATGGGCGCAAATCACGCCTTCGATATCGAGAGCGATGAGGACGTTATCCTCCACCAAAAGGATGCGCTGGCCTTCGAGTGGCATGTCGATGCACCTGCAACAGAAACATGACACGCATTCTATAATTTCAGCGCATCCTTGGCAATGTGATGACGAAAAAGTCAGGAATAGCCTGACGCGCTGCCCCGAACGCCCTACCCTAACCTTGGCAGGGTTCGCATCATCGGGGGCATCAAAGCCACCCTTTGCGCTTGAAGTAATAGTACGGCAGAATTGCCGAGGTGATCATCAGCCCAACAGCCCAAAGATAGCCGAGCGGCCACTTGAGCTCCGGCATATGCTCGAAGTTCATGCCATAGATTGATGCGACAAGCGTCGGCGGCAGGAAGATGACGGCCGCGACGGAGAAGATCTTGATGATCTGGTTCTGCTGCAAGTTGATGAAGCCGAGCGTGGCGTCGAGCAGAAAATTGATCTTGCTCGAGAGAAACGTCGCCTGGTCGGTCAGCGCAACCACATCCCTGTAAAGCACTCGGGAGCGGGCGCGGGCGTCCTTCACCCTTTGCTTGTCATTTCCATCGAGCGTCGTGTGATAGGTGAGAACGCGATTGATGCTGACGAGGCTTTCCCGCACCTTGGTCAGAAGATCGCCGTCGCGGCCGACCTTCTCAATAATCGCTTGCAGGTCCTGGGTGCTCGACAGTGGCTTCTCGCCGGGTTTTCTGCGAAATACTGTGCGGGACACACCGTCGATGTCGCGCCCGACATTTTCGAGCGCATCGGCCAGGCGGTCGCACAGCGCTTCGATTAAGGCCAACATGATCAACTCGCCCCCGGAGCATGGCACCGAGCCCGGCTTCTGGACGCGCGAGAGATAGTTGGCGAACCCCTTGAGCTCGGCGTAACGCAGCGTCAGGAGCGTGTTTCCTTTCAGCACGAAGGTAACCGGGGTCGTCTCGGGCTCCTCCGTATCGATCCGGACCACCGCGGTCAGCGTCATGAACTCGGCGTTGTCCTCCTGATAGAGACGGGCGGAGACCTCGATCTCCTCCATCTCGTCGCGCGTCGGCAGCGAAATGCCGAGAAGCTTCTCCACCTGGCGATCCTCCTCCGCCGTCGGTGTGTGGACGTCGATCCATACAATGCCGGGAGAGGCGCCTTCGAGCGTGCCCGGAACCGCGTCGCAGGCAACCGGCTCAAGGCGGTTGTCCAGGTATCTGTAGGCTTTGATCATGGTTCCCTCTCTTCAGAGCGCGCAGCAACGCGGCTTCAGTGATGGCCGTCCCGCCGTCGGCTGAGGATCTCGCGCACTTCAACACCGGCTTCAAGCCCGATATTTCAGCCCTTCTCCCGCCAGATGGAGCGACGGCCGAGGAGGCATTCAGGAAAGCCGCTCTTCAGAAACTCTCCACAAGGAAAATTTAAGTACATTTTATTGCCGTTTGGCTCCATTAATGAAAATGTAATTAACTTATACTCCAAAACTAAAGCTCTATGTATACTGCTACGTGTAATTCCAAGGGTAATTCGGGCATAGATACGCCTTTATTGAGTATGAGTGCTATGAATAGACGGTTAATTCCTCACATCCATTACGTGGTCGGACCCGACGGCTGTGCGCTGACAATAGCCGACCTTCCTCCGCCTAACTTGAACCGGTGGGTGGCACGCCGGAAAGCACAGGTGGTCGCCGCCGTTCGCGGTGGACTTCTCAGTATCGAGGCGGCCTGCAAGCGCTACAACCTATCGATGGACGAATTTTTGTCCTGGGACAGGCAGATCGGCCGCCATGGGCTTCCCGGTTTGAGGGCCACAAAGCTGCAGAATTACCGGGGCGGCGCATGATTGTCCCTTGCCAATGCCGGCCTCGGCGCTCATCGCCGCAATCGAGCCGCTGGCCTCGCCGAGCATGCCAGCGACGCTTGCGTTCCGGGCCTCGCTTTGCCCCGCCGGGCGCGATTGGCTTGATCCATATACTCGAATTTAATCGCAGAGCCCGCACAATCGCCGGGCATTGACAACGGAGGGCCTGCGGCGGCGAACACCTCTGCGCAATGCGGAGATAGACGCATCAGCTCTCTGCGAGCGGGGACGCCAAATGTATGAATTCCTGAAACGTCATTGGGTGGCCGGCGCGCTCTTCATGAGTATTGCCCTTTTGGCGCTTGCGCCCTTGCTTGCCCAGGATTGGCCGCTCGGGCTGGTTCTTATCTTCTTGCACTCGCCGGGCTACATGATCCATCAGGTCGAAGAACATACCGGCGATCGTTTCAGGACATTTGTCAACCAACGGGTATTCGGCGGACGCGAAGCGCTGACGACGGCTGATGTGCTATGGATCAACGTCGGCGCCGTTTGGGGGATCGATCTCGCGGCGCTTTACTCTGCCAGTTTCTACGGCGCAGGGTGGGCACTCGTGGCCCCTTACCTGATGCTCGTGAATGCGGTCGCTCACATCGGTTCGACAGTGCGCGTGAAAGGCTACAATCCCGGCCTCGTCACGGGCATCGTCATTTTTATCCCCTTGAGCGTCGCCACTCTCGCCGCGGTTCCAGCCGATCTCGTGCAGCATTTGACGGGGCTCGGTCTTTCGCTCGCGGTGCATGCCGTGATCGTCATCCGCGCCGTTCTCCACGCCGCGGCGGTTGAGCCAAATCTATCCCGAGCGTGACGGTAACGAGAGCGGACCCGACCCGATCGCGACTTCAATGAGCCGGAATCCCCCGCCAAAAAGCCGCCCGGCTCGATCATTGCAATCGGAAAAGCGGCGTGTATCCTGCTCGACGGCGTTGGGATCCTATCCGCGCTCTTGAACGAAGTTTGTCTGGCTCGATAAACATCGTCCAGCGGGCAAGAGCGGATAGTGTCGCGATCCCTGGCTCTGCGATTTATGATGCAGGTCCTGTACCCCCGAGCCTGATGCGAGCATCCTATGACCAGCCCCTTTGTCGCTCGTGCCTTTGACAAGGCCGCACTGAGCTATGACGCCGCCGCCAGGACGCAGGCGCAGGTGGCGGAGAAGCTGGTCGCAACCGCCGCGTTCCCCGAACCGCGAAGCATTCTTGATATTGGCTGCGGCACGGGCTTTGTGCTGGCCGAGGCAGCGGCGCGCTGGCCGGAGGCGGAGCTTGTGGGCCTCGATGCCGCGCCGGCGATGCTGAGCGAGGCAAAACGGAAACTGCCGCGCCTCGTTACGCTTCGCGCCGATGCGGGCGCCTGCGATCTGACCCAGCGCTTCGATCTGATCTTTTCCAGCATGATGCTTCATTGGTTTCCGCAACCGGCAAAGATATTGCGGCGCTGGCAACAATGGCTTACGCCGCAAGGGGTTCTCTGCGTGGCTGTTCCGGTCGCCGGGAGCCTCGGCGCCTGGCGCGACCTGTGCGACGTGGCGGGGGTTGGTCACGGCCTTTGGTCCTTTCCGCCCGCCGATTTCGCAGACGGTCTCACCTGCGGACGCGCCTTAAGGCAGCATGAAATGACCTATGGCTCCGTCCTCGAATTCTTACGCGCTCTCAAAAAGTCGGGCGGCGGCACACCGAGGGACGATCACAGACCGATTTCTTCGGCCTCGCTCCGAAACTTGGTCCGGGAGGCCCCGCGCCCGTTCAGGATCGGCTATAAAGTGCTCTACACGCAGCTAAGAAGGTCTGCCATCGACGGCGTGACCATCGGGGCAGCAGAACCCGCTTTCGCGGACAAGATATGAAAGGTAACCGATGTTGACCATTGATGTCCGGGCGTCGACGCTGCTTCTGATCGATTTCCAGGCCAAACTGATGCCAGCCATTGAGGACGCGGCCACCGCCATCGCGAATGCGCGGCGCTTGAGTGATGCGGCGGTAATCCTCGGCGTCCCCACCCTGTTCACCGAGCAGAATGCCAAGGGCCTCGGGCCGACCGTGGCCGAGTTGGCTCCGGCTCCGAGCCTCATCGCGCACAAGATGGCATTCGATGCTTGCGGGGAGCCGAGTTTCCTTCCTCGCCTCAGCGAAGGCCATAGCATTGTGGTGGCGGGCTGCGAAGCGCATGTCTGCGTGCTTCAAACCGCGCTCAGCCTTCTCGAATATGGCCGGCAAGTCTTTGTGGTGCGCGACGCTATCGGATCGCGGCGCGCCGAAAGCAAGGAGACGGCGATCCGCAGGATGGAGTGCCACGGGGCAGACATCGTGACAACCGAGATGGTTGTGTTCGAATGGCTCAAGACCGCGGAGAACCCCCGGTTCCGGGAGACGGCCGCCCTGATCAGGTAGTTTCGCGCGGGCTGCGTGCATCAACTAGCCCGCGCTCGACAATCTGAAATCCGGCGCCCGATCCGGCTGCGTGGTGACGACCGGCCTCGGCATCACGTCCTGATCGCCGATGATCGCGATGCGGAACGATTGGACAAGCGCGGCGAGAACCAGCGTCGCCTCCGCCAGCGCGAACTGCGCGCCGACGCACACGCGGGGGCCGGCGCCGAAAGGCAGATAGGCAAAGCGCGGCGGCTGCGGCGCTTCGGGCAGAAAACGCGACGGGTCGAAGGCATCGGGGTCGCGCCAGAGGCGGCGATGGCGGTGCAACACCCAGGGCGCGATCATCAGCACGGCGCCGCGTGGAATCTCCAGATCGCCAGCGCGGTCGGGCGCGATTGCGACCCGGATCATCGTAAAGGCAGGCGGATAGAGCCGCAGCGCCTCACTGACGACGGCGCGGGTTTGAACAAGCGAAGCCAGCGCGTCAGGGCCGCCCGCCGGTCCAAGGTCCAGGCCCGCGGTCTCGGCGGCAATCGCGTCCTGCCAGCCGGGCGCATGGGCGAGCAGATAGAGCGACCAGAACAGCGTGATCGCGGTGGTCTCGTGACCGGCAACGATCATCGTCGCGACCTGGTCACGCAATTGTTCGCGAGTGAAGGCAGCGCCCGTTTCGGGATCGCGCGCGGCGCGCAGCAGGTCGAAAAGGTCACGCGCCGTGCCGTCCTCGCCAGATGCCAGACGCGCGTCGATGATGCGGTCCACCAGCGCCATCCAGCGCCGCTGGAAGCGCCGGCGCGCGAAGTCGCGCGGCGCCGGGATCGAGGCTGGCAGAAGCATGTCGAGCAGATGCGGTTGCGAGAGTCGGAGGCCGTAGCCAGTCAGCATTTCGCGCATCTCGGGTCCGAAAACCCCCATCTCGAGCGAAAACATCGACCGGCCTGCGATCTCCAGCGCGGCGAACTGCATCTCTTCCAACAGGTTCAGCGAAGCATGGCTGCGCCGGCTGAGCGAGGCGACGGTCTCCTGCGCGACGGCTGCAATGTGGCGGGCGAGCATTGGAATCACACGTGGCGCCATCGAGGGCGCGATGGTGCGCCGCTGGTGCCGCCAACTGTCGCCCTCGCTGAGCAGAACTCCGTAGCCGGTGATCGGCCGCAGAATGCGTATGGCGGCGGCGGTGCGGCGATAATTGCCGGGATTCTCGACAAGCACCCGGTGAATCGCCTCGGGCGCATTGATGAGCATCCGCGTCCGGCCAAGCAAACGGTTGACAAGGACGTCGCGCTCGTACGCGGCATCGGGCCAGATCAACAGCGCGTTGGTCCGCGATGCCCGCAAGAATTGGCGGAGGCCCAGGCGTTCCGCCGGGTAAACCGGGCGCGGCGGCGTGTAAAACGCAGCCTGAACGGTCGTTGCTCTCATTCGGAATGCTCCCGAAAGTCGCAAGCGCGGAAAGCCGCCGTCGAAACCATGCGGTTTCGCTTAGCCAAGACTATAGTTCATTAGACATAGCCTTTTTAGATCAAATATGTGTTCACTTTTGATTTAGTTGGGACAAGTCACGCACCGGACATGGGTAACACGTGTCCGGCGGCGAAGGTCATCCAGTTTCGCAAGAGCCTTCCCGGGACGACATTCGCGCCCTGTTGGCGAGCGGCCAAACTCAAAAAGCAGATGCCCAGCACCGCCGCTCGTTACCCCTCGGCCTGTTCCATAAGGGACAGCCGGGTCCTGACTCTGGTGAGAAAAATCATTCCAGGATTGTGCTTTTCACTCAGAGGACAGGATCATGCCACGGGATCCAATACCAAGCCGAATGTGGCTCATAGTGCTGCCGCTCGCTGTCTTAACTCCCGCCTTGTGCGGATGCCTGCCGGAGCAACAGAAGCAGGTTTTGAAGTGCGAGTGAGAGTTTCTGCAAAATGAGCCTGACAGCTCTCTCAGTGGCGCAGCTGCTCCTTCTGTCGTTGCCGCCTGCATGGGAAGGAATGGTTATGTTCAACACTCTTTTGAACGCGGATGCGTTCTAGAAAAATGAGTTGAACGCTTCCTGCTACGCGCCGCGCTGGTATAGTTTGCTCCAAGCCTGCTTTTCGATCGCGGGGCAAGCCTGCCAAGTGTGTAGCAGGTTAGCCTGATCCGTTCACGTTCTCAAATAAGCTTAAGTCCTCAATTCTTTAGGACATTATTGTCATCGAAACCTGAGTTGAATAATTAAACTAGTGCGATCTGGAATCAATGGGTATTGAGCGGCATAAACCGCTCATGGGTTTTCGACTTTTGTAAACTCTCATGATTATTTTACCGATTGCGAATTCCGCCCCTCGGAATTATCGGAGGCCGGTTGCGCTACCCGGGACTGGGACAGCGTTTTGCGAACGGAACAACGCTGCTCCGGCAAGAAAAGAAAGAAAATCAAGAAAGGAAAGCGAAGCATGCAACTGCTGGTTAATATTTCTCGAACAGCGGAGGCTTGGCAGAGTTCCCGGTGTCGATTCTCGGTAGGTTCCGACGCAGAGAGAGCTATCGCGCTTGAGCCCAAAGGATCATATCATTTTCACACCGATTTTGAGACCTACCCGTGGTGGGAAGTCTCATTGGGTTGCGTGATGCCAGTTTCGAAGATTGAAATTTTCAACCGTGACGAGAACGAGGCGATCGGCTACCCCCTGCGAGAGCGAGCCTACCCAATGCTGATCGATTACTCCATTGACTCCCAAAACTGGATACGCTTAGCAGAGATAAATTATGCATTTGGCGGCGCAAATACGAACATGCCGTTGCGTCTTGAGTTTCCAAAATCTATTTCAATGAAATGTATCCGGCTTCGATTGATGCAGAAAAACTATTTCCATCTGGATGCAGTGAGAATTTTTGCATCAGCCGACGATATCCCGACCAAATCTCAAATCGAACAAGAACGGTGGGTTTTTGCTATGAGTGGCGCCCGTCGAAACGGCCGCTTCATCGAAATCGGCGCGTTTGATGGTGTGTACTGCAGCAATACCTATCATCTTGAAACCGATTTCAACTGGACTGGCGTCGAAATTGAAGCCAATCCTGTAACTTTTGCCCAGCTTCGAGCTAACAGGCGAGCCGTTTGCCTCAATAAGGCCGTGTACAATATAACAGGGGACATCGTTTCATTCGTGCCTTGTGGCGACGTAGGCACAATTGCGGAATTCGCGGAAGCGGATCTGCACGCTCCATACAGAAGAAACGCGATTTAGAGCGAGGGTCTTATTCAGGTGGAGACGATTACATTCGATGACATTGTAAAAATACAAGATTTCTCTTCCGTTGGATTTGATTATGCTTCGCTAGATACCGAAGGTTCCGAACTAGAGATTCTTAAAACGATAGACCTGCAAAAATATAAGATACCGCTTTTCACTATAGAGCACAATTACGTTTCGGACCAACGGGCATTAATTAATTCTTACATGCTTGATGGCGGTTACAAAGCTGTGCCTGTTGCACATGATGATTGGTTCTATAATGAAACATACTTGGAAGAACGGAATATAGGCTTCGTGCCTGACATCGAGGCGATAAACAACTTCTTCGCGCAAAGGTACGGCTAACTCCTGCGCCGGTTCCTGACGCTGACTCCGCGTGCGACGGCTCCGTTTTTGGGGCCGTTGCCCCTCAATCAAGGACCGGGTTTTTCATAACCGAATCATTCGCAATTGACCCCGTTTTCTTGAATAACTCAGCCTCCTGCGCAGCGGGGAGATGGTCTCATGGTAATTGCCAGCGGCGCCGCCAGCGTGAAGGCAACTGAGAAGGCATGAGAGCAGCCAGCCCCCGGAGTCCGATGCCAATAGACGTCGGAAAAGCCCAATATCGGCCTCGGATCGAGCGGCGCAAGACATGAAGCCAGTTCACAACCGGGCTGGCGTTTTCGTTTCTGCCTGGGATGAACATCGGCGACGGGACAGCGGGCACAAACTGATCGGGGAATAGGACGCTTGCGAAGCGGGTACCGACGCGCTCGCTGCTTACATGGGCCTTAATTGTCGAAGTGGCTTAGCGTGGGTATTGCCGCTAAGGTTTAATGATACTGGAGCGGGCGAGGCGATTCGAACGCCCGACCCTAACCTTGGCAAGGTTATGCTCTACCCCTGAGCTACGCCCGCTCTGCCCGGTGGAGTGCACCATGGGCGGTAAACTTATTACGCAAACTTTTGAGGGATGCAAGCCCTCTTCTCCCGTCTCGTTCAGATTGATGTGAACAGCGGCTCGCCGATCTCCGCCTCTCGCACTTTTCGGCATCTGCTTTTGCATCAGCTTGAGCCAGCCTAACCGCGTCCATCTCGACGCGGATAGGCTGCAACATTTGAGAATCAAACCTTTTATCGAGTTCGATAAATGGCGGGGTGAATCTTCACCGGCGGCTCAGGCACTGCCTGCACCTTATGATGCGATCCTGACGCCATTCGCCACCGGCCCCGCACCGCACCGCACCGCACGGATTAACACACAACGGGAAATCCCGTTTTCTGCACCCTGTGGACCTTTCTCGGAGTCCCGGCGCTGACTGCCTTTATTGACCGTGAACGGCTTGCCGCTGGGGGTTCAAATGACCGGGCTAAGGTTCCGGGAAGACAAACTCTTTCGCGCTGCGGCGCGCTTGCGCCATGCCGGTATTTTCAAAAATTAATCAAAGCAGAAAATATATCTATCAACAGAAATATTTTCGTGCTAATTGGTGCTCTTGGTGCGTGCGCTTTTCAAGGCGAAGTGGAAAGCGCAAGGCGGGCGGCAAGCCCACAATAATAAATTGGCGGCCGGAGTGCGAATGCTCGCGATTACTCGCGGGTTTGGTAGTCATGCGTTGTCGTGAGGTTGTATGCGTTATCTCGCCCTCCTACTCCTAGCTGCGGCCGGAGGTCTGTTCTCCTGCGACAGAGCCGATGCGGCCTTCATGAAGGCTTTTCAATCCGGCTCATGGGAAGGCACAGCCTACTACAGAGACGATAATGGAGCCCTCTCCATATGCTCCGCCAGAACGCACTACGAAAATGGATTCAGCCTGTCGATCGCCCTTCGGCCCAGCGGTAGCTGGGCACTGTTGTTGGTGAGACCCGAAGGCTTCGTAAGCTCCCCGCTCCAATATACCCTTTACACTGACGGAAAGCTTATCCATTCCGGGCCCGGCACGCCAGAAAGCGACGGCCAGCTCCTTCGGATCGATATCCCATATTCCGAAGAAACCGTGCAAAGCCTGCAACAGGGCACGACCCTTCGCATTGCATCGCCCCACGGCGACACCGCCTTCAGCCTGAAGGGGAGTGCGGATGCGATAGCGGAACTCCGCCGTTGCGTGAAAGCTGAAGGGAAAAGCGCCTTCGGCTCCGGACGGGAGAAGGATCAGAGCCGCCTCGATGATATGAAGCCAGCGGCGAAGAGCGATAGAGACGCGCCTCGCCCTGTGACCCGCGATCAGCTCATTCCCTATGCCACGGAAATTCTGCGGAATGCCGGCTTCGCCGATTACCGCTTCCTGCCACAGGGCGCCGATGAAAAGTCGAACGCGCTGATCTGGCAATTCAAGGATGGGTCGCTGGGGTCGCTCGTCGCGGTGGAGAAAGCAGGCTCGATGGATCTTGACCGCTATATCGGGCAAATGGCAGCCGATGACACCGTGAGCTGCAAGGGTGAGTTCGCCAACGGCAAGCGCGCTCCGCGTTACGTGAACGGCGCCGAGATCAGGAAGGTTTTCGCGTCGTGCAACTCCGGCCCCAGCTCGTTTTATGCCGAGTATGCTCTTGTGCGCATGCCGAACGGCTTTCTCGTCAAGCTCACCTCGATGAAATCGGGCTCAAGCGTGATGTTCGGCGGAGGGAACCAGGATTCTCAAGAGGACCTCGACAAGGTCACCCGAACCGAAAAATCGACGCTCGCCGTCCTCTCCAAGGATAGCAACGCAGCGCGATAAGGCGAAGGTAACGTTCAGTCATTCCCCCTCGAAGGAGAAGCGGCGGTTTAGGAATAGCCGAATGAGCGCTTTGATGCAGCATCCTCTCCGGTATGCCTTGCCACGATCAGGGTCAAATCGTCGTCGAGATCTCACGGATCTGTTCGAACTGATTTTGTTCAACAGTCCGGCCCATCTGTAGCGCATCCTCCGTCCCCGTGGCTTCATTCAGATACTCTTTCAGGGATTGCGCCGTGAAGATGGACTTTGGCGGTCTGGGATCTCGATGAGAGCATCCGTATAGAGGAGAAGAGAGCCGCCCGGCTGAAAGGGCACCGTATACCGTTCATAATCGACACCGCGCATAAGGCCGAGTGGCACGCTGGGCTTGGCAAATAAGTTCAAAGGGCGCTCCGGCGCTTGGGCGGTAGATTTGCGGCATGGCGCCTGCGGATGCGAATTCCATGCAATTGGTCTTGAAGTCGAGAACGGCGCAAAACATGGTCGCAAACTGACCAAGCGGCAACACCTCTCCCAGCTTCTGATTGAGTTGCGTCAGCAGCGATCCCGGATCGCGGGCCTTGCGCGAGGTCATATGCACAAACGAGTGAAAGCGCGCGGTATTAAGCGCAGCGGTCACGCCATGACCCGTAAAGTCTGCGACGTACAGCATGACACGCCGGTCGCCGATCATCTCGGCGCCCCAGATGTCTCCGCCGATGCCGTCACGCGCGACATAGAAACTGGCAAGGTCTAAGGGACAGGCGGCCTTGATTTCTTCGATCTGCGCCGCGCTTGGCAGCATCTCGCCTTGAAGCGCGATGGCGTTTCCAAGCTGCTCACATTCCTCCAGTGAAAGGCGCTGCTGGTTGATGACCGAGACAACAATGCGGGAAAGATCCGACAGCGTTTGCACGTCATCCTGACTAAAGTGACGCGGCGTGCGGCTTACCGCGCACAAAGCACCGATGCGCAGGCCAGGCGCCGTCTCCAAGGGAATGCCCAGATAGCCTCTGATCTTCGGCGATTCCGTCACCAGCGGATTCCGGCAGAAGCGCGGATCGTTTTCGGCGTCTTCCACCACGAAAGGCGCGGACGTCATGATCGTGTGAGCGCAAAACGCGATTTCGCGCGGCGTGCTCTCGACATCAAGCCCGATCTTTCCGGCGAAGAGTTGTTTGTCTTCATCGACAAGAGACACGTGGCTGATTGGGGTTCCCAGCAGTCTTGCGGTGACCGAGCATAATTTGTCGAGCGCGTCGCTGCCGCCCCATTCTTGAAAGCGCAGCCTCTGGAATTCTTGGAGACGTTCGTTTTCGTTTGATGGAATTGGAAAGGCTGCCATGGGTGCCTTCTTGATTTGGGAGCGTTAGCGTTGCCCGCGCACTATAGTTTTTATGGGTTGAGGCCGTCTTATAATACACGCTCTAATTGATATCAATGCCGACCGGGGAAGGCGCGGGTGCGCGTGCGCCACGGCCGGGGAGGTCAGGGATTTTGACCGGCGGGGTGCGCCGGATTGGCTTTGAAGAACGGTGTGTTGGCGCCGGTGAGTTCCGCCGAGGTTCCGTCCAGGAAGAATGTAACGTTATATCGTAACGATAAAATTTCGCCGCCGAACCATGATCGTGCCTAAATGATAGAACAGTGCAATCGCAGGGAGGCATTCTCGATGCGCCTGAAGCAACACACATTCGTATTCTCAGGCATCATGGCCTGCGTTGCTTTTTCCGCCTCGGCGGACGAGCACAGGCAGCTCGGCGCGCATGTGCATGGACATGGCCACTTGAACATCGCCATCGAAGACAAGACCGTGTCCATCGAGCTTGAGGCGCCGGGCGCCGACATCGCGGGCTTCGAGCACGAGGCAACAACGCCGAAAGATAAAGCCGCGCTTGAGAAGGCGAAGGCGAAGCTCGCCGGCGGGTTGTCGTTATTTACGCCCGCAGCCGAAGCCAATTGCACGCAGAAAAGCGCCGAAGTCTCGATCGAAGCCGAACATGGGGACGAGCACGAGCATCACGCCGAAGGCGGAAAGACGGGTGTCAAGGAGGAAGAGGAAGGCCATCATCACTCCGAGTTTCACGCCGAATATGCCTTCGAGTGCGCTTCACCGGCTCGCCTTGCATCCATGACATTCGATTATTTCAAGGCGTTTCCCAATGCCCAGGAACTTGATATCTCGGTTATTTCCCCTAAAGGGCAGAGCAGCTACGAGGTCAAGCGCGAGAAGCCTAGCCTCGATCTGACGGGGGTGATGTGATCGAATTGACGGCCTTGGCCGAAGCTGAAAATTCAAAAACAGGCGGCGCGCCCGGATATTGTCCGGATGTCGGGCGTCAGGTTCGCTTGGCCCGGCCGCAACGCATTCAGCCTCGCCATCGAAAACTTCATCCTCAAACGCGGAGAGCGGCTGTTTCTCGTCGGCCCCTCCGGTTCCGGCAAATCCACCTTCCTGAGCCTCCTGGCGGCATCGCTCACGCCCCAGGAAGGCGTTATCGAAGTGCTGGGCACCGATATTGCAAAGCTTGGCGGCGCGGCGCGCGACCGTTTCCGGGCCGAGCATTACGGCATCATCTTCCAGATGTTCAACCTGTTGCCCTATGGCTCGGTGATCGACAATGTCCTCCTGCCGCTCAGCTTTTCGCGCAGACGGCGAGGGCGGGCCGAAGCGGAAGGCGGCGTCCACGCCGAGGCGGCGCGGCTGCTCGCAACCCTCGGCCTTGAAAAGGCGGTCATCGACAATGAATCGGCGGCAAACCTGAGCGTCGGCCAGCAGCAGCGCGTTGCCGCGGCGCGCGCGCTGATCGGCTCGCCCGAAGTGATCGTCGCCGATGAGCCGACTTCCTCGCTCGACAGGGACAGGCAGCAGGCATTCCTCGATCTTCTCTTTGCCGACATCGAGGCTGCCGGCGCGACGCTTATCATG
This sequence comes from uncultured Alphaproteobacteria bacterium, assembly GCA_963772105.1. GTDB lineage: Bacteria > Pseudomonadota > Alphaproteobacteria > Rhizobiales > Rhodomicrobiaceae > Rhodomicrobium. Next base: position 75,049 of record CAVYVV010000010.1, read on the forward strand.
GTCAGCCATGACGAAAGCTTGAGCAGCCGTTTCACACGGGTCGTGAACCTGACCGACATCGCGAAAACGTCCCGAACGGGGCTGAGATGATCATGGCCGATTCCCCCTCATCCCAACCCTCTCCCGCAAGGGGAGAGGGAGCAGGCTGTGCCCGTTGCAAGCGGCGTCTCCCTCTCCCGCTTGCGGGAGAAGGACAGGGTGAGGGGGAACGTCCGCGATGATCATTATCCGCCTCGCGCTGCAATCTCTCGCCAATCGCTGGCTGACCGCGCTCCTGACCATTTTCTCGATCGCGCTGAGCGTCATGCTGCTTCTCGGCGTCGAAAAGGTGCGCACCGGTGCGCGGCAAAGCTTCGCCGACACGATATCCGGCACCGACCTCATCGTCGGCGCGCGCAGCGGCAGCCTCAACCTGCTGCTCTATTCCGTCTTCCGCATCGGGAACGCGACGAACAACATCACCTGGAAGACCTATCAGGACATCGCGGCGCGGCCCGACATCGCCTGGATCGTGCCGATTTCGCTCGGCGACAGCCATCGGGGCTTCCGGGTGATGGGAACGACGCCGGACTACTTCAGGCTCTACCATTACCGGCATGGGCGGCCGCTCGAATTTGCGTCCGGCGCGCCTTTCAGCGATCTCTTCGACGCCGTTATCGGCGCTGATGTGGCCGCCGAACTGGGCTATAAGACCGGCGACAAAATCATTGTGGCGCATGGGCTTGGCTCCGTCTCCTTCATCGAGCACGACGACAAGCCCTTTCGCGTTTCCGGCGTGCTCGCCAAAACCGGCACGCCCGTCGATCGCACCGTCCATGTCAGCCTTCCTGCCATCGAAGCGATCCATGTCGACTGGCAGAGCGGCGCGCGCATTCCCGGCCAAACCGTCTCCGCCGATGAGGTTCGCAAAATGAACCTGGAGCCGAAGGCGATCACGGCGGCGTTCATCGGGCTGAAATCGAAGCTCGCCGCGTTCAGGCTGCAGCGCGCCATCAACGAATATCCGGAGGAGCCTCTGTCCGCCATCCTGCCGGGCGCGGCGCTTCAGGAACTTTGGGGGCTTGTTGGAACCGCCGAGACCGCTCTCTCGGCTGTCTCCGGCATGGTGGTCGTGACCGCGCTTCTCGGCATGGTGACGATGATCCTCACGACGCTGAACGAGCGCCGCCGCGAAATGGCGATCCTGCGTTCGGTCGGTGCGCGGCCGCTCACGATCCTCTCGCTTCTCGTCACCGAGGCTGGCGTCCTTACGTTTTGCGGGGTCGCGTTAGGAACCGTTCTCCTTTATGCCGCCTTGATCGCGCTTCAGCCATTCATAGACCGAACTTACGGCCTCCATATCGCTGTCGATCCTCCGACACGGGATCAACTGACTGTGCTTGCAGGGATCGTGGCGGCTGGCTTCATCGCTGGCCTGCTCCCGGCTTTAAGGGCTTACCGCCTGTCCTTGGCGGACGGCATGACCGTTCGAACCTAGAGCAGCGCCGCCTTGTCCGGAATCATGAAGGCGGAAAAGTTGATCTAAAGTTTTGGGGCAGCTATTCCGTAAGTGGAACGCGGCTCCAAGTCTTATTGTCGTGCGTCTCTATCGGATAACCGCTTCGCATTTCGGAACATTTAGACGGAAAGAATAGATGATCCGCATTCTCCGTGCCGCCGCTCTTTGCTTTTTGATCGTAGCCACGCCGAGCCTTGCCACGGAAAGCGAGCCCGCGATGGACTTGCCTGGGGCAAGCTTGTCCCGCCAGCGCCGCCGCCGGTTCAGACTATGAAGGCGAAAAGCTTTTTGTCCGGCGCGACGCCTTTCGCGGGCGCAGGCGGAAGCGAGCCGCCTCCCCCGCCCACCGTCGATGACAAGCGCTGGCTGTCCGAACGCCGGCTTCAGCCCGGCGCGGGCGGCGCGCCCGCCGTCGTGACGGAGCTGGACGGCAAACACGTGCAGATCGGCGGCTATGTCGTGCCGCTCGACTTCGAGGCGACGACCGTCAAGGAGTTTCTGCTCGTGCCTTTCGTTGGCGCGTGCATCCACGTCCCGCCTCCGCCGCCGAACCAGATCATCTATGTGAAGACGGCGAAGGGCTTCGATGTTGCAGGATCGTTCGACCCGGTCTACGTCACGGGGACACTGAAAGTTGCATCCCAATATACAGGTCTTGCCGAGACGGATACACGATCGACGCCGACAAGGTGGAGACGCGCAAGGAATAGATCCTTCCACATGCTTCGAGACGGCGCGCCCCGACGCCTCCTCAGCATGAGGCGCCTGCCTCGTCCTGAGCCTGTCGGTAAGCGTGCGTTACCCGATCCATCGGCGGAACAGGCCGCGCAATCCCGAGGAAGCCTGGCGCTGTTCGGCGCTCTTCCTTTCGCAACCGGAAATCCCGCCCTTTTCCAGGCCAGGATCCCGCCCTCCAGATGATAAATTGTCTCGTGCGCGGACATTTCGGCCCGAAGCTTTTGGCATGCCGACTGTCCGCGCCCGCCCATCTGGCACATGATGACGAGCTTCCGGCCGTCATGCTCGGGGAGCAGCGGCGCGGCGAACTCGTCCGAGAGGAACAAGCGTCGCCCCTTCGATATGCTCGGCGTCGTATTCGCTGGGCTCCCGCACATCCACAAGCACGGCTTTTTCAGCCTCGAGCCATTTTTTCAGCGTTACGGGATCGATGTTTTCGATGGTCATTAGGGTGATCCTTTAGATTTGTATTATCTAATTCGTTGGGCGCTTGCAATAGATGAGGTAGAGCGTCGATAACAGCGCATGGGCCTCCATGTTGCAGAGACGGTAATAAACCATCTGCCCTCTTTTTTCTGTATCCACCAAACAGGCGTCACGCAGCCTTGCCAAGTGCTGGGAGACTGCGGATTGCGATAAATCAATGGCTCCGACACAGCTCGCCGACCGATTTCTCGGCCCCAATAAGCTGACAAAGGATCATCAGCCGGAAGGGTTTGCCAATTCCTTCAGCATTCCGCCGCTTTCGCGGCATGGCTCTTCATCTGATCTGCGACGGGAAGCCTGTCTCGCTGCATGTTGACATATATTAGCGACAACTAATATATACAAGAGCTGATCATTGCCCCAGGAGGCTTTCCGTGGAAAAGAACTATTTCGAGATCACCCGCAACATCTCCGCCAATCTGAAGGGCCTGCGAAAGGATATTTCCGACACCATGGCGGGCTTTTCGGCCTGGCGCAGGCCGCCTCGCGCGACGGGGCTCTCGACAAGAAAACCAAGGAGCTGATTGCCCTTGCGCTCGGCGTCGCGGCGCATTGCGACGGCTGCATCGGCTTCCATGTCGAGGCTTTGGTCAGGCACGGAGCGTCCCGCCAGGAGGTGGAGGAGGCGCTGGGCATGGCGGTGTATATGGGCGGCGGCCCATCCTTGATGTATGCCGCCGACGCATGGCCGCCTACGAGCAGTTCCTCGCCCGGAAGACCGCGGCGGCTTAAGCCGCCGCCTTCTGCGATCGCGGAGGCTTTGCCTTTCCAGCGCGAACCATATTCGCAGGCTTTGGCCGGCCTGCTTCAAAATCGCCGATGTTGCCAAGGGTGATATGCGCGATTTCGGAGAGCGATTCACGCGTCAGAAAAGCCTGGTGACCGGTGATGATGACATTCGGGAAGGTCGTCAGGCGCTGGAAAACGTCGTCCTCGATGATCGTCGATGAGTGATCCTAGAAAAAGATCGGGTCTTCGCGCTCATAGACATCCATGGCGAAATAAGCCAGGCGGTTCTTTCTCTTCAACGCCTCCATGACGGCGCGGGCGTCGACGATGCGCCTCTCGCCGTATTGATGAGCATGGATCCCGGCTTCATCAGCCCAAGCGTTTTTTCGTTGATCAGATGCGTTGTTTCCGGCGTGAGCGGGCAGTGAAGCGAGACAATATCCGATTGCGCAAGCAGCTCGTGAGATCGGTATAACGCATTCCTAGTTCGACGCAGGCCGGATTAGGATGAACGTCAAAGCCCAGAAGCTCGCAGCCAAAACCCTTCATGATGCGGGCAAGCGCAGCGCCGATATTGCCGGTGCCAACAACGCCGACGGTCTTCCCGGCCA
>CAVYVV010000011.1:0-110394 GCA_963772105.1 uncultured Alphaproteobacteria bacterium
TGCGCGCGAAGGACTGAAGCAGGTCCGCGTCGCGCGGGTCGGCTGGAATTTCAAGCATCGCGCGATTGATCGTCCTCCACTCATTGAGAGGATCGGCATCTCGATCAAAGGCTGCCATATCTCCGCGCCCTTGGGGGGGCTCGCGTCCGGCTTGCCCCATTGCGAGAGGGGCGTGAGCTTGTATTTGTCCTGAATTGCGTAGGCGGCATCCAGATCGGAGGCGTCCTTGACGGCGGTGCGCACCTGAGAAGAAGGCCCACGGCGTCGATGATGTGGGTAGCAGGCCGTCACTCCGGCTGGCAGCGATCCTTTCCAACCCGGCCCCACAATCGCATAGTTTCCCGCCATGTCGCCTGTCGCACGCGTGCCAACATAAGCGAAATTGTCATCCATGAAATCGGTTGAGTCTGGACCGAGTGATACCGATCAGAGATAGCCGGGACAGTGAGGATAACGGGCTCGTCCTTCGAGGTAAACCCAAGCGCGGGAATAGAGGGTGTCATTGTTGGGCGCGCCGCCAGTCCAGATGGCTCGCATCCTTCAGCTTCCGAAAATGGTCGAAGCGGTTAGCCTGCCGGACAACGGGTCGCGTTCGCGTCCACCGAGCTTCGGTCATATACGACCACGGGAAAGTGTAGATATAGGCCTGGACGCCCAGCGAGTAGGCATTCAGCTCACGCCAATCGGCGGTTTGCTGAGCGAAGCCGCTCACTGGTGCTACGAGCCAAATCAGACCAAGCAAAGCGAGTTTATATTTCTTCCAACGCATGAAAATGCTTCCAGTTGTAGGTTTTTCGGCCGCAATCGCCACTCCATCGCGGCTGAAAGCATATTCTTGATCTCCGCCCTCAACCTGAACGCAGCAGAGAGAGGCGGGCTACCGTTCGGCGGCCCGCGTTTCAGAGTTACTTGGAGACCATTGCGCTTCCGCTGGCGTGCAGGCCCATCATATCCGCCAGGATCAAACCTTCCATGCAATCGTCGAACGCGGCTTCCAGCTTCGCGCGAACCTCTGGCGTACGGTAGGCGGCTGGCAGTTTCGCGAGTCTGAGATTGACGTACGCGGCGCGGAAAAATTCTGCAAAAGCCGTGTGTCTGCCGCCGGGCCATGTCAGTTCGGCCTTTTTCATCTCCTTCTCGGTCGCTGTGTAGATGGATTGGCCTTCCTTGATCGTCTCGACCACCTTGAGTTGATCGAGGGTTTCCGGGTCGACCGCTGTCGGATCGTTGGAAAGGATGACGAGATCAGCGAGCTTGCCTTTCTCGATCGAACCCTTCGTTTTTTCCTCGAAGTGCTGCCAGGCGGGCCATATGGTCATCGCCTTAAGCGCGGTGATCACATCGACGCGCTGGTCCGGCCCGATGATGTCGCCGGATCGCGAGCGGCGGGTCACGGTGGCAGCAAGAACCCGCATACTGTCGGGGAAGGCCACGGGCGCGTCATGATGCGAGGAGAACTTCATGCCACGCTTCACCACCCATCCCGTGGGCGAGATGTTGTCGGCAAGCGCCGGCCCCACCGTGTGTTCGCGATGCCAGTCGCCCCAGTAGAAGGTATGCATCGGGAACAGCGAGGGAAACACGTTCAGGCGGTTAAAGGCGTCCACCTGGTCCTCGCGCAGGAACTGACCGTGGATCAGCACCGCGCGCCGGTCTTGCGCCCCATGTTTTTGGGTTGCGGCATCGATCGCGGCGATCAGCGTGTCGGACGCCTTCTCGCCGTTTGAGTGGGTGATGATTTGAACGCCATTGGCGAAAGCCCACTCCACCGCATCATTCACCTGTTCGGGCGTCGCCGCGGCGTAGCCCGCATAACCCGGCGGATAGTCGCCGACCGGTTTATAATAGGGCCGGTCGCGCCATGCGGTGAAACCTTGTGGCGAGCCGTCGATGGTGAGTTTCGCGCCGGCCACACGGAACCTGTTTCGATAGGACCCGCTCGTATTCGCCTTGATGAAGTCGCGGTCCACGAGCATATCGGGATAAGTGACCACATCAATCTTGAAGCCACCCTCGTCCGCGACCTGGCGCATGATCTTTGCTGTCGGGGGGATCGAGCGGCCCTCCTGCCCGGTCGTATATCCGTAACGCGCCCACAGGCTCGGCTCCCGCGCGAGCGAGCGCTTTAGCGCCATCGACCCCAACCTGGCTGAGCAGCTTCGCGACAACTGGGAAGCTGGCGGTTTCTTCCAGCACACCGTCGGGCTCCTGGCTTCCCTTGCGCCGGCGGATCACTCCCCCAGCGGGGTCTGGCGTTTGAGCTGTGATCCCCGCGATCTCCAGCGCCTTGGAGTTCGCCGCCCCGAAATGCCCCGACTGATGCACGATATAGACCGGTATCTCGGTCGAGATCTTGTCGAGGTCATCACGAGTCGGGTGCCGGTGCTCGGCCAGCGTCGCATTGTCGTATCCAAACCCGATAATCAGATTGGCTTTCTTGATGGTCTCAGCGTTCGCCGTCATCCAGTCGCGAAGGGTCTGCTGAAGAGACGCAATGTCAGTTACCTTGCCGTCCGGCGGCGCCAGCAGATTGGCCGACAGGCCCTGAAGCCCCCCGAGGAAGACATGGCCATGCGCGTCGAAAAAGCCGGGCAGCATGGTTCGACCGGCGAGGTCGATCATTTTCGTGTCGGGACCTTTGAGCGCCATGACATCGTCTTTCGAGCCGACGGCGATGATTTTTCCGCCCTTCTCGGCCACAGCCTCAGCGCGCATCGCGGCGTCACTCATCGTCAGGATCGGGCCGCCGGACCAGATGTGGTCTGCGTTGTCCTCGGCGAGGCATGCGCCAGCCGAAAAGGACAGCGTTGCGAGGACCATCGCCAGCCGTACCATCCGCAGCCGTTCGATTCGCGGAAAAAGTACCTTTGGTCTAACCCTCAATAGGACCTCCTAAAAACTCGTCTCCTGCCGCCAACAGCAGTAGGCTTTTCTATATATATTGTATTGCAATGAACTCTTTGGCCACAAAATCATGGCCAGCGGTGGTTCCAGCGGGTGACCGGACAAGCTGAACGGCCTGGGCCTGAGCGCCTGACCGCGAACGGTTTGGTTATAAAGATTGAGACCACCCCTCCACGGGGAATTTCTGGATTTGGCCCGGAGTACCATTTTTCGCAGCCGCAGCAATTTCTTCGGTTGCGGAAGGATGAGCGGACCCACTCAAAGCACACGCGAGGTCGACGTTGATGACCGCTGATCTGGCGCTGCTCGAAACCCGAACGGTAACTTTCAGGGGTTGGCCGTGGCAACCAAGCGGCAGTTTTAAAGTCGGCATTGCCAAACGGCAGGATCGCGGCTCGAATGAAAGCAAGCAATGACATATATCGCGTCACCGAGCGGGCGAAGGTACAAACCATAGGGAAACCGCCCAGGCGCGCCCGGCGAATATCCGCCAGCATCACCGGAAACTGGAGTGGGTTAGTGAGAATGCCTCCACCTGCCGGTCAAGCTCTGTACGAAACCGCGCCCCCAAACCCGGTGCTTCCCTTTCGTACCAATCCTGCGCTTCGACAGCTTCCGCGCGGCTGGCAAGCTCGCCCTTCAACTGTTCCCAGCTTACCGCGCCCGCCCGGTCGCGCTCGAAACTCTCCAGGCGGCGTTTGAGCTCAGCCGCCTGCGCCGCAGTGGGGGTAATCTCAGCATCGCTTAGGCTGTCCCATAGCGCGCTGTTCCGGCGTGAGCATGCTCATGCTTAGACAATATGCCGAAGCGCAGGACGGTTTCAAGTGCGGGGAACACCGCAATTGCTCCGTGGCCAGGAAGACCGCTTTCCCGGGCATCGCTCTCCTTGCTCGCAGGGAGAGCCCAAGGCCGTGCTTGGTTCGAGATCGGCAAAGAAAAAGGGAAGAGGTTGCTACTCGAAAAGGGCTGAAAATGGTGAGACACCGCAAAAAAAATGCCCAGCAAAATCAATACCGGGTTTTGTCCCACTTTGTCACTAAGTGCTTGATACATGGTGGTAACTCTATTCCCCTAGGGGGCGCCAAGAAATCTGTTTAAGTTATTGATCTCGTTTGTTTTTTTGTGAGTTGGGCTTTTTTAGGAATCGCATCCCCTATTTTCCGCTACGCCCTTCCGCGGTGCATAAGCCTTAGATCTGCGCTTATTTCGCAGAACACCTAGGGCTGTGGTCCTTCACCCACTCATTTGAGCGTTTCCACCCAACCTGGGTCGGAAACCCAATTTGCCGCGGCAAATTTGTATGAGCTTTTGGTCGAATCGTGCGCAATCCGAATTCGAGATCAGCATGGACCGCCTGCCAGTCTACGATGTATTATACATCCCGTACATGAGGTTGCTGCCCTCCGGCGGAAAGTGAGAGCTTTCTGCCTGTGATTCCCGGCAAGGAAGGAGAGCAGCGATGGGCATGTTTGCAGGATTGGACGTTGGCGGCAAGCAGACGGCGATATGTATTGTGGGTGAGGCAGGCGAGATTGCTTGGCGGGGGGTTGTTGACACCCATCCCGATATGATTGCTGGCCGGTTAAGGGGCTTTCAGGGGAAGCTTGAGAAGGTCGGCATCGAGAGTGGCTCCTTTACGCCGCATTTGCACCGATCCCTGGCGGCTATGGGGTTTCCGATGGTTTGCATGGACGCCCGCCGGGCGGCCGATGCGATTAAGAGCCGGCGGATCAAGTCCGACAAGGCGGATGCGTGGGCTTTGGCGGAGATGCTTCGAACGGGGTGGTTCACGGCCGTGCATGTGAAGACAGCGGAGAGCCACAAGATCAAGACCTTGCTCGGCGCACGCGATCAGCTGGTCCGGGTGAAGCGCTCGCTCGGCAATCAGGTGCGCGGGCTATTAAGGCCTTTCGGGGTGAAGCTGCCGTCCCGTGCCGGGATGAAGAGTTTTGCCGAAGCGGCCCATCAAGCGGTCCAGAATGACAGGCTTATGCGGGCGGGTGTCTCGGCGCTGCTTGAAGCATTGGCCTCGATTGATGCGCAGATTGTGAAGCTGGACGAGGAACTGAAAGACCTGGCCCGGCGCAGCGAAGTGGCCTGGCGTCTCATGAGCGTACCTGGCGTGGGCACGATCACAGCGCTTGCATTTATAGCGGCGATCGAGGACGTCCACCGCTTTGGGCGCACGCGCAACATAGGTGCTTATCTCGGGCTCACGGAGAAGCGCTATCAGTCGGGTGAGACCGATGTCGGTCTTGGCATTTCGAAACAGGGCGACAGCATGGCACGGCATTACCTTTATGAGGCCGCCAATGTGATGCTGACCACGGTCAAGAAGCGGTTTGCGCTCAGGAGCTGGGGCTTGAAGCTTTTGAAATCCCATGGTCCCAAAAAGGCGCGGGTCGCGGTTGCGCGGAAGCTGGCTATTCTGCTAGGCCGCCTCTGGAAAGACGGCACGCATTTTGATCTGGCAGCCGCATAAGCCGCCGGTAACGGAAGCAAAGGAAAGGTTAGGCAAAGACTTTTTTGGTTTCACGTTTCCGCCCCTCCGCCATCAGCGGGTGCGGACCGGGAGGGTGAGCGCGCGACACGTTGGTTGCAGAGCGATCTGCGCTTAATACATTGCGCCATCCGCACGGTCAGTGCTTGCGTCGGCCCTGAATGCTGGCGCCGGTTCCGATCGGACGCCGTAAAGAACCATCGATGTGGGCCATAATCGGTAACGGAAACGAAAAAACACTTGACGCAGCGACCTCATGTAAAGAACCAGCGGCCCAAAGTCCTGACTCGCCGCGGGGGATTCCCTTCTGCCTCGTTCTGTGAATCGATGGCGTCAGCATCGATTCGCGGGGGCGATATGGCTGGGGTTGCGATTACTCGAAGGGATATGAGCGCCGCCGATTTGCGGGCGTCGGCCAAGCGATCGGCGAGTTCGAGGCAGGCGTCGCGCATCCTGGCCATTGCCATGGTACTCGATGGTTTCAGCCGCGAGGAGGCGGCGCGGCTTTGCGGTATGGACCGGCAGACGCTGCGGGACTGGATTCACCGCTACAACAAGGAAGGTTTGGATGGGCTTGTCGACAAGGCGCGGAGCGGCCGGCCCGCAAGCCTGAGCTGGGTCGAACAGGGCAAGCTTGCATCCTGGGTCGAGGGAGGGCGCCAATCTCGCCCGCGATGGCGTCGTGCGGTTCCGGCGCGCCGATCTGCGCGACCGCATTGCGGCCGAGTTCGGCGTCACCTTGCACGAACGCAGCGTGGGCAAGTTGCTGCGGAGACTTAACTTTCGCCGCCTTTCCGTTCGCCCACTGCACCCGCAATCCGATCCCGAAGCCCAGGAGACGTTCAAAAAAACTTCGCAGCGCTCGCCAAGGAAGCGCTCGGCGAGCGCGCCACCGGCAAGCCGGTCGAGGTCTGGTTCCAGGACGAAGCAAGAGTTGGCCAGCAAGGCACGCTGACCCGCATCTGGGCCAGGCGCGGCAGCCGTCCGCGCGCGCTCCGCGACCGGCGCTTCACCTGGGCGTATCTGTTCGGCGCCGTTTGCCCAGTCCGTGGCGTTGGCGCCGCTTTGGTGCTTCCTGCCGTCAATATCGAAGCCATGACCATGCATCTGGCTGAAATCAGCCGGTGCGTCACTGCGGGAGCAATCGCCTTGCTCATCGTGGACGGAGCCGGATGGCACAGCTCTCCAAAGCTGGCCGTGCCAGAAAATATCGTTCTGTTGAAGTTGCCCCCTTTTGCGCCAGAATTGAACCCGGCCGAAAACATCTGGGAATATCTTCGAGGCAACGCGCTGAGCCATCAGGTCTGGGAATCCTACGAAGCTATCGTCGATGCATGTTGTGACGCGTGGACCGGAGCTGGCACGACGAAGAGCAAGAGGATCGGTCCAATCATCATTCCACCCACAATGACAATCGCAAGCGGCCGTTGAACCTGGCTGCCAATGGCGGTCGAAAACGCCGCGGGGATCAGACCGACCGCTGCAGAGAAGGCCGTCATCAAGACCGCGCGCATTCGCTGGCTCGCCGCCTGGAACATGGCTTCTTGGGGCGTGAGACCGTTGCTGCTCAGCTCGTTGAAGGCGGTGATCAGAATGATGCCGTTCATGACCGAAATGCCGAGCATGCTCTTGCACGATCCAGCGACGCACCGTCCTGTGCAAAATGCTTTCCGGCGGCACTTCATCGAGCTTGTAAGAAGCGATGTCCTCGATCGCTGTGTCGCGAACGAAGGCAAAACCCGCTTCAAGCTTCTTGAGTTCAAGAAGGCGATAAGCGCCATGCGCCTGCACCACTTTCAGAACGCGGTGATGATCGGTCTTGAGATACCAATTGCCGACCCAACAGGGCTCGCTCATCACGCCGCCAGCCTTGCGCAGCTTTTCTTCGAAGGCTTCCCGATCATCGACGCCGATCTTCAATTCGTTCAGGGCTGCCGTTTGCCTCGCAAAGCTTCTTCGTTCGATATTCTGTTTCGGGCCATGTGCTACCTCGGCTAACCGAAGTGGATCGCCGAAGACGACTGACAGCCCGTAGCCGAAACCGCGTTGCTGAGACTTCGCCGTCTTGGCGAGCCCGCATTGGTCAAATGCGCGGCCCGCTGTCCCTGCTCCGGCTTCGAAGCTCGACGATCCGTCGTCAGCCCAGACCGCGCGTGAAATCCCAGCGATGCAAGCCTGAATGTCGGGTGCAAACAGGGTCCCGCTTGCAACTCACCCCCGACGTTCACGAAACTCGTACCGACAACGATGACCCTGACAGGAACTCCCGAGCACCGTATTCAGGTCGCAACAAGGGCCGTGTTTGCACGATCAAGAACGTGGACGTGCAGGAAGGGAATCCGCTCATCATCCGCGAGCATGACCTGACCAGCTGTGCGCAATGACTGGCTAACTTCAATCCTTAGAACCTGACTTTGAAACCACCGTAAACCGACAAAGGCTGAGCGGGCGTGATCGTAGCTGGGTTGCTGAGGCTTGTGGCAGCATCCCCTGTTACGGTTGTGATACCTGTATCGTAAAACGTGCCGTAGGTGGCGTATTTGTGGTCGAAGATATTGTTGATCAGAACATAGGCGGTCACGCCTTTCTGAAACTCGTACGACGTGCGGAAATTGACGACGCCATATCCGGGAAGCTGCGGGTTCTGGTTGCTCTCGTCCCCGAAGAAATACTGACTGCTCGCAAGCACCACGTCGGCGCCCAAGCTCCACGCATCCGTGAGATTGTAGTCGAAACCCATTTTCAAGCGATGCGGCGGAATGCTCGGAAGGCGGTCGCCCGGATGGACAAAAATGTTGCCGTTGGCATCGGCGAAGGGGTTGTTCGGCAAGGGCAGTGTGAGGTTGCTCAGGAACGTCGCGTCCACATAAGCGTAATTGGCATAGACCGAAAGGCCCTCGACCCGATATCTCGCCCCGGCTTCCACGCCCTGCCGCTGCGTGTCGCCGGCATTGGTGAAATAGCCCCGCGTGACGATAATCGGAGAGGTGACCAGGTAAATGTCATTATAGTTCACGGTGTGGAACAGGCCCGCTGTCCAGTCCAACGTGCCATAGCCGAACGGGCTGAAAGCGCCGCGGAAGCCGCCCTGCCAGGTCTTCGCAACGACCTGTTGCAGATTGGGGTCGCTGATGAGGAAGGCTTGCAACAAACAGGGCTGAGCCGGATCGGCGCAAGTAAGTTCTGCCGGCGTCGGAGCGAGGTTGGTCTCGGCATATCCCGCATATAGCGACGCGTTTGAGGTGAACTTATAGGTCAGGCCGGCATTTGGGTTGAAGCGGGTGTAAAGATGATTGCCAGTCAAGTTCGATCCCGGGAGATTGAGCTGATCACGAATATCGATCTCCTCGTAATTGTAACGCCCTCCGACTGTCGTTGTCAGGCCGGGTGCGATATCGAGGCTGTCCCAGAAGTAGAGCCCGTAATAGTTTGTCGTGATTTTCACATCCACGGGAGCGAGGTCGAGCGGGGAAGAAATATACAGTCCGTTGCCCGTGACAACCCAGTTCTGCGTGTTGATGGTGCCGAGCTCGGCATTGCTTGTGGCTTTGACATCGCCATGGTCAAGGCTCGCGCCGCCAATGAAGAGTCTGTCCTTGCTCGTCCCCTGCAGCGATCCGCCAAAGCTGTTCGTGTTGTTTGTCGAACGGTCGATTTCGCCGATGACATCGTTTGGCCCATAATAATTGGCCGTGGTGATGGTGTGGCCCCTCTGGTCGAGCACATATTGCTCGGTGCCGTTCACGGTCTGCAGGCACAAAAGGCTGGTATCGTTGCCGTTTGACGTGCCGTCGGCGTTCGTGCCAGTGCAAGGGGCGACCTCAGAGACATTGCCGTCGACGTGCTGCTGATGAAAGCTGCGAAGATAGGCGACGCCCGACACAGTCACCGTGTCGGTCACCTTCGCGTTGCCGTTCACAGAGACCATGGCGAGTTCGTTGGTCGTCGTCTGCGGGCTCGTGAAAACGGCGCTATAGTCTCGTGCGAGAAGCTCCACCGGCGTCGGGCCGACAACGCCGAGCGCGTTTTCCGCACCCGTGAAGTTGATGTGATTCTCGGTGTCCTTGTCTTTGACGCCGAGATCGACGTACATGCGGCGCACCTCTGCCGCCAGCCCTGATCCCAGATGCCCTCGAACGCGCCATAGGCCGCGAAATTGTCAACCTGCTTGCCGAGTTGCAGATACTCCTGGAAGTGTCCATAAGAGCCGACGCGGGTGTCGGATTCCACGCCCTGGAAGCCCTGTTGATGTTGACCGCACCACCGAGCGCATTCAGCCCATAAAGCGGGTTCCCGGTGACGACCGCGATGCTGTTGATCGCTGTGGTGGGGATGAGATCCCAGTTCACCGCGTCACCGAACACCTCGTTGATGCGAACGCCGTCTGATAGACGGCAAGTCCTTGCGGAACGCCCTCGACAGGCGAGGACGAGAAGCCACGAAACTCGACATTTGTCTGGAATTGATTGCCGTTGATGTCATTGATGATCGCGCCCGGCACGTTCTGCTGGATAGCCTGTTCGATCGCTGGCGATGCGGTGCGCGCGATTTCGCCGCTTGTCACCTGGCCGACTGCGGCGGGCACCTTCTCGAGGGGGATTTCGCTGCCCGGGACGGGCGACATCGGCACGCCTTGCGTAAGTTGTGCCGTAGCGGCAGCGCTTGCAGCGCTGGCCTCCGCGGCAACCTGAGGCGCCGGTACGGCCGCCGGTCGAGTTGCCGGCTGGAACTGCCTCACGGTCGGCGCCTCCCGCCGCCTTGGCTGCGCGACAGTGCGCGGTTTCGGCTGCGCCTTGGGAGCGGCGGCCTCCGGGGTCACCTTGACGGGCGGCAATTGCGTAACGCCGGGCTGCGCCGGAGGCGCAGACTGCTGCCCTTGCGCCGGTGCAGGTTTCGCTGGTGCGGGCTGAGCACCTTGTGCCGGTGCGGGTTGCGAGCGTCGCTTGCGCGACAATAATCTGTCGAAGATTCCATTAGGTACTGACGGATCTGCATGAGCCAATCCGACTTGGCTGAAAACCGCTGCTCCAAACGCGAAGCTCGCGAACGTGCCCCTGATCATCTTGTCCCCGTCGTTTGCTGGCCTGAGCCTTTGCAGGATCTGCAACTCTACAACCCACTTCCCGACCGCTGGGAACGGCCGGGCACATCCGACGTCACGACGAATCAGTTTGACGTAACTGCCCTCTTCGCCGCTATCACGGCTTAACGCCCTGGAGAACAGTAGAAATTGCCGAAGATTGGGAGAAGATCACGGATGCGTTGCAATAATTCACGAAGGACCCACGCACCACTCGTGATCAAGACTTAGGTTTTGCGTGCTCAATGGCGATTTGCATAAGTTTGACATGGGTCGAAACTTTGAGCTTTCGCTTGATGATCAAGACTGTGTTTGCAACCGTTCTGTAGCTGATCTGCAACGCATCGGCGATCTCACCAAGTCCCTTCCCGCATCCGAGAAGCTGCAACACATCAATCTCTCGCGCAGTTAGATCCTTAAGAGGATGATCGCCGGACCTGATATTCATCAAGGCCACCTTCTGCGCGACGACGCGGCTTAGATAGTGGCCGCCTTTCGGGATTTCATCGACGGCCTCAACGAAGCTGTCAGGGCCGTCACCCTTTGTTATGTAGCCATGCGCTCCACCTTCCGAGGCGCGCATCGCCAAGACCGGATCCTCGTGCATGGTAAAAACCAGGATCCGCGTTTGAGTATTATCCAAGACAAGCTTCTTGAGGATATCCAGGCCGCCGGCGTCGGGCAGTCCGAGGTCGAGCACGATAAGCTCTGGCTGATGGTGCACATTCAGATCGAGGCCAGCTTTGCCGGTTGTGGCTTCGAGGATCTCCCAGTTGCGCTGCTGAAGAATAAGCCTGCAGCCAGCCCGCACCACCGCATGATCGTCAATAATCAAAGTGGTAAGCTGTTTCGTCATGCGATATGGGCCAGCTGAAGAATAGCCCTGATCGCAACGCTTTGGCCTGACTCCGTATCGACGTTGAACTCCCCGCCTAACTTGCAAATACGCTCGCGCATGCCCTGCAAACCGCTTTCCAAGACTGCATGCGGATCAAATCCTTGGCCATTGTCGGCTATTACGACTTCAAGCGCTTCTCCGCCGGCGTCTATCACGCGCGAAATTCTCACCCCAGCCTCACTACAATGAGCGTGGCGGGCGATATTCGTGAGGCTTTCCTGGATCATCCGGTAAATGGCCAAATTGGCTTCATCGTTTAGAGCCTCCGGATCCTTCTCGTGCAGCTGCCGGACGTGATTAGCAAGCCGATCGAACAGTAATTAACTTCTCGCCACGTTTCGAACCTAGAACTATTATAAATCAACAATAAACAAATTGACTCTTGAAATTATATCATCAACTCTGTTTTCGCGCTCAAATATAGTGCAACGTTCGCTCTTGGCTGGCTGAAGTTTGTGGGAGGGCACTTGGACTGGACATCGCACGCCAGCGCTGCTGGCGCGGTCACATTTCTCTTTGCAATGGCATCAACCGCTCAAGCCGATGAGGCTGCAGCCTCTAGGGGTTTGGTACCGATCAATTCCAGCTTTACGTGGAGCTTAGCGAAAAGTGCAGAACGCCTCGCATGAAGCGGCACATCACGACGTCGTACTGGCTAAGATGTAAAGCTTTTTTGTCGTCCACGTTGCCCCCCTCTCCAGACAGATTTGACGGTCAAGTAAGGATATGAACAAACAGAAAGTTTGTGCGACGCAGCTTCTGCGCACCTCAAACGGGTGCGAGGTCGGTAGACTAATCGCGACCGGTGAAACTGGCGCAGCCGAAAACGTAACCCCTCTGCCGATTACGACGCGCGCTCTTGAACAGCACGATTGCGAACCGGATCCAGGCAAGATCAATCTGGTGAGAAGGCTGCGCCTTCTCTTCCAGCAAAGTCTTTTGAAGGTCATGACTGGTATCGGTCCGGTCGCCGCGCGCCAGCCGCGTGTGCGCGATTGTGAGGCGGCTGCCGGCGATCCCACACGCCTGCGATCCTTCCACCGTACGCACGGCGCTCAAAGAGTTTGGAGATGCTGATCCCGATCCTTTACCTGAAGGGCGTCTCGACCGGCGACTTCGAGGAGGCGCTGGCGGCGCTGCTCGGCAAGGATGCGCCCGGCCTGTCGGCATCGACGGTCGCGCGGTTGAAGGAGGGGTGGACCGAAGAACACGAACGCTGGCAGAAGCGCGATCTCTCGGCCAGGCGCTATGTTTACGTCTGGGCGGACGGCATCCACCTGCAGGCGCGGCTCGAGGACGAGAAGCAGTGCATTCTTGTCATCATTGGCGCGACGCCCGAAGGCAAGAAGGAGTTGATCGGCTTCACCGGCCATGGTCAAGCCACGGCGCTTTAAACCAAGGAGCAGTTCGCGCCAGTCATGGGCGCTCTCGCGCGCCCCGTCGGTGCGCCATAGAACGATCCGCTCGAAGGGCTGCCTTTGCGATAGGCGGTCTTTTTGTAATGATCGCCTTCCTTTGTGATCTTTGTAACCCAGCCTGTGCTCCATGAGATAACCGCCGTCTTGCCCTCCTCCTTCCAGGTGCCGGACATTCCTTCGCCGCGGTTGGCTTTCGCTGTCCCATTTTCCGACAGGGTAATCTCAAACGGTGCGCCAGCCGTGTCCTTCACCTCCCATGAGCCTTCGAACTCGCTTGCGGCAAAGCTTAATCCGGGACTTAGAACAAGGGCCACAGCCAAGGCGGCAATTCGTGATTTCAAATGCCATGTTGAGTTCATGATAAAATTCCTCCCGCGCGGTTCTGGTTATCCTGGCTGGTTATCCTGGCTGGCAATCTTGTTCGTAATCACTCAAACAAAAATCACGCGGCCCGGTGAACCGCGTGACGTTCGAAGATCAGGCGCCGAATTCGAAAGGGGTACGGCGCCAGCCCTTAGAGGCTACTTCTTGCAAGCGCGCCGAGCCGAAATATCGAGCTCAGACGGTAGATAACGGGTTACCTCAAACCCAGCGTCGACGGTCGCGGCAAGCGGCTTTGTCCAGGTCTTCATAATTTCCTCCAAGAATTGGGCATGTGCCCTCTTAACTTATTAAACACTCTAATAAACCCTCGGGTCCGGAGCTATTCAGGAATTCTAATTATCAGTTGTATGAAAGCTTATGAGAGGGAACGATGGCGCGGAGGAATTCGAGGGCGGCGTCTCTACGAGTCTTCACCGGATATGAAAAGGCTAGTCTGGATCGCCCCCCGCACGAGGCGGTGCGAGAACATGTCTTCCAAGTGGATTGGCGGCCTTTCATCATCCAGCATCTGCTGCTGTCACATCGTACACCTTGCCAGATGGACACGGGACGGCGTTACAAGTGCTTTGAAACGCCGCCTTTCTGCTGAAAGGGATCAGGCGCGGAGATCGAAGCGATCGAGATCCATCACCTTGGTCCACGCCGCCACGAAGTCATTCACGAACTTCTCCTTCGAGTCCCCGCACGCATAGACTTCAGCAAGCGCGCGCAGCTGCGAGTGCGAGCCGAAAATCAGGTCCACACGGGTACTGGTCCACTTGACCTCATTCGTCTTCCGGTCGCGGCCTTCGTAGACGCCTTCGGAGCCTGCGGAGGATGCCACTCCGTACCAATGTCCAGCAAACTCACGAAAAAGTCGTTCGTCAGCGTCTCCGGTCGCTTGGTGAACACGCCATGCGTCGATTTCCCGGCATTTGCGACGAGCACGCGCAGACCACCGACGAGCGCCGTCATCTCAGGCGCCGTCAGCGTCAGGAGTTGCGCCTTGTCCACCAGCATTTCCTCCGGCGACAGGCGCTGCTTGCCGCTGAGATAGTTGCGGAACCCATCGGCCTTCGGTTCCAGCGGCGCAAAGGAGTGGACGTCGGTCTCTTCCTGCGAAGCATCCGCGCGCCCTGGGTTAAAGGGAACCCGCACATCAACCCCGCCGTCCTTCGCCCCTTTCTCGATCGCTGCGGCGCCGCCGAGAACGATCAGGTCGGCAAGCGAAACCTTCTTTCCGCCCGGCTGCGAACCGTTGAAATCTTTCTGGATCGCTTCAAGCGTCTTGAGCACCTTCGCCAGTTGCGCCGGCTGGTTGACGTCCCAGTCCTTTTGAGGCGCAAGACGAATCCGAGCGCCGTTCGCTCCGCCGCGCTTGTCGGAGCCGCGGAACGTCGAGGCCGACCCCCAAGCCGCCGACACCAACTCAGTAACGGACAAGCCGGAGCTTAGGATTCTTGCCTTCAGAGCGGCAATATCCTGCTGGTCGATTAGCGGATGATCGACCGCCGGAATCGGATCTTGCCAAACAAGCGTCTCCTTCGGCACGAGTGGGCCAAGGTAACGCAAAATCGGGCCCATGTCGCGATGCGTGAGCTTGAACCAGGCGCGCGCGAACACGTCGGCGAATTGATCCGGATTCTCGTAGAAGCGCCTCGAGATCTTTTCGTAGGCCGGGTCGAACCGCAAGGCGAGATCGGTCGTCAGCATGGATGGCGTATGACGCTTTGACTTGTCGTGCGCATCCGGCACCGTGCCTGCGCCTGCGCCATGCTTCGGTTTCCACTGATGCGCACCGGCGGGGCTCTTGGTCAGTTCCCATTCGTAGCCGAACAGGTTCCAAAAGAAGTTGTTGCTCCACTTCGTTGGCGTCGTGGTCCAAATGACTTCCAGACCGCTGGTGATCGCGTCATCTCCTTTGCCCGTGCCAAATTTGCACTTCCAGCCGAGGCCCTGCTCCTCGATGCTGGCGGCTTCGGGCTCCCGACCAACCAATGACGCATCGCCAGCGCCGTGGGTCTTGCCGAAGGTGTGACCGCCTGCGATGAGCGCGACCGTTTCTTCGTCGTTCATTGCCATGCGCGCGAACGTCTCGCGGATGTCACGCGCCGCAGCGAGCGGGTCCGGATTGCCGTTCGGCCCTTCCGGATTCACGTAGATCAGGCCCATCTGCACGGCACCGAGAGGATTGTCGAGTTCACGGTCACCCGAATAGCGCTCGTCCGCCAGCCATTTGCCCTCGGGACCCCAATAGATGTCCTCATCGGGCTCCCAGGTGTCCACGCGCCCGCCGCCGAAACCGAACGTCTTGAAGCCCATCGACTCCAGCGCGACGTTGCCTGTAAGGATCAAAAGGTCTGCCCAAGAGATTTTCCGGCCGTATTTCTGCTTGATCGGCCACAACAGTCGGCGCGCCTTATCGAGGTTTGCATTATCCGGCCAGCTATTGGTTGGCGCGAAGCGCTGCTGGCCACGTCCGGCGCCGCCGCGGCCATCGCCAATGCGGTACGTGCCTGCGGCGTGCCAAGCCATCCGGATGAAGAGCCCGCCGTAATGGCCAAAGTCGGCCGGCCACCAATCCTGCGAATCCGTCATCAGGGCACGGAGGTCGTTGATCACGGCATCAAGGTCGAGGCTCTTAAATTCCTTGGCGTAATCGAACGCCTCGTCCATCGGATTGGACAGGGAGGAGTGCTGGTGAAGAACCTGAAGGTTGAGTTGGTTCGGCCACCAGTCTTTGTTCGTGTGCGCTTGAGTCCCACCCGTGAATGGGCACTTGCTTTCGCTCGTCATAGTCCCTCCGTTTATCTTTTTCCGACGATTTTGAACCTACAAGCTTGACCATCCGAAAGTCGCCGCTCCCCAGCCCCAAAAAGATCGCGCGATCCCATGAGAACCGGTGACGTCAGCCGTCGCCATTGAAGTGCAGCAGCGTTATCCTTAGGCTACTTGTTTCAGCCGCGCTGAGCTGACACGTCGAGTTCGGACAGAACGTAGCGGGTCACTTCAAAACCCGCGTCAATCGTTGCTGCAAGCGGCTTTGTCCAAGTCTTCACTTTTCCTGCACGACGTGAGCATGCGCCCTCCTAAACTGCCAAACAACCTAATAATCGGCCGGCCCGAGGGCTATTCAGGAATTCTAATAAGAGGATATAGCACAGCTTATGGGAAGGCATTTTCAGGCTGATGGAGGGTCTTGGGGGCTTACCCTTTCGACGATTACAGCCGCGCGCTTCTCAGCGATTTACAAAGGATTTGTATATATCAGGGACGAACAGGTGGAATCCGCTTCCCTGATCGCGCGATTGTCGGCGATGCACGCGGGCGGGGGTGACGCTGTCGTCTATGTCAGAGCCTACAAAACGATCCCTTATGGAGAGGTGATGGACCTTCTTGGGCGTCTCAGCTCCTCCGGTTACCAGCGCATTTCACTCTTGTCGCAGACGCCCCAAAATGACGCTGTGGAGGCAACTCCCCAACCTGCGATTTCTTCAGCCAGGACCGCGCAATGAACTGGGTTCGAGCTGGAGCCGCATCCGCCGCTCTTGGCGTACACGCCGCCGTTTAGGCCTTTTCGTTTTTTCCGGCCTGAGCGACCTGGATAGCGCCGCGCTCCAATCGGGCGGCGGAAAAGACGATTTAACGGTCGTCGCCACGATCACGATGGAATCGGAGGAAAGTCTTGGTCTTGACGCGGCCTCGACAGCACGGCAGGAAGCCTCCACCGGCGGGCAGGCCGCCCCGCAGGTCAAGGAAGAGGTCAAAAAGGAAGAGGAGAAAATCGAACTTCCACCTGAGCACTCGGAAGAGCCTTCACCTCTGATCGAAGAGAAAAAGCCCAAAAAGAAGGTTGTCGATGTGAAGCCCTCGACCCCTTCGCCTGCAATTGAGGCACAAGAGGAGCGGCACGCCGCGAGCCGCACGTTCGAAGCGCGCCGTAGCCAGGTGCTCGCGCTATCACAATACGATTTATCAGGCGCTGATGAGGAATGCGCTCCGTCCTAAGACCATGGCAAGCGGCCGCGTCGTTCTGGAGCTGACGCTGTCTCCTTCGGGGGATCTCCTGGCGCACCCCATCCTTGAGAGTTCGGGCTCAGGGACACTGGATCAAAGCGCCATACTATCGCTCAAGCACGCCGCACCTTTCCCGCCAGTTCCGCCAGAGCTTAGCAATGAGGCTCACACGCTGCGCGTCCCGTTCGAATACGCCGCGAAGTAAGAAAGCTTTCTAGGCAAAAGGCCCCGTGGCGAATTTGTATGAATGTCATTGCGAAAGATCTTACTCTAACCACAGGGCTGGTGCCCTCTGAGGCGGGGGGAGCAATCAGTAATGGATGCAAATAAACGCGGAGTCGGTTTCGCTTTTCCATTATTCGGCGATAGCCCGGAGGGCGCCACGGCTAGAATAGCCGTCCTCTATGCAATCCTGGCCGCGGCCGACATCGGAGCTTGGGTCTGGGCTCTGATCGCGTTTCGAGATTATCCGCTGCAGCTCGGAACCGCCTTCTTGGCCTACACCTTTGGGCTCCGGCACGCTGTGGATGCGGACCACATTGCCGCCATCGATAACGTCACGCGAAAACTCATGCAGGAAGGCAAACGGCCCGCCGCAGCGGGGTTCTTCTTTTCACTTGGGCACTCTACCGTTGTGTGGCTTGGAACCATCGCCATTGCTCTCGCAACGGCGGCGTTCAAGGATAAGATCGACGCGTTCAAAAGCATTGGCGGCGTTGCAGGAACCTTGGTGTCGGCGTCATTCCTGTTTGCTATTGCGATCATGAATATCTTCGTTCTGGCCGCAGTCTACAAAACGTTCCGGCATGTCAAGGCCGGCGGGGCCTACGCCGACGAAGACCTCAACATGCTCCTAAGCGGTGGCGGCTTCTTCGCTCGCATGTTCCGGCCCTTGTTCCGAGCTATCAGCAAGAGCTGGCACATGTATCCCCTGGGGCTGCTGTTCGGGCTCGGGTTCGACACGGCAACCGAGATCGGGCTTCTCGGCTTGTCGGCGGCAGGAGCCTCGCAGGGGATGTCGCTATGGTCGATCCTGGTGTTTCCGGCCCTGTTCACCGCCGGCATGTCCCTCGTCGATACCACGGATAGCGTGCTGATGCTGAAAGCCTATGGCTGGGCCTTCGTGAAACCGATGCGCAAGCTCTACTACAATATGACCATGACCTTCGTCTCGGTGCTCGTGGCGCTGATCATCGGCAGCCTGGAAACGCTGAATCTGATCGGCGACAAGCTCGAGCTTAAAGGCAGCTTCTGGGAGACGATCGGCGCCATCAACGACAATTTCGGGCTCTTTGGCTACGTCATCATCGGCGTTTTCGTTGCCACTTGGGTCATCTCGGTCTTGTTCTACCGCTTCATGGATTATGACCGGCTCGAACCGCTGCCGGTCAGATCGGAGAAAAGGATCGAGTCCTGAAGGCATTCAAACGTGAGCCCCAGAGGCCATATCTCTCCTGCAAGCTGCTGGCATCTGCGCCGGTTCCAGCGTTTCAAGGAGGCTTCCCAATGCACGACGGCGAGCGCGGTCACGGCCACGACCATCCGCATAGCCATCCTCATGAGCACGTCCATGAGCATTCCCACACTCATGTCCATACTCACGAGCACAGGCATGGCGATTTGGTCCACTCCCATCCTCACAGCCATAATCACACGCATCCGCATACCCATTCACACGAGCATCAGCATGGCTCGGACCACGTCCACGACGCTCTGCATGCAGCGGACGCATCCCACGACCATCCGCACGCGGGCGAGCATGGCTCGCACAATCATGGTCACGACCAAGCGAACGTTTCCAGCGTTCAGAAGGGCAGCTAAGACCCGTTACTCCTTTGGATGCGCATGAAGGTGGTTTCCGGCGTTGGCGTTGTCGCCATGCCGGTGCGCCTCAGTATCCAGTGTAACCGGGATGAAACTCACTTGACCGTGCGTGACGCCGCGCTCTGCGATGACGCCATTGGCGAAATCTCGCACCGCCCCGGCCTGTCCTCGCAGCACCGCCACCTCGAGACAGTTCTCGTGATCGAGATGCACATGCATGGTCGCCACATGGAGGTGATGATGCTCGTGATGCGAGGCTGTGAGCCGTTTTGACAATTCACGGGTGTGATGGTTGAACACGTAAGAGAGCGTGGCAAAGCACTCTCCTTTGCGTTCCGCATTGAGGCGCGCATGCTGTAAGCCGAGGCGGGCGAGATCCCGCAAGGCTTCGGAGCGATTGGCATAGCCTGCACTCTCCATGAAGGCGCTGAGTTCGGCGGCGAACTCATCGGACATGCTGATCGTCACACGCTCCATCGCCTACTCCCCTTTTTGCAAGTCTCAATAGCGCTCTGCCTGCCTTCGCTTTTTGCTTACATCAAGCGCGTCTTGCAACCAATACAGGAACAACGTGGCGGCCTCGACACAGACCAATGCTGTTATTTAGGTCCAGCCTCGGGTATGATCTTTTTTCCTGGACTTCATACACGAAGCTTCTCACCGTGAGCGCGAGGCTCATTTGTATCTGAAGTTGGCTTCCGCTTCGTGCGAGCCCCGCGTTGGCCTTCGTGCACAAACCTGAAAAAATCAATCCCAAGCGCTTGTGAGCGCAGCTTTTCTGCTGGGCGCGATCTTGCGTGCGTTCGAAGGTGTGCTGTCATGCCCCGCCTGCGTCTTGCCTCTTCACTGGTTCTCGGAAGCTTATTGGCCGCCAATACGCAATGCCCCGCCTTCGGTCAGGAAAGCCCCTCTCCCGGCGGCACGTCCCACATGTTGCCGCCCGTCAAGGTCACGCCCGACCGGCCGAAGCCCGCCAAGGAGTCCCGCGCCGTCCCGAAAAAAAACCGGCCCCGCAGACATCCATCCGCGCGACTTCGCAGCCCGCGCCAACGGCACCCGCCGAACCGGGTGGAGGCGTGGGCGACCGGGCTTCCACAGACGGTGCGGGCCTGCCCAGCCCCGGCGAACTGTCGCCTGCCACGTCCGCGCAGCCTGCGGCGAGCACCACGCTGAACGCCAAACAGATCGAACGACTTCCAGTCAACACCTATGGCGACATCTTCCGCTCGCTCCCCGGCATCGATGTTTCCAATTATGGACAGGGCGCGGTCGGATACGGCATTTCGATGCGCGGTTTTACGGATGCCGAACATGGCCGCGACATCGCCTATTTCATCGACGGCGTGCCGCTGAACGAGATTTCCGCGATCCACACACCGAATTACGCCGACCTCAATATTCTGATCCCCGAAACTGTCAAAACCCTCGAGATCATCCGAGGCCCCTTCGCGATCGAGGCGGGCGATTCCAATGTCGGCGGCTCCGTCTTCATCACCACCAAATCCTACGACCCCTACACCGAGGGCAAAGTTTACGGCGGCTCCTGGGGCACCGGGCGCGGGCTTGCCACGTATGGCGCGGACAATGGAAGCTATGTGCCCTATCTCGTCGTCGAGGGCTATCACACCGATGGCTATCGCGATAACAGCACCATCGACCGCTACAACACCTTCGATAAGATAACCATCCCCACCGAAGGCGGGGCGCTTACGGTGCGCGTGCAGGCCTATGGCACGACCTCTGGCGCCCCAGGCTATCTGAACCGCGATGAACTGCTGACCTTAATTATGAGAATGGTTTTTGGGTCAAAACACCAAGCGGCAGCTACCGGAACGCGACCAGGCGCTCGGTTCCAGACGCTTTGGATAGCCTGTGGTCGGTCAAGTTTGCCAAGGGTATCACAGGCCCAGGAGCGCCCTGGTCCACCGTAGTGGGATATCAACTTGAAATCGTGCCTCTAGCCGATCCTGCTGCAAAGAAGCCCGGCGACAGCCTGCCAGTGCGGGTGCTGTTTCAGGGCGAGCCACTCTCTAACATTGCCGTCGAGCGAACGGACGGAATCACGCCCATCAGTGAAGAGGATATCCCACGGTTCACAACCGATAAAGACGGCGTTGCCTTGGTTCCGATTGTAAACGCGGGACCGCATCTTCTTGCGGTCGACTACAAGGCTTCCCCGTCCAAGACGCCAGCTCTCGCCGACACCGATCTCTATAACGCCACTCTCAGCTTTGTCGTTGATGAAGGGCGGTAACCGGCTTCGGAGTTTTGATGGATGCGCGCGATCAATCACTATCAGAAGATGCGTTTCAGGATATTGTCACGGTCAATGACAAGATGCTTGATGACGGCACCGAAGTGAACGGCGATCAGCGCGATAAGAAGGAGAGCCAACGCGACATGGACCGAGCCGCTCAACACCCGTAATGGCTCGTCACCGTCTATAAAGACAGGCCAGTCGAACACCCCGAAGAAGCTGACCGGGTGCTTACCCGCAATGCGGTGCGCATACCCCGTCAAGGGCAGTGCCAAAAGAAGAACATAGAGCGATGCATGAACCGCTCTTGCCGCGCTCTTCTGCCAAAACCCCAAATATGCGGGTTCGGCCGGAGCCGCGTGTGTCGATCTCCACCCTAGCCGCACGACCGTCAGCCAAAATATCAGGGCGCCAATTGAACCATGGATGGGTAAGCGAGCATCCCAGTCAGGCGTTCCGTGTTTGAAACCAGGAAACTGCTCCATGTTCAGTCCAAGAGCGAGATTGCCCAGGACAAGAATTGCTGTCCCCCAATGCAGGATTTTTGCAACCGGCGTATAAGATCTGGATTCAGAGTCTGCCTGATATGATGCGGCGGTGGTTGAGGTCATAGGTCGATTTCCCGATCCGGCAGTCCGCAGCGACTCCACCATGGCGTCGCCATCGCGCTGCTGACGAGTTAGACCGGCCAACCCACCAGTTTATTCCAACAAAGGGGAAAGAGCTTCGGCAAGCGTGTCTCGGGGTTGGGAATTCTCCAAAATCCTCTATACAATTCAATGAGCAAATTATTGCGGGTTGGGAATGCTACCATGTTGATTTTCTAACCAACCACTATTCCCCTAGGGCGCGCCAGGTCTTTTTAGAATCGAGACGTTTACGCTCGCAAACTTGATAAAGTTATGCTTTAAATCGCTTAGGGTCTTTCAAAATTCTCGAACCTTTTGCAATGGCGAGCGCGATACGTTTTGCCCGAGGAGAAGGCGTCCCTCCGCTGATAGGCCGTTCCGGCACATTGAGCCCGAGTCAACGGCTTCCCGTATGCTGATCGGCGCAGATCGAGCTTGCGATACGGGCATGGCCGCTCAATACAACCCCCATGAAGTTTGCCACGCCGCTTCCGATTGACGCCGTCCTCCCCGAGTTGCGCGACGCCTTGGCCGCGCGCAACTCGGCCGTCCTCGTCGCCCCGCCCGGCGCGGGTAAGACAACACGCGTTCCTCTCGCGTTGATAGATGAAAGCTGGCTTGAGGGCCGGAAAATCCTCGTGCTGGAACCGCGCCGCATTGCAGCCAGGGCTGCCGCCGAGCGCATGGCGCGCACCGTGTCGGAGGCTGTCGGAGAGCGGATCGGATTGCGCGCGCGGATGGTCTCGAAATCAGGGCCGGGGACACGGATCGAGGTCGTCACCGAGGGCGTCTTTACCCGCATGATCCTTGATGATCCGGAGCTTTCCGGCATCGGAGCGGTGCTGTTCGACGAGTTCCACGAGCGCTCGCTCGATGCCGATCTGGGGCTCGCGCTGGCTCTCGATTGCCAGAGCGGCTTACGGGACGACCTGCGCATCCTGCCGATGTCGGCGACGCTGGACGGCGCGCGGGTCGCGCACCTTCTCGGCAAGGCTCCCGTCATCGAAAGCGTCGGCCGCGCGTTCCCGGTCGAGACGCGTTATCTCCGCCGCGATGAAACCGCGCGCATCGAGGATCGAATGGCCGACGCGGTGATGAGCGCCTTGCGGACGCAATCCGGTTCGATCCTGGCGTTCCTGCCGGGCCAGGGCGAGATCCGGCGCGTGGAGGAGCGGCTCAAGGAGCGTGTCAGCGATCTTGCAATCGTGCTTGCTCCCCTTTACGGCGCGATGGATAGGGAGGCGCAGGATTTTGCGCTGCAGTCAGCGCCCCAAGGCGTACGCAAGGTCGTGCTCGCGACCTCCATTGCCGAGACGTCGATCACAATCGAGGGCGTGCGCGTCGTCATCGACAGCGGTCTTGCGCGGGTTCCGCGTTTCGAGCCGGACGCCGGCGTGACGCGGCTCGAGACGGTGCGCGTATCCCGCGCCACCGCCGATCAGCGCAGGGGCCGCGCCGGCCGAACAGAGCCCGGCGTCTGCATTCGCCTATGGGACGAGCCGCAAACGCAGAGCCTCCCCGCGTATCCCGAGCCAGAGATTCGGTCCGCCGATCTTGCAGGTTTGCTGCTCGACTGCGCGGAATGGGGAACAGCCGATCCGCTTCAACTGTGCTGGCTTGATCCGCCGCCGGCCGCTGCCATCCACGCCGCGCGCGAGGAGCTGATGGAGCTCGAAGGGCTCGACCGACATGGCCGCATCACAGCCATAGGAAGGCGGCTCAGGTCGCTGCCTTTGCCGCCCCGGCTTGCCCGCATGGTGACTGTTGCAGCCGGGCTCGGCCAAGCTGAGGTGGCTGCCGAAATCGCTGCGGTTATGGTGGAGCGCGGACTTGGCGGCAACGATGCCGATCTCGCATATCGGCTGGAAGGTTTTCGCCGTGACCGCTCGCGCCGCGCCAGCGAGATGCGAAAGCTGGCGGCCGGCTGGGCCCGGATGGCAAGCGCGGGCCGCCCGGCGCAAAAGCCTCGTGAGGTCCTGCCAATCGCACGCTTGCTGGCGCTCGCCTTTCCGGAGCGCATCGGCAAATCACGAGGGAGCCCCGGCCAGTTCCTGCTCGCCAATGGCCGCGGCGCCAACCTTGATGCGGCGCATCCTTTGGCGCGATCGCCGTACCTGGTCGCTGCCGAGTTGTCGGGATCGGCCGCGTCGACGCGCATCCTGCTTGGCTCCGCGGCCGATGAAGCGGATATTCTTGCCGCCGCGGGCAACCGCATCCGCGAGGAGGACGAGATCGAATTCGATCAAAACGCGTGTGCGCTGAGGTCGCGCCGTGTCCGCCGGCTTGATGCCATTCTGCTTGCAAACGAGCCTCGGACTGTGATGACGAGCGAGGACACTGCGCGTCTTTTGGCCGAAGGTATCGCAAAACTTGGCCTTGGCCGCCTGCCCTGGAGCAAGGCGCAAATTCAGTTCCGCGACCGTGTCGGCTTTTTGCGCGCAACCGGAGAGGACGAATGGCCGGACCTGACCGATTGCGCGCTTGCCAAGACGGCCAGCGAGTGGCTTGCTCCATATCTCGCCGGCAAGACGAAGCTTTCCGAAATCGGCGCCAACGACCTCGGCGCCGCGCTCGACGCGCTATTGCCATGGCGCTTGAAGCGGCGCTTGGAGGAAGAGGCTCCGACGCATTTCGAGGCGCCCACGGGCAATCGTCACGCCATCGATTACGAGACGGCGGGCGCACCTGCGCTGCACATCCGCGTGCAGGAGTTGTTTGGTCTGACGCACCATCCTTCGATCGCGGGCGGCAAGCTACCGCTCACCCTCTATCTGCTCTCGCCGTCGCACAGGCCGATCCAGGTCACGCGCGATCTTCCGGGCTTCTGGAAGGGATCGTGGGCGGCTGTCAAGGCCGAGATGAAAGGGCGTTATCCGCGTCACCCCTGGCCCGACGATCCCGCCTCGGCCGCTCCAACCTCGCGGGCCAAGCCGCGCGGGACGTGATGGAATGCCTTTTACGGCGCGAGTCCATAAATGAAGCGGCCTCGAAATTGCAGTGTTAGCCAGAGAGCTGCCCCACATCCGCTTTCGTTCCGAAAAGCCTTGGATCAGCCTGCAAAGGCTAACTATTATTGAGGTTTTGCAAGCTCTTGGGGATCCCGGGCCCGGAGGAGGCGGAAAAGTTGATCGATCCTAAAGTGCTAGAGTGTTAGAGCAGCTTATCCGCGTCGACATGAACTTGGGTTGATTGAGTTCGCCTGCTCGTTGCCCTTTAACTGCAAACGGCTGCAGCAACCTCGGCAACCGCCTGATCCTGCTCACCGCTGCCGCCACTCACACCGACGGCTCCGACAACCTCGCCTCCGACCTTCAGAGGAATGCCGCCCGCAAAAATCATCACGCGGCTCTGGTTCGAAGCATTGATTCCAAAGAACTGGTCTCCCGGCTGGCTGTTCTGTCCCAATTCGCGCGTTGAGATATGAAACGCCGCGGACGTGAACGCCTTGTTGATGGCGATGTCGATACTTCCCAACCAGGCGCCATCCATCCGTATGAAGGCTTTGAGGTTC
Organism: uncultured Alphaproteobacteria bacterium; assembly: GCA_963772105.1. Taxonomy (GTDB): domain Bacteria; phylum Pseudomonadota; class Alphaproteobacteria; order Rhizobiales; family Rhodomicrobiaceae; genus Rhodomicrobium. The sequence continues at coordinate 25,402 of CAVYVV010000011.1, forward strand.
GTCCCCGCATCCACAACGGCGATGTTCATGGGCTGTCCGATCTCTTTTGCCTTAGCCTCGCCAGCAGCGATGACGCGGTGTGCCTTCTCCAGGGTGATCATGAGTTTCGCTCCTTACTAGTGGGCAAGCGTGCCACGCCATGTAACGACCGAAAGCCATTTCAGTTGCCCGATCGCATCACTTGGCCCACCGATTGAGGAGAAACGACTGCGCAATTCGATTAAGGCGATCCATGCCGCTCCGGGTCCGGCACCACATCGGGGTGCAGGCGAACCACATACCAGCATAGAGCCGCGACCGGGATTCCGATCAGCGAGGTCAGCACGAAGAACATCGTGAATCCCGTGTGCGCGATGATGAAGCCGGAGGTTCCCGCGAGCAGGCTGCCCGGAAAGGCGCAAAGCGAGGTCAGGAGGGCAAACTGGCTTGCGGCGAGTTCCGTCGCGGTGAGCGAGGACATGTAGTTGATGAGCACCACCTGGGCGAAGGCGTAGGCGAAACCTTCGATGCCTGCCGCGAAGGCGAAGCTGTAGAAATCACCGCTCCCCTGCGAGGAGAGCCAGGCGAGGCTCAGATGCGAGGCCGAGCCCGCAATCGTGCCGAGCAACAGGCTCCGCATCATGCCGATCTTGCGAATGATGTAGGCGCTGAAAAATGTGGCTGCGAGCGCGACCCAAAATCCAAACAGTTTCGTGACCGTCGCAATGTCCGTGTCGGAATAATTAAGGCTTTTGAATAAGGGAAAGGCCATGGCGCTCGAGATATAGCCGGGCATTCGAAAGCCAGCGATCATGAGGAAGATGGGAAGGGCCAGCGGCCCGAGCCGCGTCACCATCTCCTTGATCGGCGCGACGACCGCGGCGATGAAACCCGGATGCTCATGTTTTTGGGTGAAGTCGGATTGAGGCTCGGGCGCTACAAAAGCGGAGATCGCTCCGACCGTCATCAGCGCCCCCATGCAGAGATAGGCCCAGCGCCAGCCATATCTGTCGGCAAGCAGAAGCGCGCCGGCGCCTGCCGCGAGCGTGCCGACGCGGTATCCCATCTCCGAAATGGCCGTCATGACCGATTGCTTGTGGACGGGAACTGCCGTGATGCGCCAGCCGTCGATGGTCACGTCCTGCGTCGCCCCGGCGAGGCCGAGGGCCAGGGAGAAAGCCACGGTGTAGCCCAGCCACTGAGCTGGATCACCGAAGGCAATGCCAGCGAGCGCCAGCATAACGGCAATCTGCGAGACTACGATCCAGCCACGCCGGCGCCCGAGAAGGGCGCTGAAAATCGGCGCGTCGTATTTGTCGAGGAACGGCGCCCAGACGAACTTGAACTTATAAGCGATGGTGAGTTCGCTCATAAGCCCGATCGTTTCGATCGGGACTTTGGCCTCCGACAGCCACGCGGACTGCGTCACATACACAAGAAGAAAAGGAATACCGGAGCTAAAGCCGAGCCCCAGCATGGCCGCATAACGCCGGTCGGCCCACAAATGGGCGAGAAGGGAGTCCGTTTGGGGATCGTTCCGCATTGCGAGTTCTTTCCGCGCTTAGAGTATCCTTCTGGTCAACCAACTTTCTGGCTCAGCCGTCCGTTCTCCCGCAAGAGAGCGTTTGCGAGAATGGGGAGTTTTTGCATACCGCTCGACACAGCGAAGCAGGCAGAGCCGACGCCCCTTCCTCGCGGCATGTTCCTCCAAGTGAATTCTTCCCGGTGGCAAATTTGAGAGGTCGCCGAGGCCGAAGTGGACGGCGCGCGCCTTCTCGAACAGCGCTTCGACGAAGAGCGCCGGTTTGCCTATTCATCGGTTGAGCAAGAAAGACTGCACGAGCAGATGAATGGCGCCCCGTCGGGAAGTTCTAGATCGACCCGCCTGAAATAAGAATCGACCAACGGCGAGAAAATTGATCGATCCTAATTTTTAAAACAAAAATGGACGCGGGCTGTTGCAGCTACAAGGGAGAGAGACTAAGGCATTGAAATACATCAGTTACTTTGCCAGCAAACCGCAAGCTCTCAGCCGAAGGTCTGCTTGCCAGGCTTTGCTGCGGCAATTATTCTCATACATCTTTGACTTGAATTATTTTTTTTTGACCAGCTTGTGCTAGGCATATAGAAGCTATGATTACGCTGGAAGATTGCATTGCATTCTGCGGTTTGACCGAGGAAGTGGTGCTTGTCATCGCGGAACACGAGCGCATCCCCGAAATTGTGGCAGCCGGCCTTGCCAGTTCCATGTTGAGCGTAGACAACGGCGCCGAAAAAGTCCGGAACATCATTGTCGATAGTATTCGGCAAGCCCAGCTTTATGGCGACCGTAAGCACATCTTGAGGCTCCTGCACGTGCTGCACCACTTCCTTAAGGTGCACCGCGAAGTGATACCGTCTTACCGCCCGTGGAGCGCGTATTTGTGAGCCAAGCGAGGCTGCCGCCTTCCCTAGAAAAGCATCGAGCGTCCGTGCCGCGGGCAGCCTGTTAGCCGGCCACAGGTCGACAATGGTGTCAAGATCGGTGCCGTGCGCGCCGCTGTAGGCGCCACGCACTCCCTGGAAGTCGTCTCTCAGACATCGCGCTCGACGCGCTCCCGTTCGAGAAGAACCGTCTTCAAATCCTCGGCGACCATTTCCTTCACAAGCTCCGAAAACGGAACCGTAGGCTTCCAGCCCAGCACGTCACGGGCCTTAGAGGCGTCCCCGAGGAGGATATCAACTTCCGTCGGCCGGAAATATTTCCGGTCGATTTCCACCAAGGTCCGCCCGGTTTTGGCGTCGACCCCTGTTTCGTTAACGCCCTCGCCTTTCCATGCGATGCGATAGTTGGCCACGGCGAACGCCGCTTCAACGAATTCTCGCACGGTGCGGGTTTCGCCGGTCGCGAGAACGTAATCGCTGGGCTGGTCTTGCTGCACAATGGCCCACATGCCTTTGACGTAGTCCCTTGCGTGGCCCCAGTCGCGCTTCGCGTCCAGATTCCCAAGGTAGAGCTTCTCCTGGAGACCGAGCGAGATTGAAGCGACAGCGCGCGTAATTTTACGCGTTACAAAGGTTTCGCCGCGCAAAGGGCTTTCATGATTGAAAAGAATGCCATTTGAGGCATGCATTCCATACGCCTCACGGTAATTCACCGTGATCCAGTAAGCGTAGATTTTGGCGGCGGCATAAGGCGACCGCGGATAGAAAGGCGTCTTCTCACTCTGCGGTACCTCCGCAGCCTTCCCATAAAGCTCCGACGTGGAGGCCTGATAAAACCGCACCTTCTTTTCAAGGCGGAAAATTCGGATGGCTTCAAGGATGCGCAAAGGGCCAATTGCATCCGCATTGGCCGTGTATTCCGGCGTCTCGAAACTCACCTGGACGTGGCTTTGCGCTGCAAGATTATAGATCTCGTCTGGCTGAACCTCCTGGACCACGCGAATGAGGTTCGTGGCATCGGTCATGTCGCCATGGACGAGCCTGAAGCGCGTGTCACCGACATGGGGGTCTTGATAGAACGAATCGACGCGCCCGGTGTTGAAGGAGGATGACCGCCTTTTGATACCCCAAACCCGATAGCCCTTTTTCAAAAGGAAGTCGGTCAAATAGGCGCCGTCCTGGCCGGTCACGCCAGTGACCAATGCACGCTTTTCCATAATCAAGCCGCTCTGAGTTGTCTGAAATTATCGCAATACCAGCGATAAGTTTTGGTGAGCCCCTCTCGCAGGGACGTTTTCGCTTTCCAGCCCAAGGCAGAAAGCCTACCGACATCGAGCACTTTGCGCGGTGTTCCATCGGGATAGGACGGATCGTATGTGAGTTCTCCGTCGTAACCGACGACGGACCTCATCACCTCCGCAATAGCCCCGATCGTCAAGTCCTCCCCGGTTCCGACATTGAGCGCAACCGGCCCGCTATAGGTTTTCATGAGGAAGGTGCAGGCATCCGCCAGATCGTCCACAAAGAGAAGCTCGCGGCGTGGCGTCCCGGTCCCCCAAACCTTCACCTCTGGAGCGTTTTCGATCTTCGCCTGATGAAACCGCGACATCAGAGCCGCAGCCATATGGGAGTGCTGCGGATGAAAATTGTCGTTGGGGCCATAAAGGTTCGTCGGCATAACGGAGATGAAGTCGCAGCCATACTGTTCCCGGTAGGACTGACAGAGCTTGATGCCCGCGATCTTGGCAAGCGCATAGCCCTCATTGGTTTGTTCGAGCGGCCCCGTCAGAAGCGCGTCCTCATTAATGGGCTGGGGAGCTTCGCGGGGATAGATGCAGGACGAACCGAGGAATAGAAGCTTCTCAACTCCATGCTTGAACGCCGCGTGCATGACGTTCAACTCGATCAGAAGGTTCTGGTAGAGGAAATCCGCCGGATGAAGCTTGTTGGCGAGGATACCGCCTACCTTTGCCGCGGCCAGAAAAATCACTTGCGGCTTCTCAGCAGCAATCCACTCTTCAACCGCAGCGCCGCATTGGAGGTCGACGGTGCTTCTCTCCGTCGTCATCAAAACGCAATCTTCGCTCGCAAGACGGCGTACCAACGCGCTTCCAACAAGCCCGCGGTGGCCAGCAACCCAGACACGCTTTCCGTTCAGATCAAAGCTCACTCGACCCTCATTGGACTATCTGCGATGGAAACCACCAAGCGGCCACACGCCAAGGTGGCCTCTGACATAGGTGTGGACTATTGAATTCGAGGAGAGACCTCAACAGGCTTTGCCGCGCAATACACATGTTTATGCGATTACGCTACGAGGCGCGGCAAGCACAGCGGGCTCACCTACCTGTTCTTCCTGGCGCACCGAACGAAACGCTCTGCCGCCGCCTTTCCAAAGCCTCGCTGAGCTGCCGGAAGTGCAGCGATGAGGAGCCTCGTTATGGCGTTCTTCTCAGGGTTCCGATTCGGCCGGTGGCAAGGTGCTCAACGCTTGCAGCCTTTAAAATCGTAATGGCGCAGCCGCTGAACAAATTATTGGTATCAGCCAATTATTGATCCGGCCCTATGAAGTCTCTATTCGGCATGCTTAACTCGTGAGTCTTTCTCGAACTGCGGCGCAACGGTCATCAAGACATTCACGGGCCGGGTCTATATTAGTATAGCCAAGCTTTATGGCTCCGCTTAAGCATCGGGTCAGGCGCCATTGTCCTTTTTAAACGCGCGCTCGCGTAAAGTCTTTGCCCCGCCTCGATATTGGGTCTATTGTCTCGCCACAGGCCGGATATCGTGTGGAATATTATCTATGCTTGTGTCCCGGCACACATCGCCGGTCAATTTGCGAGAGCGGCGTCCGCAGGCGCGCGGTGTTTCTGGCGGTAGGACCCCTATTACAGCTTATCTTTTAAAGACCTTCGCCGCTTTTCAGGCATGTCCCGGAGAATGCTGGAGCCGATCCAACGGCGGGAACGCGGCCGCGCGGAAGAGGCTGTGAAGATGGACGAAACGGCAATACGCAGCGTGGACCTCACCAATTGCGACCGCGAGCCGATCCATATTCCTGGCGCCATACAGCCCCATGGCGTTTTGCTTGCTGTCGATGTCGGTACGCTCGCCGTTATGCAGATCGGTGGCGATACTGAGCGTCTCCTTGGTCTTAAGCCCTCTAAACTGCTTGGGCAGGGTCTGAACGTGCTGATCGATGAAGCCTCGATCAAAAGCGTGCGCGCCATTGGACCGAAGGAGTTCGCCCTCCCGCGGCACAGCTTCACTTTCGAGACCGGGATCGAGCATAGCGGACGGTCTTTCGATGCGCTTGTTCATCAAAGTGACGGCATGCTCGTCATCGAGCTCGAACCGCGCCCGTCCGGCCCGCCCGTCAACGCCGTGGCGCGGGTTCAAGCCATGCTGGCCCGCGTTAATGAGGCCTCAGAGATGTCCGGTTTTCTGCAGGCTGCCGGCGAGGCCGTTCGCGCAGAAACGGGCTATGATCGAGTCATGGTCTATCGCTTCCAGCCGGACGATAGCGGGGTGGTGATCGCCGAGGCCAAGGCCGAAGAGCTGGAGCCCTATCTTGGACAGCACTACCCCGCGTCGGACATCCCAAAGCAAGCCAGGACCCTTTATTTGCGCAACCGGATAAGATCGATCCCGGATGCGCGTTACAAGCCAGCACCGATCACGCCTGCACTGAACCCGGTCACGGGCAAACCGCTCGACCTGACCTTCAGCACGCTGAGGTCGGTTTCGCCGGTCCATCTGGAATATCTCGCCAATATGGGAGTTGCAGCGTCGACGTCGCTCTCCCTTGTGATCGAAGGCAAGCTATGGGGGCTCATCGCATGCCATCATCGCCAGCCCCGGCATCTTTCTCAGGCCGTGCGAGGAATGTGTGAGCTGTTTGCACAGACGATCTCGCTGCAGCTCGGCGAGAAACTCGCAAACGAAACCCAAAGCGAACGCCTGCGCACGAGACGAATTCATGCCCGGCTGGTGGAGAGTATGTTCGGCCAGGATCGCCTCGATGAAGCCTTTATCCGCAGCAGCTCCGGCCTCATGGACTATATTCCGGCCGGCGGGCTTGCCATTTGTTGGGAAGGAAAACTCCGAAAGCTTGGCCACACGCCCACCGAGGACCAGCTCCGCCCTTTGGTTGCATGGTTAAACGCATCCGTGCCGGAAGGAGTGTTCATGACAGACTGCCTCTCCGCGCATTTTGCTCCCGCTAAAGACTATGCCGGCGTTGCCTGTGGCCTCCTCGCGCTTTCAGTGTCGCGTACACCCCGCGACTACCTGCTTTGGTTCAGGCCAGAGCTGCGCCGTACCGTGATATGGGCCGGCAATCCGATCAAACCGGTCGAGATCGCCGATGACGGCGCATGCATCGGTCCAAGAAAGTCGTTTGCGGCTTGGCAGGAAACGGTGCGGGAGCATTCCCAACCCTGGGGTGAGCACGCCGCCGAGGCTGCTCAGTTGCTTCGTGGATCGATATTCGAAGTCGTCCTCCGGCATCTGGACCATGTCATGGCACGGCGCGAACAGGTTCGCAAACAACAGGATTTTCTGATGGCGGAGCTCGACCATCGGGTCAAGAACTCCATAGCCATCATTCAAGCTCTCGTAAAACGGTCCTCCGCCGACGCCACGAGCTTGGAGGCCTATAGGGAAAATATCCTTGAGCGCCTCCAGGCCATGGGACGCACGCATAGCCTTCTGACACAAAGCCGATGGAAAGGGGTCAACCTGCAGGATATCGTGGCCGAGCAGGCTGAGCCTTTCGGAGAGCGCGTGACCCACATGGGGCCGAAGCTGGTGTTGAGGCCGAAGGCGGCGCTTAGCGTCTCGCTCGCGCTTCACGAGTTGACGACGAACGCCGCGAAATACGGCTCTCTTTCCGTGGCGGAAGGCCATGTCGACGTCAGCTGGAAAGTTCAAAGCCGCGAAGGAAAGCGTTGTCTCGTTTTGCACTGGGTCGAATCTGGCGGACCCCCCGTTGTGTCACCCGGCCGAATGGGGTTTGGCCGCGTTTTGCTGGAGCGCAGTCTTGCTTACGATGTCGACGGGGACGTTAATCTCGATTTCAGGCCCGAAGGCGTGATCTGCACGGCGATGATCCCATTCGACCATATCATCGAAGGGAAGGAATAACCGGCCATGCTGTCGCCGCGTCAGGGAAGCGAAGGAAAGCCGGGCCTCAAGGCGCTGCGGATCCTGGTTGTCGAGGATCAGTACCTTATCGCCATGGAAGTGCAGGAAAGCCTTGAAAAGGCAGGCGCAAAAGTCATTGGTCCAGTAGGACGGCTGGAGCATGCCGTGAACACCGCTCAAAAAGAGAATGTCGATGCTGCACTCCTTGACATCGACCTCCATGGCGAACGGTGCTGGCAAGTCGCCGATATTCTGGCCCAAAAGGCCGTTCCTTTCGTCTTCGCGACGGGTTTTGCGACCGGCATCGTCATGCCCGAACGCTTCGCCGGGTGTGCGGTCCTCTCGAAGCCTTATCGGGAGCGGGACATGCTGGAAGCTCTTCGAAAATTATTGGGTGCTCGCGCGTAAGCGGAACCCCAACTTCGCGTTCATGTCGCTTGGCGCACACGAAGCGCTGATCGCCGGGATTTCCAGGTCGCGCCCATGTCGAGGATTGGCACACGCCTTTATCAGGTCGTCATCGTTGCTGCCGGCGCCTGACTGAGCATGCTGCGTCTCGATTCATCGTCACGTCTTCCGTTACCGGCCAGGCTCGGGATTGTCCTGCACAAGAAGTAAAGCGCCCCGCATGGGCATCCGCCGCTTGCACCTGACCCCGCCGGGCGTCAAAGTGCTTTTTGCAAGCCGATAGATCATGGCCCATCTGAATTACTCGTCTGGTCCGCCCGCTTTTTCACGAATGCCAGACGCGACAGGTCGGGCTCAATGGTGCGCCCCGATCGAAGCGTGGGTTCGCCGCACTCTTGAAGGCCGCAGCAGATCAGGCGCAGCGATAGCGTTGATGCCAGCAATGCGAGGAAGTACTGGCCAAATTTGCTCAGACTGGCGTAGGATCAACACGTTGGCAGCCAAGCTGCAGGAGAAAGGGGCGAAGTCATTCGCCACATCCTGGAATGACCTTCTGGGCGTTATCGCATCCAAGTCCGCGAAAACTTGATTGACCTATGACGACAGTAACAATTCTAAGTCTCGCAAAGGAACAGCCCGCAGCCTTGGAAGAGCCGGGTGCGCGCAGGGCCACCATGAAGGTCCTGGTCGCAGACATAGGCGGTAACCACGTCAAGCTTCTTGTCACCGGGGAAAGCCAGCCCCGGAAGGTGCCCTCCGGAGCGCTCCTTACGCCCGCGCTGATGATGGCGGAAATCAAGGAGGTTGTTTCGGATTGGGACCACGACGTTGTCTCGATCGGTTATCCGGGACCTGTTGTCGACGGGCGCCCACTGCAGGATCCGCATAATTTGGGGGACGGCTGGGTTCAGTTCGATTTCGAGGCTGCATTCGGGCGCCCGGTCAAGATCATCAACGACGCGGCGATGCAGGCGATCGGGAGCTACCGGTCCGGACGAATGCTCTTTCTCGGCCTCGGAACCGGGCTCGGAACTGCTCTAATTATAGAGGGCGTTGTTCACCCGATGGAGTTGGGCCACCTTCCCTACAAAAAAAGCACCTTTGAGGATTACGTCGGCCAGCGCGGCCTGGATCGGAATGGCAAGAAGGAGTGGCGCCTCGATGTCGCAGACGTGGTTGCGCGGTTGATCGCGGCTCTTCAACCCTCCGACGTCGTCATAGGCGGAGGCAACGTCAAGAAGCTTAAGGAGCTTCCGCCGAACACCCGGCTGGGGAATAATGCCAACGCCTTCGAGGGAGGATTTCGGCTGTGGGATTAGCTCGCTTGGGGCGGCTATAAAATTGGCGCATCCGACAGGGAACCCTAAAAACTCCTAGCTCACCTTTCGAAGGCTTATGATGTTGGGGTGGCCGTGCAATAGGGCCGTTGCATTTGTGGCGGCATCCGAATCTTATCGCGCCGGTGCACCATTGCCGGCCGGGTTCACGTCCACCGCGACTTCAACCTCGTGCTCCCCGCCGCCGAGGAGCACGCCGCTCACCGGGCTCACATCCTGGAAATCGCGGCCGAAGGCAATCGCGATATGCTCTTCCTTGGGGATTAGATTGTTTGTCGGATCGAAGTCGACCCAACCCCACTCGGGCGACCAGACCGAAACCCAGGCATGAGAGGCATCTGCGCCGACAAGCTTCGGCTGGCCCTCGGGTGGGTAGGTGAGCAGGTAGCCGCTCACATAGCGTGCGGCAAGGCCTAGCGTCCGCAAGCATGCGATTTCGAGGTGTGCGAAATCCTGGCAGACGCCTCGTTTGATCTTCAGCACTTGCTCAACCGACGTTGCCGCATCTGTTGCGCCGGTCTGGTACTTGAACTCGCGATAGATCCTTGCCGTGAGGTCTTGAACCGCTTCGAGGAAGGAGCGGCCCTCGGGAAAGCTGGGCCTCGCAAATCTGTAAATGTCGCGCGTCGGTCGAATGTACCGCGAGGGGCAGGAATACTGAATGGCTTCAAACGTCTCCGGGCCAAGGTTCGCGCGGAGCTGTGCCGCGACGTCGTTCCAACTCGCAGACCGGTACGGCTCAACGGGCAGCGGCGCCTGGACGTCGACCTGCGCCCGCGAATGAATTTCGAGTTTCGTATGATCCTTCTCGATCGTAATAATCGAGGCGGGATTGCCGAAATCGTCCGTCAGCTCCGTTTTCGAGGCGGGGGCCGGATCAATGATCAGGCTGTGACGCAATACGGTTTGGCGCACGTGCGACCGGGGCGTCAAATGCAATAGGTGATGGGACTGCGAAACGGGCGCTGAGTAACGGTAGATGGTCCGGTGACTGATCTCGAAAATCATAGGCCCCGCCCGAACCGGGTATAGACCCGCCGCAGCTCGTCTTCGGTGAGATTGAAATAACGGCGGGTAATTGCTTCGGAAAGCTTTGGCAACCCCGAAATGATATGGCTCAGCAGCTCTTGCAATTCGGGCCGCTTACCGTCGGCATCGGCGTGCTCCAGGCTTGTAACCTTCGCAAGGCGCACACGGGTCAGCAGGTCAAGAATTAGGCGCTGCTCCTCGTTATGTGGCGCATGTGGCGAAGCCTGGGGCAGTGCGTGAAGGTGATCGTCGATCGCGCAAAGCTGGAATCCTATGCCGCGCGGGTTCGATTCGTCGACCATGAGAAGATCGAGAACCAGCGACAGGATTGGCGCGAACAGATAGCGCTGCCGAAACGTGATGGTGCTGTCCGCGACATTCAGAACGAAGAACAGCCGCGCCGTCTCTTCGTCTTCCCGCCGCTCTTCGCCGAAGAGCGCGAGAAGCAGCTCCGCGAGGTTGAAGGCACGCTCCAGACGGCGGCCCATATCCTGAAATCGCCATCCGTAATTCCGCGTCATGTTCTCTGCCGTCAGCCCGTTCATGGACGCGACAGTGACGATGCCCGCGTTCAACCGGTCGAGAAGCGTCACCGTATCGGCGATCTCGATGGCCTTCGGCGAGGCAATGCTCGAAAGCCGCAACAGCGTCTGCCAGACTTCCAGCGACAAGCGCTCGCGCACAATGCTGCCGACGCGCAGGATGTTGCTCTCAAGGCCCGGAAGGCTATGTGTCCGGCCGGGCGCCGTCATGAGAAGCTTCACGCCCTGCTCGATCGCGCGGGGATCGGAGCCCAGCTCGGTGACTTTGGAGGACTCGTCCTTGGAGAGGATGAGCTCAAGCGCCTTGCGTCTCCCATCGCCGCGATCCAAGGCGCCGGTGTCGTCCGCGCGGGTGAGCGCACCCCGCGCGATGCGCATGACCCAGTCCGCCCGCTCGCAATAACGCCCCAGCCAAAAGAGGTTATCGGCGATGCGGCTGCGCAGGCCTATCCCCGCTCGCAGCACGCGAGCGACCTCGGCTGCAGGCCGCATCAATGAGATGTGCGGCGCATGTGCCTCTTCATCCGAAGCAACCCAGACATCGCGCGAATGCCCATCCATGGCCGACATCGCCACACCCGGCGTCCCATCGAGAGACATCGCGAGTCCGCCCGGCATAACGCGGTAGTCGCCATCGACCGCAACGACGTAAACACGCACCGCGAAGGGACGCGCCTTCAGGCCCTCCGCCGTCCAGGATGGCGCCGTCGCGCAGTCATGCCGCTCCTCGGCGACGTAATCCTGACCGTTCATCTCAAGGTCGAACTTCAGGGACTCGAGCTCGCGCGGCGAAAGGCTTTCCGGCATTATCCCGAGTTCCGCCCTACCCGGCCGCCCCGTGCCTTCATGGGCATGGCGAATGACGAAGCGCTCGGGGTGCGCGAACACGTAAACGCGAGCCTCCATGTCGCCGAGCCACCGGCGGTGCGGTTCCTCTAGGATCAGATCCTGGCCGAGAAGCGAGCGTGCAACTTGCGGAAGATGGGGTGCGAGGCCACGATTTTCGACAACGGATGTGCCGAGGAAATTCATGAGAAGGCGCTGGTTCTTGCGCAGCGCCTGGACGAGGCCGACAGGCCCTGCAAAACCGTTGGGATCGAGCTCCAAAGGATCGCAGTGCGAGCCTTCGACGCAGCGGATCATAAGATCGATCGGCTTGAGGCCTTCCAGCGTCTTCATGTAGACGCGGCTGCCGATCACGCGCAGATCTCCGCCCTCGACAAGCTGAAATCCCAGATAGCGCGAAAGATAGGCGTGGCTGAAATAGTCCTCGTGACGCGGCCCCGGCGTCAGCAGGGTGATCAGCGGATCGTCGCGCTCGATGCGCTGCAGGAGGTCCGTTTGAAATTGCTGGAAGTGGGGAGCAAGCCTAAGCCCGCGGCATGCGCGGAACACGTCGCCCATGAGCTGGCCGTGAAGAAGGCGGTTGGCGAGAGGGAAACCAACACCGGCCGGCGTTTCCGCGTGGACGTCGATGATTCTCCACGCGCCGCTCATATCGCGAATGAGATCGGCGGCGAAAAAGTTGATCAGATGCTTTTCGGTCTTCGGTTCGCGGCAGGCGCGCAGGAAGGCCGGATCGCTGAAAACAAGCCGCGGCGGAACTTTACCCGACTTGATCAGCGTCTGCGCACCGTAGAAGTCCTTCGCAATGAGGTCGTAAAGCGTGGCCCTTTGAATGAGCCCGCGCTCAAGCTGCGCCCACTCCGCGCTTGAGATGACGATCGGAATCAGATCAATCGACCAGGGTTGGCGGCTGCCGGGCTCAGCAAACAAGATCATGCGCGATCCCGTTCTCGCGAACGAGCCGGCGCAGGCGCTCCTGGCGCTGAAGCTGCTCTTCCGGAGCGAGAGCGCCGAAGGCATCCGAGAATGCCCTCCAATGCGCTCTTAAAGTTCCATCGGCACTGACGGCTTCGTCAAAGCCGTCAGTGGGGGGCCTATAGCTGGTCAGTAAACCTTCCGGCGGAGCAAGGTTCGTCACGGTGCTGCTCATGGCTCGCACTAAGCCGCTCCCGACCGCGCCGGAACGTGTAATCCATTAATTCTCTTCATGCCATCCCCCGCCCGGCGCCTAAACTCCCGGCATCTGTCGGACAAGTCTAACATCCCTTTTCGGGCTCCGCCAGCGCAGGCCAGCCACACGATCTGTCCAAGACGAGGCGCTGGCCGAGTAGCCTGAGCATTGGGGCCGAAATAAGATGGTTATATTGCAAGACCGCAGACGCTGCTTTCAAAACAGCTTGAGCCCCGGAGGCAAAGGCAGCCCACTCGTAAGCGCCTGCATCTTTTCAGCCATGGATTTCTCCGCTTTTTGCTTCGCGTCATTATGAGCCGCGACGATGAGGTCTTCGAGAATCTCCGCTTCATCAGGCTTGATAATGCTGGCGTCTATCGAAATTCTCGCCATCAAGCCCTTGCCAGTCAAGGTCACTTTGACGAGTCCGCCTCCGGAGGCTCCCTCCACCTCCATGGTTTCAAGTTCGGCCTGCAGTTCCGCCATCTTGCTCTGAAGCTCTTGCACTTGCTTCATCATGGTTAGGGGATTCTTCATAAATGCCTCCTGGCGTTGACCCGTGCGCTAGTCGAGCGAGCGCACGCTTTTGATTTGTGCATTCGGGAAATGATGCATCACATTCTTGACCGCCGGGTGCTTGCGGATCTCCTCCACGGCCCGGGCTTCCTCCTCACGCCTGCGAATGCCGAGCGGCGACATGCCCCGCTCTTCCGACAGGGATACAATCCAACGCTCGCCCGACCAAGCCTGCAACTTGCGCGCCAGCTCTGGCGCCAGATTCTTGGGCGCGCCGTCCAGCGTATGAAGCTCAAGATAGCCCGGCCCGAATTTCACAAGTTCGACCTGTTCCTCAAGGGCGATCTTCAGCTTGATGTCGCGGAGTTGACCAGCATGGCCCACGATGTCCTCGAAGGACGTAAAACTCCGCATGGCGGATTGCGCTTCGTTGCCGCCGGTTTCACCGGCTCCAACGCCAGCCTCCCCGCTCACAGCCCGCGGCGCGGGCGGCATCATGTTCTGGCGAGGGTCGGCTTTCTTGTCTGCCCTCTGCGTTGAGATGCCTTTCAACTCGCTGATGACGTCAGCGGGCGCAGGAAGCTGCGCGGTATAGCACATGCGGATCACTAGCATCTCGACCGCTGCGAATGGCCTTGGTGCCCGTGCTGCTTCATCGAGCCCTTTCAGCAGCATTTGCCAAGCTATGGAGAGGCGCGGAACGGCAAGTTCAGCGGAAAGCCTATCCGCGCGGGCGCGGTCTTCTGATGATAAATCGGCCGGATAGACACCTGGCACAGCCTTAAGGCGGCTCAGCGCGTGGACGGCGTCGGCGGCGTCGGTCAGGATCATGAGCGGATCGCCGCCCTTGTCATGGAGGGCATTCAGGGACGAGAGCGCCGCCTGGGCGTCGCCTGCGAATATCGTTTCAAGCAGCTCAAAAATCGCCGCCCGCCCGGAAAGCCCCAGCATTTCAGCCACAGCCGCGGCGGTGAGATGCCCCTTGCCCAACGCCAGCGCCTGATCGAGCAGCGATAGGCCATCACGGACCGAGCCTTCGGCGACGCGCGCGATCAGCGCGATCGCCCCGTCTTCAGCCGTATGGCTTTCTTTCGCGAGGACGCCTGCGAAATGCTCCGCAAGAACGGCGGCATCGACGCGGCGCAGGTCGAAGCGCTGACAGCGGGAAAGGATCGTGACCGGGACTTTTCGGATTTCGGTCGTTGCGAAGATGAACTTCACATGCGGCGGCGGTTCTTCCAGCGTCTTCAGAAGTCCGTTGAAAGCGGACTTCGACAGCATATGCACTTCGTCGATGATGAAGACACGGTACCGCGCCGCGGCGGGCTGGTATCGGACCGCCTCGATGATTTCGCGAACGTCGTCGATGCCGGTGTTGGAGGCCGCGTCCATTTCGAGAACGTCGACATGGCGGCTTTCCATGATGGCCCGGCAGTGGACGCCAAGCTCCGCAATGTCGAGCGTCGGCTTGTCCGGGACGCCCGGGCGCTCATAGTTCAGGGCGCGGGCCAGGATGCGGGCCGTTGTCGTCTTGCCCACGCCGCGCACGCCGGTCAGCATATAAGCCTGCGCGATGCGATCCATTGCGAAAGCGTTGCGCAAGGTGCGGACCAGGATGTCCTGGCCGATCAGATCGTCCAGCGTTTGCGGCCGGTATTTGCGGGCGAGAACAACGTAAGGCTGGGCTGCCGTTTGCTCTTGGGGATTATCGCTGGAATTGCTCATGGGCCACGGCGGACGGGTCCAGCATTCGGAATTAGAAGACCCCAGATACTAAGAGCGCGGTGAGAGGCTGGACAGCAACCCGCATCGGATTCGTTAGGGCTGCTTCCTTCCGGACCTGACCCGGTTGGCGAGCGATACGTCCGCGCCAACCTCCCGCCTCATATATTGCCGGTTCAAGCGCCGCGTGCAAGTCCGGTGTGAACCTTTCCAAGCATGAACATCTGGCTTAATTGTCACGCCCGCGTTCAAAAACCGCTCCGGAAGCCGGTAAAAGGGAAATGCATAGGAGCTTTGTCGCAGCAAGGCGGTATCAAAGCGGCCTTGCAACTTCGCCGCGCCGCACCGTAATTTTCGGGATAGGCTGACAAGCTCGACCTGGGAGGGAGAATGCCCGCTGCCGATCCGAACGAAGACTTCTACAAAAGCCTGAGGAAACCGAGCATCGCCGCGGAGATCCTCTCCGAGGCTTTGCCCTATATGCAACGGTATGACCAGGCGACCATCGTCATTAAATATGGCGGTCACGCCATGGGCGACGCGAAGCTTGCCGAAAGCTTCGCGCGTGACATTGTGATGCTGGAGCAGGCCAGCGTAAAGCCGGTGGTGGTGCATGGCGGTGGCCCGCAGATCGCGAACTTGCTCGACCGGCTTGGGATCAAGAGCGAGTTTGCTGCCGGCTTGCGCGTAACGGACGCAGCGACGGTCGAAGTCGTGGAGATGGTTCTCGCCGGCACCATCAACAAGCAGATCGTCTGCCAGATCAACCAGCTCGGTGGCCACGCCTGCGGCATCTCCGGCAAGGACGGCAATCTCCTCATTGCGAAAAAGCTGACGAGAACAGAGGTCGATCCGGACTCGAACATTGAGCGCGTCGTCGATCTCGGCTTTGTGGGCGAGCCGGAGGAGGTCAATCCTCGTATCGTTCAGGTGCTCTCGGCCAAGGAGTTCATACCTGTCGTCTCTCCTCTCGGCGTCGGCCGCGATGGCACCACCTACAACATCAACGCCGATACCTTTGCCAGCGCGCTTGCGGGCGCGCTCAAGGCGAAGCGCCTTCTTCTTCTGACCGATGTTGCAGGCGTGCTGGACACGAACAAGAAGCTCATCCATCGCCTGACTGTTTCGGAGGCCAAGGCGATGATGGCGGACGGCACGATCACGGGCGGCATGATCCCCAAGATCGAAAGCTGTTTGAGCGTGATCGAGCAGGGCGTGGAGGGCGTTGTGATTCTCGATGGGCGCGTGCCTCATGCCGTCCTCCTGGAATTGTTCACCGAACATGGCGTCGGCACGTTGATCGAGCGCGATGCCGATGGCTCCTAAGGCGAACGGCGAAGCCGGCGTCGCGGAAGCCTTCGCCGGAACACGGCTCTGGATTTTCGACCTCGACAACACACTCTACCCCGCCGAGTGTAATCTGTTTGCACAGATCGATCAGCGGATGTCGGCATTCATCCAGAACTTGCTTGGGCTCGATCCGGCGGCCGCGAGGAAGGTGCAAAAGGATTTGTACTACGAGCACGGCACCACGCTGTCCGGCCTCATGGAGAAACATGATGTGAAGCCGGACGACTTCATGAACTTCGTGCATGACATCGATCTTGCCGCCGTTTCGCATATGCCGGAGCTCGCCGCCGCGATATCTCGGCTTGAGGGACGCAAGTTCATTTTCACGAACGGTTCGGCGCGCCATGCCGAGCGCGTAGCCGGAAAGCTTGGCGTGCTCGACGCGTTCGACGGCATTTTCGATATCGCCGCGGGAGGCTACGTGCCGAAGCCGAAGCGCGAGTCTTTCGCTCGTTTCCTCGATTTTTGCGCGGGCGGAAACTGCAAGGCGGCCATGTTCGAGGATTTGCCGCACAATCTCGAAGCGGCCCACGAGCTGGGCATCGTCACCGTGCTCGTCCGGTCTGACTATTACGATCATCCCTCGCAGCACGAACTCAAGGAGGCTGAAAGGCTTCCCCGATATATCCACTTTGAAACGGACAACCTTACGCACTTCTTGAATGACGTCGTAGAGGCCAGCCAAGGTGCTCTTGAACGGGAGGGTCGCAGCCTTTGCGAGCGGAAGGGCTAACCCTCCCGCAACTTTTTCGGAGTGCCGATGCCGAGCGCCTCAGGCAGCGGCACGGCGCTTTCTATTTCAGATTACTGAGATAAGACCCCACGGCTGCAATCTGGGCATCTGTCAACTGGTGCTGAACGGGTGTTTTCACGCCATCCTGTTCCTTGTTGATGATAGCCCAATTTGTCAGCACCTTGACGGTGTAAGGATACACCTGACCTGCCAGACGCGGGGTCATCTCGGAGCCTTTTGCATCCGCGCCGTGACAGTTTGTACATGAGGGGATGCCGGCTTCCGGAACCCCGGCTTCATAGAGCTTTTTGCCCTCCGGTATGAGGTCCCTATTTCCCCCGCCCGACGGAGCAGGATCGAGTCCGTTGAAGTGCGTTGCCACAGCCTTCCTGATCGCGGGGTCGACGCTTCCTAGCACGGGAACCATAAACGTTTCCGCCGTAGGGTTATCCCGCTTGTGTTCGGAAATGATTCCGAACTTGGCTTCAAGATAGGGGATCGTCTGCCCCGCAAGGCGTGGCACCGAATAGGCGGCTGCAAGGCCTTGCCCCATCTGTCCATGACATTTCTTGCAATACGCTATTTTGGCCTCGACGTCTTTGGAATGCTCAGTTCCGTTCTCGGCATATGCCGGGACCGCAAGCGCCAGGATCACCGCCGGCAGTGCACATCGCAAACCGATACGCTTCATAGTTTCGCCTCCCCGCCTTTGGTTTAAGATTCCGGAACAACATCCGGTTGCGCCATCCACCTTCCCGGCTGGGCTCAGGCTTAGGCAGATAAAGAGCCAGAAAATCGAAAGCCGATTTTCTGGCGCAAAGCGCATCATTCGAAAAACTGAGATACATCAGATGCAGCAATATATCACTGCTACTCTTTAACGCGGCCTTAGCTTTTGACAAACGTGCATCAAAAATTCGATGAAAGGGTTTTCCAGCCACGATAAGCCGAGCCGCCGTCATCAAGCGCAGCTGCTATTGCGCCGTCCGCGTCGTGAAAGCCGCTGGAGCAGGCAGCGACGGAGGCCGCAGCGTGGAAAGCCTTTGGGCAGACGCGTTCAGAGCCGCCAAGCTCAGCGAACCGTTTTTGATCGCATCGGAGACGCCGCGAGCAACAAGATCCCTGATAACGACTGGGCTTTCCTTTCCCCCGTCGATCACGACGGCATCGCACCCCCGGTTGAAATGGCTGGCCGCTTCGGCGGGATCGCTCCCCTGTTTGAGGGTAATCAAGCAAAAGCGCGGCCCCCGGACGAGGCCGTCATACGGCGTAAATGGCTGGGCCTCACTCGTCACGGTGACCGCGATGGGCAAGACCGGATAGGAAACAAGCAGCGTTTTCAAAGCTCGAACGGCGACATCGCTGCTATCAACAACGGGAACGGTAATGATGTTGTCGTCCCCGTGGCCAAGGATGAATGTCTTGGCGAAAACGCCAGCCTGCAGGGGACTGTCGGCGAAACTTGCGGTTGGGTCGTGCGCGGCACCCCCCGTTCCAATCGCTGGGCCGAAGTTCAGATTGAAGCCGAGACCAGCCAGGTAGGCGCCCAAAGAGCGATAGGTCAGATAGGCATATTCGGGGTCGCCTTTGGAGGCCACTTCGCGCTCGGAAGGCCAGGTTTCGAAATCCTTGATATGCGGAAAGGCTCCGCCAGCACCGCCGATTTCACTAATAGCAAAATGCGGTTTCCGTTCGCCGCCGCCCTGCGACAGAAATTTGATGAGCTCTTTCAGCTGCCCCCGCGACTGAATGTTGTCGCCGCCGAACATAACGCCCGCGATCGACCCTTCGTGGATCAGGGACCGAATCGCTTTCGGGTCCGCTATCCGAGGGCTCGCTGCCGCTGAAGCGCATGATCATCAGCCTTCCGGCTGCGCGGCTGATTTCCGGATCGACCGCCGGAACAGGCGGCTTCTGCGGCTGGGGCGTCTCGACAGCTGCCGGAGCAGGCTCTTTCTTCTTGGCGGGCTGCGGCGAAGCGGGCTTGGCGTCGGCATTGCCGTGCCGGGCGCCCTTGCGCACGCGATCCAGTTCGTTCTTGAGGCGCTTGCGCGCCTCCTCCGTGGCTGCATCCTCGCTTGGGGGAGCAGCGGCGTTTTCCGCAGTTTTCACTTTGCCGCCGGCGGCAGAAGTCCCGGAAGCTTCAAGCGATGGTAGCCCACGCAGGGTTGCCTCGCTATACTCCGCCGAGCGACCCGTCGCGGCGAGCAGAACAAGGCCAAGGACCAGTCCGCCCACAAGGGAATTTTTTCGATGCATTGGCAGGAACGTCGCTGGTTTTCTCGATGTGTTAGCGGAATGCAGGCGTTGGGTAAAGAAGCCTCGCCCCGATTTGACCTTGCCGCGTTGCCGGAAAGCATCAAGGCGCTGATAGCGCTGGCATTATTTGGTGCGTTGACGAGCCTTGCGCCCGCCACTCTGGCCGCGGTGGACAAATCGCTCATCAAATCCCAGGAAGGAAGCTCCGCGCTTCTTCGAGGACGGTTCGACCTGGCGGTCGCCGCCTATGACGATGCGCTGAAGGATACAAATCTCCCCGCCGCCGGCCAGGCCGGCCTCTATAGTGACCGTGGCGTTGCCAAGTGGCGGCTGAAGCGGCTGGATGAGGCCATCGCGGATTTCACCAAGGCGGTTTCGCTCAATCCGGAGTACGCGCCCGCCTACAACAACCGGGGCAATGTCTACCTTGAAATGAATCGCGCCGAGGACGCCTACAAGGATTTCGACCGTGCGGTCTCGCTAGCGCCGGACTTCGGCGTCGCATACAGCAACAGGGCGAATGCAAATCAAAGGCTGAACAGGCTGGATGCCGCTGAAAAGGATTTCCGCAAGGCCGTCGAGCTTATGCCGGGCAGCGCGGTTCCCCTGAACGGACGGGGAAAGATCGCGAGCGCGGCCGGCCAATATTATACCGCGCTTCGTTACCTCAACCGCGCGATTGCGCTCAACGCGCAATATGGCCCCGCCTATCAGAACAGGGCGGCGGTCTACACCCTTCTAAAGCAGAATGAGGACGCGGTACAAGACTTGGACAAGGTGATCGCGCTGGCCCCCGACAATGCAAATCTCTATGTGGCGCGCGGGCGAGCCTCTGCCCGAGACAATCGGTGGTCTCAGGCTTTCCGGGATTTCTCCAAGGCCGTGGAACTCGCTCCCGACAATGTGCCGGCTTTGACAGGCCGCGCTTCGCAAAATCTCGACAGGAAGCGCGCCGACCTCGCCATGGAAGACCTGAGCCGCGCTATCACGCTCGATCCAAAAGCCGCAGAGGCCTATTTCTGGCGCGGGCAGGCGCGGTACGGCATGGGCGATGCGCAGGCGGCTGAGGCCGATCTAAGCAAAGCCGTCGAACTCGATCCTACCTTCTCCGATGCTTACCGCATCAGGGGGAACTATCGGGAACGCGCGGGCAAGCGCGACGACGCGATCGCGGATTACCGCCGCGCGGTTGAACTCGATCCGTTCTCCAGGGAAGCGCGCGATGCCTACAAGTCCGCAAGCGGAGACACGGCAGACAGCATCGTCAAACCTTTAGCGCCTGCAGTCGATGGCTGGGCGGTCTTCCGCTCCGCCTCGGGTCAGTATACCGCGTTGAACGAGCGGTATGGGAAAACCCCCGTTCTCCTCGAAGTTCAAGGCAGCGGCCTCGTGCACATCGTCGAATGGACTCCTTTGAAAGAGAGCCTTTCGGGGATTGGGCTTCTTCGCTATCGCGCTGGCGAAAAAGCGGAGTATGTCGTCATTATCGACCTATCGCGCGGCCAAGTGGTCAGCATCGAGCCCTACATCGCGGGCGACGGGAAATCGAAATGGGCCTGGACGCAAAATGCGGTCACAGTGACCGATCCGGACGGCCTGACAAGCTTTTACGAGTTGAGAAAATTAGCAGAAGCGAGAGCGCCGGTAGCGCGCAGGGATGACAATCCATTTTCGGTATTCGGTGGAGGCAGGCGCGGTGGTCGGGGCCCCGGCCTGTTCGGCTGGCTCTTTCAGTAGACGAGCCTTTGGCATAAAGCCAGCCCCGGGGGTGGCTTTATGCCAAAGCGTTTACTTTGCGGAGCACGCAAACTCGGAAGGGCAGCCAAGGAGTATTAAAACAAGTATTATCCCATCCGCGCGCGTTAGACCTGTGCCTCCAGCCGGCGCCATACCAGTCGACCGAGCCGCCATACCCGCCATAGTTCCAGTAGCCCGCAGGAAGAGGACGATACGCCGGCCTATAAGCATAATGCCGGTGATAGATTCTCGTTTGAGCTGCCGCGCCAACCAAGGGCGAAACAAGCACTGCCATAGCAGCCGCCAGAGCTACCAACTTTTTACTAAAGACCATGTTAACCTCCTCGCGTGAAAGCCTCGAGGAGTCGGAACTAATGTGCCCGATTATAGTTGCGTAAACTTATGTTGATCCAATAATAAGCTTAAGCTAACCAAGGTCTATTATCGTAGACCCCAATATTCCTTGCCGCCGTTACAACATAGGACTAAGTTTAAATTTTCAGTCGTACGAGAATTAACCATTCCTTCATGACTGCGCGCCTGGGGCCATCTGCCAAGGCCTTCCAGCGAGCCGCCACCGCGTGGGGCTTCGTGGCCCCACGCAATAAAGATTTCGCAGTTTCCCCACACCTTCAGGCAGAACGCGCACCAAGCGCCGCAAAGATGAATGAGAAGCCCGTCAGCAGCATGTTGACCCCAACAAAAAGCCCAAGTACCCAAAGCGCAGTTGATGGCCATTCCGCGATCACAAGACCGGCCAGCAGGAAATCGATCAAACCGCTGATAAGCAAGAGCACCCAGCGCCCCGTCTCTCCCCTGATGGAGAAAGCGAAGACGAAGGTCGCGATGCCATGAATGATGAAGTACGCCGTAAGCACCATCGTGAGGGTGACCGCGCCCTCGAGGGGATACCATGCCAGAACGAAGCCAAGGATTGCAGTGAGGATGGCAAGCACAAGAGACGACCAATAGCTGGGCGCTCGCGTCGAGCGGACGAGCGAGACCGCCCTGAAAACGCCTGAGAAGAACAGGAGCCAGCCCAAAAAGGCGCTGGTGGCAACTGCCGCCAATTGCGGGAGCGCGACCGCTACCATCCCGAGGATGACGAGTAGAACGCCTTGCACCGTGAAAAGTCGCCAATGTTCCTTGAGACTGCTCCGCAATGCGCTTTCAAAGTCTTCTTCCCGATTGACGCGTGGCGAGGTCATCGCTTTTGTCCCTTATGCTCCGTACCAGGGCTATTTCAACGCCGACAGTATGAATAAACTCTTCGCAAGACAGAAATTTCACGGTGGGAAAGGCAGCAATCCTTGAATTATCGCCATGTCTATCACGCGGGGAATTTTGCCGATGTCATCAAGCACATCGTCCTCCTCCTATGTCTGGACTATCTCCAGAAAAAGGAAGGCCCGCTGTGCATCCTCGATGCTCATGGCGGAGCCGGGCTTTATGACCTCGCCTCGGAAGAAGCAACGAAAACGCGCGAGTGGGAAAGGGGTATCGGCCGCCTTCAGGACAGGACGAACACACCCGGGGATCTGAAGCTCTATCTTGACGCCGTGAAGGACGATCTGAAGGAGGGCCATTATCCTGGATCGCCGCTTCTCGTCGCACGCCGGCTACGTCCGCAGGATAGGCTGAACGCAAATGAGCTTCACGAGCCTACCTTCGATGCACTCCGCCATAATCTCGCATCGTTCAAAAACGCACGCCCCATGCGGATGGACGCCTATGAATGCATCCGCGCGCATATCCCGCCCAAGGAAAGGCGCGGCCTCGTGCTGATCGATCCGCCGTTCGAAGAAAAGAACGAATTCGAAACGCTCGCTCGCCAGATGCAGCAATGGAAAAAGCGCTGGGAGAACGGCGTGGCCATTCTGTGGTATCCGATCAAGGCGCACTTGCCGGTAGCTGCCCTGAAGGACGCAGCACGAAACCTCGGTTTCCGGCGGACATGGTGCGTGGAAACGCTCATCCTGCCGCGCGACGGGCCCGAGACCCTGAACGGCTGCGGCGTGATCGTCTTCAATACGCCTTATACCATCCCGGAGCGGGTGGAAGCGCTTTTGCCGTTCCTGAAGGATGCCATAAGCCTCTGCGAAATGTCGTCCGCCTGGGAAGTTCCCGGCTCATGACGTCATTGTCACACCAAAAGCGCGTAAGGAATATAAGCAAAAACAGCAGGGACGACGATCGCCGCAACGGTGCGCTCGATCCTGATTGCGCGGCCTGGCTGCCGCCCCTCGGCGATCGCTGCCGCCACGGCGGGATCCTTCATCCACATCTGGGAGCGGAAGTATGCATAGGCGCCAAAGGCTGCGTATGCGCAAAAAACAGAGGCCGTGGCAACGACAAGTCCGGACCTGACAAAGACAAGCATCCCGGCCAGCAAAGTCGTAATCAGTGCAAGCATCTACGCGGTTCCTGGCCCCAACGGGAATCTCACCCCTGGGGCGGCTTATAACATTTCAACCAACCCCTGCGAAGACGTTTTGGGAATGCGGCACTTTTTGCGATAAGGAGGCCCTGAAGCGACTGCACGTTTTCCTGAACTCTGCGCCGCCGCCGACACCATCCCTCTTCTTTGTAGCCGGTGGGTGGACGCTTGGGTCGCTTTCGCGTACAACCTAACAAAAGATTGGGGATGGAAATGGGCTTGATCAGCGATCTCTTCACGTGGTGGCACGGCGCGACGCTTTCGACGAAGCTTTACACGAGCGCGCGGGGCCAATTTGTCGGAGAGGACGAAACCGGCAATCGCTATTACGAAGACTTGAGGGGCAAGGGGCCGGCAGGAGGGCCCCGGCGCTGGGTGATCTACGAGGGCCTGGCCGAAGCCAGCAAGGTTCCGCCGGAATGGTTCGGCTGGCTGCATTACACTGTAGACACGCCTCCGACCGAGGAGACCTACCATCCAAGGCCGTGGCAGAAGTCGCACATCGAGAACATGACAGGGACACCGCTGGCCTACCGGCCGCCGGGGAGCCTGGCCGGCGAGATGCGCCGCCCGAAGGACGACTATCAGCCTTGGAAGGCTGAGTGAGGCGAGAGCCGCGCCGTAGCCGTAACGGAACATACCCCAGGAACAGACACTGCGGCTGGTTGTCGCAGGATGCCAATCGCCTGGAACACCAATCACGTCGCTTTCACGGTATCGGAGCCGCTGCATGAGCCAGCACTCAGCCTGATTTTGGGCGATCCCATTCATCGTCGGGGCGGCTGGTGCCGCATTCATCGACGACGATGCAATCGTTCAGCTTTGCCTCGATCTGATCGTGCTATGGCGAGCCGCGATCCTTATTTTCCTGGCAGGGGGTCGTCGGGGCCTCAGCTTCCGGATTCCCAACGGCGTCACTTCGGGCCAGATCGCAGCCTCGATGTGGTATTTCACGGCCGGACTTGGTTCGCTAGTGATCTGGGCTCTAGGCTCGAAGTCGCCCGCGATGCTCCTTCTGCTTCTCGGCTACGTGAGCCTAATCTTTTTTGATGTCAGAGCCGCATGGCACCTTGGACTCCTCCCTATTTCGCCCCGCCTTCGGCCGTTCAAATGCTAATCCCGATTGCCAGCCTCGGATTTTTGCTTATCCTGTCCAAAGGCTAGCGGAAACACACCCGCGCCTGCTCCAACAAAAGCAGAACATTCCCATTGTTTGCCTTCGACAACAGCTACGCACGGCTCCCGGAGCGCTTTTATTCTCGGCTTGCTCCGTCTCAGGTCGCGTCACCCCGACTTGTTCGGCTGAATGAGAAACTGGCCGGGCATCTCAACCTCGACCCGGCCGCCCTCTCCTCGCCGAAGGCGTCGCCGTGCTGGCTGGCAACGCATCCCTGAGCGGCGCCGATCCGCTCGCGATGGCCTATGCGGGCCACCAGTTCGGCATGTTCGTCCCGCAGCTCGGCGACGGCCGGGCGATCCTGTTGGGCGAGGTGGTCGATCGCGACGGCGTCCGCCGGGACATCCAGCTGAAGGGTTCCGGCCGGACGCCCTTCTCCCGGAGCGGCGACGGCCGCGCGGCGCTTGGGCCGGTGCTTCGCGAATATATCGTCAGCGAGGCGATGGCGGCGCTCGGGCGTCCCGACCACGCGGTCGCTTGCGGCGGTCGCGACGGGCGAGACGGTCTGGCGCGACGGGCCGCTTCCGGGCGCGGTGCTCACCCGGGTCGCCCTCAGCCACGTCCGCATCGGAACCTTCCAGTATCTTCGCGTGCGCGCGGCGACGTGGAGGCGACCCGTCAGCTCGCCGATTACGTCATCGCGCGCCATTATCCCGAAGCCGCGCGATGCCGCGAACCCCTACCTCGCGCTGCTGAATCGCGTGATCGCGCGCCAGGCCGAGCTCGTCGCCCGTTGGCTGCTCATCGGCTTCATTCATGGCGTCATGAACACCGACAACATGTCGATCGCGGGCGAAACCATCGACTATGGCCCCTGCGCCTTCATGGACGCCTACCACCCGGAAACGGTCTTCAGCTCGATCGACCACATCGGCCGTTACGCCTATGGCAACCAGCCGCGCATCGCGCAGTGGAACCTGACGCGCTTCGCCGAGACGCTGCTGCCGCTTCTCGCGGAGGACACGAACGCCGCCGTCGAGGCCGCTCAGGCGACGCTTGCCGGCTTTCGTTCCCCGCTTCGATCAGGCCTTTGCTGCGGGTCTTCGGCGCAAGCTTGGACTGCTTCGCGCCGAACCCGACGATACTCTGCTCGCCAAGGATCTGCTCGACCGGATGGCCGCGAACAGCGCCGACTTCACGCTGACGTTCCGCTGTTTGTGCGACGCCGCTGGAAGCGCCGAGAACGAGGACAGGTGAGGCGTCTTTTCGACGATCCCGGCGCTTTCGACGAATGGGCGGCACGGTGGCGCGAGCGGCTCTGTGCCGAGGGCGGCGACCCTGCCGAGCGCCTCGCGCGTCATGCAGCGGCGCAAATCCGGCATTCATCCCCCGCAATCATCTGGTCGAGGAGGCGATCGCAGCGGCGCAGGATCACGGCGATTTCGCGCCCTTCGAGACGCTTCTCGCCGTACTGACCGCGCCTTACGAGGATCAACCGCGATTTCGTCCGCTATGCTGAGCCGCCGCGGCCCGATCAGCTCGTGCACCAGACTTTCTGCGGAACCTGAGCGCTGACGGGGTGCCATCGAAATCTTGCTAGCTGCAGCAGGAGCAACGAGTACCGTGGCCGGGAAGGAAGACCAGCAGCAGAACCAAAACACCCCTTAAATTCAATCCGGGCGATGAGGCTAGCCAGTCTAGGCGCGCACCGGCGAAGATATTCGCCGTGTTTGCAATGGCTCAGGCAAGGTCGATGGGCGCGCGTGCCCCAACTGCGGGGGCGCAGGCACGATCATCCAGGGAACAGGCGGCGCCTGACCGCGCACTTCTGGGGAAAGCCCGACCGGCTCTGGTGCCAGTGCGATAGCGACGCTACCACGGTGTAATGCCTCAGCCTGCGCCTTCGAGGCATGTTTCCCCCGTTACCTGAGACTCGGTTCATCGCCTTCGCAAGTTCAAGCGACGCGTTGTCCCTAAGAAACCTCCTTTTGGCAGTGTGCTTGATTTTTAGCCTGACGCGCATCCGCCGAGCACTTTTCGTGTGTTTCTGTCTGAAAGCGAGTTGGCTCTTCAGTTTTTGAGTTGCCTGACTTAAGCAAAGTGGAAAAAACGGACATGGCAGGAGGATCGCATGAAGGCAGAAGTCGATACTTCGAACGGAATTCGGCGCAAACTATTATGGGCACTCATAGCCATTCTTGGCGCGGTGTCTTTCGGCATCGTTGCCCTCAGCAGGGGCGAAACCATCAGCGCGGCGTGGCTCGTGATCGCGGCGGTATGCGTCTATCTCCTCTCCTTCCGCTTCTATGCCCTTTTCATTGCAAACCGCGTCCTTCGCTTCGATCCATCCCGGTCCACCCCGGCTTACCGCCACAATGACGGCCTCGATTACGTTCCCACCAACAAGTACGTCCTGTTCGGACACCATTTTGCGGCCATCGCTGGCGCCGGCCCGCTCGTCGGGCCGGTCCTTGCCGCTCAGATGGGATATCTGCCGGGCACTCTCTGGATCCTGATCGGCGTCGTCTTCGCCGGCGCGGTCCAGGATATGACGGTGCTGTTTTTCTCTGTCAGGCGCGATGGGCGGTCGCTCGGCGACATGGTGCGCTCGGAGATGGGACCGGCGGCGGGAGCGGTTGCGCTTATCGGCGTGCTTTTGATCATGGTCATTCTGCTCGCGGTGCTGGCGCTCGTCGTGGTCAAGGCGCTGGTGGGCAGCCCGTGGGGCACTTTCGCCGTCTTCGCCACAATCCCGATTGCGCTTCTGATGGGCGTTTACGCCCGCTTCATCCGGGTGGGGCGCATCGCGGAAATGTCGGCCATCGGCGTCATCCTTCTGCTCATTGCGCTGGTTTACGGCAGATATGTCGGAGACAACCCACAGCTTGCGCCTTACTTCGATCTTAAGGGCGAAACGCTGGCGCTGATCATCATCGGCTATGGGTTTGTCGCTTCGGTGCTGCCGGTGTGGCTGCTGCTTGCGCCGCGTGATTACCTGTCGACCTTCCTGAAGGTCGGCACCATGCTGCTGCTGGCACTCGGCATTCTCTTCGTGCGGCCCAATCTGGAAATGCCCGCCGTTACGAAATTCATCGACGGCAGCGGGCCTGTCTGGTCCGGCGCCCTGTTCCCATTCCTTTTCATAACGATCGCTTGCGGCGCCGTTTCTGGTTTTCATTCGCTGATTGCATCGGGCACGACGCCGAAGATGATCGAGAATGAGGGCCAAATCCGCGCTCATCGGCTACGGCGCGATGCTGACCGAGTCCTTCGTCGCCATCATGGCGATGATTGCCGCCACGGTGCTGCATCCGGGCGTCTATTTCGCCATGAACAGCCCCGCTGGATTGATCGGGACGGACGCGGCGCAGGCCGCGCAGGTGATCTCGAGCTGGGGCTTCGTCGTCACCCCCGACACCCTGACACAAATCGCACAGGATGTGGGTGAGAAGACGCTCCTGTCGCGAACAGGCGGCGCGCCGACGCTTGCGGTCGGCATGGCGCACATCCTGTCCGGCGTCTTTGGCGGCCCGACCATGATGGGGCTCTGGTACCACTTCGCGATCCTGTTCGAGGCGCTGTTCATTCTCACGACCGTGGACGCCGGCACGCGCGTGGCGCGCTTCATGATCCAGGACACGGTTGGCAGCGTGATCCCCTCGTTCCGCCGCACGGACTCCTGGTTGAATACCGTGGCCGGATCGGCTCTCGCGGTCGCCGCCTGGGGCTATTTCCTCTATCAGGGCGTGATCGACCCGATGGGCGGCATCAACACGCTGTGGCCGCTGTTCGGCATCGCGAACCAGATGCTGGCCGGGATTGCGCTCATCCTTTGCACCGTCATTTTGTTCAAGATGAAACGCGAGCGCTATGCCTGGGTGACGATCCTTCCGACCGATCTGGCTCTTGGTTTGCACCCTGACTGCAGGCCTTGAGAAGGTGTTCAGCGAGAATCCGAAGATCGGTTTCCTCGCCCATGCGCGGAAGTTTGAGGATGCGCTCACGGCCGGGCAGATTCTGGCTCCGGCCAAGACACTGGCCGAGATGCAAAGAGTGATCAACAACGACTATGTCGACGCAACGCTTGCGGCGCTGTTCGTCGCCGTCGTTGTCGCGATGTCGATCTTTGGACTGGTCGCTCTTATGAGGGCGCTGGGCACTCCGTCGATAACTTCCGCCGAAGCCGAAGAAGCAGATGCGCTGCCAGGGGTAGCCCGTGGCTGAGCACGCTCAAATCCTGGGAGTTGCTGGTGCGCACGGCGCGTCTCATGATCGGCATCCCCGATTATGAGACGTATCTGGAGCATCGCCGCACCTGGCATCCGGGCGAGCCGGTGATGACCTATGAGGAGTTCTTCCGGGAACGCCAGGACGCCCGCTACGCCGTCGGCAAGGGCAAAATCAACAGGTGCTGCTGATCCGCAGTTCCTCCATAGACCTCCGCCCGGGCGCAGTCGGGAAGATGAACTGCGCTCAAACTCTTGACAGCAAACATGAGAACAGGCCGCTGACAAAGGTTTTGCGTGTCGGATAACTCTCTTTGGTGCACAGCATTGGAAGGGAGGAAGGGTGTTTCAGTAAGAGGCTGAAGGGGTAGGTTTCGGGAGCGCCTTCTTCTTTCCGCACCGATCTCATCTTCCGTCCAGGATTGCACCATGGCACTGATCGCGTGGGCTGTCTTGAATACCGCGGTGGATGAGTCCGCCCCCGACGATTGAGTCGCCTGCCCACCTGAAGTCAATGCTGATGCGAATTGAGACTCATCCGCAACGCTATTCCGAACAGGATCAGAGACCATGATTTTCCCTAAGATCAAAACTGCGGTCCTTGCGCTGGCAATCGTAGCTCTGGCGTGGCCTGCTCTTGCGGCCGCCGATAATTATGAGTTCCAGGCAGGCTCCAACGAGTTCAAAGCGGGCAAAGGCAGGGTGATCACCATCAAGCTGGTCGACAAGCGGACAAAGAAGCCGGTTCCCGGGGCGACTTTCACGCACACCGCGCTCGACATGTCGCCCGAAAACATGGCCGACACGAAGGGGAAAATCGCCGCCGATGCTTCGACCGACCCCACCGTCTATCGCTTCAAGGCCGATTTCAGCCTGTCGGGCGTCTGGGCGCTGAAGCTAAAGGCGAAGGTGCCGGGCGAAAGCCAGACAGTCGAGGGCGTCCTCATCCTGAGAGCAAACGATTAAGTGTGGCCGGGCTGTCAGCAGTCCGTGGCGCTGCGCCTGTGAAAGGGCTGCCGTCTGCCCCAAGGCAACGCCGGGTGCAGACGCATTCTGCTCTTTTAACGCCACCAATCTCTCCAACGGTTCCCCATCCCAGCCAGCGCTTGCGTCCGCATTGCCTGGGCCGGATCTTAGGAAAAAGCGCCTTGTCGGGAGGTTAACGGTATCAACCTATTGAAATATATTGGAAAAATCACAGCCGGATTGCGCCGCCGCAGGCGCAAACGGCGGAGCTCATGGTTAATTCGCGCGGCCGCAATATATTTAACGGACTTTTCCGCGCCCATTTCGTCCAAAAATAGAGTCGGGTAACCCTCTTTATTCGCAACCCGTTAACGGTGAAAGCCGTTCCTTTTCAATGGGTTACAGCAGCCTACGCGCGCACGGCGGACAGGGGCCGCTCTCGCTGCGGTATTTTTCGGAATTTTGGTGGCGCAAATTAAGGCCAAAAACGACGCCGTTAACCAATTTCGGGTTAACAGACGCCGCGCGCCCCCAGGCGGGGCGATTTGCGCCGTCGCCGAGCTTCGTGCTCCGACCACGGGGCAGCCCCCCGTTCGCCGTCCCAGAGCGCATGATACCAACCGCCGGAAGAATAGTACCCCCCTCACCCCGCCCTCTCCCGCGAGGGGAGAGGGAGAAGTGGCAGCCGTTGCAACATCGTTCCTTCTCCCAACCGCCAAGGCGTGATTGATGGGAGAAGGACAGGATGAGGGGGCTTTAGGTCAGGACGTATGACTCTTGGATTACGCGATCTTCGAATGCGCTCTGACCTTTCCTTTTGTCGCGCTTTGTGAGCGGAAAACCGCATACACTTTTCCTGAAAGCGCCCCGGAACGCCTTGATGCGTTGGCCACGCGGCAAAGGCCAAGAATGGGGGGAGCGCGGTCGCAGCCGTCAGTGGAGGCGGATCTGTGTGCGATCCGAATGACCTTCCGCATCCACGACGGTGATCTGAACGAAGCCCGGGCCGGGCGGCTTCAGGAACGCATCGCGCCGGTGCGGCGAGGATTGAAGCGGCACGCCATCCACGAGCCAGGTCAGCGGCAGTGCTCCGCCTTCGGCTTTCAGCGCGACCGGAAGCTTCGACGCCTGCCCTTCCAGGGATGCGATCTCAACGTCGGCGTTCGGCGGCGGGAAGGCGATATGCAACGCTTGTTCGTGGCCGGAGCCGCCAGGGGCTTCGCGCTTCTGTTCGCGGAAAATCCGAAGCGGCGGCGGCAGATCGGCCGTCTTTCGCGAGCCGATGGCGTTCGGCGGAGCAGCCGCAAAGGGCGCGCGATGCGGGCCGACGGCGCTGAACAACTCGAAGAGCACGGGGGCGGCGACGCGCAAACCCACGAGACCCGGCACGGAACTGGCATCCGCGCGCCCGGACCACACCGCAATCGTGTAGTCGCCGTCAAAGCCCGCAGCCCAGGCATCCCGGAAGCCATAGGACGTGCCTGTTTTGAAGGCGACCGTGCCCGGTGTCACGTTTGGCGGCACGGGCGCGCCACGAAGGATATCGGCAACGTACCACGCGGCGGCAGGCTGAAGCAAAACCGGCGGGTCTTCCGAGCCCCACGCCGGCCCGCTCTCTTTTTGGTAGCGAAGCGGGATCACGCTGCCGCCGCGAGCCAGCCCAATATAAAGCGTGGTGAGGTTCTCAAGCGTCAGACCCGCGCCGCCCAGCGCAACGGTCAGGTTGCGCGGTACGGCAAACGGCATGCCCGCCTCGCGGAACCGCGCGGCCAGCTTCACGGGGCCGACCTCGTTCAGCACCTTCACGGCGGGGACATTCAGCGAGAGTTGCAGCGCAGTCCTGACCGTCACCGTGCCGTGAAACACATTGTCGAAATTCACCGGCGCGTAACCGTCGAAGCGCACGGGCCTGTCCTCGATCAGCGTCTCGGGATGCGCGAGCCCATCCTCAAAGGCGAGGCCATAGATGAACGGCTTCAGCGCCGAACCGGGCGAACGGATCGCGGCCGTCATGTCGATCGCGCCGAGCCGCGTGTCGTCGAAGTAGCCTGCCGAGCCGACATGAGCCAGCACCTCACCCGTGCGGTTGCTGACGATCATCGCTGCGATGGAGATTTTCTCGCCGAAACTTTGCGCATTCCTGCGCGTGATGGTCTCGGCTGCTTCCTGGAGTGACCGGTCGATCGTGGTCGTAATCGTGAACCGGTTTGGCAGCGCTGACGTCAACCGTTCCGAGATATGCGGCGCGAGTGCCGGGAACTCCCGGCGTCCACGCGGGACGGCTTGCGCAAGCGCCGCTTTCGCATCCGCCTGCGAAATCGCGCCCGCTGCGGCGGCTCTGCGGATCACGCGATTGCGCCCGCCGACAAGCGACTCGTATCCGCGATCGGGGCGGCGCACTTCCGGCGATTGCGGGATCGTCACGAGGAGCGCAGCCTCCGCGATGCTGAGCCGTTTCGGCTCTTTCCCGAAATAGGCAAGCGAGGCCGCGCGGACACCTTCGAGATTGCCGCCATAGGGCGCAAGCTTGAGGTAGAGCGAGAGGATCTCGGCCTTGCTGAGCGTCCATTCCAGCCGCGCGGCGTCCGCCACCTGCTGGAACTTGGCGGGGATGGAATGCGTTGGCGAGCCCCTGAGAAGCCGCGCGACCTGCATCGTCAGCGTCGATCCGCCGGAGATGGGTTTGCCGTGCGCAACGGCTTGCAGGACGGCTCGCCCAAGCGCAAGAGGATCGATGCCCGGATGCCGCCAGAAACGCCGATCCTCGAATGCGAACAGAAGCGCAAGATAGGTCGGACTGACGTCCTCGGGTCTTGCATCCAGGCGCCAGCGCCCTTCGGGAGTGGTGAAGGCGCGCAGGAGGTGACCGTCGCGGTCGAGAACGAGGCGAGAGGACGATGCCGCCACCTCCAACGGCAGCGGATCGAAAAGTTTGAGCGAGGACGCGCCAAGCGCAACGAGGGCGAGAACGAGGGCGCCTCGAACGAACCAGATGTGGGTCTTACGCTCAGCCATTCACGCTTACTCTATCCAGAAATGCTGCAGGCGTTATCCCGGAACTTCAAAAAATTGGAACGACCCCGGACATGCGCAAGCGCCAATTAGGGGTAATCACACCGCCCCTCTCTCCTTTTGGCTCCATCGGGAGGAGGAGAGAGGAGCGAAGCGTGATCATCATCGCCTATTGCGCCGCCGTGATTTCCACCTTCGCGCCGGAGGTGCGCGCAAAACGGTCTGGCCGGTACATATCCTCGACGCGAGCGCCGGCATGGGTGTAGATGCCGGGATTTACCGCCCGCATGACATAGGCCATGGTCATCTGAGCCGGAACCTTTCGCCCTGTGTCGGTGAGAGAGAAGGCCGCGACGAAGCGGTCGTCCCGGAAGGCCGAGAAGACGGGCGTGTAGGTCGAAGGCAGCCAGGAGAACGCTTTCAGATCCGATCCTTTCAAGAGAGCGGGGTTCTCGATATCGAAGCCTGCGGGAAGCCGGTCCTCGACAACGATCTGTGCAAGCTTCGGATCGGCCTCCGTCACCTTCAGCACCACGACAACGCGGTCGTTCTGCTTCAGCTTGTCAAAGGGGATTTCGCGGCCATCCGGCGCATAGGTCTTGCGCTCGATCTTGAACCCGCTCTCCGCCGAGGGCTCCGGTTCGATGCCCTCGCCGGTGACCAGCACGGTTGCCGGGACGGCTTCAGGGCCACGGTTCGCTATGACAAGCCCTTGCGAAGCGAATTGGGCGCGGGTCAGGATCGTCTGGAACTTCTCCGAAGCCGCGTTCGGCAGGATCGCGCTCACATTCGTGATCTGGATCGCGTCCCCGGCGAAATCGCTGCCGGAGAGAACCGCCTGGAAGGAGCCTTTGACGGGCGCGCCGTTCACTTCAAGCGCGAGGTCTTTGTTCTGCGCGTCGAGCATGCGCGCGGCGAGCAGGAGCCAGAGGCTCTCCTGCGTCGTCGTCTCTTTCTGCTGCGCGCGGAGTTTTACGACGATGTTGAACGCCTTCTGCAATTGCGGCGTGGAGGCGCCGCTTTCGCCCATCAGGGCTAGCACGGCGGCGGCGTCGCGAAGCTGCGTGCCGTAATCGGCGCGGAAGGCAAGAGGCACCTGCGCATCCGGCGCCGCAGCCGCAGACAAGGCAGACGCGAAGGTCAGCGCCGCCCTCTCCTTGTCGCCAAGCATGGCGAGACCGGCCGCAAGCTGGGCGCGCGCGATGGGCGTCGAAAAAGCGTCGATCTTCGTGTCGGCGTAATAGCGCAGATCGCCGAGAACGCCGCGCCCGGAACGCGCCAGCACATACAGCGCATAGGCGAGGTCTTCGCCGCCCTTCTTGAAATCGCGCGCGTTGTTGACCGCGTTCTTCAGCCGGTCGAGCGAGATCTCATAGTTCGTGTCGCGGACGGCGTAGCCCTTTTCCCTGGCGCGGGTCAGGAAGTCGGTCACATAGGCGGTCAGCCACATGTCCTCGCCATAGGGCCCCCACAGACCGAAAGCGCCCGAAGAAGACTGCATCTCATAGAGGCGCGCGATGGCCTTCTCGATGGCGGCCTTCGCCTTCGGCTCTTTGCTGAGGCGCGCGCGAGACGCCACCTCATCGTAATAGAGGAGCGGAAGCGCGCGGCTCGTGGTCTGCTCGGCGCAGCCGAAGGGATAGCGGTCGAGGCCGATGAGCAGGCCGGGGACGTCGAAAGACGCGGTGCGGCTCGCGGTTACCGACACCTTCGCGGAAGCCGGGACCAGATCGCGGATCAGTTCGCCGCCAATCCGAAGCGAGCCGGTCGTGGCGGCCAGCATCTGTGTCGTGCGGCGGCGCACGTTCGGGGCGGGCGGCTCGACCGCGATGGCGTAGGTGCGCTCGATGGCGACATTCCCCGGCCCCGTGAGGGAGAAGGAGACATGGCCATCGCCCACCGATGCGCCCTTGATCGGGATCGTTTCGCTGATGCGCTTCTCCAGATCGAGGGTCAAGGTGCGGTTGGCGCTGCCGACGACGTCGACCCCGCCATCGGCCTTGACCGCCAGCTGGTAGGTGCCAGCGGGCGCTTCCACGTTCTCGATGCTGAGATGCAGATTCGAGCTGTCGCCGAGCATCAGGAATTTCGGCGGCGTGGCCTGCGCCACGACCGTGTCGCGGACGATGACATCTTTCTCACCCGAGCCGATCTTCGACGGGGTCCAGGCTTGCGCCGCAAGCCGCATGGTCCCGTTGAAGGGCGGCAGCGTGAAGGTCACCTGGGCCTTCCCGTTCGCATCGGGCTGGAGGGGGCCGGAATAGACGGCAAGCGGCGTTTCCGCGAGCGGTCGGCCGCTCATTTCGAGCCCGCCTTCGTCGCCGCCCGAGCGGACAACGCCGCGCACGCCCTGCATTCCGTCGATGAGCTTGCCGTAAAGGTCGCGCATCTCAAGCCCCAGCCGGCGCTGGCCGAAGAAATAGGACGCAGGCGCGGGCGTCTTGTACCGCGTGATGTTGAGGATGCCGAGATCGACGCCGGAGATAACGACCGTCGCGTTTTCCCCGTGTCGAGGCCGGAGATCGAGGCCGACACCGTGACCGGCCCGGCGGGGCGCACCGCAGGCGGCGTTTCGAGCGCCACGGACAGGGTCCGCGATTTGGTATCCAGTGGAACCCACTTCACGCCCACGGCGCGGCTCGGCATTCGCTTGGCCGCGCTGTCCATCGGGCGATAGAGGATCGCGGTCGCGTAAGCGCCCGGTCCCCAGGCCGGATCGGCCTTGAAGGTTGCGGACCCGCCCGAGGCGGCGACATCGATCATTTGCGTGGCGAGCACCTTGTCGCTGACGATGGCGACGAGCGCCTGCCCGGCCATGCGCGGCAGCACCGTGACCTTGACCTCGTCGCCGGGCTTATAGGAGGCGCGGTCCAGCGCGAGGTTCAGGATCTCGGGCGTGTCCGAGGTTTCCGAGACATACCAGCCCGCCGAGAAGGTATAGCTCGTCGCGGGGCCTTGCGCGGTGGCGGACGCGATGTCGAGCCGGTAGTTGCCGGAATTGACCGGAGACTTGATTCGGACCGTGCCTGTGGCAGGTGTGTCGATGGTCCCGCCTGCGACGCGGTTTTCATAGGTCACAAGCTCATAAGACCAGCGATTATCGCGGCTGTACCATTGGAATTGGCTCTCGACGCGCTGCAGCTCCCATTTGAGGCCATCGATGACGGTCTGCTTGCCGTCCGGGCCGATGCCCACGATTTCGAACTCGGCAGCCGCGCCCTCGGGTACGGAACCATCAAAAAGGGGCTTCACGCCGATGAAGCTCTTTCCGGTGTTGACTTTCATCGCAATCTTGTCGGCGAGCACGCGGCCGCTCGGTTCGCGTAGACGGATCGTGACATCCGCATTGAGCGGCTTCGAGGTTTGCGGCAGGTCGGGGAGCGCGATGGAAACCGACGCAGCGCCCGTCGCATCCGTGTTCGGCAGCGCCTCGAGCTCCTTGCGCACGGTGGTGAACTTCTCGCTCTCCAGCCCGACGCGGTAGCCAGCGAAGCCGCTGATCTCGCTCGATGCGGAAATCGCCATTTCACCTTCGAGGCCCAAATTGGAGGCGGGCGCGCCATAAAGGTAGCGGCCGGCAAGGCCGATGCTGCCGGGAGCGCCTGCAGCGATCACAGGCTGCGACGCGGTCAGCTTCATTTCCAGCCGTTCGGGGACATAGTCCTCGACGAGGAAGGTCTTCTCGTAAAGCGCCGGGGCCTTGGGATCGACGAACGCCGCCAGCCGCCACGAGCCCGTCACGGCCGTATCCGGCAGCGCAATCTGCCAGCTTCGGCCGCCATTGCCCTGGTCGGCAAGCGTTTCACGCCGGTCTTCAACGCCATCAGGGCGGAACAGCTTCACGATCAGCGGCGTCGAGGCAACGGCATTCGCAGCCGCATCGCGCAGAAGCGCGGTGACATAGACACTCTCGCCGGGCCGGTAGACGCCGCGTTCGGTGAATACCATCGCGTCGAGCGGCCCTGGAGGCGTGCGGCCGCCGACGCCCCGGTCGGAAAGATCGAAGCCCTGCTTCGTGATGTCGAGGAAGCCATAGTCGCCATCGGCTCCGCGCGCAATGACGAGCGCAGGCGCAAGGCCGCCTACGCCGTGCGTCAAGGCCGCTTCGAACGTGGCCGCGCCATGAGCATCGGTCTTGGCTGTGCCGAGAACTTCATTGTTTCGCGCGACGAGCCGGATTTCCGTATCGGCAACGGCGACTGGCGGCGCCAAGCGACCGCACATAGACGTGAACGCCATCCGCTCCGGAAAACGCGGTCAGGCCCAAATCGGAGACGACGAACCATTGCGTCGTCTTCACGCTGTAATCGCTGTCCGCGTCGCTGTCGTTGTCAGGCTTCGCGCCTTCCTCGGCGGCGCTCGCCGCGATCACATACAGGCCCGGCTTGAGGTTCGGCAAAAGCGTATCGACCGGAAAGGCCGTCGTGACCTCCTCGTTCAGCTTCGACGCGACGGGCATTTCTCCGGACCACAGCTTCTCGCCCTTCTGGTTGGCGAGCTGGCTCAGCTGATAGGTCGCCATCGGCTTCTGGAAGTCACCGTCGAGCACCTCCTCGGCAAGACGGCGGTCGCCGATGCGATAGATCGTTGCCTTCACGAGCTTCGTGTTGATGCTGACGATGGGGATGCCCTGCTGGCCGGTCCTCGGCAGCACATAATTGCGGGCGGAGAAGCGCACGGAGGGGGAGCGGTCGCGGATATAGACGGTGAGCTCCACGGGCTTGGGCAGCAGGTCGTCTTCCGTGGAGGGGATGCCGCTGCGCACCTTCACTTCGTAGCGTTTGCCGTGCAGAAGGTCTTCGACGCAAAGCTGGGAGCCCTGCACCCGCACCGAAGCGGGCTTTTCATTGTTGACGGTGACGAAGTTCGTGAAATCGATGCGGCCTTTCGCCAGATCCTCCGAGAACTGCACGCAGATGCGCGGGGAGTTAAACTGATTATCGGACGTGTAATCGAGCATGCGGAAGCCATGCTCGTTGAAGGCCTGGTCGTAGGCTTCCTGCACATCGGAGTCGGCGACGAGGCCGAGGCTCATCTTGTAGACGCGAAGAGCGGGCCGCCACTGGTCTCGCGCGCCCAGGCTTTCAGCCAGGACGGCCAGCGCCCCGGCTTTCGCCTCAGGCGTCTGCGAGCGCGTATAGGCGATGTAGGCGGACGAGCTTGCGTTCCGCGCAAATGTGGCCTTCTCGCTGTATTTGTCTGTCTCTATCGCCAGATATTCGCGCGCGAGCTGCAGCCAGGTGTCGCGCATTCTTCTTGTCGAGCAGAGCCGATGACGCAAAATAGCCCGTCGCGGACCGGTGATCGTTCGCGGCGCTTGCCTTGGCGCCCTCGACCTTCCAGGCCTTGGCGTCCTTGCCCTTGGTCGGCCATGTCGCCTGCAGCGTATTTTCGAAGGTCTCGGATTCCCGGACGATGAGAGTTGTCGATGGGCGTCTTTTGCTGGGCGGAAGCCGCAACCGTGACGGCCAGCGTAACGAATGCCACAAAGAAAAACCGGATCAAAAACATAGCGCCAACTCGCGAAAGGGTTGTACTACTTACTTGGCGCATAAGTGCCGCGAAAAGTTGGGCTGATGCAAGGCAGAAAAATGTCTCCAAAGGTGATCTTTTCAAGGAGGAATGCCGAAATTTCCGTGATGGTTTACCAGCGATGATTTTTCATGCGGCAACCCGACAGCACCCGTGTTGACAAAACGGCTACGAAGCCGTTAAGGGCCGTTACCTATGTCGAGGCTATATCTTCAAATAAAGCGTCTTGGCGCCCTCCCGTTATCGCGGCGGCTGCCGTCGTGTGGTTCATGGCGGCTTGCGGCTCGGCCGTCCAGGCAAAGG
The DNA here is from genome assembly GCA_963772105.1 of uncultured Alphaproteobacteria bacterium. GTDB lineage: Bacteria > Pseudomonadota > Alphaproteobacteria > Rhizobiales > Rhodomicrobiaceae > Rhodomicrobium. The sequence goes on from CAVYVV010000011.1 coordinate 64,193, forward strand.
ACGAGGATGTGAACGCCCATATCGCCAAGGCGCCGATTGCGGGTCTTCCGCCGGGAAACTACAGCCAGTGGACAGAGGAGCAGAAGAAGACGGCGATCAAGCGCGTGGGAGGCTTCTGCGAGTTTCTTTGCGTGGATTCCTACGGAAACACATCCTTTCCGAACAAGGCGGCCGCCGATCGCGCGAAGGCCGAGGCCAAGGTCTGCCTCGCGGCCTGCATCGTCAATCATTTGCCGCCGGACTACCCGCAGCTTTCCGCGATGAAGCAGGACCTTCGCGCCGATTTCGAGAAGGCCAAGAAGCTCGGTTCGGCGATATCTGGCCGCTGCCGGGGAAATAGCCGGAACGCCTCGAGGCGTCGGCTTCCCGCGCGCCCAAATTTGTTACAATTCTCTCTCGCGCTCCTGGTTGCGCAATCCTGGAGAGTCTCATCCATAGTTGAGATCTTCGCGAACATGGATTGGGCTATGACAATACTGGCCGGGTTAGGATTGCTTTGCCTGCTTGTTGGCGCGGGAGTTGGCTGGAGAATTCTCAGCCACAAGGATTGGTAATTCCGGCGATACGACCTTATTAGTCGACCTGAAAAATTTCAGGGAAAAACGTCATCTCCAGGCTCCCGCGGCGTCGCGGAGGCGCTATTGCCACCGGCGACAAGCCCTGGAATTCCAGCCTCAATTCCTATATGATTAGCGATTGAGTAAGGAATTGCGTCATGCTTTTCGCGTGTTTAACATCGGCGCTAACAATTGCCATTATATTGGGCGGGCTTATACTATTTGGCTTACTCTGGTTGTGGTTCTGGTTTGAACAAATCGGGAGGTTCACGATACTCGTCCCAAGACCAGTCCGGATATTCCTCTCAGTACCAGTCCAGATACTCGTCCCAAGACCAGGGTGGCTATGACAGCGGGTATAGCGGATACGGCAACAACGGGTACGGCGGATACGGCAATGGCTACGACACAGGCCAAGGTCAACCGATAGTACCCGGTGAGAAGCGGGTGCGGCCCCTTGTTATAATCCCTGCTATTGAGATCGCAGCAGAAAATCACGGCTTATGCTGAGCCGCTTGTCTTCTTAAGGATTTCTTGGGCCCGGTCTAAGGCAGCTTTCTTTATTTCAGCAAGAGTGTGGCTATCAACCTCGTCAAACGGACTGGACGGTTGGTGCCCCTCGCAATCCGAAATAACGATCAATCTTCTCGAACCATCCCTCACGAGCTGGAGCCTTCAGCTCGCCAATGGGTATTCGGACATCAATCCATTGTCTCGCCTTCGCTGGATCTTCGTCGTCCGCAAACGACATCAGGACCTCAGACTTCTGTAATACGGGTGGAAATCAGCTTCATCGCTCCACTCCCAAATCAATCATTAAAGTAGCTATTTTATGCCTTATGAGTAACTTGCTGCAGATTTTGCAATAGTTCAATAATGAACTTCCGCTGTGGGTCTTCATCAGCGTCCTTCTCCTCGTCCTCCTTGGCCAGAGGATTATCATTGATCAAATGTACAGTTTAGCAATTTTACAGCTGCCTTTTGTGATTCAGTTAATTGAGAATTCTCTTTCAAAACAAGGTCTGCGATACTGTTAAGTTCGCTCAAAGTATCTGACACGCTGTCCAATCTCAAAATAGGTTTTCATTTGATTTGCTTGTTGCGCAAGGATTCCTCTTGCGGCTGCCAGCCACAAGAATCCAAACGTTATGCCTCCCAACAAAATATGCCAATCCCGTCCAATTGATAGGCTTAGGTCTTTCGGGAGTTCACCAAATTCCTGCTTAAGCCTGACTATATCTTGCACAATATCTTTCGAAAGCGGCTCCATAAAAAAGTAGACCCATGTGGCCGCGATAGGACATCCTAACGACAAAACAGCTAATATTATTCCAAGCCAGTATAAGAAGTCTGCTCTTGGCTTAGCGTCTAAAATCATGATCTGTTGCATACTCTCTTGCATACTGGATTTCTGGCGTTGATTTGCCTTTTTATTGGTAAAGCGTCATCCCTAATGATTTCTTCAAGATCCAGATTCTACTCCTTGGACTTCTTCTTTTTAAATGTATTTTCACGACCCCACGATACAATACCGTATAGCATTACAGAAAGTGGGATAAGACAAAGTATAAAAACAATTACAGAACCAGATGCTTTGACTGCGTCTAGTCGCAACCAAGTCACGCCGGCCCCAAAAAGGAATGATGCTGATGCAAGCAGAAACACTCTTGGTAAAACAACTTGCCGAGAAAACAGAATAAGAGAAAACATCGAAGTCGACATGGCCCCGATGAAGTAGTATGTACCTCCCTGTAGGAACATAAAGACTGAGGCAGCACCCAATATAAATGAGGCAGATGCCAAAGCAATGACCCGCATAGCATAATAATCCTTTGGTTTATATCAAATAGGAAGGAAAACTACTGTGCGTGTTAGGGAGTCCCCTACACAAATCAATTTTGATTAACCAGTTTTTGGTCAATTTCAAGTGCGGCGAATTGTCGAGCTTTTAGCAAATGCCCCCTTTGAAGAGGCATCGGTCAGTCACCAAGCATTTCTTCAGAGCACACAATGAACGAAAAAGTGATCAGCTCCATGCGTTTCATGCAAAGTAGCCGGTGGCGTCGCAGATTTGCTATAAATTCCGGTTAGCGCTCGCTGCGGCGCATCAATGGGAGGTCGGCCTCGCCGCCCGCTTCGCCAGATCCGGCGCCCAGAGGCTGCCCTTGTTTGCACTCCCGAGCGCGGCCGCTACGGCCAAAGCATCGCTCGGCGCCAAGCCTCTTTGAATACTGATCCTGTATGCCTTGATGAGTTGTCTCTGTAGATCCCTGTCTTCGACCGGAGAAAAAGGTACCCTATTAGTGTCCCGAAATAAAGACTCAAGAACTAACTGACCGATACGCCACATCCTCTTTCTCTTCCCGAAGTTCCTCACTAAGACAGGGTAACCACTCTGACCAAACACCACCTTGATCAATGTCAAATCTGCCGCATATCAGAACTAGGTCTTTGGTTGAGCGCGTAACACACTGCGGGCTTGCCTCTGCCACAGATCTTGCTCATAGCTGCGCCTCAAAATGAAGAACGGTGCGGAATGAGCCTTTATCGCGGTTTTCTCACGGTCGGCGGACTGACGGCGGTCAGCCGAGTCTTCGGATTTGCCCGCGACGTGCTGCTGGCGGCCGTCATGGGCACAGGCTGGGTGGCCGACGCTTTTTTCGTGTCGTTCCGCTTTCCCAACCTGTTTCGGGCACTGTTCGCGGAAGGCGCTTTCAATTCGGCCTTCGTACCGCTTTTCTCGAAGCGGCTTCGCGCGGAAGGCCGGGAAAGCGCGCGGATCTTCGCGGAACAGGCGCTCGCCATCCTGTTCGTGGGCGTCAGCGCCACCGTGATCGTCGCCGAGATCTTCATGCCCTATCTCGTGAAGGCCATCGCGCCCGGCTTCAGCGCCGATCCGGAGAAGTTCAGGCTCGCGGTGCTCTTGACGCGCATCACCTTCCCCTACCTCGTCTGCATGTCGATGGTGGCGCTCACGGCGGGCATTTTGAACGCGCTCGGCAAATTCAGCGCGCCCGCCGCCACCCCCATCGTCCTCAATCTCGTTCTGATTGCGGTCACGCTGTTTGCCGCGGTGAGCGGTTTCTACGACCAGCCGGAAGCCGGCATCATTCAGGCCTGGGGCGTGACGATCGCGGGGTTCGCGCAGCTCTTCGTGGTGGCCTGGGCCACTCGCGGCCTTGGCATGGACCCCGGCTTCCGCTGGCCGCGCTTGACACCCGAAATGAGGAGGCTGATCCAACTGGCGGTGCCGGGCCTAGTGACGGGCGGCATCAATCAGGTGAACATCTTTATCGGCACCATGATCGCCTCGCTCCAGGCGAGCGCCGTCTCCTTCCTGTACTACGCCGACCGCATCAATCAGCTCCCGCTTGGCATGGTCGGGATCGCCATCGGCGTTGTTTTGCTGCCGACGCTGTCGCGGCATCTCGCCGACCATGACGAGGATGCTGCGCTCGCCAGCCAGAACCGCAGCCTGGAATTCGCGCTGCTTCTCACGCTGCCCGCCGCAATCGCGCTGATCGTGATCCCGAAGCCGATCGTGCAGGTGTTGTTTCAGCGCGGCTCGTTCGGTTCTGGCCGATACGGTGCAAGTCTCCGCCGCGCTCGCCGCTTTCGCATGCGGCCTGCCCGCCTTCGTCATGACAAAGGTGTTCCTGCCCGGCTTTTTTGCCCGCGAGGACACCAAGACGCCGATGTGGTTCGCGATGACCTCCGTCGCCGTGAACATCGGCGGCTCGCTCGCCCTCTTCCCGGTGATCGGCCATGTCGGCATCGCCATTGCGACGAGCCTTTCCGGCTGGACGAACGCGATCTTGCTGTCCACCACCTTGATGCGGCGCGGTCACTTCCGCCTCGACGACGCGCTGCGAAGGCGGGCGCCTTTGATCCTGCTCGCGAGCGGGTTGATGGGTACAGCGCTCTATTTTGCGAACCGCGGCCTTGCACCCTATTTCGAGCCGGGGCACAGCGGAACCGTGCAGGCCATAGCCCTTTTGGCGCTCGTCGGGGCCGGCGCAATTGTGTACGCGGCGGCGGCGCAGATCACGGGCGCGATGCGCTTTTCCATGATCCGGCGCGCTTTGTCAGGCGCCCGTGCTACTTGAGAAAGCGGTCGTACAAAGCCAGCACCAGTTCGATACCGATTAAGATGATGATGTAAATCTCAAGCTGGTGGCTGGTGCGCGTCGAAATGAGATCGGTGATCGTATCGGCGGTTTCGCGGATGACGACGAGTTTGCGCTCCACCCCCCGAGCACGCGCCATAAGGTCGTACTCATCGACGAGCTTCGCCCAGAGCCGCTCAAGCTCGGGATGGTCCCACAAAACATCCGGCTTTTCGTCGAGATCGACCCGGGACGCGAGCCTCTTCTGGATCAGAAGGGCCTCCCCGATCTGCTCGAGCATCCCCGACCTGGTACCGGCCGGCAGGCGGCGCTTCATGAGGGTTGCCGCGACAGGCTCGATTTTCTCGAAGGCAGCGGCGATGCGGCGCTCGTCATAGGCAAGTGCAACCGACACCGCCAGCGCCTCGCCGATAAGGAGCATCTTCTCGGGCTCCGCGCTCCGAATCCGGATTGCGCCCGAACTCGACAGAAGAGGATCTTCCTCCGGACCGATGGCGACGACGGCGGTTTCAACCTCCTGGTCCTTCAAGGGTTGAATGACGCGGCGCGTCAGGCCATGCACCATCTCATCCTCTTCGATCGGCGACATATTGAAGAAGACAACGGCGCCGAACTTGAACAGCATCGCTGTTCCGTTGGTTGAGGTCCGGAACGCTAGCGGGTTGGTGGAAAATGCGTCCTGGCGTTCCAGCCCCTTTAGATCGAGACCTTCGCCAAGCAAGAGCGCCCTTACGGTCATTTCCTGTACGGGCCGAATGGTTATTTCCTGCGTCGGCATGCACTCATCTCATGGTTCGCGAACGGCTGCTGCGGCGCTGTCGATAGGGATCCCGGTGAACTGGGTCAGAGATACTTTCTATTACACCTACGGCGGGAATTTAACCCCTTATCCCCGCATGGCTCGGAACCTAATACTGGCGCTGGTTTTCTCGCGGTGAACATTCGGGTGGAAACTTACGGAATTTCGCAAGCGCGATAGACTTGCTGCGGCGGCGATTTTGATCATAGCGCAACGCAGCGGGCGGGCCGAGATCATTGAAGGTCGCGCCCCTCGGAGGCCAGAGGCCCTGGCGTGCAGTCCATGCGTGGCAGTTGGACGCCCAGCAGGGCGCGGCCGTTCTCACCTCTACGCGAAACGCATGGGGCAACGCAGCGCCTCCGGTTTCCGAAGGCGAAGTGAAATCCGCCGGAAGATCGCTAGCGGCGCGCAGGGCAAGAAAGTGAATAATAAATTCGCTTCCAATGTAAGACTGTTCCAGTCACTTTGCGCCCCATCTTGATATAACATCCGCTTTATCGATGTGGATCATTGCGTTCTTCCATGCGTTGTTTTGGGATGGCTAGGGCTCTTGAGCCGGCTTTGACAGCAACATTGGAGGAAAGCCTCTTGCTCAGCACCGAACAACTCATCCCCGCGCTCGCGTTCATGACGTTTGCTATCGTGATCGTCTATGCGATCGTGCACTTCTTCCGGACATCGAAAAGGGCGGGCGAGGATCGGCAATCGCATCTGACACGAGCCAGTGAACAGAAAAGGGCTCGTGAGGGTTCGATTATCCAGAAGTGAGGTTGCTTGTGACGCCTCAGGCGGTCTGGGGCGTCAGCCTTGCGAGGACAGAGAAATGCCGAAGGAAACCAGGGAGCAGAAAGAAACCGTAGGCCGCGTCATGCATGAATACAAGCATGGCGAGCTTGAAACCGGGGCCCAAAAGCCTGTGAAGAGCCGCCGTCAGGCGGTCGCAATCGCCTTGCACGAAGCGGGTGCTTCCAATCAGGAAAGCCCAGCAAAGAATTGCGAGAATTTAAAGAAAACGAAGAAGAAGGAACGCGAGGGCAAGACGGCGAAGCAAGAAAAGGAAGGCCATCTTTAGATCAACCCGCCTTTAATCGGATCGACTAAAGGCGGAAACGTTGACCGATTTCGAGAGTGGTGGAGTGCGTCCGGAAAAGTGTGACGCGGTTCTCCGATAAGTCGCACGATAGGAACTCACGGCCCCCTTTTGATTCCATCAAAAGCGGGTAGGCTATAGAGAGGTTATCGGCGTCCGCGCCATCCCAGACGATGGCGCGGACGGATAGCATCATCCGCCATCAGCGGGACTTGTCGCCGCCATGGCTGTGCTGGCCGCCCTTTTTGGCAGCGCCCGTCGCGTCACCCTTCCCGCCGGTCCCGGAATGGCTGCTGCCGTGCGATTGGCCCTGATGAAAGGCATGCTCGACGTCCGTCACGGAGCCATAGTCGCCCTCGGGCATCTCTTCAATGGTCTGAAGCACCTCATGGGCTACGCCGTTCTTGCGAGCGAGTGCGGCGATAGCCTTTTTGCTCATCGGGAATTTCGCGCCTTTAAGGCCGTGTGCGAGGTCGGCTGCGGATATGCGCGCCATGGATTTCTCCTGTTCGGCTTCGTTTCGAAACAGCATGGCCCGCGCTGAAAGCGGAGCCCGGCCGCCGCATGTTAACGAAGGCGGAGCACTTCTGTTCCTTGTCCGACGGGCCGAAGGAGGCTTGGGCGGATCTTGCACCGCAATGGATCGAGCGACGCCCTCGCGTTTTACATCCCTGATGCTCCCCCAGCTGAAGGATTCCCCGACGTGGCCAGACAGCAAGAGACACTTGCCCTTGAAGAATCCTGCCCCCTCGATGCCGAAACAGTCCCGGAAGCCGAACGCGGCCTCACAGAGAAGGAGCAAAGCGAAGTCGAGCAGGGCCAGCGCCCGCGCGCGCCGGTGGTGTACGAGATCATCCGCCTCGAGGGCGAAAGGGAACTCCTCCGCCCCATCGCCTCGCTCTGGTGGTCAGGCGTGGCGGCAGGCATTTCCATAGGCTTCTCGTTTCTGAGCCAGGCCGCTTTGGCGGCGAGTCTCCCCGAGACGCCATGGAGCCATGTCATAGCCTCGCTCGGCTACACGGCCGGCTTCATCGTCGTCATTCTCGGGCGGCAGCAACTCTTTACAGAAAATGTGCTGACCGCGGTTCTTCCGGTCATCACACGCTGGAAGGTGAGCTGGTTGCTCAGAATGCTGCGGCTTTGGGGGATCGTGCTCGCAGCGAATGTGGTGGGCTGTTTCATCTTCGCGTGCGCCTTCGCCCTGCTCCCGATGATGGGCAGCCACGTGATGGAAGAAATGGCGAAGCTCGTGGGAAACCTGATGCACAATTCGCCCTGGGAAATGTTCGCGAAGGGCATCGGGGCCGGCTGGCTCATCGCCGCCGTGGTCTGGATCATCGCGTCGGTTTCGAGCGGGGAGTTCCTCGTGATCGGTCTCCTGACCTATCTCATCGCGCTCTTTCAATTCACTCACATCGTCGCGGGCACGGCGGAAGCGCTCTACGGCTGGGTTGCAGGAACTCGTGACGTTCTACGACGCATCGGTGAAGTTCTTCTGCCCACGCTCGCCGGAAACGTCTTCGGCGGCACGGTCCTGTTCTCGGTGCTGAGCTACGCCCAGGTGCGCGACGAGATTTTCGAAGAGCAGGCGCCGGGGCGTCAGCGCTAGGATCGATCCGCCTTCGATCAGGATCGATTAAAGGCGGAGAAGTTGGCCGATTCGAAAGAGCTAAGCAGGCATTCGCGGCTTGGCCAACGAATGGAGGGTGAGATAGAGCCGCTTCATCTTCGGCTGGAGTTGGCCGTAAGTTGCTGTATGAGCCCGTCCAGGGGCCAAGCCGAAGTAGATCGCGCCGGCAACGGTTTCGTTCGCCGAGGTCATCGCGAAACCCCGCAGCCGGCGCTAACCTGACCTTCGCGGCCAGGCGCCGGAGTCAGCGTGAGAAACAGCCGACCGAGCCGCGGCGCAGAACCAGGCGACCGGCAAAGCTTAGGCGTTTTTAGAACTTCAACCGGAGGCCGGTCACAACGCTGACGGTTTCGTTTTGTAGAAACCCGGAACCGAGACCACCGCTCACGTCAGCAAAGCTGATGCCGGCGTAGGCGTCGAAATGCTTGTTGAAAGCGTAGTCGACAACAAGCGAGGCGAAATCGATATCGCCTGCGCAGTTGGCGGGCGTGGTAATTTTCGCAGGTTGCGTCACGCCGGAGGTGCCCTTCTTCCCCATTGCGCAGTTAACGAAGGCCGTAGCGCTCGTGTTTTCCAAGAAAGAATTCTGGCTCTCGTGATAGTAAGCGCCAGTGATGCTCCAGGGGCCGGTCTCGTAACTCAAGCCTGCCCACTCGGTTTGCAGAACCTTATTGGTGTGGAAGGGATTGAATGCGTCGGCCGTCTGAATCGCATATCCGCCACCGGTCGTATCGCCGTTGTAGAAAGACTGGACGTGGTTGGGGTTGCCGATGTCCATGTAGACGTAGCCGGCGAATGCCGTCAGCCTGGAGCTTGGACCATCCTTGGAACCGCCGCCGAAATCATAAGTGTATTTAGCCATGGCCGAGAAGGCCTCGTTGTTGGTGATCTGGCCAGGCAAAGTGGTCGGAGTCAACAGCGGCGTCGGGCTGGCTTTTAGGGTGACCGCGCCGTTTTCCTTCTCGTAAAAAGCGTCGATAGAGAAGCCCCCATAGGTCGCGCCAATATTGGCGCCGTAGGCGTCGCCCAATATTGGCGTGTCCTGGCCGCCGCTGCTGTACATCACGCCAGCATGCACTGGGCCGTATTGATAGATGTACTTCACCGAGTTGTCCCAGCGAGCCGTCTCCGTGGCCCCGATACCCGCCGCCGCGTTGCCCGAGAAGCCGATCAGTGAGAAAGCGTAGGAGCCATGTTGCGGATCGTAAGCGCCTGTTCCATCGGCTATGAGCGACGTTTGACGCCCGACCGTCAAGGTTCCGTAAAGCGGGCTGCTCAAACCACCATAGGCTTGCCCGGAGAAAGCTTGACCGCAACGGCTGCCGTCGGCATTCGCAGCAACGTTGCCGTTCTTGCCGGTAGGGTTGGTCGCGGTGACCATGCCGAAACCGGAGGCGCGCGCCAAGCTGGCACAGGCGTCGGAAAGCTCACCGGAGAGCGGGTTAAAGTCGGCCTCAATCTTGCCTACGACGGTCAAGCCCATGCCAATCGGTTCCGCGATCTTCACGCCGATCTTGGATTGCTCCAAGGCGTTATTGGTGAGGGCCGAGATAGACTGGTTGTTGAGCTTCGTAAGAGCATAGTCGAGCCCGACATAAGCAGCACCGCTTTCTGGCAGGCCATGCGTCTGATACGCATAACCGAAATCGAGCGTTCCGTAGACGGTGACCCCATACCAAGTCAGCGTGTCCGGCAAAGGATCTTTTAGGGTCGTTAAGTTGCCTAGGTCGGCGGCACAAACCTGCACCGCGAAACCGCTAAACGCGGCCGCGCACACAAGAAGCCTTCTCACTCAGCACTCCCAAGGTTGGCAAACGGCGACCTTTACGGATCGCATCATGCGGATTTCGCTGGAACCGAGTCCCAAGACCTCCGCTGCCCAATGTTCCCCACCTTGCTCAGGCAATACGAGTAGTAAACAACAAATATGTCAACCTTGTAGCCAATATCGGCCTTAGGCATGGCAGTTTAGGGAGTAGATACGATCTTTCGATCACTAAAGATTGTCTGACCGTAAGCCAATTTTCCGCTTCGAGATGAAGATACCTATATTGAAAGATTTAATAAATAGTCAGAAAAGCGGATAGTGACCCACCGGGATCGAGCAGCACGTCGCCGCGTTGTATCGCGCTGCAAAAACGTCTGCGCAGAGCGAGCCATTGCAGCCTGCCCCACGATTACGCTACGACAACACTCTGCTCATCGCCAGCCTCTCGGCCGAGCCACAGGAGGTCTGATCCAGTTCTTACCGGAAGAGGTGAACTTCGGCTGATAGGGCTACTGCGGTATTCCGTTCGCAAATCTTGAGCGTCGGCAGGCGACCCGCAGGTCCGCATGCGAGTCGGACGGAAGGGATCGCAAAACACAGAGGCATTCGTTGACGAGAGCAAGACCGTTTTGCTTAGGTCGGGCTGCGGATGACCCTGATTTTCTGCTCGCGCACTTTCTTGCGAAGGGTGTTCCGGTTGAGACCGAGGAGTTCGGCGGCTTTGATCTGGTTTCCGCGCGTTGCCGCGAGCGCCGCCGTGATGAGCGGGGTTTCCACATCGCGAAGCACCCGATCGTAGAGGCCGGGCGGGGGGAGCTGATCGCCATACGCGCCGAAATAATCCGACAGATACGCTTCCATCCACTCGTTGAGCTTGGCTTTTCCACCGGGAGGCGACTCCGATGCGACGCCGCCGGAACTCGTCGAAAGCTCGTTGTCGACGATGTCGGCTGAAATAAGCTCCTGGGAATAGAGCGCGCTGAGGCGCCGGACGAGGTTTTCCAGTTCGCGGACGTTGCCGGGCCAGGTGTGACGCTTGAGCCGGTCGAAGGCGTCCTGCGTCAGCGTTTTCGAAGGCAGGCCGCTTTTTTCGGCGAGCTTCAAGAAATGCCGGACAAGGTCCGGCACGTCCTCCAGGCGCTCGCGCAAGGGCGGCATGCGCAAGGGCACGACATTCAGCCGGTAATAGAGATCCTCGCGGAAAAGCCCGAGCGAAATCTGGTTTTCGAGGCTCTTGTTCGTTGCGGCGATGATGCGCACGTCGGTCTTGATCGGCACGCGGCCGCCGACCGTCATGTACTCGCCTTCCTGCAGCACGCGAAGAAGCCGCGTCTGGGCCTCCATCGGCATGTCGCCGATCTCGTCGAGGAAAAGCGTTCCCCCGTCCGCCTGTTCGAAACGGCCGACCGAGCGCTGCGCCGCGCCGGTGAAGGCCCCTTTCTCGTGACCGAAAAGCTCGGACTCGATCAACTCGCGCGGGATCGCCGCCATGTTGATGGCGATGAACGGCCCTTTCCGCCGCTGGCCATAGTCATGAAGCGCGCGGGCGACGAGTTCCTTGCCGGTCCCGGATTCGCCGGTGATCAGAACCGTCAGGTCGGTGTGCATCAGCCGAGCCATGACGCGATACACATCCTGCATGGATGGAGATCGCCCGATCAGCGGGAGGTTGTCGCTCTCCGCGTCTGCCGGCATCGAGGATTTCGCAAGCTTCGGCTCGCGCAGGGCGCGGCCGACGACGGCGACAAGTTCCTTCAGATCGAACGGCTTCGGGAGGTATTCGTAAGCGCCGCGCTCTGCGGCCGTGATGGCCGTCATGAACGTATTCTGCGCGCTCATGACGATAATGGGCAGCTCCGGCCTGATCTTCTTGATGCGCGGAATGAGATCGAAGGCGTTCTCGTCCGGCATGATGACGTCGGTGATCACCACGTCGCCATCGCCCTGGCTGATCCAGTTCCACAGCGTCGCCGCGTTGCTGGTGGCGCGTGCGCTATAGCCGGCGCGGGCCAGGGCCTGATTGACGACCGTGCGAATTGCCGCGTCGTCGTCGGCTATAAGGACATTTCCGCGGCCCATCTATTTCGCTCCATTCTTACGCGCGGATGCTGTGTACATTGGCAGAAGCATGCGAAACGTGGTCTGACGCGTGCGCGATTCGCACTCGATGACCCCGCCATGATCGCCGACGATCTTTGCGACAAGAGCGAGGCCAAGGCCTGCGCCTTTCGCCTTCGTTGTCACGAACGGCTCGAAGAGATGCGGCTTGACGTCTTCCGGAACGCCCCCTCCATTGTCCGAGACGCAGATCTCCAGGGGCAGCCGCACGCTCGAATCCGAATTGGGCAGCCGCATGCTCAGGCCGGGGCGGAACGCCGTCGACAGAGTGATTTGCCCGTCCGGCTTTTCGCCAATGGCGTCGGCGCTGTTTTTGACAAGATTGAGGAAAGCCTGAATGAGCTTGTCGCGATTGCCGGGCACATTCGGGAAGGCTCGGATCGTAGCTTTGCGTGATCGTCAGGTGGCGCGCAAATCCTGCGCGGGCAATCTGCCTGACGTGATCCAGCACCGTATGAATGTTGACGGATTCTTTGTGAACGGGGCGCTCATCCCCGAAGATTTCCATGCGGTCGACGAGATCGCGAATGCGATCCGTTTCCTCGGTGATGAGGTTGGCGAGAGGCCGGTCTTCCTCGGCCGCGCCCGCTTCCAGCAATTGCGCCGCGCCCCTGATCCCCGAAAGCGGATTTTTGATTTCATGGGCCAGCACCGCCGCCATCGCGGAGACCGAGCGGGCCGCGCCCCGGTGCGTGAGCTGCCGCTCGATCATGGCGGCCATGCTGCGTTGCTGCACCATGACCAGCACATGATCCTGGTCCTCGGCGAGCAGCGAAGCGAAAATATCGACCGCTCGAGGAGGCTGATCGGGGGAGCAGAGATCGATTTCGTATTCGTTGACGGTTCCCCGCGTCTGCCTCACCTGGTTTGCAAGGGCCGCAAGCGGGTTGGCGAATGCCAGCACCGAGTGCAATGCACGCTTTTTAAGCAACGCTTCGCTTATGCCGAAAAACACCTCGGCGGCGAAGTTTGCGAAGACGATGCGATTTTCACCGTCGACGACGAGGAGAATATGAGGGAGACCTTGGACAAGCGCTTTGAAATCAAGCGTCTTGGCGTCGGCGGCAGCCTTTTTCCTGGTCTTCCCCCGGCGGGTCATAGGGTCAAGCAAAGCGGCCTTGTCCGTCGGTTGCGGAGATGGAAAAGCCCAGCCTGCATCAAAACCTGCCCAAATGCTAGGCATTAATGCGGGGCGACTAGTTTGTAGGCATTGTAGCAAATTCGGCCCTCGTGTCAGTAGGCAAAATGACCGTCACGCAAAAGCGCTTGGCTGTTTCACAGGCAGCTTATAAGGTCTTTGCCATCCCCTCTCTCCGCGGTTGTCGGCAAAGTATGCAAATCCAGGACCAAAAACAGCGCGTTCACGCCACGATCATCGTGGCGGCCGGAAGCGGCGTTCGCGCCGGGCTTAAGCAGGGCCGGCCGAAGCAATATTGCGACGCCGGGGGGAAGCCCATCCTGCGGCGCACGCTTGAGGCTTTCCTCAACCATCCGCGCGTCCATCTTGTTCTGGCCGTGATCCGGGCCGGCGACGAGGATCTCTACGAGGAGGCGACCCGCGGGCTTCAGTCGGAAAAGCTTTTGAAGCCTGTGCCTGGGGGAGCGACGCGGCAGCTTTCCGTCGCGGCAGGCATCGAAGCGCTGGCTTCCTTCTCGCCGCATGCCGTGCTGATCCACGACGCGGCCCGGCCTTTCATTTCGGCGCAATGCATCAGCGATACGCTCGACGCTCTCCAAACCTCCGATGGCGCGATCGCCGCCGCGCCCGTGACCGACACGCTGAAACGCGGCGAGCGCGGACGCAGCGCGGGAACGGTCTCCCGCGAGGGGTTGTGGCGCGCGCAAACGCCCCAGACGTTTCATTACGCGAAGATCCGCGACGCTCACCGGGCGGCGGCGGATCGCACGGACTTTACGGACGATGCCTCGATCGCCGAGTGGCACGGGCTCACGGTGGCGCTTGTCGAAAACACGTCCGAGAATATGAAGATCACCGCGGCAGAGGACTTGGCGATGGCGGACTTGATTGCGACTGGCGCAACAGGCGCCGCATTCGCCGATATGCGGGCCGGGACGGGGTTCGATGTCCATGCCTTCGAGGATGGCGATCACGTCACGCTTTGCGGCGTTCACATCCCCCACGACCAGAAGCTCAAAGGGCATTCCGACGCCGACGCGGGGCTGCACGCGCTCACCGACGCGCTGTATGGCACGATCGGCGCCGGCGATATCGGCGACCATTTCCCGCCCTCCGATCCGCAATGGCGCGGCGCGGATTCGACGGTCTTTCTGCTCCATGCCGCGAAGCTCGTCGCCGAGCGCGGCGGACGCGTTACAAACGTGGACATCACGCTGATTTGCGAGCGCCCCAAGATAGGGCCGCACCGCGAAGCCATGTGCGCGAGGTTGGCGGAGTTGCTCGGCCTTGAGCGCGAACGCGTGAGCGTGAAAGCGACGACAAGCGAAGGTCTCGGCTTTACCGGACGACGCGAGGGCATCGCGGCGCTCGCCACCGCGACCGTGGTTTTTAACCGAAGCTGACCTGAATTGTCATGGCCGGGGCTTGACCCACGGCTATCCCGGCACCACCACACTGAAAATCTGGTTCGGTTTCATGGATGGATAGCCGCATCAAGCGCGGCCATGACAGTATGTGGCCCGTAATGGACCGGGGAAAGTTCAAGCCATGTCCAATCAGCTTGAAGACCTAGCCGAGGAGGTCTTGAAAAAAGCGCGAAGCCTTGGGCTCAAGATCGCGACCGCAGAGTCCTGCACCGGCGGGCTTGTGGCGGCGGCGCTGACCTCTATCGCAGGATCGTCGGATGTGTTCGAGCGCGGCTTCGTCACCTACTCAAATGAGGCGAAAGCCGGGATGCTCGGCGTCGAACCGGCGCTGATCGAGGCGCACGGCGCTGTTTCCCAGGAGGTCGCCGTGGCCATGGCGGCATGCGCGCTCAAGTTCTCGCGCGCTGCTCTCTCGGTGGCCGTCACGGGAATCGCGGGACCGGGCGGCGGGAGCGCGGAGAAGCCTGTGGGCCTCGTCCACATCGCGGCGGCGAAACTGAGCGGGCGCGATGGCGACAGGGTTCAGTTTGTCGCCATCCATACCGAAGAGCGCTTCGGTGACATCGGCCGCGCCGCGGTGCGCGCGAAGTCTGTCGAGACGGCGCTGCGCCTTCTGCTTGAGGCCGCGGACCTCAGCTAGCGCCATCCACCGGTAGCGGATTGCCGGTGCGGGTTCGCCGGTTTCTCCCGTAAACCTCATCCGCGCGGGTTTCGAAGGCGTCCGCGAACTTGCGAAAGGCGCGGTCGAAGATCGACCCCATGACCAACTGCAAGGGTTTCGCCCGGAACTCGTACTCCAGGTAAAACTTGACCCTGCTTTCGGTCTCACTCAACGGAGTGAATGTCCAACGGTTGTCCAGGCGCCGGAATGGTCCATCGAGATAATCGACGAGGATCACGCCCTCCGCCGGCTTCAGGCGCACCCGGCTCGTGAAGCTCTCGCTGAACAGCTTATAGGCCACCGTCATGTAGGCGATGATGACTTCGCTATCGGCCTGAGCCTCCCGCTTCATTACGCGCAGCCCATCGCAAAGCGGCACGAATTTCGGGTACTGCTCGACATCGGCGACAAGCGCAAACATGTCGGCCGCAGAGTGAGCTATGCGGCGGGTCGTTTCGAAAGAGGGCATCAGCGGCTCAGAGTTTGTTTGAACGTCCCGGCTTCCCGTCGGCTCCCGAGTCTCACCCCATGAGCATGGGGCGCATGCGTGGAGAGCGCGACACGGTATTTCGCCGCATGGGTTTTATTGAAAGGTCCACGCCCATTTCAAAAAGTCAAGATCCAGCCGTTCCGGATGGCTCGGCGCTGACATCATCGCCGAACCCCTCCGTAATGCACGATCGGACGCAACGGATCCGCCGGTCGAAGCGCAGGGCCTCGTTCATCATCACGATTTGTCGTTCTGCGCCGCGCCTCGGCTCACGCTTTTCTTAGTTTTTCGTGATGACCAAATACCTTAGCTTGGGTGTCAGGAATAGCGTGGCAAAGGAGACTTAAAATGGCAATGCTCAGCAAGCTCGGCTTCATGGAATGGACGGCGATCGTATTGGCTACCGTCATCACGCTTCTGCCGCTGGTGCCGTACGGCGTCTGACACCAACAGTAGGTGCACATTCAAGAGGGCCGTGGAGCTGCGAAACGCCCTGCGGCCCTTGTTACTGCTTCGCAATCCCGCGGCACGGCTCGGCAGGTGTGAGCGCTACCCACGGCGCATTCCAGCCTAACATCGCGGAGGATTTTTCTTTTCCTTAAGCTGGCGGATTTGCTGGACATAACTCTCCTTTAGGATCTTGAGCTGAGCAATCTGCTCATTCGCGGCAAGGAGGTCATTTTTAAGCCGACCGTTTTCGCGTTCTAATGCTTCCATGCGTTGCTGTTGTTTGATCATGAAATGAGTTCCTGCCATAACGCTGTGGGGCAAGATTGTCGCCTTCCAGCAAACTGGGACACTTCGCTTGGCGATCGGAATTATACGACCTGCATAAACCGGTTTGCAATTCCGCTGCGGTGAAAGGGGCACAATCGCAGGCGTGGGTTGCGTATAGATCATGACCCGCCTCACAGCGCGGGAGGCTAAGCCAGGGCGCGTCTTGCCGCCCTCAGTTTCGCGAAGTCCTCGCCCGCGTGGTAGGAGGATCGCGTGAGGGGACTTGCCGCCACCACGAGGAAGCCTTTCGAATAGGCGATGCTCTTGTAGCTCTCGAATTCGGCGGGCTCCACGAAGCGGTCCACGGCGGCGTGCTTGCGCGTGGGCTGGAGATATTGCCCGATGGTGAGAAAATCCACCTCCGCCGAGCGAAGGTCGTCCATGAGCTGGAGAACCTCGTTCCGCTTCTCGCCCAGCCCGGCCATGATGCCCGACTTCGTAAACATGGCCTTGTCCAGTTCCTTCGCGCGCTGCAAGAGGCGGAGCGAATGGAAATAGCGCGCGCCGGGCCTGATCGTGAGATAGAGCGCCGGCACGGTTTCAAGGTTGTGGTTGAACACGTCGGGCTTGGCCGCGATCACCGTTTCCAGCGCGCCGTCTCCTTTCTTGAGGAAATCGGGCGTCAGCACCTCGATCGTCGTTTCCGGAGCGGCGGTGCGGATGGCCTTGATCGTTGCCGCGAAATGCCCTGCCCCGCCATCCGCGAGATCGTCGCGGTCGACGGATGTGATCACGACATGCTCAAGCCCCAACGCTGCCACCGCGCGCGCGACATTCTCGGGCTCGCTCGCATCGAGAGGGCCGGGGAGCCCTGTCTTCACATTGCAGAAGGCGCAGGCGCGCGTGCAGGTGTCGCCCATGATCATCATGGTTGCGTGCTTCTTTTCCCAGCACTCGCCGATATTCGGGCAGCCCGCTTCCTCGCAAACCGTATGCAGATGGTTCGTGCGAACGATCTCCGCCGTGTTCGCATAGCCTCGCGAACCGGGGGCCTTCACGCGGATCCAGGCCGGCTTGCGCTGCACCGGCGTGTCGGGCCGGTTCGCCTTTTCGGGATGGCGCGGCGCGATACCTTCCCGCTTGTCGATAATCGTCACCATCTAATTCGGCTTTCTGAGTTCCCCGCGCTTCGGCCTCCGCGGAACGCTCTCTATATATGGACAAGCCGACCGCAAGCGTCGAGCGCGCGTTCGCGTCTATTGGAATAGGATGAGAGGGCCGTATCAGTTCAGGCAGCACTTCTTGTATTTCTTGCCGGAGCCGCAGGGGCAGGGATCGTTCCGACCGACTTTCCCGTCCAAGCGCCGGTAGGAGGACAGGTTCTCTTCTCGAATATGGTATAATGTTTGAACCCAATCGGGAATCGCCTCTAGCGCATCCTCGAAAATCTCCTTCGGGTCCACACCGATTTCGACCATCTTCGCGTCGATTTTTTCATCTTGAAGTAGCGCGGCGAGCATGCCGAAAAAGCCCTGCGCTTCATCCTTACGGAGTTGTTCCCAAGCATCCCTCCGTAAGCGCATGCCCGCAAAAAATCCCTCAGCCCAGTCGCTCGTGACGAGACGCCCGTCGTCACTTTTCCAGAAGCATGGCTTATAGGGCTTGGAGTGCGACCTGAGGCTCTTGATTATATTGCCGTAATCGAGCAGAAGCATGCCCGCGAGGAGCCGGGCGTCATCGCCATCCAGGGGCGCATCCGAGGAGTTCAGAAGCAGCGGAAGCCACTCGGTCTGCTGAACGGGCTCCGGGCCGACAATAACCGCAGTCATGAGGCCATTGCCATAAGCAAGACCGGCCATCCCTCCCTCGAAGGCCTCTTTCGAGGAGGCGAAATCCTGGAGATCCTTCTCCAAGGCTTCAGGGTCTTTAAGCAGAGCCGATATACTCATGGTGCCCTCCCAGCGAATCGATCCGATCCTCAGAAAGGCTACCAGCCGCCAGCGAGACCCAACAAGAGATGGCCGATTAGGTTGTCGCCTTAGATGTGGATCGCGCGGCCATAGGCGTCGAGCACGCTTTCGCCCATCATCTCCGAAAGCGTCGGGTGCGGGAAGATCGCTTCCATCAGCTCGGCTTCCGTCGTCTCCAGCGTCTTGGCGATGCTGAAGCCCTGGATCAGCTCGGTGACTTCCGCGCCGATCATATGCGCGCCGAGCAGCTCGCCGGTCTTCGTATCGAAGATCGTCTTGACCAGGCCCTCCGGCTCGCCGAGCGCGATGGCCTTGCCGTTGCCCCGATACGGGAAACGGCCGACCTTGATTTCGCGCCCGTTGCCTTTTGCCATGGCTTCGGTCAGGCCGATGGACGCCACCTGCGGATGGGAATAGGTGCAGCCGGGAATGTTCCGGACATTCAACGGGTGAACGTCATTGCGCCCTGCTATTTTCTCCACGCAGATGATACCCTCATGGCTCGCCTTGTGGGCAAGCCACGGAGGCCCGGCCACGTCGCCGATGGCGTAGATGCCAGGCACGCCCGTACTGCAATATTCGTCGATCACAATGTGCGACTTGTCGACTTTCACGCCCAGCTCTTCCAGGCCCAGGTTCTCAACATTGCCGACAATGCCGACGGCCAGGATGACGCGCTCGAACTCCTCGGTTTTCTGCTTGCCGTCTTTCAGGGTCAGCGTCGCCTTGACACCGTTGGCGTTCTTTTCGAGCTTGTCGACCTTTGCACCCGTGTAGACCGTCATGCCCTGTTTCTCGAAGGACTTCTTCGCCAAGGCCGAGATCTCCTCGTCCTCGACAGGCAAGATGCGGTCCATGATCTCGACCACGGTCACTTTCACGCCGAGCGCGTTATAAAAGCTGGCGAATTCTATGCCAATCGCGCCCGACCCGACCACCAGCAGCGACTTCGGCGCGATGTCCGGCACCATTGCTTCCTTGTAGGTCCAGATGAGCTTGCCATCCGGTTCGAGCCCTGGAAAGCTGCGCGCGCGAGCACCTGTTGCGACGATGATATGCTTCGCCTCGACATCGGCGAGCGCCTTGCCGTCCTTGCCTTTGACCGTGATCACACCCTTCGCCTTAATCCGCGCTGTGCCATCGATGACGGCGACCTTATGCTTCTTGAGGAGGTAGGCGACCCCGGAGGAAAGCTTTCCGGCGACCTGCCGCGAGCGGCTGATCACTTTGACGAGGTCGAAGGTGACGCCATTCGTCTTGAGCCCGAACTCCTCGGCATGGCGGATCAGGGTCATCACCTCCGCCGTTCGCAGGAGCGCCTTGGTGGGGATGCAGCCCCAGTTCAGGCAAATGCCGCCGAGATGTTCGCGCTCGATCACCGCGGTTTTCAAGCCAAGTTGCGCCGCCCGGATCGCCGCCACATACCCGCCGGGGCCGCCGCCGATCACGGCCACATCGTACGCCTCGCTCATGCTGGTCCCTCAATCGCGATTAGAACTCTCTATCCAATCGGCACAGCCCTCGTTTTTCGAAGGATCGCCGCAAAAAAACAATCGGCAGGGTCACAGCAGCCCCAAGAAATACCCAATCAAGCTCAAGAAAAATACAAGGGTGGCTGCAACACCAAAGAAGGAACGCGCCGCGTGGAGCCTTCCCCATTTCTGGATGAGAGCTCTTGCCTCGGAGTTCAGGTCTGACGGCTCCATCGCCATGAGTTTGTTGTTCGTCGGCCTGATCGCAAGCAGCGTCCACGGCCAATTGGCGATGATCAGGATCGCGCCCAGGAGAAAGCCAGCCTGTCCCGTTTCATACCAGGCCAAGAGCCCGAACAGGCAGCCAAGGGCCGCGAGCGGCGCTTGCATGGAGAAGCCGCGTTTGTAAGATGGCTTCCACTCGGCCAGAAGCGCCTTGTCGTCGAGTTGGAGGCGGGCTGGCTGCTCGGCGACGGTGATATAGATTGCGGCGCCAGCGAATACCGCAGCGATGGTGAGAGCGAGAAGGCCGTACACGATGGACACCTTGGCAGTCCCTTAGACGAGCATCGTGACGGGCTCTTCGACGAAGCCCTTGAAGGCCGCGAGAAGCCGCGCGCCAAGCGCCCCGTCCACCACGCGGTGATCGCAGGACAGCGTACAGCCCATCATGGTCGCGATGGCGATCTGCCCATCCTTCACCACGGGCCGCTGCTCGCCGCGCCCCACGGCGAGAATTGTGGCGTGGGGCGGATTGATGACAGCGTCGAAGTGGTCGATGCCGAACATGCCGAGGTTCGAGATCGCGGTCGTGCCGCCCTGGTACTCGTGCGGCGCGAGGCGGCGGCGGCGCGCACGCTCGGCAAGCCCTTTCATCTCGTTGGAGATCTGCGCAAGCGTCTTCTTTTCCACGCCTTTGATCACCGGTGTGAAAAGACCGCCTTCGATGGCGACGGCAACGCCGACATCCGAACTCTTGTGAAGGAGAATGCCGCGTTCTGTGAAGGTGGCATTGGCTTCGGGCACCAGCTGCAACGCCAGCCCCATGGCCTTGATCAGGAAGTCGTTCACCGAAAGCTTGTAGGCGTTCGGCCCCTCTTTCGGGGAGCGCGCGTTGAGCCGCTGGCGCGCATCGAGCAGGGTGTC
Organism: uncultured Alphaproteobacteria bacterium; assembly: GCA_963772105.1. Lineage (GTDB taxonomy): Bacteria > Pseudomonadota > Alphaproteobacteria > Rhizobiales > Rhodomicrobiaceae > Rhodomicrobium. The sequence goes on from CAVYVV010000011.1 coordinate 85,303, forward strand.
GATCTCGCAATCCATGGTCAGCCGGAAATGGGGGATCGTCGCCGCCGCCATCGTCAGGCGTGCGGCGATGGTTTTGCGCATATTGTCGAGCGGGCGGATCTCGTAGCTGCCCTTTTCGTAAAGAGCGAGAATCTGATCGTCGGGCATCGCCGCGGGGAACACCCGGCTTGGCACGAGCGCGCCGCCATTTTGCGGGCGCGGCGCTTCCACCGCGGCAGCCTGCGGCGCCGGGGCTGCCGTTCCGGAACGCACGGCTTCGTCAACGTCATGCTTCACGATGCGCCCATGCGGGCCCGATCCGCGAAGGCGGGACAGGTCGATACCGGCCTGCGCCGCCAGCCGCCGAGCCAACGGCGAGGCGAATAGGCGGCTGTGACCGTTTGCCTTCGGAGCCGCGGGCGGTTCAGCAGCCTTCGCAGCCAGCTGCTGCGGCTCAGGCTGTGGGGATGCAGCCCTGGCCGCCTCGGCTTGCGGCTGCGCAACCGGCTGCGGGGCGGGTTGCGAAGGCTCCGCGCCGTATCCCTTCAAGGCGGCCGCGTCCTCCCCTTCCGAGAGAAGCACCGCGATCGGGGTGTTCACGGCCACGCCCTCCGTCCCTTCCGGGATCATGATCTTGCCGATGGTGCCCTCGTCCACGGCCTCGACCTCCATCGTCGCCTTGTCGGTCTCGATTTCGGCGATGGCGTCGCCCGAGGCCACCTTGTCGCCTTCCTTCTTCAGCCACTTTGAAAGCTTGCCCTGCTCCATGGTCGGCGACAACGCTGGCATGAGGATCGAGGTGGGCATGGTCTTATCCTTGCGAGAAGCGGCGGCGTGTGTAACGGCATTCAGAAAGGCTACGCATCCTGGGCGTCGATAACGATTTGAGGCGCGCGGCGGCCCAGCGGCTGAAACAGCGCGCCGCTCGCCAGCTTCTTCTGCGCCAGATAGGCGATCTCATCTTCGATGTCTTCGATAAGGCATTTGCGATCGACGGGACGATCCGCGCTCATGCGATAGCGCGTGTTGAGATAGGCATCCGCCACGATCACGAGATAGCCCTTGCCTTCGGCTTCGTATTCGGCGGCATGGCCGTCGCCATATTTCGTCCAGGGCGATCGCTTTTGCATGGCTCCCACGCCTAGTACCCACCATTGCGGAAGAGTGACCCATGCCTACCGGCATGCCCCCTCACCCCCGCCCTCTCCCGCAAGGGGAGAGGGAGTCCGCTTGCGTTTGCAACGCCGTTCCTTCTCCCCTTGCGGGAGAAGGAACGGATGAGGGGTTTTGACGGTTCGCACATCGATAATTCCGGGTACTAGTTCCGATAGCAAACCGCTTTGGCGGCGGCGACGACCTGCGCGGCGTGGGGCAGCGCCAGCTTTTCGAGGTTCGCCGCATAGGGCATCGGCACATCGGCGCCGGAGACCTTCGTGGGCGGCGCATCGAGATAATCGAAAGCCTTCTCCACCACCTGTGCGCAAATCTCGGAGCCGACCGAGCAGATCGGCCAGGCTTCCTCCACGGTCACGATGCGATTTGTCTTTCGCACTGAAGCCAGCACGGTTTCAATGTCGAGCGGGCGGAGCGTGCGCAGGTCGATCACCTCGGCGTCGATACCTTCGGCTTCCAGCTGCTTCGCCGCGTCGAGTGCGAAGACCATGCCGCGCGACCACGAGACAATGGTCACATCCTTGCCGGGCCGCGCCACCTTCGCCTTGCCGATGGGGACGACCCAGTCATCGACCTTCGGCACCTGCCCCGTCGAGCCGTAGAGCATTTCATTTTCCAGAAACACGACCGGGTTCGGATCGCGAATGGCGGCCTTCAGAAGACCCTTCGCGTCGGCGGCGGTCGATGGCGCGATCACCTTCAGCCCCGGCACATGCGCGTACCAGGCGGAAAACTCCTGGCTGTGCTGCGCCGCAACCCGTGCCGCCGCGCCGTTCGGACCGCGGAAAACGATGGGGCAGCCCATCTGCCCGCCGGACATATAGAGCGTCTTGGCCGCCGAATTGATGATGTGGTCGATGGCCTGCATCGCGAAGTTGAAGGTCATGAACTCCACGATGGGGCGCAAGCCGCCGAAGGCCGCGCCGACGCCAAGCCCCGCGAAGCCGGCCTCGGTGATCGGCGTGTCGACAACGCGGCGCGGGCCGAACTCATCGAGCAATCCTTGCGTGACCTTGTAGGCGCCCTGATACTCGGCAACCTCCTCGCCCATGACGAAAACAGTGTCGTCGCGGCGCATTTCCTCGGCCATGGCGTCGCGCAGCGCTTCGCGCATGGTGATCTGCACCATCTCCGCGCCCGCCGGGATTTCGGCGGCGCTGTCATATCCGGCTGGAAGCCGATCGGGGGCCGTGTCGTGAACGCGAACATCGACGGTGGCGTGCGCCTCGCTGGTCCCGGTATCCGGGATCGAAGGTTCCGCCGCGCCGTTTGGTTTCGCCGCCACCTCTTTCGCAAGCGCCGATGAGTCTTCCCCATCGCTGAGGATGACAGCGATCGGCGTGTTCACCTTCACGCCTTCCGTACCGGCCGGAACCAGGATCTTGCCGAGCTTGCCCTCATCCACGGCTTCGACCTCCATCGTGGCCTTGTCCGTCTCGATTTCGGCGATGACATCGCCCGACCGGATCTCGTCGCCCTCGGCCTTCACCCATTTCGCGAGCTTGCCCTCTTCCATCGTCGGCGACAGTGCTGGCATCAGGACTTGTGTCGGCATTTTACTGTACCTTCTGGAATACCTCTGAGACGTCGGCACCTATACCGGGGAGCACTCTTGAGCCTTCACTGTAAACGCAAACGAACACTGCAGCCAATATAGAGGAATATATTACGAGCCGATACCACTTTCACTCAGCGGCACGTCTTCGAGCACTGACTTTATCGGTATTACCGTCCCCATACCATATTTCTCTATGTTTTGGATCATTCTTCCAGTTCTTAAAGAGCTGGATCATTTTCTTGTTTGGAAGGATCTTCTACTTCAATTCCAGCTTTGGCCAGAAGTTCAGCTTGCCCATCATCATAATTTTCCTGATCCAAAATGATGACACGCTCAATCCCGGCGATCTGGGTTGCCCCAGCGCACATGCGGCAAGGAGAAAGGGTTGTAATCAAGGTTGTTCCGGCAGGATCAAACAGCTTGTCCGAAGCATTGCGAAAGCACTCCGTTTCGCCGTGGGCAGTCAAATCTTTGTTCTGAAGCCGCCGGTTATGCCCGCGTCCAATGATCTCTTTTCCCTTTACGACAACTGCGCCAATAGGGATGCCTCCCTCGGCCAACCCCATTTTCGCTTCGTCAACCGCGGCCTGAATTGCTTCTGTCAGAAACTCTTCCATAGGCTGTCTCTTGGGCTGTAACTCGTTCTGCAGGTTAGTCATGGCGCGTTACATCCGTATATAGCTCGGCGGGATCGGGCTCAGGATCACGCTGGGCGAACTCCGCCGCTTCGTTCACGATGGCCCTGATCTCCTTGTCGATCGCCTTCAGCTCGTTCTCGTTCGCCCAGCCCGTTTCAAGAAGGCGGGCGCGCACATGCTCGATGGGGTCGCGCTCATGGCGCATTTTCTCGACCTCCTCCTTCGTCCGGTATTTCGCCGGGTCAGACATGGAGTGGCCGCGATAGCGGTAGGTCAGCATTTCGAGAATGGACGGCCCCTTGCCTTCGCGGGCATGGGCCACAGCCCTCTCGCCCGCCGCCTTCACGGCGGCGACGTCCATGCCATCGACCTGTTCTCCGGGGATATGGAAGCTCGCGCCCCGATGCGAAAGTTCGGTGACCGCCGAGACGCGGTCCACGCGGGTGCCCATGCCGTATTTGTTGTTCTCGACGACGTAGACGACCGGCAGGTGCCAAAGAGAGGCCATGTTGAAGGCCTCGTAGACCTGGCCCTGGTTCGCAGCGCCATCGCCGTAATAGGTGAGGCAGACGTGGCCGTTCCCCTTATATTTATTCGCGAAGGCCAATCCGGTGCCGAGCGGCACCTGCGCGCCCACAATGCCATGCCCGCCGTAGAAGGACTTCTCGACGGAGAACATGTGCATGGAGCCGCCCTTGCCCTTGGAGTAGCCGCCGCGCCGGCCGGTCAACTCCGCCATCACGCCTTTCGGGTCCATCCCGCAGACGAGCATGTGGCCGTGATCGCGGTAGGCGGTGATGACCTGATCGCCTTCCCTGATCGCCATCTGCATGCCGACGACGACCGCCTCCTGCCCAATATAAAGGTGGCAGAACCCCCCGATCTGGCCCATGCCGTAGAGCTGCCCGGCCTTCTCCTCGAAGCGGCGGATGAGAAGCATCTGGCTATAGGCGCGCAGCTCGTCCTCCTCGGTGAGTTCGGGCGGAGCCTGTTTGTGGTCTTTCTGTACGGGAGGAAGATCGTCGAGCATCTGCGCGCTTCCTTTGAACGCCTTATTCAAACAATCACGGCTTACCCCAGGAGCGTTGCGGCCCAGAGTCGCATTTTCTTAATACGTTCTTTTCCGGGACTGATCCACGGGGTCGTCTCGCACAAGCGAAGGGCTAACGGCCGCCTTTATCGCCATTCACGATGACAATATCGGTAGGGCGGGCGAAATCGAGAAGGGCGCGGGCTTGCTCGTCGAGCAGATCGGGCTGGCTTGCCGCCTTGGGGCCGAGAAGCTCGGCGTCACGCTCAAGGCGCGCGCGCTGCGCCTTCAGAGCCGCCAGATCCTTTTTCATCGCAGCAATTTTCGCGCGAAGCATCTGGTTGGCGGCCAGTCCGTGCGGGCCGCGAACAGCGTCCGCGGCAACGTAGACGATCATCCCGATGAGCGCTGCCAAGAGCGCTGCCTGGCGCAGAATTTTAGATTGCCCTCTCATCGCAAAGCCTCCCGTCTGGCCATGACTATGAACGGCGGTGCATACCGTGAGGTTAACGCGGGGGGACCCCCATGCCGAAACTCTTCGAGTGGCCGAAACGCCACTCTCGCACCTCACCACCTGAAATCTTCTCCACAATTAGGGATGGGTTTACCACGACAAAATACACTCCCTGATTGTGTAAAGCATTTCTTTCAAAGCCGGCCGTAACCGTGCCGCCTATAAGCTCTATCGCGAATAGAGGGGATCGACATGACAGACAGCAACATGCGGACACTTAGTGTTCTTCTGCCCAGTCTTGTAGCGTTCGTTTTCCTGGTCCAGTTAGCAAGCAAATCAAACCTCAACCTGCCGTCAATGCACAAAGCGCCGGTCATTACAGCGGCGGGCGCACCGCTTTACGACGCGAACGTGTCTGGTTTTCTTGAACAGATGCCCTTGAACGCGTGCAACGTCTCCTGGGTGATTGGCAGCAACTACGTTCTGGCCACGCCCAGCGCTTGCAAGGGCGTCCGCGTTGCCTCGATGACAATTTCCGTGTCAGCCAAATCTTGCGCGGAAAGCGCTCAGGCCGATTTCCGCGACATCACCAATTCAACGCTGTTCAAGGGCGACTTCGGCTTCTACCTTGGACAAGGCGGCGCCGCTCGCTGTCTCGTCGTTCGGGAGATGTGGGGAAAGTCCGTCTGATCGGAACGGTTAAAGGCGGAAAAGTTCTCAAAAGTCGAAGCAACGCCGGAGGTAGGCCCTGAGCCTCCTCTCGGCCGCAGACTGAAAAGCGTCCTCGCTACCCCATCTCGCATGGTGGAGAGTACGGGGACGGATGCTTCAAGCGGCCGCGTTTTCAGTGTCAAAAGTATGGCCAAAATGCGGCCAAACGAGCAGCCACACTTTAAACATTTTTACATCGATGTTGCAGGCGCGTGGTGCGTCGGAGTTTCGCCGCCGCGCCTTCTTTCGTTGTGTTCACCTACTTGTAAAGGCGAGTTCGAATTGTCCATGAAGCGTATGATCCTCCCCCTCCTATTTGCCGTAGCACCGCTCACATTGGCCCATGCGGGAGAAGAAGCCCTCACGGGTGCTTCGCTGCAGAACACGGTCGCAGGCCGGACGGTGTACATCAACACGCCGATGGGCGAGGTTCCAATCCGCTATTCAAAGAACGGCCACGTCAGCGGATATACGGAGCTTGCCGTCCTCGATGGTGAAGTCCACAACCAGGGATCGCGGCCGCTGGTGGGTTGCCGACAACAAGCTCTGCATTCGCTGGCAGAACTGGATGTCCGGAGCGACCCATTGCTTCACCATGCACCGCGTCGGCCCGAGCGTCGTCCGTTGGCGCCGGGAGGATGGGAAGAGCGGGTTTGCCCGGCTTGGCTAAGCCCAACGGATATCCGCCGCTGTCGTCCCGGAAAGGCAAAGCCTTATCCGGGATCGTAACAAATTGAAACGCTTACCTTTTTGGCGATCCCGGCTCGCGCGTTGCTTGGCCGGGACGACAAAGCGGTACCTTGATCAGGCGGCGAAACGGCGCTCGTGTTTGCCTTCCCTGACTTCCTCGATGATCTTCGCCGAGAAGGCATCCAGGTCGGAAGGCTGGCGGCTGGTGATGAGCCCCTGATCGGTTACGACCTCCTCGTCGAGCCAGTGCCCGCCTGCGTTGATGACGTCGGTCTTGATCGACTTGTAGGACGTCGCGCGGTGGCCCTTGAGGATGCCGGCCTCGATCAGAAGCCAGGGCGCATGGCAGATCGCAGCGACCGTTTTCCCCGCTGAGTAGAAGTCCCTGATGAACGAAAGCGCCTGCTGATTGACGCGAAGGTAATCGGGGTTGAGCTGGCCGCCCGGAAGAACGATTGCGTCGTAATCCTGAGCGCTGACCTCGCCAAGCGACTTATCGACTTTGACGGGTTGGCCCCAATCCTTCATGTCCCATCCCTTGATCTCGCCGGACTCCGGCGACACCACGTCCACGGTCGCTCCCGCCTCGCGCAGCTTCTTCAGCGGCACTTCAAGCTCCGATTGCTCGAAGCCGTGCGTCGCCAGAATAGCTATCTTTTTTCCTGCTATATCAGCCATCTCTGTCTCCAGTTGTGCTCTTATTGAGCCGAACGGGAGAACGGCGCGGGGGGTTCCAGCAGGACAGCGCTATTGCGACGGCGCCCAGGCGCCGAGCGTCTTCGGGGTCAGGACGGCCGGATTCGAGGCTGGCGACATCCGGTTTCGGGCTGGCAACCGATTGCGGGCCAGCAACATCCGATTTCGGACTGCCGGTAATGAATTTTGGACCGACGCTATCCGGTTTGGCGCCGGCGACATCCGGTATCGGAACAGCAACATCGGTGCCGGGGTAGCGACAACGGGTCTGGCGAAGAGGGATTGCGACGTAACGGTTTTCGGGGAAATGAGATCCACAATCCTCTTGAGTTCGCAGCTGTTGCGGTTCGCAATCGAGGCGGCCGTATCTCCCCTGTCGTCGGCTGTGGTGCAGCGCCCAGGATCGCCGATCGTGAGACGGATGATGTCGCTCGAAAGCCCGGAGAGTTTCCAGCCAAGCGGCAGCGGAAAGGCTTTCTGATCGAGCTGAACCACAATCATCTTCTCGCCGAGCTCTGTTCGCGCTTCGGTCACCGCCTTCCGCGATTGAAGGTCACGCACCGACAGGAGCGTGGTGACGGGGGAAAAGAAGTCGTAAAGCCAGCTTCGAACGGGCGTGGACCCGACCGGCTCTACGCCCGCCGCCGCCGTGAGCGCTTTGGATTTATCGGTGAGCGTTATCAGGTAAAGATCGACATCGTCACCCCCGGCCTGCTTCAGCTTGTTGTAAAGCTGGAGGGCCGTAGCGGCACCTGAACTGTCGGCATAGCCGCCATCGACAAAAGTCAAACGCGATCCCTTGTCGAGCTTGAAGGTCCAGGGCGGCATAAGTCCTGGAAAGCGCGCGCTGATCACCGCCGCCTCGATCAACGTCGGGTCGGACGGCTTATTGGAAAGGTTGTCGAAGGAGTAGAGCGTCCCGCCGCCGAAGGATTGCAGGCGCGAACGGGGCAAAGGCCACCCGGTATCCGGTCTCAACCCAGGTCGCGTTCAAAAGCAGGGCCGGCAGATCCCCGTTCTGCGACCAGCCGTCCGAGAATGGGACGCGCCAGAAGATTCCGCTCCTTTTGATCGGGACAATCATCGTCGGCGCCCTTGCCTGACGGGCCTGTGCGCTTGAAGCTGTCGATGAAGCTTTTTTCCAGGACCCGATCCCGGCTGCCCCAGGCCGAACTACCGCTGTCGCAGGGAGACTTGCGTTCGGGCTCACCGCTTTCCGAGCGGAGACTGCTCGGAATAAGCCCGCCGAGAAAGTCCGGCACGAGATAGGCGAGCACCGGACTGATATGATCGTCCTGCGTGATGGCGCGCAGGCGCCTCGAAAGCTCTCCCGGCTTCGCAAACAGGCTGTCGCACCCAGGCTCGACATCGACCGCCGCCTTCCGGTTGGTCCCGCGCGCGATGCTGTCGGCAAAAGCCGCATTGAAAAGGCTTGCGCCGACGCTGCCTCCGGAGACCGCGCTTATTGCGAAGACATGCCGTGCGAAGGCCGGGCAGTGATCCTGCATCGCCGCAAGAAAAGCCCCGGCCGTCGAAGCCGCATAAATTCCGCCACCCTGGGCCGCTACGACAAAAACAGGATAGCGGCTTGAGCCGGTCTTGCGCTCCGCGAGCCACGCATGGAACGTCGGTGCAAGATCGTCTCCTGCTTTCGCGGCTGTCTCTTCCGGCTGACCTTCAACTCCGCCTCCCCCGGCCCGAATAATACCCACGGCGATCGCCGCGACGACGGCAAGCGGCATGAGCCCGATGGCAGCCTGCCGTAAGCCGAGCGGCAGCCGGTCCGTGACCATGAGCAACGACGATGGCAACGCCAGAATGAGGCTGAAGATCTTTTGCAGGAACCAGAACGCGAGCCGCACCGCAACGGCGACCTCGATCAGCACGAAGGCCGTGCTCGCAAGCGGCCCCGCAAGCCGTGACGCGATCAATGTCGCATCGGGGGCGAAGATGGGCACCGCAACGAGAACCGCCGTCAGCGCATAGCAAAGCTGCAGGAGCCGTTTCTGGCTTTTGGTTTTCTTCCGGAACCGCTGAAACAGCGCCAGCACTGCGAGATAGGCCACGAGCGTTATGGCCGCCGCGGCGGCGACCGCATCGGGAAGAGCTGGAAGCGCCCTGAGAGCGCCACGCGCCAGCCCGGCACTCGGCGGCGTCGAGCACGTGCCGGTACACTTGCGCAAGCCCGATGAGAAGCCCGAAGAATGGCAGGCTCGCTGCAAACGCCGTTTTCAAGTCCCGCACATCGAAGATGCGGCGGTCGAAATCGATGTCCGCGTGATCGGGATAGATGGCGTCGATGCGGCCCGAAACCTCGATATGATTCCAGGCATAGAGAAGGGCGCTGAAAAGGGAGACGGCAGCAAGACCCGCGATCCCGCGGCCATAATCCGCATCTTCGATGATGCCGAGATAAATCTCCTGCATTTGAGGCACGGCAGCGAACAGGTAAGCCGCCGCGAAGCCCACGAGGAGCGGCGTCAGATAGACCGTTTGCGCGAGATAACGAAAGTACTGGCTCGTGGAAATACTGAAGCGCCCGCCTGGGCGGCGCGCCAATCGAAATGGATGTCTTGCAATCCCAATTTTGCTCAGAAAAATAGTCAGATCGAACAAAGTTCTCTCCCCCCGAAGAAACGTGTCCTGGATCAGGTGCCGGGCTTTTCCTCCTCGACCGGTTCGACAGACGAAAACTCTTTGATCGCGTTTCTCAGGATGTCCAGGTCGCCCTCCGAGTAAGCCAGGAAATAAACCTCGCGGAGCGGCGATTTCGGGTTCTCCCTGAAGAAAGCGAGGGTGCGCTTCACGAGCAAAGGCGCGACGCGCCCAACCGGGAAACCGCCTTGTCCCGTGCCCAGCATCGGCACCAGGGCCGAGCGATAGCGCTTGCCCGACTGAAATCGCCCTCAGGACATTATCCATGGACAGTTCGATGTTCGAAAGCGAGGTCGAAAGGCCAGCGCCGATGCTTCCCGCTACGCTCGCAACATGGAAAATGCGGCGGACGTTGTGCGTTTTTTCCAGTTCGCCAGCGTGCGTTTGGAGAACCGTTCCAGGCTTGACGAAACTGCGGGACCTGAGTTCGGCTGCCAGCGCCTTGCCGATGGTGTCCTCCGCGATGGATCGGCCATCCTCGTGCTTTCTTGCGCCAAGCGAGCGGATCGTCGCCGACACGGATCGCCCGAAAAACCGGTCCATCATCATGTCGGTGTTCTCGGAGTTCACCCAGACATCGACATCCTTCGTCGCTTTGATGTTGCCGGTCTTGATGCCGAGGACTTGCCTGTCATTGAGTTTCGCCACGAATGTCCGCGAGTCTTCCTCGTCAGGCTCCGCCGGTGCAAGCATGGCCGCGCGGCGCGCCATGAACCATTGCCCCGCGATGATGAGCTTCGGATCCTCGAACTCGCCGGCCGTCAGCCTTTGGAAGAAGTCCTCGACAGGGAATTCGACGATCTCGATGTCTTCGCCATCGTCGGCAAGGCCCCCGCCTTGCGACGTCTTGTCGGTCGCCCGAACCTCGGCGAAAAAAAGATAGATGAGTTCAGTGCTTCCGCCGGGAGAGGAGAAGAATGTCGAGATCGGCGTCGCGTGGGTCAACTGATAGCCGGTTTCCTCCTGAACTTCCCGAATGAGGCATTGCAGCGGCGTTTCTTTTGGCTTGCCCTCTCCATCGGTGGGAAGCATGCCGGCCACCGCCTCGATGAGCCAGCCGCGCCCGCGGCCCTTTTCATGCGTCGGAAGCCGGAACTGATTGACTGGTGATAACCATCCGGCGTTCAGGATCGTAAAGCAGCGCCGCAACCGCATCCCCGCGCTCGAACACAAGGATCGACCGCTCGGTGCTCATCGTGCCGTCGAACTGCTCGTGGGAGACCGTATACTCGTCGACCGCGAAAAACGCGTCGAGCAACCGGTGTTTTCCGGATATCACGAACTGCCACGGCTTTGTCTTTTCCGGCATTGAACCCCGCATCGGGTACGAACACCCAATAAAAGGCCGCACGATTCTATCGCGCGCTGGGCGGGATTGTGCCCGAATCTTGGCAGGATGACGGCGGTCTTTCGCCCGGCACGCAAGTTTCTCTGGAAACTCCCGCTCCGGCAATCTCCGTTGCGGCAAAATATTCAAGCGGGGGAATGTTCAACCTGAGTGAAAGAGGCGCGCGTTCACATGCTCCGGCCGGAAACCGAGCCCTATGACGCGAGCCGGTATCCGCGCAAGCGCGGGAAACCAGCTCATCAGGCGCAGGAGCAAGGGCGGTTCCCGGCGCTCCGGCTTGCCGAGGACGCTCTTGATGACGTTGTTCTGGATCTGCACCTGAAGCCACTGGGTGCGCCGCGTGGGCATCTCGCGCCGTTCCTCGACACGCGCCAGATCGCGCGTGGTCACCTGGCCAGCTTTGAGCGGGTCCGCAAGGATGTTTGCCGCAGCGATCGCATCCTGGATCGCGAGATTGATACCCACGCCGCCCACGGGCGACATGGTGTGGGCGGCATCGCCGATACACAGCAGGCCTGGCTGGTACCATCGCTTCAGACGGTCGACGCCGACGGTCAGAAGCTTGATATCATCGAAGCTTTTCACTTCGGCAGACCGGCCCTTGAGGAAGGGCGCCAGGCTTTCAAGTTCCTGCCGGAACGCGGGAAGCCCCTGCTCGCGAACGCGGTCGAATGAGCCTTTCGCAATCACATAGCCGCACTGCCAGTAATCGCCGCGATTGATCATGATGACGATGTGGCCGAGGCCGAAACTGCCGGCCGGATCTTCGGGATCGGTGTCCCGGCGCGAGAGGCGGAACCATAGGACGTCCATCGGCGCCCCAAGGTCCTCAACGACGAACGCGCCTCGCTTTCGCGTCATGGCATGCCGGCCATCGCACCCGATCACAAGCGGGGCGCGAACATGCATTACCCCGTCATCCGTCTTGACAGCGACGCCAGCGACCCTGTCGCTGTCCGTGATGAGGTCCGTTGCTTCGGCCCTCATGAGAAGTTTGAAACCTGGATAAGCCTTCGCTTCATCGGCCAAAAAGTTCAGAAACTCCCATTGCGGCATGAACGCGACGAACCTGGCGCGCGTCGGCAGATGGGAGAAATCGGCAAAGGTGGTCTCGAGATCGCCGAACCGGCCCTTCAGGGAGTAGGCTTTGTGATGGGGCCTCTGCAAAAGCCGATCATAGAGGCCAAGCTCATCCATCACTTGGAGCGTGGAGGGATGGATCGTATCCCCCCTGAAGTCGCGCAGAAAATCGCCGTGCTTTTCGAGCACAGCCACCGAAAGTCCCGCTCGCGCCAAAAGATAGCCGGCCATCATTCCGGCAGGACCGCCTCCCACGACGCAACAGGACACCGAAATATCGTTCATGACGAGGCTCCGCAGTTCACCTTGCCGTCCTGAACTTTTTGGCGAAGCGGTTGTTCCTCAGCGGGCAGCCGGGGAGCCTGCCTCGATCTTCGCAAGCGAGGTCACGCCGGCGTCCTCGATCCCGCACGGCACGATCCCCTCGAAGTGCGAGAGGTCGGGGGAAATGTTGATGGCGACGCCGTGAAAGGTCACCCATCGCCGGACGCGCACGCCAATGGCCGCAATCTTCTCATCCCGGCGGCCGTTCCGCACCCAAATTCCGGGGCGCCCTTCCCTCCTCTCACCCGGGATGCCGTAGCCGGCGAGCGCGGCGATGACCCATGCCTCTAGCGAATTCACATGGCGGCGCACATCGCGCCCGCGCTTGTTGAGATCGAGGAGAACGTAGGCCACGAGCTGCCCGGGCCCGTGATACGTGTACTGGCCTCCGCGCCCCGTGGGATGGACCGGCAAGCGAGCCGGGTCGAGAAGATCCTCGGGCCTCGCACTCGCGCCGGCCGTATAGAGCGCCGGATGTTCCAGAAACCAGATGAGTTCAGGGGCATGTCCAGCAAAGATGGCGGCAGCGCGATCTTCCATTGCCGCCACAGCCAATTCATAAGCGACGGGCGTCTGGCTCATGCGCCACTCGATGCCCGCCGTCTCGCCCAAGGCGCTGGACCGGGCGCGCAGCTTTTCGGCGAAGGCGGTGACGCTCTCATCCATCTTTTTTTTCCATTTAACCTTGCGCGGGGCATTTCCTTTTACTGAAGCGTAACGCCTCGGAGTTCATACTACAAAGGTCTCGCGTTGCTGCGGGGTTGGGGCGCTGTCCCGCGTCCGCCCCGGCACCCCGCAGTGCAACACTTCGGCTCCAAAGCCGTCGCGGCGAGACCTCAGGTCCCGTATTGACAAGGAATTCGGATCACGACAGGCGCTTCTGCACGCCTCGCTCGCATCCGGAATTTTTTCGCGTGACTGCGAAGCGAACTGATTCAAATCAAATCACCAAGAAATGCGAATGCTATAATTCGCCTCTTGCTATCTAGTGCAGCCCGCGTCCATTGAGACCAGGACAAGCTGCGCTGGCATTTTGGAAGCGATCAACGTTTCCGCCTTTAATCGAGCGGGGAGATCTCGTGCGCCACGGGCCTTTTCGAGGGCCATCAAGCTGGCGGCGAGCTTGTATCTTTTGCTATTTATCTTTGTATTCGATCATTGAAATACATTTGCCGGCACGCTTGGCTTGGATGAAAAAAGCTTCGGGCTGCGTTTTGAAAAGGCGAAGCCAAAAAGGGGGGTATGAGCGTGGAACATTCGGCAAAGCAGCCGGAATTGAAAGTCGTTCCTCTGGAGACCAGTTCGAGCCTGAGAACCTTGGCTTACGGCGCCCTTAAGAGTGCGATCACTCAAATGGATATCTACGGCCAGCTTGATCCGATCCGGCTGGATGAACGTCAGCTCTCCCAGAAGCTCGGAGTGAGCCGGACGCCAATTCGGGAGGCCCTTACTCTGCTGGAGCAGGAAGGCTTTGTCCGCGCGGTCCCTCGACGCGGCATCTACGTCGTCCGCAAGTCGAAAAAAGAAATCTGCGAAATGATCGTGGTTTGGGCCGCGCTCGAAGGCATGGCCGCGAGGCTGGCGGCGACGCACGCGAGCGAAGAGCAACTGAAGGCTCTCGCGGATCTTTTCCAGAAGTTCAAGGATGAGCCGCTGTCCGATCAGATGAACGAATATTCGGAAGCCAACATCGCCTTCCACCAGGCGATTATCAGGCTCGGCGGCTGCGACCTCATCGTGGAGACGACCCATAACCTGTTCACCCATATCCGGGCCATTCGCACGGTGTCGCTCAGGCAAGACAACCGCGCCGAGCAGTCGATCGGCGAGCACCTGGCAATCATCGGCGCGCTCGAGGCCCGCGACGCCGACCTCGCCGAGAAGCTTGTGCGGGAGCACACACTCGGGCTCGCCGCTCACGTGGACAAGCACGGCGTTTTCGCGGAGTAGCGCGAAATCCGCGCCGAACAGGATCGCTCAGCTGCAATCATGGGCATTGAGAAGCGCATGGGGCTGTTGTGGGTTGAGCCGATGCGCCCCGCATCACCGTGAGCGCGATCCTGACAGGATGAAATCCGCGCGGCGGAAGTGGCCAGCGCGCGCCCTTCAGCCATCGCGGCCTGGAACCCGCCCGAACGCACAAATTCAAAAAAACGCGTGCTGCGGGGTGATCGCATGTGCGCAGCGCTGCCCGGGATCAGGGCGGCCGGATCGCGCCGACGAAGCCGTTCTCACGCCGCGTTTAATGCGCACCCGAGATGCGCGCGCCCATCACGCGTGGGGCTCCGTTCTCGTCCGTCCAGGATTGCTCCTTCTCGTATCGCTTCACGCGCGAGAACAGGAGCGCGATCTGGCGCTTCTGGCCGAGCCCGATCTCCATGACAAGCCAGGCTTTAGGCTTCAGGAACCGGGGCTCCGCGATCACGCGTGGTGGATCGCGAGGCCGTAAGGGCCGGCGTCGAAGGCCTCTCGCGGCTGCCCGTCGAGGAGAGGTGGGCGCTCTCGCCCTCCAGCTTCCCCGTGGAAATGTAAGGCGGATTGCAGACGACGAGATCGACGGAGCCCGCGAGTCCTCATCGGCGAGCGACGAAAAGAGATCGCCCTGTCAAACCTCGACGCGCCCTTCGAGCCCGTGCCGCGCGACGTTCTTCCGCGCAGCGCGACGCACGCATCCGTGAGATCGCTCGCCCAAACGCGGATGTCCGGCCGGGCATGCGCGAGCGCACAGGCGAGGTTGCCCGCTCCGCAGCACATGTCGATGACGCGGATCGGCGCCGCCTCGACGGTTTTCAGAAGCTCGAGCGCGGCGCGCGCAAGAAGCTCCGTCTCCTTCCGCGGAACAAGCACCTGTTCGTTGGTCTCGAAGTCGAGGCCCATCCACGTGACGGTCTGCTCCGTGTTCGGGATTGCGATGCCAATGCGCGTCTTGAAATCCAAGGGCGGCCCATCCGAGGCTTCGGGATGGAAGAGTTTCGCGCACATCAGCTGAGTCGACAGAACAGCGGCGACCGCCATGTTTTTCGTGTTCGCATGGTATCGTGTAAAGAGCCGCTCGATGAGGTTATGGTCCCTCAGCGTTCATGCTTGAGGCTCATGATGTAAGCGATGACATTGTCCTGCTCATTCGGCGATAGTGTGAAGCTGGGCATGTTCTCATGAAGCGACCTGAGGTGCGTTGAAAGGCTGATGGGTGTCACCCCGGAGGTATTTGCGATTGCCGCGAAGGCTGGCGCGAGGTGGTTCGGCGAGACATTGTCTCCTTTCCGAATGGCGTGGCAGGTGGCGCATACCTGGCCGGCGTAGGTCAACCCGCCGGCCGGGTCACCCCTTTCTTGAGCGCCAGCCGAAGGGCCCGCGCTAACGGAAGCCAATAAGACGCTCGTCAGGAAAATTCGCGTTAGCACCGCATAGCCTCTTAAAATATAGCCGCAGAAAAGCAGGTCCTGCCGGACTTACTCAGGAGTGGAAATCGCAGAGGCAGGATGCGGGGGAATATGCCAGATTTTAAGGGTGGATACGACAGGGATTGAACCTGTGACCCCTACGATGTCAACGTAGAGCTAAAGCTCGCCAATAAGCTAAGAGTTCCCAGAGCAGGAGGACAGCGCATTATGACGCGCGCTATTTCAGGTCTCTTCCACACCAGCACATGTCCAGATGTCCAAAATATTACAAGAACTTTGAACCAAGATTAACTTGCGGTCGAATTCGCTCGCCTGGCAATATCATAAATATTCATAAGTATGCTAAATCTCCATGTCTTAAGACCATAATATTTTTCTATTTCCTCGTCCTTTTTCCTATCCTCTCTTAATTTTTCATCACCTGGTTCCACTTCTGCTGCAGTTTTGTCAATCAATTCTGCTTTTCTGTTAATTTGGGATTGTACTTTGGAAGGAAGAGTGTTGAAAATTTTGCTAGCAAGTTCGATCTTCTTTTTCACTAAATCGGTAATAAGCTCCTGTATTTCGGGCGAGTAACCTGACTTTTTTCCTATTTCAGGTCGTTTGGCGACCTGCCTTTCCAGTGCGTTAAGCTCCCTCGCAAGCTTCTTGTTATTTGTGAGGATGTAAGCAATTCGCGAGCCAAGATCGGGGGGCAATAGGCTCGCACTATCAGGATAGGCACGCTTGAATTCCTCCAAGAAAGCGCTCCCAAAGCGGTTTCTATAACGCTGCCCAACGAGATTATTCCGCACGATCCAGGCAAGGAACAGCGAAATCAAGGCAACAAATCCATAGATCATTTCCACCTCATCACCCCCTAAACCTTCCATCGACCCTATTAACGATCTCCTCCTTGGAGACGTTAGGCGAAAAATTGCGCGGAACTATATGCCCACGACATTCAGCCGAACGCGTGGCCATTAGACGCATAAACCTTCTTAAGTTCGGGCAATTCCGACAGCGAATTGCAGCGTCTGAAGACGTTAGGGTGCGGACACGCGCCTAGACGCCCTGTCGCTACCCAGCGTGCAGCACCCAAGCTTGTCGAACCGGGGGCGGACAAACTCAACGTCTCGTTCGCCTTTTCATTCGCAGGCATTTGGGGAATTTCGGCTAACCCATTGATTTTAATGGTGGACACGACAGGGATTGAACCTGTGACCCCTACGATGTCAACGTAGTGCTCTACCGCTGAGCTACGTGTCCGCTGCGCGTGATGACATAGCACGCGCTTTTGCAGGCTTCAAGACAGCTCTCGCGGTGAGTGTGAGGAAAAGAGAAGCGCGGGCAGCATTCGCCCGCGCCAAGTGTCCTTGTTAGCGTTTGGAGGTGCGGGACCCCGGCTTGATCTCCCAGCTTGTATTATGCGGAATGTCCATGGCGAAATAGCCGCCTGCTCCGGCCAGTTTTGGCATGTCGTTGCAGGCAAACGGTTCACGCCCGCTGATCCCGGTATATTTGCCGGTTCCGCCCGTAATGACATGCGTGCCGCATTTCATTTCGGGCTGTGATGCATCCAGATCGCGCGTGTCGAAGGTGGAGAAGATGACATCGCCGTCCTTGTCGGTCAGCGCGCAGGCTCCGTCGATATATTTCTTGTCGCCCAATTCCACGTTCAGCGCGGTGCACCTTGCCGCCATCTTGTCGAGCATCGGCTCGCCATTCAGATTCTGGGTTGTGCCGACTGCCTCGAGTAAGTGCGCAGTCCCTGTCTTGCCGACTTCCAGGCTTTGGACAGGCCGGAAGATGAAGTGCGTCACGTACGGCGTCGTTCCTTTCTTTGCTCCTTGCAGTGGGTCTTGGTCTGCTTGACACGCAGCAGAAAATGCAATGAGGGCCCCAGCCAGAACTGCAGCTGTGCTTAAGCTGTTCTTCACTACAACCTCCCATAGTTTGCCTATTTTCTAAGCATGAAGGAAGGTGCTTGGGCGTCTTTGACAATTCACAAATAAAATTATTTGAATGCTAACGTGACAATTCGATACAAACGGCGGCGCCCTCTCAACGCGTTCCGATACGGAGACGGCGCCTGAGCCATGGAACAGAACGTAGGCTGAAATCTTTGATATTTCAGCATTTCGATCCCGTTCGGAATCAAGGACCCTCGCATGAATAATGTTCCCCTCCAGCCCATCATCTCCATCCTGGCCGGCGTCCTGATCCTCCTTCGGCCCGCGCTCCTGAACTATGTCGTTGCGCTTTATCTGATCATCATCGGCATTCTCGCCTTCATCGGGCCAAGGAGGCTTTGAGGCTTTGCCGCGCAACTTTTCCTGATAATACCTGTTTACCTGTCGCTTGCCCCGGCAACGGCGGTATGATTGCTTTAGAGCCTCGGCGCCGCCAGTCAAGCCAGGAGGTCGGCCATGTTTCTCGGGTTGGACGCCACGATCCTCGCCCGGATCCAGTTCGCCTTCACGGTGACGTTCCACATCATCTTCCCGGCCTTCACCATCGGGCTCGCGTCCTACATCGCAACGCTCGAAGCCATCTGGTTTTTCCGCGGCGACGACCGCTATCACGGTCTCGCGCGCTTCTGGACGAGGATCTTCGCGGTGTCTTTCGCGATGGGCGTGGTGTCCGGGCTTCCGATGTCCTACCAGTTCGGCACCAACTGGAGCAAATTCTCGGTGGCGGCGGGCAACGTGATCGGCCCGCTCCTTGGTTACGAGGTGCTCACCGCTTTTTTCCTCGAAGCCAGCTTCCTCGGCATCATGCTGTTCGGCTGGAACCGCGTGCCCAAGGGCTTGCACTTCTTCGCGAGCCTGATGGTCGCCTTCGGGACGCTGCTGTCGGCCTTCTGGATTTTGTCCGCCAACAGCTGGATGCAATATCCCACCGGCCATGAGATCAAGGACGGCGTCGCAATTCCTGCCGACTGGCTCCAGGTCATCTTCAATCCGACCTTCCCATACCGGTTTGCGCATATGGTGACGGCCGCCTATCTCACCACGTCGATTGTCGTGCTCGCGATCGGGGCGCGCTACTGGCTCGCCAACAGGTATCATGAGGAAGCCCGGATCATGATCCGGATGGGGCTCGGGCTCGCGATGGTGCTTGCGCCGCTACAGCTTCTCATCGGCGACCAGCACGGACTTGTCACGGCAGAATACCAGCCTGCGAAACTGGCCGCGATGGAGGGCCATTGGGATGGGTCCAGGCCTGGAGAACTGGTGCTCTTCGGCATTCCGGACGAGGCAGCGCAGCGCAACGATTACGAGATCGGGATTCCCCATTTGGGAAGCCTTATCATCAGTCATCGCTGGAACGGGCTCTTCAAAGGGCTGGACGACTTCAAGCCCGAGGACCGGCCGCCGGTCTGGGGTCCGTTTTTCGGCTTCCGGATCATGGTCGCGATCGGGCTTTGGCTGATTTTGCTCGCGCTCGGCGGCGGCATTCTGTGGTGGCGCGGGAGGCTTTTCGAAAGCCGCCTCTTCATGCGGGCCGCTTCGCTTTCCTGGCCGCTGGGCTTCGTGGCGGTCGTCGCCGGATGGGTAACAACCGAAGTCGGCCGGCAGCCCTGGGTCGCGACCGGGCTGATCCGCACCGCTCAGGCTGCTTCGCCCCTCGATGCCGGGGCTGTCGGCGCAACCCTGATCCTGTTTTTCCTGGTTTATCTCGCCGTGTACTCGGCGGGCATCGCCTACATGAACCTGTTGATCCGCAAAGGCCCCGTCGTCCAAGGCCCGTCCGGCATCGACGAACGCCACGTACCGCAGCGGCCCGTTTCGGCGGCGACCGAAACCGGCGGCGGTCCCGGCCTCGCGGAACAGGGTTAGGAGCGTCCCATGGAACCGATCGCTTACTGGCTTCCGCTCGTGTGGGCCGCGCTTCTCGGCATCGGCGTCATCATGTACGTGCTGCTCGATGGCTTCGATCTCGGGATCGGCATCCTGTTTCTGACAGGCGCGGACGAGCAGGAACGCGATACGATGATGAATTCGATCGCCCCTTACTGGGACGGAAACGAGACCTGGCTCGTGCTGGGGGGTGCGGGGCTGCTCGTCGCGTTTCCGATGGCCTACGGCATCATCATGCCGGCGCTCTACCTTCCGGTCATGATCATGCTGCTCGCGCTTGTTTTCCGGGGCGTGGCGTTCGAGTTCCGTTTTGTGGCGAAGCCGCGCCACCGCTGGTGGGACTGGTCCTTCGCGCTCGGCTCCACAGTGGCGACGTTCTGCCAGGGCCTCGTGCTTGGCGGTTTCGTGCAAGGCATTTCCGTCAAGGATGGACAGTTTGCGGGCGGAAGCTTCGAATGGCTGGCGCCGTTCCCTATCCTTTGCGGATTCGGGCTCATCGCAGGTTACGCGCTCCTCGGCTCGTCCTGGCTCATGATGAAGACCGAGGGCGAGGTCGCACGGCGGGCGCAATACCACGCCGAGGTGGCGCTTATCGTCACGCTGGGTTTCATCGCGGCCGTCAGCCTGTGGACCCCTCTCGCTTTCGAGCGCATCGCCCACCGCTGGTTTCACGGCGGCCGGCTTGCCTATCTCTGGCCCGTGCCTTTCCTGACAGCCGCCGTCGCCTTCATCGCCTGGGTCGGGATCAGGAAACCCTCGGGGGTTCAAGCCTTTCTTTCGGCGATGGTGCTTTTTCTCTTCTGCTTCCTCGGGCTTGGCATCTCGACCTTTCCCTATCTCGTGCCCCCGAGCGTGACCATCTGGCAGGCCGCCGCCGTTCCGCAATCGCAAATCTTCAGCCTGATCGGGGCCCTCTTGTTTTTACCGCTCGTTCTCGCCTATACAGCATTCGTCTATTGGACCTTCCGCGGCAAGGTTGCCGGGGGCGAGGGCTATCATTAGCGAGCACGGCTTGTTGACGCCGATGCGCTGCGCTCAAGGGTCCGCTTGAACTTCGCTCCGTACCGTTTCAAATAACCGGGACGGGGCCGCGCGGCTGTCCCGCAATGCGCCTTTGGAGGAGCCGAATGTTTCCGGCCCGTTTTCGTCTTTTTTCTCTGCTGGGCTTCAGCATCAGCATCGACATCTCGTGGTTCTTTCTGGCGTTCTACCTCGTCGTCAGCCTCACCCGCTATTTCCCCACAGTCGTGCCGCACCAGAACTTTTACACTTATATCGTCATGGGGATCGTGGGCTCTCTCGGCCTTTTCGCGTCCATCATCCTGCACGAACTCGCCCACGCGGTGATGGCGCTCAACTTCGGTATGCCGATCGGGGGAATCACGCTGTTCATCTTCGGCGGCGTCGCAGAACTCAAGCAGGAGCCCAAAACACCGCGTTCGGAGTTCTGGGTCGCGCTTGTCGGACCGGTCGCCAGCGTCATTATCGCGGCGGATCTTTTATGTCTCCTCGGTGGTCTTCCGTTTTGCGGAGCTTCCAGCCCTATCCGGGGTTGCGGCCTTCCTTGCGCTGACGAACACGGTGCTCGCACTCTTCAACCTTGCCCCTGCCTTCCCGCTCGACGGCGGACGCATCCTTCGCTCCATCATCTGGTGGCGGACGGGTAATTTCCGCCGCGCCACCCGTATTGCCTCCCTGTTCGGCACGATTTTCGGCGGCTTCCTCGTCGTCGCCGGCCTCGTCCAGATCGCCGAGGGGAACACGCTCGGCGGGACCTGGCAGCTTCTTATCGGCATATTCGTTGCGGCGGCGGCGTCCCAGTCGCGCAATCACGTGAATGCGGCGGAAAACCTAAAAGGCGTATCGGTGGCGGATTTGATGGATCGCTCGCCCCTGTCAGTCGGCCCGGATCTCACAGTCGAGGCGCTGGTCAAGGATTTCATTTACGGGCTCAACCGCAAATTCATCATCGTCACCGAGGACGGGAAAGCTTTCGGCTATATCGTGCCCGAGCAGATCCGGCGCGTTTTGCAGGCGCAATGGCACGACACGTTTGTACGGACGATTGCCGAGCGCTTCACCCATGATACGGTGGTCTCACCCGCCGCATCCGCCATGGAAGCGCTGCGCAAGCTGCAGTCCAACGGGATACGGCATCTCGCAGTCCTGGAAGGCAATGCGCTGGTCGGGACAGTGTCCGAGACCAATTTCTTGAATTACATCACCGTGCGGGAGGAACTCGCCGCTCCCGCAAAAGCGCTGCCGGCGGAGGCGGCGCCCTCAAGCAGCTAGCATCTTGTCGACTTCGCGGACAAGATCCTTCAGGTGTATCGGTTTTGACAGGATGCGCGCGCGATGCGGCGCCTCCGCATAGTGCTGTAACGCGACAGCGGCAAAGCCCGTGATGAACATGATTTTCATCTCGGGATTGAGTTCCGCCGCCCTCTTGGCAAGCTCGATGCCATCCATTTCCGGCATCACGATATCGGTCAGCAGGAGCGTTACGGGCTTTTCTTTCAAGCCCTCGAAGGCCTCGGCGCCATTGCCGTAGGAAACGACGTCATATCCAGCACGTTCGAGCGCCTTCGCGAGGAAGCGGCGCATCAAGTCATCATCTTCGGCAAGCAGAATGGTTTGCATCTCTCTTACTCGCAAGCAACAGACCGAAAGTCTCGCACGGCAGGGTTGCTACCGCACTAAGACTGCGCCACCATGGCCCGCTCAGCTTTAGCGTATCTTTCTGAAGATTCCAGGCTCAAGCTTGTTTTAACCTTACCCCGCGGAGAGCGGTGGTAAGTTCCAGCTTTTGTTCGGCTTTTAGGAAAACGCTAACCTTTGAGGCTTCCGGCGAAATCGAGCTCGAGCCTGCGCTTGTGGCCGCCCGCCCGATGCTCGATCAGGTATACCTCCTGCCAGGTCCCAAGCGCAAGCGATCCATCCCTGACAGGAAGGGAAAGCGAGGTGGCGGTGAGAAGCGTTTTGATGTGGGCGGGCATGTCGTCCGGCCCCTCGCTGTGATGGCGGTAATCGAAATCCTCGGGGGCAAGCCGCTTCAAAGCGTCCGCGAGGTCTTTGAGAACGCTCGGGTCGGCGTTTTCCTGGATGCAGAGCGAGGCCGAGGTGTGGGCGCAAAACACGTTCAGGAGGCCGTTCTGCGCCCCCATCTCTTTCAGGCGCCGGTGCAGCTCGCCGCCGAGGCGATAAAAGCCAGGCCCGGCGGTACCGACGGTCAGTGTGGAGCAGCGGTGACCCGTGGTGGTTGTCAATGCGCTCATCGGTGACCTCAAAAAAAGCCGCACATTTTACCGGCTGTTTACGTCATGTTTGCACATCCAAGGCAAAGATAACAATCGCATAGGCTCTCGAACAGGCCTGTGCGCTCGCGACTCATTCCCGGCTTCAAACCGGGGACCGAGGGCGTGTCTGAAACCATAGGTGGGAACTTAGCCACGTGAAACCAGGGCGCTTGACCAACAGCGACCTCGATATCGAGAAGGCCCGCGAAGCGCGAGGCGCGTTCGAGCGCGGCCTCGACAGCCCTCCTGAGAGTTCACCGTTTATGCAACCGCCTCCGCCTTTCACTTCGCCCGACCCCCCCTTCGCGGCATTCGATGACGAGATGCTGGATGCCGAGGCTCAACTTCAAGTTTATCTCGATCGTGCCAAGGAGCCGAAGCAAAGAGGTTTCCCTCCGCTCGAGGCTTTATCGGCCCGTCTCAACGAATTCACAGCGCCCCGGCATCACGCCGAAACGTTCCGGGAGACGGCGGGCGATACGGCCGCGCGCCCGTCCCGGCCCTCGTTGCCCAAGCGGCGCCCAAGCGATCTCGAATGGTTCGAGGACAAGTTCCAGGAGCTGAAGGCGATGCTCTCGCTCCGGGAGTCCGACACGAGCGAGATCGTTTCCATCAACGTCAAGCTTGCAGAAATCATCGACCGCGTGGACCGGCTTTCCACGGCGCTTCCGGGCGAGAAGACCATGGCGGCCGTGGAAACGCAGCTCGCCGAGCTCTCGCGCTCGCTCGAGGCCACGCGCGCGCAAACCTCATCCGATGCAAACCGCATCGCACGCGCCGCCAAGGAAATACTGGCCGCCACCGAGAAAGCCCAGGAGGCGCGCACAGGGTTCGAGGACGCGGCGCGCCATACGGTCGAAGGAGCTTGGGCAAACGGTGACCGTGTCAGCCTCCCGCGCGGCTGCGGTTACGGCAGAGCAGATCACGGCGGCTCTTCAGGATTGCCGCGATAGCCGCCGCCTTGAGCGGGTGGAAAGTGAACTTCGCGAGCTCAACACCCTTTCCCGCGAAAGCAGCGACCGCACCTCGGCGGCGCTCGAGCGCATCCACGGCACCTTGCGCGTGTTCCTGGAAAAGAGCCAGGCAGAGCGCTCCGCCTCCGCGCCCAGGAAGCGCGCTGGCGTTCACACGCCGATCAGCTCGGCGCACACGCCTACACCATCGGGGATGATTTCGGATCGGAGCCGGAGCGGAAGCCCCGGCTCGATACCATTACGCTGCGCCCGCCCCCGCCCCCCGATCTCAATCTTTTTGAAGCGCTGAAAGAGGCAAGCGAGAAACTCATCGTTGGAAAGAGTTCCGGCTTCGCCAAACACGGCGGCGGCGAAGCGCCATCTTCGGCTGGGCCTGTGCAGGGCCGTGCGCTTCGCGAGGAGGAGAAATCTCTTCCGATTTTCGGGCTTGGCGTCGTGGCCGTGGTCCTCCTGATCGCAAGCGCCGCGCTCTATTATCTCCACACGAGAACAGAGCTTCCTCCCTTCCACTTGAGCGTGCTGCCGGATGTCCAGCCCGTAAGGCAAATGCCGGAGCTCCCGCCTCCCAGTCGCAAACCGGGGAAGCCGGACCCAACAAGGCGATGACCGCGCCCTTCAAGGCGCCTCCCTCGCTCTTCACGGCGGCGGATCAGAACCTCGCGTCCTCCCCTCCGCAGCCCGAGGTTCATGAAGACTTGCAGGTGCTCGCGAATGCGGCAAGCCGTGGCGACCGGGAAGCCCAGTTCCGTATCGCGGCCCGTTTCCTGACCGACGGATTCCTTCAGGCCGATCCGGCCACTGCGGCGCGCTGGCTGGCAAGGGCCGCCGAACAGGGCCACGTCGAGTCCCAGTTCGTGCTGGCTTCGCTTTACGAGCGCGGCGTGGGCCTACCGAAGGATGAGACCGTGGCGCGCGAGCTGTATCGCAAGGCGGCAAGCGCCGGTCATATCCGGGCCATGCACAACCTTGGGGTGCTTCTTCCGCCCAGGAGACGGCCCAGGACTACCAGGCGGCCGCCGCCTGGTTCGCAAACGCCGCCATGTCCGGCCTGACCGACAGCCAGTTCAATCTCGCCGTCCTGTACGAGCGCGGTCTCGGCCTCCAGCAGAATAATCAAAAGGCCTACTTCTGGTATGAGGTCGCCTCGCTGGCGGGAGACAAGGAAGCCACGCGGCAAGGGGAACGCCGAAGCGCCTGTTGCCCGAGGCTGAGACGCAGGCGGCTACCGAACAGGCCGGCT
>CAVYVV010000012.1:0-54459 GCA_963772105.1 uncultured Alphaproteobacteria bacterium
TCTTCTCCGGCTTCATCTTCGAGCTTTCGAGCATGCCAGCGCCGCTGCGCGCCTTCTCCGCGCTCGTTCCCGCCCGCTACTTCGTGCAGAGCCTGCAGACCATCTTTCTCGCGGGCGACATCGCCTCGGTGCTGGTGCCAGCATTCTCATCCTCACCTTCATGAGCGTCGTCCTGATGGCGCTGACTTGGCGCAACTCGAAAATGAGGCTCGACTAGAGATGCCGCCTAAACTGATCGCGCTCATCATCAAGGAGCTTCTCTCGGCCTTCCGCGACCCGCGCACCCGCATCGCGTTCATCGTCCCGCCGATCATGCAGGTGTTCCTCTATGCCTATGCCGCCACGCTGGAGGTCACGAACGCGCCCATCGGCGTCTACAACGAAGACTGGGGGCAGAGTTCGAGGCAGCTCATCAGCCGGTTCGAGCGAGCCTCGGCCTTCTCGACCATCACCTATTTCAAGAACGAGAAGGAAATCCAGCCCGCGATCGACAGCCAGAGCGTGCTGGCGGTCGTCCGCATCCCGCAGGATTTTTCGCGGAAGATCGCGGCGCGGGAGCCGGTGAGCGTGCAGGTGCTTCTGGATGGGCGCAAGTCAAATAGCGCCCAAATCCTCAACAGTTACATCAACAGCATCGTCGTGAATTACGCGGCGGATGTCGTCCTGGGCGAGGAGCGGCCCGATGTCAGCGCGGTCCTGGACCGATCCTCGTTCAACCCGAACCGGAGTACCGGAACACGATGGTGCCGGGGCTTGTCGGCACGCTGACCATGACGACGGTGCTCATGGTGATGGTGATGTCGGTTTCGCGCGAGCGGGAGCTCGGCACCTTCGAGCAGCTTCTCGTCTCGCCGTTGCAGCCGCTCGAAATCATGATCGGCAAGGCGGTGCCGGGACTTATCATCGGCGTGGTGCTGGGGACGGTGATCACGGGGATCGTCACGCTGGTCTTCGGCATCCCGCTCACCGGCTCGATTTTCGTCCTCTATGCGGGGCTGATCGTGTTCACGCTGTCGATCATCGGCGTGGGGCTGTTCATCTCGTCGCTCGTCTCGACGCAGCAGCAGGCGATGCTCGGCGCCATGGTCTACATGATGCCCGCCATGATGCTGTCGGGCTTTACGAGCCCGGTGCAGAACATGCCCGACTGGCTCCAGCCGGTGGCGCTCCTCGCCCGCTAACCCATTTCCTCGTGATCGTGCGCGGCGTGTTCCTGCGCGATATGCCGATGGCGCTTGTGGCGGAGCGCATCTGGCCGATGGCGGTCATGGCGGTCTTCACGCTGACGGCCGCGAGTTGGCTGTTCCGGCGGAAACTGGGGTGACGTCCAGACCTTGGCGTTCCGGGGCAAGACGCTGGAACCCGCTTCGCAGGCCAACTGGCTTTTTGTATGCTCGTTGCGAAAGGCGGCATCTTTCTCGAATCTTCGGACCAGCTTGCTTTTGCCTGGGCACAGATCTAGGAAAAAGCGCCTTGCCGGGAGGTTAACGGCTGTAAGTCTCTAATTCCGTGGCGTAAATTGTGGGGACCGCTTGCCCCGCGGCGGCCGCCCCTGTCGCTGGCATGGTTAATTTGTGCGGCCGAAACATATTTAACGGACTTTTGCGCGCCCACTTCGTCCAAAAATATAGTCCATTAACCCTGTCGATCTGGGGCAAAAAGCTGAAGTGTTTCAGGGGGATAGAAAGCCTGCTTACCCGGCCGAACTCGGACCGTTTTGATCTTCCGGATTTTTGGGGGTGCAAATTCAGCCGGAACTCAATGCCGTTTACCATCCCGGGTTAACGCATAATCCGAGCGGCAACGATCCGTTCACCCTATGGCGTGGCTTACGCATTGCGCGACCCGCAACGCGCCTTCCGGCGCAGGCTTGACCTTGGGTGCCGAGCCTCCTAATCCATGTCTTATTTTAGTCGAATGCTTCTTGCCGAAGGAGATAATCGCCATGGCGAAGACGACATGGGCGGACGCGGTGGCTCAACTGGCTGCCGCGCGCACCAAGGCGGAGACAAGCGTGGCGATCCTGAAGAAGTTCGGCGACCCCGGCAATATCGCTCGCGGTCAGCTTATCTATTGCGATGCGAAGGCCGAGGCCGACGCCGTCATCGCCGGATTGATCGTCGCCCTTTCCGCGAAGGGCCTGCCGGAACGGCTGTCGAGCCTGCAGGAAAGGGTGGAGCGCGCTGCAACCGGCCTCGCCAAGCTTCGCAATCTGGCCGAAAACCAGCTCCCCCAGTTGGAGGGCACGAAGGAATTCAGCGACATCTTGAAGGGCGCAATCGAGGAGTTGCAGAAACCGCTGGTGGACGCGGTGTCGGCTCTCTACAGCAATTTCCGTGCGGACAATGAGCTGACGCGCAAGACGATCCAGACGCAGCTCGAAGCCGCGCGCTGGCCGGATTTCGCCGAGGTGAAGGAGGCGTAGCGGTGCTGCGATGGTTGCGGTGGACGATTGGAGCCCGTTCCAGCGGAAGTTGGGGGATAGCACGCCAGTTAGCCGTGCAAAGCTGCTTTGCAGCTTGATCGCAGTGGATGGCTGGCAAACTATTGGCGCGCTGATTTTAACAATGACCGGATTCGCGCTTGACCAAGGTTCACGATCTTTCCGAAGCCGTCTCCAAGTTTGGGGCGGCGACGAAAAAGAAACTGGCGAACAAGGCAATCTCGGGCGCGCCGGAAGATCAGTTGCGCGCTCCGCTTGAGGCTCTGATAGCCGACCTCGCAAGCCTTTCGGGTATCCCCGGCGGTGCTTTGGGAGTTGTCGGCGAAAGCACCTTGTCCGAACTCTCGACGCGGCCGGACTATGCGGTCACAGTTCAAAACGCGCTGATCGGCTTCATTGAGATAAAGGCGCCAGGAAAAGGAGCCGATCCCCGGAAATTCAGCGACGACCACGACAAGCGGCAATGGGTCAAACTCAAGACTCTTCCGAACCTTCTTTATACGGATGGAAACAGCTTCAGCCTTTGGCGCGACGGGCACCCGGAAGGGGCGATTGTCCACCTCGACGGCGACGTTGAAGTGTCCGGCGCGGCGCTTTCCGCACCGCCCGCTTTGCTGGCCCTGTTTTCGGACTTCCTGCGATGGCAACCGATCCCGCCGCGCAGCGCCAAAAAGCTCGCGGAGATCAGCGCGAGGCTTTGCAGGCTGCTACGCGAAGAAGTTGCGGAGGAGCTGAAACGAAAGAACCCAGGGCTCACATCGCTCGCAGGCGAATGGCGGCACCTTCTTTTCCCGGATGCGAGCGACGAGCAATTTGCCGACGGCTACGCGCAAGCGGTGACGTTCGGCTTGCTCGTGGCGCGCGTGCGCAATGTCGATCTGGCGAAAGGCCTCGATACGGCGGCGAACGAGTTGCGGAAGTCGAGCACGCTGATTGGAACGGCGCTTCGCTTGCTGATCGACAACCCTGATATAAAGTGGGCTCTGAAACCGGCGCTGGACACTCTTTGCCGCGTGCTCAATGTGGTCGATTGGGCTGCGATCTCGAAAGACGACCCTGACGCCTGGCTCTATTTTTACGAAGACTTCCTCGCAGTTTACGACAACGAGTTGCGCAAAAAGACCGGCTCCTATTACACACCGCCAGAGGTGGTGAGCGCCATGGTCCGGCTGACGGATGAGGCACTTCGCGATCCATCGCTGTTCAACAAGCCCAGGGGGCTGGCGGACCCGAACGTCACGATTTGCGATCCCGCCACCGGAACCGGCACCTTCCTGCTCGGCGTGCTGCGCAAGATCGCGATAACCATCGCGGACGACCAGGGCGAGGGCGCGGTCGGCCCTGCCATCGCATCGGCTGTGGACCGCATTTTCGGCTTCGAGCTGCAATTCGGGCCGTTCGCCGTGGCCCAGCTTCGGCTTATCGCAGAACTGCAAAGCTTGATCGGCTCATCGGGCACGGCCGTTCCCGCGCCGAGGCTTTATGTGACGGACACACTCGGCGACCCCTATGCGGCGGAGACGCAGTTCTCGGCCATGGTTGCGCCCATCGGCGAGTCGCGCAAAGAGGCGAACAGAATCAAGCGCGAGACGTCGATCACCGTCGTTATCGGCAATCCGCCGTACAAGAATAAAGCGGAGGGCTTGGGCGGCTGGATCGAGGATGGGAGCAAGGGCCGCGAAAAACCTATGGCGCGCTGGATGCCGCCTGTCGCATGGGGGATCAGCGCTCATGCCCATCATTTGAAGAACTTATATATATTTTTTTGGCGGTGGGCTTCTCTGAAGGTCTTTGGGTCCGGTTGGGCTGAAGACACCGGCGGAAAGAAGAGCGATCAGTCAGGGATTGTTTGTTTCATCACCGTTGCCGGTTTCTTGAATGGTCCCGGCTTTCAAAAGATGCGCGAGGATCTGCGGAGGGATTGCGATGCAATCTGGGTGATCGATTGCTCTCCTGAGGGGCATAGGCCAGACGTCTCGACCCGCATATTCGAGGGCGTTCAACAGCCTGTTTGCATCGTCCTCGCCGCGAGGACGGGCAAAAAGGATCGCGAAACCTCGGCAGCAGTAAAATTTACTGCATTGCCACTGGGGCATAGACAGCACTCGAAATTTCCAGCGCTGACTACAGTGTCCTTGGCTGCAGATTGGCGCCAAGTGGCGGCGGGTTGGCGAGAGCCGTTCTTGCCGGACCAAGAGGGCCTTTGGCAGGACTTTCCCAAGTTAGCTGATATCTTCGCGTGGTCTGGACCCGGAGTTATGACACATCGCACGTGGGTCATTGCGCCTGATGCGGAGAGTCTAAAGTCTAGGTGGGCGATACTCCAGAACGAGCCTGACCCCGCCAAAAAAGAGTTGTTGTTCCATTCGGATTATGACCGCTCTTTGAGCAAGACGATAAAGGACGACTTGGGAGCAAATGCAACCCGGGAAACAGCAATAAATGATGATCGGGGGCCAATGGTGCCGCCGGTGCGGTTCGCATCCCGCTCGCTTATTCGGCAATGGCTCATCCCGGACAAACGTCTCATTAGTCGGCCTCGACCCGAGTTATGGGCAGCTTATTCGGAGACGCAGTGTTATTTTACTGCCCCCGAAGATCGAGCGCCTATCGGTGGCCCTGCGTTTTCGACTTGTTGCATCATTCCCGATGTTCACCACTACAATGGGCGGGGCGGGAGAGTTTATCCTCTTTGGCTGAATTCGGCCGCAACGATATCCAACATAAGGCCTGCGCTGCTGGCGCAACTTTCGTCTGTGCTTGGCAAGGAGGTGACGCCTGAAGATGTGATGGCCTATCTCGCGGCTGTCATGGCGCATCCGGCCTTCACGGCGCGCTTCAAGCAAGACTTGATCCGGCCCGGGCTGCACGCGCCGCTGACCGCCGACACGACGCTGTTTGCAAAAGCCGCAGCGCTTGGCCGCGAAGTCATCTGGCTGCACACCTACGGCGAGCGCTTCGCCGATCCCTCCGAAGGCAGGCCCGCCGCGCCGCCGCGTCTCCCGACAGGGCAAGCGCCGACGATCCCGAAAGAGGGCGCGATCCCCGGCGCGCCCGAGCCGCTGCCGGAGGCGATGGAGTATGACCCAGCGAAGCGGCGGCTTTATATCGGCAAGGGCTATATCGACAATGTGCCGCCCGAGGTCTGGGCCTATGATGTTTCGGGCATGAACGTGCTGCGCCAGTGGTTCAGCTATCGCAAACGCGACCGCACCCGGCCCATCATCGGCGACCGCAGACCGCCATCTCCGCTGAGCTTTATTCAGCCCGATCATTGGCTTTCCGAATACACCAGCGACCTGATCGACCTTCTCAATGTGCTGGGCCGTCTCGTCCTTCTTGAGCCGAAGCAAGCCGCGCTCCTGGAGGAGATTCTCGCGGGCGAACTCATAGACCGCGCGAAGCTGGAGGCTGCGGGAGCGTTTGCATCCACACAACCCGCCGATGCACAAAGCGTTTAAAACCGGCAAAAACGCATGTGCACTTCCGCACACGCCTTTAGACTCTTTTTGATTCGGACTGAGGGAGAGACTTGCCGTGGAGCAAGCACAGCAAGACGATTTCTTTTCGAGCGGACCACAGGGCGATCTGTTCGGCCCGCCGCCGCGCGTGAGCTATGCGCCGAAGCCCGAGACGGTGCGTTCGCAGCTCCTGGCGTTGCTCGATGAAATGCGCGCCGCCGATGCCATGCCATGGACTGAGAAGGATTGCCGTCTCTACAAGAAAATCTTTCCGCAGATGACCAATTGGCTGCCCGAGGATGAGGCTGGGCAATTACGCTTCGCGTTCGAGGCGGAGCTGGCGCGGCTGCTGGCAGTTTAGCTATTTCCGGCAGTGAGAGGGCCGCATGGCCGCCAGATAGGCATGAGGCTTGCAAGCCCGGCTTAAGCAAAGCACATTGGCCGCGAACTCGAACTCGCTTGCCCCGCCAGGAGACACGATGGCCCTCCACGTCGCGCTGAACCACCGTACGGAATACACCTACGACCGCTTGACCGGCCTCGCCCCGCAGATCGTGCGGCTTCGCCCGGCCCCGCACAGCCGTACACCCATCCTGTCCTATTCGCTGAACATCACGCCGAAAGATCATTTCATCAATTGGCAGCAGGACCCGTTCGGCAACTACCTGGCGCGGCTTGTCTTTCCCGAGAAGACGCGCGCGTTCAAGGTCGAGGTCGATCTTATCGCGGACATGGCCACGATCAATCCGTTCGACTTTTTCGTCGATGAATACGCCCGCGATTTCCCCTTCGCCTACGAGCCGGATCTGAAGGAAGAGCTGGCGCCCTATCTGAAGGCGTCCGAGCCGGGGCCGCTTCTCAGGGAGTATCTCGCCGGGCTTCGCATCGACGCGAAAACCTCCATCGATTATATCTGGGCGCTCAACGGGCAGCTTCAGCACGAAATTGCCTATCTTATCCGCATGGAGCCGGGCGTGCAGACGCCGGAGGAGACGCTGAAGAAGCGGTCGGGCTCATGCCGCGACTCGGGCTGGCTTCTGGTTCACATCCTGCGCAACCTCGGGCTCGCGGCACGGTTCGTGTCGGGCTACCTGATCCAGCTCAAGGCCGACATGAAATCGCTCGACGGGCCGTCGGGCACCGAGCACGACTTTACCGACCTGCACGCCTGGGCTGAAGTCTATCTGCCGGGCGCGGGCTGGATCGGCCTCGATCCGACCTCCGGCCTGTTCGCGGGCGAGGGCCATATTCCGCTCGCCGCGACGCCGTCGCCGCAGAGCGCCGCGCCGATCAGCGGCGAGCATGAAGAGGCGCAGGTCGATTTCGCCTTCTCGATGAAGGTGACGCGCATCCTGGAAAGCCCGCGCGTCACGCTGCCCTACACCGAGGAACAGTGGGCCGCGATCGCGAAGGCCGGCCACGAGGTGGACCGCCGCCTGCAGGCCGGCGATGTGCGCCTTTCCATGGGCGGCGAGCCGACCTTCGTCTCCATCGACGACGTGGACGGCGCGGAGTGGAACACCGACGCCGTCGGCCCGACAAAGCGCCGCTATGCCGAAAATCTCATCCGCCGCCTGCGCGACAAGTTCGCTCCGGGCGGGCTTCTGCATTATGGCCAGGGCAAGTGGTATCCGGGCGAGCAGCTGCCGCGCTGGGCTTTCGCGGTCTATTGGCGCGGGGATGGGCAACCGCTCTGGGAAGATGAGAAGCGCATCGACAGCGAAATTCCGGTCAAACCCGCGACGCAGGACGACGCAGGCATTTTCGCCGTGACGCTCGCCGAGCAATTGGGGCTGCCCGAAGACGCCGCGATGCCGGCCTACGAAGACCCGGCGCATTTCCTTCTGGTCGAGCAGAAGCTGCCGCTCAACCTCGACCCGGCCGACAACAAGCTGGAAGACCCACAGGAACGCGCCCGCATCATCCGGGTGTTCGAGCGCGGCCTCGATAAGCCATCGGGCTTTGTCCTGCCGATCCAGGTCTGGCATAGCAAGGCCAGCGGACGGAGCTGGGTCACGGAGCGCTGGAAGCTTCGGCGCGAGCGGCTGTTCCTCCTGCCGGGGGATTCGCCGGTCGGGTTCCGGCTGCCGCTGGGCTCGCTGCCCTATCTCGGGGCGGCGAATGCATCGCACGTCGTGCCCATCGATCCGTTTGCGGCCCATGGGGCCCTGCCGCCGCGTGAGGTGCTCCTGCGCGACCGTCGAGAGTCGGTCACGCTGAGTCGCGCAGCCTGCCGCACCCGCCCTTCCAACGGATGTTTTCGGCTCGGTTCGGACCGCGATGGCGATCGAGCCGCGCGACGGGCACATCTGTGTGTTCATGCCGCCGCTTGTCGACGCCGAGGATTATGCCGCGCTTGCCGCCGCCATCGAGGAGACAGCGAAGATCACCGGCAAGCCCGTTCACATCGAAGGCTATCATCCCCCCTCCGACCGCCGCCTCAATGTCATCAAGGTCACGCCCGATCCCGGCGTTATCGAAGTGAATATTCACCCCGCCACGAATTGGGACGAAGCCGTCACCATTACGGAGACGCTTTACGAGGAGGCGCGGCAGGCGCGGCTCGGGACCGAGAAGTTCATGGTCGACGGCCGCCATACCGGCACCGGCGGCGGCAACCACATCGTGCTCGGCGCAAGCATACCCGCCGACAGCCCGTTCCTTCGCCGGCCGGATCTGCTCAGCAGCATCATCGCCTACTGGCAGAACCACCCCTCGATGTCGTATCTCTTTTCGGGGCTGTTCATCGGGCCGACCAGCCAGGCGCCGCGCGTCGACGAGGCGCGCAACAACTCGCTCTATGAAATGGAGATCGCGTTCAAGCAGGTGCCCGATCCGAGCGAGGGCTGGATCCCGTCCTGGCTCGTGGACCGCATCTTCCGCAATCTCTTGATCGACTCGAGCGGGAATACCCATCGCTCGGAAATCTGCATCGACAAGCTCTATTCCCCCGACAGCTCGTCGGGCCGGCTCGGCCTTGTCGAGTTCCGCAATTTTGAGATGCCGCCCCACGCGCGGATGAGCCTCGCGCAGCAGCTGCTTCTGCGGGCGCTGGTCGCGTGGTTCTGGGAAAAGCCCTTCAAGCGCAGGCTCATTCCCTGGGGCACGGAGCTTCACGACCGGTTCATGCTGCCCGAATTCGTCTGGCAGGACTTCAAGGACGCGATCGCGGAGCTGCGCGAGGCGGGCTTCCCGATCGAGCTGGACTGGTTCGCGCCGCATTTCGAGTTCCGCTTCCCGGTCTATGGGACCGTCAACTATGACGGCATCGAGATCGAGCTGCGGCAGGCGCTGGAGCCGTGGCACGTGCTTGGCGAGGAGGGCGCGCCGGGCGGCACCGTGCGTTACGTGGACTCTTCGCTTGAACGCTTACAGGTGAAGGTGAAGGGGAACCTCGGCACGCGCTATCAGGTCACCTGCAATGGCGTCACCGTGCCGCTCAAACCGACGGGCACGCATGGCGAGTCGGCGGCGGGCGTGCGCTTCCGCGCCTGGTGGCCACCGAGCTGCCTCCAGCCGACCATTCTGCCGCACACCCCGCTGGTGTTCGATCTGTTCGACAGCTGGGCCGGCCGTTCGGTTGGCGGGTGCCGCTATCATGTCGCGCACCCTGGCGGGCGGGCTCACGATACCTTCCCGATTAACGCACTGGAGGCGGAGACGCGGCGGCTGGCGCGCTTCGAGACCTACGGCCACACGCCAGGGCCGATGCAGCCCTTTAATCCGGGGCCGAACCCCAGCTTCCCGCACACGCTCGATTTGCGGCGCATCAATTTTTAAGACACGCGGCTCGTCAAGCTTCGACGATAGGCTCGAAGCCGCCGAAGATCATGCGTTGGCCGTCGAAGGGCATCGCCACCTTGCCGGGCTGCAGCCGTGGGTCGTCCATGACTTTCTTCATGCCCTCGTTGCGCGCCTGGCGGGACGGCCAAACGATCCATGAGAAGACAACGGTTTCGTCGGGCTTCTTCTGGACGGCCATGGGAAAAGAGGTGACCTTGCCGTCCGGTACATCGTCGCCCCAGCACTCGACGACGCTCGAAGCCCCATGCTCCTTGAAAACGGCGGCGGCCTCTCTTGCGTGCTTTGTGAACGCGTCACGGTTGTTCGTGGGAACCGCGATAACGTATCCGTCGACGTAACTCATTGCGTTCGCTCCCTGGTTTGTCTGCCCCGGGAATGCCGATCGAGGCGTTCCCTTTTGAGAGGAAACCATCATCTGGCGCCAGGTTTCCCGTCGGGGCTCGATCTGCGATGCGTCACGTTTACAGATGAGGACTCGATTGAAGGCATAGGCCCTGTCGTTGCGGCGACGCTTGCGGCTTGCCTGTTAGCCGAGTTCGGAATTCAATCGCGAGCCTCGAGATTGCCGGCTTCGATGAAGCCGGCATAGGCCTCGTCATATTTTTTGATGTGATAGGTCAACCAGCTTTTCAAATTCACGCCCACGTCAGGCGAGAACGGAACGGTCCCGTGACTGAGCGATGACGTGAAATGGATCAAGCTCTTGAGCAAATAGTCATGGTCACGCTTGTGATAAATCGCTCCGGGAAAATCGCTTTTCATCATCAGGGCTTCTTCGTGCTGGAAATGCGTTTGGGCTATATCACGTAGCTCTTCCAGAAGAGCGATGATCCGCTTTGCGTCGAATTGTGTTTGATTGGCCGCCGCGACAAAGAAGAGGTTGATTTCATGAGAGGCTGCATCGATTTTTTCTGCAAGGAGGCGATGCTCATCTGGGATCGAGTGAGAAAGAGTTGAATTCTTTTCTTGGTCCGGGATTGAATTATTCATTGAATGCATTCCTTAATAAGTGGAATCGCCGCAACCAGCGCTATCACAAAACTGTATTGAAATCGTCACAAATGGGCCTGTCAAAGCACAAAAACGTCAAATGCCGGCCTTCACAGTTACCGTCTGCGCCCGGTTCCTTGGTGAACGATGAGAGGAGCGAGCATGCCGAGGCCATGCACCCCTCTCTCTGTTGTGATCCCGCAGCCGGGTTCCGAAGGCTGGCGATTCGGCTATTGTCAGCCCAAATCAAAGCGAGCCGGGAGTTCGCCATGACACAACGCATTGCTTCTTCGGAGATAACGCCGCGCGACGTGTACCTGCGGCGGCGGGAGTTCATGGGCGGCGCGATCGCATCTCTCATGCTTGCGGGTACGCCTTTTGCCAATGCCGCATCGCTCACATTTGCCAAAAGTGCGTTCTCGACAGATGAGCCGCTGACCCCGAAGGCGGACGTGACGAGCTACAACAACTTCTATGAATTCGGAACGGGGAAGGGCGATCCGTCGAGCTATGCCGGTTCCCTGAAGACGAGCCCGTGGACGGTGAAGATCGATGGCCTGGTGTCGAAACCGGCAACCTTCACTCTCGACGACATTCTCAAGTCCGCGAGCCTTGAAGAGCGCATCTATCGCATGCGCTGTGTCGAGGGCTGGTCGATGGTGATCCCCTGGATCGGCTTCCCGCTGTCGGCTCTCTTGAAACGGGTCGAACCTCTCGGCTCAGCGAAATACGTCGCCTTCGAGACGCTGGTGCGGCCTTCGGAGATGCCCGGCCAAACCGGGTTTTTCCAGCCGCTCGATTGGCCCTATATGGAAGGATTGCGGCTCGATGAGGCGATGCATCCGCTCACGATCCTGGCGGCGGGCCTCTACGGCGAGACGCTGCCGAACCAGAATGGCGCGCCAATCAGGCTGGTGGTGCCGTGGAAGTACGGCTTCAAGGGCATCAAGTCGATCGTGCGGATCAGCCTTGTCGAGAAGCAGCCGATGACATCCTGGAACAAGCAAAACCCCGGCGAATACGGCTTCTATTCCA
Source organism: uncultured Alphaproteobacteria bacterium (assembly GCA_963772105.1). Lineage (GTDB taxonomy): Bacteria > Pseudomonadota > Alphaproteobacteria > Rhizobiales > Rhodomicrobiaceae > Rhodomicrobium. The sequence goes on from CAVYVV010000012.1 coordinate 11,734, forward strand.
ATGTGAACCCGGACGTGGATCATCCGCGCTGGAGCCAGAAAACAGAGCGGCGCATCGGGGAAGGGAGCGGCCTCTTTGCGAAGCGCCGCCCGACCCTGCCGTTCAACGGCTATGCCGATCAGGTCGCGAGCCTGTACACTGGCATGGATCTCAAAGCCTACTTCTGATCGGTTTCCCCATGGCCCTGCTGGCATCCGCTTCCAATCGCACCGTGCAGCGCGCGATCAACGCTTTCCCGCGATGGCCGCTCTATACGATCGGGGCCGTGCCCGGCCTGTGGATTTTCTGGCTGGCTTTGAACGATAGGCTCGGGGCGGATCCGGTCAAAACGCTTGAGCATATGCTCGGGCTCTGGGCGCTCAGGTTCGTGATCGCGAGCCTTGCGGTGACCCCGATCAGGCGCTTCGGCGGCCCCAATCTCATCCGTTTCCGCCGCGCGCTAGGCCTTCTTGCCTTCTTTTATGCCTGCGCCCACCTCTCGGCCTACATCATCTTCGACCAGGGCCTCGATGCACACGCCATCCTCGCCGACATCCTGAAGCGGCCCTACATCACCATCGGCATGTTCACGTTTGCGATCCTCTTGCCGCTCGCGGTCACATCGAATACCGCGATGATCAAGAGGATGGGCGCGGCCTCCTGGCAAAGGCTGCACCGCTGGATTTACGTGGCCGCCATCGCCGCGGCGGTGCATTTCCTCATGTCCGTGAAATCCTGGCCGGCTGAGCCGGTGATCTATGCCGCGATTGTTGCCGCTCTGCTGCTCGTGCGCGTCGGGTTCGCCGTCAAAAGGCGATTTTCAGCTTCACCGGGAACCGTTTGAATGGATCAACGCCTCCTATTCAAAAAGCGGACAGGCTCTGAAAGCGCGCCCCTCATCGGCGCGGCATCCGCTTGCGCCAGCGAGAGCAAAGGGGCCGTGGGCGCCGTGGGGACATTGTCCTGCACGCTCATGGTATCGGGGGAAAGTCCCGCCTGCCATCTGTCCCACATCATTTGATAGGCGATTTCCAGATTGCGCGTGAAGCGAGCGATGTCGAAGAGAGGCGAGGTCAGCCTGTTTTGAGCCAGCCGATCACGCAGTGCCTGTAAATTCATGGGGATTTTGCGCCAGATTCTGTGCTTTCGCCTCGTACTCGTCCAGCGAGTACGTAATCAATTCCGGCAAGCCAATGCTCTTGAGCAGGCTTCCCGCGACGCGGCCCACGAATGCTTCTCCTGCGCATGTCAGCAGCGGCAACCCGGCCCACAAAGCGTCGCTGGCGGATGTGTGGGCGTTAACCGGCAAGGAATCCAAAAACAGATCCGCCAGCGCCAGACGCTCCAGATGCTCGGAATGCGCCAGCGCCGGTGCAAAGACAATCCGCTCAGGCGCCACGCCGCGCGCCGACGCCTCGCGCAGCAAATTCTTACGCGACCCTGTCTCCAGCAGCCAAAGAACGCTTCCCGGCGTGTTCTTCAGCAACCGCATCCACACATCGAAAAAAGACGGAGTAATCTTGTAATTGCCGTTGAAGCTGCAAAACACAAACCCGTTTTCCGGCAAGCCGAAGAGGGACCGCGTGAAGCCGCGCTTGGCGATAGGACGCCGGGTATCGTTTGGCTGATAGCAATGAGGCAGAAGAACGAGCTTCTCGGAGAAATGCTTCTGCTGATCCGCGGGCACGAGAAACCTGTCGGCAATCAGATAATCGATACAGCCAGCCCCCATCGTGCCCGGATAGCCGAGATAGTTCACCTGGATCGGTGCGGGACGGCCAGCCATGATGTCGGTGCGGGCGTTTTGGGTATAGCCTTTAAGATCGATGAGGATATCAACGCCATCTTCGCAGATTTTGCGGACAGCGGCTTCGTGCGGCATCGCGCTGATGTCGATGAAATGGTCGAGTGCAGCGATAAGGCGGCGCCGCACTGCACTGCCGTCATCAGCACTATAGGAATAGGCGAAAATTTCAAACCTCTCGCGGTCGTGCCGCTCCAGCATTTCGGCTATCAGGAAGGCTGTGGCATGCTCTTTGAAGTCGCAGGACAGATAGCCGATGCGGATACGCCCAGGCCGGCGCCGGGCGGGAGAATGGGAGACGGCTTGCAGAGGCTGGGAAAGGAGCGCCGCAAAGGTGCGTGCGCAGATCAGCTGCTCATCCGGCGGGGTGTTCGCGGTGATGAACGCGAAAGGAGAGACGCACGCGCCCTTCCTGACCAAGTCCCGCAGCCTGTTTTCTGTTGCTTCGAAATCCTCCCAATCGCAGAGCTGGCGCTGCTGGAAAAAAAGGTTCGAGGCGGCTAAAGCTGAATTCGGATGCATTCTCAAAGCTGATCGACCGACCGCGACAGCGTCCTCAAGCCGCTCCTGCTGCGCGAGATTGAGCGCGAGATTCGTGAGGGCTTCGACAAAATCAGGCTTTAATCTTATCGCCTTGCGGAAGCATTCTTCCGCCTCCTTGAAGCGCCTCGTGCCATGGTAGCAAGTGCCCAGGCTATTGAAAGCCGCGGGGTCCGCTTGAAGTTGAGTGGCCTTCTGCAGCGCATCGGCCGCTTCATTCAGATGTCCCAAATCACGAAGCAAGTTTCCGAGATTGACATAGGGCGCAAAGAACGAGGGATTGATCTCGATCGCTGCCCGGTATTCGGCAATCGCCTTGTTGTGTTCTCCCATGGCGCTATAGGCGATGCCGAGATTAAAACGCGCCAAAATAAAACGGGGATCGATCGTCAAGGCCTTCTGGAGAACTGCGATCGCTTCAGCATTTTTCTTCTGATCCATCAAAATGATGGCGAGATTGCTATGAGCTGCCGCGCTGCGGGGGTTGATCTGCGCTGCACGCCGGTAGGCTGCGCCAGCTTCCTCCATTTTGCCTTGCGCACGCAGGACGTTGCCAAGATTATTGTACGCCTCAGAGGACGTGCTATCGAGCGCGAGCGCCCGTGAGATGAGTTCGTGCGCTTTATCAAGCTTGTTCTGCCCATAGGCCAGGACGCCAAGGTAATGCAGCGCCGTGAAATTCTTGGGGTGTTTCTTCAGCACTGCCCGGTAAGAGGCTTCGGCTTCCTCTTGTTTTCCCTGCTGGTGCGATGAAATCGCCTTGGCTAACAATGCATCTGCGCGCATCGAATCAACCTATGGTGTTCCATCCTGGAGATACAACTCAGTTCGACTGCCTATTCAACCAAAATTGCCTTCCCGGACTCTGCTCCAACCGGCCGGGATATTCCGCGTCACGGGAGATCGGCACTGCGAAAGCGGACAGATCCCTGCGCGGCTCGATCCGTATCACGGTTGAAGCGGCGGCTTGGCGCAAGAGCGGCTTTCCGCCCTTCTTCGGCTATGGGGATGGGCGGCCAAGGCTCGAATCTGGCCTATTCGTTGGCAAAACCGTGCAAACTTGCTTAGCATCATGGGAGAAAGATCCGCGTGAGGCAAACGGCAATCATGAACGGTGACAAGTATCTCGTTTCGAAGCGTCCATCGCTGGATTCGATCACAACTTTCCCCCGAGTGGACTACGACGAGTACGAGAGAAAAATAAAGCCGTTGCAGTCGAAGCTGCAATTGATCCAGCAGGCCTATCTCGGCACCCGGGAGCACGCCGTCATCGTTCTGGAGGGCCGGGACACGGCGGGGAAGGGCGGCGTGGTCCGCAGGCTCGGCTGGACGCTCGACCCCCGAAGTCTCAAGGTGCATCCCATCGCCGCGCCGACGCCGCATCAAAAAATGCAGCACTATCTCCAGCGCTTCTGGCAGAGGCTGCCCGATCACGGTCAGATCGTTGTTTTCGACAGGTCATGGTATGGCCGCGTGCTGGTCGAGCGCGTCGAAGGATTTGCCACCAAGGCCGAATGGAAACGCGCCTATCGCGAGATCAACGAATTCGAGCGCATGCTCCTCGACGACGGGGCGCACATCGCGAAGGTCTTCCTGCATATCACGGCGGACGAGCAGGCCAAACGGTTCAAGGACCGCCTCAGCAATCCCCTGAAGCGCTGGAAACTCTCTTACGAGGACTTTCGCAATCGCGACAGCTGGAAGGAGTACACCGACGCCATCGAGGAGATGATGGAGAAAACCTCGACCGGCCAGGCGCCCTGGCATCTCGTCCCGGCGAACCACAAAAATTACAGCAGGCTGGCGGTGTTCAACATCCTGATCGACCGTCTGGGAGCAGGCGTGGATTTTTCGCCCAAACCTCTCGATCCGAGGCTCGCCGAGGCCGCAGCGGAGTTCCTCGCGAATAAGGGTTGACCCGAACCCCAATACGAAAGATGGGGGTAAAGCATTCATGCCAACTCAATCCGATCGAGGAGAGCGAGTTGCCCCCGGTTTCGCGAAGCAACGTGCCTGGATGGGCCTCTGGCCGCTTTTTCGTGCTGCCGTGGCAGTCCTGCCGAAGTCCAGAATAGAGTTCATCGTGGCAGCGGTCGTTTTATGCCTTTCGTTAGGAGCGCAGGCAGGTCTTCCGGATGGATTTGTCTACTTGTCCGATATCGACCCGAGCATTGTTCAGGACATCCGCTATTACGGCAGCCATAATTTTGTGGGGCGGCGGATCGAGGGATACAACGCGCCGGAATGCATCCTTGCACGAGAAGCCGCGCTCGCGCTTGCCAGGGTTCAGGCGGGCCTGCGAAAAGAGAATTTTTCGCTCATCGTCTGGGATTGTTATCGTCCTGCGAGGGCGGTTGCCGATTTCCTGCGCTGGAGCAAAAATCCCTCCGGGAACGCCATGAAGGCCGAGTTCTTTCCCAACACGGATAAAGGCTCGCTTTTCGCGCTGGGATACATTGCAGCGCGTTCCGCCCATTCCCGGGGAAGCGCCGTGGACCTGGGCTTGGCGCCGAAAGATTATTCGCCCGCCGCGTTCGATCCCGCGGCCAGGCTGGCGCCCTGCACGGCTCCGAAGAGCGAGCGTTTTCAAGACGGCGCTCTCGACATGGGGACCGGTTTTGATTGTCTCGATCCAAGTGCGGGCATTGCCAACGCCAGGCTGGCACAGGACGAGCAAGAAAACCGGATGCGCTTGCGCAAGGCGATGATCGCCGGCGGGTTCAAGCCCTATGACAAGGAATGGTGGCACTTTGAACTCAGGACTGAACCGTTCCGCGGGAAGTCCTTCGACTTTACGGTCGAGCCCAAAGGGCATTGAACGCGGGCGCCAGCAGCGATCCTCCAAAAGAAAAGCGGCGCCCGAAGGCGCCGCTTCAAACCGGTGGGGACGCTTGCTAATTCAAGGGTCCCATCAAGCCCTGCCCGAAGGCATAGTTCAGGCCAAGGCGGAAGGTATTGATCTCCGACCGATCGCTGTAGAGCGATCCGTTGAGAGGCCCCGCGCCGTTCAAGTTGTTCGCATCAAGGTTGATGAACTGGTACTCGCCCTTGACCGACCAGGCCGGATTGAACTTGTATTCAACGCCGCCACCGACGACGTAGCCGGTTTGCGTCTCGGAGACGTCATACCCTAATCCGAGAACGTTGCCTTTCGACTGAACGTCTCCGTAAGCAAAGCCGCCAGTCGCGTAGATCAGCGCCGGACCGGCGGCGTAGCCGATGCGGCCGCGCACGGTTCCGAACCAGTTCAGGCTGTTCTCGCCATAGAAGTCGCTGTCCGAGATACCCGCGCCCTGGAAGTCGGCCTCGATACCGATCACCCAGGGGCTGTAACCGAACAAGCCCTGCCAGTTGTAACCGATCTGGCCGCCGCCGAATCCGCCGGAAGGCGATAAGGGGCCGTCATTGGCTGTCTCACCGTAGCCCCCGTTCACGCCGATGTAGAAGCCGCTCCAAATTGGCGCGGCTACATAAACCGGAGGCGGCGGCCCGTCTTTCAGGCCGCCACGGTATACATCGGTCGCGTTGGCGGGGAGCGCGAAAGCGCTTGTCAACGTCAGGCCAAGAAGACCAGCGTGCCATATTTTCATTGTTGGATTCCCTCTATTGCCAGAAGTTGCCCGGTGCATTCCTTGTCACCCCTCCTTCATCGCTGCGAGGCGAATGCCTCGCCGCCGATTTGAGAATGCACGGGTTTCTGCGTGGGCCAGCTACTGACGAGCTTTACTTTTGCCGGAAATGCCCACGCCAACCTATAACGAATGATGAATGGTTTTAATCCCTGGGGCCTACGAGTGAGCAGGGACGGAACTCCTGACGCCCTGCGCCTCTTGAATGCAGGCGGTGCCGCCGCTGACGCAATCGCTCATCATAGGAGATTGGAAACGCAGGAGTTCTGCTTATCCTTTTATCCTTGTCGCAGGGCTGCTCCAGGCAACTCTTAGGTCTGGGGCGAGGAGACCGGATTGGAGCCGCGGCTCCTTCGAGCGTTACGCTTCAGGCCAAAGCGACGGACTGAGATCCGCGCGCGCAAAGTTCACACGGCCGTTTTCCAGCCATGCCGCCCCGCTCGCCACGAGCCTTAGCGCCAGCGGGTAAAGCCTGTGTTCCATCGCGAGAATGCGGGCCGAGAGCGCCTCCTCGGTGTCCCCAGCCAGAACCGGAACCGCACCCTGCGCGACGATCGGGCCTGCATCCATCTCCTCGCTGACGAAATGGACGGTCGCTCCGGACACGCGCACGCCCGCCTCCAAAGCGCGCGCCTGCGGGCGAAGGCCGCGAAACGCAGGCAGAAGGGAAGGGTGGATGTTGAGTTGCCTCCCGGACCACGCGCGCACGAAACCCGCCGAATGAAGCCGCATGAAGCCCGCATTGCAGACGAGGTCCACGCGCGCTTCCTTCAGCGCGCAGGTGACGACAGCGTCGAAGTCCTCCCGGCTTGGGAACCCTTTGTGGCTGATGACGCGGGTTGCGATGCCCGCTTCCTGCGCGCGCACGAGCCCGAAGGCATCGGCCTTGTTGGACAGGACAAGAACGATCTCCGCGGGATATTCCGGTCCACGCGCAGCCTCGATCAGCGAAGCGAGATTGCTGCCGCGCCCGGAGATCAGCACGCCGACACGTTTGCGGATCGTCATGCGGAAGCCCCGAGCTTGCCGCTGAAGCGGACGGCGGGCAAGTCGTCTCCGCGTCTCTCGACAATGCCGATGGGGAAGGCCTTCTCGCCATGCTCGTGAAAGCACGCCGTGACGGCGCTCGCGTCATGAGGCGCGACGACCGCGACGAAGCCGGCGCCGCAATTGAAGGTGCGCAGCATTTCGGCCTCATCCACGCTCCCTGCCTTGGCCAGCCAATGGAAGACCGGCTGGCAGGGCAGGGCGCCGAGGTCGATGTTGATTCGCGCGTTGGGAGGAATCACGCGAGGAACGTTCCCAGGCAAGCCGCCGCCGGTGATATGGGCGAAAGCCTTCACACGCCCGGTCCGATGGGCTGCGAGCGCGGACTTGACGTAAATGCGCGTCGGCTCGAGAAGCGCCTCGCCGAGCGAGCGGGACGGATCAAAAGGCGCAGGGTCCTTCCAGGAAAGCCCGCGGTCGCGCACGATTTTGCGGACGAGGGAAAAGCCGTTGGAGTGAACGCCCGAGGAGGCCACGGCGATGAGAACATCGCCTTCTGCGATATCCTCCCGGGGAAGAAGTGCGCCTCGCTCGGCGGCGCCCACGCAAAAACCGGCGAGATCGTAGTCGCCTTGCGTATACATGCCCGGCATCTCGGCTGTCTCGCCGCCGATGAGCGCGGCGCCCGCCTGGCGGCAGCCTTCCGCAATTCCACTCACGACCCGCGAGGCGGCATCGACATCGAGCTTCGCGCAGGCGAAATAGTCAAGGAAGAACAAGGGCTGCGCCCCCTGAACCGCCACGTCGTTCGCGCACATCGCGACAAGATCGATGCCGATCGTGTCGTGGAGGCCCGTCTCGATGGCGATCTTGAGCTTCGTGCCCACGCCGTCGTTCGATGCGACGAGAATGGGATCGCGAAAACCGGCTTCCTTCAGGTCGAAGAGCCCCCCGAAGCCGCCAAGCGCGGCCGCCGCTCCGGGCCGGGCGGTCGCCTTGGCGAACGGCTTGATCCGCTCGACAAGGGCCTCGCCCGCGTCGATGTCCACGCCTGCCGCCGCATAGGAGCCGTTTGATTGTGATGTCATGCTACCTGCCGTGAAACGCTTGGAACGAGACCGGTGAAGACTTGCAGGGCCTCGGGACACGATCTAAAGAGGGGCTATCATTTAGCGCGCATTGTACGCAAGCGCCACCGGCCTGACGAGCGGGGAGTTCCATCCATGGCGACGACGGACGCAGCGAAGACATTTGCGGGCGCAATGGCGGCGGTTTTGGTCCTGTGCGCCCCCGCTATCGCGCAGCAGAAGCCGACGAGCCTCTTTACGGTGGCGAATGTGAAGGCGGCCGCAGAGGCTGTCAACGCCGTCGAGGCCAAAAAGCTTGCAACGCAATCCGCCGAAACGCGGGCCTTTCGTTTGCTCATGTCCCGCCTGACAGACTTCAAGAGCGAGCCCCGCATTCCCGATCTCCCCGCCGAGCAGGTCGAGCGGCTTGTCTCCGACATCGACGTGCGTGGCGAGGGCGTTTCGGGGACGTCTTACGTTGCGACTTTCGGCGTAACTTTTTCAGAGCGTGCGATCGCGTCGCTTCTTCGCCAGCACGGCGTGACACCCATGGTCGATCGCGGACCCGAAATTCTCATTGTGCCCGTGTTCATCGAGGATGGCGAAGCGAAGACCACGGACCGCAACCCATGGCGAAATGCACTCGCAGGTCTTGATCTCGTCCATGCGCCAGTGCCAGCGAAGCTTGCGCCAACCCGCGGCGATCTTTCGGCGGCGATTGCAAAAGCCTATTACGCCAATCCGGCGTCCGGGGTGGAAACGCTGAAATCGCAATACAAGACCGCGCAAATCCTCCTGGCCCTGGCGGAACTGGATGGCAGCGGGGACAGTCTGACGCTGAAACTTGCCGGAAGCGACGCGCTCGGCTTGTTCTCGGTGGAGCGAAAGGTCAAGGCCAGGGACGGCATTGACGAAGCTGCCCTGCAGTCTGCGGCGCGTCTCGCATTCGAGACCGTTCAGGAGCGTTGGAAACTCACGCGCGGCGGCCCGGCTGTTGCAACCCAGGCCGCGAGCGCCCGCGATTCTCGGCGAAGCGCCGCCTGCCGGGGACCTCGTGCCGCTTCAGGTCACCGCCGAGTTTTCGGGTCTCAAGGAATGGCAGGCCATCCGGGGACGCCTGCAAAGTCTTCCTGGCGTGCAAAACTGGGACTTGAGATCGGTGAACCCGCGCAGCGCCGAAATCGGCTTCAATTTTCCTGGCGGACCGGACCGGCTTGCGGAGATGGCGGGGGCGCACGGTCTCAGCGTCGAGAATGGTCCCGAGGGGCTGATCATCAGGACCCGCTAAGTTTCGGAGTTGAGCAAGACACTCCGCCGGAAAACAGCTCAATGAACCAAGCCGTCTTTGGTTGGCTAGAGCCTATCCGCTTTTGATGGATCAAACGCTGGGCTCAAGTTTTTGCTTTATCGTGCGTCTTATCGGAAAACCGCTTCGCACATTTCCGGACGCACTCTAGCCGCCCCTGTTCATGCCTGGAATTGCGGGAGAAGCGCCAATGTTGCGGAAGATCTCCTTCAACAAGCCCTGGTCGCGCGTGTAGGAGGGGGTTTCGCGAGAAACGAAATCGACGACAACGCCGTCCTTCAGCCCGTAATTCGCAATCTTCTCGACGCGGTCCTGCTTGTTGAAGTAGATCGCGACGACATGCCTGTCGGTCACCGACGGCGTCATGAACGCCATGGGCTGCGTGGCCGTTGTCGAGATGTAGTAGTAAGCCCCTCCGCTAACGGCGGACTGGGTGTCGGGAGTGCCGAGCGCCAGCGTGACCTGTTCCTTGCTCATGCCCTCGCGGACCTGGTTCAGGTCCTCGTCCTGAAACTGATGGCCCTGCCGGATGACATTGCCTCCGCAGGCGGTCAGAAGGAGGCAACCCGCGACAAAGGCGGTGGAAACGCGGCGGCGCCCCGCGTGCAAACGCTTCAGTTCCAAACCCTTAGAGGATTGATTTGACATTCGGCCCCCAAATTTTGTTTGCTGCAGCGCTTCGGTTCGTAACCCAACTTTGCCGCAACACAATGGCAATGTTTTCGGATGCGATTAAGGCTTTATCAGGTACAGTCGCCTAGAAGCGCATAACTGGAGTTCAGGCTGCACGATGTTCCGCTGGTTTGCAGAACGGACAGCTCGCCGTGAGGCAGCTGAGAAGATATACAATTCGATAGTAGCGCAGTCGCGCAATCCGGTTTTCTACGTGCGGTGCGGCGTGCCCGATACATTGTCGGGGCGTTTTGACATGCTCGTCATCCACATGTTCATCGTCATGCAGAATTTGAAGCTCGGGGCGAACGAGGGGAAGCTTCTCGGCAAGGATGTCATCGAGGCTTTCGTGCGCGAGATGGACAGCATGGTTCGCGATCTCGGCATCTCCGATGTTTATGTCGCACAGGAAGTGCGCAAGATTGCCGATCTCTTTTACCGCCAGCTTGTGGTCTACACCAACGCCGTCGAACAGAAGAACCGGGCCGCTCTGGGCGAAGCGATCTGGAAAAGTTTTCAGTCCGGAGACGAAAACGCGGATGTGGCCGCTGACGAGTTGGCCTCCTATATTTTCCAGGCCATCAAGAACATCGGGGAGATGCCCTTGAACCTCCTCCTGCAAGGTCATCTCAATTTTCCTGAAATCTATGGTTTGAAACAAGCCGTGTGACGCCGGCTGGAAGGCGGTCATGAACACCCTCCCGCTTCAATGGTCTATCGATGTGCATTCGGTTCACACGCCGTTGAGCGTGTCGTATGAGGCCAACGAGCACGAACTCGCGGCGCTCAAGCGCTATGCAGAGATCGAGGACATAACAAGGTTTGAATCGCAGGTGAGAGTCGCGCCGCTTTCCGCGGGAAAATTCAAGGTGACGGGAAGGCTCAAGGCAGACGCGGTCCAGGCAAGCGTCGTCGACCTGAGCGCCGTTCCAGCCTCGATCGATGAAACGTTCACCGTCGAGTTCTGGCCGCAGGAGCTTATCGAGGACAGGGACGAGGAGGCCGTTTCAATCGAGGAGGATCCGCCCGAGCCCATTGCCGGGGGACGCATAGCGATCGGTGAGTTTCTTTGCGAACTTTTATCCGTCTCGCTCGATCCTTATCCGCGAAATGCGGACGACACGTTTTCATGGGAACCGGCGGAGAAAGAGCCGCCTCTCACTCCGTTCGCGGAGCTTGCCAGGCTGCGGCAAAGAAAGCCGGATAGCGGATGAGAAGACGCAGGTGCATTGGCCGCAATCTTTTTCGTTGTCACAAAAGCTTTATCCAGTATGTTCTCTGCTCAGTGCGGGCCACTGTTAAGCAGAGCCCTCTAAACGCCTGCGGGCTTTCTGGTTCTTAATCATGGGGTCGCCAGTTACAATTGCGCTAGACGCGATGGGCGGAGATTTTGGCCCGTCCGTGGTCATTCCGGCCGCGGCCCTTTCGCTTATCCGCCATCCCGACACCCATTACATCATCTTTGGGCAGGAATCCGAGATCCGGGCGCACATGTCGGAGGGTTCTCCGCTCGCCAAAGTCAGCACAATCGTTCACACCGACGTTGCCGTTGCGATGGACGAAAAGCCGAGCCAGGCGCTTCGTCACGGCCGCTGGAAGAGCAGCATGTGGCTCGCGCTCGAAGCCGTGAAGAAGGGCGAGGCGCAGGTCGCGGTCTCCGCCGGCAACACCGGCGCGCTCATGGCGATGGCGAAGTTCTGCCTGCGCATGCTGCCGGGAATCGACCGGCCGGTTATTGCGGCCCTGTGGCCTACGCTGACAAGCGAAAGCGTCGTTCTCGATGTCGGCGCGAATGTCGGCGCGGACGCGCGCTCGCTTGTGGATTCCGCCGGGATGGGCGCGGCTCTCGCACGCGCCTTGTTCTCGGTGGACAGGCCATCGGTGGGTCTCCTGAACATCGGCGCGGAGGAAGTGAAGGGCCTGGACGAGATCAAAGCGGCCTCCGCCGCGCTCAAGAATCCGAGCCTGCCCATCGATTATCGCGGTTTCATCGAGGGCGACGATCTGGGAAAGGGCGTCGTCGACGTGGTTGTGACCGAAGGCTTCAGCGGCAACATCGCGCTTAAAACGGCCGAAGGCACAGCAAAGCAAATTGGCGCCTATCTGAGAGCCGCGATGAACCGCTCGCTGCTTGCCCGCCTGGGAGCTTTTTTGGCGCAAGGCGCCTTCCAGGCGCTCCGGGCGAAGATGGACACGCGCAAAATGAACGGTGGCATGTTTCTTGGCTTGAACGGTCTTGTAATAAAAAGTCATGGGGGCGCTGACTCTGTGGGCTTTGCAAGCGCCATCGACCTAGGCTACGACATGGCGGCAAGCGGACTCGTCGAGAGCATTGGGCGTGATGTCGAACGCTTCCACGACGCGCTGCAATCGAAACCAGCAAGAGCCCTAAAGGCAGCGGCGCAGTGACAGAAATCAGATCAGTCGTTCTTGGCTGCGGGGCTTATCTCCCCAGCAGGGTCCTCACCAATCATGAACTCGCCCGCATGGTCGATACCAGCGACGAGTGGATCACGGAGAGGTCCGGGATCAAGACCCGGCATATCGCAGCCGAAGGCGAGAAGACGTCCGACCTTGGGATCGCGGCGGCAATCGCAGCTCTCAAGGACGCAAATGTCGATGCCGAGAGCATCGATTTCATTGTTCTGGCAACCTCCACGCCCGACAACACTTTCCCGGCTACGGCTGCCACCATTCAGGCAGAGCTTGGCATGACGCGCGGCTTCGCCTTCGATGTCCAGGCGGTTTGCTCCGGGTTCGTCTATGCGTTGAACGTCGCCGATAATTTCCTGCGGCTGGGGCAGGGGAAGCGCGCTCTCGTGATCGGGGCGGAGGCTTTCTCGAGAATCCTGGACTGGGAAGACAGAGGCACCTGCGTTCTTTTTGGCGATGGGGCCGGCGCCGTGGTCCTTGAGGCGCGGAAGGTCGCAGGATCCGATGCGCGAGCGCTGCATCATCGGTTCGCTGCTGTTCTCTGACGGGCGCCACCGGGATAAGCTCTATGTCGATGGCGGGCCTTCTTCGACGCAAACGGTTGGCCATTTGCGGATGCAGGGCAAGGAAGTGTTCCGCTTTGCGGTGAATGCGATCGCCGGAAGCGTGGAGAAAACGCTGGAGGCTCATAATCTGAGGCCCAGCGACATTGACTGGTTCGTTCCCCACCAGGCGAATAAGCGAATCCTGGACGGGACGGCGAAGAAGGTTGGAATCCCTATTGAAAAAGTGGTCGTGACCCTGGACAGACACGGAAACACGTCCGCAGCCTCGATCCCGCTCGCTCTTGCGACGGCGGTGCAGGACGGGAGAATTAAAAAGGGCGATCTCATCCTTTTGGAGGCGATGGGCGGCGGCTTCACCTGGGGCGCAAATCTCTTGCGGTGGTAGGCCGGAGAAATAGGCAGTACGGAGGAAACGAATCGGCGGGCTGCGGCATTGTTTCCCAAAAAAGTTGTTTCCAAAGGGATTTTTCTAAGATTAGTATTTGCTATATCAAATGTGCGACGTTAACAATGTCCGCGCTTCGTTCTTTGGGGAGGGACATAGCGCGTTATGGCGCTCAACGGAAAAACGCTGACACGGGCCGACTTGGCTGAAGCGGTCTTTGAGAAGGTCAAATTACCTCGCAACGAGGCGGCTGAGCTTGTTGAGTTGGTTCTAAAACAGATCGTGTACGCTCTGGAGCGTGGAGAGCCGATAAAGCTTTCCTCATTCGGATCGTTCGGGCTTCGTCAAAAGTCCGAGCGCGTGGGGCGCAATCCGAAAACGGGTGAGATCGTCCCGATCACGCCACGGCGCGTCATCGTCTTCAAAGCCAGCAACATCATGAAAGATCGGATCAACGCCGCGCTTTCAAAGCCTGCCCCTCCGCCTGCATCTTCAAAGCGCGCTCCGGCCGCAAAGAAGGCGGCGCCTGTGAAGCCTACGGCAAAAAAACGTGCGGCTTCCTCCTGAGCGGGTGCGACGACTTGAATATGTGAGTTCTGCCAGGGACAGTGCTTGACGGGGGCTGCAATTGCCCCCAAAGTGCCCGGCACGGAGCGTAGCGCAGCCCGGTTAGCGCACCGGTCTGGGGGACCGGGGGTCGGAGGTTCAAATCCTCTCGCTCCGACCATCTAAGCCCCTTAAAAATAAGTCTGACCAAATATATTTCCGCCACGCCTGTTCTTATCGTGAAGATTGAGGAGGCTTTTTCATTATGTATTGCTTCGTCATGGCAGCCGCGCTGATGCTGCTCGCCAACCTGCCCGCTCAAGCACAGAATGTGCAGCAGGATGGTTCGAAAGCCCGAATCGATCATTACGCCGTGCATGCCGTCGGGCAGCCGGATATTTCAGTCTCATCAAGCTCCATCGATGGCGCAGCGGGTTCCTCCGCGCCTGCTGGAAATGCTATCCCAAACGACCCTGCATTCAAGCAGGGTTATCATTGGAGCTACAAGCCTCTGCCCGCGGGCATGAACGCGGTCGGCGCGTGGCAGAAAACAACCGGCTTAAAGGACGTTGTCGTCGCGGTTCTCAGCTCGGGGATTTTCCTGAAGCACCCCGATATCGCCCATTCTCCCAACGTTCTGCCGGGTTATAGTTTCGTGGTCCGGGATGGGCAGGAGCGAAAGCCCGATGCGACCGACCCAGGCGAAGATTGCCTGGACGGGGCGAACACCCGCCGTTTTGAAGGAACACACCTTGCAGGCACAATCGGCGCTGCGCGCACGAATAATGGCATGTGGGTGTCCGGTTTGAACTGGGCGGTTTCGATTCTTCCAATCAGAGTTGAATCAAAATGTTCAGTAGGGGAAAGCGACCTGGGTGCGGCGATTTTTGGGCGGCCGGCTATCCCATTGACGGCATTCCCGTCAACGACCACCCGGCGCACGTCATTCTGTTGGATTTTGCGGCTAAGACAGAATGCGACTGGTCCTACTTGATTGAAGCTATTAAGGCTGCGCGCGCCAAGGGCGTTGTGGTCGTGGTTCCCGCGGGCAACTTGGCAGGCGACGCCATGACCTCTTTTCCGGCGAACTGCCCTGGCGTGATTTCAGTGGCCGCAAGCGACGGCAAGGGGCAATTCGCAACTTACTCCAATTTTGGTAATGTGAGCCTGCTGGCGCCGGGCGGAGATCCTGCCTTATTGGACGACCAGAAACTGAGATATATATGGGGTGTGGACTATCTGGATGACAGTATCCGGGGCATGGCTGGTACAGCACAGGCGGCTGCTCATGTCACCGGGGCTATCGCCTTGGCTTTGGCCCAGCATCCGGACTGGCGCGGCGATGCCGATCTCATCGAGGCGAAGCTTCGTGCATGCGCCGTTCCGGTCTCCGCGACCACCTGCCCCAAGGGGTGCGGCGCGGGCAAGCTCGACGCTGCGAGGCTCGTGGACGGGAATGCGGAATGGGCGCATCGGCGCAATCCTCGCCATCGGGCGGCGCAAAAACCGTTTCCAATGCGGCGTCTCAAAGAGCAGCGCCCGGCGAGGCGAATGCTTTTGCCGGGCAGTGGTTCCTTCCCGAGGGAGACGGCATCCTTGTCATCAGCGCCAAGGGGGAATGGCTGCACCCAACCCACGGCACAGGCCGCATTCAAGAAGCTAAAGACGACGCCGACATCAAGGTTTTCTATAACAGCGGCGGCGCCCGCTGCAGCTACCGCGCAGGCTTCGCCGACGGCGGCAAAACACTCATCCTGTTCGCCGCCGACAATACGCAATTCGAGCCTCTGCCCGTCAGGCGAGTTGAAAAGCGCAGTCCGCTGAGAGGCTGGCTGTCGGTCCGGGTGGTTTGGAACGCACCGGCCGACGACGCGGGAGGTCGGATCGCGTTCTTTCTTGCCATAACCGCGAGGCTGCGCGAATAACCTTAAGAGATGCCGTCGAAGTTGAAGCCTCCTTTGTTGGTCCCCGATTCCCCTTTCGTGTCGCACGTCGCGCCGAGCCCAAACTACGGCGAGCGGCAAAACGGCATGCGGCCCGACATGCTCATCCTGCATTACACGGGGATGCCTCCTGCGAAGAGGCAATCCGTTGCCTGGCGTCGCCGCGGTCCGGCGTGTCCTGTCATTACGTCGTGGACGAGGACGGCGCGATCTCCCAAATGGTGCCGGAATCTTTTCGCGCCTGGCACGCCGGGGTTTCGCATTGGCAAGGCATCGAGGACATCAATTCCTGCTCCATCGGGATCGAGATCCACAATCCCGGTCATGACGGGGGATATCCCGATTTTCCGAATGCGCAGATGGCGGCGGTTGAAGCGCTATGCCGGGATATTATCGATCGCAACGGGATCATGCCGCGCCGCGTTCTCGCGCATTCCGATGTCGCTCCCCGCCGGAAGATCGATCCGGGCGAGAAATTCGATTGGGCAAGGCTGGCTCTGGCCGGGATCGGGCATTGGGTCGAGCCCGCTGACATAACCTGCGGGAGATGTTCTCGAACTAGGCGATGCCGGCGACGGCGTCATGACTTTGCAACGGAATCTGAGCGCCTATGGCTATGGGATCGACCCCACCGGCGATTTTGACGAGGCCACCCGGATCGTTGTCTCCGCCTTCCAGCGTCACTTTCGTCCCGCCCTTGTCGATGGCCGCGCCGACCGCTCGACGTTGAAACGCTGGACGCTCTTCTTGCGGCTTTGGAGGACGGCTGAGCGCTGGGAAGCTTAATGCCGAGCGCCTCCAAGCCCGAAGCTACAGCTTTTTTCATGACAGACGGAAGCGCGAAAGCCGAAAGATCTTCGAGCGCGGCCCAATCGCCGCCGAAGGCTACGGCAACTCTGGCCTGACCGTGTCGTGATGGCTGCAAGCACGCGCATCTCCAGATGAAAATGCGTGAAGGTGTGTTGCACCGTTCGGCCCTGTTTCCAGGTCCCAGTGCGAGTGGCGAGGCATTGCCACGGACCGCATCGGCCAGCCACTCCGAGCACGGCACTTCCATGATGCCGCCGAGAAGGCCCTTGTCCTTTCGCCGCCGCAAAAGAATATGCGGATCGCTTCCAAGCGTTGCGAACGATCACGAAGGCGTCGCCGCGCCGAACAGGTCTTTCGGCCTTCGGAGACTTGACGGGGAAGCGCTCGGCGTCGCCACGGGCGGCTGCGGTACAAAAACTTCGCACTGGGCAAACCAGACAAGAGGGCGTGCGCGGCGTGCAAACGTGGCGCCAAGGTCCATCATGGCCTGCGCGTAGTCGCCGGGCCGGGCCGGGGGCGTCAGATGTCGCCGCAGAGCTTCGGATCGCCGGTTTCGCCGCAGGCAAAGGCTGATCGACGCGAACAGGCGCGCAATCACGCGCTCCACATTTCCATCGACGACGGTAGCCGGTTCATCGAAGGCGATGGCGGCGATCGCCGCTGCCGTATACGCACCCACGCCGGGAAGGGCGCGCAATGCCGCCTCGCATGTGGGAAAGCCTTCGCGCCCACAGCTTGTGCGCAGGCGTAGAGGTTCCTGGCGCGTGAGTAATAGCCGAGCCCCGCCCAAGCCGCCAGGACCTCGTCGCGCGACGCGGCGGCCAAAGCCTCCGCCGCCGGCCATCTCGCAATGAAGGTCTCGAAATAGGGAATCACGGCTTTGACCGTGGTCTGCTGCAGCATGATCTCGGAAAGCCAGACCTTGTAAGGATCGGCCTTCTCGCCCGGCCGCGCTCGCCAGGGCAGATCACGCCTGGCGCGATCGTACCAATTCAGGAGCGCGCGCTGAAAATCTGCGGGGACAGCGGGGATCGGTGGGATGTGCTTATTTTGCATCACATCCTTGGATTCCGTAAGAGCCGAAGCCATCGTCTTTCTAGCGCGTGTCGAATCTGCCATCCGCCAAGCTATGGCGGTCTTCCACGATCAGCGGCAAGAGCATCGCTTCACCGGAAGCTGCAGGCGCATACACCGGCCCTGTGTCGGTCGGGCGCTTTATGGCGCCTATCGCGGGCAAGACGCTGAGCCGGGGCGGAACGGTGCTGGCCGAGCTCATTAGCGAGTGGCCTGCTATCGCCGGGCCATCACTCGCTGGCTACACAAGCCCGGCAAAGCTGACAAAAGCCGCGCCAGACCCAATTTCGCGGCAAAGCCACGCCCTCGGTGCTTCATTTGAAGGTCGATCCGGCGAAGGTGCTCGAAGTGCAGTACGGCGCGCCGCAGCTCATCGAGCGGATCAACCAGACGCTCGGCTTCAGAGCCGTGTCCGGCGTGCGCGTTGTGCAGGCCCCGGTCTTCAAAAAGGCGGCAGCGCCGCCGCGCCAGGTAAAGCCCGCACCCGGCTCAAGATGAGCAGCCCATGCCCGAAAACCGCCTCAGCGCTGCACTGGCACGCATGGGCCGTGGCGTAAAAGCCCGTGGATGTTCAGGCTAAGATCGCGTCAGCGGCCCCCGACTGACTTGAAATTTGCTTTTGGCGGCTCCACAACAACGCGAGATGGATCTAGCTTGGAGATGCCTGTGCACAGGAATCGAAGGATCGCGTTTTTGCGCCCGGGGCGATAGCTTTCGTTGCCCTTTTAGCTCTTAGCCCATTCTCGATTAGCGGGCATCGTATCGGTCTCGAGGCGGCGATCGCTGCGGAAGATCAGGCTGCCCCGGCAAAGGAAGCGGCGCCTGCCCCCGCAGAGAGCGCGCTGCCCGACATGGCGCTCGGCAAAGAAGACGCTCCGGTCACGATTGTCGAATATTCGTCGCTGACCTGTCCTCATTGCGCCGATTTCCACCGGGACGTGATGCCGGCTTTGAAGTCGGAGTACATCGACACGGGCAAAGTGCGATACATGGAGCGCGAGTTTCCTCTGAACAATCCGGCGCTCGGGGGCTCCGTTCTTGCCCGGTGCATCGATCCCAGCCGGTTTTTTGCCTTCACCGACCTTTTGTTTTCCAAGCAGGAGGATTGGGCCTTCAAGGAAGATGCTCTGCAGCCGTTGCGGTTGTACGCAAAACAAGCCGGCCTGACCGATGCGGACTTCGAAAAGTGCCTCGACGACGAAGCGCTTCAGAAGAAGGTTCTCGCCGTGCGCGAACGCGGTGAAAAAGAGGGTGTGCGCGGAACGCCCACGTTCTTCATCAACGGCAAAATTTTCAATGGCGCGCCGACATTGCAGGCGCTGGCCGAAGCCATGAAACCGTATTTGAGCACGCAGTAGCGATCAGGAAGGCCGGCTCGGCGGCTTTGCCGCCGCAGCCCTCGACCGCCGCCTACGGTTTCCGCAGGGTGAGAGCGGCATCAGGCACATCGGATGTTTCCTGCGCATAATGTTGTTGAAACACGAGGGCTTTGACCGCGGCGAAAGTGCCGCACGCCTTGCGAATCAAATCATTGTTGATCCGCTGGAGACAAGATCAGCGTGACGCGCATCCGCGGACGGTCAATGGCCAGCTCGACGCGGGCGGTGGAACGGAAGGGCAGAACTTTTGCAAATTACACGGCTGAGGCTTCTTGGCTTTAAATCCTTCGTGGAGCCGACTGAGCTTTTGATCGGCCCCGGCCTCACCGGCGTCGTTGGTCCGAACGGCTGCGGAAAATCCAATCTGCTCGAAGCCCTGCGCTGGGTCATGGGCGAGACGTCCTATAAAAGCATGCGCGCGTCGGCGATGGACGACGTCATCTTCGCAGGTACCGACAGGCGGCCGGCCCGCAACATGGCCGAGGTGATGGTCGCCATCGACAACTCGAAACGAACGGCGCCCGCTGCGTTCAACGACGCCGACGTGCTGGAGATTTCGCGGCGCATTCAGCGCGAGGCCGGCTCCATCTACAAGGTGAACGGCAAGGAGGCGCGCGCGAAGGATGTGCAAATCCTCTTCGCCGACGCCGCCACGGGCGCAAGAAGCCAGGCGCTTGTGCAGCAAGGCCAGATCGGCCAGCTCATCAACGCAAAGCCGCAGGAGCGCCGCCGTATCCTGGAAGACGCCGCAGGTATCGCGGGGCTTTACAGCCGCCGCCATGAGGCCGAGTTGCGCCTCAAGGCTGCCGAAGCCAATCTCGAACGCCTCAAGGATGTCATGGGGCAGATCGGTTCGCAGCTCGCAAATCTGCGGCGGCAGGCGCGCCAGGCCCAGAAATACAAGGAATTGACCGCGGAACTTCGCAAGCTCGAAGCGATCCAGCACCATCAGCACTATTCGGCAGCGAACGCCGCCGTGCAGTCTGAAGAGGCGCAGCTCCTCGAAGCGCTGCGGGCGGTTGCGCAGTTCACGCAAGCCGAAGCGTCGGTGCTGCGCGCCCAGGCTGAGGCGGCGGACGCCTTACAGCCGCTTCGGGACGAGGAAGCCACCCGCGCGGCCGTGCTGCACCGCATTCAGGTGGAGCGCGATACGCTGGACCGGGAAGAAACACGCGCGAAGGAGCGGGAGGCCGAGTTGAAGGCGCGGCTCGATCAGATCCAGCAAGACGCCGAGCGTGAAGACGCGGCGATTGCGGAAGCGCGCGAACTTCTGGCCCGCTTCGACCGGGAGGAAGAAGCCATCAAGGCGCAGGGCGACGGCTCCGAGGCACGGGCAGAAATGTCCGAGCGCGCGGATGTGGCCCTTGCCGCCCTGAATGACGCGGAGGCGGCGGTTTCCGCCCTTACGGCCAAAGTCGCGGAACTTCGCGCCGAACGCCGCCAGCTCGAAACGCAGATTTCAGAGCACGCCGGGCGGGCGGGCCGGTTCGCCGCCCAGGAAGCCGAAATCGGACGACAGGTCGCCGAGCTTCGGGCGAAGAACGCCGCGTCCTCGCCTGTCGATGCGCTCCGTGAAGATGTGGCGATGCTCGAAGACCAGCTCGAAACGCTGGAAGGCGACATCATCGCGGCAGAGGAAGCGGTGGCGCAATCCCGCACGCGCGAGAGGGATACGCGCGATGCCGCGCAGGCCACTCGTCTCAAGGCGAAAAGCCTCGAAACAGAGGTCGCCACGCTCATCAAGCTTTTGAAGCCCGCCGAAGCGGGCCGGTTCAAGCCCATCGTCGACCAGATTCTCGGTCTCTCCCGGCTATGAGATCGCGCTTGGGGCAGCGCTGGGCGACGATCTCGACGTAACCGCCGATCAGGCCGCGCCGACGCGCTGGACCTTGATTGGCGACACCGCCGGCGATCCGGCTTTGGCTGAGAGCGCGGAGCCGCTTTCGGCCTATGTGCGCGGGCCGCTGGAGCTGTCGCGCAGGCTCGCCCAGATCGGGGTCGTTGCCTCAAGGGAAGACGGCGACAAGGCAAAGGATCGCTTGAGCCCAGGCCAGCGGCTCGTGTCGAGAGAGGGTGATCTTTGGCGCTGGGATGGATTTGTGTCGGCGGCGCATGCGCCGAGCGCCGCAGCCCGCCGCCTCGCGGAGCGAAACCGTCTGACAGGCCTTGAAGCGCAGCTCGAGGCGTTGCTGGAAACCGCGGACCGCGCCGACGCCGCGCGCAACGCCGCGCAAGCTGCAGCCGCCGAAGCGCAAGCGGCCGAAAAGCGCCTTCGCGATGCCGCGCGCGTCGCACAAGCTGCGTTGGGGCAAAAGCGCTCATCGTTTTCGCAGGCCGAGCGCGCCGCCATGGAGCAATCGAACAAGCTTCAAAGCCTCGACGAGGCGCGCGAGCGGGCAGCTTATGCGCGCGAAGAGGCCGAGGCGGCCCGCGAGAATGCCGAGGACGCGCTCGCTGCGGCGCGCCCGGTCGATCATGCCGAAGCCGAGCTTGAGAAACTGAAGAAACAAGCGGGCTTCAAGCGTAACGCCTATACCGAGGCTAAAGCGGCGCTGGATGGCATCGATCGCGACATTCGCGGACGGCAATTCAGGCTGAAGTCCATCAACGAGGAGCGCCTGCGCTGGCTCCAGCGCACGAAAAGCGCCAGCGCGCAAATGGCGAGCCTCGACGAGCGGCTTGGCGGCATAAAGACCGAGCTGACGTCGCTCGCCGATCTTCCCGCAAAGATCGCCGAGCGCCGCGCCAAGATCCTGAATGAGATCGGGCAAGCAGAAACGGGGCGCAAAGCCGCGGCCGACAAGCTTGCCGAGGCGACGAACATGCTGCGCGAGGCCGACAAGGCTTTGCGGGAGGCGCAGTCGGGCCTCTCATCGGCGCGCGAGACGCGAGCGCGCATCGAAGCGCGGCTGGAAGCTGCCAGAGAGCGCCGCACCGAATACGCGACCATGATCCGCGACAATTTCGAATGCCAGCCCGCGGAACTCTTGACGAGCGTGGGGCTGGAGGATGTCGCCGGCTTGCCCGACAACCACGACATCGAGCAGACCATCGTGAAGCTGAAGGCCGAGCGGGAACGCCTTGGCGGCGTAAACCTGCGCGCGGAGGAAGAGGCGGCGCAACTCGGCGGCGAATTCGATGGCATGGAAAAAGAGCGCACCGACCTTCAGGAGGCCATTGTCAAGCTCAGGACCGGCATCGGGAACTTGAACAAGGAAGGCCGCAGGCGCCTGCTCGAAGCTTTCGACACGGTGCAGGCGCATTTCGAGCGGCTGTTCAAGGTCCTGTTCGCGGGTGGCGAGGCACACCTCCAGCTCATCGAAAGCGACGATCCGCTGGAAAGCGGCCTCGAAATCTTCTGCCGCCCGCCCGGCAAGAAGCCGCAGGTGCTGACGCTCCTCTCGGGCGGCGAGAAGGCGCTGACGGCGCTCGCGCTCATCTTCGCGGTCTTCCTCACGAACCCGTCGCCGATCTGCGTTCTCGACGAGGTGGACGCCCCGCTCGACGACGCGAACGTGGATCGCTTCTGCACCATGATGGAGGAGATGTCGCGCTCGACCGAGACGCGCTTCCTCGTCATCACTCACCACCCGATGACCATGAGCCGCATGAACCGGCTGTTCGGCGTAACCATGCAGGAGAAGGGCATCAGCCAGCTTGTGTCGGTGGATTTGCAGGCGGCGGAGCGTTTCAGGGAAGCGAGCTGACCCCAGAGTTCAAAGTTCCCTATATCTTCAATTAACGTAGATCTTTGATATGCCCGAAGCAAAGCCCTTCAGAAGAACGTGCAGACAGTTCATAGATGGTACCTATGCCGATAGCGGCAAGTGGATGTATATCCTTCATCAAAAGTTCGCGCTTGAGCCCGAACATTATATTCGAGCTTTCACGCTCATTCAGAAAGATCTGTTCAATCTTTTTGATTATATTGAACCATCTGACAAAAATCTGGAATGTTATTCATATCGTATCCATGAACTACATATGCGGACTTGTATCGAGATCGAGGCGAATTTTAAGGCTATTCTTCGCGAAAACGGATATGTGGAACCGAGGCGACCCCACTGGACGATGGATTATTATAAGAACTTGGAGGCAACACACTTTCTATCTGCGTATGAGATCAAGTTTCCAGTTTGGCGAGGCAACTCGAATGCCCGCATGCCATTTGCGCCATGGGCAACGGGTGGTGTGCTTCCCTGGTACCAGGCATATAACGATGCCAAGCACGACAGGCATGAGAAATTCCGTCAAGCGAACTTCGGACACCTTCTGGACGCAATATGTGGGTTAGTTGTTATTCTTTCTGCGCAATTTTATACTCAGGACTTTTCTCCCGCCGCGCCCTCTCTTGCGCTTAGCGGAATGGGTGGCCCTCCTTCTGGTTATGAGAGTGCGATTGGCGGATACTTTCACGTGAGGTTCCCGACCAATTTGCCTGCGGCAGACCGATATGACTTTGATTGGCAGTCAATGAAACAGAATCCAGATTCTTTTCAGACATTAGCCTTGTGAGGAGGAGACCGCGCGAATTACATTACTGGCATGGACAGAGACGCGATTATTGGAAGGTTGAGGCGACACGAGGCTGAGTTTCGTAAGCTCGGCGTCGAGAGCTTGTCCCTTTTTGGCTCCGTCGCGCGCGGTGAAAACACGGAAAGTTCGGATGTCGATCTTGCCGTGAAGCTCGATCACGCAAGGATGCCCCGTGGATTTCTTTACGCTGGCCGGCTGGAAGAGCTTCGAGAGATGCTGGAGGGAACTGTCGGGCGACCGGTAGATGTCGTGCCTGAGCCTGTCCGTAGGCGCCGGTTTCAAGAAAAAATCGACAGGGATCGCGTTCTTGCCTTCTAAAGATGTGGCGCAGCGCCTCGCGGATATAATCGAATATGCCGAAAGAGTTCGCCGTTACGTCGGCGACCGCGATAAAGAATCCTTTCTCGCCGACGACATGGCCTATGATGCGGTCTTACGCTGTCTGCTGTGCATTTCGGAGGCTGCAAAGAAACTGGAATCGAAGCTGAACGGCTGATACCTGATCAGCCCTGGAAAGGAATCCGCAGTATCGGCAATACTTTGCGTCACGAATACGATAGCATTGAGGATCAGCTTATTTGGGAAGCCGTTTCGGGTTGCAAGAGCTTGGCAGAGGACTGCCAAACTGCGCTTAGACAGATCATGGATCAGTCGAAGCCGGGCTGACGCGTGGCTTACGCCAGCACCGCCGATTACTTCGGCGCGCGCTTGGCGAGGATGCGCTGGAGGGTACGGCGATGCATGTGCAGCCTGCGCGCGGTCTCGGAAACGTTGCGATTGCAGAGTTCGTAGACCCGCTGAATATGCTCCCAGCGGACGCGGTCGGCGGACATGGGGTTCTCCGGCGGCTTCGGTTTCCCTTCGCCGGAAGCGGTCAGCGCGGCGAGGATGTCTTCCGCGTCGGCAGGCTTGGAGAGATAATCGACCGCGCCGAGCTTGACCGCGTTAACCGCGGTTGCGATGTTCCCGTAGCCGGTCAGAACGAGCGCCCGGCAGTCTGGCCGCGTCTCGCGCAGCATCCGGATGACATCGAGGCCGTTGCCGTCTTCCAGGCGCATATCGACAACCGCATAGGCTGGCGGCAAGTCCCGGATCGCCTGCTTGCCCGCCTCGAGCGTCTCCGCCGTCCGCACGCTGTAGCCGCGAGCCTCCATCGCCTTCGCAAGCCGCGAAAGAAACGGCTTGTCGTCGTCCACGATGAGGAGGGAATTATCTGGCCGGGGGTCCGAGACTGCGAGCGTCGCCATGTGCTGCACTTACCTTTTTGTCACACCCTACATGTTGTCGCAGTATACGACACAAAATCGGAGCGCACAAAATTTATGCTGCGATCTCTATTGTTTTTCAATCTAAGATGATGCCTCGAGCCGGTCGCGAGGCCAGGAAATTTCAACAAGTGCTCCAGTTTCAGGCAATACCCGATTTGCGATCTGAATGGAAGCGCCCGAGCGTTCCAGCAAAGTCTTGGCAATAAAGAATCCCAGACCCATTCCGCTCTCCTCGCGGTCGCCCTCGGCACGTGGACGATTTGTCACATACGGCTCGCCGAGCAGATTGATGACGTTTGGGTGAAAGCCAGGGCCATCGTCTCCGATGCGGATCAATACCTTATTCTGATCGTAGGTCGCGTCGATCGTCACGCGCTCGCCCGCGAACTCGACAGCGTTCTCCACCAGGTTGACGAGGCTGTGCATGAGACCGGGATTCCGGGTAATGACAGGTTCCGCGGCTGGCTTGCTCGGCATCGACCCGTCAGCGAGAAAAACATCGATCTCGATCCCAGGCGTCCGGAGAGGCGCAACCACCTCCTCGATAAGGTGACGAAGGCGCATTTTCGAAAAGATGAGATCTTCCTCGCCCTCTCGCCCGCTTTTGGAAAGCTGGCTCAGAATATCGCGGCAGCGCGCTGTTTGCGTCTGAAGGAGGATAATGTCGTCGCGCGCGGGGCTGTCCTTGGGGACCTCCCTCTCCAGTTCCTTGGCGACGAGCGCGATTGTTGAGAGCGGGGTGCCAAGCTGATGGGCGGCCGCCGCAGCCAGCCCGTCAAGAGCGGTCAGCCTCTGCTCGCGCGCGAGAACAAGCTCGGCTGCGGACAGCGCCTGCGCCATCTGCCGCGCTTCCTGTTCGATGCGCCAAGCGTAGAAAGCAATGAAAACGATGCACGACACGAGAGCTGACCAAAGCCCAAGCATATAATTCAGCGGCAAAATCGGCGGCTGGCTGTCCGTCCAGGGTAGCGGCAAATGATAGCGCGCAAGGACCGTTGCCAGCACCACTGTAAACGCCGCCAGCATTGCAGTGACGGCCAGCCGCTGCGTCGACGCCGACACCGCGACCGGAACGATGAGCAGGAACGCAAAGGGATTTTCGAGCCCGCCCGTCAGGAAGAGGAGCGCGGATAATTGAAGCACGTCATAGCAGAGAAGCATCAGCGCTGACCGGCTCGAGAGAAGCAGCGAGCGCGGATAGGCAATGCTCAGCACCGTGTTCAGCCCGGCGGACAGAAGGATGACGGCCAGGCACAGCGCAAGCGGTACGGGAAACTTAAATCCGTAATAGAGCGTCAGGATGGTCGCCGTCTGGCCCGCGACGGCAAACCATCTGAGCCGGATCGTCGTCCGAAGCCGCAGGCGGCTCACCTGCGAAAATTGGGCGTTGAACATGAAATGCACCTGGAAGTCGCCGGTGCCGGGAAACGTGTCATCGTTCTTGGGGAACGTACCTTTCGCTCCGGCTCGCCATGCCTCATTGACGGGACTTTCACTAAAGACCACGTCTTCCCGCAAAGCGCACGCAAAATCAATGGCATTTTGATAGAGGCAACCGGCATGAAAACAGGCTATGCAGCTTTCCTGGCGTTAATGCTTTTCGCGGCGGGTTTCTTAGGCGTGTACGCGCTCATGATTGTGCCCGAGAGAGGGCAGAGCGAAGGGGTTCCCCTCATTGGCGGCCCGTTTTCACTCGTCGATACAAACGGCAAGCGGGTCACCGACCGCGATTTCCGCGGCAAGCTGATGCTGGTCTTTTTCGGATATACTCATTGCCCCGATGTCTGCCCGACCGAGCTTCAAACCCTGTCCACAGTCATGGACAAGCTCGGTCCCGCGGCTGACAAAGTCGCGCCCGTCTTCATTTCCGTCGATCCGAACCGTGATACTGCGGAAGCGCTCGCCAATTACATGAAAAATTTCAATCCCCGCATTACAGGACTGACCGGCGACCCAAACGACATTGCAAATGCGGCGAAGGCTTATCGCGTCTACTACCGGAAGGCCGGAGACATCGGGGGAGGCGATTACTCCGTCGATCATTCGGCCTTCGTGTATTTGATGGACGGCGAAGGCAAGTATCTAACCCACTTCTCCTTCAATACGGCGCCAGAGGCGATTCTCGCTGTGATCAAAAAGAAAATTGCGGCTGACAACGGCTCAGATAGGGCTTAAGCTCTACCAAAGATCAATTTGCAATACTCCTTTTGCGTGTCAGCCTTCGGGGCTGGGCAAAAATCAATAGTCGGTTACGTTGCTCTTTTACGGCATTTCTTGGGTTACGTTGAGTAGATCGAGCGATCACTCTGAGAAGGAGATCACGTGCTCTATCACCTTTATGAGCTGAGCCAGGCCGCCATATCCCCGGCGAGAGCCGCGGCGAATTCGACCCGGCTTATGCTTCGCAACCCTTTCAATCCATTTTCCTACACGAATATCGGACGGAATGCCGCGGCTGCGGCCGAGCTGATGGAGCGAACCACCCGTCGCTACAAAAAGCCCGCGTTCAATATCAAAGCCACAATGTTGAAGGGCAAGCGGGTCGAGGTCTCTGAAGAAATCGTCTGGCGGAAGCCGTTTTGCGATCTGATCCATTTCAAGAAGGCCTTGCCGGAAGGTGCTCCGAGCGAGCCCAGGCTCCTGATGGTCGCGCCCCAGTCCGGCCACTTCGCCACCCTCCTTCGCGGAACTGTCGAAGCGATGCTGCCCTATACTGACGTGTACATCACCGATTGGCACGATGCGCGGATGATCCCGCTCAAGGACGGAAGTTTCACCCTCGACGATTACATCGACTATGTGATCGGCATGATAGAGATATTCCAAGGCGATGTGCACGTCATGGGCGTGTGCCAGCCTGGCGTGCCTGTGATGTCGGCGGTCGCGCTTATGGAGGCGCGCAATCATCCCTTCCTCCCGAGAAGCGTCATCTTGAAGGGAAGCCCGATCGACACGCGCATCAGTCCGACTTCGGTCAACAAACTTGCCGAGGACAAAGGCACGAACTGGTTCCGGCGGACGGTTATCACCTCGGTTCCCTGGCCGAACCGTGGACATGGACGTCTCGTCTATCCCGGTTTCCTTCAGCTTACGGGCTTCATGGCGATGAACCTCGATCGCCACATGAATGCGCACAAGGACCTGTTCGTGAATCTGGTGCGCGGCGACGGCAACTCTGTCGAGAAGCACAAAGAGTTCTACGACGAATATCTCGCCGTCATGGACCTTGCGGCAGAATATTATCTGCAAACAATCGACCAAGTGTTCGTGAAGCATCAGCTTCCGAAGGGCGAGATGTATCATCGCGGACAGCTGATTGATTTGACTGCCATCCGCCACGTTGCCCTGATGACGGTCGAGGGTGAAAAGGACGACATCACCGGCGCTGGCCAGACGGAGGCCGCCATCCATCTTTGTACAAATCTGCCGCGCTCCAAGAAGTTGCATTACACGCAGCCGGGTGTCGGCCATTACGGCATTTTCAACGGCTCGCGCTACAGGCAAGAGGTCGTGCCGCGGGTGGTCGCCTTCATGGCGGATCACGATGTCCGGGGCGGCGCGCTGCGCTGGCTGTGGCACCGGCTGGCCGGCGAACGCGATGTCGCAGCTCCGCCAGAGCCTCTGAAACCCGAGATCACCGCGGAATCCGACAAGCTCGACCCAATGCGCCTATCTGCTCTACCGGCCAAACGGTCGATCAGATTGAAAAAAGGGCGCTCGTATTCCCGGCTTTCCGCACGTCGCGGGAAAGCGACAATCGTCCGGAACCGAGGCCACTGAGCTTGGCCGGAGCCGCGATTGTGAGTTAAGCAGAGTTCCCAAAAGTGGTCTCCCCGCTTTTGGGAGAAAACTCTGCAAAACAAAGGGCTCCAAGCAGACATTCGCTGGCTTGGCCGAGGAATGTCCGTTTAAAAATCTGGCATTGGTCCAAGGAATGCCATGAGCATGAGCCCGTTCAAGGTTGGCGATATCGTTGAACTCAAGTCAGGCGGCCCGCCAATGACGGTTGCCGAGGTGAACACCAACATGGTGGGTCACACCGAGATCGTTTGCCGGTGGTTTTTCGCGAAGATGGAGCAGGCAACCTTCACGCCGGACCTGCTGGTCCCGAGCCAACCACGACGGTTCGAAGAACTGAAGGGGTCTTTCTCGCCAGCAAGTTGAGCATCGAGTGAACGTGGAAGGCATCGAAGAGGCGCATCGGTGTTTGGATGCGGGCTGCCTCAGCCAAGCCTGTGCCTGCTTATCGCTTCGAAGACGCCTCCGCCTTGAGGCTCGCCGAGAAGCGACAAATCCTCGATCCCGAATGGTTGGCTCATGAAGGGGCCGAGATGCGGCTCAAGCGCCTTGGCGACCTCGTCCAGTTCGGCGCTCTCAAGCGGACCCGCAAGCGAGATGTGAAAGCGAAAAGCGCTCAGGACATAAGGATAGCCGAACTCCTTCAGGAATTCCTCTTCCTGCGGCGACAGGGCATCCAACTCGCGGCGTGCATCATCCTCCTCATTGGGGGGCGCGCGGAAATGATCGAAATGCGTGACGCATTCAGCGCCGAGCCAATCCATGTCCGCCTGGTTCCCCCTCAGCGTCAGCGTGAGATAGCGCTGGTAATGGCTTAAGGTTAGCCTGCCTGGGGCCGGCGCGCGCCTATTGCCGCAGAAATCGTCAAGTGCGCCGCCAAGCGACGGAGGCGCAACATCGTCCTTGAGACGGAATGGCGCCTTCAACGTGGCATGGAGCCCATAGACGGCGGGGGCTTTTATTGCCCGTGCGGCCAGTTCCGGCGCGAGGCCGAATGTCTCAGCGCCGCCGAACCACAGGGCTCCGAACGCCGCCATCGCGGTCTCGGGCGGCGGTGTCCAATAAACGGCGTAGCGTTGGAAGCGTTCTCGCATCATAAAACATCCCGCCAGGAGGCTATTGGCGCACTCCGAAAGGATCGCCCAATCGTCAGTTCGGCGCAAGGCTACCCATCATGGTAAACCGTTCGTTGCCCGCGCCGGCCCGTCATTAACCTCCGGGCAAGGCGCTTTTTCCTAAGAGCGGCCTCATGCAATGCTGACGTAAACGCAAGCCCAAGCTGATCCGGGGTTCGAGCGAGATGACGCCTTTCGCATGGTGCATACAAAAAGCCGGTTGGCCTGTAAGCCGGCCGCATCGGATCATCGTGCCGGCCAAGCGAAGTGCGAGCCGGGTTTCACCTGGGCCGGACCGATGTCACTAAGTCGGCATCAAGCGCACGTTTCACAACCCACTGTGAAGACATCCTTGATGTTGCCCCCGGCATTTCAGGCCCACGCTCCGAAGCGCGCATTATTTGACAGGGACGCTCTCCAAAGCAGCGATGTCTGCGGAGCGCATCTCTCGCGGCTCCGGTGGCGCGGGCCAGTCGGCTGTGGATATGACCGAAAACATGCGCCGCAGCTCACTGCCGAGGTTCAGAATGTGCAGCTGCAGCAGGCGATCAGCTTCTTCAGGAAGGCTTTCTTGGATCGCGTGCAAGATTTGGTCGTGCTCAGCCACGGAGAACTTGAGCCTGCTCACCTGCTCGAGCCGCAATCTCCGGTACGCGGCGACGCGATTGCGAATACCGAGCGTTAATTTGACGAGACACTCGTTGCGGCTTGCTGCGTAAATGGCCTCGTGAAAAGCCTCGTTGGCCTTCTGGTAGCCGTGTGCATCGCGCAGGTCGGCAGATTTGCGACATGTTTCCTGCGCCGCTGCGATCGCGTCCACATCGCTATTCAGGCACGATTTTGCCGCAAGCCGTCCGCAAGCTCCTTCGAGCTCGGCCATGACTTCGAGCAGTTCGACGATCTCACGAATCCCAAGCTTGGCGACGATAGCGCCTTTGTGCGGCCTGATTTCGATCAATCCATTCGAGGAGAGCTGCCGGAGAGCTTCCCGCACCGGAGTACGAGAGGTGCCGTACATTTCGGCAAGCCTGCATTCGTCCAGCTTGTCTCCAGGCTTCAGTTTGAAAGAGAGAATGTCCTCCTCGATCATCGCACGCAAGCGCTCAGCTTGTGACGGACTCATTCCCCCTCGCTCCCAAAAAACCGACCCGCATGGGTTCCAACTTCATATCCTGAAAAAAGGCTTACCAACTTCTGAAAGGAAAGTGAAGTACAGGCATTCGCGCAGACGCCTTTTTCTTCAGGTTTTTCGATTGAGACAGGAAGAAGCATATCATCTGCTTTCACCTGTGATTTTGACTTTGCTCAGCAGTAAGTCGAGTTCGCCGCGAACCGCCTCATGTTTTCGGGAAAGCTTGCCATCGATGACGCTTGTGCCCTGAAAACTTTGTGATTTGCACTCATAACCGCCACAAAAGCAGACGCCTCTTGCTGCGACTGTTCAAAGCTATAGCTGCGCACGAAGATGCCGTGGCACACTGCAAATTATAGCTACAACCCAGGCTATACTAAGGTAGCAGAAGACACCGATTTGCCTTGCTTGGCAAGCAGTTTATCCAAATCGGCGAAATGGAAACATCTCACCATGACGCCGATCGAGTGGACCGAGGCGCCGGTCCCCCAGGCCAGGGGCTTCGATCCTCTTTCGAAGCGGCTCGCGATTGCCGGCGTCAAATGCGGCCTGCTTCCCCGCCATTTTCAGGACCCTGGCAGAGCGCGGAATTCCGGCGGAAATCCCCGATCAGACGCTCGATCACCGTCACGAACCGCGCGACATCAAGCGTCACCGCGAGTATTATGCGAGCCGAAGATCGGCGTCTTCAACGACGCCGGTTCGTCCCCAACCGCTGCTCGAAGCCCCGAGCGCATTTCCCATGAAATAGTGAGGCATTCCCATGAGATGGCAAGGACGCCGTGAAAGCGAGAACGTAGAAGACCGCCGTGACGAGGGCGGGGCGGACCAGGATGGTGGAGATGGCGACGGGTTTCCTTTTCCGGGCGGCGGAGGAGGCGGATTCCAGATCCCGATGGGCCAGGGCGGAGGCATAGGCATCGTTGGCCTGATTATCATCGCTGGAATTGCGCTGCTTCTCGGCGTCGACCCGCGAGCCATCCTGAACGGCGGTGGTGAGGAGATGCCTGGCGGACACCACATCCAGGTTCCGAGCGACCCGAGAGAGCGCAGCGTCGGCGCCGAAGACGACAGCATGAAGAAGTTTGTGTCAGTCGTGCTGGGCGACACGGAAGATACGTGGAGCAGGATCTTCGCTGAGCATGGCCTGCGCTACACGCCGCCTAAGCTCGTGCTTTTTCGCGATGGCATTCAGTCGGGATGCGGCGTGGCCAGTTCACAGATGGGGCCGTTCTACTGCCCGGTGAACCGGAAGATTTATGTCGATCTCTCCTTCTACGAGTTGCTGAAACGGCGCTTCAAGGCGCCCGGCGAGTTCGCGCAGGCCTATGTGATCGCCCATGAGGTTGGCCATCATATCCAGAACCTGCAGGGCCGGCTCGACGCCGCACAGCGGTTGCAGATGGCGTCTTCCGGACCGGAACGCAACGCGATCCAGGTGCGGGTGGAGCTGCAGGCCGACTGCTACGCGGGCGTGTGGGCAAAGAACACCGACCGCATCAATCAAACCCTTGAGCCGGGCGACATCGAGGCAGCCTTGCGCGCAGCTTCGGCCATCGGAGACGATGCCATCCAGAAGAGCACGAGAGGCTATGCCGTCCCGGATTTATTCACGCATGGGACGTCCGAGCAGCGCGTGCGCTGGTTCAAAAGAGGCTACGACAGCGGCTCCATGGCCGACTGTGACACCTTCAAAAGCGATTCGCTCTAACGGTGCGCCGAATGCGGCGGGGGCCTGCAGGCCGGGATGGGCCTGTAGGACCTTCTCCAGGCCTGGATCGAGGTTTGCCAGCAGCGCGATAGACGGCGTGAAGGACGGCGTTACGATTTCGATTTTGACAGCGCTTCCCGCGCCACCTAAGGAACTGACTGAAACTTTCATTTAGGGGTTGGAACGATGGTTGCATTTCACGCGGTCGTGCTGGCGGCAGGGCAGGGCGTCCGGATGAAATCCTCAATTCCGAAAGTCCTGCATCCCTTGGCGGGCTTGCCGCTCGTCGCGCACGTCATCAAGGCCGCCACGGCGGCTGGAGCGTCATCGTGCTCGGTGGTTGTTCCGCCGGACGCAAAAGGCTTCGAGGCGCTCGCCACGCCAATCGAGACGAGGGTTTTCGAGCAGGGGGAACGCCTTGGAACCGCCCATGCCGTGCTCATGGCCCGCGAGGCGCTTGCAGAAGCGAAAGGCCCCGTGCTCGTTCTTTACGGCGACACGCCGCTCGTGTCGCCGGAAAGCATCCGGAATCTTGCCGCGGCGGTGGAGAACGGCGCCGATATGGCCGTCATCGGCTTCCATGCCAAGGACCCCAAGGGCTATGGCCGTCTGATCACCGGCGAAGCGGGGGAACTCCTTGCGATAAGGGAGGAGAAAGACGCGACGCCCGAGGAGCGCGCCGTGCCGCTTTGCAACTCTGGCATCATGGCGTTTCGCGGCGACCTGATCCTGCCCCTGCTCGATCGGATCGATAACAAGAACAAGGCCGCCGAATATTATCTGACCGATGCCGTCGAGATTGCGCGATCCATGGGCCGCCGCATTGCTTGCGAGGTCATTGGCGAGGACGAAGTGCGCGGCGTGAATACGCGGGCGCAGCTCGCCGAGGTGGAGGCGATTTTACAAACGCGCCTCAGGGCGCGCGCCATGGACGGCGGCGCGACGCTCATTTCACCCGATACGGTGACATTCAGCCAGGATACCGTGATCGGCCAGGATGTCGTGATCGAGCCGAACGTCTTCTTCGGGCCTGGCGTCGTGATCGAGGACGGCGTGACCATCAAAGGCTTCAGCCATATCGAAGGCGCGCGCATCGAGCGGGGCGCAATTGTCGGTCCGTTCGCACGGTTGCGTCCCGGGACGCGGGTCGGCCCCAAAGCCAAGGTCGGGAACTTCGTCGAGCTGAAAGCCGCTGACGTCGACGCCGGGGCCAAGGTCAATCACCTGAGCTACATCGGCGACACCCACATCGGCGCGGGCGCGAATATCGGGGCAGGCACGATCACCTGCAATTATGACGGCTATCGCAAGCACAAGACCGACATCGGCGCGGGGGCGTTCATCGGCTCGAACAGCGCGCTCGTCGCTCCGGTTCGCATTGGGGATGGAGCCTATGTCGGCTCGGGAAGCGTCATCTCCAAGGATGTGCCTGCGAATTCCCTGGCGTTGACGCGCGCGCCGCAGGTTCATCGCGAGGGCTGGGCCGGGCGCATCCGCGCGAGGCACAAGAGCGATCATTCCAAATGAGAACACCGGAGGCTTGGCCGCGCGAAAGAAGCTTGGCTACGCAGACTTCCGGGCTTGCCACCAAATGAGCATCATGGCGGTGGAAGCGCGATTCTACCGCCCTGGGGTCGCGAGCGGACTCCGACGCGTTTTCAGGGCACAACCGCTTTGCCCTCAGCAGCAGAATTTCCGGACTGAAGCCTTGTGACGAGCATAGCTGAACCAGGCCAGCCCCTAACCTCCCGGCAACACTGCCTTTTCATGCGGCACGCCGCTGTCGTCGATATCGAAGTCGGGATCGAGGACAGTTTTGCCCTGCGCGCCGACAAAGGTCGGCTGGGCCTTGATCCACTCGCTCGGCTTTTGCTGTTTCGCATAGTCGATAAGGCGGGCCTCAAGGTCACGAGTTACGTCGGGATTTTGCGCGGCGACGTTGGTTGTTTCGCCGGGGTCCTTGGAAAGGTCGAACAGTTCGGTTTTGCCGGGGAGCAGAGCGATCTTGATGAGTTTCCAGTTGCCCTTGCGAATGGCTCCGCGGAACGCCTCGACGTTAATTAGGACGTCCTCATTCGGCGATGGCTTGCCTTCCGACAGGGTTGGCCAGAGGTCTTTGCCATCCATGGGATGATCCGGGCTGCCCTTGCCGCCTGAAAGCGCGAGAAGCGTCGGCATGACGTCCACCATATGCACAGGGTCATTAACCACGCGAGGCTGCAGATGCCCGCGCCAGGAGACGAAAGCTGGGACGCGAACGCCGCCTTCCCGAAGGCTCCCCTTGCCCCCGCCGAACGGCGCATTCGAAGCTGGAGCCTTGGCTTCCCGCGCAAGCCCGCCTTCCTCGCTTGCCATCTCTTCCTTGCTTCGCGCGCCGGTCGCGAACATCCCGCTGGTCGCTCCGCCATTGTCGCTGGCAAAAATGATGATCGTATTGTCCAGCAGGTTTTTCTTTTCCAAAGCCTCGATAATCCGGCCGACCTCGTGATCCAGAGAGGAGATCATCCCAGCATAAGATTGCCGGGTCTTGTCTTTTATCGACGGATAGAGGTCTTTATACACCTCGGGCGCTTGATAAGGCGCGTGGGGGGCCAGCGAAGCGAAGTAGAGAAAGAATGGCGTTTTGCCGTCCTGTTCATTGATGAGCTTGACGGCCTCGTCGCCGATCAGGGTCATGTAATAGCCCGGCTCTTTTAGAAAGGTGCCGTTGCGCTGCCAGTCGATGATGCCGCCGCGCTCGCGGGTGAAGTAGTCGACCTCGCCCACAAGGTTGCCGTAGAAGTAATCGAAGCCGCGATTTTGCGGCCAGAACTTCTTATCGGCATGACCGAGATGCCATTTGCCGGTGAGGAGTGTGCGGTAGCCGGCATCCTTCAAAGCCTGCGGTAGCGTGCGTTCATCGGTGGGCAAGCCGTAGGTGTGGCTCGGGAAGATCACGAGCGTTTGCAGCCCGTACCGCATGGGGTAACGCCCGGTCATCAGCGCCGCGCGCGATGGCGTACAAACCGGCTCTCCGTAGAAGGACTCCAGGCGGACGCCCTCCCTTGCGAGCTGGTCAATGTTCGGCGTCTTCATCTCGCCGCCACGGTAGCCAAGGTCCGCATTGCCGAGATCGTCGGCCATAACGAAGACGATGTTGGGTCTTGGGTTCGTTGCTTGGGCAACGCCAACCGCAAAGAAGCAAAAAGATGCCGCCAGGATCGTTGCCGCGAGATTTAGTTTCATTCGTCATCCCCAACGCTGTTTGATTTTCACTATGATGCACGCGAGGCGTCGTTGCCATGGACTATGTGAACCCAGCGATGGAAACGTCCCCGCGAGGCGGCGAGCCTGCAAGACACCCCCGGAAGGTTCTTCGTCCTACTCCCGCTTAACCCCAATCATGAGAAGGTCTGGTCGATCCTCCAATCTTCCGCAACCGGCCTTATGCGTCGCGTCGAATCGCTCGGCGAGCGGGCGGCCAAGATCGGGCACTGCCGCGAAGTGTTGGGGAAGCCGGAAAACGTCGCCGGGGGCTGCAACTTGACCTTGTCTTGAGATAGACCGTAGCAATCTT
Organism: uncultured Alphaproteobacteria bacterium; assembly: GCA_963772105.1. GTDB lineage: Bacteria > Pseudomonadota > Alphaproteobacteria > Rhizobiales > Rhodomicrobiaceae > Rhodomicrobium. The sequence continues at coordinate 47,970 of CAVYVV010000012.1, forward strand.
TTGAGTTGGCCCGGGAACCGGCTTCAGCTATTCCACGCTGCAGCCGGACAGCGGCGCTTCAGGTCTATCAACGAAGGCGATTCGACATGTGTGGCATCATAGGCATTCTTGGAACGGAGCCGGCCGCGCCTCGGCTCGTGGAGGCCTTGAAGCGGCTGGAATATCGAGGCTATGATTCCGCCGGGGTCGCCACACTCGAATCGGGGGTGCTGACAAGGTGCCGCGCCGAAGGCAAGCTCGGCGCGCTCGATAAGCGGCTGACCAAGGAACCGCTGGCCGGAACCGCCGGCATCGGGCATACGCGCTGGGCCACGCACGGCAAGCCGGTCGAGCGGAACGCCCACCCGCATATGACAAGCCGGGTGGCGATCGTTCATAACGGCATCATCGAAAACTTTCGCGAACTGCGCGACGAACTCGAACGCGAAGGCGCCGTCTTCGAAAGCGAGACCGATACGGAGGTCGTTGCGCACCTCCTCGACCACGAGCTTCGCAAGGGGAGCGATCCCGCAGCCGCGGTCAAGAGCGCCCTCTCGAAGCTTCGAGGGGCCTTCGCGCTGGCCATCCTTTTTGCGGGCCGCGACGACATCATGATCGGCGCGCGGCGCGGCAGCCCGCTGGCGGTGGGTTATGGCAAGGGCGAGATGTTCCTTGGGTCCGACGCCATGGCGCTCGCGTCCTTCACGGATCGCGTCAGCTTTCTGGAGGAGGGCGATTGCGCCGTGCTCTCCCATTCGGGAGCGGTCATCTACGACGAGACCGGGGCCCAAACCTCGAGGACCATCGCGCGCACGGCGGCTTCCGCGCTTCTGATCGACAAAGGCAACCACCGCCATTTCATGGCGAAGGAGATCCACGAGCAGCCGGAGGTGATAAGCCGGACGCTGGCGCATTATGTGCGCTTCGCAGACAACACCATCGCGCTGCCGGGGCCCGCGCTCCCCTTCGAACGTCTTTCCAAACTCACCATCACCGCCTGCGGCACCGCTTTTTACGCGGCCTTGACGGCCAAATACTGGTTTGAACGCATCGCGAAATTGCCGGTGGAAGTGGACATCGCTTCGGAGTTCCGCTACCGCGAAGCGCCGTTGCCCAAAGACGGCATGGCCTTGTTCGTCTCCCAGTCGGGCGAAACGGCCGACACGCTGGCGAGCCTTCGGTATTGCCGGGCGAACAAGCAGCTGATTGCGTCCATCGTGAACGTTCCCGAATCCAGCATTGCGCGCGAGTCCGACGCCGTTCTGCCAACGCTTGCGGGACCTGAGATCGGCGTTGCTTCCACAAAGGCGTTCACCTGTCAGCTTTCGGTGCTGGCCTGCATGGCGATCGCGGCAGGGCGCAGGCGGGGCACGCTTTCCGAGGCCGAGGAGGCCGAACTCGTTCGCGCGCTCGTGCAAGTGCCTCGCCTCATCACGGACGTTCTGCGGCGGGAGGATGAGTTTGACGCGCTGGCGCATGTCTTGGCGAAGGCGCCTCTCGTGCTCTACCTCGGGCGCGGCTCGACCTTTCCCATTGCGCTGGAAGGCGCTCTCAAGCTCAAGGAAATTTCCTATCTCCACGCGGAAGGCTTCGCCGCGGGGGAACTGAAGCACGGCCCGATTGCGCTGATCGACGAAACCGTTCCCGTCATCGCCATGGCGCCAAAGGATGCGCTTTACGAAAAGATGGTCTCGAACATGCAGGAGGTGGCGGCCCGCGGCGGACAGTTGATCGTCTTCAGCGATGCCGAGGATGCGGCGGCGGTTGTGAAGGCGCATTCGAACTTCAAGCTGCCTGCGGCTCACCCGCTCATCGCGCCGATCCTTTACGCCGTCCCCATTCAGCTCATGGCCTATCACACGGCGGTCGAGATGGGCACGGACGTGGACCAGCCGCGCAACCTCGCCAAGTCTGTGACGGTGGAGTGATCGGCGCAGCGAAGGTCCGAGCCAAAGGTACAGACAAGCCCTTTGACACCGATCAAACTCGGAGAGAGGGCGCGGCTCGTTTTGCACAATTTTGCCAACAAATGGCATACATTGTGGATAGGAATACACCCAATCGGGTCTCAATCATAGAATCGGCCTACAGCAAGCCAGACACGGCTACGCCCTAATCTTGTGTTGCACCTTGGGGTTGGGTGTCTGGTCACGCCATAATCCTTGTCGATCAGGAACAGGTTTCCCTCTTCCATGAGGCTCGCTTGCATAAGATGGCTTGTTATTGTCCTGGGCTTGGGCCTCGGGATCATGGCCGAGCCTGCGCTGGAGTTCGGCGCGGCGCGCGCCGAGAGCAATCAGGGCAGGGGACTCGAGCTTTTAAGCCGAGCCGCGAAGTCTTATGAAGCAGGCGCGTACGCCGACGCGTCAGCGCTGATTGATTCCGCATTCAAGGCAGGCCTGACCGGTGAGTTGGCGGCGCGTGCCATCCTTCTTCGAGCGGAAATCAACGAGAGAACCGGCGCGCTCGCCAAGGCGCTCCAGGATTATTCGAATGCCCTTTGGATGGAGAGCCTGCCGTCTGCGGAACGCAAGAAGGCTTCGGAGGGCAAGGAGCGCGTCATGGCCGCGATGGGCCTGAGTTCCGCGGGGTCGTCCGCCGCTTCCGGGCAAGCCGGCACGCCAGCCAGTCCGGCAAGTGCCGCAGCGCCCCAAGGGAGTTCATCCAGCGGCGTTATGGGCTTTTTCAGCGGCGTTTTCGGGGGATCGGAAAGCACGCCAGCGCCGCCACGGCCTGCGGAAGCTCAACCCTCCGCGCAGGCATCGGCCCAGCCCACGCCCGCCGCGGCGCCGCAGAAAGCTCCCACTCAGGCCCCAGCGAAGCCTGCGAAGGTGGCGCGTGCCAAGCCTGCCCCGGATGCGGCACAGGCATCGGCACAACCGGCTTCGGCCTTGTCCGTGGCTTCCGCTCCTGGAGGCGTTCTGATCGTATTCGGCTCCGCAAACAGCGAAGCTTCCGGCCACGCCACTGCCAAAAACATCAAGGCCCAGCTTGCGGATATCCTCATCCATCGGGAACTCGACGTGACGCCGAGAGCGAACGGCGGCTTCCAAATCCAGGCCGGCCCGTACCCGGCAAAGAGTTCGGCGCTCGCCCTTTGCTCTGCGATCAAGCAGCGCGGCATCCAGTGCCAGGTCACGCCCTAGAGTGCGTCCGGAAAAGTGCGAAGCGGTTTTCCGATAAGACGCACGATAAAACAAAGAACTTAGGGCATCGTGCGCTTAATCGGGCGCGGCGTCCCCATGATCGTCGCCCCGGAATGCGCCTCGGCGCATATCCGGGGTTGTTACAAATCGAGGGCCTTTTGCGATCCCGGTTACGACGCAGGCGCCGTTCCGGGATGACAAGGCTTTGCCTCAGGATTGCGTCGCAACCGATTCCGATTTCGCGCTCTCCGCTCCGGGGCCCGCTTTCGGATTCCATCAACAGCGGATAGGCTCTGGACAGGCGTCCGCGGCTTGACCAGCGAATACGGTTGAGCCTCTCTTCCGATCTTTAAACGCTCCTCCTTTGCGGAGGCGTTCGTCCGTCACAATTGGCGTCGACAGAAGGCGGCCAATGTGGTCTCAAACGCGCACGGCGTGCGGCCTGATCGATTGGAGTTCGGCAATGAAAAAGACCATCCAAGGCGCCTTGGCAAACCTGTTCGGGCCATCGCGCAACGAGCAGTACGCCGCTCTCCTCAAGTGTCTTGCCGATATCGCACAGGAATGTGTCGCTCACTTCCGCAAGACCAACGGGCAGGATGTACAGGGGATCATCGCCTTCGAGCACCAGGCCGACAGGATCGTCGCCGACGTCCATGAGCTGCTCGACAACTCGTTCATCATGCGCTTCGACATTCCCGATGCCATGCGGCTCACCGATGTTCTCGATGACGTCATCGACGGAATGCGAAAGGTCGCGCTGCACATCGAAGCCTACAAACCCTACCTGTCGCAGCTGAGCCCCGAGGCCGATGAACTCGTGAAGCTTATCGCCGACATGCTCGTTCATGTCGATAAGCTCGTCATGATGCTGGCGGAGCCGCGTTTGTCGCTCTCGCGGGTGCGCGCGGAAGCCGACATCGTCGACGAGCTCGAAAGCAAGGCGGATCACCTCGTTTCCGGCTACGAGAGAAAGCTCGTCGACGAATTCGCAGGGCCCGGCAAGGACGTCCTCGGGTTCATCGCCTGGCACCAGTTGTTCCACCTCCTGGAGCAGATAACGGACGACGGCAATCACTGCGCACGCCAGATTCTATCGCTGGCCCGTAAGGAGGCATGAGGTGGACGCGCTCACGATTGGTCTGGCGTTCGCCCTCTTCGCTGTACTTGCTGCGGAGTTTGTCAACGGGTGGACGGATGCGCCCAACGCGATTGCGACCGTTGTCTCGACGGGCGTGATGACAGCCCGGCAAGCCATCGTCATGGCGGTGGTGATGAACACGATTGGCGCGATGGCCGGAACGGCAGTCGCCGCCACGGTTGGCAAAGGCATCGTGGCCCCATCAGCGCTGACGGTGCCAGCCATCGCCGCAACGATGATCTCGATCATCGGATGGGGCTCGCTGGCCGCCCGGCTTGGCATTCCCGTTTCCAAGTCACACGCCCTTCTGGCCGGTCTTGCCGGAGCCGGCTTTGCCGGCGGCGGCTGGCAAGCTCTGCAATGGGCTGGCTGGGAGAAAGTCATCATCGGTCTGGTCGCCTCGCTCTTCGCGGGTTTCGCAGGCGCCTTCGCACTTGGCAGGCTCATCATCGCGCTTGCGGGCAACGCAAAGCCGACGCGCGCAAAGCGCAACTTTGATCGGGCGCAGATGGCCTCAGCCGCCTTCCTGGCCTTCAATCATGGGCTCAACGACGGACAGAAGTTCATGGGTGTGTTCGCGATGACGCTCCTGGCTGGCGGCGCCATTCCCGAATTTCACATTTCCTGGTGGGTCGTGCTTGTCTGCGCCTCTACGATGGGCATCGGCACCAGCTTCGGCGGCTGGCGCATTATCAAGACGGTTGGCTCAAAGATGACGCGGCTGACCTCCTGGCAGGGCTTCGCTGCGACGATGGCGGCGTCATCGACGATCTATGTCGCGTCGTCATACGGCATTCCGCTGTCGACAACGCACACGATCACGAGCGCCGTGGTCGGCGTTGGGGCGAGCAAACGCGTATCCGACGTACGCTGGGGAGTTTTACGCCGTATCATGTTGGCCTGGGGTGCGACCTTTCCTGCCTGTGCCGTGCTTGCATTCGTTGCTGCAACCATTGCCGACCACGTCTGGAAATAAGAGACACGAGATCGAGACGCCATCCAAGATGGGTTATGAGTGGCGGCGAGGATCGGGATGATGCGCCAACGACAGGGAAGGTCTTCACTTTAATTTTAGGGCCGCCATATCGAACACCCGATCATAGGAAATGCTTCTCTTACAGCAAAATTACAGTATCGTTTGTGGTTGGGGGGAAGAACAAAAGGGAGGATAGGATGGCAGCTCGGAGGCAGGTGGCGGCGTTGCCGCTCCGTCTAGCCAAGGATGGCGCTCTCGAAATCATGCTCGTCACCTCCAGGGACACGGGCCGCTGGATCATCCCCAAAGGTTGGACGTCGAAGCGTCTCAAGGATTGCAAGGCGGCAGCCCGCGAGGCGAGAGAGGAAGCCGGCGTTAAGGGCAAGATCCTGCGCGACGCCATCGGCACCTATCGTTATATCAAGCGTGAACTCGGTCATGGCGCTTTCATCGAGGTTCAGGTCTTTCTGCTCAAGGTCAGCAAACGCTGCAAGCGCTGGCCCGAAAAGCGCGAGCGGCGGCGAGCCTGGTTCGATATCGAAGCTGCCGCCAGCAAAGTGAGCGATCCCGAGCTTTCCACGCTTATCGGCACGCTGCGAGCGGGGAACGACAGCGCCGGACGCACCTCTGGCGAGACCTAAGATGCTGCGCCGGGGGTGATTACCAAGCTTGCGGCTATCGTACCGTTGGGGCTTACGCGGCGTTTGTCTCCAGCCGCTACGGTGACACGCGGGAGCTAAGTCCGTAACGGGACACGGGCGGGATTGTTTTGGCCTTTTCGGAGGAAGACCGCATTCGGATCCTAGAGTGCATCCGGGAAAAGTGCGAAGCGGTTTTCCGATAAAGATACACGAAAAACAAAAACTTAGAGCCCGCTTTTGATTCCATCAAAAGCGGATAGGCTCTAGACAGGCTTGCGAGCTTGCCCAACGAACTCGGTTGAGCCCTTCTTCCGTCGAAGGCCGGAAGCCGCCGTTCGAGAATGTTGAACCAAAGGACGCAATTAAAGGTATAGCGGACGCCGACCTTGTTGGCCTATCTGCTCTGCCAGCCGGGGTTCTAGCAAGCACTGCTAATGCCCAGCGTCAGAAGGAGCCATCGAGCGTGAGCGCATTGCGGCAGTCTTGACGATGGTCAAATTCAAGAACTTGGGCGAGGGTGTTCTTGTATGCGGGGGCTCTCTGAAACGCTGGAGGGAAAATGGCCCAGAATACGCACGCCACGGGAACGTCGGCTGCACCATCGAGC
>CAVYVV010000013.1:0-75378 GCA_963772105.1 uncultured Alphaproteobacteria bacterium
GCGGCGCTCACGGCCAAGCAGCTCGGCTCGCTCACCGACACCGCGCTCGGCAATCTGACGACCACCGAGTTCGGCGCCCTGACCACCACACAGGTGCAGGGCCTCACCACCGCCCAGCTCAACGCCATGTCGACCACCAACATCGACATGCTCGACGTCACCAAGCTGTCCACCACCCAGATCGCCGGGCTCACCACCGGCTTCACCAATCTCAGCACGACCCAGCAGGGCCTCTTCACCAACACCCAGGTCGCGGCCCTCACCGCCACCGAGATCGGCAATCTCGCCACCATCAGCCCGACCCAGGCCGCGGCGCTCACGGCCAAGCAGCTCGGCTCGCTCACCAACACCGCGCTCGGCAATCTGACGACCACCGAGTTCGGCGCCCTGACCACCACACAGGTGCAAGGCCTCACCACCGCCCAGCTCAACGCCATGTCGACCACCAACATCGACATGCTCGACGTCACCAAGCTGTCCACCACCCAGATCGCCGGGCTCACCACCGGCTTCACCAATCTCAGCACGACCCAGCAGGGCCTCTTCACCAACACCCAGGTCGCGGCCCTCACCGCCACCGAGATCGGCAATCTCGCCACCATCAGCCCGACCCAGGCCGCGGCGCTCACGGCCAAGCAGCTCGGCTCGCTCACCAACACCGCGCTCGGCAATCTGACGACCACCGAGTTCGGCGCCCTGACCACCACACAGGTGCAGGGCCTCACCACCGCCCAGCTCAACGCCATGTCGACCACCAACATCGACATGCTCGACGTCACCAAGCTGTCCACCACCCAGATCGCCGGGCTCACCACCGGCTTCACCAATCTCAGCACGACCCAGCAGGGCCTCTTCACCAACACCCAGGTCGCGGCCCTCACCGCCACCGAGATCGGCAATCTCGCCACCATCAGCCCGACCCAGGCCGCGGCGCTCACGGCCAAGCAGCTCGGCTCGCTCACCAACACCGCGCTCGGCAATCTGACGACCACCGAGTTCGGCGCCCTGACCACCACACAGGTGCAGGGCCTCACCACCGCCCAGCTCAACGCCATGTCGACCACCAACATCGACATGCTCGACGTCACCAAGCTGTCCACCACCCAGATCGCCGGGCTTTCCACCGGCTTCACCAATCTCAGCACGACCCAGCAGGGCCTCTTCACCAACACCCAGGTCGCGGCCCTCACCGCCACCGAGATCGGCAATCTCGCCACCATCAGCCCGACCCAGGCCGCGGCGCTCACGGCCAAGCAGCTCGGCTCGCTCACCAACACCGCGCTCGGCAATCTGACGACCACCGAGTTCGGCGCCCTGACCACCACGCAGGTGCAGGGCCTCACCACCGCCCAGCTCAACGCCATGTCGACCACCAACATCGACATGCTCGACGTCACCAAGCTGTCCACCACCCAGATCGCCGGGCTCACCACCGGCTTCACCAATCTCAGCACGACCCAGCAGGGCCTCTTCACCAACACCCAGGTCGCGGCCCTCACCGCCACCGAGATCGGCAATCTCGCCACCATCAGCCCGACCCAGGCCGCGGCGCTCACGGCCAAGCAGCTCGGCTCGCTCACCAACACCGCGCTCGGCAATCTGACGACCACCGAGTTCGGCGCCCTGACCACCACGCAGGTGCAGGGCCTCACCACCGCCCAGCTCAACGCCATGTCGACCACCAACATCGACATGCTCGACGTCACCAAGCTGTCCACCACCCAGATCGCCGGGCTTTCCACCGGCTTCACCAATCTCAGCACAACCCAGCAGGGCCTCTTCACCAACACCCAGGTCGCGGCCCTCACCGCCACCGAGATCGGCAATCTCGCCACCATCAGCCCGACCCAGGCCGCGGCGCTCACGGCCAAGCAGCTCGGCTCGCTCACCAACACCGCGCTCGGCAATCTGACGACCACCGAGTTCGGCGCCCTGACCACCACGCAGGTGCAGGGCCTCACCACCGCCCAGCTCAACGCCATGTCGACCACCAACATCGACATGCTCGACGTCACCAAGCTGTCCACCACCCAGATCGCCGGGCTTTCCACCGGCTTCACCAATCTCAGCACGACCCAGCAGGGCCTCTTCACCAACACCCAGGTCGCGGCCCTCACCGCCACCGAGATCGGCAATCTCGCCACCATCAGCCCGACCCAGGCCGCGGCGCTCACGGCCAAGCAGCTCGGCTCGCTCACCAACACCGCGCTCGGCAATCTGACGACCACCGAGTTCGGCGCCCTGACCACCACGCAGGTGCAGGGCCTCACCACCGCCCAGCTCAACGCCATGTCGACCACCAACATCGACATGCTCGACGTCACCAAGCTGTCCACCACCCAGATCGCCGGGCTTTCCACCGGCTTCACCAATCTCAGCACAACCCAGCAGGGCCTCTTCACCAACACCCAGGTCGCGGCCCTCACCGCCACCGAGATCGGCAATCTCGCCACCATCAGCCCGACCCAGGCCGCGGCGCTCACGGCCAAGCAGCTCGGCTCGCTCACCAACACCGCGCTCGGCAATCTGACGACCACCGAGTTCGGCGCCCTGACCACCACGCAGGTGCAAGGCCTCACCACCGCCCAGCTCAACGCCATGTCGACCACCAACATCGACATGCTCGACGTCACCAAGCTGTCCACCACCCAGATCGCCGGGCTTTCCACCGGCTTCACCAATCTCAGCACAACCCAGCAGGGCCTCTTCACCAACACCCAGGTCGCGGCCCTCACCGCCACCGAGATCGGCAATCTCGCCACCATCAGCCCGACCCAGGCCGCGGCGCTCACGGCCAAGCAGCTCGGCTCGCTCACCAACACCGCGCTCGGCAATCTGACGACCACCGAGTTCGGCGCCCTGACCACCACGCAGGTGCAAGGCCTCACCACCGCCCAGCTCAACGCCATGTCGACCACCAACATCGACATGCTCGACGTCACCAAGCTGTCCACCACCCAGATCGCCGGGCTTTCCACCGGCTTCACCAATCTCAGCACGACCCAGCAGGGCCTCTTCACCAACACCCAGGTCGCGGCCCTCACCGCCACCGAGATCGGCAATCTCGCCACCATCAGCCCGACCCAGGCCGCGGCGCTCACGGCCAAGCAGCTCGGCTCGCTCACCAACACCGCGCTCGGCAATCTGACGACCACCGAGTTCGGCGCCCTGACCACCACACAGGTGCAGGGCCTCACCACCGCCCAGCTCAACGCCATGTCGACCACCAACATCGACATGCTCGACGTCACCAAGCTGTCCACCACCCAGATCGCCGGGCTCACCACCGGCTTCACCAATCTCAGCACGACCCAGCAGGGCCTCTTCACCAACACCCAGGTCGCGGCCCTCACCGCCACCGAGATCGGCAATCTCGCCACCATCAGCCCGACCCAGGCCGCGGCGCTCACGGCCAAGCAGCTCGGCTCGCTCACCAACACCGCGCTCGGCAATCTGACGACCACCGAGTTCGGCGCCCTGACCACCACACAGGTGCAGGGCCTCACCACCGCCCAGCTCAACGCCATGTCGACCACCAACATCGACATGCTCGACGTCACCAAGCTGTCCACCACCCAGATCGCCGGGCTCACCACCGGCTTCACCAATCTCAGCACGACCCAGCAGGGCCTCTTCACCAACACCCAGGTCGCGGCCCTCACCGCCACCGAGATCGGCAATCTCGCCACCATCAGCCCGACCCAGGCCGCGGCGCTCACGGCCAAGCAGCTCGGCTCGCTCACCAACACCGCGCTCGGCAATCTGACGACCACCGAGTTCGGCGCCCTGACCACCACGCAGGTGCAGGGCCTCACCACCGCCCAGCTCAACGCCATGTCGACCACCAACATCGACATGCTCGACGTCACCAAGCTGTCCACCACCCAGATCGCCGGGCTTTCCACCGGCTTCACCAATCTCAGCACAACCCAGCTGGGCCTCTTCAACACAACCCAGGTTCAAGCAATGACGCCCGCCGAGGTTGGCATACTCGTATCGTCACTTTCCGCTTGATGATTAAAAAGAGGCCGGAATATTAGCAAAAAGAGAGGGCATAATGCCCTCTCTTCTTTTGTAGTGCCGCCCGCCGACACGGCGATCATGGCCAGCTCTTTGCGCGTGACGAGTGTGACTTCTTCTATGCAAGACCCGCACAAGTTCGGCAGTGTCTGCTTGATTTCTACCGAACCGCGATGAGCCTATCAAATTTCTGCGCCCAGCATCCAAACCCTGATGCGTAAATCAAGGTGTTCACGCCAAACGCGCGCAAACCGGCCCATCCGGTCGTTCGAGGAGCACCTCATTCGAATGGGGAGAGAAAGATGACAGCAATTGGAAATGAACGAGCCAGGCCAGAATTCTATGCAGCGCAGAATTTGCAAGACCTTATAAGATCATGGTCTGTTGGCGAATTACTTGCAAATGCGGAAAAACATAATGACGTTGTAGATCCCGAATGGTCGGCGTCGCTATACAAATGCTGGATTTCGTATAACGAAGGCCACCCCCTCCTTTATACGGCCTATTTTAATTATGCCGTGTATCTCGCCGGGTTGGACGATCGTGCCGGAGCTGTGAACGCTCTTAGAGAGTGCATTCGGCTGAACCCGGATTTTGCCTCTTCTTATATTAACCTGGGCCGCGTTCTTGAAGACAGAGGTGAAATAAAAACCGCAGTCACCACTTGGATTACGCTCGTGGACCGGCTGAAGGCCGTGAATAGCGAGTTTGTCAAAAGCAAGCTTACGGTTTTGCTCCAGATAGGCCGCGTTTTGGAGGCCCAGGAACAATATGCACTTGCCGAAGAGGCGTTGAAGCAGGCTCTTGAAATCAGCACGACACAACCGGAAGCGATACAGCATTTTGTTTCCCTACGCCAACGGCAATGCAAATGGCCTGCCGTTGGAGGCTCGGATAACATTCCTTCGAAGTCACTTTTGGCAGCGATCGCGCCCTTATCGCTCGCCAACCTTATCGACGATCCAATGTTTCAACTTGCACGAGCGTATGTGTATATCAAGAACCTTGTGGGTGTGCCGAAGACGCCTCCCCGACGGTGGCGATTTGCCGACACCGACCCGCGAAGCAAGCTGCGAATAGGATACGTCTCCTCGGACCTGCGGGAACATGCCGTCGGTTTTGCGATGACCGATGTTTTTGAGCAACATGACCGGCAATCATTCGAGATTTATGTCTATTATTGTGGGATCGATCGCCAAGATCTGACACAGACTAGAATTAGAAACAGTGCCGACAAGTGGACCGTTATCAACGGTCTCAGCGATGAAGAAGCTGCAAAGAGAATTGAAGAGGACAAAGTTGATATCCTCGTGGATCTCAACGGCTATACGAAAGATGTAAGAGCCCATCTCTTTCCTTTGCGGCCAACACCCATCACGGTGAATTGGTTCGGCTTCCCGGGGACAATGGGTAGCCCGTATCATCATTATATAATCGCAGATGAACATATAATTCCAAAGGATTATGAAATTTTCTACTCCGAGAAAGTTCTCCGGCTGCCATGTTATCAGCCAAATGATAGAAAGCGGCTTGTTGCCAACCGCCCCACAAGGGAAGAAGAAAACTTGCCTTACGACGTGGTCGTGTATTGTTGCCTTAACGGCACGCAAAAGATCACTCCCGAAGTGTTCGCGAGTTGGATGACGATCTTGTTGGCCGTGCCGAACAGCGTCCTGTGGCTTCTTGAGAGTACTGGGGAGGTCTCGTCCCGATTACGAAATCTGGCGGCGCAGACCGGCGTCTCACCAGAACGTCTTATTTTCGGTCAAAAAAAGTCAAACCCGCCACACCTCGCGCGCTACGCGCTCGCCGACTTATTCCTGGATACTTTTCCATATGGTGCGCACACGACAGCGGCAGACGCCCTGTGGATGGGGGTGCCTGTCCTGACAGTGCCCGGGCTGAGTTTTGCGTCGAGGGTTTGCTCCAGTTTAGTCAGTGCCGCGGGGATCGGCGACATGATTTGCAACGATCTTGGTGCCTATGCCGCGAAGGCTATTGAACTGGGACGAAATCCCAAGGCACTGGACGACCTCAAGCAGAAGCTCATCGCTGAGCGCGGGTCATGCCTGCTCTTCAACACGCCTTTTCTCGTCCAAAAGCTGGAAGACCTTTATAGAGGCATGTGGGAGGATTACAAATGCGGCCGCCTCCCTACACCCGACCTGAACAATCTGGAGGTGTATTACGAAATTGCTGTCCGGCAGCATGCCGCTGATCCCTCGCCGGCGGGGAGCGACCTTAGAAGCCGCTATCACAGAGATCTCGAGGCATGGCATGAAACTTGGCCTCTCGCAACAGACACCCGGTTTTGGCAATGCGATAACGGATAGCGTGCGGAAAGCGAAGGGTGCGCAGAACCCGATTCGGGAGACGATTTCCACCGACACTGGCGACGCCGAGATGGTCAAGGAGCCGATTGGCCTAGTATGAGCTGAGCGACGCAGTCAGGTCGCCAAACTATCGAACCTCTCAGCCATCATGGGGCGGCAATGAGCTCGCTGGTGTTGCGTTTACGGTGAAGCCGAATGGACCCAACAGACGAGCCTTTTGTGCCGGCGCCAGGCGAGGAAAACAGGCCGGAACACACAATGAGCCCACCGGCGAAAAGCTCTGGGCTCGAAAGGCTGTTGCTCGTGCTCGCGGTGCTTTCGGCCGCGTTGATCTTTTTGCCGCTAACGGCCGAGACGGCCTTGCTGCATTGGAACATCGTTGGCGCGGGACATGAGTTCATTGCGCCGCTTCGAAAGCTTGGGCTCTGGAGCTGCCTCGCTTGCATGGCGGCATCCTGGCTTCTGGAAAGAGAGAAAGAAGAGGGTGGGCATCAGGCCATCATTTTCGGCTTGCTCGCCGGCCTTCTCCTCGCCGCCGCTTGGGCCATCGAGGCGCTTGTGCCTTTCGAGGGCTGGTGGCAGGCCTTGCGGCTCGCCCCCGCGGCGGTTTACAGCAGCCTCGCCTATGCGTTCCTGGCCGAGGATTCCGGCAGGGATAGCGGAGCGCCTCCGGACGATGAGGCGGCATGATGAGGAGACCGCTGCTCGCTCGGGCGCCGATGACGTCTGGTTTGGCCAGGCAACGCTTCCGTAACTGAATAGTGCAAACAAGGATTCCTGACATTTGTGCTTGACGAACTTAACGCAAGGTCAATCAGGTAAGCCTACGCTTGTTTTAGCAGCCTCATGAGGATCACAATGTCTCTGTCCGGGGTTTCGGGCACAAGCTTGGCAAGCGTCTACGCGCAGCGGCGGCAAGACTTTCAAACTCTTGCAAGCGCGGTCAGTTCCGGCGACCTCCCGCAAGCGCAGCAAGCTCTAAACGCCTTTCAGGCCATCGCTGAAACACCGCACGCCACCGGTGGATCAAGCGGACAAACCTCGCAAGGCGGCTCTGGACTTGGCGTACAGATCAAGATGGACTTCTCCGCCTTGTCGAGCGCTGTTCAATCCGGCGACATCACCGGCGCGCAGAAAGCGCTTGCGTCTTTGCAGCAAGATTCTCGTTTGGCCGGCCAAAGTGGCAGCGATGGAAGCCAAACGTCACAGGTTCACCATCATCATCACCACGGCGGAGGCGGCGAAACCGCCAGCACTGCTAGTTCAGGATCCTCCACCACGGGGGATCAGACGAGCAGCAATTCCAGCACGGGTGATGCGTCAGCTCTGGTCAACGCTCTGTACACCGATCGCCAAACCTCGTCCACGAGCTAGGCCCAAAACATGCGTCGGACGTGATACGTAGGTTGGCGCCAAGTTTTCCATAAGTTCATTGAAGGATAAATCAATGACATCGACGCTAAGTTCCTATTTGATGGTGTCGAATAATATGAGCACGTGGCAGAAAATTACGCAAGCTCAGCCGAGTGTTAAACTGGCGACCGCCTACTACGACGCCAATATCGGTAACGTGAAAAATGCCAGCAGATCTCGTGAACAATTTTCGCTTGTTTTCTTATGCGATGACGGCCTTTGGACTTGGGGATATGGTGAGTTATGGGAAGGGGCTCATGCTGAAGGTCCTTGAACAGGGTACTGGAAGCAATAGCAATCTCGCCTACACCCTCAACAATCCGAATATTCTCGCTTTCGCAAAAGCATTTAATTTCGTGACGAATGGCGCCAGCACGACCACAATGGCAGCGGCGACGACCGACGTTGTGAACAAATATGTCAACCAGACGCTCGATACAAATGAAGGCCAACAAAATCCCGCTTTGAAGTTGGCGTTGTATTTTAAGCAGAACGCTCCAGACATAACGAGTGTCTATAATATCTTAGCTGACAAAGATTTGCTAAGTGTCGTACAGACCGCGCTCGGTCTTTCACAATACATATCTGCTGAAGATATCGATACACAGGCCAATCTCTTATCGAACGCCATAAATATAGCGGATTTCAAAAATCCGCAAAAATTGCAGCAGTTCATCGAAAAATACTGCGCAATGAACGACGCAAACAATCCAACGTCAGACACGACAAATGTGCTTCTTTTGTCGTCGGACAGCAGTATGGGCATTAGTACAAGCCTGCTGTCGAGCATTCAAAACCTGCCACTTGGTGGGTTCTGATGGCGATGCCCGTGGCAGCCACACCCGGCGATCCGGCTCAGTGGCAGTTTCATACTGCGCTCGGTGAGGCTTTTGCGGCCCAAGGCAATCTGGCCGAAGCCGCGGTCCACTATGAGGCCGCGCTCAATTTGGAGCCCTGGTCTACAGGCAGGCTTTGTGATCTCGCGACGATCTTTTTGAAAATGATGCGCTTTGATGAGGCTGCCACACTTTATCGCGCGGCGCTGTACGTCGATCCGCGCCATTGGGCGGCGCGCGTGAATTTTGCGCTTACACTGCGCTCTGCGCACCGCTTTGGCGAATGCAAAGATCTTTTGCTCGAGCTTGCAGCCGAGCAGCCCAACAATGGCTTCGTCTATAATCAACTCGGCAAACTTCATGCTTTAGCCGAAGAGTTCGAAACGGCGCTCGGATTTTTCCGGCAAGCCGCCGCGCTCAATCCGCTTGATTCGGATAGCCTTTTTTGGATTGGCGGCGTTGAAGAAGCGATGGGAGATCTCGACGCGGCCAAGGCCGATTATGCCCGTGCAGTGCAGATCCAGCCTTTGTTCAAACAGCCTGCGCGACAATCGCCACCCGCTTTTTCGGTCCTGCTGCTCTGCGCGCCGACGGCGGGTAATACGCCGATCACCTATATCGCGGCTCAATCCGCCTATGAGACCCTGCTTTTGCCGCTGGTGCCCGATGTTTCTTATGACGCCGGGCTCTTGCGGCAAAGCGGGCAGATCCTGTTCAATCTCATATCGGACGCGGACCAAGCCAGCGAACTGCTTGCTTTGGCGGCGGATCTCGTCGACGACATCGATCTGCCGGTCATCAATCATCCCCGCAAGGTTCAGCAAACCGCGCGCGATATCGTCGCCGCGCGGCTGCAATCAATTGAGGGCTGCCGGACGCCGCACACAGTCCGATACGCCGCAAGCGCTGAAACGCCGCCGGAGGCGCCACAATCCGCGATAGAGATGTCTTTTCCGCTTCTCGCGCGGCCAGCCGGCACGCATGGCGGCGATGCCTTTGAGAAAATCCACGATCGGCTTGCCCTCTCCGCCTTCATCGAACGCCACCGCGGAGCCGATTGTTATTTCATCGAATATATCGATTACGCATCGCCGGACGGCTATTTCCGGAAATATCGCTTTATTTTCGTCGACGATAAAATCCTGCCATACCACCTGGCTATCGGCCAGGATTGGAAAGTCCACCACGCCACGACCGATATGATCAACCAAGCCTGGATGCGAGACGAGGAGCGGGCGTTTTTGGAAGATCCGCAAGCGGTTCTTAATGCGAGCCAGTACAACGTGCTGCGCACGATCAAATCAACCGTGGACCTCGATTATTTCGGCATCGATTGCGGGCTGGACCGAAGCGGCAATGTCGTTGTTTTCGAAGTCAACGCGTCGATGCTGGTCCACCAAAATAATGAGAGGTTTCCTTACAAGATCCCGTTTGTGCGGGATATCAAGCAGGCATTTGATGAGATGCTTGTCAGACGGCGCGCGACGTCCCCCGGCGAGACATGCGAACCCATCTCGGGCGCTGTACTTCCGGGCGAACTCATCCCCCCAACGGTCTGCGCCACTCACTGAATGCCGAGCGTGGCCGTCTCGCTGCCGGAAACGCGATCCCTCTTCAAAAAAGGTGCTGCTGCGAATCCTCGTGTGAGGCTCGTCGCCTGCCATCGCTCGGTCACGCAAGGCTCTACGATCCCACTGTCATTCGGGGCGTGATCTCATTCAATCCCCCCTCTCGTCATGCACATCCTCAAAGACCTGTGCTGCACGTCATAGCCGGTGAGATCGTTTAAAAATGCATTGCTGCCACCATTTTGGGATCCGCTGACGGACCCCTCCTGCGCGCCGAAAGTCATAGCGTCTTTGCTGTCAGATCGGGCCAAACCAGCATTTGCTCCGATGTAGAAGCCGGTCCAGCGGTTGTCGTTCTGATTGCTCTCATTCGCGTTGGCAAAGCCAACGGCGGTGGAACCCGCGATTATCGATCCCAGAATGCTGGAACGCACTGTCATGTTCGGATGCTGATTTTGGAATAAGAAATTGTAAGCCGTCGTAACGAGGTCCTGGCGACACGGAACCCGTGTAAGCGTCCCTCAAGACCGGGAAATAGCTCGTACTGAAGCTGAGCGCAGCGCCTGTGGATCGCTTCCCCAAGACCCACCCCGAAGGACTTGCCGATAGCAAGCTTCAGCGATCCTTGCCGAGCCATCCTGGGGAGTTGCATCGTATACCCATTCCCAGACATTGCCATGGACCTGATATAGCCCCCACGGATTGGTTGGAACGACTTCACCGGAACTGTCCTATGCACGTCTTCGGCTCGCTCACCGATGACCAGTGAGATCACCGGCGCTCGAAAGCGTCAACGGGAGGGATCGGTTCGTCCGCCGGCGCCTTCAAATGAGCGCGTCTCGACCGTTACTCCTGGGCCGGTGTTTCGTGGCCTTCATGGTGAATGCCATGCATTCCCCAATTCGGGCCTTCGCCTCCGCGGTGGTGGCCACGCCATCTTGAGGCTTGGTCGAAAACGACCTTTTGCTCGGGGCTCAAAGCGTCGTAAAGAGCCTGCAGCGCCGGGCGGGACGCTTGAAGCTCTTGCAAACGTGTGCTGAGCCATTTCTCGATCCGGGCCTCGCGATCGACGGTTGTCTCGTGCTCATCCCTGCTCCAATCCCGCTCGAGGCAGGCCGTCCGCCGCTTTTCTGCAGCATCGATCTTGGCCTGACGCCACTTGGCCCAGGCTGGCTTTTGCTGGTCGGTCAGGTTCAGTTTGGCTTCAAGATAGGCGAGGTGAGCCGCTTTCCTCGCGTAACGCTCGGTGCAAAAATGCTGATGCCATGCGCCTGCGTCTTTGCCCTCGTACTCCATCGCACTTTGGGCAAAGGCAAGCGACGAACACAGCAATGGAATGGCCAAAAAGGCCGCGATCCCGTGCTTTACCATGACGTGTCTCCGGTTCTTTTCATGGGCAACCCCGTCTCGGCATCGGGGAAATTGTTGGACGAACGCTATTATGCCGATCGTGAGGGTTGCACGGAGACTAGCGAAAAGGAGTCACGAACAGAAATATTCAATTGTAAACAATCGTGCTTGGTTGGGGATCCAATACAGGCGCTGACATCATTCCTGACCAAACTCGCGCGACCTCGCCAATGTTTACTGTCCGGCGCGGTTTTCCTTGATATGCGCTGGCGGGAAGGTCCGGTTCGATAACATGGTCGGGCTCGATGCCAGTGGCTTGCCGCAACCAAGAAGAGTGCCGGCAACCGCGACAGCAGCGGCTAGGATTGTTACGAAGATCAATGACAAAACCCGCAAGACGCGGCCCAAGCGCCTTTTTTATGCAATCGAGCCTTTAGGGGGCTTGGACGGTATGTTGCAATTTATGCCGGATTTGCTGTTCAGCCCGATCGGCCGCTAGCTTGAAAGGCAACTCTTGAGACAAATTCGAAGCAATGACCGCGCATCGCGCCCGCCAGATGTCATTATATAGACCCGGCCCGTGAATGTCTTGATGGCCGTTGCGCCGCAGTGCGCGAAAAACTCACGAGTGAAGCATGCCGAATAGAGACTTCATAGGGCCGGATCAATAACTGAATCTCACGCGATGCACATGTTTGAGAAGAAGTTGGCGCACCGGTCACGGCGCGCTGGGATTCGCCGCCGAACAACCCCTATTAAGGTGACGGTTGGTTACAAAGTTTCAGTTGAGCGAATCAAAAGTGCCCAATAAAGAGCTAACAAATCTAGCGATATCGCACGGAGGTAATCATGGTCCGTGTTTGTGCTTCAGTTCTGTTTTCTATACTCGTACTATGCGGCTGCGCGAGTGAACAGCTCCAGGCCCCGGCCAATGCGCAATTACAAGCGAAGGCCCCTGCCGAAAAGGAGAATATTCTCGCCTGCACCGGGCTTCCCGTAGCAGGGCAGAAGTGCGGTCTTGCGTTTCCCAAAATATGATGCTCGATGTTGGTCCCCGGCAACTTGCCTTCCTTAGCTAATAGCACCTTTGGCTTCGGCTAATACCGGTAATAGGGGCCCCACGGCGGTGGAGTGTACTCAGATACGGGCGGGGGCATAGCCGATCCGAGCACGCACCCTTCCAGCTGAAAATAGCTATCGGGCTTGCTTGAGGTTTTCAGCGATTTCAGGCAGCGCCCGCGAACCTCCGGCGGGATGGACTTCCACCGCTCCTGAAGGCGTCCGTAAATCTCCTGCGTCCTCTGAACGCAATAGTCGTAGCCTCCGCCGGCGGATTCGCAGTGTTTTTCAATAGAGAAGTTTGGAAGCGACTGACCAAAGGCCGGTCCAGCCGCCAGCATGAAAGCCAACACGGCAACGTGCTTCATCCTGATCACCCGCAGTTTGACAACCGCACGAGAAACCCATCCCGCATCAATTGCTGGCAAAAGCATGGCGCGCCGGGCATCTCCGATTCGGTGGGGGCGCGATCAGTGATCCCTCCCCTTCGACGCCGAAGCCGAAAGCCAAATTCAACGAAAGTAATCCTACGCGGGGCCACGAATTGCGGAGACAATCGGTGCGAGCAGCGTGTATCGCCAGTTCATCCGAATCGGCGCCAGAAAACCACCATGACAATTCCCGCATTGATGCAGGAAATCGCTATCCGCGCGTGAGCAGGGTTGAGCTTACGGCCGAAATGGCTAGCGAGATAGCCGCCGATCGTCGACGAGATTAAAAGCACGGCCATCTGATTCCAATAGATGAGCCCGCCGAGGATGAACAGAAGCGAGGCCGTGGCGTTCATCGAGGCATTCAACAAATTGCGCGTGGCCTGCATCGTATTGATCGATGCCGCCGTCAAAACGCTCCAGGCCGCCAGCATCATCACGCCGACACCCCCGCCGAAATAGCCACCGTAAATGCCCAGAGCAAATTGCACCGCTGGCAAGGTGCGGGGATGGACGGTCATCCTCTTGCGCAGTTCTTCACCGAGTTTGCGGCCAAAGGCGAATACCAGCACGCCGAACAGCAGCAAGAACGGAAAAATCTTATCGAACACACTCTGTGAGGTGTACAGCAGCAGAACAGCACCGATAGCGCCGCCGATAACGCTTACGAGCGCCATTGCCGACAGCTTGACTCCGTCGAACCCCTCAAAATCGTGGCGATATGCAAAAGCTGATGCGAGCGCGCTCGGCACGAGGGCAACTGTATTCGTCGCGTTGGCGTTGAGAGACGGCACACCAACCGCGACCAGTGCCGGCAGGGTAACAAAAGAGCCACCGCCAGCGAACGCATTCATGGCGCCGCCCAGCATCCCGGCAGCGGCGATGAAGAGGAGTTCATTCATACCATTGCCTCGAACACCACCTGCTTGGGGACTTTCCATCAAGTTTAAGTGCCGGGGCGATCCGTTGGCGCGTCCGGAAAACTCCGCTGAGGATAAGCCTCAATATCTTCAAGCTACACAGAACCCGGCTTGCAGGCCAACCGGCTTTTTGTATGCTCGTTTGCGAAATGGGCATCCTGGTCGAACCTTCGGGTCAGCTTGCGTTTGCAGTGAGCGACCGGATTGTAGGAAAAAGCGCCTTCCCGAGAGGTTAATAGCATCAAGCCGTTGATAATAAATGGAAAATACAGGATAACGCTTGCACCGCCGAGGCCGCAAATGGCGCGATCATGGTTAATTTGCGCGGCCGGAATATATTTAACGGACTTTTGCGAGTCCGTTTTTTCGCTCTTTTTCGCATTTTGGAGCGTTTTATGCGCAGATCCGGGCCGGAAATCGCCGCTGTTAACCAACCCGGGTTAACGCATAATCGGCGCGGCAAGGAACGGTTTACCATGATGGTGCGGCCTGCGCCTTGGGAGATAGGAGCCGGCGGTCAAAAGCGCTTTCCCGACGGCACGGCCCCTCCCTGCCCTTCTCCCTTTGGGAGAGGACGCCGCTGCGAGGGCCGGCCGGGACTCCCTCTCCACCAGCTTGGGGTGCGTGGTCTAGCTTGTCGCCCAAGCCGGTGCCGCGACCTGCCAACGTATCGCGACACTCGGTCTCCTGGTTGACGGACACGAAGTGGTTCAGCGCCGCCTTGTTGCGGTGGTACTGGACCGGCAGAGCCTTCAGCATTCATTGTGTGGTGCACGTCCGGGCTTCCGCGAGGCGCGGAACCGGCGCAGCAGCAGGTCGGAAAAGCCGATGATCGCGCGGACTGACATGCAAAGGCTCGACTTACGCGGGCCGCGCTTCAGTCCGTGGCTTCAACGACCAGCCATCGGGCTCCCAGGAAAACCGCTGCCATCGCCGTGTACCCTGCTGCGTATTGCCAAGCGGGAACGCCGAAACTGCCGATCGTGTCGGCGGGGGTAAAGACATAGCTGTGCATCAGGCCCACTCCAGACAGCGCCGCGGCGGCAAGGCACCAGAGGGCGGCGCTTGCGAAGCGCTTCTCGATCAGATGCACCGTGACTGCCGAGAGGATCATGGCCGTGAAGATGAAGCCCTGTTCCAGCGCAAAGCCGCCGCCGATGAAGTTGCCGCTCGCGGTCATTTTCGCCACGAGCTCCGGCGAGAATGTCGCGTGGCCCGCGCGAAGGCCATCCTTGGCCATCAGCACACCCCATGCACCGAGACCCGGCAGCAAGCCCATGACCACGGCCGGCGCGTGATGACGCGGTGTCGCTTCAAAGGATTGGGCGGCCATCATGATGCCGATCCACAGCACAATCGCCATTCCAGCCTCGATCGGGACCAGCCACGCGACGAAGGCAAGCGAGCCTGTCAGGCACAGCACGGTGAACAGCGCCGCGTTCAAGATGGAATAGCCGGCGCGCGCGCCAAGCGCCTTCCAGCCCGGATGACCGATGTAGAGCGTGGTGGGAAAGCACGACCCGAAGAGAGCTGCCGCAATGGTGCCAACGCCGTTCATGGCCAGCGATGTCGCCGTGGGGAACGGATCGCCGGCAGCAGCGGCGGACTCAATGTTTTGCAGGGAGCCCAGCACATTGAAAATGCCCATCGGCACGATCACGGAGAGGTAGGTCAGGACATCGTGCCAGCTGAGCGCGGCGAGGATGTCGCCTAGCACTGGCGCGGGAAAATGCAGGCCCAGCGTGTGTGTAGCCGGCGGGGTGGGCGGAATAAGGCCCATCGCAAACGACAGCACGACACCCAGCATCACGGCGACGAAACCGCCCGGCAAGCCGCCCCTGAACCGGACCTTGCCGAAATAGACCAGCAGTATGACGCCGAGCGTCGTGAACCCAACAACCGGGCTCGCGTAGGTCCGGAACAGGAACGAAAACGATATGAAGCCAAGCGCGATGCCGCCGAGCGTCGACAGCAATGCCGCTCGTGGAGTTGCGCGACGCAGCCGCTCGGCCACCGGCGCCGCCAGAACTTCGATCAGGCCGGCGCCCAAACAGGCGATAAGGCCCATGCGCCAGGCCGCTAAAGTGGCCTCCTCCTCGCCAAGCCCGCGCGCCTTGGCCGCCAGGAGCGCCGGCAGCATGACGAGGAAAATGAACGCAAACAGCGAGACGGTATTGATGCCATACGGCAGCGCGCAGATGTCGCTACGCCCGGTGCGTCGCGAAAGCTCTTTTGCCTGCCAGGCGTAGAACACATTACCAACCACGAGCGAGACGGCAACACCCGGCAGGATCGTGCCCAAGATCAGACTGTCGGAGAAGCCGAGCACCCCGCGGCACAGCGCAACGATCACGAGGAGCTGGACGAGATTGTCGATCGCAAGCCCGAAAAGGCCGTCGATGTCGCCGCGCACGAGCCAGGGCATTCCTGCCGGCCGCCGCCTGCCCGCTATCGAACCAGCAAGGTCGTCCATCGCCTTAACCCCCCTCGGTGGCATGTCTTTCGTTTATCGATCTATCTCGGGCAAAGTTGGCTTGTCCACCTTCGAGACGCCAAGCTTCAGTTCTGCCAGACTGGTCTTGCCCCAACCCCTCGTTGGCCGAGCGGCCGCGTAGGCGAGAGCCAGTGCCCCCACCTTGGATTAAGTTCCACAGGCGACGCTTCCCAAAGCGCGGATCGCACGGGCGTGAGCTGGTTCTCCCTCCCCTGAGAGAACGCCTTTCTTGTTGGCGGCACTCTCCCGCAAGCCGAATCCTCTGATGCACACCACGCCTGGATTTCGGGTCGCTGGAATGTGTTTCCAGACTCACATTGAGGTCTCGTCTCGCAACGATGATAAGCGCAACTTTCACTCACTTAAATAAACTGTGCAGTTTGGCTATGGGCGTGATTATAGCCACGTGTTTTGTTGGTTTTGCGCATGCACAACCCTCATTTTGCGATGCGCAAATCCAATTGCACGGCTTCCTAAGGAGCGCACAGACCGAGTGCAAATATCGAGCAGACAGCACTCAGGAGATGGGGGACACTCTAAAGCGTTGCACAGAACCGCTGTCGGACGATGAGGTTGAAGACTTGGTCAGGAAAGGCATGATTGCCTTTGACAAAAGCGTCAAGAAAAAAGGAAAGAAGCAAACATGCCGGGATGTTCTCAGGGATTTCCCCGGTACTGTTCGAAAAGAGCGCTTGCGATAACTCCTTCGGTTATTGGGGGACCAGCGGCTTCGGCGGAAGTAGGCCATTCTCCGAAAGCGGCGGATCTGTTGATGTTCTCACGATGAGAAACGGCATGAGAGAGGATGTTGTGACACGCCCTTTGGGCGTGGTGGTGACCGGGGGATCCGCGGGGCTTGGCCTGGCGATGGCAAGGATGTTTCTGCTCGCGGGAGACCGTGTGGTCATCTGCGGACGTGACCATGACCGTCTCGAAGCAGCCCTTGAACAGCTTCGAATTGAGGCGCCCGGAGGCGCGTTGTATGGCATGGCCTGCGATGTATCCGCGCCTGCCGAGGCTCAAGCGTTCGTGTCTTATGCCGTCTCGAAACTGGCGATTATCGACCGTTGGATCAATAACGCCGGAACGGCGGGCCGCCTCAAACGCCCGCTCTGGGAACTGTCGCCGGACGACATCGACGAAACCTGCCGGACAAACCTTTGCGGGACAATCATGCTCTGTGCCGAGGTTGTGCGAGCGATGCTGCGTCAGCCGTTCGAAGGGACGCAACCTGCGTTCCACATCTTCAATATGGGGTTTTCGGCTTCGGGTGTGCGATCGTCTCCAACGGCGGTGTCTCACCGCGCCTCGAAACGGGCGGTGGCGCTTTCGACCGGCTTCCTCGACGCCGAACTCAAAAAGGCAGGGGTCGGCGCCATCGGCGTGCACGAACTGAGCCCGGCCTGGTCCTGACCGATCTCCTCACCAAGGATGCCGGGATTCGGGAACGCATGCTGTTCAATGCGGTTGCCGAGACACCCGAAACGGTCGCGGCGGCGTTGGTGCCGAAATCCGCACCGTGAGCGGTTCAGGCGGGCTTTTGAGGTATCAGCCGGTCATGCTGATGGTTGCAAAAATCATCGCCTCGAGGTTCGGTTACCGCAAGGGGCGTTTTTTCGACGATGAAGGCCGTCGGCGCTGACCTTGAACATAGTGAAGCCTGCTTTCGTGGTCGGGCCCACGCCACAAAAAGCGACCGGCCTTCAGGTCATTGTTCGAGAACCTGCGTGAGGAAACGCCGCAGCGTCTGCGTAAAAAGCTGGCCGCCGGGCCCGGCGAGGTTGAAGTCAAAACCATGCGTGGCCCAGGGAAGGCTCAAGGAAGTGACCGGAACCTTGAGGTTCCGCAATCGGGCGTCGAGGCGTTCGCTCTGACGGCACCAGACAAGCTTGTCTTCCCGTCCATGAACGAGGAGCGTCGGGCAAGATGCGGAAGTCGCGAGAAGAAGCGGCGAGCCGGTCTGATATTGCCGGGGAACCTCGTACGGGCTGCCGCCGAGATAATTTCTAAGAAGCGTGAGCGGCTCGAGGATCGCTCCGGGCTTCGAAGACTTCCAAGCCAGAAACAGGTCGCTCGGGGCATAAAGGGAGACTAACCCTCGCGGCGTGTTTTCCGTCACTGTGTACGCCAACACGCCTGCGATTTGTCCGCCGGCCGACCTTCCGAGGACGGCCCATCGGGCGGGCGAAACTCCAAACTCAGCCGCGCGGGTTCGTATGAATTCGACGGCTGCTCGCGCATCGTCCAGCGGCGCCGGCCATTTGTACTGGGGGGCCAGTCGGTAGTTGATGGCAAATACCGCGAACCCCCAGCTCGCGAGCACTGAGTTCAGTTCGGCAAGCTGGCGTGGAATCGCCCCTTTCCCAGCCGCCCCCGTGAATGACGAGAACCCAAGGGGCGCTACAGGCGTCTTGAGCCGGGTAATAGTCGAGGGTCAGGGGGTGATCGCCGGCACGGCGGTATTCGAGGCGCTGATACGGGACTGGCTTGAGGTCGATTCCGGCGAAAAGCGTGCGAAAGTTGATGGCGAGATCGGCCGGGAATTCACCGTTCGCGCAAGCATGGATCCGATGCTGCAGCCGAAGGGCCGACAACAGAGGCCAGGCAAACGCGCCGGTCAACGGGATCCCCAGGACAAGAACAAGAGCGCGCGCCCACCAAAAGGGCGGCACCGTTGAAAGCAGCACGCCAACCACCACCACGGTGACGAGGGCGGCGTAATGGCCGTATTCCTTGGCGACGACCGATATTTGCCAGAGCAGCGTCGACTTCGACCGATTTCAGCATCGAGAAAGCCATGAGTGCGAGCAGCGCCAACACTGCGCTGGGAACTGCTGTCAGGACGTTCATGCCGTAACCTCAAAACAGGAATGAGCGCGCGCAGGCCGCGCGCCTTTCGGGGTGGGCGGCTGGCGCGCCGGAGCCTATCCGCGATGGAATCAAAAGGACAGGCTCTAAGGTTTTGTTTTATCGTGCGTCTTTATCGGAAAGCCGCTTCGCACTTTTCGGGACGCACTCAAGTTCTCGACGCCAGGAAACAATCCGAGTACGGTCCGCCCTCCATGACCGGCTTCACCGGAACTTCCACGTCGCCGCCTCTTGCCGGAGTCGTCTTGCGCCCAACGTCAGACGACCGTCGTTTGGTGCTGGCATCCAGATGGCGCGTCCAATTCACCTATCTCGTCCCTCTTCACTGAGTATGATCATCATGCTGCTGATTTTCGATTGCGACGGCGTTGTCGTCGACTCCATGCATTTGCATACGGAGGTTAAATCCGAAGCCTACCGGACCATTGGCATCACCCTATCACCGAAAGAACTCGCGATGCGTTTTTCGGGCGTGGGCGACGCCGAGGTGCATCGCATCCTTGCAGAGGAAACCGGACGCGCCATTCCGCCCGATATCGCCCTCCGGATCGAGCGGCGAAAAAGGGACGTTTTTGCAGAGCGGCTCAAGCCGGTCGCCGGAATCCGCGAAGTTCTGACAGCGATCGACGCCACACCCCGTTGCCTCGCCTCGGGGACCGGCGTCGATTTGCTCTATTATCTGCTCGGGATTGTGGGACTCTCCGAACAGTTTGCTCCCCACATCTACTCCTCCGAAATGGTCCTGAGAGGAAAGCCATTTCCCGACCTTTTTCTGCATGCGGCAAGAGAGCTGGGACATTCTCCTGAGAACTGCCTGGTGATCGAAGACGGCGTTCCTGGGGTTCAAGCCGGACGCGCCGCAGGCATGCGCGTGCTTGGGTTTGTTGGCGGCAGCCATTGCGATGAGGACCACGGAGAGCGCCTCATGTCCGCCGGCGCCGAGCTTGTTTTTTCCGATATGCGCGAACTGCCCTCCCTTATCGAGAAGTGCGAAAGGATGTAGCGGGACGCGATGGGCGTCCGGTCCAATTGTGCCTGCCGGCTGGCTTGTTGCTCCAATCCGTAGGCGGATGTTAGCATCTCACAGGGCAATTGAATCGGATACAGCGTGTTTGACTGAGGAGATGTCCGAAATGGATGCTCAAAGACCTGCCGTGCATGCAAGGCTCAGCCTGGAAATGATGCTTGACGCTTTGCGGGCCACCGCCCAGGAGGGGCTTTCCTACGCCGAGAATGAGTACGACCGCGCGCGTTATCGAAAACTGCTCGGCATGGCCAGCGAGGAATACGCTGCGATAACGGGCCTGGATGCCGAAACAATCCGCCAGGTCTTCCTCAGGGAACATGGCTCCATCACACCCAAGGTCGGCGTCGACATCGCCATTCCCAATCACAAGGGAGAAATCCTGCTGCTGCAGCTGCCCAATGGCAAGTGGTGCCTCCCCGGCGGCTGGATGGACGTCGGTGAGTTCTCCTTTCGACACCGCGCGACGCGAAACGCGCGAAGAAACCGGACTTGAGATCGTCCCCTTGGGCACCATTGCGCTGGGCCACCGGACCGCGCTCAAGTACCCAGGCTCCGTTAGCCAAATCAACATCTGCGTCGGAGCGCAAACGGTGCCAAACGATGCCAAAGTGGTTGTCAGCCACGAGCACTCATCCTTTCGCTGGATCACCGATGTCAGCGAGGTCGATGTTTGGCGTCCCGGCCACAAGCGCTTTTTCCCTCATATCCGCCGCGCCTACCGCGATCACGCATTCTTCCCTGTTATAGGCGAATAGAACCTATCCGCTTTTGATGGAATCAAAGGCGAGTTCCAAGTTCTTGTCCTGCCGAGGTCTTACCGGCCCGCGGCGAAATGCATCCGCGCTCATTGGCAGAGTCACACCGGTATTGCCATCGAAAAGGCACATTAGCGGGCCAGCAACAACTTCGGTTGCAACAACAAACGAAGAACAGAGTAATGCGTATAACAGCTTTATTTGTATTTTTCTATGCAATTACCGCACAGGCTGCGCCCGTTGCTACTGAAGCGCATCTCCATGCTGGCGCTCTTAGCGGAGCCATGCTCCGCCCGGAAACAAGCACCGCTTCTGTTCTGATCATTCCCGGCTCGGGCCCCACGGACCGCGACGGCAACAATCGGCTCGGTGTGAAAGGCTCTCCTTACAAGCTTCTTGCCGAAGGCCTTGCCCGCAAGGGCATTACGACCGTCCGGGTCGACAAACGCGGCATGTTTGGCAGTTCGCGCGCCGTCGCCGATGCCAACGCAGTAACAATAAATGACTATGCCAGCGACGTTCACGCATGGGTGAAGGTCATCCGCGAACAGACGGGTGTCCCTTGCGTATGGGTGGCAGGCCATAGCGAGGGCGGCCTCGTCGCGCTCGCATCGAGCCAGAACCCCGACGGCTTATGCGGCCTGATTTTGCTGGCCGCGCCGGGCCGGCCGGTCGGGGATGTCCTGCGGGAGCAACTCCAGCTCGGCCTGGGCAAGGGGCTGATGCTCCAGCAAGCCTCGTCAACGATCAAAGCGCTCGAAGCCGGCCGCCACCCCAACGTCAATTCCCTGCATCCCTCGCTGCAGCAGCTTTTTGCCCCACCCGTTCAGGGTTTTTTGATCAGCATGTTTTCCTACGACCCTGCCCGGCTGATCGCAGACTTCCACAAGCCTGTACTCATCCTGCACGGCGAGCGGGATCTGCAGGTCAGCGTTGCCGATGCAAAGCGGCTGAAAGAGGCGGCGCCCGCGGCGAAGCTTGCGCTGTTGCCGGATGCCAATCATTTTTTCAAGGTGGTGAAATCCGCGGATGTGGCCGCCAACATGGCGAGTTATTCCAAGGCGGTTCCGCTAACACCGCACATCTCGGATGAAATCGCCGATTTCATTTCGGCTGCCAACAGCACGCAATAGCTCCCTGCCGTCAGGGCGGCTCAGCAAGAACCCCGGCGGGCAGAGTGCCGCCAGCCGGGGGATTTTTCAGCCTTACCAGCCGCAGCTGCAGCCGCCGCCGTAGATAGCCGGGATAATAGCCCCCATAATAAGGCGTAGCGGCTGCTAAGCCGACGCCGAGTCCAAGCGGCCAACCCCAGCCACCGCCCCAGCCTCCGTAGCCTCCGCGCCAACCCCAGCCACGGCCACCCCACCCGAAACCGCGGCCAAGGCCAACGCCACCCCAGCCACGGCCCCAACCGATACCGCGGCCATACCCAAAACCACGGCCGCCCCAGCCCCCGACATGGCCACCCCAGCCCCCGACACGTCCAAATCTCACGGGGATGGATGCGTTGCCTGATACGGTTTGAGAGTAAACTTTATCCGCGCCGGCTGCCGCCGGAAAAGCGGATGCAGTTCTCGGGCTCGTCAATGAAAGACCGAGAGCAGCCGTTGCACAAACGACTATGTAGGTTTTGGTTCGCATCTTTAGACCTGCATTACTGTTTCTACATCACCCTGGGAGATTTCACGGGGGGGCCTTTTGTTCCCCGGTGCCTCTTCATGAGGCACGCTCAAAGCATGCAGCTTGCTTGTCACGGCCTGCCGGATGCGCCCCTGGCAATGCGCATGCGGGCAATCTGGCGAGCGGCGAAGGATGGCTATCCGGATGGATTTCACTGCGCTGCGCGGCCTTGAGAATAGGAGTCGGGCAGCGGGCGGACGATCCTTTCGAGCCCCGGTATCTTCAACACCACCTGATTTCGCACAAACAGGCAAAACCCGGTTTTTTGGCGCAGAGCGCTAGCGCACGTTCTCAAAGACACACTCACAGCAACTTTTGGACCGCGAGCAGGCGGCTTCACGCAATGCGTATTTTGCTGTGAATTCTAAATGGTTTTTTCAGGACATCGTAGGAAGGGCGAGCGCGAAGCGCTAGGGGCAGGCTGAAGTGGCCGGAAAACGCTTTGGAGTGGCGGCGCGAGCGCCGCCACTCCAAGGAGCGAGAAGCCGCAGAAAGAAAACTAGCGGAGAGAGCCTTTGCTGCCCGCATGAGCGGTAAGGTTGGACTGCTGATAGCCGCCTTCGCAGATAATCCGATAGGTGATGTCCCAGCTCTTCGCCAGCGGGTCATCCGCTGCAGGCTGGACCTCCTGGATGTACTTCGCCCCGGGGTTCGAATGAATGAAGCGGACCACCTTGCCTCCCTCATTCATCTCTCCACAGGTGAAGGAGACCTGGTCGAACCGGACGTCATGGCTGGAGACGACAGTGCCGGCTGCCATTGCTGGAATGGTGGATATGGCTAAAATCGCGAGTGAATGTTTCAACATGGGACCCTCTCTCTGTCTCGCGCTTCTTGACCGGGTTGGGGCTCGGGAGCCGAACTTGGCTCGGGGGCCGAAACTTTAGCCAGATCGAGACCTGACTGAATTTCTATGCCATCACGCTTCTGGGGTTTGACTTAAAGCAAACTGAAGGTTGACTTAAATCAATATTAATGCGAAGCGGGCTCGAGGGAAATCACGTTCTCGTGAAAGGGCGTTCGAAGCCGCCGAACTCAGATCCGCGGTCGGCCCGTCTTTCCTGCTTATCGCGGCGCTTTCGGGTTTGTCTTAAGGCAAGCTGAAGAGTGACTTTAATCAAACTTAATGGACAAGGAGTTCGAAGCCAGACACTCTAAAGAGTGGCTGAGGTGATCTTTTCTTTCGCGCAAAGCGCAACCGAGCACTCGGAAATTACCCAAAGGTGAGAAAATAATGCGTAAACGCCCGCTTGGCGCGTTCCTTATGATCCTTGCCGCAGCCAGCGGTCTGATCGCCCTTCCCTCGCCGCGGGAAGGCCGAAGCCGCGGGGACCGATCCCTCCAAGAATTTCGAACTTTTTAGTGATGTGCTCGCGAAAGTGCGCGCCAATTATGTCGTGAAGCCCGACGATTTGAAACTCCTCGAAGACGCAACCAACGGAGTCCTGACTGAGTTGGGCCAGACGCGCGGCGGCTTGGTGGCTCTGCCCTCGACGAAGGAGGGGAAGGCTGTAGCGTTCGGGGATGTGCTTGCGCAGATACGCACCCGTTATGCCGTGAAGTCCAACGATTCGAAGCTCATCGAATACGCAATTAGAGGCGCAGTGACCGGGCTAGACCCGCATTCGTTCTACCTCTCGCCCAAAGAAGTCGAAGAAGAGCAGGAGGAAGTGCGCGGCGGTTTTGGCGGTCTTGGCGTCAACGTGAGAATGGAAAGCGGTGGTGCGAAGATCATCGACGCCATCGACACGATGCCCGCTGAACGGGCCGGCGTGCGTGCAGGCGATACCATAACCGCTATCGACGGGAAATCCCTCAAAGGCCTTAGCATGAGCGCCGCGGGAAAGAAAATGCGCGGGCCGGTAGGGTCTTCCGTAACACTGACGCTCGCCAGAAACGGCGCCCTGGCGCCGATCACGCTCAAGGTCGTCCGCGACATCATCCGGGTTAATCCCGTGCAGTACAGTGTCGAAGGAGACGTGGGCTGGATCAAGGTGAGCTCGTTCGAAAACATATCCACAGCCGATCGTGTCCGGTGGGCCGTCGAGGACATCAAAAAGGTTCTCGGTTCCAAAGTTTCCGGCTACGTGCTCGACCTTAGGAACAACCCCGGCGGCCTTCTCGATCAGGCTATCGCCGTCTCGGACGCATTTCTCGACGGCGGCGCTATCGTCGTAACGAGAGGCCGGGACATTTCCGATATCCATCGTGCCGATGCGAAGCCCGGAGACATCACCGATGGAAAGCAGCTTGTTGTGCTCATCAACGGCGGATCGGCTTCCGCTTCTGAAGTGGTCGCAGGCGCGCTGCAGGACAACAACAGGGCAACACTCCTCGGCACCAGATCTTTTGGAAAGGGCTCTGTTCAGGCACTGATCCCGCTGGTGAACAAGGCGGCTCTGCGCCTGACGACCGCGACGTATTACACCCCGTCCGGCCGCTCCATCCAGGCAACGGGCATCGAGCCGGATTACGATCTCAAGCCCGAAATTCCGCAAAACGTGATGTTGGAGCTTGCGTCGCTGCCGCTCGAATCCGAGGCGCAGCTGCACGGCCATCTGAAGAATGACGGCGTCCAGGAAAGAACCGGCAGCAGCTCCTATGTACCGAAAGAAAAAGCGATGGACGATCAGCTCAATGCTGCCATCGCTCTCATTCATGCCCAACTCCCGGATACGGACCAGAATGCAGAGGGATCACGTTCGGGCGGCTTCATCGGATCATCCCGCAGTTGACACGCCGACTTCCGCAAGCCCCGTCCCAGGGGCGTTGCGGGGCTATTTCCTGCCTCTATTCCCACGACTCCGATAAGGACGCGAATGCCATCGCGGTGTTAATCGCGCGCATCAGGCGGAAGCCAGCCGCGGCGTGATCGAGAGGCGCCGGAGCTGTGGTTACATCATTGAAGCCGTGAATACGCGATCCCTTAAACTATTGCGCTGCCGGCGGAGGGCTTGGGTCGCCGGGCATTTTTCGAACGCCATGCCAAGCAGCGCGGGCAAGAAAATCAAAGAGAAAAAACGCCACTTCGTTTTCGATACGCGAGGCTTGCTGATGCGGCCATCGTCCACGCCGCCGACGTTCGCGATGGCGGCGGCGTCCTCGTCATGGCGACACCGTTCGGTCTTTACCCTTTTTTCTCAAGCTCTACGCCGATGGCTATCGCGGGCCGCTGTTCAAGGCGGCGCTTCAGCGCGTCTTGTGTCAGGTGAACCTTGAGATCGTCAGGCGATCCGATTAAGGCGAAGACATTCACCGTTCTGCCCCAAATGCTGGATCGTCGAACGTACCATCGGCTGGCTCAACCGATGCCGCAGGTTGGCCAAGGATTGGGAATGCCTGAACCGGAAAGCCCTGGCGTTCCTGCGCTGGGCCTCAATCCGGCTCATGTTGAGAAAGCTTTGCAGGAACACAATATAACGTGGGACAGACTCTAGAGCCTATCAGCTTTTGACGGAATCAAAGGCGGGCTCTAAGTCTTTTGTTTTGTTGTGCGTCTTATCGGAAAACCGCTTCGCACTTTTCCGGACGCACCCTAAGCCACCGCGAGACCGTTGAGAGCCAGCGGAGCGCCACCCTTCGCTACTTTTTCACCGGCGTAAGATTTAAGGCGACGCCTTGGTTTGCGTAAAAATCGTTCCAGCTGGCAACCTTGACCGGCGCGGGAGTGAGAAGTCTCGCTATCGAATTTCGACACGAGTTCCTTGATCATGGGCGTGCACACGTAATCGGAGTAGGCGAGCAGCTGCGTCCAGATCAAACCTTCGCCCGGTCCGGGCAAAAGTTTCGTCCCGGATGGCTCTACGCCCTTGGCGTCTGCCGGGGCTGCTTGGTTTTTGTCGGTTTCCTTGAAAACCACTGCCGTCTCTTTAGCCTCTCCGACAGGCCTCAGTTTGAAGCCGCTTTCGTAACCCTCGGCCACGCAATCGAGAAGCACGCGCTTTACGCGATAGCGCTTCGACAAGCCGTAATCAGCTTCATTGTCGGCCGCGGTTTGCCCTGCGGGACGGCTTTGAACCACGCTTGTGGCGGCGATGGGGCTTGCGCCCTTCCAGAGGCGATCGAAGCTCCCTTCAGCGTCGTCTATCGCCTTCTGGATCGATCCGTCCTCGCTCGACGGGGCATTCTCATAGATCGCATGGATAAGGCGATCGTAGCTTTGTTCGACTCCGATCAGTTCGGCCGTCTCCATCGCGATCGCATAGGACAGGGCCGCTGATTTCGAGAAGATGGTGTTGAGGTCTTCTTTCGAGAGCCCCCTCTGGGCCACGCCATCGTAATACGGCTCAATCATCATCGTGCCGCGATCGATCACTTCCACGGTCAGCCGCTCGCGCGTCCAAAGATCTGCGCCGAACTGTTCGAACCTGGCAAGCCCGGCTCTCTCATACTCCGCTTCGACGGCGGCGGTGACATTTTGCTTTGTGATTTCGTTCGTGCTCGCAGTCCTGACGACTTTGGAGTCCGTGCGGCTTGCAATGACGCTGATGAAGCTATTGACGGCTTGCTCAACGTTGCGTTCGCGATCCTGGCGGAAAGTACGAACGTAGGCCTCGAACAGACGCAAATTTTTGATGGACTGGTCTACGTTCTGGACCTTTGCGGGCTTCACGGGGCTTATGGTGTCCGCTTGGCCGCGGGCGTAGCGACGTCCGCCGCCGCCTCCGCCGGCCATGGGGAATCTCGGCACGCGGAAATCCGCCTCCCCTCATGGCCCCGATGACGCCGATCGCTCCCATGATACCCATTGCGGCGCCGAAACCACCGAACCCTCCCCTGCCGCGGGCCTCGGTCTCAACTGGGGTCAGGACGAGGCCCGCAATCACGGGCACGGAAACCATGCCTAAAGCTATTTTTTTCAATAACACGATACGCTCCCTAAGGAGTTGAAGCGAATATTTATTTTCTCAGTTTATCACCTTGAGTGCGGCGTTGCAATTGCGGCGGCGAAAAAACTGCTGAGCTTAGGTAGTGATTGCGCGAAGGCGATTTCCAGATTATTGGACTCAGCTGCTTCATAATCCATCAGACTTCGGCACAGTTGACATTGCTTCGAACGGCGGCTGGCATGCTTCCCACTTTTCATTTTTTCAGAAACTCCTCGCTGGCTCGCGGCGCGCTTGCTGGTATTTTCATCCTTCTTTTCAACATCATAGCGCTGCCTGCAGACGCAGGGGCCGCCGAACGGCTGGCCCTCGTCATCGGGAACGGCAACTACGATAAGGGCTTTGGCAAACTCGAGAAGCCCGGGACCGACGCGGAGAGGATGGCGGAACTGTTCCGGTCGTTCGGGTATCAGGTGACGCTGCAGAAGGACATCGCCGAGAAAAAGGACTTCGCAGACGTCGTCAATAGCTTTGCGAAGAGCGTGACTGCCGGCAGCGAGGTTCTGATCTACTACTCAGGACATGGCTTCAGCGGCGAAGGGGCTTCGAAGCAGATCGAGAACTACTTCGTTCCGACCTCGGTCTCGGGAGTCAGCAAGTTCGAGGAGGAATCGAAGGATCCTCAGAAGAGCGGTCCCTATAAGGGGATGAAATACAAAGACTACATCTTTCAGGTCTCCTTCTCGCAGCGCGAACTCGAGGATAAAATAAACGGGGCAAAGCCTGCGATTATTGTCTATCTCTACGATCACTGCCGGGACGCTGTGCAAAAGGGCGTGGAGTTGGAGGCCGCAAGCAACGAGGCTCCGACAGCGACCAATCCTTCGACCAGCACATATTACATCTACGCCGCCGGCCCGAATGAAAAAGCCCTGGAGCTGGATCTGACCAAGAAGGCCAGTTCCAAGGAAAAGAAAACGATGCTCGAAACTCTCGGGCTCGACGCCAAGCTCTCGATCTTTGCGAATGCCCTCGTGAAGTACATCGGGGCCGGTCCGCTCGACAATGCCGCGCCAAAGATCGCCGACACCGTCTATTTGTGGACTATCCGCTTCGGCGACGGCCAGCGCCAGAAGCCGCACCATTTCGGCTATATTCCTTATCGCTACTTCCTCAATCGGGCGAGCCGCGGCGAAGACGAGTGCAGCGAAGCAGGAAAGGCGCTGGACGGGTTGCGGGAGCTCAGTCGAAAAGGCGCTTTGGGTTCCGAAGCTTTGGAGCAGGAACTGGCGAAGTACGAGAGTTGCGACGAAGTCTACAGCAAGATCCAAGGAATCAAGCGCCTGCTAGGCAAGGGCGACCCGCTCAACGCTGCTCCAGTCGCCAGTCTACCTCAGGGACAGTCGCAACCGCCTGAGGGCCCCGTCGGAGAATGCGACTTGCTCGCCGCCGCCGTTAATGACCCGGCGCGCCCGAAATACGCAGCCGGCATCGACTTGAACGGGCTTATCAGGGAGGCGCTGCTCGACGACAATCGGGTCGGGCAAGCGAGGGAAGTTCTCGACAAGGCCATTTTGACCTGCACCAAAGCGACCGAAAGCAATGCCCGGCTGGCCCGGCCGAAGTTCAACCTCGCGCGCGTGTACCTCGCCAAGGGGAAACTGGAAAACGGCGATGCCAAGGGGCGCGATCTCTATTACGCGACGAAAAATTACAAGGATGCTGAAGGATTGGGCTACGTCGCGGCTCTCAACGACCTCGGCTACATGAATCAGGAAGGGCTGATCGTCAAAGATATCGATAATCTTTTGATGAATCGCGACCCGAAGCAGTCCGTCGATTATTACCGGCGCGCCGCGGAACTCGGTATGACTTTGGCCCAGTACAATACCGGCGTCATCTATCGAGATGGCATTATGGGCGAGAAAGAAGATAAGGTGAAGGCTTATCGCTATTTCTCCCGAGCCGCAGAAAGCGGGTATGTGCCGGCCATGATCGAGACAGCCGTTGCGCTGTGGAACGGCGCTGGGATCCCGAAAGATACCGAACGCGCGATGACGATGTTAAAGCGGGCGGTGGATAAGGGATCGGTCAGGGCCTATTACCTTCTCGGCTGGACCTACGAAAACGGCAAGAGTTCGGGAGGGCCCGAGGAAGGCGATCCGCTTAGAAGCCTGATGTGGTATACACGGGCCGCAGAGCTCGGAGATAGTGACGCCTTCGAGAAGGTCGCAAGGCTTTTGACAGAGGGTCCCGGCTTACCGGATACGCAGCGCGTAGCCGCCGCGAGATATTGGCGGCTTGCCGCTCAGAGCGGGTCCAGGGCGGCGACGCTGCAACTCGCTCGCATGCTGTTGAACAACGAGATGCAGATCAAGCCCGGCGGAGAGAATGAGCCAGAGTTGCTGCTCAAGGGCCTGACCGATATTGGATATGCCGCCGGTTACGTGGAGAAGGCAAAGCAGTATCAGACAGGGTTCAGCTTCAATAACCGCCAGGTTTTTGAGAAGGACTACACCAAGGCGGTTGAGGCGGCGGAAAGCGCCATTACGATCAGCAAAGCTGCGGAAGAGGCTCTGGAAGCTCGGTTCAAGGAGCTTGAACAGCAGAAGAAGGCTGCCGAAGAAAGCCAGAAGTCCAAGCGCGGCGAGGGTGCCGAGAAGAAAGGCGAATTCTCCGAGAAGAAAGACGAACCCTCTGAAATCGCAGACGAAATACAACCCCGAGAGCTATCGCAACCGGCTCAATTCCGAAAACGCCGATCCCAGGAACCAGTACCTCGCCGCCGCGATGATTTTGGAGATCGCGAAAACTTCTCCGGGCGTTGTTTCGGAGGCCAGGGTTCAGGAATTGCGCAAGACCTATGGCGAGCCAGAAAAGCTGACCTACGTGCCGCTGCGGTGCTCGTCGGGCAGCGCGCAAATCTTCGCCGCCTGGGATTGGAGTTCGAGACGACTCGCCCCTCGAATGGCAGTTCAAGTGGCACGAGATGCCGATGGCCTGGCAGAATACGTCGGAGCAGTGCTTTGTCAGCCAGGAATGCAAGAAACGCATCACCGAAGCGTTCAAGCGGTTCAAGCAGCAAAAGGACGGCAACGATAAGAAGCCCTTCGTGTCATGGGCTCTCGGGGCGAGGGATCAGTTGGACGCGGATATCGCCAACGACCGCAGAAACCGGTTGTCGAGATACGACACCTGCAAATATTTCGGCCTCTGATCGAAGGAGCCGGAGGCTTTGCGGACCGTGTTTGCTTACGGGCGGCTTATGATCGCTTCGGCTCTGCATCCTTGCGCAGCCGCACTGTTGATCGGTGCGTGTTTGCTGGCCTTTATGAGCGAGGCCAGCGCGAAGCTTGCATCTCCGTCGGGCGGCGCCGTCCATGCGCTGGTTGTGGGGATCGACGACTATAAGCACGTCAATAAGCTGCACGGCGCCGTCAATGACGCAAAAGATATTGACCTGGCCCTTCAGCGAGGAGGCGTCGAAGACAGGCAGCTCCTTCTCGATGCGGAGGCGAGCCGTGAACGATTTCTGCAAAGCCTGGAGACTCTGCATGCAAGAGCCGCAAAGGGGGATCTCGTCATCCTGACTTTTGCCGGCCACGGAATGAAGGCGCCCGAGAGGATCGCCAATTCCAAAGAGGACCACTCCGACGAACTCATCTTGTTCGCGGACTTCGATCCAGATGCCGCGAACTCGCGGGATCGCGTATTTGGATATGAAATCTTCGAACATCTGAAACGCTTTGACGAGAGCGGCGTGCCGGTCCTCTATCTGGCCGACAGTTGCTACGGCGGCGGCATGACCAAAGGCACGGACGCCAGAGCCGGCGCCGCTCTTAGCGTTCGCGGCTTCCGAGCCGTGCCAAGACCCGATCTCGCAGGGGCTGGGAAGCTGTACGTCAAGGATATTGGCGGCACGGCGCTTCCTTTGACCTCCGCCAGAAACAAGAAAACCGCCGCCGGAGAGCTTACGTCCCTGACCTTCCTGGCCGCGGTAAGCTCTGCCGTCGAGGCGCCGGAAATCGATCTTGGGCCGGACCTCGGGGGCGTCCGCGGGCTCGCAAGCTTCGCTCTGGCGCGCGCGCTGGAAGGAGCCACTTTGGAGAAAGCCGCCAGGAGCGGCGTCGCGACAAGAGGCAGCCTTGCCCATTTCATTCGCGCCACCGTGCGAGCCTATTCCGGCGGCCGGCAGACGCCGGTCGTAGAGCCGGATAGCGGGGGCGCCCTGGAACAAGAGGTCTTTCAAGTCGCGTCTCCGGCGGCTGCTCCGGTTCAGCCTGCAAGCAAAATGCCCGCCTCCGAGGCGTGCGTCGCCATCAATACATCGCGCGGCGTTGAAATGGCCGGCGGAGACGGCGGCTTGAGGAGTAACCACTGCCAGAAGGCAGGCGCTCTTGCGGCCAGCCTCACCTTCGACAGCAAGACGGGAGACGTCATCGACGATCAGGGCGTGCTTGTGGCCGCAAAAGTCGAAAAATCCGACTTGGCAAACATCAAGCTCCGCTCAGAGGTTCTTCGCGACGCAATTCGAGCTTCCCTCGGGCGGCAACTGCAGTCCTGGCTTACGCCCAAGGAAACCGCTTTCGCCCCCGGCGAAAGGTTCGAGGTCCACTTTTCCGGGGTGTCCGGCTACTGGCTCACGATCGTCAACGTGACTGGAAAGGGAACGATCCAATATCTCTATCCGGGCCCCGAAGACGACAACTACAACACCGATCCGGAGAAGGTGCTCCGCCTGCGGGCAAAACCTCCATTTGGCGCCGATGCCCTTATCGTCTTTGCGACGAAAGACAGACCCAGCTTGCTGACTGAAACGCTCAACCCCAGCGGGGGATCGCCCAGTCTCACGAGATTGCGGGACGCCTTTCGCCTGCTTTCGGAAAATGACAAGGTCGGATTCGCCTTTTTTCTCACCCTGCCCTCGGAAGTTCAATGATCGTGGCCCCCTGTGAGGCGGTCATTGCTTCCATCATCCAATTTTGGAGAATAGGCTGCGGAGCAACAGGCTTTCGTCTGAATGAGTCAACAGTACTGATTTCCAGTCGCCGTTCACGAGCAGCCTCCTCAACGCCGATCGGCAAGGTGCCGGCCACGATCGGGATCGCACAGTACGGCGGGAAGAATTTCTTCCCGGGGAATGTGCCGATTTCCTCTTTCACTGGCGCCTTCCCAACTGGCCAGGCTTTTAGATCAACGCGCCTTTAACTGGATCCCCAATGGAGCAATCCTCGCGCAGGGGCAGGGAAAGCGAGACAGGCAAGGCGCGTTCCCAGGCGAGCCAGAGCCTATCCGCTCTTGATGGACTCAAAGGCGGGCAATAAGGTTTTGTTTAATCGTGCGTTTTACCGAAAAACCGCTTCGCACTTTTCCGGACGCTCTTTGGCAGACATTCCTTGGCCAGCAACGAATGCCTGCTTATAATCTTCTGATTAGCGAGGTTTTTTCCCAAAACCGGGAGGGCCGCTTCTGGTAACTCAGCTTAGCGGGTGCACCGCTCTCCGCAGAGCCACGCTTCCATGGCAAGAAAGGTGGACTGGGCGGCCTCAACCGCGGCCCCTCTCGTTTCCGGCGTTGCGCAATGGGCTTCGACGGTGGCGCCGAACCGCTTCCACATCGCATCCACGTCGCTTCCGTAGCTTGCGAAATACGAGGCGCCGTGCTTGGCGGTAAGCCCCAGCTTGGCCTCCACGATCGGCAGCAAATGCCGCCCCCCGAGCGTCGGCCCTTCAAGGACGTAGAAAGCGCCCAAAGCCGAGGCGGTATCGGCCGGAGTTGGAACGGCCGCGCCGCTGACCCGCGCACCGCAGACGGCTTCCAGATCGCTTTCGAGCAGCGCCCCCTTCCGCCGCGCAGGAAAGTCCGCAAGTGTTTCTTCGAGCAACGGCCCCCATTCGGCCTCGGCAACACTATGGAAAGCTTCAAGGCGGGCGATATGCTCGCGGTAGAGGTCGAACTCCGAAAAGAGATGCTTGACGCCGAGATTCTTTTGCATCCGGGCGTGGACGCTCCAGGTAGCTTCCTTAAGATCTTTCATCGCGGTCATTGGTACGCTCGTCTTCGCCGATTGAGAGAGATGCACTCGTTGTTAAGTTCTGGCAGTTCATCACTCTACCGCTCGCAGCTGAATAATCTCCGCGACAACTATCGCGGATTTGAACGAATTCTCGGCGCGGGTCTCTTTGAAGTCTTCGAGACACACCTGTTGGTAACCGGCGTCCGGATGTCTCTTGTGTTCGCTGCAAATCGCGAGCCATGAAATCGGCTGAGGCTTGTGAGAAATTTGCGACGCACACCTACAACTCTCCGCACAGCGCCCGAGTCTTTTGATACCCTCGCCGGCGACGGTGAACTTTGCCCGGAGCTATTCTTCTTTGGGCTTCCGGGACGGCGGCCTGGGGTAGGGCCA
Source organism: uncultured Alphaproteobacteria bacterium (assembly GCA_963772105.1). Classification (GTDB taxonomy): domain Bacteria; phylum Pseudomonadota; class Alphaproteobacteria; order Rhizobiales; family Rhodomicrobiaceae; genus Rhodomicrobium. Next base: position 33,990 of record CAVYVV010000013.1, read on the forward strand.
CCGCCGCTTTTATCTCCGCGAAATGCTCGGACGCTTAGCTCGTCACAGGGATCAGCGCCCGACTCAGTGCCAGCCAGTTTTGTCCAATTGCAAACCAGCCCGCCCGTTGAGTTGCCCATTCCGTTCGGACCGCGCGCGCGAGGTCTCGCCTTTGCCGTCGCCGCTGCGATCGGCGGTGAGCTTGAAGATTGCGACGGATCGCACAAGACCTTCGGACTGCTCCTCCAGGCTTCTTGCGGCGGCGGTCGCTTCCTCGACAAGCGCTGCGTTCTGCTGGGTCAGCTGATCGATCTGGGTGACAGCCTTGTTCACCTGCTGAATGCCGTCGCTTTGCTCTTCGCTGGCAGCTGCGATCTCGCCCATGATGGCGGTCACGCGCTGCACCTGGGCCACGATCTCCTCCATGGCCTGGCCGGCGTTCTTAACGAGCCTGCCGCCTTCCTCAACCTTCCCCACCGAGTTTGCGATGAGCGCCTTGATGCTCCTGGCGGCCTCGGCGGCGCGTTGAGCGAGGCTCCTCACCTCGGACGCCACAACCGCAAAGCCGCGGCCCTGCTCGCCGGCTCTCGCCGCCTCCACGGCGGCGTTCAGCGCCAAGAGGTTCGTCTGGAAAGCGATGCCGTCGATGAGCGTGGTGATGTCGGCGATTGCGCGGTTGCTCTCCGTGATCCCGTCCATGGTCTGAATGACTTTGGCCACGACCTCGCCGCCGCGGGTCGCGCTTTTGGAGGCCTCGGCGGCAAGCGTGTTGGCGGAAAGTGCGTTCCCGGCGTTCTGTTTCACGGTGGCCGCAAGCTCCTCGATGCTGCTGGCCGTCTCCTCGAGGCTCGACGCTTCCTCTTCGGTGCGCCGCGAAAGATCATTGTTTCCCATGGCGATTTCGCGCGCGGCCGTATTGATGGACTCGCTTGCTTCGCGGATTTTTGCAATGATGTCGCGAAGCTGCTCGATGGTGGCGTTGCTGTCGTCTTTCAGCCCCGCGAACACACCTTGAAACTCGGTTTCGATTTTTTGCGTGAGGTCACCTTGAGACAGCGCCTTCAGGATGCGGGCGATTTCACCCAGCGCTTTTTGCTCGTGCTCAAAATCATGTTGAGGCCTTGGCTCATTTGCAGCAGGAAGCCTGTCTTGTCTGCTTCCGAGATGCGTTTCTTGAAGTCGCCCGCAGCGGCGCTTTCGACAAGGCTTGCGATTTCCCTTTCGGCGGCAAGTTGCTCGGTGATGTCGGTCCATTGCCCGGCCGTGCCGAGGCTCGCCTTTTTCGCTGAATACGGGGCTTGTGACCACATCATAGTCGCGTCCCCCGAATGACATGCGTGACGCGGTCGCCCGGACGATGCCGCGCAGCTGGGCGATCGCCGAATGTGGATCGGCATAGAACATGCAAATATTCTTTCCGACGATTTCGCCGGGATTGAAGTCCGGGATTTGCCGGCGGAAGGCCCCCTCATATTTATGCAGCGTCTCGGTCATGGCGTTGTTGACGTAGAGGATGTCGCCCTCGTCGTTGGCGATGCGCACGGGGATGCTAACGTAATCCAAAGCCGCCTTCACGCGCGCGTTATAGCGCGCTGCTTGCGCGGCTGATTCCAGTTCCGCGCGAACCTTCTCCGCTGTGTCCGAGATCTTCTTGCGCTCGCCGGGCAGCGTTTCCATACGGCTTTCGAACGCGCCGTTGGCGTACTCGACCATCAGATCCACGAACCGCGTCTGAACGCCGATATGGCCTTTGACCATCTCGTTCACGTTGCGCGCCATCTCGCCATATGCGCCGGCGAACTCACTCGGCCGCATCTCATGGCTGGTGCGGCCCTCCTGATTGTGAGCGAGCGCCATTTCGAGCTGCGCCTTGATGAACTTATCGAGCGTGTGGACCACGCTATTGACGGCGCCGCCGACCTTGCGCAACTCATCGCGCGAATGACTGTCGACGAGCTTGGAGACATCGCCTCGCGCCAGCCGTTCGGCCCCGGCCTCGATGGACCGCAAGGAGCGCATCACTGACAAGAGCATGCCCGCGAACAGGTACAGCACAAGAACGAGCACGAGCGCCACACCGCCAAAAATCATGGTGAGATTGGTCTGCTGGCGATGGATGCGGGCCGACAGCAAGCCGTCGAGCTGCTCTGTCGAGGCGTCGAACAAGCCATAGAGAGTATCGATGGCGGCGGTGGCGCGGTTGAAATATTCGGCCGGTGCGAGGGTCAGGTCGCCGTTCATCAAGGCGGCAACCTCCTTTTGGAGGAAATGCTCGCTCGCCGAGCGGACCTCGTTGCCCTTGGCCTCTAAAGCCGCCGCCAACTTATCATTGGCGCCGCTGGCTTTGGCGAAGTCCGATTGAAGGGCGTCAAAATCTTTTGTATAAAGTCTATGTAAAACAAAGAGTTCGATTTTCTGATCAGGGGTTATGGCCTGCCGTTTGAGCATGCCTGAACCAAGTGCACGTAAACGCCCCACATAATCGATCACAACAGGAATCCGGAACACTGTTGCATCCATCACATAATAGGAGTCCATATCGGGATCGAGCGTCAGATTGGATTTGTCCGATATGAAGGTTATGTAGTCCAGGATGCTATCGACGAGCTTGTTGTGCCTTTCAAAACTTTCTTGGGCGCTGTACTGAATATTATTCGCTTTCAGTTCAAGCCACTGCTTTTCCAGCTTGGAAAACGCTTCTGAAGTCCCCAAGACCGCTCCGGCTTTTTCGCTGATTTCGCTGAGGGTCTTCAGCCTCCTATCTATTTTGCTTGCTATCACGGCAAGCTTTTCCTTGGCTTCAGCATCCCCGCCCAGAACAATCTGGCTCATCCCCCGATGCTCCTGGATCGATTGCACGAGGAACCGTGCAGGGATGATCTGTTGCACGCCGAGCCGCTCGGTTTGAACAAACGCGATGTCCGTGGTGATGTTGCCGTAGAGAAGAAGAACCAATGCCACAAGCGGCACCATGAAAAGCGCGCCGATCAGTCCAAGTTTCAGCGCAAAGCGAAGCCGGCTCATTATCTCCATCGCCGGACCAAAGATTGCATGCAGCATCGTCGACCGCGCTCCATTCCATAACCGCGGAGCGTAAGGTGCCTTATCGAGGTTGTGATCTCGTTGTAATGACAGATAAAATTGAGCCGAGGGCGGAGCGTCCTGTGTTCGCGGAGCACTCGGAAGGGCAGCCCCGGAAAAAGAGGCCGCCTTTCCGCCTTTGATTCCTTCGAAAGCGGATAGGCTCTAAACCGCAAGATCGGCGGCTAACCGACGGCCTTCCGCATCGAGGCCAGATAGGCCTGACAGTGGTTCCAGGGATGGACGCGAGCGTGAGAAGAACCCCCGTCGTTCAGCTGCCAGGACATTGTCAGCAACGCTTCGATAGGATCGCCATTGGGCGGCATCGCCGTTGCCCCATCGGCTTGAGGCGCATGAAGGACGCGGATAATTCCCCGGCGTTCCGCGCAACGCCCTGCTGCTGCCGCAGCGGTGTACGGCTTTGTTTGCGAGTCCGTCATTCCGATTGACTTGGGTGTATGTTCATAAAAAAGAAACAGCCGTTGCTACGATCCAATGTTAAGCTTCCGTTATACAAGATATAATGGCTTGAACTCAATCAATCAGATCGAAAGGAGACTTATAAGAAGCCATGAGAGAGCAAGATAGTTGTCCAAACGACCGTCCCGACTGCGACTTTGCGGAGGAGCACGAACTTGCTCTGGCAAGAAGAACACTCAAGATGATAGAGAACTATACACAGGAACACGGGACGTTTCCTTGCCCCAAATGTTTGCGTAATTCGATCATGGCTATCGCCGCGCTGCTGCATATCGAGGCGGCGAAAATCGATGAAAAGGAGGCCAGGCAAAAACGGGCCGGCGGCACGAGCTTCGCGGAGGCTTTTGCCGAAGCGGCCCGGGAACGCATGCTCTCCGTCATGGACGCCGTGGTGGATTTGGACACTGCCCTGGGCAGACGGCAACTGATGTAACCGTCGCGGGTTAGAGCCTGTCCGCTTTTGATGGAAGCAAAGCGGGGTCTAAGTTTTTATTTGATCGTGCGTCTGTACTGGAATACCGTTCGCACTTTTCCGGACGCACTCCAGGCCCATCGAAGGATCGCCCCATCCTCGCCGTAAGTGGGATCGGCGGGAGCCGACCCCTTTTTGCGTTTGTTTTTCAAAACGAAACGTCAGGCCGCAAGTGATGACGGGCGTAACTGCGAAACCGGTTTGGCGCAGGCCCATTTCGCGACGGTGTTGATGTCGTAGAACCGGCAGGCCTCCATCATCATGCGGCACTCGGTCCAGATGTCGCCATCCACCATTGGCATGAAGAGATCGGCGATGTTGTCGATGCCGAGGTAGCAGCGCACGCCCGCCTGATAAAACTTCGGGAACGGCGCGATGGAGTTGTGCAATGGCGCGTTCATCTGCAGTTTCGCCATGCTGAGCGCGGCCGAGGGGCAGATCACGATGCCCATATCGGCTTCGAGGATCTTCGTCGATGATCCGGTCCTGCTCGCGCTCCTCCTTTGCGCCGACGGAAATCGCGTGGATGCCGAAGACGCGGCCCTGCATGCCGTGCTCGATGGTCTTCGCGGCAAGCAATTCCGTCTCGTTTTCGAGCGGATTGTTTTCCTGGTCCACATGCACATCGACAGGCTTGTTCAGCCGCTTGGCGAGATCGAGGACGATATCGAGGTGCGCTTCGGGGCGAGGACGGTCGCGGGAGGGAAGGCCGCCGCAATAATCGGCCATCGCGCAGGCCTCGGCATATTGCTCGTAGGAGGCGCGATCGAGAACGCCCTGGAGCGGCTGGACGCCGACCTCGAAAGCGATCCTGTCGGCATAGCGCTTTTTCACCTCGACCGCCGCCGTGATGGGCAGCAATCCGACGGTGCTGTCGGCGTCGACCATCGTCCGGCAATAGGTCACGCCCTGCTGGATCATGGTCTCGAGGCCGCGGCTGATGCGCTCCACCAGATCGTCGTAGGTATAGTTCTCCTTGAGGTAGCGATAGATCTCCCACTTCTTCTGCATGTCCACCTGGCTGAGGCGCAGGTTTTCCATATTGATGAGGTAGGCCTTGTCGAAATGGGCGTGGTGGTTTGCGATGCCGCCCAGCTTTTCGACGGCTTCCATGAAGTGCAGACGCAGGTTCCACGGCTCGGAGTTGTCGGCGAGCTTGTAGCGGAAAGTTCCTTTGCTGGTATCGCGCACGATCTGCTGCAGAGTTGCAATCCCGACATCGCAATCGGTGATGAGCGGAATGCCGTTCTCGATACAGAGCTTGCGGATCAGCTTTACGTCGGATGCCTCGTCGTAGTCGTCATCGCCGGTCAATACATTGATGACGAGATCGAAGCGGTTTTCATTCAGGAATGTCCGGATATTTGGTGAGCGGCGATCGGTAATTTTGTGAATTTCAACGCTCTCGATGCCATATGTGGCAAGAAACTGATGGGTGCCTGGTGTTGAATAAATATCGACTTCGAGTTCCAGAAATTGTTGAATCGCAGGCAACATGCGCTTTTTGTCTTCGGCCTTGCCTGCGCTGATGAGAACCTTTTTCCGGCTCTTTCTGCCCAGCAGCTTCAAGTTGAAGGCGAGCATCTCCAGCGAAATACCATCGTTCATCACTTACCCCTTGCGTTCTCCCCCTTTTCTCCTGCGCGCACGCCTCCTTCCGGCGCCGCGCCAACTCGCGGACCCACCCTTTCCGCAAATTGCCGCATCCTGATGCGCGCGAAGCGGGTAGTCAAGTTGCAAAAACGCACGGGCCTGCGAAAGAGTAGTTAAGCCCCCGCAGCAGAAGACGTTTCTAATTTTGTGTGAAGCCGGCGTTCAGCATGCATAGCGTGAAGGAACTTGTGTACATCTCGGCCCCCTTCTCACGCGCGCGGGACAAATTCTCCATGCTATTGCGCTCGGAAGTGATTGATTTCTCAATCGCCGCGCTCGCCGCCATCGCTTTGACTTTGCAGTCATTTTGAGCGATCAGCAGCGCGCGCTGTTTTTCTGCTTCGGTTTTATACTTGCCCGTATCGGCGAGGACGAACTGCCTCTCGGGCGCGGTTGTGCCTGCGGTGGCGCATGCGGCTAAGGCGGAGAGCATCAGGAAGGGCGCCATCAAACGCAACACGGTCATTTTATCCTAAAATGAAAATATGCTGATTCTCAACTAGCATGTTTCAGATCGTACCGCATAGCGAAGTTTGCGGCTAAGGTTTCCTATTGCTTTCACTAGGTAGTGTGTACTATATACACATCATCGCGATGCACCGTCGGCGATCCGGCTGGATTTGACAGATATAGGTCCAGCCAGCGAAACTGGCGTTTCAAAATCAAAACACCGCCCAAGCGGGGAAGTGATAACATTATGGCTAAATCGAGCCGTGAAATCATCGCGGCGCTTTTGAAGGACAATTGGTTCGAAGCAGGTCAAACAGGTAGCCATCGGCATTTCAAGCACCCAACGAAACCGGGAAAAGTTACGGTTCCGCATCCAAAACGGGACCTGCCCGTGAAGACCATCAAAAGCATCGAAAAAGCATCCGGCCTGAAGCTGTTGTGAGGGAGCATCGAACGGAAAAGGTAAAGTGAAGAAAATCTACTATCCAGCCCTTGTCGACAAGGACGCCGAAAGCGATTTCGGCGTCAGCTTTCCGGATTTTCCTGGCTGCGTCAGCGCAGGCGAAACCTTGGAAGAGTCGCTCCTGGGAGCACAAGAAGCGCTTTCGGGCCATGTTGCGCTCATGATCGCCGATGGCGATGCATTGCCGAAACCAACGTCTCTCGAAGAGGTTGCGGCGGAGAAAGAGCCGTCCACGGTCGCGGTCACACTCGTCCCTGTTGTGCTTCCGGGCCGGGCGCGGCGGGTGAACGTGACGCTGGATGAAGCGCTGCTCGAAGAAATCGACCAGATCAGCAACAACCGCTCCGGCTTCCTCGCCGAAGCTGCCCGCGCCGAGCTTGCGCGGCGGCCGCGCTTAAGTTAGCGCCGAGCATTACTGCGGCAGGGGCACGCCGCACGCCGCGAAAGCTTCGCGCTGGCGTCCTTCGATCTCTTCGAGCTTGAAGTCCTGGATGACCTCGTTGAAGACTTGATAGAAGTTCATCTCCGTCGCAAGATGCAGGAAGACCGCGCCAAGGCCGATAGCCGCCCGGTCCATGAACACGAACTCGCGCGGCACTTTCACGGGGCCTTTCTCCTTCAAGCCCATATGCACGCGGTAGACCTCGCGCCGGCCATATTCGTTCGGCGCGACGCCGTCGGCCACCGGGCGCACCCGGTCGTCGAGCAGCGGGCCGTAGATGAAGCCCGCCCAGATGTTCAAGACGTCGATCAAATCGTTGGAGAGGCCGCGAAAGCCCCACGTCTCATAGGCATGCACGATGAGATCGCGGTCCTTGGTGCGAATCCCGTGATAAAGATCGATCACGCCGCCCACGAACTTCGGATGGAAGGTGCGGATGCAGCCATAATCGAGAAGGTTGATGCCGGCGGCGCGGCCGTCTTCCTCGAAAATCGTGTAGTTGCCGAGATGCGGGTCGCCGTGGATCACCGCGTAATGGCTGAAGGGATACCACCAGGCGCGGAAGAGCGCCTTCGCAATCACGTTCCGCTCTTCAAGCGGGCGCGTCTTGTAGTTGAGAAGCTTTCCGCCTTCGAGCCACGTCATGGTCAGAAGGCGCTTCGTTGAAAGCTCCGGCAGAAGCTCCGGCACAAGGATGGTGGGGTCGTCTTTGAAGATGCGGTGATAGAGCGCCATGTGCCGCGCTTCGAGATCGTAGTCGAGTTCCTCGCGAAGGCGCGCGCCGATTTCGCCGACGATCTCGGAGGTGTCGAGCGCGGCGTCCATCCGCTTGTAGATGCTCATCACGATGCGAAGCTGATTGAGGTCCGCTTCCACCGCCGACTGCATCTCGGGATATTGAAGCTTTACCGCGAGCGGACGGCCATCAAGGCTCGTCGCCTTGTGAACCTGGCCCAGGGAAGCCGCCGCCGCGGCCTGCTCGCCGAAGCTCGCAAATTTCGCCCGCCAGTCCGGCCCGAGTTCCGCGGCCATGCGGCGGCGCACGAAGGGCCAGCCCATCGGCGGCGCCATGTTCTGAAGCTGGCCAAGCTCGGCGGCGTATTCCGGCGGGATCGCATCCGGGATGGTCGAGATGAGCTGCGCCACCTTCATCAGCGGCCCCTTCAGGCCGCCGAGCGCCGCCGCAAGCTGCGACGCGTTCTTCTGCCGGTCCGCGCCAGCGCCGAGAAGGTAATTCGCGCCGATCCGCGCCGCGATGCCACCGACATTGGAGCCCACCCGCGCATAACGCTGGACGCGCCGGGAGAAGCGGTTGCCTTCGCGGTCCTCGGGTTGAAACGGCGGGGTCTCGAACTCCGGGATTCTCTGGCTTATCTTGCATTACACCTCACGCTTCGAGCGCTTCAAGCTCGGTGATCATATCCTCAATCACTCTCAAACCCATAGCCCAGAAGCCGGGATCGGTCGCATCGAGGCCGAACGGCGCCAGCAACTCCTTGTGATGCTTGGTGCCGCCCGCGCGGAGCATGTCGAGATAGCGGCTCTCGAAGCCTTCCGGCGCGCGCTCATAGGCGGCATAGAGCGAATTCACGAGGCAATCGCCGAACGCATACGCGTAGACGTAGAACGGCGAATGGACGAAGTGCGAGACATAGGTCCAATAGTTCTCGTAGCCGTCATTGAGCTTGATCGCCGGGCCTAAGCTTTCGCCCTGAACGGAGAGCCAGAACTCCCCGAGTTTGTCGGAAGTCAGCTCTCCCTCGCGCGCGCGCCTGATGGACAAGGCGCTCGAACTGGTAGAACGCGATCTGCCGGACGACGGTGTTGATCTTGTCCTCCACCTTCTGGGCGAGGAGCGCCTTTTTCTCGCGCGGATTTTGCGTCTGGTTGAGCAACGCCTTGAAGGTCAGCATTTCGCCGAACACGCTCGCGGTCTCGGCCAGCGTCAGCGGCGTATAGGCCATCAGCGCGCCTTGCGCGTTGGCGAGCACCTGATGCACGCCATGGCCAAGCTCATGGGCGAGCGTCATCACATCCCGCGGCTTCCCGAGATAATTCATCATGATGTAGGGATGGGCCGACGGCACGGTCGGATGCGAGAACGCGCCGGGCGATTTTCCCTCTCGCACAGGCGCATCGATCCAGTTCTTCTCGAAAAATCCATCCGCGATCTCGGCCATGCGCGGAGAAAAGCGGTGGTAGGCTTCAATGACGGTGCCGCGCGCATCCTTCCATTCGATGACGGGCTCGGGATCGCGGCTTATCGGGGCGTTGCGGTCCCAATAGTTCAGCCGGTCCATGCCCAGCCACTTGGCCTTCAGCGCGTAATAGCGGTGGGACAGGCGCGGATAGCTGTCGCGAACGGCTTTGACAAGAGCATCGACCACCTCCGGCTCGACCCGGTTCGCCAGGTGCCGCGAGGACGTCACCTCGGGAAAGCCGCGCCAGCGGTCGGAAATTTCCTTGTCCTTCGCGAGCGTGTTCATGACGAGCGTGAACAGCCGCACATTGCCTTTAAGCACCTTGGCGAGCACTTCGGCGGCGGCGGCGCGCTTCTCGGGATTTGAATTGCTGAGGAGATTGAGCGCAGGCTCAAGGGTGAGCGCTTCACCATCCACCTCGAAGCGAAGGCTCGTCAAAGTCTCGTTGAAGAGACGGCTCCAGGCGGCGGGGCCGGTCATGGCCTTTTCGTGGAACAGCCTCTCGATGTCGTCGGAAAGCTGATAGGGCCGCTCTTTCCGCAAATCCGTCAGCCAGGGCTTGTAATGCGCCAGCGCCGGGTCTTTGAGGGCCGCGTCCATGACGGCGTCGTCGATACGGTTCAGCTCCAGCTCGAAGAAAAGAAGCTGGGTGCTGACGCCGGTGAGCTTGTCCTGGGCGTCGCCGAAGAGCTTCGCGCGGGCCGGATCCGCCGTGTTGGTTACATAATTCAGATAGGCGTAAGAGCCGATGCGGCCCATCAGGTCGGACTGAGCCTCATAGGCCGCGATGGCCTTTGCAAGCTCCGGCGGGTTCTCGCGCGCAAGGCCATCGAGCTTTGCGGCATAAGTCTCGCGAAAGTCGAGCCGCGCTTTGCGCAGCCCGCTCGATGTCGGCCTTCAACTCCGCGCCGCCATCCGGATAGAGGTCGGCCAAATTCCAGCCCGGCATGTCCTCGGAAGCGCGCGGCGCCACATCGAGAAAGCCGCCGCCCGCTTCGAGCGCATTGACTGGCTCCGCCCTCGACACATGAAAAAGCCCTCTCATAAGCGGCGTCCCTTCCTTACGAATTCCGTTTGGCTATGGATTTGGCTATTTGCGCCAGCCGGTCAACAGCCGCGGTCGCGCAAAGCGCAGCAAAATTAGCCGGATGCCCGGAATACGACAGGCATCATTAACGTTTTGTTTAAGATTGCGTTTTTTGCGGCCACGAATATTTTTCGCCGCCAAAATTATCCACCGCCCAGCGATTTTTCTCTCGAGATCTCAGCGATTTAGTTTGCGCGATGCAAAAATGCCATGCCCCCAGGAAGGTCCCGCCATGTTTTTCTCGCAATTCGTGCCTAACGATTTGTTAACCAGATGGGGGTACCTACGTAGACGTGTAGTCCTGCGTTCTTCTTGTCTGCGGTATCGCAGAACAGGGAATGAGGTATCCCCCGGCGTATCAAAGGGTTCAATTGTGAAATCAGTACTGTTCGGCGTACCGGGCCGCGTATTGGCCCGTATGGTAGGCGTGTGCGTAACGGTCTTCATGATGCTGACCACTCCTTCGTCGGCTGAGGATCGCACCATTTCGATGTACAATATCCATACGCAAGACACGGTCACAGTGACCTTCAAGCGGAATGGCAAGTATGTCCTGGAGGGCCTGCAGGAGCTCAATCACTTCATGCGGGACTGGCGGCGGAACCAGGAAACCAAGATGGACCCCGCCCTGATCGACCTCATCTGGGAACTGCACGAAGAGCTTGGCTCCAAGGAGCCCGTGCACCTGATCTGCGGATACCGCTCGCCGGCAACGAACGAAATGCTGCGGCGGACCTCGGGCGGCCAGGCCCGCAACAGCCGCCACATTACCGGCCAGGCAGCGGACCTTGTGTTCCCTGACGTTCCCTTGAAACAGCTCCGCTATGCCGCGCTTACCAAGGAACGCGGCGGCGTCGGCTTTTATCCCAATTCCGGCCTGCCCTTCGTCCATGTCGACACCGGCAATGTGCGCCACTGGCCCGGCATATCGCGCACGGAACTTGCCTTGATTTTCCCAAATGGACACTCGCGTCACGTTCCGGATGACGGCCGCGCGCTGACGGCCGCCGATTCGCGCATTGCGCTGGCGAAATGGCAAGCTGCCGGAAACGAATTGCCGTGGGTTGTTACGCATAAGCAGGCGTCGGGCACAATGCTTGCCAACCTCACCCCAACCGACAAGCCGATATTGCAGCGGGCAAGCCTGAGCCTTCCGGAGGAAGCCCCCGCAAAGGTAAAGGCGCCTGAGGCCAAACCTGCGCCCTGTCGAAGCTGGAAGCTCTTTCGAAGCCGGAAAGCCTTACTGCGCGCGTCAAGGAACTTGAGGCAAACATTCAGGACGAGGGCGAGGAGCAGGACGATGAGATGGAGCTGGAACCGATTCCCACCAATCTCCTGCTCCGGCGATAAGGCGCTCACCTATCTCGAAATGCCCGACGAGCAGTCACACCCGGAGGTGTTTCCAAAGATCGGCTTCCTGATGGCATCCCCGAGCGCTCTCGCGGCCGAGCAGTTCGATCATGGGCTGCAAATCGAGGAGCTTTACGAGGCAAATATCTTCAAAGGTCCTGCTGTCGCCTTCGTTCGTCAGAGGCGAATGACAGTCGTGGCATCGGCAGAGGCACGCAGAGCGGCCACCCGCTGATGCCAGTCCCGTTGATTTGAGGCGACAGACGATTTAGTCTATCCCCGCAAACCGAAGCTCGGCCCAGGTTGCAGGAGTGGCACCCTAAAAGCAACGGCCAGGCTATTTGCTTCAGGGTGTGGAGGGTTTTCTTCAATCAAAGTATCCCGGTGCATGTCTAAAAACTTTGACGCTCCTGACCAGCGAGCCTTAAGAAGAACGTTAGACAGCGGCTTTAGTGCGTGGGCACTGCCGCTTCATCCAATTGTTGGGAGAATTCCATGAACCGCAGGGATGTTCTTGGCGTCGCTATCGGCGGCGCAACTCTGGTAATGGCGATCGATAATGTCTTCGCGGCTGAGGAGCATCAACACGACCATGCCGTCTCAGGCCATTCAGCTCTGAGCGAAGCCGCCAGACACTGCGTCTCAAGCGGGGATGCCTGTCTTAGCCACTGTCTTCGCGCCTTTGCCCAAGGCGATGCCTCTCTCGGCGCCTGTGCCAAAAGTGCTTGGCAAATGACGGCGGTATGCGAGGCGCTTGCGAGGCTCGCCTCGGTGGGGTCGGATCGCTTGCCCGAGTTCGCCAGGGTTGCTCATGCCACCTGCCTCGATTGCGAGAAAGAGTGTCGCAAGCATGAGAACGAGCACGAAGTTTGTAAAGCCTGCGCTGAAAGCTGTGCCGCTTGCGCGGAGGAATGCAGGAAGCTTTACTCCTGACGCCACAGCGCCCTTGAATTGAGTCATCAGACGAGGGGCTGGCTTCCTACCAGCCCCTCAACCTGTCTTCTGACTCCACAGACCGGCGCGAGGATCGCCTCCTGCCGCGCCGCCATTTCTCAATCGGCTTCGAGCATCCCTAGAGCGTGCATGTAGGTGGCCAGAACGGCCTCCTCATCGCGACGCTCGGAGGCGTCCTTTTTGCGAAGGCGGATGACGGTGCGAAGCGCCTTCGTGTCGAAGCCTGTCGATTTGGCCTGGGCGAAAAGATCGCGGATGTCGCCTGCCAGCGCCGCCTTCTCCTCCTCCAAACGCTCGATGCGCTCCACGAAAGAGCGCAGTTGCTCCTTTGCCGTCTGCGCAATGCCATTCCCAGAAGTTTCCGAAGTCACGCTCTTGTCCACGACGCCCTCCACGAAGCCGAATCGAAACCGGAGAGGAAGTTAACGCGGAGGGTGAGAGGCTTCAATGTGTCGGGTTCAATCTTCCAGGGAATCCACGACGCAATGCACCATCTTCGCTGTGGCCGGACCGCTGGGTCAAATGTACGCTGGCCCCGTTGGGTGATTCGTGCTTTGGGGGTGGGATTGGCTTTGGCCTTGGCGAGCCGCGTCGTCCGGAAGGGAATCGAAGGATTGCGCATTTGCGCGCGATTATTCGAAGGTGTGGCCTGCGCCAAGAGCGCTTCTTACCCGTCTGGTGGCAGCCCTCTTCCTGGTTTCCACATTCGCAGCCGCGCGGCCAGCCCACATTTCGCCGCCGGCAGATACTGCCGAATTCTCTGAAATACAAGCTGCGCTTGGAGAGACTTCGGAAGCCATTCTCTTATCTTTTTGCCTTCATGGCGACGGGAACAGCGCCCGTGCATCCGGATCATGACCAAACTCAGCCTTGCAAGACTTGTCATTTCTGCTGCGGCTTTCCTTCAACACCGTTTTGACTTGGCCGCATAAGCGCGCCAACAGGAGCCAACGCAATGCGCTTCTCCCTTTTGAATTCCATGCCCCTCTCGGCACAAATGCGCCGACTCTTCGGCATCCTTCTCTTGTGCACGCTTATCCCCGCAGAGGCCTGGCCTGTGCCTGCGGCTGCGCCGTGTTCGATGTCGGTTCGAGCGGTCTTCTTCCAAAGGAAGGCGATCACGGCGGTAACGTCTATTTGGAGTGGGACTACTCGAACCAGAACAGGAACTGGAGCGGCACGTCGAAAGCCCCGGCAGCAAACAATGCTGACAAGGACATTCTCACCAACTGGCTTGTCGTTGGGGCGAACTACATGATCAACCGCGATTGGGGCGTTGGGGTACGGATCCCAACCGCCAGCCGCTCCTTCCTCACCGACACCAACTTTCCGGACGCGCCCGCAGATCTTCAAAGGTATACCGTCTCCTCCGTCGGTGACATCGAACTCATGGGCATGTACACCGGCTTCACGAACGATATGTCGAAGGGGATCATCTTCGGCGTAAAATTGCCGACCGGAAATTACGCGGCCCCGGGTTTTGACCGCGACACGCAGATCGGCACGGGCAGCGCCGATTTTCTGCTAGGCGGCTTTTGGCGCGGCATGATTACCGGTGACAATGCGTGGCAGTATTTTGGTCAGTTCCGCTATGATCAGCCTTTTATCACAAGCTCCACCTGGGATGGCGATCTGCAAGCCAACGCCAACTACAACCCCGGAATGCAAGTCGACGCGGCCGCCGGCATCGTCTTACAACAACTGGTACCACGTCGGGCCATTCGATAAGATCGCTCCCCTGCTTCAGCTCATTTACTCGCATCGGGAACCCGACAGCGGCGCCGCAGCGGACCCCGCGGATACCGGATATGACCGGCTCTACATTTCTCCCGGGGTGGATTTCACCAAGGTGGTGGACGATGCCAACAACCAAACGGTCAAGCTCTATGGCGATATCGAGATTCCGATCTATCAAAGGATGAATGGAAATCAGCTCGTCTCGCCCTTCTTGTCCAAGCTTGTTCTTGCCTACACATTCTGAGCATGAGCCATATTTCAAAAGACAGAGCGGCGCGCTCCGCCTTGGCAGCCGTGTTTCTTCTACCCATCCTGCTCTCCTCCGTTTTCGCAGAGCCGCGTCTGCAAGAGCACGCCCCGCCGCTGACAGTGACGATCTCGGACGGGCGCGACTTCGATCTCGACGCCATGCGCGGGAAGGTCGTGCTTGTCGCCTTCTGGGCGACCTGGTGCGGTCCGTGCCTGGAGGAGATGCCTGCGCTCGAAAAATATTACCGCGAGCACAAGGCGGACGGGTTCGAAGTGATCGCGCTCAGCATCGATAAGCCAGGGAATAGAGCCAAAGCCTTCAGAGTACTGACGAAGCTATCTTTCCCGGGCGCGATGGTGAGCGACGCGAGCCGCAACGGGTTCGGTATGCCCGAGGCAGTGCCGGTCAGTTATCTCGTGGATGCTCAAGGTATCGTGCGGGATAAGTTCATCAATGTTGACGAAGGCCTTCTGGATGACGTGGTTACCCCGCTTCTGAAGGAAAGGCCCGCCGGGCCAATCCCAGCAGGGATGCGAAAATGAATTTCATACTTAAAGGCGTGGCCATCGTCGTGGCCCTCCTGCTCCTTCCGGTTCCCTTTACTCGAGCAATCGCAGGCGATTGGGCCGTCGCGGGCGACGGATGCAAAGTCTGGAATCCTCATCCAACGACCGGCGAAACAATTCGCTGGACCGGCCCTTGCAAGGATGGGCTTGTTGAAGGCATGGGCACGCTCGATTGGCAAAGAGGCGCCAAGACCTACGAGCGCGACGAGGGCCAATGGCGCGGCGGCCGGCAGGTAAGCGGTTCACAAGCGTGGCCCGGCGGTCAATATGATGGCCAATTTGCCGACAGCCTCCCCAATGGCCGTGGCGTTCTTATGTTTGGTGGTGCCCGATATGAAGGCCTGTTCGTGAACGGCAAGCCGAATGGAAGAGGGACACTGACCAACGCGTCCGGCTCGTTCGACGGCAATTGGGCGGATGGTTGCTTCAACGACGGGAAACGTCGCGCCGCCATCGGCGTTTCGTTGCAATCGTGCCCTTAGAGCCTATCCGCTTTGATGGAATCAAAATCGGCTTCTAAGTTTTTGTTTTATCGTGCGTCTTTATCGGAAAACCGCTTCGCACTTTTTCGGACGCACTCTAGGAAAGTGCTATCGCTTCGGAGACAAGTCATGCGAGCGTTTTTTGCCTTCGCCCTTATCGGCAGCGCTTTTACGGCAGCTATTGATGTAACACCAACGTCTGCCGAGCCGCGTTGCCGGATGGAAAAGCAATGCCGCTGGGTGAACTTCAAAAAAGTCTGCACCTATGTGAGGGTATGCCGGTAAGCCTCCTCACGCCGGAGCCGCCGGCCGCACGCTTTGGTGACTGAGGGTTCTGCCGCTTGTGGAGGCGGTGCCGTTAAGAGTGCGAGATCCCCAAGGCCAAAAGCTTGCTCGATCCTGGAGATGCAGGCCGACCGCGTTTTCGAAGGCGCCCTTGCCGAATTTCTCGTGCTCGATCGAACTTTTCGGACAGTTCCTCAAGCGTTTCTTTGGATTGCATCGCTTTCATTGCATCGCTTTCCAGGCCGGGAGATGACCGTGTCCTTGCTGGCAGGGTGGGCATTGCACACGCACGACCCCGATGCCAGAGGCTCCGCATCGCCGCCGATCCTGCACCGCGGACCCCATCCGCTGAAGATAAGCGGTGACCTCGCGAGAACGCAACACGCAAAACCGGCATTAGGGGCCGGCAGCAAAGCACCTGGATTTGCCAGGGTGTAAACAGTCTCCATTTCGACTCGTTTTGGAGCCTATAACCCTCCCCTATCTGCGCTTTGGCGACGACAAGGAGAGGCGTCATGAAGGTTTCCCGCTTTTCCATCCTGACCTTTCTCGCTCTTGTTTTTACCGCGATCGCGCTGATCCCGGCGGGCGCCCATGTTTTTGAGATGTCCGCCAAGATGAAGCTTGGCCGGGACGCCTACTTTGTGGTGCAGGGGCTTTACCGCGGCTGGGCCTATTTCGGGATTGCCATCGTTGGCGCTCTTCTGGCGTGCCTTGCCAGAGCGTGGCTCGCCGGCAGCCGGCGGGACAGGCTCCTATCCCTGTTCGCGGCGGCCATGACCGCCGCCGCGCTCACGATCTTTTTTGTCTATGTGTACCCCGCAAACCAGATCACGCAGAACTGGACCGCCGTTCCGTCGAATTGGAAGAACTGGCGGTACCAATGGGAATGGGGCCACGCCGTGTCGGCAGTCTGTATGCTTTTCGCATTCCTGACCCTTGCCTGGTCCGAGGCAACAAGAGGGAAGGCTTAGAAAGCTCTGAACAGGCGCGGCGGTTCTTTCTGGAGCCGGCTTTGGATGAAAAGCGGCTATAAGCTATTGTTTTGTTGTGCGAAAAACAGCATCACACTTTTCCGGACGCACTCTCGCTGAGATGCCTGTGCGTTGTTTCGGTGAATTTCGCCTCGGCTTCCGGGCTGGCCCCCGTCTGGTGTTTGGCCTTCCACTCGGCGTAGGGCATGCCGTAAATGTGCTCGCGCGCCGCTTCCTTCGAGACCGCGATCCCCCGCTCGGCCGCGGCATCCTGATACCAGTTCGACAGGCAATTCCGGCAAAAGCCCGCGAGGTTCATCATGTCGATGTTCTGCGCGTCGGTGCGTGCGCGAAGGTGCTCCAGGAGCTTGCGAAAAGCGGCGGCCTCAAGCTCGATCTCGGTCTTCGGGTCCATTTCGCCCATGGGATGTTCTCGCCTTTGAATGTTCCACCTCTATGTCGGAATGCGACCCGAAATAGTCCACGCGGGACAGGCGCCCCGACGATTCCGGGTCTCCGAGGATAGCTGTGAGGCAATCGGCGAGAAGGGCGGCCCACTCCCGCTGCCCCTTGGCGTCGCGAATGAGGTCCTGCCGGATTTCGACCAGGGCGTTGGGGAGGCCCCGAACCGTGGCGTGGCGGAAGATGCTGTCATTGCGCAGATGCCCCGTGTAGGGCTCGTTATCGCCTATTTCGAGCCCCGTGCGCTCGCGCAGTTCCCGCAGGAGCGGCAATGCGAGTCGCGGATCTTTGTCCCACAAAACCGCTGCGTGCCATTTCCTTGGCACGCCATGCCAATTTTCGGTGTAGCTGTGGATCGACGCGATGATCGGGGTCACGCCATGACCGAGCATGGCGTCGATCTCATCGGCGATGGCGGCGTGATAGGGCGCAAAGAACCCGGAAATGCGCTTTTGCCGCTCCTCTTCGTCGACGCGCACATTTCCGGGGACGAGCGCCCCATCCGAAATCTGCATGATCAGGGTCGGATCGTCCTCGCCGCGATTGGGATCGATGAGGAGGCGGGAGAATCCCGAGGAAATCACAGTCGATTGCAGGCGGCGCCCGATCTCCAACGCTATGCCGAGAGCGCCGATATCGTAGGCGATATGCCGGTTCAGCTGGCCCTTATCGAGGCCGAGCGTCCCATATTCGGGCGGCAGCCTGTTTGTTGCGTGATCGCACAGAATAAGAAACCTGGAGCCGCCGGCCGAGCCGCGCACAGTTTCGAAGCTCGTGCGATACGCGGGATATGGCTCCACTGGATTTGGCTCCGGTTGAGCGCTGGATGTCAGTTGCATCGATGTGTCATTTGGGCAGGACAATCAGGAATTGGAGAAACCGGCGCACAGCTCACCCATGAGTGATCATGGCTTCCTGGCTGGCGTGCGAAGGTAATGCCACCTCTGGATGCGGAAGTTCAAGCCTTTTGGCCAATGTCTTTTCGCGCAAGCCCCGAGCCGGCCATCCCTCTAGGTGAGCGACTTAAGCCCAATATCAGCCGTTTTGGAGAAGCAGTAGTTTCCGCGATGCTGAAGCCGGGTCAAAGCACCGAGTATTGGTCTTGCCGCTAAACACCAGACGCTTCCTCCAAACGCTTTTCGATAGCGCCGTCGCGGCTGCCCTGCCCGCAAAGTGCCTGCCGCGCCACTTCCCTGAAGTTCCCGCAGAAGGGAAAATCCTTGTGATCGCCTGCGGCAAGGCTGCGGCGGGCATGGCCAAGGCGGCAGAGCAGTATTACGAGCGCGGAGACACGCCGGCGCAGCTGAGGGGCATAGCCATCACCCGCTACGGGTTCGGCGAGCCCTTGAAAACGCTCAGGCTCATCGAGGCGGGCCATCCCGTTCCTGACGAGGCAAGCGAGTATGCGGCCGCCGAGGCAATGAAGCTGGCGCGCTCAGCGGAGCCGGACGACCTCGTTCTGTTCCTGATCTCCGGCGGAGCTTCCGCGCTGTGCGCGGCGCCTGCGGGGGACGTCACCCTCGCCGAGAAACAAGCTCTGACGAAGGCGCTTCTCAAGTCGGGAGCGCGCATCCATGAGATGAACTGCGTCCGAAAGCACCTGTCACGCTTCAAGGGTGGACGTCTTGCGGCCTGCGCCTCCTCCGCCACGCTCGTCACGCTTGCGATCTCGGACACGCCCGGCGACGAGCCGGAAACGATCGGGTCCGGTCCGACGTGCCCCGATCCGACAACGCTGGCCGAGGCGCGCAGAACCATTTCGAAGCACGGGATCGACATTCCCCCATCGATAAAGGCGGCGCTGAACGATCCCGCAAATGAGACGCCCAAACCCGGCGATCCGATCTTCGCCAATGCCCGCTACGAGCTCGTCGCCACGGGGCGCGACTCTCTCCTGGCCGCGGGCGAACTTGCAAGGGGTCTCGGCTACGACGTCATCATGCTTGGCGATTCCCTCGAAGGAGAGGCACGCGACGTCGCCCAGTTGCATGCGCAACTTGCCAGGCGCTGCCTCGCCGATGGACGCCGCGCCGTGATCCTGTCCGGCGGCGAACTCACGGTGACCGTCACGGGCAACGGCCTGGGCGGGCCAAACCAGGAATATGCCCTTGCGCTGGCGATCGCGCTCAACGGCGAGAAAGGCATTGCGGCTCTCGCAGGCGACACCGATGGCGCCGACGGCGGGACAGGCAGCGCCCTCGATCCGGCCGGAGCCATGATCGACTGGCGTACAATGAGTCGCGCCGCCTCCCTTAATCTCCTTCCAGCCACATTTCTCGCCAATAACGACTCTACCGGATTTTTCCGGTTAACAAATGATCTGCTCGTTTGCGGTCCTACGGGAACAAATGTAAACGACTTCAGAGCGATTGTTGTCGATAGCTCGATCAGAGATTAGTGCGCGCGTCGGACACACTTGATTTCTGGACTCCAGGGATGACTTTGCGACAGTTCAACAAATCGGCATGGCCAGCTCGCGCCGTGACTGCAGCAATTGCTTTTTTTGCAGCGCTGGCAGTGCCAAGTCTTGCGAGCGCAGAACTCAAGCTTTGCAACAGTACCGCAAGCCGAATCGGCGTCGCCATCGGCTACAAGGACAAGGATGGCTGGGTCAGCGAAGGCTGGTGGAACGTCGACAGTCAGTCCTGCGCCCTTCTGATCCAGGACAAGCTTCGCGCGCGTTTCTACTACGTCTACGCCTTCGATTACGACAAGGGCGGCGAGTGGGGCGGCACCATCAATATGTGCACGAACGACGTCGAGTTCACGATCAAGGGAATTGACAATTGCGATGGCCGCGGCTTCAAGAAGAGCGGTTTTTTCGAGGTCGACACCCAGGAACAGATAGATTGGACCGTGAAATTGACCGATCAATCCGACCCGACGCCGGCGCAATCGCCAGCCGATAGTTCAAATCAGACACAAGCTCCTTCCCAGGCTGCAGCCTCAACAGCGCCTGGGACGCGCCATCGATGAAACGGCAGCGCCGCACCAAGATCATCGCAACCATCGGCCCTTCGAGCAGCGATCCCGCTCAGCTGGAAAAGCTTGTGATCGCCGGTGCTGATGTGTTCCGCATCAATATGAGCCATTCGAGCCACGAAGACATGCGGACCTATGTCGCCGCGCTTCGCAAGCTTGAAAACAAATACGGGCCTATCGCGATCCTGGCGGATCTGCAGGGACCGAAGCTTAGGATCAGCTCCCTGGCCGAAGGCCAGGTTCAGCTTCAGAAAGGACAGCGCGTCGTCTTCGACGCGAACCATTCGCCCGGAACGGCCGGGCGCGTCGGGCTTCTCCATCCCGAAATCTACGCGGCCGCAGAGCCCGGACACACCCTGCTCATCGATGACGGCAAACTCAATTTGCGCATCGTGGAGGTGGAACCCGGCCGAATGATCGCCGAAGTCGTAACGGGCGGCATCCTCTCTAGCCGGAAGGGCGTCAATCTGCCCGACGCCATCCTGCCGCTCGGCTCCATGACCTTAAAGGATCGCGAAGATTGCGAGGCCGCGATCGAAGCCGGCGTCGACTGGATTGCTATTTCCTTTGTTCAGCGCGCTCAGGACGTTCTCGACGTCAAGGCGATTGTGCAAGGCCGCGCAGCCGTCATGGCGAAGATCGAGCGCCGGGCCGCTATTGCGGCCATCGACGCCATTCTCACCGAAAGCGATGGCATCATGGTCGCCCGCGGCGATCTTGGCGTCGAGTTGCCACTTGAGCAGGTGCCTGGGCTGCAAAAACAGCTTTTGACTGCGGCCCGCGACCGGGGCAGACCCGTCGTCGTTGCAACGCAGATGCTGGAAAGCATGACCGCTGCGCCCGTTCCCACACGCGCCGAAGTCTCGGACGTAGCGACAGCCGTTTTCGAAGGCGCGGACGCCATCATGCTTTCCGCTGAATCCGCTACCGGCGCTTACCCTGCCGAATCCGTGGCCACCATGGACCGGGTCGCCCGCGAGGTCGAGAGCGATCAAAATTACGAAGACATTCTTCGTTTCCGGAAGACCTCTTCCCCTCAGACAACCGCCGACGCCATCAGCGCCGCCGCTGCGTCAATTGCCGAAACGCTCCAACTCAAGGCCATCGTCTGCTACACGGCGACGGGCACAACGGGAATCCGGGTCGCTCGCCAGCGGCCACACCAGCCAATCCTGGTGCTGACGCCCGTCAAGGAGACGGCGCGCCGGTTGAACCTTGTCTGGGGGCTGCACTGCGTGCAGACCGCCGATCCGGCGAATACAACGCAAATGGTGAAAGGCGCGGAAGCCGTCGCGCGCGCAGAAGGCTACGCGGTCAATGGCGACCGCGTCATTGTTTGTGCCGGCGTTCCCTTCAAGAGACCCGGTACAACCAACATGCTGCGCATCTTCAAGGTCGGCGAAGCGAACGGCACGACATAATAGCCAGAGGCGCGCCGCTCTTGAGAGAAAACAGGGGCTCTCACCCCTGCCGTGCCTTGTATCGCCGCGCCTTCTTGTTGATGATGTAAAGCCTGCCACGGCGGCGCACGACGCGGTTATCGCGGTGCCGCGTGCGAAGGGTCTTGATCGAGTTCTTGATCTTCATAGCAAAATTCCAAGCGGTCCACGCAGTCGCCGGTTGGGCCGGTGGAAGCGCAAGCCAATAAGTTGAGGTTTTGCGAAGCGCGCAGATCTGAGGCGCCGTCCGGCAAACTTGCTATCACGCTTTCTCTCCGTTTCCAACCCTTTCCCGTCTGAAAGAAAAACCGCAAGCGCCACTGATCCCCATCAAATTGATGGCGACGGCAGGCCCAAGGAGCGGTATTGTCGAGAAATAGAGTGTCTTCGTCGAGTGTTGTGCATCCGTACCATGATTTTTTCCCGCGTTTCCCTGGCCGTGATTGTCTTGGCAGCGGCCACCACAGCTGCAAGTGCGGCCTCCGCTCCTGCAGCGTGCGCCGGCGTAAGCTCCTCCGCCCCTATTCAAGCGCTGACAGTTCTGGAAAGCCCAGGAGCCGCCAGCGGCGATTTTTGCGATGCGGCCTCCGCCTTTCCCCACCGCGCTCCGTCAGCCAAGAGGGATGCGATGGCGCCAGCGATTGTCAGGAACCCGTTCCTGCCAGCACATACAACCCCTTCCGCCCTGCCAACGCCGGGGACTGCGCGAGACCGCTAGAGTGCATCCGGAAAAGTGCGAAGCGGTTTTCCGATAAGACACACGATAAAACAAGAATTAGAGACCGCCTTTGATTCTTCGAGGCTAAGGGTATCTGCCGGCTCAATTCAACTTGTCGCGCAGCGTCTTCCTTCGGATCGCCCGCGTGATCTGCTTCCCTGATTTCTTCGCTGCGTTCTGCAACTCGGTGCGGAATTCGTCCCTCATATCGTGGATCGATGCGATGACGGGTCCCACAGGCAGGCCAAGCCCGGCGAGCGACGCCTCGGAGAGTTGAAGGCTCGCTTCGATGGTTTCGGGCACAGCATCCGTGACGCCGATCTTATAGAGATGACTGGCGTGAGCCGCATCCTGCGCACGGGAGACGATCAAAATGTCCGGCCGGAGGAGCCGTGCGGCGTTAACAATTTTATCGATGACCTCGCGTCCCGTGACGGTGACAATAACCGCCTTGGCGTGCTCGATCCCGCAGCTTTTGAGGAAAGCCGGATTGGTCGCATCTCCAAAGTACACGTCGCGGCCGCAGCGCCGGTGTTCCGAGACGACATCGGGGTCCCTGTCGCTCGCGATGAACGGAAACACATGCCGCTCAAGCAACGAGCAAAGCACCTGCCCCACGCGCCCGTGACCCACAACGATCGCATGGCCATGGCGTTGGAGCGGCGTGGCGAGAAGATCGGGATCGGAGCGCCGCATCTTCTCAAAAAGGCTTATGCGCCTCCCGGCGGCGCCCAGCACAGGAACGAAAGCCATGGACAGCGAGGTCACCGCAAGTGCAAAGCTCGACACATTCGCGCTTACGAGCCCAAGCTGAGCCGCGACGCCGAGGCCCACGAATGCGAACTCACCTGCCGGGCCAAGGAGAAGTGCGGTCTCCAGCGCCGCGCCCCGCGGCACCCCGAACAGTGTGGCAAGCCCGGCGAGCAGAACCGCCTTGATGAAAACCAGCGTTGCGATCGCCCCAAACAGCAACAGCGGTTGATTGATGATCTCCCGGAAGTCGATCTGCATGCCGACGGTAAAGAAGAAGAGTCCCAGAAGGACGCCCTTGAATGGCTCGATCGCGATCTCGATCGACTTTCTGTATTCGGTTTCCGCAAGGAGAATGCCGGCGACGAAGGCTCCAAGCGCCATGGAGAGCCCCGCGGAGTTCGCCGCCACGCCCGTCCCCACAATGACAAACAAAGTCGCAGCCATGAAGGGCTCGCTTGCGCCGGTGGATGCGACGAGCCTGAACAGGGGCCGGAGCAGAAGGCGGGCGGCAAGGACGATCAGGCCAAGACCAAGGAGAGCGTTCGCCGCGGCCAATGCGAGAACCGTCCAAACGGACGCCCCGGTCCCCGCGCTGAGAATGAACAGAAAGAGCAAAAGAGGCGCGACGGCCAAATCCTGCGCCAAGAGGACGGCAAGGCTCGTTCGGCCCGCGACAGTGGCCAGACGCCCCTCCCCCGCGAGAACTTCGACGACGATGGCTGTCGAGGATAATGCGAGACAGCCGCCGATGATGATGGAGGGAGCCGGTGCGTTGCCGAGAAGCGCGGCAAGGGCGGCAATCACCGCCGTCGACACCATCACTTGCAAGCTCCCCAGCCCGAAAACCAGCCGGCGCATCGCATGCAGCCGGCCATAGGAAAGCTCCAGGCCGATCATGAACAGGAGAAACACCACGCCGAGTTCAGCGATGCCCGCAACGCCTTTGGCGTCGGATATCGTCAGCCAATGGAGAAGCCCTAGCTCGCCGCGAAGCGAGCCAAGCCCAAAAGGCCCGAGCAGAGCGCCTGCGCCGAGATAGCCGAGCACCGGACTGACGCCTAAGCGGCTCAGCAAAGGGACGAAGATGCCCGAGATGCCTAGAATCACCAGCGCATCGCCGTAGGCTCCGATGTTGGCCAACGTCGCCATACCGTCCTTTTTTGTCCTCCGGGAAACTCACGCGCGAGCATCGCGACGGCTGCCTTGTGTGGCTGACAGCCAGCGCGGGTCACGCTCCCGGCAGCAAAAAGCATACCAAGTGTTGGGGATAGCTCAAGAGCATCCTACAAGCAGATGCAACGCTTGCGGACCTTGGCGCCCATGGCCCCGATCTCGATGGCTGACCTGCAGCTTGATATACTGTATACCATATACAATCTATTCCAGCGCTTCGCCGGCGAACAAGGGATCGCGACCATGCTCCAGGACATGATCAATCGTGCCGCCTACATGGCGCACGGCTATTGCCTCCTGTGGAAGCCCTGGCTCGTCGCCATGCATGCATCCTCTGACATTCTCATCTTCGGCTCCTATTTCGCAATCCCGGTCGCAATCTGGATTTTTCTCAGCAAACGCAAAGACTTGACACTCAAGCCGCTCGCAGTGCTGTTCGCCGCCTTCATCTTCCTCTGCGGACTGACCCATGTCATTCAGGCCGTGACGCTTTGGTGGCCGGTTTATGAGGTCCAAGGATATGTGAAGGCCATCACGGCGATTGTTTCGGTCACAACCGCAATCGCGATATTCCCTCTCATTCCGAAAGCGGTTGCAATACCAAGTCCGAGCCAACTGCAAATCGTGAATGACGGGCTCGCGCTCGAGGTTGCGGCCCACAGCGACACCCTCGCAGCGCTGAAACGTTCGAAAGACGAACTGGAGATGCGCGTTGCGGAGAGAACGAAAGAGCTTGAGCATTCGAAGGCACGCTTCGAGGCGCTCGTCAAAGCCTCCGCGCAGCTGGTCTGGACCTGCAGCGCGAAGGGCGAGGTTTCCGAGGACTCGCCAAGCTGGCGCTCCTTTACCGGGCAGACCAGGGAGGAATGGTTCGGCAATCACTGGCTCGACGCCATCCATCCCGAGGACCGTTCGCGGACGCTGGCCGCGTGGGAAGACGCTGTCCGCACCGGCGAGATGTATTCCATCGAATACCGGCTTTGTCACGCTGAGACAGGCTGGCGGTGGATGGCGGCAAAAGCCGTGCCGCTGATGCTTCCGAACGGCGAGGTGCGCGAGTGGGTGGGCATGAATATCGACATCGACGCCAGAAAGCGCTCCGAGGAGCATGCACAGTTCATCATGCAAGAGCTCTCCCACCGCACGAAAAACCTGCTTGCGGTCGTCTACTCCATGGCCCGCCAAGCCACGAAACACAGCCGCGTGTCGGAGTTCGTCTCCGATTTCGGCGCGCGCCTTCAAGGGCTGTCGCGCTCGCACGACCTGCTCGTCACAAGCAACTGGACCGGAGTCCCTCTCCATGAGCACGTGCGGTCGCAGCTTCAGCCTTTCGCGCCCTCGGACAAGGCTCGCATTCGCTTCACGGGGCCGCCCATCATGCTCCGCCCCGAGGCGACCCAGGCGCTCGGGCTTGCCTTCCATGAGCTTGCGACAAACGCGGCGAAATATGGCGCGCTGGCCGTTCCCGATGGGCAGATCGATATAAGCTGGACGATCCAAACCGAGGGGAAGGACGATATTTTCAAGCTAGCCTGGCGCGAACGAACCCAGGGGCAGCAGCCACTCGAGCTCTCGCGGCAGGGTTTCGGATCGACCGTTCTCACTCGGGTGGTTCCGGAAACACTGTCCGGCCAATCCGAATACGGCATCGGGAAGGAAGGGATCTCCTGGGAGATCGAGGCTCCTCTCCGCGAAGTCGCGTCATTTTTGCCCGGGTGGCCCGCGTGGGATGCCAACGCGGCGGTTCGCGCATCCTAGAGCCTGTCCGCTTTTGATGGACTCGCACTTTTCCGGACGCACTCTGGATAGATCCGGCCCGATTGCCGCTCACGCAAATTGAGTGGCGATTTGGGCGTCCCTCCCGGCCACTACGCTTGGCGTGATGGCGCTTGCAAGCAGGCGCGAGAAGGACAGGATGAGGGGCGTGGACGTGCATTATAACTGTCTACACCACACTCGGATCGCAAGCCATCTGGCCTCTAACACTGGGAGACGGGCCTCCTGAGTTAGCCTTGCGTCACGAGCGAGATTTCGGTCACAGGTTGGCCCTCCGCCTTGGCTTGAGCCTTTGCGGCGCCGCCGAAGCCTTCCATGACGCGCGCGCCAAAAGCCGCGTGAAATTTCCTAACGAAGTCCGGCTCCTCGCTGGAGTCTACGGGTGAGCGCACGCCAAGCGCCTCGCGCACATGATTATCATTCAGATGTTTGAAGCGGACCGGGTAGGCTCTCGGCCACGCATCGAACGTGATGACGAGCCCGTCGCCCTGAATGTAGTCCTCGTCGGAATCCTCGAGCGTCATCCGGGTGTACCCCTGCGAAGAATTACTTGCTCGCCAGATGAATTCGATATTGGCGTCCTTGTCTGAAGGGAAAAGGACATAAGCCGATTTGAAATCGGTCAGTTCCTCCCCGGCAGGACTGTAGGTGCGTCCGGCAACTTCGTACCGGCGCCGCTTCGCATTGTAGAAGATGTTGACGAATGAATATCGGACCTCGCCATTGCGCCAAATGGCCTGGAGGTACCGTCCCGCAAAGCGCTCCTCAGGCATAAGCCTGCGACGGATCGCGGAGGACCGGTAGGCAAGGTCCTTCCAGTAAAAGGTCAGCAATGTCGCCAGGACGCTGAATGCGATAAGGAACAGGAGACGGAAAGCCTCCTCGCCGTGAGGACGCCGGTCCAAGACCCAGCTCATGATCCAGATGAGGGCGTCCCGGATGACTTCGAACATGCATTACCCCACGGTTGGCCGGGATTCTCGTGAAATTACACCGCGGTTCAAGACATAATTTGCTCTACGTGCTTATTTGCCCAAGGACGCTCGCGGTGCATTCCTATACTAGCCAACTCGATTTACCAAAAGTTAAAGCGCTTTCTCCTATCAGCGGCTCAGAGTTAATTAGAGTGCAGGAGGCACTTGTGGGCAGCAGGAATGAAACTTTGGTAGCGGCGGCCGAGAAACGCTGCATTGGTTTGGTTCACCTTCTCGGAATTGAAGAAGAGGACGCACGCGATACGACCATAAGGGGGCGCCTGTCGATCATCGCGAAACTCAAGGCGGCAAGGCGCGCCGAGATAGCACGAGGTCAGACAGGCTCGTGGCTCTATGACGTCAATCGTCATTTGAGCATCTGCGCCTGCCTTCGAAAGGAGTATGAGGCGCTTGAGGAAGTCCTCGACGGCGGCAGGCGAGTGCCGAGCCAACGGAATCTCACCGCTAATGTCATCGAGTTGCGTCCGTGAAGATGGCCGCGGTGACTGACAGTCAGTTGATGCAGGCCGTTGATTTTGACGGCCGCAGCTCAGGCGAGCTTCGCGCTTGCATGGAGCGCGCTCTTATCGCTGAGGGCAACCTGAAGCGTGTCAAGGCGCAGGTCATGAAGACCTTCTGCGACCTGACGGTGACGGCGCAAGAGCGCGAGGCTTACGCAAGTGAGGCTTACGCGGCCGCCATGGAGGAGGAGGCGAAGGCAGCCGCCGCGCTTGAAGAGATCAAGGCAGCGCGGGCCCACGCCCGGCTCACGATCGATATCTGGCGAACGCTCGAAGCCACCCACCGCGTCGTCTCGATGTGCCCGTAGCGAGCTAGAGCCGATCCGCTTTTGATGGACTCAAAAGCGGGGCTCTAAGGTCTTGTTTTATCGTGCGTCTTATCGGAAAACCGCTTCGCACTTTTCCGGACGCACTTTAAGCCGCAGGCGGGGACCACTTCTCCCGCATGGTGACAAGCTCCTCGGCGAGCGTGGGGTGGAGCGCGATGGTCGAGTCGAAATCGGCTTTGCGCGCGCCCATTTTCACCGCGATGGCGAGCGCCTGGATGATCTCGGCTGCGTCCGGCCCCAAGATATGGGCGCCGATCACCTTGTCCGTGTCCGCGTCGACGACAAGCTTCATCATCACCCGCTCGGGCCGCCCCGTGAGCGTGTTCTTCAAGGGCCGGAAGCTCGTCTTGTAGATGTCCACTGTCCGAAACATCTCGCGGGCGCTTTCCTCGGTGTAGCCGACGGTGCCGATTTCGGGCTGGGAGAACACCGCGGTCGGCAGGTAGGCGAGATCCACGGGGTTTGGATTGTTCTTGTAAACCCCCTCGATGAACGCGATTCCATCGCGGATGGCGACTGGCGTCAGGTTCACGCGGTCTGTCACATCGCCGACTGCGTAAATGCTCGGCACGGAGCTTTGATAAAAGTCGTTCACCATGATGCGGCCGTTCCAGCCGCATTGGACCCCGAGCTTCTGCAGGCCGAGACCGACCGTGTTCGGGCGGCGGCCGGTCGCGAACATGACGGCATCGCAGGCGATGCTTCCGCCGCGGTTCGTGGCGACCAGCAGACGGCCTCGCGTTTTCTCGATGGCGAGCGGCTCTGTGTTGCAGGTGATCGCGATCCCCTGCGCCTTCATGATGTCCGTCAATCGCTCGCGCAGATCATGATCGAAACCGCGAAGGATTTCGCCTCCGCGATAGAGAAGCTCCACGTCCACGCCGAGGCCATGAAAAATGCCTGCAAACTCAATCGCGATATAGCCCCCGCCAACAATCACGATCTTCTGCGGCAAATCCTCCAGATGGAACGCTTCGTTGGACGTGATGGCGAGTTCCTTGCCGGGAATCTCGGGGATGAACGGGTGCCCGCCTGTCGCGATCAGAATGCGCTCGGCGGTGACGGTGCGGCTTTCGCTGACGATTTTGACGGTGTGGGGGTCCACCACTTCGGCGCGGCTTTGGATGACGGTCCCGCCCGCCGCCTCGACGCCGTTGCTGTAGACCTTGCTGATGCGGGCGATTTCCGCGTCCTTGTTGGCGATCAACGTTTTCCAGTCGAAGCGCTTCTCGCCCACGGTCCATCCATAGGCGCGCGCATCATCGATGGCGTGGCCGAACTCGCTCGCGTAGACGAGCAGCTTCTTCGGCACGCAGCCGCGGATCACGCAGGTGCCGCCAAAACGATATTCCTCGGCGATAGCCGTGCGGAGGCCAAGACCCGCAGCGAGACGCGCAGAGCGGACGCCGCCTGAGCCCCCGCCGATGACAAAAAGGTCGTAATCGTATTTCGGCATGATTTCCTTTTACAGGGGTTTGTCATGAACGCGATCAAAGTCTCGCTGCGCTCATCGCGGCTCGCGATCGCATGCCGGTGAAACATATATTCGCAAAGCCGCGGAGGTGGAATAGCGTTGTGGGCAGGCCCCCGTTTCCCGTGTTCCGTTTGAGCGCGGATAAGCTGCTCTCACACTTTGGAATCGATCACCTTTTCCGCCTTTAATCGATCCCGATCAAGCCGGGTTGATCTTAGAAGCTCTTCACAAGCAGCAACAGCGCTTGATGCCGCTCGAAATTCTCGAGGTCGATCCGTCGGGCGGGGCCATCGGGCACCTGCTCCGACCATGTAATCTTGAATGCAAGCGTTTCGGACAGCTTTGCATAAAAGCTCGGGCCAATGTAAAGCGCGTGAGATGAAAACAGGCCTTGCTCGCTCCCGTTGAGATGGCGGACTTCCGCGCCGATGAAGACCTCCGGGGCTATCGCGTAGGATGCGGCAAGCGAGACCTCGAGGGAGCTGTTGTTCTGCCACCCATCAGGGATGCCGGTCACGGCCGGCTCGTAAATGAAGTTGAAGCCCAGGAAAAGCTTGTCGGGATCGATGGCGGCAACAGCCAATATTGCGGTCTGAGCGGAATAGGTATTGGCCTCCGCGCCTGTAAGATCATCGATACGGCGCCATTGCGGAGAAAATGAAAGGGTCAAATCGAGCGGTAGGTCTTTGCTCCGCTCCAAAGGTTGCCAGCGGAGTTCGCCTGTTACTCCCTCGAAGCCGAACCCTGTACGCTGGGAAAGTCCGAGCCCGTCCTGGATCGCATAACCGTCCAGGAGGGTTCCAAAGGAGAAACGAACGTTGCCAGGGATGACGGACCGGAACGCAGTCTCATTCTCGAAGAAGCTATACCCCCTGGATTTGCCGAAGCGCTCGACGGCAGTATTCTCGATCTCCTGCTCGCCCTTTTCCCCGATATAAGCGCCCTCGGTGAAGCCGAAAATGTGCTCGGTGTCGATTTCCTCGTGCTCGCCTGAATTCGCCGCTTCATGCGCCTGCAAGCGGACCCGAGCGCCAGAAACGGCTAGAGCAAGCGGCAACCGCCATCTAGCGCTGAAGCAAAAGATCGAGTGTTTTTTCATGCGCGGCGCGAACCCTGTTTCCCCTGGCATCAGCCGCGCTGATTCTCACTGGAAATGCAACAGGATCAGCGGCACAAATGCTTGAATCTCAATGATCCAGTTGCAAAAGGGTTGCTCCACACGCAGCTCTACATCGGGGCGTCGCGCAGCTGCAAATCGTCCAGCGATTGCTCAAGACCTTGGCGCGTTTCGGGAGAAATTTTCTCTTTCAACTTTTCGGTCCACTTGTCGATCAGGGCCGACCATTCCGCCTTCGCCTTTTCACGCTCCTCCGGGCTTCGAAGCTTGGATTTCTCGTCGAGATCGTTGACCGCCTTCTGCGCTTCGAGAATATCCTCCTTGGTGTAGGCCGTCGCCGACTTGACGGCATCGCGCATGAGATCGAACGCTTTCGCGAAGGCTGGCGAGTGCAGGTAGCGGGTCAAGGTTTCGAGTTGGTCGTCCGTCATGGCCGCAGCAACCACTGAGGGTGCAACCCCGATCACGACCGCCTTTTGGATATTGTACATGAAACTGTACTGCTCGATGTCGTGGCGCAGTTTCTCCCGCTCCTCCGGGGACGCAGGGATGGTTTCGGCGTAGACATCCCGTGTGAAGCACTCCACGTCGGCCACCATTTCATCGAGATGCGAAATTTGCATGAGGTCATTCATGAAAGCCTGCGCTTTCAGAACCTTCCGGCCGGAGGGAACCGGCTTCGAGCTGTTACTATTATTGCCCGGCATGACCTGGGAAATATCGAGGTTGAGCGTTCTCGCCCAGGCGGAGAACTCCGAAAACGTGCGGCTGTCTTCGTAAGAGAAGCCGGTCACGAGCTTTGACATCGCGTAGACCGCATCCAGCGTCTTGTGCGTTGCCGGAAGATCGAAGAGGCGGCGTGCATCCGCGAGTTCGGATGCATTGGCGGCCTTGGCCATCTGCCCGGAAAAGTCCGAGATCATGGCGCTGCGGTTCTCGGAGAGAGCGGCGTCGAGTTCGTCGCCCCCTTTGCGCAGGTAGTCCATCACGGTGAGCATCTTCGCCAGCGCCGACGCGGTCGCGACGTCTGCCTCGGGCGATCCGGGGTAATCCCCCTGTACCAGCCCGCGCATAACCGGAATATAAACATCGCGAAGGGTGCGCCTGAGGTTGTCGAAAATCTCACCGGCGTGGCTGAGCTGAAGGCCCTCTTCGATCAGAGTTTGCGCAACCCGCTTCGCCTGCGGATCGACGGCGGCCTGGTCCTGGGGCGGCTTGTCTTGCGCCAAGCCAGCGCCCGCCATGCCGGCCGCAACAGCAACCAGCAGACTCAAGATGACTGTTTTGAAGCGCATGCCGTTGCTCCCGCAAATTACGGTCGCAATCCACCGGCAGCGACCTTCATCTAGTCTTCGTCGCGCTCAGCCCGGAGATGCTTTACGCCCTCAGGACCGGCGAGGAACACGTCATCGGCTATCCCGAGGAAAAGCCCATGTTCCACAACTCCGGGAACGATATCGAGCAAATCCGCCAAGGTTTCCACATCGGGAATCGCGCTGAACGCGCAATCGGCGATCAAATGCCCGCCATCGGTGCGATAGAGGTCGCCCGAGCCAACGCGGCGAAGCTTGACCTCGCCCTTGCACCCGGCATCGTCTGCCGCCGTTTCGATCATGGCCATTGTCGCCGCAAGGCCGAAATCCACGATCTCCACCGGCAACGGAAAAGCGCCAAGCTGCCGGACCAGCTTCGAGTTGTCCGCAATGATGCAGACATGGTCCGACGCCATGGCGACGATTTTTTCGCGCAACAGAGCGCCGCCGCCGCCCTTGAGCAAATTCAACTGATGATCGATTTCGTCCGCGCCATCCACCGTGAGGTCCACATCTGCGATGGTGCTGAAATCGACGATCTTGATCCCGCGCTGCTCCGCGAACTGGCGTGTCTGCTCCGAGGTCGCGACGCAGGTGAGGTTGATGTTCTCCTCCTTGATGCGCTCGGCCAGAAGCTCAACGAACGCAAGCGCGGTCGAGCCGGAGCCAAGGCCAAGAACCATGTCCGGTTCTATGAGCTGCAGGGCCTGCGCTGCAGCCTGGCGCTTGTAAGCCTGTGTCTCTTGGGTCAATCCGAAAGCCCCCCTAGGAACATGTATTTCATTTCAAGAAACTCCTCGACCCCGTGCCGTGAGCCTTCGCGCCCCAGGCCGGATTCCTTCACACCGCCGAAAGGCGCAACCTCGGTCGAGATAATACCGTCATTCACGCCGACAATGCCAAATTCGAGTCTTTCCGTCACGCGGAAGACGCGGGCAACATCGCGCGAATAGAAATACGCGGCAAGACCATATGGGGTCGCGTTCGCAAAGCGGATCGCTTCGTCCTCGTGGCGGAAGCGGAACAGCGGCGCGACGGGCCCGAAGGTCTCTTCCGTTGCAAGCCGCATCTCGGCGTTGGCATCGATCAGAACCGTCGGTTCGAAGAAGGTCCGGCCGAGCGCGTGGCGCTTTCCGCCAACGATAGCCTTCGCGCCTTTCGAGAGCGCGTCTGCGACGTGCGCTTCCACCTTGGCAAGACCGGCTTCATTGATGAGCGGCCCCTGGAAAACGCCTTCCTCCGAGCCCGGCCCCACCTTCATCTTCGAAACACGGTCGGCCAGCATCCCGGCGAAAGCCTCATAAACGCCGTCCTGGACCAGGATGCGATTGGCGCAAACACAAGTCTGCCCCATGTTGCGGAATTTGGATGCGATCGCGCCTTCAACGGCTTTGTCGAGGTCGGCATCGTCGAACACGATGAACGGCGCATTGCCGCCTAGCTCCAGCGAGACCTTCTTTACGGTTGCCGCCGATTGCTGCATCAAGAGCTTTCCAACCCGCGTAGAGCCAGTGAAGGTGATGGCCCGCACAAGCGGATTTGACGTCAGCTCCTTACCGATGGCCTCGGCGTCCCCTGTCACAATGTTAAGAACGCCTGGCGGAAAGCCCGCCTGCACCGCAAGCTCACCCAAAGCGAGAGCCGTCAACGGCGTGTCCGGCGCGGGCTTCACAACAACCGTGCAGCCGACCGCCAGCGCAGGCGCAACCTTCCGGGTGATCATGGCGAAAGGGAAGTTCCAAGGCGTGATCGCGCCGACGACGCCCACCGGCTGTTTATGGACGATGATGCGCCCGCCCTTTTTGTGGGCCGGGATCGTCTCGCCGTAGATGCGCTTCGCCTCCTCGGCGAAAAATTCCACGAAGGACGCGCCGTAGGATACCTCGCCCCGCGATTCAGCGAGCGGCTTCCCCTGCTCCGCCGTCATGATCCGCGCAATTTCCTCGGCGTGCGCGAGTTGCAATTCATACCAGCGTCTGAGAATGGCTGCGCGCTCCTTGGCAAGGAGGCCGCTCCAGGCGGGGAAGGCGCGGCAGGCAGCGTCGATGGCCTCGCGTGCCCCGGCAGCGCCGAGGTTCGGAACGCGGGCGATGGTGGCCCCGGTTGCCGGATCGGTCACGGGTGTTGTGGGCTCGCCCTGCCATTGACCGCCGATCAGGCATTGCTGACGGATCAAGGCCTGAGGGGTCTGCTCCATGGTGGGCGCTGTCCTTAAGCTTTGTGAGGGGGTCGCATCATGCCGCGAAGCGGCCGAAACTACAAGCGCGGCGGGGACTGCGCCAGCGTGCTTATAAGATAGGACTAACTGTCGATAAATGAAAAGGCATTTCGGCGCTTTCGCGAGGTCGAAGCGAAGAAAGAGCAGAATTGGCGCCCTTCCGACGAGCGAAAGCGTGCCGGCCTTAGGATCAGCTTAATGGACCAGCTATGTGTCATGGCCGCACTCGATGCGGCCATCCAGGGAAGCTAAATCCGCCAGTTATTGACTGGGTGGCCGGGTCAAGCCCGGCCACGACAGGTTCCGGCTAAGCCGATCTTGCTTTAGAAGTGTCTATCTGCCCTGGGGTTCCTGAGCGGCCGGTGCTTGCCCTGTGCCCTTGTCGGCTGTGGGAGCGTTTTTCGCCTGAGGCGACGGCGCTGAGGGGGCGGCGGCGTTCTCCTTATTCGCGGGCTTCTCAACCGCCGGCTTTGCTGCCGGCGTGGCCTGCTCGGGTTTTTGAGGCGCGGCCGCCTGAGCCTGAGGCTCTGCGTGCGCCTCTTTCGCAGCATGGATCGCTTGCACCAGTTTCAGTTGTGCTGCCTTGTCAAGCGGCGGAGCGCTCGGCGGGGGGGCGGACGGCGCCTGCGCGGGCGCAGCCTTCGGCTCCAGCTGCGGCCTGAGGATGGCCAGAAGCGGCCCGTGGCTTTCCGCCGTGCGCTCGACCGCGCGCCGGATTTGCTCGACCACCACTTCCATATGATGGCCGCTTGCGTGGATCATCCAGTCGGGAGACTGCGCAATGGCCACATGCCCCTGCCAGAACAACAGATCACCCCTCTGGATGGCATCGAGATTGGAGGGATCGATGGGCTCTCCCGCGCTGCCCATCTGCATATCCGTGTCGCGAGGAAAGGGAACGCCCGCAGCCTGGAGCGAAATTTGCACAAGGCCGGAGCAGTCGATGCCAAGCGTCGTCTTACCGCCCCAAAGGTAGGGAACCCCGACCATCCGTTCCGCGACGCGCACGAAGTCCCTCGCGCGCTCCCGGATGCCGACGAGATGGTCGGCGAAGACGAAGCCGCCGCGCGAAAGCTCGAAAAACCGGCCATCGGGCTTCCTGATCGGAGCCACGGTGGAGGAGAAACTGAGCTTCGTGATCGGCGGCCGCTTGATATCGGGCACGGGATAGAGATAGGTCAGCCGGGCGCTGACGCGATGGGTATTTTCCTCAACCACCCCCGAGAGACAGTCGAGCGTCGTGTAGCCGACATATCCGTCTTCGCGAAGCTGCACCCAGGCCCATCCGTCGCGGATATCGTAAACGGTCACCAGTTCGCCGGACAGCGCCTCTGTTGCGAGCGGGGCGTCGAACTTCGGCGCGACGCGGATCGGCGCGGAAGACGCCGCAACCTGCCGCATTTCTCCCTCGGAATATCTTGGCGCCCGAACCCGCTCCCTAAGTGATGCGGCGGCGAGGTCTTCGCGATAGGCAAAGATACGCGGATCAAGGTCTGTCATGGGGCCAGCCTTCCGAATTCATTGCGAATAATCTCGAACAGGGCCCTTGCGCCCTGCGGCTCGCCGCCCGCGGGCTTTCCGGGAGCGCTGCAGTTGACCCAGCCGTAGATATCGAGATGGGCGTAGCGGCTGGCGTTCTTGACGAACCGTTTCAAGAACAGCGCCGCCGTGATCGAGCCTGCAAAAGCACTGTTGGAAATGTGATTGACGTCGGCGACCTTGCTTTTGAGATCCCTGTCGTAAGGCTTCCAGAAAGGCATCCGCCAAACGGGGTCGCCGACATGGGAACCCGCCGCGCAGAGGCTGGCGGCAAGCGCGTCGTCATCGGTGTAGAAGGGCACGAGATCCGGTCCGAGCGCAACCCGGGCGGCGCCCGTCAGCGTTGCGAGGTCGATGAGAAGATCGGGCGCTTCCTCGTCGGCGAAGGCAAGCGCGTCGGCTAGGACGAGGCGCCCTTCCGCATCCGTATTCCCAATCTCGACGGTCATCCCGGCGCGGCTCTTGATGATGTCGCCCGGCCGGAACGCACTCCCCGAAATGGCGTTTTCCGCCGCCGCCACCACAATGCGCAAGCGAACCGGCAGCTTCGCCGCCATGATCATCGCCCCGAGCGCCATCACGGTTGCAGCGCCCGCCATGTCCTTTTTCATCAGAATCATGGACTGCGACGGCTTGATGTCGAGTCCGCCGGAATCGAAGCAAATGCCCTTGCCGACAAGCGTCACCTTGGGATGCTTCTTGTCGCCCCAAACGAGGCTGGCAAGGCAAGGCTCCCGCGTGCTGGCGCGCCCCACAGCATGCACAAGAGGGAAGTTCTTATCGAGAAGCGCATCGCCCTTGATGATGCTGACCTCGGCTTTGTGCGCGCGGGCGAGGCTCGAAAGCGCGGCAGCAAGGTCGGATGGCCCGAGATCGTTGGCAGGCAGGTTGATGAGTTCGCGCGCGAACCAGATCGCCTGCGCCTTTGCCACGACCGCACTGCGGTCGACGCCCTCTGGCAGGACAAGCTTTCGAACCTTCTTCGGCTCGGCGGTCATATAACGGCGGAAGGAGTAGGCGCCCATAAGCCATGCCAGGACAGCGTCATCGGCAGAGCCGGGAAAATCGCTCAGCGCGTACGTCCCTTCGGGCAGAGCCGACGCCAGGGAACCAAGCTGAAGCGCTGCGCCGGGAGACGGCTCGTCGTCGCTCAAAGCCAGAATAACCCCTGCCAATCCAGCTTCGCCGGGAAGAAGCGCATGATTGCCGGGTTTCGCCTTCCAGCCTATCGCTTCGAGCCACGCCGCCTGCCCGGCCGTAACAAAAGCTGACATGTCTTTCTGGAGGTCGACACTGCGCGCCGCCCGGATTTCAACCGCAGTCTTGCCGCTTTCGGCGAGATGCTCGGATATGTCCTCTACAACGTCCTGGTACGAAACGGTCATCGATCAGCCTGCTGGGGGGAAGCCCCGCGAGTCCACTCTTATCGCGAGTGCCGCGTCTTACGCGCGATCTAAGATCGAAAAATGGCGAAGGGAAGAGATTCCGCCTTCGTTATAGATCAGGCCCGGTGATTTTGCATCGCAGCGCCGCCTCTCCGGATGGGAGGGCCGGATCGCTTGCGATCCGGTGAGGGGCTTGATCACGCAAGTCAACGCCCCTCATCCTGCCCTTCTCCCAAGGCGCACAAGATAAGCCCCAGGATACTGCTTCACGGCTCCGATGGCGTTTATCTCCGAGCCGCTGCCGGGAGTGCTTCAGATCAACCGCCTTTAATCGGAATCGATTGAAGCCGAAAAATTCGATCGATTGCAGTGTGTTAGAGCACATTAGAATAAGCGCTTTTTATCAATTCCGACGCCTTCGATTGCCTCGAACCGAATGCCCTTTTCCTGGACGCGCTGCTCCACGGCCTCTTTGGTCCATCGCCCCGTCGCGAGGAACTGCTCCACCCAATACTGGTCGTAAACGAAGGCTTTTCCCGCCCGGTAGCACACCGCCAGGGGCCAGCAGTCAACGTTGCCTGGAATCGCCCGGATTCGCGCCACCTCCGAGACCATGGTCCGCTCGTGCTGGCGGACATCTTCCCGGAAGGATGGGCTTATCAGCACAAGATAAGGCTCCGATCGCATCCACAACAGCAGTCTGAGCACAAGCACGGCAATGATCGCCGCCTGAGTGGCTCCGGTTCCGAAGCGCCTGGCCAGAGCGATAGTCCCAATACCGTCGAATGCAAGCGCGACGGCGACTGCGCACGCAAAGACAAATCCGAAATAAGCGTTGTAGGTCACGCCTGCGCCAGCGGCCTGGGCGAGCCCGTTAAGGAGCGTTAGACCAAGCAGGAGCGCCGTGAATTGCGCCGGGGGCTGGTTCCGGTTGGGCCAGGCCCAAAGTCCCCATACCACAACAGCAGGTGCCACCCATTGCAGCCTGTTTAATGCGAACCCGATATGCGAAAGCGCGATCTGGCGCGGCATCAAAATCTGCTCGATGAAATTCCAGCCGAACGCGGCGATACAGATGAGAACTCCGGCTGCGGATAGCGCCGCTCCAAACAGCGTCGCACGAAGAGCGGCCCACTTATTGCCCATGGCGAGCCAGATGATCGCCGCCAACGCCAAGCTGGGCATGTTGTGCTTTACAAACGCCGCCACAACCATGAGCGCGACCGCCGGCTCCGTTGATCGGCCAGCCCGCATCCGCCGAAGAAACCAGGCCAAGCCCAAGCCCATGAGCGCGATGCCGAGTAAGCTTGGATCATTCACGCCCACGTACAACGTGAAGAAACGTGCCAACGTCGCGAGCAGCCACAAGGCGGCCAAGGCTGACGCCGCACGCGATCCTCCCAAGGCGCGAACGCAGAGCCCCGCAGCGGCGGAAACGGCAAAAGTCGAGACGAGCGCGATGAGGCGCCCCGCCAGAATGGTGTCGCCCGTGAGCTTCGCCACAAGCGCCGTGAGGTAAAAGGACAGCGGCGGATAATTATTGACGAGGAGTTCGCTGGAGCCTGGATAGAGCGGGTTACCGCTCTGCAAAGCATCAACGAACCAAGCGCTCCAGGGCTCATTGCGGCCCAGATCGACGGGGCTCGTCAGAAGCCAGATTGGCCAGGCGAGATAGATCGCGGCCAAAATCCCGAACGAGAGGATGCCCGCCTGCGCCGCCGTGAAGCGGGCGGCATGCGGGAGCGGCGGCGCGGAGCGTGGAATGGAAGCGGGCTGAAATGTCATGACCTGACGCGCCTGTGGGAGGAATGGCGACCGGTGTATTGGAAAACGGCGGTTAGGTAAATTGCGGTATTTCGGGCTCGCCATGCACGCACCCTCCAAGGAAGCGGTTGCCGATGGGGTGGCCACATGCGGAGGGGAGCCGGATGAACCCGCTCAGAACGATGCCAGCCAGTCCGGAAGCACCTGCAGCGCGCCTGCTGCGATCGCAGCGCCGTAGGGTACGGTGCGCGCGAGCGCGGACTCTTGGCCGAGCCCAACTCTCGCGGCGCTGAACGCAAGATAGGCGAGGGAAAGGACGCCGCCAGCAATGGCCGTTCCGGCGAGAAACGGAAGCAGACTGTCGAAGCCGAACCAGAGCGACGCCGCGGCGAGAAGCTTGGCGTCGCCGCCTCCGATCAAAGACGTCGAGAAAAGCAGAAATCCAAAAAGCAAAACCACCGAGGCGCAAGCCGCGTGAGCTGCTATCTGGAAGAGAGGCATCCCGGCCGCTACGGCAAACAGGGCGAAACACGCCGCGAGCAGCAGAACAACGGCGTTAGGGATCGCCCGGGTGAAAATATCGACGGCGCCGGCCCATACCAGGAGAACAGGTAGGGCCGCCGCCGCCGTCGCGGTCAGGGTTAAATCCATAAGTGGCTAACCAGATCGTAAGCGGAAGCTCTCAGCCCATCGCATGAAGATTGAACGAGCGCAGATAGTCGCGCACGCGCTCAAACACGATCTTAGCCTCTTCATTCATCTGACCTGCCAGCGTAATGAGGGCCACACAGAAGCCGGCTGCGATCAGGCCGAGCTCGATCGCTGCGGCCCCTAATTCGTCTTGTAGAAACTTGCGAAGTTTTCTACGCATAACACTCCTCCAACGCAGACGCCCGGAAGCGGCGTCTCCCTGCACGTTAGGGCCCCAGCTATTAAAAGCGCTTTAATTCGAATTTGGCTCCAAATTGAATTGCATCTGATGGTTAGCGGCCTTTTAGGGATGATCCTTTGCGCTTCGTAAATCCGCCGGGGAACGTCAAATCCTGGCGTAGACGTCTTCGAGACGCACGATGTCATCCTCCCCGAGATAGGGGCCCGATTGAACCTCGATGAGCGTCAACGGGATAAGCCCCGGATTTTCGAGGCGATGAACCGCACCGAGGAACGTAGATCGACTGGTTTTCGGTGAGCAGCTTGACCTCGTCATCGATGGTGACGCGGGCCGTGCCTTGACAACGATCCAATGCTCGGCCCGGTGATGGTGACGCTGCAGCGACAGGCTGCCGCCGGGCTCCACGATGATCTGCTTGACCTGGTAGCGCTCGCTCAGGTGAAGCGTTTCATAGCTTCCCCCAGGGCCGATGAACCGTGAGGTGATGGTCGACCTCGTTCCGGCCCCTGGCCGCAAGCTGCTGCACGACCTCTTTGACGGCGCCACTGTCTCCGCGTTTGGCGACAAGCGTTGCGTCCTTGGTCGACACCACAATGATGTCATCGACGCCGGCAACGGCAACCATGCCGCTTTCAGCGCGCACGTAGCACCGGTTCGCATTTTGAATGAGCACATCGCCGCGGGTGGCATTTTCTCCCACATCTTCTCAGCGGCCTCGAACAGAGCATCCCATGTTCCAACATCGCTCCAGCCGGCATCCAGAGGCACGAGCACAGCCTTATCCGTCTTCTCCATCACGGCATAGTCGATGGAATCGGCGGGGCAGTCGGCGGAAGCTATCGGCAAGGCGGATGAAGTCGAAATCCGTGGTCGCGTTCTTGACCGCCGCGTCGAGGCATGCTCGAACCATGTTCGGCTCGAACCGGGAGAGTTCGTCGAGATAGGCCTGTGCGCCGAAAAGAAAAATGCCGGCGTTCCAAAAATAGCCCGGCTCCGCGCAGAAGCGTTTGGCGGTCTCCTTGTCGGGCTTCTCGACGAAACGGTCCACCTTCAAAACATGATCGAAGCCAGCCCCTGCCCCCGTCTTCACATAGCCAAATCCGGTTTCCGGCTTGCTTGGCTTCACGCCGAACGTGACGAACATCCCGTTTTTTGCCGCCTGATATCCCGCATCGACGGCGTCGAGAAACGCGCTCGGATTGTCGATATAATGATCGGAGGCCATGATGAGCAGGACGGCATCCGGACCGGCCTTCTCAAGCGCCAGCTGTGCAGCGACGGCTGCGGCCGGCGCCGTCGAACGGCCTGCCGGCTCGAGCACGGGATGCCTTGATGGGCGAGTTTCGCATTCTTGAACGCGGCTGCGACCCCGAACCGGTTCTCCTCGTTTGTGATGATGAAAGGCGGCGCGTAGGGCTCTACGGAAGGCACCCTGCGGGCGGCGTCAACAAGAAGCGGCTCGGCGCTGACAAGCGGGTGAAATTGCTTCGGGTGCTTTGCCCGCGACAGTGGCCAAAGTCTTGATCCCGATCCCCCGGCGAGAATGATTGGAATAATCATGAAGCACCTCAAAAGCAGCGATAAGCTTGGACGAGTGGCGGCAAAACAAAAGAAAAGCAAGTCTGCGATCGAAAGCTGGACCGCTCGCGCGGTG
>CAVYVV010000014.1:0-79938 GCA_963772105.1 uncultured Alphaproteobacteria bacterium
GAACACACCCCGCTGCGCGCCGCCGAGTAATTCGCCCGCGTGGCGATGATGCGATCAGCCACTAAGGCTTGCACCGGATCGTGATGCGCTCGGCATACTGGTAGCCGAGATTGCTCGACGGATCGATGTTCTCGCCGAGTTGCGACAGAGTCGTCTCCTTGGCCTTCGCCTTCGCCGTGCGGTCTCCCACAGTCGCGGTGCATGCGACGGGCTTCGCCGAGGCGATCCTGACGGGCTCCTTCCCCCCGAACGTGAGCGAGACAAACATGCCGGGGTCATAAACGGCGAAGCTGAAATCCTTGATCTTTTCGTAAGCGACCGGCTTTTCGAGCGGCAGGGTGAAGGTGAGCGTCAAAAGCTTGTCCTTGTAGTGCAGGCGGTAATCCACCGGCGCCTTCAACGGAACTTTCGTTTCCCCAATAAAGGGGAACGTGAAGTATTCGAACTCCTTCAGCGCCTCGATGTTCGTTTGCGCCAGAGGCTTGAGTTCTTCCTCGGAGTAGATGCCATCGCCGTTCGCATCGAGCCCTTCGATGGCGAAGTTCGTGTATCCCTCGTCGAAGGTCCATGTGTGCCTGAAACCGGTGATCTCCTTGTCCGGACCGAGGACGACTTCCGTTTCCATCGTCACCCAGACATGGGGATGCGCGAAGGCGATCCCTGCCGGGAGGGCGGCAAAAAGCGGAAACAAGGCCAAGCTTCGGCAGCTGAGAATATCTCATGATCACCTGATAGATAAGGTTCGCCAAAGGCAATGCTGCAATTCCGGCTTTTTTATTGATCCGCAAGCGCTTGCGCAAATCTTGGCGTCTCTTCTCCCACCGGGGCGCGCTTTGGCGTGCTGGCGGCTCGGAGTGATCGCGCCTGGATGCATCCCCTCACCCGGACCGGGAGCGATCGGGCTTCTTCCACTGGGGAGAGGCGGCGCTGCGAGGCAAATTATCGCTGGGCCTGCCTTGGCGGCCAGCCGCATACGATCCGGCTTTCGGCCATCGACAGCTCTTGCACGCACCCCGTCTTTTTTCTTTCCCAAAACCTGCTACAGAAGCAACTGGCGTAGCTTGTGCGAGTCGGACGAACCTTTGCGTGAGGGAAACGACGATGACAGGGACGTTGATCAGGGCCATGACGATCGCTGGCCTCGCGAGCGCGATGGCTGCTGTTTCTCCAGCGGGCGCGGGCGAAACTTTGGCTGTGGGGCATCTGGATTGCGGCATCAAGGGCGGCGTCAGCTTTATCTTCGGTTCGACGAGAGAGCTGCGTTGCGTCTTCCGGCCCCGTCTCGCCACCGAAGGCGAGCTCTACGAAGGCCAGATCAAGAAATACGGCTTCGATATCGGCATAACGAACAATGCCCGTCTCACCTGGGTGGTTTTGGCCCCGACCGACCTCCCGGTCAACCAGGGTGCTTTGATGGGACAGTATGTTGGTGTTGCCGCTGACGCCTCGGTCGGCGTGGGCGGGGGCGCAAACGTGCTGATAGGCGGGTCGAACAGCACCGTTTCGCTGCAGCCCCTCAGCGTTCAGGGGCAGACGGGCCTCAATGCGGCGCTGGGCGTTGCCGAGGTCGAACTCGTTCCCTTCCACGAAGATCACTGATGTCCAGCCACGCAAACCGCACGGCACGAGGGGTAAGGGCAGCCGCCTGCGCAATCGCGTTGTGCAGTCTTGCCGGACCGGTGGCGGCCGACCCCGACTGTGCAGACAGCCGTTGCGCCGAGCTTCGGCTCATTCCGCCGCCGGACGCGCCACAGCCATCGCCAGCAAACCCGCTGCTGCGAGGCGCCTCCCGGATGGGGATGGTACCGCCGCCAAAAGCTTTATCACGATTGCAGCCCGCCTCTCGTCGTCTTCGACGAGCTTGGCGGGAACGTCTCGGTGCACCAGAACTGGTAAGGGTTCGACCAGGTGAGGCTCGAACCTTACTCGGCAGCCCTCGCAAGAGCGGCGGAGGGGTGGCGGGTGTCGCCGCGCTTGTTCTGCCGCCTTACATAGGTGATGGTCGAGTCCGGTTGTTGTGCCTTGGCCTTCAGCGCAGCGATAAGCGCGTCCTCAGCAACAACGGTGATGTGCCCGGTCTTACCCTTAGCCTTCAACCCAACAATGTACTGCATAGACGCTCCTGTCATCCCCCAGTGTTAACGATTGTAACAAGCCTTCACCAATGTCCTAAGCGCAAAAGCCTGGCATTTTGAATACACGGGCTGCCTGTCATGATACTGAGGGTGACGCTCCGGGATTCTACCCGCCCCGGAGCGTCACGCTTTCGATTACGCGTAGTCGTCGTCTCCGCCTCCGAAATCGGCGTCGTCTCCGAAGTCGCTGTCGCCGCCAAAATCAGCCTGCTGAAGGCCACCGCCGGGGCTGCCCGGTCCCCTCGTCGTTATAATTGTTCACGATTGTCGTTTCGCTCAGGCTTTCCTGCGGGTTGACGCCCGCCAAGGCCGAGCTCGAAAACCCCTGATGGCCTGAAAACAGGGAGTTGATGCCCTGGAAGAGCAAGGCGCCGCCGGCGACGCCAGCCGCAGTGCTTGCCGCGCTCCCGGAGGAATGAGCCTGTCTGCGACGGCTGCATGACCGGGCCTTGCGGGGGCGGACCGGAGCCCCAGCCGGCGCCGGGGCCTGCGCCATAGCCAGGAGGCGGCGTTTCGGGCTGTCCCCACG
Organism: uncultured Alphaproteobacteria bacterium; assembly: GCA_963772105.1. GTDB lineage: Bacteria > Pseudomonadota > Alphaproteobacteria > Rhizobiales > Rhodomicrobiaceae > Rhodomicrobium. The sequence continues at coordinate 2,665 of CAVYVV010000014.1, forward strand.
GATTGACGCGCGGTACGCTGCCTGACGAGGCTGTCGAGGGTTGCGGCGATTGCGACCGCCCGAACAATCCGCCCAGGAAGCTGCCCGGCCTTTCCTGCTGCGCGGGAGGGGCAATCTCGCTCAACTGGCGCTGCAACTCTTCGATCTGGGATTGGGCGTTCCGCAGCGCGAAATCCTGCATGATCACCGTCTGGGCCAGCACGTAAGGCGTGTCGGGCCGTTCCATCACGAGCTGACGGATGAATTGTTCGGCCTCAGGGTCCTTCTGCTGAGGGGGAATATTTTTGACGCGCTGGGCCAGGGCGCTGAGAAGCTGCCGTTCTTAGGGGTCATTCAAGCTACCTCCGGGTCTAGATCAACCCGCCTTTAACCGGAATCGATTGAAGGCAGAAACGTTGATTTATTCTAAAGCAGCTTAGCCGCTTCCAAAGGGACGAGGGCTGCTCCAGGCGAAACCAATCGGACCGGGTCTTCGCCAGCTTCTGGCGTTCGCTCTCGCTCCGCATGCCATCATTTGGAGAGGCGATTGAATTTGAAAAGAGGAGCTGAGGCGCGACCTGAAATATCTCGATGCCCATGATATTTAAAGCCACCGAAAAGGGCCGTGAGGGCGCTCCGCCGGGCAGTGGATCCGGCTTTGAGCAAGGCTGCGAAGAACAAGCGCCGCAGCTCTCGCCCGTATTTCCTCTGCGGACGCCGAAAAAGGCATAGTCGATGCCTAGTAAATAGGCAGGGCTTGGCAGTTCCTGAGCCGCCAGGAGGGGACTGCTCCGGCCAGCAGAACGATTTGGGCAAAGCGAGGCGGAACCTTATCCGGCGAGCGCTGTTTTTGGGCTCGCCTTCCAAATTTTTACGGTCCCGGCCGTGACGATTCCGAAAGGAGCAAATCTCTCGAGATTAGCCATGCAAATAGTTGAGGACATGTCGCGGCAGCGACGAATTGAGGTTGCCTCGGCACCCTATGGCCATTATCTTATCCGCATCGATTTGGCCGGACGATTTGGGCCGTTTCGCCTTGCCTTTCGCGCTGGGCCGCACGTGTTCCTACTCTCTCCAAACATCGAAGACCGCTGCGCCGCGAACACGGTTCAGCATATCTATCTATCAGCGAAAGGACTCCCCCATGAATATGGGTGTCGTGAAATGGTACAATAGTCAAAAAGGCTACGGCTTCATTCAACCCGATGACGGCGGCAAGGACGTTTTTGTCCATGTCAGCGCTCTTGAGCGCGCAGGTCTCCGCGGGCTGGTCGAGGGCCAGAAAGTCTCCTTCGAGATTCAGACGGATCGCCGGACGGGCAAGACTTCCGCGGGCAATCTTCAAATCGCCTAGTGGAATTTTTCAGAGCGCGGGAAACCGCGCTCTTTTTTTAAATTCTTTTTTTATCCATTTTCCGAAAGAAGCGCGACTTCAGACCCGGCTGCGGCTCAGTTCGCAAATTTGTGTGTTAGCGAATCTCTACCCGGCGTGAGGGATTTGCCCAGTCTGCGCTCGACGAACTTGATCCCTCCAAAAGGTTGTGCTTTTCAAGCGCGGTGCCGATGCTTATCATTTGAGCGTCGGGCGGCGATGCGCATGTTTTCGATGTTTCGGCATCGCGTTTGCATGGGAACGTGAAGTTCCAGGTTGGCAACGGGTTTAACCATTGGATCGGGCTTCAACTAAGACGTTTAATTTACATCCACGCGAATGGACCCCCTTCCATTGGTCATCCCACGAACGACATAAAACTAAGGCACCCTTCCACGACGTATGGAAGAGGGAGTATCTGCCAAGCAGATTAGCCGCTTATACGCATCCTGGCCTATAGGGGGCGGAGACAACGCGATGACGTCGTCCGCACGAACGCCAGGACTTAGTTTCAACGACGATCAGCGGGGTCGCGATGTCGAATGACTTGTTTGACACCTATGCGCGCACATTCGAGGCACGGCGCGAAACGGTGATGACGGTGGCGGAGTACCTGAAAGGGTGCAAGTCCGACCCGCTCATGTATGCCTCGCCCCATGAAAGACTGCTTGCCGCGATCGGCGAGCCGCAAATGGTGGATACGGCGAAAGATGCTCGCCTCGGGCGCATCTTCATGAACCGCACCATCCGCATGTATCCGGCGTTTGCCGAATTCTACGGCATGGAGGAGACGATCGAGCGCATCGTCGCCTTCTTCCGGCAGGGCGCGCAGGGCCTGGAGGAACGCAAGCAGATCCTCGTATCTTCTCGGCCCGGTCGGCGGCGGCAAATCCTCTCTTGCCGAGCGCATCAAGGCGCTGATGGAATTGAAGCCGATCTATGTCTTGAAGGCGGGCAATGATCTGAGCCCGATTTTCGAGAGCCCCTTGTGCCTGTTCGACCCGGAAGTCATGGGCGAGAGGCTCGAGAGCGAGTATGGCATCCCCGTCCGCCGCCTCACCGGGCTGATGAGCCCCTGGTGCCTCAAGCGGCTCGACGAGTTCGGCGGGGACATCACCAAATTCCGCGTCGCGAAGATCCTGCCTTCGCGCCTGCGCCAGATCGGCGTCTCCAAAACCGAACCCGGCGACGAGAACAATCAGGACGTGTCCTCCCTCGTCGGAAAGGTGGACATTCGCCGCCTCGAACTTCTCGCGCAGAACGATCCGGACGCCTATTCGTACTCGGGCGGCCTGAACCGCGCGAACCAGGGCGTTCTCGAATTTGTCGAAATGTTCAAAGCGCCGATCAAGATGCTGCATCCGCTTTTGACCGCGACGCAGGACGGAAATTACGTCGGCTCCGAGAACATCGGATCGATTCCGTTCAACGGCATCATCATGGCCCACTCCAACGAGGCCGAATGGCGGAGCTTCAAGAACAACAAGACGAACGAGGCGTTCATCGACCGCATCTACGTGATCAAGGTCCCGTATTGCCTGCGCTTCCACGAAGAGGAGCAGATCTACCAGAAGCTCATTCGCACCTCCGAACTGGCCACGGCCCCTTGCGCACCCGGCACGCTGGAAATGCTTGCGCGCTTTTCGGTTCTCTCTCGCCTCCGGCCGCATGAGAACTCCAGCCTCTACGCCAAGATGCGGGTCTACGACGGCGAAAGCCTGAAGGAAGTCGACCCCAAGGCGCGCACCATGCAGGAATATCGCGATCATGCCGGCGTGGACGAGGGCATGGACGGCATTTCGACGCGCTTCGCGTTCAAGACGCTGTCCGCGACATATAACCACGACACGCAGGAGGTCGCCGCCGATCCGGTGCATCTCATGTATGTGCTCGAACAGGCGATCCGCCGCGAGCAATTCCCCGATGACATCGAGAACACCTACATCGAGTTCATAAAAGCCGATCTCGGGCCGCGCTACGCGGAATTCATCGGAAACGAGATTCAGAAAGCGTATCTCGAGTCTTACCACGATTACGGGCAGAACCTCTTCGACCGCTATGTGGCCTATGCGGACGCCTGGATCGAGGACCAGGATTTCAAGGATTCCGATACCGGTCAGCTCATGAACCGAGAGCTTCTCAATCAGGAGCTTTCGAAAATCGAGAAGCCCGCGGGAATTGCTAACCCGAAAGACTTCCGAAACGAGGTCGTTAAGTTTACACTGAGGGCCAGGGCTCAGCGCGGCGGCAAAAATCCGTCATGGACGAGCTACGAAAAGATCCGCGAGGTCATCGAGCGGCGCATGTTCAGCCAGGTGGAAGACCTGCTTCCCGTGATCAGCTTCGGCTCGAAGAAGGACAGTGAAACGGAGAAAAAGCACAGCGAGTTCGTCGAGCGGATGGTGACGCGGGGTTATACCGAGCGGCAGGTTCGCAGACTGGTGGAGTGGTACATGCGGGTTAGGCAGGCTGGCTAACGAGTGCACATTATCGATCGGCGTCGCGACGCGAGCGGCAAGAGTTTAGGCAATCGTCAGCGGTTCATTCGCAGGGCCAGGGCTCTGGTCAGGCACGCCGTTCGCGAGGCATCGAAGGGCCGCAAGATCACCGACGCCGGGCGGGGAGGGGAGATCACCGTTCCCGCCGATGGCGTGCATGAGCCATCGCTGCATCGAAGCCGCAAAGGCGGTATCCGCGAATATCTCCTGCCCGGCAACAAGACCTATACGGAGGGCGACTCCATCGAGCGGCCGCCCTCGGGCGGCGGAAGGGGCGGCGCCGCGGCGGATGGCGATGGCGAAGATGAGTTTCGCTTCGCGCTGTCGGACGAGGAATTTATCGATCTCTTCCTCGAAGACCTGGAACTCCCCGATCTCGCCAAGCGGCAGGTGATGGGCGAAAAAAAAGGATCAACCGCGCCGGGCCGGTTTCCGTTCCTCCGGGCCTCCGGCGATGATCTCGGTTCCGCGCACCATGCGCCACAGTCTCGCTCGCCGCATTGCGCTGAAGCGGCCGAAGCCCGAAGAATACAACGACCTCGAAAAGCGGCTGAAGGAGCTCGAAGAGCGCGGAGACGCCGCGGATCTCGACGAGATCCAGTCGATCAAGGAGCAGCTTGCGCGCCACTCCAAGCGCTCGAGAGATATCCCGTTCATCGATCCGGTCGACGTGCGCTACCGGCGCTTCGAGCAGGAGCCGAAGCCCGTTGCGCAAGCGGTCATGTTCTGCCTGATGGACGTGTCCGGCTCGATGGACGAGCATCTGAAAGACCTCGCCAAGCGTTTTTACAGCTTGCTTTATTTGTTCCTGAGCCGCCGCTATCGCTACGTGGAGGTGGTCTTCATCCGGCATACCCACGAGGCGAAGGAAGTTGACGAGGACACGTTCTTCAACAGCCGCGAGACGGGCGGCACCGTCGTCTCGACCGCGCTCGAGGAGATGGTGCGGGTTGTCGCCGATCGTTTCCCGCCGGCAAACTGGAACATCTACGCGGCCCAGGCGTCGGACGGCGATAATCTTCCCATCGACAACGAAAAGACCGTGGCCCTGTTGAAGAGCTCCATTCTGCCGCTTTGCCAATATTACGCCTATATCGAGGTCGGGAGGGAACCGGAGGAGCGCCGCCGCGGGATCGAGCCGCCCAGCACGCTCTGGCGCGCCTACGACCTGATCCAGTCTCCGCAACTTCCAATGGCGATGCGCAAGGTCAGGGACCGGCGCGACATCTACCCTGTCTTTCGGGAGCTCTTCGAGAGGAAAAGCAACGCAGTGGGGGCTTAATGACGACAACCGCAGCCGGCGACCGGCTTCTCTTCAAGGGCGCGGACTGGGACTTCGGTACCCTTGCGCGCATCTATGACGGCGTCGCCGAAATCGGCCTCGAAGAAATGGGGCTCAACATCTACCGGCCAAGGATCGAGGTGATCACGACCGAGCAGATGCTTGATGCCTACGCCTCGACCGGCATGCCGCTTTTCTATCAGCACTGGTCTTTCGGCAAGCAGTTCGTGCGCAACGAGACGCTCTACCGGAAGGGCTGGCAGGGGCTCGCCTACGAAATCGTCATCAATTCCAATCCGTGCGTCGTGTACCTGCTGGAAGAAAACACCGCGACGATGCAGACGCTCGTGCTTGCCCACGCCGCCTTCGGCCACAACCATTTCTTCAAGAACAACTATGTCTTCAAGCAGTGGACCGACGCGGACGGCATCCTCGATTATCTCGCCTTCGCAAAGAACTTCATTGGTGCTTGCGAGGACAAATACGGCGCCGCCGAGGTCGAACGCGTGCTCGACGCGGCCCACGCCCTGCAGAACCAGGGCGTCCACCGCTATCCCGGCAAGCGCCAGATGGATCTGCGCTCCGAAGAGAAACGCGAACGCGAGCGGCGCGAGCACGGGGAGCGCCTGTTCAATGACCTTTGGCGCACGGTCCCGGAGCAGGCCAAGAAGGCAAAGCGGCGTTCGGAGCGCGACCGCCGGCGCGCGCTTCTCGGCCTGCCGGAAGAGAACATCCTCTATTTCCTTGAGAAGACCTCGCCGCGCCTCAAGCCCTGGCAGCGCGAAATTCTCCGGATCGTCCGGCTGATCGCGCAATATTTCTATCCCCAGCGCCAGACCAAGATGATGAACGAGGGCTGCGCCACCTACGTCCATTACCAGATCATGCAGCGCCTTCTCGATGAGGGGCGCATCACCGAAGGGTCGTATCTCGAGTTTCTGCATTCCCACACGAATGTGGTCGCCCAGCCCGACTTCGACGACAAGCGCTATTATGGGCTGAACCCCTACGCGCTCGGCTTCGCCATGATGAAGGATATCGAGCGCATTTGCGTGGACCCGACGGAGGAAGACCGCCATTGGTTCCCGGACATCGCAGGGAACGGCGCTCCGATGGATACGCTGAAAGACATCTGGGCGAACTACCGCGACGAGAGCTTTGTTTCGCAATTCCTGAGCCCGCAGGTGATCCGCAAGATGGGGCTGTTTCTCGTGGTCGACGACCACCGTGAAAAGGACCTCAATGTCGGCGCCATCCACAATGAGAGAGGCTACAGCCAGGTGCGGCGCGCGCTTTCGCGCCACTACGACGTCTCCCGGCACGACCCCGACATTCAGATCGTCGACGTCGACCTGGAAGGCGACCGCCGCCTGGAACTGCGCCATCACGTCGTCGATGGGATCACTTTGGAAGAGGATGACACGGAGCGCGTTCTCCAGCATCTCGCCAACCTCTGGGGTTACGAGGTGCATCTCGTCGAGACGAACGACCAGGGCGACCTCGCAACCAAGCATCACGCCGAGCCTATTCATCCTTTCGTTTAGCGAACTTACGCTGAGACCGGCCAACAGCTATGACTAAGGTTCATAGCTGGCCGGTTTCGCTTGACTCGGGTTGTGGTCGCCCGTATCACTCGCGGCGGGACACCTCCCCCCACCGGGAGGCAACTATCTGAAAGGGTAGACCGCGATGACGGCTCCAAAGCCTGCTGTGCGCCCGAATGTGGCGCATTTTTCTTCTGGCCCCTGCGCAAAGCGCCCCGGCTATTCCCTCGAAAATCTTGAAAACGCCGATCTTGGCCGGTCTCACCGGTCCAAGCCGGGCAAAGCCAAGCTCAAGCTCGCCATCGACGAGACGCGCGTCGTTCTGGGCGTGCCGGACGATTACCTCATCGGCATCGTCGCGGCCTCCGACACCGGCGCTTTCGAAATGGCGATGTGGTCGATGCTCGGTGCGCGCGGCGTGGATGTGCTCGCATGGGAGAGCTTCAGCAAGGAGTGGGCGACGGACGTCGTCAAGCAGCTCAAGATCCCCGGCGCTCGGGTCCTGGAGGCGCCCTACGGCGCGCTGCCCGATCTTTCCAAGGTCGATTTCAAGAACGACGTCGTCTTTGCATGGAACGGCACGACATCCGGCGTTCGCGTTCCTGATGCCGGCTGGATCCCCGCGGATCGCGAGGGGCTTACGCTCTGCGACGCGACCTCGGCTGCCTTCGCCCAGGACCTCGATTGGCCCAAGCTCGACGTCGTGACCTTCTCCTGGCAGAAGGTGCTCGGCGGCGAGGCGCAGCACGGCATGCTGATCCTGTCGCCCCGCGCGGTGGCCCGGCTTGAAAGCTACACGCCATCCTGGCCGATGCCGAAGATCTTCCGCATGACCAAGGGCGGCAAGCTCGACCGCGAAATCTTCGCCGGATCGACCATCAACACCCCGTCCATGCTGTGCGTGGAAGACTATGTCGACGCGCTTGCCTGGGCGAAAGGCCTCGGCGGATGGAAGGCGCTGAAGGCGCGCTCCGACGCGAATTTCAAGGTCATCGCGGACTGGGTTGCCCGCACACCTTGGGTCGACTTCCTCGCGACCGACCCCAAGACACGCTCGAACACATCCGTCTGCTTGAAGATCGTCGATCCGGCCATCCCGTCTGCGGAAGCACAGGCGGCTGTCGCGAAGCAGATCGCAGCCACCCTCGAAAAAGAGGGCGTGGCGCTGGACATCGGCGCCTATCGCGATGCGCCCGCCGGGCTTCGCATCTGGGCCGGGGGAACCATCGAGCACACCGATCTCGAAGCGCTCATGCCGTGGCTCGACTGGGCTTTCGCCAACGCCAAGGCGGGTCTGGCCAAGGCCGCCTGATCCATCGATCCAAGCCCCTCACTCCGGCCCTCTCCCACGGGAGAGGGAGAAGCAGCGTCTCTTCTCCGTGAGAGAAGGACAGGATGAGGGGAACTCAACCCTATTTCGAAGAGACACGATCATGACAGCCCCTCGCGTTCTTATTGCAGACAAATTATCGCCCGCCGCCGCCGCCATCTTCAAGAATTGCGGCATCGAGACCGACACCAAGATCGGCCTCGACAAGGATCAGCTTGCGGACATCATCGGCCAGTATGAAGGCCTCGCCGTCCGCTCCGCCGCCAAGGTGACGGAGAAGGTGCTCGCCAAGGCGTCGGCGCTCAAGGTGATCGGCCGTGCAGGCATCGGCGTCGACAACATCGACGTCCCCGTCGCGACCAGCCGCGGCATCATCGTGATGAACACGCCCTTCGGCAACTCCATCACGACCGCCGAGCATACCATCTCGATGATGATGGCGCTGGCCCGGCAAATACCCGAGGCCGACCGCTCAACGCAGGCCGGCAAGTGGGAAAAGTCACGCTTCATGGGCGTCGAGGTGACATCCAAGACGCTTGGCATCATCGGCTGCGGCAATATCGGTTCCATCGTCGCCGACCGCGCGCATGGCCTGAAAATGAAGGTCATCGCTTATGACCCCTTCCTGACCGACGAGCGCGCCATAGAATCTCGGCGTCGAACGCGTCCATCTCGACGAGCTCTTCCGGCGCTCGGACTTCATCACGCTGCACACGCCGCTGACCGAGAAGACAAAGCACATCATCAATGCGCAATCGATTGCGACCATGAAGAAGGGCGTCCGCATCATCAATTGCGCCCGTGGCGGCCTCATCGTGGAAGAAGCGCTCGCGGAAGCCATCAAGGTTGGACACGTTGCCGGCGCGGCAATTGACGTGTTCGAGGTCGAGCCGGCCAAGGAAAACCTGCTCTTCGGCTTGCCGAACGTGATCTGCACGCCGCACCTCGGAGCGAGCACAAGCGAGGCGCAGGAGAATGTCGCCCTGCAGATCGCGGAACAGATGGCCGATTTTCTTCTTCAAGGCGCCATCTCGAACGCGGTGAACTTCCCGTCGATCACGGCTGAAGAAGCGCCAAGGCTGCGCCCCTTCGTGAAACTCGCCGAACAACTCGGCTCTTTCGCCGGCCAGCTTACGGAGACGGCTCCAAGCTTGATCCGCCTCGAATATGCGGGTGACGTTGCGGAGATGAACACCCGCGCGCTCAGTTCAGCGGCAATTTCCGGGGTGCTGCGTCCCTTCCTGCATGTCAACATGGTCTCCGGGCCCATCGTCGCCAAGGAGCGGGGCATCAAGGTCGAGGAGGTGCGCCGCGGCCAGGAAGGAGCTTACGAGAGCTACATGCGCGTGACGCTGAAGACCGAGAGGCAGGAGCGCACCGTTGCGGGCACCGTGTTTTCCGACGGGAAGCCACGGATCATCCAGATCAACAAAATGCCGGTGGATGCCGAGTTTGCGCCGAACCTGCTTTACACGGAAAATGACGACAAGCCCGGCCATATCGGCGCGCTTGGTACGCTGCTCGGCAGACGAAGGCGTAAACATCGCGACCTTCAACCTTGGGCGCGACGAGCCGGGCGGAAAGGCCATCGCGCTTGTCAGCGTCGATGAGCCGGTCAGCAATTCAACGCTCGCCAAGGTTCTCGCGCTTCCGCATGTCGTTCGCGCGGCGCGGCTGAGCTTCTAAACGCCTCCGTCATCCCGGAACGGCGCGAGCGGCCATATCCGGGATCGCAAAGACGATGGCGTCTCTTCTATAATGATCCCGGATAACGCCATTGGCGTTTCCGGGATCGACGATTTGTACGAACGTGAGCGCAAATCCGGTTCTCATCGAGGTGACACGAGGCGCGGCGGTGGAAAGCCGCCACCGCGGCGCTTTTGTGGTCGTCGATGCATCCGGAAAAATCGTCCACAGCGCGGGCGACTCGCAGATGCCGGTCTATCCGCGCTCGGCCGTGAAGCCGCTCCAGGCGATCCCCCTGATCGAGACCGGAGCCGCCGACCGGTTCGGCCTTACGGACAAGGAACTGGCGCTCGCCTGCGCCTCCCATAAAGGCGAGCCTGCGCATGTCGAAGCGGTCACACGCTGGCTCATGCGCATCGGGCTTGGCCACGCAGCGCTCGAATGCGGCATCCAGGCGCCGCGCACGCCCGACGCCGCAAAAAGGGCGATCCTCGCCGGCATCCCTCTCAACGCCGCCTACCACAACTGCTCCGGCAAACACACAGGATTTCTCACCGCTTGCGTGGCCTGCGGCGACAACCCGTCCGGCTACATCGAGCCGGATCACCCGGCGCAGAAGCGGGTGACGCAAGCGCTCGCGGAGATGACCGGCTGCGATCTGAGCGCCGCTCCTGTCGGCCGCGACGGATGCGGCATCCCCACCTATCGCATGCCCCTGCATGGCCTCGCGACGGGCATGGCGCGGCTCGCCGACCCATCGAAACTGCCGAAAGCGAGAGCCGAAGCTGCGAAGCGGCTTCTGAATGCCATGGCCGCGGAACCCTTCTATGTGAACGGCACCGGCGGGTTCACCACGGAGGTCGATGGCGGCTGTTCCCTCGGTTCGCGTGAAGGGCGGCGCCGAGGGCGTCTATGCCGCCGCTTTGCCGGCGCTGGGTCTCGGCATGGCGCTGAAAATCGACGATGGGGCCATGCCCGCGCCGCGGAGTGCGCCGCCGCCCACATTCTTCGCGGGCTCGATGCTTCGGCGCGGCTGAAGAGCAGCGGCTGCGAGGCATTTCTCAACCCGGTCATCAAAACCGATGCGGGCCGCGACACAGGAACGATCCGCCCCACGGCTGCGCTTGCCTTGCCGGTCTTGCCTTGAAGAGAGCGTCTGACGCGCCGCCGAAAGCGTGCTGACTACTCTGGGTGATGACGCAGCGTCTCCTGGGGTAACCGCTGCACACTTGACCGGACGCGAATAGCGCGCTTTCTTTTGTCGTACGCGCCCGCGGAGAGTTGCGCGGGATCGAAACAAGGCAAAGCGTGATCGGATCGCTCACGCGCGTGCGGCGATCACTGTGGAATCATAGCTTACCCCGGTAGTCGCCAGTCGCAGGACAATTGGCGGAACCGCTAACGAGGCAATGCCTGATCCAGATCAGCCCACGCTTTGATCGGCGGATTGCCGTGATGATGCGTAACTTGACGCCGGTGACGCCGTCTGGAATAGGCAACGTCGAAGCGGCTATCGTGGGCTGCCTTCCAGCCTTGAGCCAAGTTCGCTGATCTCAGTTCGAACGCATTGGCCTGCCTTTTTCGGGACATGTCCCTTTGCGTCTTCCGCAAGGGAGGACGCTGTTCCGGCGATCAGAATGAGGGCGGCGAATGTTCTCCGCAGCGCCGGAAGGAAAGCCTTCGTCAAGCAAACCTCCTCTAAGTTTATGGCAATTGCTTCCGTGCTTGCCACAGAAGTGACACGTTGCGAACACGAAAAGTCCTAGCTTCGCGATCGTACATAGTGAAAGCCATTGGAGGACGCCATGACGGATGTGGCCTCATACAAACCGCAGAAGCTGCCCCGGATCCCGAGCCTCATTCGGCGCGGCCAAGCCCTTGATCCCGGTGCTCGTGCTCCTTTTCATCCTCAGCGATTGCTTCTTCATCGTTCAGCCGACCGAGATGGCCGGCGTCAGGCGTCTTGGAACGGTTCTCAGCAAGGAGCCGTATCCGCCGGGCTTCCACTTCAAGGCGCCCTTCATCGACAAGGTGGACAAGATCCAGGTCTCCATCGACACCTTCCGCATCGATAATCTGCGCGTGTACACGGTCGATAATCAGTCCGTGCAGATCAGCGTCGGCGTGACCTATCGCATTCCGCGCGAAGCCGTTTTGAAGCTTCTCTATGAGGTCGGACGGTCCGGAAACCTGGACATCAACCACAACATCGAACAGATCATCGCCGACCGCACGCTGCGCCTTTTTGCGAAGCGCAACACCGTCAAGATTTCGGAGGAACGCGAGCAGATCGCGGGCGATGTCCGCGTCGCCGTCAGTCAGTCCGTGCGGGAACTGTTTGGCATCGAGATATTTGACTTGCAGATCCCGGCGATCAGATATTCAGATACATTCGTCGCATCGGTCGAGGCGGCGGTGAAAGCCAAGAACGACGCAATTGCCGCCGAAAACACGGTGAACCGTATTCGCTTATGAAGGTGAGCAGAAGGTTGTTACAGCCCGCGCCGAAGCCGAAGCCCAGATTGCCCGCGCTCAGGCGCAAAAACAGTCTCAAATCCTTGCCGCGGAGGGCGAAGCTCGCGGCATCGAACTTCGCACGGCGGCGGAGGCGCAGGGCATCCGCGTTCGCGGCGACGCTCTGAAGGAAAACGAGCGCGTGATCGACCTGACGCTCGCCCAGCGCTGGAGCGGCCAGCCGCCGCAAACAATTCTTGGTGAACACGGCGCGGTGCCGTTTTTCAACATCGGCGAACAACGCGCATGGCATCGCAACCGGCGCAGCCTTCGCGTTAAGGCTATATTGCGCTTCGCTCGAAAAAGCGTCATGCTGCACTGCAAACAAGACCAACAAGTCGGGCTACGCGCGCAAGGAGCGTTTTATGAGTGAGGTCATTGCGTTCAAGCAATCCACAACCTCGAATTCAGGAGGCGGCTTGAAGGATCTTTATGAAGTCGGAGAGATTCCGCCGCTCGGTCACGTTCCGGAAAAGATGTACGCCTGGGCCATCCGCAAGGAGCGCCACGGGCCGCCCGATGAAGCGATGCAGATCGAGGTGCTGCCGACCTGGAAGCTCGACAGCCATGACGTGCTGATCTTCGTCATGGCGGCGGGCGTCAACTATAACGGCGTCTGGGCTGCTCTTGGCGTTCCCATTTCCACGCTCGATGGACACAAGAACCCCTATCATGTTGCAGGGTCGGACGCGTCCGGCATCGTGTGGGCGGTCGGCTCGAAGGTGAAGCGCTGGAAAGTCGGCGACGAAGTCGTTGTGCACTGCAACCAGGACGACGGCGACGACGAGGAATGCAACGGCGGCGATCCCATGTTTTCGACCTCCCAGCGCATCTGGGGGTACGAGACGCCGGACGGCTCTTTTGCTCAGTTCGCCCGCGTGCAGGACCGCCAGCTCATGGCGCGCCCGCAGCACCTGACCTGGGAAGAAAGCGCCTGCTACACGCTGACGCTGGCAACCGCTTACCGCATGCTGTTCGGGCATCGCCCGCATGTGCTGCGTCCCGGCCATAACGTGCTGGTTTGGGGCGCGAGCGGCGGTCTCGGCTCGTTTGCGGTGCAGCTTTGCGCGACTTCGGGCGCGAACGCGATCGGCATCGTCTCCGACGAGGACAAGCGGGACTTCGTGATGTCGCTCGGCGCGAAGGGCACCATCAACCGCAAGGATTTCAAGTGCTGGGGGCAGATGCCGAAGGTCGGCACGCCCGAATACGGCGAATGGTTCAAGGAAGTCCGCAAGTTCGGCGCCGCGATCTGGCAGCACACCGGCAAAGGAAACAACGTCGATTTCGTCTTCGAGCATCCCGGCGAGGCGACCATCCCCGTTTCGGTGTTCGTCGTGAAGCGCGGCGGCATGGTCGTCATCTGCGCGGGCACCAGCGGCTACAACCTCACTTTGGACGCCCGTTATCTCTGGATGCACCAGAAGCGTCTCCAGGGCTCGCATTTCGCGAACCTCTTGCAGGCGAGCCAGGCCAACCGCCTCGTCATCGAGCGTCGAATTGACCCGTGCATGAGCGAAGTTTTCCCCTGGACCGACATCCCGAAAGCGCATATGCGCATGTGGAAGAACGAGCATCGGCCGGGCAATATGGCGGTTCTCGTCAGCGCGCCGCATACTGGCTTGCGTACATTCGAGGATGCAATCGAGGCATCCAAAGCGCGGTTCGGTTGACGACCCGGCTTCGTTCTGACTCCGCGCAACGCGAAAGAGATACGGAGCCAAGCATGACGCGAGCAGAGGATTTATTGAAGGCGCTGAACGGCTTGCGTAGAAGCGGCTGACAACGAGCTGAGCGGCGAAGCCCACGAGGCGGCTTTGCAGCATATCAAGGATTTGTTCCGGCTTGCCGGTTTCGACGGCGAAGACGCCGGCGACGGAGGCGAGCGAAGCAAACCCATCACGTTTGCGCAGGCGCTTGCCGAGGTTCGAACGCAGGCCGAAGGGGAAATTTCCGGCAATGCGTTCTATCTCGCGTCGAAGATCCTCGACGATCTTGCGAGCTTGTCATCTGCCCCAATAGGCCCCACCGTTGAAGCCAGAGCGCCTTCCCCGGTGCAAGCAGGCGAGCCGCAAAGCTCGATATCTCCCGAACCATCAGCGGCGCGCCGCAGGAGCTGCAGCTGCGCCAGCTGGGGCAAGCTTCGATGAACTGGCCGCAGCCTCGAAGGCGCGCGTCGACGAGGTTGCCGCAAGCCTTGGCTTCGAAATCGTTCATCACCAGGCAGCATGAAGCTCTTCGACCAGCAGGATATGTGGCCGAGCGTCGAATTGGAGAAGCGCAGTTCCGAGCCGTGCTCCATGCCGGAAATTGTGCCTCTCGCCGAAGCGGTGACGGCGCCCCCCGTCCGCAAGCCCGAAGCCGCCCGCTGTCGTCGAAGTGATCGAAGCAGCATCTGCGCGCGAAGTGGCCGAGGCAACGCACGATTTCGGAACTCCGGCTGTCGAAGCCGGGCCGGTGCCGGAGTATGCCGCGCCTCATGAGGAACCCGCGCCGGAGGCAGAGGCGCCCGTCGCATTCAAGCCGGAAGCCAAGGCCGCACGCTTATGCACCGGCGCCCGAGACCGCTGCGGAAGCGGCGGCTGCGCCCTCCGCGGTTGTGGCCAAGGCCGAGCCTGGCGCCTGCCCGCGCCCGAGGCGCCGCCGGTCACGGCCGTCAAGAAAGATCGATGCCGGTCCAAAAGCAGCAGCAGAAAGAGCCGGAGAAGACCTTCTTCAGCTTGTGGCTCGATATGGTGTTCGGCCGCAGGAAATGACGCCGGCTCTTTGGTGGCGCTATCGGGACGATCAGCGCCTCCAAAGCCGGACATGGCGATAGACGCGAACGCAGCAGCGGCAATCGGGCATTTCGAAACCCGGTTCCGGCGTGCTACGCTCAGAGACTGAAGAACCGCATAAAAGGAGAAGGCAAGCATGAGCCTCGCCGCCGACATGAGCCACGCCACCTCTTCCCTCTTGGCTCCAGATCTGCTTCGGCTCTGCGATGAGGCCGCGGAAAACGCCGAAAGGCTTGTCCGGCGCGCCACGGTGGCCGTGCGGGCCAAGGTCAGCGCCGGCGACGCTCTCAGCAGCGAGTTGATGGAGCGCGAGCAGCACGCCTGCCACGGGCTTGCATGGCTCGCCACCTACTGCGAGGGCATCAAGCAGATGGCGTCCTACGCGCGGCGTCTCGACGAAGGTCATCGCTTCGGCGAGATCGAAGCCCTTCTCACTCAGATCGGCATTGGCGAGTACGCGGCGCAGATCCTCGGCGGCATCCCCATGAGCCAGTCCGAGATCATACGCTCTTTCGATCTCGGTCTTGAGGCCGAGCGACCGCGAGATGTTCGCGAGCGAGGCCGTGGTCACGCTCATCAAGGCGAACAACCCGAAGGCGCGCGCGCGGCTGGTCGAGCTGGTGCAGCACGCGGCCGGCACCGGCCATTTCGGCGATGGCGGCCTCGACGACACGCTGGAGGCGATGCGCGGCGAGATCATCCGCTTCGTGGAGGCGGAGGTGAAGCCTTATGCCCATGAGTGGCATATGAAGAACGAGTACATCCCGCTCGAGACCATCGCGAAGATGAACGAGCTGGGTGTCTTCGGCCTGACGATCCCGGAGGAGTTTGGCGGGCTTGGCCTCGGCAAGGAGGCGATGTGCGTCGTATCCGAGGAGCTGAGCCGCGGTTACATCGGCGTCGGCTCGCTCGGCACGCGCTCGGAAATCGCAGCCGAGCTTATTCTTGGCGGCGGGACGCCCGAGCAGAAGGAGCAGTGGCTCCCGAAGATCGCGAGCGGCGAAGTGCTGCCGACGGCGGTCTTTACCGAGCCGAACACGGGGTCGGACCTGGCGTCGCTCAAGACGCGCGCGCGTGCGCGAGGGCGACTGTCTACAAGATCACCGGCCAGAAGACCTGGATCACCCATCCCGTGCGCGCGGACCTGATGACGGTGCTGGCGCGGACCAACCCTGCGGAGCCGGGCTATCGCGGGCTTTCCATGTTCCTGGCGGAGAAGCCGCGCGGGACCGACGGGAACCCATTCCCGGCAAAGGGCATGACCGGCGGTGAGATCGAGGTGCTCGGCTATCGCGGCATGAAGGAGTACGAGCTTTCCTTCGACGGGTTCGAGGTGTCCGGCGAACGGGCTTTTCGGCGGAGTGGAAGGGCAGGGCTTCAAGCAGCTGATGCAGACCTTCGAGTTGGCGCGCATCCAGACGGCGGCGCGGGCCGTGGGCGTTGCGCAGTCGGCGATGGACATCGGGTTGCGCTATGCCATGGAGCGCCAGCAATTCGGCAAGCCGATCATCAACTTCCCGCGCATCTCCGACAAGATCGCCATGATGGCCGCCGAAACCATGATCGCCCGCCAGCTCACCTATTATGCAGGCCGGGAGAAGGATCAAGGCCATCGCTGCGACCTTGAAGCAGGCATGGCGAAGCTGCTGGCCGCGCGTGTGGCGTGGTCGTCGGCGGACAATGCGCTGCAAATCCATGGCGGCAATGGCTTCGCGCTCGAATATCCCATCAGCCGCGTGCTTTGCGATGCGCGCATCCTGAGCATTTTCGAGGGTGCGGCCGAAATCCAGGCGCAGGTCATCGCGCGCCGCCTCCTCGAAGTGAAGAACTAGCAGCAGCCCACGTCGCGGGTTGCTCTAGCGCTTTAGAAGCGATCAACTTTTCCATCTTTAATCGGAACCGATCGAAGGTTCGGGTTGATCTGCAGCGAAAATCCCCTCACCCCAGCCCTCTTCCCACGGAAGAGGGAGTTATGAGTGTTCTCTCTTCCAATGAGGGAAGCTGCGGGGTTGTTCAGGTGTCGGAGAATGCAATGGACGATGTTCGCGGCCGCACTGTCTTGATAACCGGCGCGTCCGCGGGCATCGGCAAGGCCTTTGCCGAAGTCTTCGCGGCCAAGGGCTGGAACGTGGTGCTCACCGCCCGGAGGCTGGAGCGGCTGCAAGCGCTGGCCGAAGAGCTTTCCAAGAAGAACAACATCCAGGCGACGCCCATCGTGCAGGACTTGTCGCATCCGGACGGCGTCAAGCGGCTCATCGAGGCGATCAGCGAGAACCGGCTGATGATCGATGGCCTCGTCAACAACGCCGGCTATGGCGTGCCCGGCTATTATGCGCGAACCCGGTGGGAGGATCAGGACGCGTTCCTGCGCGTCATGGTGACCGCGCCATGCGAGCTTGCGCATGTCCTTCTGACGCCGATGATTCAGCGCCGTTTTGGGCGCATCATCAACGTCGCTTCTCTCGCTGGGATGGTGCCGGGTTCCGCCGGCCACACGCTTTATGGTGCGGCCAAAGCGTTCATGATCAAGTTCTCGCAGTCGCTTCTCCTCGAAAACCGCAAAGCGAACGTGCTGACGACGGCGCTTTGCCCCGGGTTCACCTATACGGAGTTTCACGATGTAACCGGGCACGCGCGAACAGGTGTCACGCTTCGGGAAGCATTGGTGGACGAGCGCCGGGCATGTCGCCGAGGCGGGCTATGACGGCGTAATGCGAGGCCGGTCCATCGTCATCACCGGGCGGCGCAGCAAACAGATCGCGGCCCTGATGAAAGTCTTGCCGGATACGGTCGCGCTTGGCATGCTGTCAAGGCAGTCGAAATCCTTTCGCGCAAAATAGGGAGCCCCTATGACCGCCGCCATCGTGATCCCGGCGCGATATGCCTCATCGCGCTTTCCAGGCAAGCCGTTTTGTGTTGTTGCGGGCGTCTCGATGCTGGAAAGGGTCTGGCGCATCGCCCGGAGCGTGCGGCAGGCGTCGCGCGTGGTAATCGCCACCGAGGACGAACGCATCCTCGCCCACGCGCGCACGTTCGATGCGGAAGCCATCATGACTTCGCCCGAATGTCAGCAACGGCACCGAGCGGGTCTACGACACCGTCAAGCGCGTGGCGATTTCCCAGGACATCATCCTGAACCTGCAGGGAGACGCGCTTCTGACGCCGCCCTGGGTGCTGGAGGCCATGATCGACGAGATGATCATCGACAGGTCGCCGGAACTGGTGACGCCCGCCGTTCGCCTTGAAGGAGCGGCGCTCGAGGAATTCGCTGAGCAAAAGAAAGAGAGACCCGGCAGCGGGACAACCGTCGTTTTCGATGGGAACAAGAATGCGCTCTACTTCTCGAAGACGATCATCCCGCACATCCGCAACCCCGGTTACGCCCACATCTACCGCCACATCGGGCTTTACGGTTACCGCAAGGCCGCGCTCGACCGCTATATGACGCTCGCGCCTTCGCCGCTCGAGCAGGCGGAAGGCCTGGAGCAGCTTCGCGCGCTGGAGCATGGCATGGTGGTTCGCATTGCCTGGTGGATTATCGCGGGCGGACCCACTGGTCCATCGACGCGCCGGGCGACGTGGCGATCGCCGAAAATATCATCAAGCGAGAGGGCGAACTGCTCGACGCGCAGCAAGGCGGCGTCTGATGCTGCTTTTGCTCGCGCGCCATGGAAATACGTTCGAACCCGGCGATAAGGTTGTCTGGGTTGGGGCGAGGACCGACCTCCCGCTCGCGGCGAAGGGCAGGGAGCAGGCCGCAAGGGCTCGGCGCGGGCCTCCAGGCCGTTGCGCCTCGCGTCAAGCGGATCATTTCAGGACCGCTCAAGCGGACGCGGGAGCACGCTTCCATCGCCGCATGCGACGGTCGGACTTAAAGCACCGGTTGAGGTTGACGAGCGTTTGCGCGAAATCGATTACGGCCTCTGGGAGGCGAAGTCTTCGGAGGAGATCCAGGCTCTCGGCGGCGAAGGCGAGCTGAAAGCCTGGAACGAGCGTGGCGTATGGCCTCACATCGCCGGGCTGGTCGCCATCCGAGACCACGATTATCGCGAAACGTGGCGCAGATCGCGCATGAACTCACCCCGCTCGCCGGCGACGACGTCGGCCTCCTCGTTACAAGCAATGGCATCCTGAAGTTCTTTCTGAAACTCGTGCCAGGAGCTTTCGATGAGATGGCGGCGAAGGGCGCACTCAAGGTTGGGACCGGCAATTGCTGTGCGCTGGCTTTCGAAGCCGGCGCCTGGCGGGTCGTTTTCTGGAACCGCCAGCCGGCCAGCCTCGCGTTCGAACGAAGCCTATTGATCCTGCTCGATTATGTTCGAAGCGTCTTGCGCCAATTTTGCACATCCTGCTCCCAGAAAGCAGGCGAGGCTTGCCGGAGCAAGCATCGCCTTTCTGTGATGACGGCGGTGGCGAGCCGTTCGTGCGTGCGGCAAACTCTGCCTAACCGCCGGTGGCCTTCGCCAGTGCTTCTTCGGGCTTGATGGCGATCAGCCTCTGCATGACGCGGATCTTATGGTTCGCGAAAAGAACATTCGGAATGTCGATTTCCTGCTTTCCTTGCGCCAGTTGTGATCAGAAGAAGATCTGACGCGCCGAGGCCAACGGCATGGCGGAAGAAGTCATTGCCGCGCTGCTCGAACAGCATTCCCCGCGTATCGTAGCTCTGCTCGCCGCCGCCGATCATGTGCTCTTCGGTAAGCTGTCCGGGCCGTAGCCGCCAAAAGACAAGGCGATCGAAGAAGAAGAACCTCAAAGCCCAAATGGCCAGCAGCAGAGTTGAGAACGTAAGGTAGAAGCCGAAGTTCATGTAGACGGTGAGTTGCGGGATAAGCTGGAAAATGCTGTCCCACCAGCCGAGCCAGGCGAAGAGAACGGTCACGAACGCGATGACAAGCAAGCCCACAACCGAGTAAATGCCCCGCAGTCTCACATTCGTAAACATCATGATGAGAGTCAGAATCACAATAAAGGTGATGCCGAGCCCTGTATTGGGGTGCACGAGAATTTTCGTTCCGTTCGAAACGGAAAGTGTTTCTCCCCCAAGATAGGTGATCGCAGCCAAGATATAGCCGGTTACCCACACGGGCCACCAAAAGAAGATCGTGGATCGGCTATAGATGCGAAGCTCCGGCAGGGCGCTGGGATCCGGCAAATCCGAGGGGCGAAGGTCGGGTTGTTCGACCCGATTTTCATGGGTTGCGGCCGGCTCTTCGTACAGCCCGCGCGGCGCGGCGTCTCCATATCTTCCTCCGAGAAAAAGCCGCCAAGGCGGTGTCGCTCATTCCACCTCATTCAACACAAGGCTTATGTTCGAGGTTCCTGGCGCTTGGAAGCCGACTCAGAGAAGGAGTGAGGAGCCAATAACTTCTGCGCGACCAGCCGATCGGGTGAGGCGCTCACTCTTACTTTCTTGTAATGCCTCCTCTATATGTCGCAGGGCGGGACAGGACGTGCAGAGTTGATGCCGTCAAGACCATCGCGAAACCATCGCCGCTATGAAGGCGGAAATTCCTCGCCTGCGGCGCTTCGCGCGCTATATGACCCGCGATGCGGATTATTCGGACGACCTCGTCCAGGAATGCCTCACGCGCGCGATCGCCAATATCAACTCCTGGCAGCCGGGGACAAATCTTAAGGGCTTGGCTTTTCGTCATTCTCAAGAACGTCTTTCGGAACGACAAACGCCGCGCGCAGCATGACATGGCGTATCGCAGCGGCCTGGAAAGAGATGCGCCGCTTGTCGCCGCCGCCCAGCAGCATAACCATCTTGTGCTGTCGGAGGTTCAACAGGCCTTTCTCCTCCTCACGGAAGATCACCGCGAGGTGCTGATGCTGATCGCCGTGGAAGGGCTTCGCTATGAGGAGGCGGCGACGATTCTCAACATTTCCGTGGGGACGGTGAAGTCGCGGCTTTCGCGAGCCCGGACGGCGCTGCGCGCACTCATCGACATTCCGCTCGAGCCCGAGCAGGAATAAGGCGTCTTGCTCCCGCTCAGATCGCTTCGCCCGGCACATGACCGCGCTTGAAGACGATGTTCTTCGAAGTCATCACTTGAACGATTTCCCCGTTCTGGTTTGTCGTCGTCGTCTTGAGCGTCGCGACGGCACGCCCAGGCTTGGACGACGACGGCGTGATGTCGATGATCTCCATCACCACGGAGAGAGCATCGCCGGGGCGGACCGGCCTTGGCCAGGAAAGCTCCACGCCCAAGCCGATCGAGCCGCCAGCGAAAGGCATCGCGGCGTCGACCAGCATCCGCATGGTCACGCCTGCCGTTTGCCAGCCGCTCGCGACATGACCTCTGAAGAAAGACGCCCTGCCGCCTCCGGGTCTGTGTGGAAGGGCTGCGGGTCGAACTCTCGTGCGAAAGCAATGATCGCCTCCTCGGTGAGGGTGACCGGGCCGGCCGTGAAGCGCATGCCGGGGGCGAGATCATCGAGGTAAAGCGAATGCTTGGACATAGGGAGAGCACCTGGCGGGAAGGATTGTGCGGCGTTGTACCGTTCGAAAATAGTGAACGATGCGCTCAGCGACAATAGGGATGCAAACCGCGCCCGGAATGCAAATCGCGTTTCGACGCAGATTGATCAGGACCGGGGGGCTTTTGGTGCGCTTGCCCGGCGCAGGCGGTCGTTGATGGCTTCTCCGAGACCGCCTTCTGGAATTGGCATGACCGCTATTCCGGAGGGATGCTGCGCATCGAGCGCCCGCAGATACGCGAAGAGGTTGGCCGCGGCCTCGCGCAGGTCTCCGGTTGGACTGAGGTTGAGGGCCGTCTCAGGGCGAGGCGGGCCGAATCCCAGCAGCGCTTCGCCCGGAAGGGCGGCCACGGCGTTGAGCCGCAGCGCCGCCCGCGGCGCATAATGGCTGAGCAACTGACCCGGCGATTGCACTTTGCCCTGGCGGAAGTGCGCGAGAGGGCAGTCCAGAACCGCTTCGATATCCTCGCGGGCAATGGCCCCCGGCCGAAGAAGAGTGGGCTCCGGCGCAAGCGTGACAATCGTGGATTCAAGGCCAGCGTCCGATGAGCCCCCATCGAGGATCATGTTCGACTTCGCCGCCAAGGTCCTCCTCGACGTGCTCCACGCGTGTTGCGCTCACGCGGCCGGATTTGTTTGCGCTCGGCGCGGCTATGGGGACGCAGGCGGCGGCAAGAAGCTCGCTCGCGACAGGATGGGCCGGAACGCGGATCGCGACCGTGTCGAGCCCCGCAGTGACAAGTTCGCTGATGCGATGGGCCGGACGCTGCGACAGCGGCAGAACGAGGGTAAGTGGACCCGGCCAGAAATGGCGGGCGAGCGCGAGCGCCTTTTCGTCAAAATACGGCAAGCCCAAGGGCTGCTTCGAGATCCGCGACATGCACGATCAGCGGATTGAAACGCGGGCGGCCTTTTGCCTCGAAAATGCGCGCCACCGCTCGGCCCTGCGTGGCGTCCGCGCCAAGCCCATAGACCGTCTCGGTCGGGAAATGCGACAAGGCCGCCATCGCTGATGATCCGCGCGGCTTCCGCAATTGCCGCCTTGTCCGCCTTAACGATCATGTCCGCTCAATGCAGCGCCGCCAGAGGATACGTCTCCGCATCGCGGCCCTTAAAGAATGCTGGTCCTTGAGCTTCGCGCTCCTGCCTTCCACAAGCGCGCAAGTGAACAGCCCATGCTTATGATCTTCGCTTTGCCAGCAATCTACACCAGATCCGCAGCGGATCGAATGCGTCCTCTTTGACGCGGTGGCGGCTAACGATCCGCTGGACGCTGCAATCGCAGACGCCGGCGGGCAGATCCCTGTGTGAAGCGCCACAAAAATGCTGTCGTGCAGCCTCGATCCAGTTACAAATGCGGCATGACACTCCACATTGCCTCTAAGAAGCGAGAACGGAGACTTCCAACATGGCAGGCATTCGGTTATTGAGCGTGGCGTTGGCTTTGATGGCCGCTGTTGCGTTTCAGGTCAGCCAGGCCGATGCGCGCATCGGCGGCGGCAGCAGCTTTGGCAGCCGCGGAAGCCGCACCTTCGGCGCGCCCCCCAGCACAGCCACAGCTCCCGGACAAGCCGCTCCGATGAACCGCACGTTCTCGCAGCCAGGGGCACAATCGCCCCTCGGGACCGGAGCGGCGCCGTCGCGCTTTGGCGGGTTCGGCTCCATGCTCATGGGCGGTTTGCTCGGAGCGGGCCTTTTCGGCCTTCTGTCCGGGGCCGGCCTGTTCGGCGGACTGAGCGGTTTTGCGTCGATCATCGGTCTCCTCCTCCAGGTAGCGTTGATCGGCGGAGCGATATGGTTCGTGATGGGCTTGTTCCGCAGCCGCAATCAGCCCCAGTACGCGGGGGCGGGGCGGCGCATCGCCCTTTGCCACCCGAACGGCGGCCCCGAACAGCCAGCCTTGGACCGGCGGCGGCGGGTCGGCGCAGATGTCAGGGCCGATCGAGATCAAGCCGGAGGACTATCAGGCCTTCGAGAAGCTTCTGACCACGATCCAGGCTGCCTATGGCCGCGAGGATATCAATGCTCTTGGCGCCTTCACGACACCGGAGATGCTGTCTTATCTCAGCGGCGACCTGGCCGAGAACAAGCGCAAGGGCGTCCGCAACGAGGTCTCCAACGCGAAATTCATCCAAGGCGACCTGTCGGAGGCCTGGACCGAGAATGGAAGCGATTATGCGACCGTGGCCATGAAATACACGATCATCGACGCCATGGTGGACATCGCAACGGGACGCGTCGTTTCAGGCGACAGAACCACGCCGCAGGAGGTGGTGGAGCTTTGGACGTTCCGCCGCGATCACCGCTACGCGGCGCAGGGCTGGCAGCTTTCGGCAATCCAGCAAACGGGCATGCAGCGCGCGGCCTGACAAGCCCCGACGCATGAATCCAGGGCTCGCGAACTCCGGTTCGCGGGCCTTTTGTCATTGGGGAATCCGGGCTCGGCGCCTGCCAGACTCGCGGTAACCAGACGTAAGGCGAAGGCAGCGAAATCATATTTAACGCAGGCGCTTTTCGGATTAAGGTAGGCTTCTTCCGCGCCAGCCGCTCACGGCGTGAATGCCGCTGCAAACCAGCCTGATAAGGCAAGCGGATGCATGGGAGGATCAATGAACTATCGCGCGCCCGTCGCGGACATCGCCTTCACGCTCAATCACATCGCCGGATTTCCACAGCTTATCGAGCGCGGCCTGTTCGAGGATCTCGACATGGATACCGCGATGGCGATCCTCGAGGAGGCGGCGCGTTTCGCCAATGAGGAACTCGCGCCGACCAACCGTGCGAGCGACGAGCAGGGCGCTCGGCTTGTGAATGGCGAGGTCATCATGCCGGACGGCTTCGCGGAAGCCTATCGCAAGTGGGTCGCGGGCGGATGGGGAAGCGTGGCCGTGCCGCGCGAGTTTGGAGGGCAGGGGCTGCCGTTCTCGCTATCCATGGCCCTGACGGAGATCTGGAATAGCGCGAACATGGCCTATGGGCTCAATCCGCTCCTCACGCAGGCGGGCGTCCATGCCATCATCGCGCATGGCTCGAAAGACCTGCAGCGCAAATATCTGCCGAAGCTTGTGACCGGCGAATGGACCGGCTCGATGCAGTTGACCGAACCGCAAGCGGGCTCGGATTTGCGCTTCGTGAAGACGCGCGCGGTGCCCGCCGGTGACGGCTCCTATAAGATCACCGGCACGAAGATCTTCATCACCTATGGCGAGCACCCGATGACGGAGAACATCGTCCACATGGTGCTCGCGCGCCTGCCGGATGCGCCTCCCGGAACGAAGGGGCTATCGCTGTTCCTCATCCCGAAATACTTCGTGAATGACGACGGCTCGCTCGGCGCCCGCAACGACGTGACCTGCGCCAAGCTCGAGCACAAGCTCGGCATCCACGGCAGCCCGACGGCGGTCTTGAATTACGGCGACGGCGGCGGCGCGACCGGCTGGCTGGTCGGTGCGCCACACGATGGCTTGCGCGCGATGTTCACCATGATGATCGAAGCGCGCCTCGGCGTTGGCGCTCAAGGCGTCGGCATCGCGGAGCGGGCCTTTCAGCAGTCGCTGACTTATGCGCGCGAGCGCAAGCAAGGCACGACGGAAAGCGGGGGCGCGGACAAGTCGGTCGCCATCATCGAGCACCCCGATGTGAAGCGGATGCTGCTTACGATGAAGGCAAAGACGGACGCCGCGCGTGCGATCTGTTATGCGACGTCGGTCGCGATGGACATCGCCCACCATTCGCCCGACCCTGGTGAGAGGAAGCGCGCCCACGCCGAAGCGGCGCTGCTCACACCCGTCGCCAAAGCCTATTCAACCGATATCGGCGTGGAGATCGCCTCCGAAGGCATTCAGGTGCATGGCGGCATGGGTTACATCGAGGAAACGGGCGCGGCGCAGCATTATCGCGATGCGCGGATCGCTCCAATTTATGAAGGGACGAATGGCATTCAGGCCGTTGATCTTGTCACGCGCAAGCTGCCTTCGAATGGCGGGGAGACGGTCTACGGCTTTATCGCGGGCCTTCGCGAAACGGTGCGCGCTGTCAAGGCCGCGAATGAACCCGCCTTCGGCCAGACGGGCGAGCGCCTGGAAGCGAGCGTTTCGGCGCTGGAGGACGCAAGCGGCTGGCTTCTCGGGAAGCTTCCGGAGAACCGGAGCGCGGCGCTTGCGGGCGCAACGCCATTCCTGCGGCTGCTCGGGATAGCCTGCGGCGGAACATACCTTGCAAAAGGCGCTCTTTCAGCAATTCTGCAGCCGGACGTGCACGGAACAAATCCGGAAGCAAAGGTGTTGGAGGCGCGACATTTCGCCGAAAGCCTGATGGGCGAAACGGAAGGTCTGAAACACGCCGTTTGCCTCGGACACGACACAGTCAGTCAGGCTGACGCCGTATTTGGATCTCACTAGAATGAGCGAGCACGTTCAAGTCAGCCGCGAAGGCGGCGTTCAGATCGTCAGGCTCAATCGGCCCGATAAGAAGAACGCGCTGACGGCCGCCATGTATGCCGCGCTCGCCGAAGCCCTGAACGCGGCGAATGCGGACGATGCGATTGCCGTAACGGTCATTTTCGGCCAGCCCGGCATCTTCTGCGCGGGCAACGACATTTTCGATTTCCTTGCCGCAAGTCAGGGCGGCGCCATTCTGCACGGCTTCGAGTTTCTTAAAGCCCTTGTCGAATGCGAGAAGCCCCTCATTGCGGCCGCCGACGGCCCCGCCGTCGGCATCGGAACGACGCTGATGTTCCATTGCGACCTGGTTTTTGCCAGTCCGCGCGCCGTTCTGCAGACGCCGTTCGTCGATCTCGGCCTTGTGCCCGAAGCAGGTTCCAGTCTCCTTGGACCCCGGCTGTTGGGCCATGCGCGCGCGTTCGAACTTTTGGTGATGGGCGCCCCATGGTCGGCCGAGCAAGCGAAGGAAGCCGGTCTCGTCAACGCTATCGTTCCTCCGGAGGACCTGGAAAGCGCCGCGCTCCAGGCGGCGGAGGCGCTCTCAAAAAAACCTCGCGAGGGCGTTCGCCTGGCGAGGCGGCTTCTGCGCGGGGACCCGGCCGCGATCAAAACCCGCATGGAGGAAGAAGGCGCGCTTTTTTTGCAAAGAGTGAGGTCGGATGAGGCCGCGGCGGCGTTTGCTGCGTTCTTGAAAAAAACCGCACGCCCCGCGCCTTAAGGTGGCATAATACCAAGCCTTGGCAGACCGTGGGGGTGGAGAGGCGGATCGCGACTGTCAGGACAAAAAAAGCAGAGGCAGCAGGAATGGGAACGCTCCATAAGAAGACGCTCTTCATCACGGGCGGAAGCCGGGGCATCGGCTTGGCTATCGCCCTACGCGCAGCCAGAGACGGCGCGAACATCGTCATTGCCGCGAAAACGTCGGATCCGAATCCGAAACTGCCGGGGACAATCTACACGGCGGCCGCGGAAATCGAGCAGGAGGGCGGAAAGGCGCTTCCCATCCTTTGCGACATCCGCTTCGAGGATCAGGTGCAGGCAGCCGTCCAGCAGGCCGCGAGCCATTTCGGCGGCATCGACATCTGCATCAACAACGCGAGCGCCATCAGCCTGACCCCGACCGTGCAGACGGACATGAAGCGGTACGATCTGATGCACCAGATCAATGGGCGCGGGACGTTTCTGACCTCAAAAGCGTGCATCCCCTATCTCAAGAAGGCGGAAAACCCTCACATCCTCATGCTTTCGCCGCCGTTGGACCTCAACCCGCGCTGGTTCGCGCCTCATGTCGCCTACACCATATCCAAGTACAATATGAGCCTGTGCGTGCTGGGGCTTTCGGCAGAGCTGAAACGCGATGGCATCGCCGTGAACGCCTTGTGGCCACGGACAACGATCGCCACCGCGGCGGTTGCGAACCTGCTCGGAGGCGATAAACTCATGCGCGCGAGTCGGAAGGCCGATATCCTGTCGGATGCGGCGCATGTCATTCTCACCAAGCCGTCGCGGGAGTTCACGGGAAATTTCTGCATCGACGACACTCTTCTTTGGGAGAACGGCAGGCGCGAGTTCGATCATTATCGCATCGACCCGAGCGAGGATCTGGCGCCCGACTTTTTCGTGCCCGAGGACAGCAAGGCGCCCGTCCCGTTGAAGGCGCTCGTCAGCAAGCAGGCAGGGTAGAACCACTTTCATGACCACGCTGCAGATAACGCACTCCGCGTTCCTAAATCATGACACGGGAGAATGGCACCCGGAACGGCCTGACCGGATGAAAGCGATCGAGCAGTCCCTGTCGACTGCCCGGTTCCAGAACCTGATCACCGTCGAAGCTCCGCTCGCAACGCCGGAGCAGGTGTCGCGGGCTCACCCGAGAGCCTACTTCGATCTGCTTGAAAAGAAGCAGCCGAAAAGCGAGCTCATCTCCCTGGACGAGGGCGACACCATGGTCTCGCCGGGAAGCTGGGAGGCGGCGCTGCGCGCCGCCGGCGCGGCAATCTATGCCGTCGATGAAGTCATGCAGGGGCGCGCGAACAACGCATTCTGCCGCATTCGGCCCCCTGGCCACCACGCCGAGATCGCCAAGGCAATGGGCTTCTGCCTTTTCAACAACGCCGCTATCGCGGCTTTTCACGCACAGGCGGAGCATGGCGCGGAGCGGGTTGCCGTCGTCGATTTCGATCTCCATCACGGAAACGGGACGCAGGCGATCTTTTGGCATCACCCCTCGATGCTCTACGCCTCGACGCACCAGATGCCGCTCTTTCCAGGCACCGGGAGCATCACCGAGCGCGGGGAAACCGGCAACATCGTGAACGCGCCCTTGCGCGCGGGCGATGGGAGCAGCGAGTTCCGCGAGGCGTTCGAGTCGGTCATTTTGCCGGCCCTGCGCCGGCACTCTCCCGATCTTTTGATCATATCGGCGGGCTTCGACGGACATCGCGCCGATCCCCTTGGAAACCTTAATCTTCTGGACGAAGACTACGCCTGGGTGACGCAAAAGCTGATCGACGTGGCGCGGGAACGCTGCGGTGCACGTGTGGTTTCAGTGCTCGAAGGCGGTTACGATCTGGCCGCCCTTGGCCGCTCGGTGGCGGCACACGTACAGACGCTTTTGGAAGCTTTTTGAGGGACGACCATGCAGACCGAGACAATCCAGGAGGCGGCGTCGCGCCAGCCTCGCGTGCCTTTTGCCGACATAAAGGCAATGAGCTTCGAGACCGCCCTGAAAGAGCTCGAGCAAATTGTGACGCGCCTGGAGCGCGGCGATGTGGAGCTTGAGCAGTCCATAGACATCTATGAGCGCGGCGAAGCCTTGCGCACGCACTGCGATCAGCTTTTGAAACGGGCCGAAGCCAAGGTCGAGCGGATCACGCTGAACGCGCAGGGAGCGCCTGCAGGCGCCGTCCCCTTCGATACTGAGGTGTAAGGCCGCACGCATTCGAACAGGGGCAGCTTGCAGCCCGCCGTTCGGACAATAAGAAAATATTCCTTTTCCGTCATATTTATGTCATGCATAGCGGGAAAAGCGCGCTCTCCCATCAAGGGGGGCGCAATTTTTTTGCTATGTTGCCTTGTGGCAATGGGGCGCGTTTGTTTCACAATTGCGACGAAAAAATGCGTGTCATTTCAGAACCATTCGGCATAGGTTATTGACCAAGAGAATCTGAAGGAAAGTGTTGAAGTGACTATCAGCAACCGCACCCCTCTCCTCGACACAATCAAAAACCCCGAAGACCTTCGCAAACTGGACCCCGATCAGCTTGGCCAACTTGCCGATGAATTGCGGACGGAGTTGATCGACGCGGTGTCAGTGACGGGTGGCCACCTGGGCGCGGGTCTCGGTGTTGTCGAGCTTACGGTTGCGCTGCACTATCTTTTCGACACGCCAAACGACCGCTTGATCTGGGACGTAGGACACCAGGCATACCCCCACAAAATCCTCACGGGCCGCAGAGACCGCATTCGTACCTTGCGTCAGCCCGGGGGCCTTTCCGGCTTCACCAAGCGCTCGGAAAGCGAGTACGATCCTTTCGGCGCGGGACATTCCTCGACATCGATCTCGGCTGGCCTTGGCATGGCGGTTGCCCGCGATCTCTTGAACCCCGACGACAGCCGGCATGTGATCGCCGTCATCGGCGACGGATCAATGAGCGCAGGGATGGCCTATGAGGCTATGAACAATGCCGGCGCGATGGACAAGCGCCTTATCATCATCCTGAACGACAACGACATGTCGATCGCGCCTCCGGTCGGGGCCCTGTCGCAATATCTTGCGCGCATCACGTCGTCGGAGACCTTCCTCAAGGTTCGCGATATCGCGAAGTACTTCGCGCACAAGCTTCCGAAGGTATGGGAGCGGCGGGCGGCGCGCGCCGAGGAGTTCACCCGCCATCTTTTCACAGGCGGCGTGCTGTTCGAGGAACTGGGTCTTTATTATATCGGCCCTATCGACGGGCACAATTTCGACCATCTCTTGCCTGTGCTGCGCAATGTTCGCGACGTCCATGAGGGGCCGGTTCTGATCCACGTCGTGACGCAGAAGGGCAAAGGCTACGAGCCTGCCGAGAATTCGCCCGACAAATATCACGGCGTGACCAAGTTCAACGTCGTCACCGGCGCCCAGGACAAGGGCAAGGGCGGCCCGCCGAGTTACACGAAGGTCTTCGCGGAAAGCCTTATCGAAGAAGCGCGCAAGGACGATAAGATCGTCGCCGTCACGGCGGCTATGCCCGCCGGAACCGGACTCGATCTCTTCGAGAAAGAGTTTCCGGCGCGGTGTTTTGACGTTGGCATCGCGGAGCAGCATGCGGTGACATTCGCCGCTGGTCTTGCAACCGAAGGAGTGAAACCCTTCGCAGCGATCTATTCGACCTTCCTGCAGCGCGGCTACGATCAGGTCGTGCATGACGTGGCCCTGCAGCATTTGCCGGTCCGGTTCGTGCTCGACCGCGCCGGGCTTGTCGGTGCGGATGGCGCTACCCATGCCGGCGCTTTCGATCTCGCCTATCTCTGCTGCCTGCCCGATTTCGTGGTCATGGCGCCCGCCGATGAGGTGGAGCTGAAAAACATGGTCGCGACTGCAGCCGCCATAGACAATGGACCAAGCGCAATCCGTTATCCGCGCGGCGAGGGGTATGGTTATGAGATGCCGGCTGAGGGCAGCGTGCTGCCCATCGGCAAGGGCCGCATCCTGCGCGAAGGCTCCACGGTCGCGATCCTTTCGCTTGGCACGCGGCTTCACGAGAGCCTGAAGGCTGCGGACAAGCTCGCGGCGATGGGGTTGTCAACGACGGTAGCGGACGCGCGCTTCGCCAAGCCGCTCGACACCGATCTCGTTCGCCAGCTGGCGCGCCATCATGAGGTGCTCATCACCGTAGAGGAAGGCTCGAGCGGTGGCTTCGGCTCTCATGTGCTTGAATTTATCGCGCGCGAGGGGCTCTTGGATCACGGCCTCAAGGTGCGTCCGCTCGTGCTTCCCGATGTGTTCATGGATCACGGCAAGCCGGAAGCCATGTATGAAAACGCCGGGTTGAACGCTAACGGCATCATCAAGGCCGTCGTCAGTGCCCTCGGCACATCGGCGGCCGTTACGCGGGACGGGCGCGCGTAAAAGAGTTTCACGCCGCAGCTAAATCCACCCCGCTTTTGATAAAATCAAAAGCGGGCTAGGTCTGTGCGCTCATCGAAAAACCGCTTCGCACTTTTCCCACCGCACACTAAGCGAGTTCGAGCATGATCTCGTTTCGGCGGAGCAGCGGCAGCGTCCAGGGCGGATTGTAAAAGGCGAGCACCGGCTCGCCGGCGGTGGCCAGGTTGTGCTCCGCAGCATACCGCCTCAGTTCGTCCGTTCTGCTTTTGATGGCCTCATCCCGGGCCACGCCTGAAAACGTCACCACGAGAAAGCGCCGTGCCGGCAAAGGCTCGAGTTTTACGCGGGGGTCGGATGGCGCGGGCAAAGTCTGCATCGTCCACGACTTCGGCATGATGAACCGCACCGTCCAGGATTTCTCCTGGCCTTGCTGTATGACGGGCGCTGTCATGGCGATTTTCTGGGCCTCCTTCTGCTGCTCGACCGGGGCGGTCATCGCGATCTTGGCCTGCGGCTCGTTCTTCCCGAAGATGTAGCCAGCGATCAGCCGGAACCCTTCATTGATCGCGGCCTTGCGCTCGCCCTCGACCCGAGCCTCCGCCGCAATCATCGGACCATAGGAGCGGATTTCGATCGAACCATCCTGGTTTTCGACCTTGTATTCAGGCTGCTCAACGCGGCTCAAGACGGGTCCTGCTGCGATGCCTGCAACAACGGCGGCGGCAGCGCCGCCAGCGATCCAGAAAAGGGCTCGGGGTAATGTCATGCATGCGGCTCTTTCAGGCGGTTCTTGACTCTTTCCGCGACATGTTGTTTTTCGCTGGGCTTCGCAAGAGCATGAAAGGCGGCGATCAGGTTCACGCTCGATCAAAGCTGCGCGAAGCCTTCCGCCGGATAAAGGCCGGCGTCCTCCGGCGGTTTCCTTTTGTCTGTTCAGAGGGAAAAGTCATAAGACGGCTATCCGCGTCCAGATGAACGCGGGCTGCCCGTTAAACGCGGGTTGATCTAAAAGGCAGATTTTACGACGCCGCCGTCTGCTCTCAGCACGGTTCCATTGATTGCGCTCGAGAGCGGGCTTGCAACGAAGACAATGGCTTGCGCAATTTCCATGGGGTCTTCGAAGCGCTGCAACAGCGAACTCGGCCGGACGGATTTGAAGAACTCCTCTTCGACGGCCGTCTCGTCTTTTCCTTGAGAGGCCGCGAGACTTTTGACGAAATCCATGACGCCCTCCGAAGCGGTCGGACCCGGCGCGACCGTATTCACCGTGACCTGCGTTCCTTTCGTAAGCTCCGCGAGGCCGCGCGAGATGGCGAGTTGGGCGGTTTTCGTCATGCCGTAATGGATCATCTCCTGAGGGATATTGATCGCCGACTCTGACGAGATGAAAATGATCCGCCCCCAGTTCAGGAGCAGCATCGGGGGGAGTAAGGCGCGGGAAAAGCGAACCCCGGACATCACGTTCACCTCGAATAAGCGAAGCCAGTCGTCGTCGGTGATATCCTGAAACGCCTTCGCCTCGTAAATCCCGGCGTTGTTGATGAGGATCTGAACCGTGCCGATAGTCTTGACCTCGTTGACGATCTTTTCGACGGCGGCCCTGTCGCGAAGATCGCCGAACACGCCATGCGCGGAGGGGAGGTCTTCGCGCGCCCGCTCGACGGAGTCCCGTGTGCGGCCGTGAATGATGACCTCGGCGCCTTCGCGCAAGAGGAGCGCGGCGGTTGCCTTTCCGATGCCTTTGGTGGACCCGGTAACGAATGCGAGCTTGCCTTCGAGGTTGTAGTCCATGACGGTCTTTCCTAATTGGGGTCGAAAGGGAGATGGCTCTTGACGTTGAAATCGAGCCATTTCGTTCTGTGTTCCAGACCGCTAGAGCAGCACGCGTCCATTCGGACGCCTGTAAGCTGCTCTAAGGTTTTAAAATCGATCAACTTTTCCGCCTTTGATCAATTCCGATTCAAGGCGGGTTGATCTAAAGGAGAACCGCGGATGTTTATCGCGATGAACAGGTTTCGTGTGAGGAGAGGGTGCGAGGCGGACTTCGAGGCGGTCTGGCTCAACCGCGACGTCTTCATCAACCGCGAACCGGGCTTCGTGGCGTTCCACATGCTGAAGGGACCGCAAACCGAAGACTGCAGCCTCTATGTCTCGCACACGATCTGGGCGAGCCGGGAGGCGTTCGAGAACTGGACGCGCTCGGAGAGTTTCCGCGCGGCACACAAGGGCGCGGGCGGGAACAAGCCCCTCTATCTGGAAGGACCGCACTTCGAGGGCTTCGACGTCATTCAGGAGGTGCACCCGGCCGTTTAGATCAACCCACCTCTCCAGGGAGTGAGGGTCGGCGTGAGGGGTTTCTTCTCCAGGTCCTTACCCCTCACGATCCGGCACTGGCCTGACGCCGCCGTCATCCCGGAGAGGCGAAGCCTTCCGGGATCGTAACAAATTGAAAAGCCACCCTTTTTGCGATCCCGGCGCGCTCTCCGTTTGGCCGGGATGAGGAGCGCCGAGCGAGCCGCCTCCGGGATGGCGCTCTCGTTAAGCAGGCCGCAGCGCCCGGCCCGTCTTTCCGAGCGCCTCAAAAATGAACCGGCTCGCTTCGATCACCGCGCGCCGGTTTACGCCGGTCTCGAAACCGAGGCCGTCCAGAAGATAGATCACATCCTCGGTGGCGACGTTGCCCGAAGCGCCCTTCGCATAGGGGCATCCGCCGAGCCCGCCTGCCGAGCTGTCGACAACGCGAACGCCCTCCTCGAGACAGGCATAGATATTCGCGATGGCCTGCCCATAGGTGTCGTGGAAGTGGACCGCGAGTTGCGCAAGCGGCACGTTCTCTGAGACCGCCTTCAGCATGGAGCGCGCGGCGCGCGGGGTGCCGGCGCCGATTGTATCGCCAAGTGAGATTTCGTAGCAGCCAAGCCCCAGCAACCGCGCCGAGGCATCGGTAACTTTCTTGATGGGTACGCGCCCTTCATAGGGGCAGCCCAGAACGCAGGACACGTAGCCCCGCACGCGAATGCCGGTGGAAAGTGCCTTCTCAACGAGGGGAGTAAATCGCTCGAACAACTCCGCGATCGAGCAGTTGATGTTCTTCTGGGAGAAGGTTTCGGACGCTGCTGTAAAAATCGCGACCTCCCGCGCTCCCGCCTCAAGGGCGGCGTCCAACCCCTTCTCGTTCGGAACGAGCACCGGAAAGGAAACGCCGCCGTGGCCGGATACGGCCTTCAAGACGCTCGCCGTGTCCGCCATTTGCGGCACCCATTTCGGAGAAACGAAGCTTCCTGCCTCAACGAATGTGAGGCCGGCGGCGACGAGCTTTTCGATGAAGGCGACCCGCGCCGCGACGGAGAGCGCGACCGCCTCGTTCTGCAATCCGTCGCGAGGGCCGGTTTCAACAATGCGGACGCGTTCAGGCACAGCTCAGCCCTCCTCAGCCTCAAATTCGGCAAGCGCTGCGCCTTCGGCGACGAAATCGCCCACGGCGCAGAGATAGCGCGCCACGCGCCCGCGCACCGGCATCCGCAGCGTGTGCTCCATCTTCATGGCTTCGAGGATGAGCACGGGAGCGCCCTCGTCCAGGGTTTCCCCGGGCTTGGCCAAAAGCGCGATAATCGTTCCGGGCATTGGGGCTGTTGCCCCCAATTCCAGGTCGGGATCGATGTTTTCGGCGACAAAGGGATCGAGGAGGATGAGCCTGACCGGCTCCGCGCCATCGAAGACCGTAACGACCCTGTCAGACAGAAGCGCGGTCATCGCCCGCCGCGCCCCGTCGAGCGCAATCGCGAAGCGCGACTCCTCTTCGCGGATAGGCTCGAAGGCAAATGGCCGGCCGTCCAGTTCGAGCGCCATGCCCTCGCGCGGATGCGTAAGCGCCGCGCTTCGCGTTGCGCCGGCCCTGTCGCGGAACTCGATCCGACGTTTTCGGGAACCGGACAGCGTCCATGGCCAGCCTTGCGCCCAGGGTGAATAGGGATCGGCCGGATCGCGGCGCTGGTCTTCCTTCTCGCGCTGAAGGATGGCGGCGACGGCGGCGGCGATGTGAAAGGGCGAGGGGGCCGCCACGCCGCCCAAACCGGCGCGTTCGCGCTCGATGAAGCCGGTATCGACGGCATTCGCCATGACGGCGTCTTCGGCGAGCAGCTTCACGAGGAAGGGAATGTTGGTGCTGACGCCCGCGACCTCGAAACTGGAAAGGGCTGCTCTCAGCTTCATCAATGCCGCTTCGCGCGTCCGGCTATGCGCGATCACCTTGGCGAGCATGGGATCGTAATATTGGGAAACACTGTCCTCCCGCCCGAAGCCGGTGTCGATGCGCACGTCCGCGTCCTCTTCTCGGGAGCGCGCCAATGCGAAATCTCGCCGACAGAGGGCAGGAAACCGGCGCTGGCGTCTTCCGCATAGACGCGCGCCTCGATGGCGTGCCCGCGCCGGGTGATGTCCTCCTGGCGGAGCGGCAATGCTTCGCCCATCGCGATCCGAAGCTGCCATTCGACCAGATCCAGTCCCGTAATCATTTCGGTGACGGGATGCTCGACCTGAAGGCGGGTATTCATTTCGATGAAATAGGCAGCGCGCTCATCGGCTACGAACTCCACAGTGCCGGCGCCCGGTATAGCCGATCGCGGCGGCCGCCTTCCGCGCCGCCTCGTAAAGAGCCTCGCGCCGCTCGTCGTTCAGCGCGGCGCGAGGGCGCTTCCTCGATCACCTTCTGGTGGCGGCGCTGGAGCGTGCATTCCCGCTCGAACAGCGAAACGATCCCGCCATGCGTATCGCCGAACACCTGTACCTCGATGTGGCGCGGGCGCTCGATGAACCGCTCCATCAGAAGGCTGCCGTCGCCGAAAGCAGCCGAAGCCTCGCGCTTTGCGCCCGCCACCGCGGCGTCCAAGCTCGTGGGGGCTTCGCACAATGCGCATGCCCTTGCCGCCGCCGCCCGCCACCGCCTTGAGAAGAACGGGATAGCCAAGGGTCCTGGCCTCGCGGGCGAACGCCGCCAGGTCCTGAGCCTTGCCGTGATAGCCGGGCACGATGGGCACGCCAGCCTTTTCCATAAGCGACTTTGCCGCGGATTTCGATCCCATGGCCCGGATGGCGGATGCGGGCGGGCCAACGAAGATCAGGCCAGCCCCGGCGCAGGCTTCCGCAAACTCCGCCTTCTCGGAGAGAAACCCGTAGCCCGGATGGATGGCTTCCGCGCCGCTTGCCTTGGCGGCGTCCACAATGCGCTCGATGTCGAGGTAGCTTTCGCGGGCTGGCGGCGGACCGATCAGCCGCGCTTCATCCGCCATCTTGGCATGCCGGGCGTTGGCATCGGCCTCCGAATAGACGGCGATGGTGCGAAGCCCCATGCGCTTTGCCGTTCGAATAATGCGGCAGGCGATCTCGCCGCGATTGGCGATCAGGAGCGAGGCGAAAGGACGGGCGAGCATCGCGGCTTACATCCTGAACACGCCGAAGCGCGGCGGGCCGGCTGGCGCGTTCAGTCCGGCGGAGATGGCGAGCGCCAGCACCATGCGCGTGCCGGCGGGATCGATGATGCCATCGTCCCAGAGGCGCGCCGTCGCGTAATAGGCGTTTGCCTGCTCGTCGAACTGGGCGCGGACCGGAGCTTTGAACGCTTCCTCCTCCTCCTTTGTCCAGGCGCCGCCCTTGGCCTCGATGCCTTCGCGCCGCACGATCGCGAGCACGGTTGCGGCCTGCTCGCCGCCCATGACGGAAATCCTGGCGTTCGGCCACATCCACAAAAAGCGAGGCGAATAGCCTCGCCCGCACATGCCATAATTGCCCGCGCCATAGGAGCCGCCGATCACGACGGTGTATTTCGGCACATTCGCGGTGGCGACGGCGGTGACGAGCTTCGCGCCATCCTTCGCGATGCCGCCCGCTTCGTACTTTTTGCCGACCATGAAGCCGGTGATGTTTTGCAGGAACACGAGCGGGATGCCGCGCTGGCACATGTTTTCAATGAAGTGCGCGCCTTTCAGCGCACTTTCCGAGAACAGGATCCCGTTATTGGCAAGGATGCCGACGGGATAGCCCCAGATATGCGCCGTGCCGCAGACGAGCGTGTGGCCGTAGAGCTTCTTGAATTCGTCGAACTCCGAGCCGTCCACAAGGCGCGCGATCACCTCGCGCACGTCATAGGGCTTGCTTCACATCGGCCTGCACGATGCCGTAAAGGTCCTCGGCGGGGTAAAGCGGCTCGCGCGGCGCGATCACATCGAGAGAGGCGGGCTTGATCCGGTTCAGACCGGCGACGATGCCGCGCGCGATGCCGATGGCGTGCGCGTCGCTTTGCGCATAATGATCGGTCACGCCCGACTGGCGGCTATGCACCTCCGCACCGCCAAGCTCTTCGGCCGTCACAACTTCGCCCGTCGCCGCGCGGACCAGCGGCGGTCCGGCGAGGAAGACGGTGCCGTTTCCCTTTACGATGATGCTCTCGTCGCACATCGCCGGAACATAAGCCCCGCCCGCGGTGCAGGGCCCCATCACGATCGCAATCTGCGGGATGCCCGCCGCCGACATCTGCGCCTGATTGTAGAAGATGCGCCCGAAATGGCGCTCGTCCGGGAAAATCTCGTCCTGCTGAGGCAGGAACGCGCCGCCCGAGTCGACAAGATAGAGGCAGGGCAGGCGGTTTTCGCGCGCGATGTCTTGCGCGCGCAGATGCTTCTTGACGGTGAGGGGATAATACGTGCCGCCCTTGATGGTCGCGTCGTTGGCAGCGATCATGCACTCGCGCCCCGAGACGCGCCCGATGCCCGCAACGAGGCCGGCGCAGTGCGCGTCGCCGCCGTAAAGCCCGTTCGCGGCGAGCGGCGCGATTTCAAGAAAGGGCGAGCCTGGATCGAGCAGGAGATTGATGCGGTCGCGGACGAGCAGCTTGCCGCGCGCGACATGGCGCGCTCTTGCATCCGCGCTGCCGCCAACGGACGCTGCCGCCAGTTTCTCATGCAAGCCGGCAACCTGCGCCCGCATCGCGCTGGCGTTGGCTTGGAACTCCGCCGAGCGTTTGTCGATTGCGCTGTCCAGGCGGGCCATGTGGCGTTTGAACCCTTGTTTCTGCTGCGGCAGAGTAGCACAAGCGCAGTTAAGTTTCTCAGCGCAAGATTTGCACATCGATGTGAAGGCCGAGGTCCTTCCACACGCGGTCCGCGGTCATGACCGGCAGCCGGGACCGCTCGGCCAGCGCGAGGCAGGCCCGGTCGCCGAGCGAAAGTCCGAAAGCTTTCGTGCTTGCCCGCAAAGCCCCCGCCCGCTCGGCGAGATCCTCATCGAAGGGCACGATCTGCAAGCCGTAGCGCGAAAGCGCAGGCCGGATCAGAGCGAGGCTCGCCCCGCGCTCCACGAGCTTCGCGACGATTTCCGAGAGATTGACAGCGCACATGATGGCGTCGCCCAGGAAGGCGGCGGCGCGGTCGGCTCCCGGTTCGTTATTGAGATGGGCGAGAATGACGGAGGCGTCGAAGACGATGCTAGCCACGGCTCTCGGCCTCGGCCTCGCGGCGCCGGTCTGCGATCAGCTCGTCGGCAAGGCTCGCGCCTTCGGGAAGCAAGCCTTTCAGCATGGCTTGCGCTTGGCGCGCGCCGACGCGCGGGCTCAAAAGATGAAGCTCGCCATCCTCGACCCAGGCCAGGATCGCATCGCCTTCACTCACGTCCATCGCTTCGCGCAGAGCGGCGGGGATGACGACGCGGCCGCCCGGGCCGAGCGTGAGCCGCAAGCGATTGCCGACGCCAAAGCCCGGTCTTGCCTCTTCCGCCGCCACGAAGGCGGCTTGCGGCGCTTCCCCGAAGCCTGGCGCTTCAGTCGCCTCCGATGTCTTCGTCTTCCGTGCCATGATCGGCTCTCCTCTATCCATTCAATCTGGCACAGATGAAAATTTGTCAACTTACAAAATAATGGCAGATACGGCTTTTATGACGTTTTTTCGAAGAGTTCCCGTCCGATCAACATCCGCCGGATTTCGCTCGTTCCCGCGCCGATTTCATAAAGCTTGGCGTCGCGTAAAAGCCGCCCGGTTGCGTAATCGTTGATGTAGCCATTGCCGCCGAGAAGCTGGATGGCGTCGAGGGCGACGCGCGTGGCGGCTTCGGCGGCATAGAGGATCGCGCCGGCCGCGTCCTCGCGCGTAGTTTCGCCCCGGTCGCAGGCCCGGGCCACCGTATAGACATAGGCGCGCGCCGCGTTCAGCGTCACATACATATCGGCGACTTTGCCTTGCACGAGCTGAAAGGTTCCGATGGGCTGGCCGAACTGCTT
The DNA here is from genome assembly GCA_963772105.1 of uncultured Alphaproteobacteria bacterium. Lineage (GTDB taxonomy): Bacteria > Pseudomonadota > Alphaproteobacteria > Rhizobiales > Rhodomicrobiaceae > Rhodomicrobium. The sequence continues at coordinate 41,930 of CAVYVV010000014.1, forward strand.
GCGCTCATGGACATAGGGAAGCGCGATGTCGAGCGCGGCCTGCATGATGCCGAGCGGACCGGCCGCCAGAATGGTGCGCTCGTAGTCGAGGCCCGACATGAGCACAGTCACGCCGCGGCCGACGCCGCCGACGACATTTTCTTCCGGCACCTCGCAGTCCTCGAAAACGAGTTCCGCCGTATCGGAGCCGCGCATGCCGAGCTTGTCGAGTTTCGGCGAGACGGAAAAACCCTTCATGCCTTTCTCGATGAGGAAGGCCGTGATGCCGCGCGCGCCTGCCTTCGGGTCTGTCTTGGCATAGACGAGAAGCACATCGGCATGGGGCGCGTTGGTGATCCACATCTTCGCGCCGTTCAGGATATAGCGGTCGCCGCGCCTGTCGGCCCGCGTCGTCATCGACACGACGTCCGACCCCGCGCCCGCCTCGGACATGGCGAGCGCGCCGACATGCTCGCCGGAAATCAGCTTCGGCAGATAGCGCCGCTTCTGGTCGTCGCTGCCGTTGCGCCGGATCTGGTTCACGCAGAGGTTCGAGTGTGCGCCGTAGGAAAGGCCGACGCTCGCGCTGGCCCGGCTCACCTCCTCCATGGCGACGCAATGTTCGACATAGCCGAGCCCCACGCCTCCCCATTCCTCTTCGACCGTAATGCCGTGCAGGCCGAGCGCGCCCATCGGCTTCCAAAGATCGCGCGGGAAGGTGTTCGTCCGGTCGATCTCGGCGGCGCGCGGTGCGATCTCGTTTTCGGAGAAAGCCGCGGGCGGTTTCGCGGAGCATATCGGCGCTCTCGCCGAGGCCGAAATCGAGGCCGCGATATGAGTTCTTGAGCATTATCCTCCCTCCATCGGTGCGCTCTCTGAGCGCACCGGCGATATAGTCATGTCAAGGCGGGGAGGGGACCTCCTACTCGGCGGCCCTGAGCGCCTGTTGCGGCGCGAACAGCGCGGCCTCAAGCTCGGCGTAGCGCGCCTCCGCTTTCTTCATGTTCGCCGCTTTCACATGGCCGAAACCGCGGATCATGTCGGGCACGCTCGCATAGCTCGCCGCCAGCGCGAGGTTCGCGGGCGTGAGCATCACGAGAAGCTTCTCGATGCGCGCCTCGTAATCGGCGATCAAGGCGCGCTCGGCCTTTCTCTCCGCCGTCCGCCCGAAGAAGTCGAGCGGCGTGCCGCGCAGGCGCTTGCCCTTCGCCAGGATTTTCATCGCCTTCAGGAACCAGGGGCCGAAGGTGCGCTTCTCGGGCAGGCCGGTATCGGGGTTGCGATGGCCGAAGATCGGCGGCGCGAGATGGATGGTGAGCTTGACGTTGCCTTCGAACTTCTCCTTGAGCCGCTTCGCGAACGCGCCATCGGTGTAAAGGCGCGCGACCTCGTACTCGTCCTTGATCGCCATCAGCTTGTACAGATTGCGCGCCACGGCTTGCGTGAGGATCTCGCTTTTCGGCGCAACGGCGCTGCTCGGCCGCGCGCACTTTGTCGACAAGGCGCGGTAGCGATCCGCATAGGCGGCGTCCTGATAGGCGGTCAGGTCGCGCACGCGGATTTCGATCAGCTCATCGAGCGTCTGCGAGAGTTTCGGCGGCGGCGCGACTTTCGCCATGATGCGCGCGGGATCGGCAGCCGCCTCGCGGCCGACGTCGAAAGCGCGCTTGTTGAGCGTCCACGCTCGCGCCGTTCAACTCGATGGCGCGCATGATCGCCCCGCGATCCAAGGGGATCAGCCCTTTCTGCCAGGCGAAGCCCGTCAGCACCATGTTCGCAAAGATGGCGTCGCCGAGAAGCGCGGTGGCGATGGCCTGGGCGGGACATTCGTCGACGGATGCGCGCGTTCGCCTTCAGCCGCGCCTCCATGGAGGAGGTGTTATAAGTCACGGAATTGTTGGCGACGAATTCGGCTGTGGGCATGATCTGGCCATCTGTGACGACCGCGGTCCTCTCCGGGCTCATCATGGGCAGTCCGTTCTTCCCATGAGCCACCACCATGTCGGCCGCCAGAACCAGATCGGCCTGGCCGGCGCCGATGCGCGGCGCGAAAAGCTCGCTCCCCTGCTGCCGATGCGCAAGTGCGAGTAGACGCCGCCGCCTTTCTGGGCGAGCCCGATCTGATCGAGAACGCGGACCTGGCGGTTGTGGAGATGGGCCGCCATGCCCAGGATCGCCGCGAGCGACGTGATGCCAAGCCCGCCAATACCGGTCATCAGGATGTTATAGCCATCGGAGCCGATGACGGGCAGGCGAGGCTCCGGCAGGTCGGCGATCTCATGCGCCTTCGGCTTTTCCCGTCTCAGCGTTCCGCCATAGACCGAGACGAAACTCGGGCAGAAACCGTCGAGCGCAAGAGAAGTCCTGGCTGCAGGTGGACTGGTTGATCTTGCGCTTGCGGCCGAACTCGGTTTCCACCGGCTCAACCGAAAGGCAGTTGGAGGCGCGGGAACAATCGCCGCAACCTTCGCAGACACCTTCATTGATAATCGACGCGCCTATCCGATTGTTCCATGAGGCCGCGCTTGCGGCGGCGGCGCTTCTCGGTGGCGCAGACCTGATCGTAAATGATGACGCTGACGCCCGGTTCCTCACGCAGCTCCTTCTGGACGGCATCGAGCCGCGAGCGGTGATCGAAGGTTACGCCGGGCGGCACGCGTGGGGTTGCCGCGAAAGCGGTCGGGGTTGTCGCTGACGATGGCGATGCGCTTCACCCCTTCCGCGCGCATCTGCGCCGCGATCACGGGCACGGAAAGCTGCCCATCCACTGGCTGGCCGCCCGTCATGGCGACCGCATCATTGTAGAGGATCTTGTAAGTGATGTTGCGGCCCGCCGCGATGGCCTGGCGGATGGCGAGGCTGCCGGAATGGAAGTAGGTGCCGTCGCCGATATTGGCGAAGATGTGCTTCTCGCTCGTGAAGGGGGCCTGGCCGACCCACAGCACGCCTTCGCCGCCCATCTGGGTGAAGGCGTCGGTGTTGCGGTTCATGGAGGTCGCAAGGTAATGGCAGCCGATGCCGGCAACGGCGCGGCTTCCTTCGGGCACGCGGGTCGACGTGCTATGCGGGCAGCCCGAGCAGAAATAGGGCGGCCGCGTGTGGAGCGGCTGAGCGGTGACGGCCTCCGCGGCCTTGTTCAGCCGCGCTTCGGCAGCCCGCATTCGTCCGTTTTCCAGTCCTCGGGAATGGTCCGCAGAATGGCGCGCGCGACCTGGGCGGTGTCGATATCCATCACGTCGCTGATGAGAGGCGCGCCCGAGGCATCGCGCTTGCCAAGGATCCGGGGCCGGCGGCCATCGGCAAGGCCGTAGGCTGCGGCGCGGAGCTGGTGCTCGATCACGTCGCGGCGTTCCTCGACCACAAGCACGGTTTCGAGCCCGTCCGCAAACGCGCGCGCGCCTTCCTCTTCAAGCGGCCAGACGAGGCCGACCTTGTAGACGCGAATGCCGAGCGCGGCGGCGTAGCCCTCATGAATGCCAAGATCGCGAAGCGCCTGCCGGACATGGAGATAGCCTTTGCCGGAGGCGGCGATGCCGAAGCGGGGGCGCGGGACTGTCGAGCGCGATGCGGTCGAACCGGTTCGCGCGGGCGAAAGCCATCGCGGCGGGCAGCCGGAAATGGCGGTGCATTTCTTCCTGCTGCGGCGGCGTGAGGTGGAGGCGTCCATTGCGCCCGCCGGGCGGGTCGATGACGCCTTTCGGGATGATCGAATTGTAGCGGTTGGCGTCGATCCGGACGGTGGCGCTTGCGTCCATGGTGTCCGAGATGGCCTTTATGCCGACCCAAAGCCCGGCGAAGCGCGAAAGATCGAAGCCCTTCATCCCGAACTCGATCAACTCCGCGATATCGGCGGGGCTCAAGACCGGAATTTCCGCGTCCATGAAGGCGAAGTCGCTCTGGTTCGGCAGAGTCGAGGACTTGCAGGAATGATCGTCGCCCGCAAAGGCGAGAACGCCGCCATGGCGCGCCGTCCCGAACATGGTCGCGTGCTTGAAGGCATCGCCCGAACGGTCCACGCCCGGCCCCTTGCCGTACCAGATGCCGAAAACGCCGTCGTAGCGCGCGCCCGGGAACAGCCCGGCCTGCTGGCTGCCCCATACCGCTGTCGCCGCCAGTTCCTCGTTGACGCCGGGCTGAAAGATGATGTGATGATCGGCGAGACGCTGGCGCTCATGCCAAAGTTGTTTGTCGTAAGTTCCAAGTGGCGAACCGCGATAGCCGGAAATAAATCCTGCCGTGTTCAAGCCATTCTTGGCGTCAACTTCACGGCGCAGCAGCGGAAGCCTGACAAGAGCCTGAACGCCGGTAATAAAGACTTGGTTACCCTCGACATGATACTTGTCGTCAAGGCTGACGGAGGGTGCATAAACAAGCGTGTCCATGGACGACTCCCCTGGTATTTTTATGATTATGACATGGGGAAAATGAAAAGACTTTGCAAAGAGGCGTGGCTGGGAATAGCCTGATTGTGATCCGCATTCACGCCAAACACCTTGCCGCATAAATAATGCCGACAGACCTCGACCCCATCGACCGCACGATCCTTTCGCTCTTCAATCAGACGCTTCCCTTTCGACGGCGGACATCGCAGCGCGCGCCGGCGCTTCGCAGTCCTCGGTCTGGCGGCGCATCGAGCGGCTGGAAAATTCCGGCATCATAAAGAAGCGCGTGGCGCTCTTGGACCGCCACAAGCTCGGTCTCGACATGATGGTCTACGCCCACGTCAAGGTGCAGTCGCACGGCCAGCGCACACTCCCGCAGTTCGAGGATGCGGTGCGCCGCTCCCCGAGGTGGTCGAGTGCCATACCTCCTCGGGGAAACGGATTACCTTTTGCGGGTCATCACGCGGGATGCGGCATCCTACGAGGCGTTCTTCCGCAAGCACCTGACACAGGTTGCGTCCGTACAGTTCACCAACTCCTCCATGGCGATAGCGGAAGTCAAGAGCACGACGGTACTGCCGCTCTCGCTCCTGTGATGAAACGAAGAAGCGTTACTTCGGAAGAAGCGAGACGTTGTAGACGTAGCCCGACTGGCGCGTCCCATCCTTGGTCTTGTACTTCACGCGAAACGTAACCTTTCCTTCGGTCGGCTGTTTTACGTCTCCGACGGTGGCGACCACAAATCCACCCTTCACCTTGTTCTGGCAGTTCGGCGGCGTGACCATGTCCTCCCGAACGGACAGTTTCAGCTCCGGCGGCGCTTGCAGAACCTCGACCTCCGGCGGCGCAACAAGGATGGACCGGCAGCGGTATGCGCCATAAACCGGCATCACGTCGACCGTTTCGCCGCTTTTCGCAGCAATGGTTTTGTCCTCTGCGAAAGCAAGGCCCGTCGACAGAAGCAATGCGAACCCGACAGCGGGCAAACGTTTTTCATATTCATTGAATTTCCTTTCCCGACCAGCATCCCGACACTGGCTGAAACTTAGCCCGTTGATGCAAAAGTACAACGGTCATGCTTCGGCGTCGTGCCGATACAATTGCACTATTGCCCGCATAGCTCTCTCTCATTCTAATCAAAATCAAGATTCGTTATTCGCACGGAGGCGACGCCATGGTCCGTGTCAGTTTTTTGATTGTTATGTCAACTCTGTTCTTGTCCGCATGTGCGACCGATCCGCAGCAAGGGAGTGAGTCTCTTGCGCTGGACCTTTTGGACTGTATCCCTAATCCAACAGTGGTCGATCTCTGGTCTTGCGCTTCCAAAAAGCGCAGCCCTGGTACGGCCCCGGCTTTCGAGACGAAAACCGTGGAGCCGCGAGCCTCCTGAACTCGATTGTCAGAGGCGGTTGTGAATGTGGGTTGCAGCCTTCGCCGCCTGCCCCATCGCGACAACGATCTGGTTCAATCCTTGCGTAACGTCTCCTGCCGCATACAGGCCGCAAACCGTCGTTTGCGAGTGATCGTCGACCTTCAATGCGCCGGCTTCATCACACTGAGCGCCGAGCGCCGTCGCCAAGCCGGACCTATAGCGAACGCCGAGTGCGGAATACATCACGTCGAACTGGTAGTCTTTTTCAGATCCCGAGGCCGTTGCACGCACCGCGCGACCGTTGAGAGCGAGGGCCCGAATCGGCTCCGCAATGACGGAAATCCCGTGCTCCTTTGCCGTTTGCAGTTCTTGATCGCTCAGCACGAGGGGCTCATGAAATGAGAGAAGCGTGACGTCCGGGCAATAGGTGCGGGCCATGAATACGGCCTCGCCCAGTCCCCTGTTTCCACCCCGATCACGCCGACTTTCCTGCCCTTGGCTTCGTACCCATCGCAAATAGGGCAATAGCGAATCAGTCCGCGCTGAACGGCTTCTTCCAGTTTGGGAATGCGCGGCGGGATATCGGCCACGCCCGTGGCGAGCACGACGAAGCGGGCGGTTAGGTGGGAGAGCACCCCATTCGCCGTTTGGACTTCGAGAGAGAAGCCCGAATGTCTCTCGCTTAGCTTTGCTGCTTCTCCTTCGACAATCGTTCCGCCGTAAGCCTGAACGTGGTCACGCTGCCTTCGGAGGATTTCCGGCCCCGCAATTCCCTGAGTGAACAGCGGAAGATTGTGGCTTGCGGAGATCCAGGCGGCGCGGCTGTCTCCGCTGTCGACCAGCACAAAATTGCGGTTGTAGCGGGCAAGGTAAAGCGCTGCGGTCAATCCTGCCGGGCCACCGCCGATGACGGCGCAATCCACTGAGTCCGAAGACATCCGATTTCCAGGGGTGAAGAAGAAGGCCGCCCGCAAAGCGAGCACGGCCCTCTCCGGATTGGCTTACTTATTGCCCGCCGCTTTGCTGACCCTGATTCTGGGGCTTCGTCGACATTCCGTGCCCCGAGCCCTTGCGAGAGGCGGTTCGCTTGTTTCGCTCCGACAGCAATGCGGCGAGTGTCTGTCGGTCCACCTGACCGGATGCATTCAGGCCATTTTGGCTCTGATACTTCTGCAGCGCGTCCCGCGTCTTTGCGCCCATGATGCCGTCTACCGGACCAGCATTAAGGCCGCCGCTGTTCAGAGACTGCTGCAGCATGCGGGTCTGGGCGCGGGTGAGAGTAATCGACCTTGATTGAGCGCCCTTATCGGCCATGGATGGGTCCGGTGCATCTCGACCGGCATTCTGATCCTGGCCCGTGCTCTGGTTCTGGCTGGTGTTCTGATTCGGATCCTGCTGTTGTGCACCCGCGGGTGTGGCCAAGGCTGCAGTCGCGATCAGCGCAATGATGGTTCTTTTCATGCCTTTTGATCCTCCTGTTTAGAGTGCCAAGGAGTTCAAACGCCGTCACCCCTATGTTGTTGCTGCGAAGGATTAGATTTGTGAGCGCTTAGCCTTGGCGCATAAGCGCGGGGGCTATAGGGCGGCCGGCTCAGACTTTGCTGGAGTAGTGCTTATGGGAGGGCTGCGGAAGGGCCTTACAACTGCCAGCTTCGGTCGCGATCCGCACCACGCTAAGCTGCATCTGAGCCAATGACGCTGTACTTTCGGCTCATTTTTTCGCATGGTGGATGCCGTTGTGAGCTGCCGAGGGACAAGCCTCATGGGAACGAAGTGGTACTATTCGGAAAATGGCGAAAAGGGCTGCCCGGCCACCAGTGAGGACATTGTAAGGCTTGTGGAGCGGTGCGATGCTCAGCGGGTCTTGATCTGGACCGAGGGGGCGACTGGCGGCCTGGATGCAAGCGGCGCATCCGGATGGGCGCCCAACGCATCGGTTGGCGGGGCGCTTGCGCCTTCCGTCGAGGGGGAAACAAACCAAGCCGGAACTCAAGCCAGCTACGCTCGCGCGCCGGGTGCGCAACGAACTGATCGAATACACGGCAATTGCCGGTTACCTCGCGGTTTGTTTTGGAGCCTTGCTGTTCTACAAGGCCGCCATTCTCGAAAGCGAAGGGATCGAGGCCACGCGCGTCGGCCTCGCGATTATAAAGGCGCTCATCCTCGGTAAATTCGTGCTCATTTTGGAACACCTCAAGATTGGTGACGGCGGGAAATCTGCAAGTGTTCTCATTCTTGACATCCTGAAAAAAGCTTTGCTCTTCACGTTTCTTCTGATCCTTTTGACCGCGGCCGAAGATGTAATCATCGGCTTTATTCATGGCGAGAATGCCCGTGCCGCTCTAAAAGGGATAGGCGGGGGAACGCGGCCGGAAGCGCTCGCGACGGCGCTGCTCATGTTTCTGGTTCTGATCCCCTATTTTGCCTACCGGGACATCGCCGCGAAGCTCGGTGAAGAAGCGCTCTTGAAACTCATGTTCACACGGCAGCCCCTTCGAAAAGAGACGTAGTCCCGTCGGCTTAGATCAACCCGCCTATAATCGAAATCGATTAGAGGCGGCAAAGTCGATCGATTCCAGAATGCTAGAGCAGCCTATCAGCGTCCAAGCGGACGCGGGCTGCCTCTAGCCGAGCCTTTGCCCGAGGCGGCCGGCGCAATCCTGGACGTATTGCCAGGCGACTCGGCCCGACCGCGAGCCGCGGGTGATCGCCCATTCCAGGGCTTCGGCCCGCAGCCGGTCCGGCGGAAGCTTCAGCCCGTAATACTCGGCATAGCTCGTCACCATGTCGAGGTAGGCGGCTTGGCTGCAATTGTGAAAGCCAATCCACAGCCCGAAGCGATCCGAGAGCGAAACCTTCTCCTCGACCGCTTCGCCCGACGTGATGGCGGTCGCGCGCTCATTCTCCATCATCTCGCGCGGCATGAGGTGGCGGCGGTTCGAGGTGGCGTAGAACACGACGTTCTCGGGGCGCCCTTCGATGCCGCCTTCCAATACCGCCTTCAGCGACTTGTAGGATGTATCGTCGGCGTCGAAAGAGAGGTCGTCGCAAAAAACGATGAAGCGTTGCGGGCGGTCTCTGAGATGGGAAAGGCAGCGCGGCAGGCTCGAAATGTCCTCGCGGTGGATCTCAATGAGTTTGAGAGCGGCTTTTCCCTGCCGGGCTGCGACCTCGGCATGCACGGCCTTCACGAGCGAGCTTTTCCCCATGCCGCGCGCGCCCCACAGGAGCGCATTATTGGCGGGCAGGCCGCGCGTGAAGTTCTCCGTATTGACAAGGAGCGTATCCCGCATGCGATCGACGGATTTCAGAAGCGAGATCGGTGTCCTGTTCACATGGGCGACGGGCAGGAACCGGTTGTCCTCGGCCTGCCAGATAAAAGCTTCGGTCGCTTCGAAATCCGGGACCGGAGGCTCTGCCGGCGACAAGCGTTCAAGCGCTTCCGCGATCCTGAGGAGAGTGGTTTCGAGCGAAGGCGAGTTCTTCGTCATGGCGGTTCGGTGTTGAAAGCCGGGATTACGGCGGGGTGGGGCCTGGAAGAGAGGTGCACTATGCGCTATTTTACCACTCACGCAACGCCGCATTGCAGAAGTTGCGAAGTCTGGGCAAGCCGCTATAAGACGACGATGCTTGCACCGGCGGGTTTCTGAAACGCGCTGAATTTTTCCGCTCACTACGGGGTCTCTTGATGATTTCTCCTGCATTCGCACAAACCACAGGCGCTGGCGGCGGCGATATCTTGGGCCTATTCTTCCCGCTGGTTCTGGTATTCGGCATTTTCTATCTGCTAGTTTTCAGGCCTCAGCAGAAGCGGATGAAAGAGCACCAGGCGATGATCGATGCCGTGAAGCGCGGCGACACTGTCGTGACGTCGGGTGGGATTATAGGTAAGGTCGTGCGCGTCGCCGAAGGCGAACTGAGGGTCGAAGTCGCCGACGGCGTTCAAATCCGCCTCGTGAAGGGTTCAATCAGCGAGGTGAGGGGCAAGGGCGAGCCTGTGAAAGAGAAATCGAAGGCCGAGCCGCCGAGCAAGCCCACCGCGTCGGAGGGAGACGAAAGCGGGAAGCAGCCCGCCGCCTAACGAATAAGCGCGAGCCGGTAACGCGGAAGCGATAAAAGGGACATTTCTCCATGGTCGGGTTTACGTTGCACTTCTCGCGCTGGGGCGCGTTGGTAACGCTTTTCATTTCGCTCGCGTCTATTGTGTTAGCATTGCCGAACATTATTCCGATTTCGACCTACGACAGCCTGCCAGCGTGGGCGCAACTGCCGCGCATGCCTCTGGGGTTGGACCTCAGAGGCGGGACACACCTGCTTTACCAAATCGATACCGCGCAACTCCGCAAGGATTGGCTGCAATCGATCCAGACTGAGTCACGGCGGGCGCTGAGCGAGGAAAAGATCGCGCATTCTGGTGTAGTGATCGCTGGCAATGCTGTTCGCATCACCTTGAGAGACTCGGATAAATTGCAGGCCGCACTGACCCGGCTGAAGGCTTTGGCCCAGCCTCTCTCGGCATCGCTGCTCACCGGCAGGAACGGTGGAGCAGGCATGGACCTTTCGGTTCAGGGCAGCGAGAACGACGTGATAACCATCGAGCCGACGCCGGCCGGAATGCAAAACCGGGTCGAGAGCGCGATTACGCGCTCGATCGAGGTCATCCGGCGCCGTGTCGATCCGACGGGCACGACTGAAGCCACCATCCAGGCGCAGGGCGGGGCGAACGGCAAGGACCGTATCCTGATCCAGGTGCCTGGCCTGGCGCCTGAAGAGGTCAAGGCGCGCGTCGGCACCACGGCGAAATTGACATTCCAGCTTGTCGATGGGTCCATGTCTGCGGAGGATGCAGAGGCCAATGGAGTCCCGCCGGATGACATGCTCTTGCCCGATGCCGAGCATGCGGGCCGCAAGATCCTTCTTCATAAAGAGGTGATCGTTAGCGGCGACGATCTCGTCAACGCCTATGCCGGATACGACAACCGCGCAGGCGGCGTCGGAGAGCGGGCCGTCGATTTCGAGTTCAACAGCAAGGGCGCAGCCGCTTTCGCGCGGGTGACGCGAGAAAACATAGGCAAGCCCTTCGCGATCGTTCTCGACAACAAGGTCATATCTGCGCCTGTCATCCGGTCGGAAATCCCGGGCGGGCGTGGGCAGATTACAGGCAATTTCAGCCAGGAAGAGGTGAACAGGCTTGCGCTTCTCCTGAGATCGGGCGCGCTTCCCGCTGCCCTTTCGATCATCGAAGAGCGCTCCGTCGGCCCGAGCCTCGGCGCGGATTCGATCGAGTCGGGAAAAACGGCAGCCATCGTAGGCTTTGCGGCCGTTTCGGGTCTCATGATCGCGGGATACGGCCTCTTTGGTCTCTTCTCGATTTTCGCCCTTGTCGTCAACATCGCCATCATCATGGCATGCCTCTCGCTGTTCCATGCAACTCTCACCTTGCCGGGTATCGCGGGCATGGTGCTGACCATGGGCGTGGCGGTTGATGCCAACGTCCTTATTTACGAGCGGATACGGGAGGAGATGAAGAGCGGACGCGGCATCGTCTCATCCATCGAGGCTGGGTTCGACCGCGCCTATGGCACGATTATCGACTCGCATTTGACGGCCCTTCTCGCGGCGCTCATCCTCTACGCCTTCGGATCAGGCACGGTACGGGGGTTTGCCGTCACGCTGTCTTTCGGTATCGTAAGCTCCCTTTTTACCGCCATCACTGTTACACGCCTGATGGTGTCGACATGGCTGCGCCAGACGCGGCCCACCGTCCTAGAAATTTAGCGCAAGCGAGCCCCAAGTCATGCTGCTGAAACCGTTGTTCCGCCTGCCACAGAAGATGCACTTCCATTTCGTGAAGTACTTCCAGCTGTGCTTCGGGCTCTCAATCGTCGCCATTGTTGGAACTGTCATTCTCCTGTTCACGAACGGCCTGAACTTCGGGATCGACTTCAAGGGCGGCACCCTGATGCAGGTGCAGACGCCAACGGCGGTCGATGCGCCCCAACTCAGGACGACGCTCCACGACCTTGGCATCGGCGAAATCCAGCTCCAGAACTTCGGAAAGAACGACGAACTTCTGATTCGCTTCCCCGAACAGGAAGGCGGGCCGGACGCGCAGAAAGTCGCGGCCGACAAGGTGCTCCAGGCATTGCCCGCGGGCACCAAGGAACTGCGCCGAGAGCAGGTCGGAAGCACCGTCTCGAAGGAGCTCATCAATTCGGCTATTTGGGCACTTGTGCTCACGAACTTCGTGATCTTCGCCTATGTCTGGTTCCGCTTCGAATGGCAGTTTGCGTTGGGGGCCGTCGTATCGCTTGTGCATGACGTTATGGTCACACTCGGCGTCTGGTCGCTGTTCCAGCTCGACTTTGACTTGACCATTGTCGCCGCGCTTTTGACCATCCTCGGCTACTCTATCAACGACACCGTCGTCATCTACGACCGTATCCGCGAGAATTTGCGCAAGTACAAGCGCATGTCGCTGCGGGATCTGCTCGACCTTTCGGTGAATGAAACGATGTCGCGCACGATCATGACGGTCGGCACAGTCTTGATGGCGCTGATGGCGCTCTACTTCTTTGGCGGCGAGGTCATTCGTGGCTTTACCTTTGCCATGCTCTTCGGCGTTCTCGTCGGCACCTATTCGTCGGTCTATATCGCAGCGCCGTTCCTGATCATGATCGGGGTCAAGCGCGACTGGAGCGGCGTGGAAAAAGGCAAGGCTAAGCCTGGCCTACCCGAAACCAAGGCCAACCCGCCCGGGCCCGAATTCCGGTACCAGCCCCGTCGCAGGGAATTGCAGGTTCGCTGCAGCCGCTTGGGGAAGGCGGTTCGGACCTGGATGACACCCAGACCATTGGGTTCTCGGCATCCATTCCCCTCGGAGAAATGGAGACGCCAGCGGCTCCGCTCCCGCCGGCGGCGCCGCGCAAGCCCCCCGGCCCAAGGTCTTCGAAAAAAGGCAAAGGGCAGGCGAGGGCAGGCGGGGGACGATCGAAGCGGCGCGGCTAGGCCCTGGCTGGTGTGCCGTGAGCGGCTCATTCGAAAGGATTGGCGCAAGAGCTCCAATTTCGCTGACTCCAACCGGCGCGCTCCAGTTGGGTGGCGTTGTTCATAAAAGTGCTCTCCTGATATCTTCGGCAGAGGTCTTTGCCTGGACTTCCGCCCACAGTGCAAGCGGCGAAGTCGACATTCTGAACTTCCTCGATGAACAGAAGGCGCTGCGCGGCGATTTCCTTCTGCTCGGCACGGGGGCAGCGCTTGCCTTTCCGACGCCTGCGTTCAGGTCGGAGATCGGCCGGCGTGGTTTGGGCCTTGAGGCCATGGACACGAGCGCCGCCTGCCGCACGTACAACGTCCTAGTCGCAGAAGCGCGCATGTTCTCGGCGGCGCTTCTTCCCCTTGCAAACATCCGGATCAGCTTCTAAGCCTAACGGCCGAAAGGTTGCTCGGAGCGCCCTTCTTGACCTCGGACGACGCAAAGCAAAGAAGACTTGACGAGGAGGCAACCGCTGCTCTTGTTATGCAACGCGACCGCGAGCGCTATTGGAGCGCCCTTTTTGCTTCAAGGCCGGACCGGCCGGGCCTTCTCGCTCTTTACGCCTTCAATGCGGAATTGGACCACATCCTAACGCTCGTTTCCGAACCCATGGCTGGCCAAATCCGTCTGCAATGGTGGCGCGATGCGGTGGACTTGGCAACGCTCGGGAAAAGAACCGGGAACCCCGTGGCCGACGCTCTCTCCGCCGCGATCGCACGGTACGATCTGCCCAAGGATCGCCTCATCGGCATGGTCGACGCGCGCGTACCCGCCATGTTCGGCGAGCCACCCCTGGATGACAAAGCCTTGAAGGCCTCTCTGCGCGAGACCGAAGGCGCGGTCTTCGAGTTGGGGGCCGCAATTCTCGGCGATAGAGGCGAGCACGCGAAGTTAGCAGCGGCGCACGCTGGGGTTGCCTATGGGTTGACGGGGACGCTTCTCAAGCTCCCCTTTCTGGCATCGAGCCAGAAGGCGTTTTTGCCATCTTCATATCTGGAAAACCGTGGAATTGATCTGGCCGCCATACATAGGGGCGAAACAAGCGAGAGCTTCGGGGCCGCCGTTGCCGACCTGCGGGGCGTCGCCAGCCGGGCGCTGCAACACTTTCGCGCGATGGCGGGCGATGTGAACCCGCAGGCATGGCCTGCCTTCCTTCCTCTCACGCTCGTGAAACCTTATTTAAGGGCAATGGCCGCGCCGGATTTCGACCCACTCCGTACCGTTGTTGCGATCAGCCCCTTACGCCGGTTCTGGCGGATTTGGCGGGCCGCGCGACGCAAAACGCTTTGAAAGCAACCATGAAGTCAAAGAACCCCAAACGCTTCTACGCCAACGCCGCGGTCGCCGGTCGCGACAATGGAAGTTTCGGTATCGAACTCGATGGCCGCCCGATCAAAACCCCGGCCGATCACGCCCTGGCCGTGCCTTCGCGAGGCCTTGCCGAGGCGATCGCTGGCGAGTGGAACGCGCAAGGGGACGAAATCGTGCCCGCCAGGCTCCCGCTCACGCGCCTCGCGAACAGCGCTATCGATGGCGTTTCTGAGAGAGATGGCGAGGTGGTGCAGGACATCGTGAACTACGCCGCGTCTGACCTTCTTTGCTATCGCGCCGCGTCTCCTGCTGAGCTTGAGGCTAAGCAGGCGCGTATCTGGGACCCGATCCTTGCCTGGATTCACGCCGAATATGACGCGCCATTTAAGGTCGGAACGGGCGTCGCGCATTTGGAGCAGCCCGCAGAGTCTCTTGATGTCGTCCGCCGGGTGATATCGGCGCTCGGTCCATTCCGGCTCGCTGCACTGCACGTCATGACTACGCTGACAGGCTCGGCGCTCATCGCGCTGGCGCATGCGAAACGATTTCTCGACACGGCCGCTGCCTGGGAGGCTGCCCATGTCGACGAGAGTTGGCAGGCCTCTCAATGGGGCGAGGATTTTGAAGCAGCTGAAAGGCAGAAGAGGCGCTTTTCTGAATTTCTGAATGCATCCCGGTTCTTTGATCTTGTTTGAATTTATTCCCTGCGTAGTAAAAAATATTTTGTCACAGGTAATCGGCCTTCTCTCCATTAAGAGATAATAAATAAATTCTGAAAATTATTGATCGGAATATGGCTTCTTCTGGAATGCCAGCACCGCTTCTGTGCAAACTTTAATTTCAAAACAATGCGTTAAACCTTAGGTGGAGACATGATACGGTCTTATGAAAGGCCAAAGCGCCGCCGTCCTGCCGATATATCACCAATCCTGTCAGTATAGATCCACCTCATCGAGTTAATCTCGAGTTGTCCGGCTAATCAGAAGATCATGCGGCATGTGGGGGTGCACGGCTTCTTCTACGGGAGAATGAAAATGGGGATGAGGGCTATTCTTTTTGGTGTCAGCGTATCCTTGGTTGGAGCGAGCGCTGCAAATGCTGCCGACTTCATGGGACACGGTAGTCTTAAGGACGCCCCCTATGTCGAGGTGCCATGGGTCTGGACCGGCTTCTACGGCGGTGTCACAGCGGGGTATGGTACGGGAGTTTCAAGGAACTATGTCTCTGCCAACGCCAATGCTCCCCATGGCTGGGCGGAGAACGATCCGAGCGGCGTCCTTCTCGGAGGTACCATCGGCTACAATTATCAGTTCGCTCCCAACTGGGTCATGGGTGCCGAGGCCGATATCACCTGGTCCGGCATGGAAGGCCAGCAGCACATGTATATCTACGACGGCCATGACTGGTCGGGTGGCTGGGATGGGCTTGCCACCATCCGCGGAAGAATAGGCTACGCCATTGGTCCCACCCTTTTCTACGGCACAGGGGGGCTGGCAATGGTTCATGCCAACGAAACGATCGTTGGCAACGACGCCGACGAGAGCAACTTCTATCAAGGATGGAAGACCGGCTACGTGGTTGGCGCGGGCGTCGAGCACGCTTTCACACCTCGGCTATCGGGCAAGATTGAATATCTCTACGCTGACGGATTTGGCTCCGAAAGCGGCCCGACCGGAACGGTCTCCCAGCACGGCGATCAGAACTATATCCATGAGATCGGCAGTATCGATATCATCCGCGCAGGGCTGAACTACAAATTCTAAGGTGCTCGGGTGCGGACGATCACCTGCAAGACGCGTCAAGGCCCCATTCGACCTTGACGCCGAGTTGAGATCAAGCGACCTCGACATTATCGATCAGACGGACGCTGCCGAGATAAACGGCCGCCAAAAGGCGGGCGCGGGCGTGCGGGAAGTCTTCTATTGGCGTTAGAGTGTCGCTATCGCGTACTTCGAGATAATCGATCCTGAAGCCTGCGCTCTCCAGCCTGACCTTGCCTTGGGTCAAGGACTCCCTGGCCGGTCGTCCTGAAGCGAGGTCGGCGGCGACATCCCTGATGACGGCGTAAAGCTGAGGAGCAACGCTGCGCTCTCTCGCATCAAGATATACGTTCCGCGAGGACATCGCCAAGCCGTCGCTCTCGCGAACAATAGGTCCCGGCAGGATGGTAATAGGGAAAGCCAGATCCTTCACCATCCGCTTTACGACGAGAAGCTGCTGATAATCCTTCTCGCCGAAGACAGCCACGTCCGGCAAGCACTGCAGGAAAAGCTTTGCGACAACCGTCGTGACCCCGGCAAAAAAATGCGGCCGGGAAATGCCCTCGAGCGTTTGAGTGACGCCTGCCACTTCCACCCGGGTGGCGAAGTCATGCGGGTAAATCTCGTTGACTTCCGGCGCGTACATGACGTCCGGTTGCACGCTCAGAAGTTTGTGCCAATCGCGCTCCTCGTTGCGAGGATAGCTCTGAAAATCCTCATGCGGCGCAAATTGCGTGGGGTTCACGAAAACCGATACGACCACGCGGCCCGCGTGTTTTTTCGCGAGGCGAACCAGCGAAAGATGACCGTCGTGAAGGCCCCCCATTGTGGTCACGAGCGCCACTCTCTGGCCGCGCCGACGCCATTGCTGCACGGTCTTGCGCAGCTCGGCTGCAAAACGGATTACCTGTAATCGCGTGCTCATCCCGCCCGCCAGTCCCCCACCAACGGCATAATCATAAAGAGGACGCGCAAACAGAGCCCGGCGCCGCTCAATGCGCCAAAGCTCCGATCATAAGGCGGCGCTTAGTTCGCCTGCCCGCCGCCGACTACCGAAACGTAGGTGCGGCCGCGCGCCTTGGCCTTGAACTCGACGACACCTTCACGCGCTGCAAAGATCGTATGGTCCCGACCCATGCCGACCCCTTCGCCAGGATGCCATTGCGTACCGCGCTGGCGCAGAATGATATTCCCGGGAGCGACCTGCTCGCCACCAAATTTCTTAACGCCGAGGCGGCGGCCTTCAGAGTCGCGGCCGTTCCGGGACGAACCGCCTGCTTTTTTGTGTGCCATGGTTTTTTGCCTTTAAAATCTCGAAGCTACTCGCTCGCCGCTGCGCCGCTTTCGACGGAGCCTTGCCGTCGGTCAGGATCTCCAGGATGCGCACCGTGGTCAATTCCTGGCGATGGCCCCTTTTGCGCCGGTAGTTTTGACGGCGCTTCTTCTTGAAGATGATGACCTTCGGCCCGCGTCCGTGCTCGACAACCTCGGCCGAGACGAGAGCGCCCGAAACAAGCGGCGCCCCGAATTGCGGGCCGCTTTCGCCTGCCACCATCAACACATCGGAAAAGTTGACCGCGTCGCCTGCGGCAGCTTCGAGCTTCTCAATTTGTAGCACGTCCTCTGGGGCAACCTTGTATTGTTTGCCCCCCGTGCGGATCACCGCGTACATGGATTCCTCTATCGCTTTTGTGCGCACCGATCGGCGCCGCCATGGGCGGACTTTGTTCTCTCTTAACGGGAGATAGGCCTTAGGTCGCGCAATTTCACCTATACGGCTGCGCCGGATTTATCAGGTAAACCGGGGCTAATGTCAACGTCCGCATTCTGGAGTTCACGGCATGGAAAAGGACCGCCTCTTAGCGTTCAGCGACGGCGTCGTCGCCATCATCATCACGATCATGGTCCTGGAGCTGAAAGTTCCCCATGGCGCAAGCTGGGATGATCTGGCTGGCGTTCTCCCGGTTTTCTTAAGTTACGTCCTGAGTTTCGTGTATGTCGCCATCTACTGGAACAATCATCACCATCTGCTTTACACCGTAAACCGGGTCGATGGGCTCATTTTGTGGGCGAATACGCACCTCTTGTTCTGGCTTTCGCTGGTGCCGTTCGCAACGGCGTGGATGGGCGAGAACCATTTTGCGAAACTGCCGACCGCCGTTTACGGCGTGGCTCTCCTCATGCCCGCCATCGCCTATCTCCTGCTTCAGAAGGCGATTCTCCGGCGGGAGGGACAAGACTCCACCCTTGCGAAGGCGCTGGGCCGGGACATGAAGGGCAAAGTCTCCCCGGTCCTCTACGTAACTGCCATCGCGCTTTCATTTGTCGATCCACTGATCGCAGGCATTATTTACGTGTCTGTTGCCGTGATGTGGCTCATCCCCGACAGGCGGATCGAACGCGGCCTTGTTGAGTGACGCGGAAACGCGAAGCGCCGACGGCTTTGTTCAAAGCACATCTTATTGAAGAGTTTAAGCACCTAAAAAAAGCTTACCATTTCCTCCTTGCCGTCCTTGTAAGAAGGAAACAGTGCTTGATGCTATATTTAGCCGGACTTCCGCTTTGGGAAGCAATGGTTCTGGTCGTGGCTCTCCCGACGATCGCTGCCGTTTGCGGGCAGATCATCGTTCGCAAGTCGGTCGGCCTTGAGCAACTGACGACCAATAACGAGATCGCCGGCTTCAAATTCGCGACGGTTGGCGTCATTTTCGCCGTGATCGTCGCATTTGCCGTGATCGTGGTCTGGGAGAAATTTGCCGAGGCGCAAAGCTCTGTGGCTCAAGAGGCGGGAGCCTCCGCAACTCTGTACCGGCTCGCGGCCGGCCCCGATCCAAAAATGAAGACGACAAGGGAGGCCCTCAGCAATTACCTCAAGCTCGCCATTGAAAAAGACTGGCCTGCAATGTCAGCCGGAAAAAAAAGCCCCGACGTCACAGAGGCGCTTACCGCGCTCTATGCCTCAGTCACTCGCATGGCGGAAGGCGATACAAGGCAGACAGCCCTTCTGATCGAAATGTTCAAGCAACTCGACGAAATCACCCACGCCCGGCGCACGCGACTCCATCTTGCCGGCGGCGTTGTTCCTGCGGTCGTATGGATGGTGGTCTTTGCCGCAGCCACGCTCACTGTCGCCTTTGCATTCTTCTTCGGCACGGAGAACATCCGTGCGCAAATCTTGATGACCGCGTTTCTTTCGCTTCTGACCTTCACCTCCGTTTTTGCGATTGTGGAGATCAATTATCCCTTCACTGGCCCCTCTTACGTCAGGAACCACGCGTTGAAGGAGGTGCTTGAGGATTTCACTGAGGCGGCGTCCCTATCGGACAGGGTAGGCGATGGTGCTCAATAGGGAAAGCGCGGGCTGGCGCGTGTCGAGCCGCGTGTGTTGGACGACGACGGGGACGCTTGATACGATCACGCTCGAATAGTCGGTATCGACCGGGACCGGCTCGGGTTCTCTCAGATCGTTGAAACGGACGTGGCGCGTGCGCCGGGCAGGCACCTTGAGCAGATAGGGACCGGCGGGCTCCCGCTCCGCGAAGTAGACGGTGATCTCGACATCGGCTTCTCTGTCTCCGGCGTTCAGGATGCAGACCGTTTCGTGGCTGACAAGCTGCCGGGTTGTTCCGGTGCTCGCTGGGGGGATGTAACCTTCCGCGATTGCCCACACGCGATGTCCGATCGGTTCAGCCATGACCTCCTCCTCCAATCATCATCAGCGCACGGCGAACAAACGGTGGGTTCGGCTTGTTCCGGTTTGCGTCCGTGGGCCGGGATTTTAGGAAAAAGCGCCTTGCCGGGAGGTTAATAATAGTAAGCTATTGAATTATATAGGATAATACCACAACGGGATCGCGCCGCCGCGCTTACAAAAGGCGCGCTCATGGTTAATTTGCGCGGCTGGAATATATTTAACGGACTTTTCCGCGCCCATTTCGTCCAAAAATAGAGTTGGGTAACCCTCTTTATTCGCAACCGGTTAACGGTGAAATCTGTTTTGTTTCAATGGGGTATGGCTGACTGTCCGCGTCCGGCGGACGCAGGCCGCTCTCGCCTCGGTATTTTCGGAATTTTGGGGGCGCAAATTCAGGCCGGCCGTAAGCGCAATTAACCAACGCGGGTTAACGCATAATCGGCGGGGCAACGGGTCGTTTACCATGAAGGCCTGAGCCATGGCGTCGGCCTAAGAGCCTTGCTCCATCGCGTCCAGAACTTCCTGGGCGCTACAGGTCATCCGCCAGCACAGGCCGCTGACCGGATAGTCGAGTTCCACCTCCGCATTCAGGCTCACTTCCACAATGCGCGTTATCAAGGTGGAACCGAAGCCGCGATGCGTGGGGGGTAAGACGGGAGGGCCGCCGCTTTCGCGCCAGGTCATGACGAAAGCGTCCTGGCCTTCGTCGTCGCGGTCGAGACGCCATGTCACGCCGATGCGGCCATTCCCGTTTGAAAGCGCTCCATACTTGCCCGCATTGGTGCCCAGTTCATGGAGCGCCATGCCGATGGTTTGCGCAGCGGACGCCGAAATGAAAAGGGGAGGGCCCTTCAATTCTATCCTTGTGCCGATGAGGTCCTTGAAATGCGAGAGTTGCGAAAGGATCAGCTCGTCGAGATCGGCGCCTCTCCATTCGTTCTTCACGACAAGGTCCTGGCTTGCGGCAAGCGCGCGAAGCCTTTCATCGAAGCGGCCAAGGAAGTCATCGGTCTTTATAGCGGCCGTCTGCCGGGCCACGGCCTGAACCAGGGTCAGCATATTTTTCGAGCGGTGGTTTACCTCGCGCATGAGCAGGCGGATGTGCTGCTCCTGGCGCTTGCGCTCGGTTATATCGATCGCGGCGCAGCGGACGCCCTTGATGTGTCCTGCGGCATCCAGCATGGGGTCTACGAGCAGATCGTAGTACCGGTCGATACCCTCCCAGTGAATGAGAACCTCTCCACGCTTGGCTATCCCGGTGCGGATGACTTCGCGCTTGATGGCCTCCGTCGCCGCCGCATCTTCGGCCCGCTCGAAAATGTCGCTGTCGAACCGGCCGACGACTTCGGAGGCCTCGTAACCCAGGCCAGGATTATAAATCCATGTGTATCGAAGGTCGAGGTCCTGGCAGAACACCACGACCGGGGAACCTTTGAGCGCCAGTTCGAAGCGCTCGGTGGTCAATCTGAGTTCGTCCTCGGCGCGCGCTCTCTCGACAGCCTGCCACGCCCGCTCCAGCGTTTCCCGCGCGAGAGCGATCTCCGTTTCGGTCCAGGCCCGCGGCGCATCGTTCGCAACAAACAGGAATGCACGCGGACGCCCGTCACGGACGAGAGGAACATTGATCGAGGATCGCGTGCCGAATGCCCTGTAGGCTGCCTGCGCCGCGTCATCACCTGAGAACCGAGGGTCCGTTGCGACGTCATTCACGATGACAGCACCGCCAGACAGGAGATCCTCGATCCGCTTCGCGCCTATGAACCGGTGCCGGCCGAGCAGGGGGGACGGACCGCCCGCGGCGCTCCAAGCGCTTTCGACGACAGTGTCCATGCCATCGGATTGCAATTCTCCCACGCCTGCGAAAGTGGCGCGGAGTTCCCGGCCGAGAGCCTCGCATGCCGCGCTTACGGCGTCGCGAGCGGTGCATGCCGAGCGAAGCCGCTCTTCAAGGGAAAGAACATAGCGGCTGCGCCTCTCCCGGTCGAGGCGGTGGAGATCGGCCAATTCCGTTTCCGTCACGTCGCGAATGGTGCCCAGGATGCGCAGTGGCCGCCGCCCCGCCGCTTGCGTGGGATCGGGCTCGAAGTAGGCGCGGCCTGTAGCCAGGAGCCAGAGCATGCGCCCGTCAGGGTGCTGAATTCGATATTTGTAAACGAGGCCATCGTTGGGGTCGGAGGGGTCGAGGGCGCGTGTGACGACCGACTCTCCTTCAGGCCGGTCGTCGGGATGAACCAAACTCGCCCAGAACGGGTAAGTAATCGCTGCCTCGGGTGGCAGGCCGAACATTGCCTTGCAACGCGTATCCCAGACCAACGGTTTTGCCGGTTGATCAACCTCCCAGCGCCACGTGCCCAGTTCGGCCGCTTCGAGCACGAGAAGGAGCATATCGTTGCTTTGGCAAAGCCGACAATCGATGTCCTTCGTATTGCGGTGCGCTCCAGCGGAACGGTTCGACTGTTTGTTTTCCGGGCGTCGGCTCTTGCGGTTCGATATGGCCCGCACCTCCTCGCCTCCCGCGTCCTGCGATGGCAAACGCAAGGAAAGGGATGGCAATTCGAACCATAGAAGGCGCGAGAGGACTCTTAACAACTTGCTCGATTGTTCCCCGAACATGGAACCCGAATTCTATGGCGCAGTGAACATGGTGAGATCTCTGCCATTGGTTGGATTCATGTCTCCTTAAACAAAAGAATGAGAGCCGTCTGTCCACAAATGAACAAAGACGCTTTATCCGGCTTCACCTTAAGCGAGTTTGCTCGATTGGAATAAAGATGCATAAACAGAGCGCCAGACGCAATAGCAGCGCCGGAAACAATTTGCTGCACGCCCTTCAGGAGAAGGACGCCAACAGGCTGCAGCCCTATCTCGAAGTCGTGCGAGGCGACCGCGGAACCGTTTTTTATGACCCGGGCGATGATGTCCGCTTCACTTACTTTCCGTGCGGGCCAAGCCTTGCATCCTTTTCGATCCTGCTGCCTGATGGCAAGAGCGCGGAGACGGCGCTCATCGGGCGGGAGGGAGCCGTTGGAGGCATTATCAGCCATGGGCGTCTGCCTGCTTATGCGCGGGCTTCGGTTGAATTCGCCGGAGAGTTTTTGAGGATCGAAACGGCAGCCCTCGAGGCGGCGAAGGTGCAATCCATCACGATACAGCATCTTTTTGCGCGCTATGCGGATTGTCTTCTCGCCCAGGTGTTTCAGTCGGTGGCTTGCAACGCAGCCCATTCGATTGAACAAAGGGTCGCGAAATTGCTTCTCGCCGGAATGGACCGGATGCAAAGCCCAATTCTGCCCATGACCCAGGAGCAGCTTGCCAGCATGCTTGGCGTTGGGCGCAGCTATATCAGCCGCGTGATCAAAACCATGAAGACGGACAGGATTTTGGAAACCAGTCGCGGCGCCCTGATCGTCGCCGACGTCGAAGCGCTAAGGCGGCGAGCCTGCGCCTGCAACGACGCGGTGCGCAGCCACTTCGACATCGTCTTGAAAGGGGTTTACCCAAACGCGGAGAGAGGCGTCCACTAGAGTGCGTCCGGAAAAGTGTGAAGCGGTTTTCCGATAGGACGCACGATAAAACAAAAGTGTTAGAGCGCACTTACTTAATGCCATTTTGCAAAAGCGGATAGGCAGCCGACGTCACGTTTTGACGCCGATAAGCTGCTCTAGCACTCTGAGAATCGATCAACTTTTTCCGCCCTTAATAGATTCTTAACCGTTCCGGGTCTCCCTTACGTTTCGTTGTGTCTTCTGCTTCCCCGCTGCTGCGCCGGTTTTTCCCAGTGCAGGAGATTGTGCGCGGTATTGATCAGCGCGACATGGGAAAAGGCTTGCGGAAAATTGCCCAGCATGCGCCCCGCCACAGGATCGTATTCCTCCGACATGAGGCCAACGTCGTTGCGAAGCGTGAGAAGAAACTCGAAGAGTTCCACAGCCTCGTCGCGCCGTCCGAGCATGACAAGGTTGTCCGCGTACCAGAACGAGCAGGCGAGAAAGGCGCCTTCGTCGCCAGCAAGACCGTCTTTCGTTCTGTTTGTGTCGTAGCGCCTGACGAGAGGGCCATCGCGCAACCTCTCTCCGATCGCCTTGACCGTGGATTGCACACGCGGGTCGGAGGCGGGGAGGAAGCCGACAAGCGGGATCAAAAGCGCGCTGGCGTCGAGTGCAGCCGAACCGTAGCTTTGCGTGAAAGCGCCGGTCTTCGCATCGAAGCCTTCCTCGCAAACCTGATTGTGAATCTCATCGCGAACCTTTCGCCAGCGCTCGAGCGGTCCTTCCAGGCCGTGGCGTTCCATGGTTCTGAGGGCGCGGTCGAACGCCACCCACGCCATGACCTTCGAATGGGTGAACTGGCGCGCTCCCCCGCGGACTTCCCAGAGGCCCTCGTCCGGCAGCCGCCAGATCTTTTCAAGATGTTCGAGAAGGGTCAGCGCAAGAGGCCATGCTTCGTGTCCGGGACTCGGGTGGCCTTCGTTCCATTGAAACAGCGCGTCCATCACCTCGCCGAAGATGTCGAGCTGCAACTGGTCCGCGGCCGCGTTGCCGATGCGCACCGGCTTGGAATTTTCATAGCCGGAAAGCCACGGGATGGTGCTCTCGACGAGCCGCCGCTCGCCAGCGAGGCCATACACGATCTGAACCTGCTGGGGGCTGCCGGCCACGGCGCGGCGAAGCCATGTCCGCCACTGCCCCGCTTCGTGCCGATACCCGGAATTCATCAGCGCCAGCAACGTGAAGGTTGCATCGCGCAGCCAGCAGTAGCGGTAGTCCCAGTTGCGGGTGCCGCCGATTTCCTCGGGGAGCGACGTCGTTACGGCCGCGGCGATGCCTCCGGTCGGATGGTACGTCAGGGCTTTCAAGGTGATGAGGGAGCGCAAGACCGCGCCCGAGTAGGGTCCGGTATAGGTGCAGCGCTGCGACCAGCGCCGCCAGGCTGTTTCGGTTTCTTCGAGCGATTTGAGAGCATCGATGGGCGGAGGCGGTTGCTCAAACGACTTGGCATAGCTCAAGACGAACGAGACCGTCTCGCCGGCCCGGACCGTGAAAACCCCGCAATGCATCAATCCGCGAGCCTTCACGGCTGGCATTCGTCCGAAGGACGACCATGTCCGGCCCCGCCGTCGCCTGCAGCCCTTTGCAGTCCATGCGGGTGACCCAGGGGACGATCAGGCCGTAATCGAAGCGAAACAGGAACTCGGTCACCATTTCGACCTCGCCTGAGCGCCCCTGGACGAGGCGGATCAGCCGGCTCGGGCCTTCCCGGTGAAAGGGCATGAAGTCGATGAGCGTAACCGCGCCGCTCGCTGTTTCGAAATCGGTCTCAAGGATCAGGGTACCGTCGCGGTACCGGCGCCGCGTGGCGGCCCCTTCGGCCGCCGACACGCTCCAATGTCCATTTTCCGGCGTGCCAAGCAAGGCCGCGAACACGCGCCCCGGAATCGAAACGCGGCCAGCACAGCCAGTCGATCGAACCGTCGCGCGCCACCAGTGCCGCGCTTTCGCAGTCGCCAATGAGAGCGTAGTCTTCGATGCGCTTTGTCATGGATCCGATGAGCGTGATGATGACGATCAACACGGGAAAGGGCATTCCGTTCAGCTAACGGCGGGCGGCTTTCTCGAGATGCAGACACGTAAAACGAAGGTAGCACCGCCGTCACAACCGGGACGCTTGCGAAGGGGGCATCCAATACCCATTTAAACTCAGAAAATAAGGGCGAGCCACCCCTCACTCGGAGGCGCGTGTCTGGCGCTTTCCCAAGCCTCAATGCGCCAACCAGAAGGATAACCTCATGGCTGCCACGACAAAGACCAAGGCCGCGGAGCGCTTTGCAAATCTCCAAAAACGCGATCAGGCGGTCAGGACACGATATTGAATCCGCAGCCCGCCAGCGCTCGGAAAAGGTTGCGAAATTGCGCGAGCTGAGGCTCGCCAAGGAAGCCGAAGACGCCGAAGCCAAAAAGAAGGAAGCCGCGGAAAAAGCGGAGAGGCAGGCCCCGAAGAAAGGCCGCAGCCGCGCAGCCACCGCTGACGCCGGCTAAGCCCCGCGAACACGTCTGCCTACCTGACCCAGCGCTCGGCTGCGGCGTCGTCCGCGTCGCGCGGCGCCACCCAGCGGCGCTCTTCGCCGTTCTCCTCGCTTTTCCAAAACGGCGCCGCCGTCTTGAGGTAGTCCATCAGGAATTGGGCCGCTTCGAAAGCTGCGTGCCGATGCTCAGACAGCGTGATGACGAGCACGATGTTGTCGCCAGGAGCAAGCCGGCCCATGCGATGCACGATAAGGCAATCGAGAAGCGGCCAGCGCTCGCGGGCCTCGGCTTCGATCCGGGCAAGCTCCTTCTCGGTCATGCCCGGATAATGCTCGAGCGTCATCGACGTCACTTCACGGCCGCCCGCGTGGTCCCGGACGAGCCCCACGAACGCTGCAATCGCGCCGATATCGGTGCGGTCCTTCCGCAAGGATGCCATCTCGGCGCCGGCATCGAAATCCTGGTGCTGGACGCGGATCATCGGTCCTCCTTCACGGGTCCGATTATTCCTTAAGAATTGTTGCTTTCTCCGCGAGGGTCAAGTCCGAGATCCGAGGAAGTCTTGCCTAAGCCCCTCCGCCAGACGTGTACCAGGCCTGGATGCCGTTCCAGATCTCCTCTGCCGTCTCCGCATACCAGAACAGTTCGCGGTCCTCACGGGCGATCACGCCTTCATCAGCAAGGAAATCAAAATTGACGGCTCGCTGCCAATAGTCTTTGCCCACGAGGATCACCGGAATTTGCTTGAGTTTTTGTGTTTGAACGAGTGTCAGGACCTCGAACAGCTCGTCGAATGTGCCGTATCCGCCTGGAAAAGCCACGAGCGCTTTCGCGCGAAGCACGAAATGAAATTTCCGCATGGCGAAGTAATGGAAGCTGAAGCACAGGTTAGGCGTGATGTAAGGGTTGGGGAATTGCTCGTGCGGCAGGGTTATATTGAGGCCGACGGACTTGGCTCCGGCATCGAACGCGCCGCGGTTCGCCGCCTCCATGATGCCCGGGCCGCCTCCGGTCATGATGACGGCGTGCTCCTCCTGGCCGTTGTTGTTGGCTTCGCTGACGAGCCGTCCGAATTCGCGGGCGACGTCATAATAGTGGCTCTTGGCGAGGATGCGCTTTGCGGCGGCAAGGCGGTGCTCCAGCTCTGTGTTGCCTGGATCTGCGGCGAGCGCCCCGGTCAGCTTCTCGACGTGACGGGTTGCCGCCGCTTTCTCGCAGATCCGGGTGCTCCCGAAAACCACGATGGTTTGGCGCACCCCTGCCTCTTGGAGAAGGAGGTCGGGCTTGAGGTAGTCGATCTGGAGGCGAAGGCCGCGCAAGTCGTCGCGCGCGAGGAAGTCGAAGTCTGCATCCGCCCGGCGGTAACTCGGACTGTTGAGAATCGCTTTAATACGAGCGTGCGCCTCGGGGTCTTCCTCGGTGGATTTCGGAGAATTCCAGGGCAGAGGCTCGCGCCGCTGGATGGGCCGAGGCCGTCTCAGCACTCTTAAGCCGTTGCGAGCGGCGTCTTTTTTGGCCAAGCGATGAGCTCCATTCAGTTTCCGGCAAGTTGATCAGCGCTATCACGCCGCGGCTTGAATTGCACCTCGCCACAGTCTGCTTCGCTTGCCAAACTCTGTTTACAGAGCCAATGTCACGGAATTATCACGTCGGGAGCAATTGATGGCGGAGCGCAATTACACGATCGCTGTGATCGGCGGGGATGGGATCGGGCCCGAGGTCGTGCAGGCCGGGCAGGAGGTTCTGACGGCGCTGGCGCTTGAGGATGGCGGTTTCGCGCTGTCGTTTACCGCTTACGATTGGGGCTCCAACTATTACCGCCAGCATGGCCTGATGATGCCTGCGGACGCGCTTTCCCAGCTCGAAAGCTACGACGCGATCTATTTTGGCTCGGCGGGGGATCCGGGTCTGCCTGATGACATCACGCTCTGGGGGTTGCGGCTTGCCATCTGTCAAGGTTTGGATCAATACGCGAACATCCGGCCCGCGCGGCTCCTGCCGGGCATTCCAAGCCCGCTCCGCGGCGACCTTGCGCGCGAGATCGACTGGGTTTTCGTCCGCGAGAACAGCGAGGGGGAGTATGCCGGGATCGGCGGCCGCGTCCATCGCGCCTTGCCAAGCGAAGTGGGGATGGACGTGTCGGTCTTCACGCGCGTCGGCGTGGAGCGCATCGCGTGCTATGCCTGCGAGCTCGCGCTGTCGCGGCCCCGCCAGAAGCTGACCGTCGTGACCAAGTCGAACGCGCAGCGCCACGGCATGGTGTTCTGGGACGAGGTGTGCCAGGAGATCGTCGCCGGTTATCCGGGCCTCGATGTCGATTTCATGCTGGTGGACGCCATGACCCAGCGGATGGTTCTCCGGCCATGGAGCCTCGACACCATCCTCACCACGAATTTGCACGCCGACATCCTTTCGGATCTCGCCGCCTCGCTGACGGGCGGCCTTGGCATCGGCGCAACCGCGAATCTCGAACCCGCCCGCAGCCGTCCGTCCATGTTCGAGCCCATCCACGGCTCGGCGTTCGACATCGCGGGGAAGGGCGTCGCCAATCCCATCGGTGCGCTTTGGACGGGCTGCCTCATGCTCGACCATCTGGGCGAGTTCGACGCCTCGAAGCGGCTCATGCGCGCGATCGAGGCGGTCACGGCGAAAGGGGAGGTCATGCCCCACGATCTCGGCGGCAGCGCCTCGACCTGCGAGGTGACGCAGGCCATCGTGGCGGCGATTCGGAGCGCGTGTGCGTAGAGACGCCCTTTGGACGCGGATAAGCTGCTCTAACACTTTAGAATCAATCAACCCGCCTTTAATCGATCCCCATTAAAGACAGGTTGATCTGAGGGGTTGTCCCGGTTTCGCCAACGAATTGCGAGCGATTTCCTTGGCGAGCGGCTGGCCACAACGTACCTTCAAAAATGGACTGTATCTGCGGGTTAGGCCGTATGCGAAACAGGGCCGATTTCGTAGGGTGCATGCCGTTGGGGGATGAGCGGGAGCGGGTCGGACAACCTCTTGTGGAACTGTTTTGCGGCTGTTCCCATCAACGGGAGCAGGCGTCATCATCATCTGATATGGCCTTGGTCAACTTGAACCGGGGTTTATACTGAAGGGTTGGAATTATGAAAAAATGGTACGCGGGATGTGCAACAACAGCGCGTTTTAGCCACGGGTTGAAAGTGCCGGCATTTTGGTCCATCAGCGCAATCGTTTTGTTAACGCTTCTATCTCAACCGTCGCATGCGCAACAAGAATTTACTGGCTCCGAGGAGCTATCACTTGCGGATGCGGTTGAGACACTTAACCAGCAGTTTCGCGAGCCGCCAGTATGGCGCCCGGGTGGATTGCAGGTGGACGCTGTGGTCAGACCACTGACTGATCCCAATTTCTCATGGGCTGCAGGACATCTTTGGAAATCATTCACTCGCAACAGGACCGTCTCCTTGGCCGTTGCCGAAGCAAAATTTTCCGGCGTGGACCTCAAACGGCAGTGCCGACGCCAGTCCGAACGGTGACATGATTGCGCAGATGATCGGTACTGAGCGCGCACCATTGACCTGGTCGGGAACGCTCGATTTCACGGTGCGTAAAATGCCGCCGGATCTTGTTGGAACGATCGGGGAGCAGGAGCCTAAAGACTACATGGGGGCTGCCATCACGAGTTTTCCGTTCGCACAGCAATTCGGTGTTTTTGCTATTTCAGCCAGACTTCCGCGCGGACATGGAATTGGGCCAAAATTCATACTCTCGCCCGTGGATAAATCGTGGCCGCCAAGTATTGGCATCATGGAAATGATCGGTCGCGAGCCAACCAAGCTCTATACGACCTTGCACACCAAGGTTCCTGAGAAGGGCCATGAATACAGCTCCGGTTTTGACGCCAACTTTGATTTGGCCGAAGCATTTCATGAATATGCAGTCGATTGGGGGCCGGAGCGTATAAATTGGTATTTTGATCGCAAACTGGTTTTCTCTGTGCAAACTCCTGCCGATTTGCACAGGCAGTGCTATCTCAGTGTCAGCGTTGCGGTTGGTAAACCAGAGGATTGGGGGGGCGCGCCCGACGACGCCACAGTGTTCCCAGCCACAATGCAGGTGGCCTCCATTAAAGCATGGCAGCGCCCCACTTATGCAAGCCAACAAAGTGCAAATTAGAGTGCACCGGAAAAGTGTGAAGCGGTTTTCCGATAAGACGCACGATAAAACAAAAGGTTAGAGCCCGCTTTTGTTTCCATCAAAAGCGGATAGACTTTAGCTCTTTGGCTATATTGCTTGTGAGCCGTGCGAACTAGGCCCTGTGGACGGATTTGATCAAGATAACGCTGCAGGCAAGGGCGACAAAGGAGGCGTAATTCTGTGCGGTCTTCTCGCATCGCATGGCGACCCGCTTGAAGCGTTTGAGTTTGCCGAATGCCTGCTCGATCCGCGCACGGCTTTTGTAGAGTGTCTTGGCGAAGAAGGCTGGCTTGTTCTTGGTGTTTGAGCGGTACGGGATAACAGGGCAGATGCCACGCTCACGCGCCGCTTCACGGTTGGCCGCCGCATCGTAGCCTTTATCCGCCACCACTGCCCGCGGCGTTATATCGGGACCAATATCGAGCAGCGTTTCGAAATTTCTGCTGTCGCTGGCCTCGCCGCTTGTGAGATGAAAGCCGATGGGGTGACCGTCCTTGTCTGTTTTTAAGTGGATTTTTGTCGAGAAGCCTCCGCGCGAACGCCCAAGCGCCTGGGCGTCTTGCCCCCTTTCGCGCCCGCTGCCGACACATGCGCTCGCACGACGGTGGAATCGAACATTTGCACGAGATGTGCGGTCTCGCTCAGGCTCGCCAGCGCTTCGAAAAAGGCTTCGAACATTCCCGTCTGGCTAAGCCGCCAAAAGCGCTTCCACACGGTGTTCCAATTGCCGAACTCCGCCGGAAGCGCCCGCCAGGTGATGTTGTGAAGGGTGAAATAATGCAGCGCTTCCAGAAACTTGCGGTCGTCATGGCCAGGCTCACCCCGCTTCGAGCGCACCGCCCGAAAGACTTCGATAGCGATCGCCCAATCCTCCTCCGTCATCTGTGTCAGCATGACCGGCCCTCCCAAAGCCGGTCACCTATGAATCACCGAAATACTGATTTGGGAATCCACTCCGCCTCAACTGACGGCAATCCGTCCACAGGGGCTAGCGCTACTTATCGTGGAGACACCTCGTTCAATACCGCCGGTGAGAACGATCGGTTGCGGCGGCGGCTGTGAGGGTTCTGTGGTTGATTTCGTCGGCGTTTAGTAGGGAGTAATCGGCTGACCGGAAGTCGTTGCGCTTCTGCTGAACCGATGCCAATGCGAGCACGAGGGCGACTGACGCCACAAACAGGGAAAGTGTGAACCCCACGGCGGGTTTCCACGGCATACTCATCACCAAACAAGAAAATGAGTGGAAAGTGCAAGTTTTATGGGGTAGAGAATTTTACGGCATCGAAGTCTCCTCGTTGTTCATCGTCGGAGTTGATCGCCTACTCTTGGCATTAGGTAAGGTTAAAGCATTAAAGTGCGTGCCAAAATCAAGTTTTATTGAATGTTGATCGCAAGTATAATTATCGCCCCGCCTTAAAATCGCCGCAAGAGCCCTGATGAGGGCAACGCCTGCACGCAAGCGTTGCGAAAATATTTGCACTCAGCGCCTGCGTTCCGATGGATTTTGCGGAACCTGTGCTCGGCTAACGCATTTGCATTCGTGAATTCGATGATGCAAATGGGTGGGCCGTGGATTTTCGTCTTCAAAAACAAAGACTCTTAGAACGCGCCGCACACGTCGAGGCAAAGGCAATCCGCGAGAACAATGTGCAAGCGCAAGACATCCTGCGCGCCCTTGCAGTGCTTTACCGCGACATGGCGAACGAACTCGAAGAGGTTTCGGTAATGCCGAGCTATATGTATTGATCCGCGGCGTCAGGCGAGGCGGGGAGCCGTGTGGCTGGCGAGCTTGCTGCGATCAACCGCTCAACGGTTTGGATCTCATCAGTAAGGCGACCCTGAATGTCCTTGAGCCGAGCGGCCGCCGCAGCGTCACCGGTGTTGTAGAAGAGCGACTTTACCTCTGTCACGAGCATATCAGCGTCGCAGAGCAAGTCGCGTTTTTAGTTCCGAAGCGGTGAGTATATCCCGAGGTTTAACTTCAGCGATGGTCTGCGCGCTCCGTAACTGTGGATCCTCCGATTGTGCAATGCAGGAGCGCCTCATGCTACTTGGTTTATATCAACGGCGCTCTCCTCCATTCGGTCGCATGTGGAAAAGGCACTTACCCCAGGAGCTGCTAAACCGCAGGCGCTCGTGCGGAGGCTCCACGCGTGGAGTTGGCGCAGTCGGCGCAAGAAGGCTTTAATAAGGCCCCTTCGTACTCCCTAGAGAGCAGCCTTCCAGCGGCGATCGACGTGCTCCGTGTCGTCGGGATGAACAGCGGCAAGGAAGCTTTCATAGGTCAGAGGCGTCTTCGCGGAAGGTCTCGGTCGACCAGGTTAGCTTGTTGCGGTTCACATCGAGCCGCCAGCTGCCGGTGTGGGCCACGGCCTGCGCTCGGTCCAAGTCCGCCCGGCTTTCCCGAAGCGCCCGCTCCATCTCGACGCGGGCAGTCACGTCCTCGCTGAAAATCAGGATCCCGCCTATGGTCCCATTCGCACCACGCCAGGGCTGCATCTCCCATCGGCGCCACTGCAGGCGCCCGTCGGCGCGTGGAAACGGGTCCTGCTCCTCCCGGACCATCTCGCCGGAAGCGCGCGCTGATGCGCCTCCTTCCAGCTCTTCGGGATGTCTGGAACGACCTCATAATGCGAGCGACCAACGAGGCTCTCCCCGCTAAATCCGTAACTGCTGAGCCAGCGTTCGCTCGTTGCGAGATAGCGCATATCGCGATCGAACATAGCGATACCAATCGGCGCCTGCTCGACGAACAAGCGAAGCTGCTCAGCACTCTCCGCCGTTTTGCAGTCCCAGAAGCCGATCACCCTGGGAACAACAAACGCGAAATTTTAGTCAGTATTCGACTTGGAAGATCAGCATTGGTCTATATTTATCCGAAATCGGCCAACGCTGTGTAAAGCGGCACGTCAATTGGCGTATGTCTGAGCAAGCGGATCGGAAAGCGCTCCATGAAGAACAAGACTGCCGATGGAATGAACCGCCGGTCCTTTCTTGCGACATCGGTTGCGGCAGGGGCCTTCATTGCCATGTCCGAGCCGCTGGCGGCTCAGACGGCAGGCAAGAAGACTTTCACGATC
Organism: uncultured Alphaproteobacteria bacterium; assembly: GCA_963772105.1. Lineage (GTDB taxonomy): Bacteria > Pseudomonadota > Alphaproteobacteria > Rhizobiales > Rhodomicrobiaceae > Rhodomicrobium. The sequence goes on from CAVYVV010000014.1 coordinate 74,737, forward strand.
CTTCATACGAATGACCTGCATTCGAACTTCATCGGCATGGCCCCCGCAGCCGACTACACGCCGCTCACTCTGAACGATGACAGCACGCGTGGCGGCTTTGCCCGTTTGGCGACAAGGATCCGCGAACGCAGGGCCGCCACTGAAGGCCTGGGGCCGGTCCTGGTGCTGGATGCCGGCGACTTCACCACGGGCACGGCGTTCGCCGCTGCAACGCGCGAGATGGGGGGCGAGCTGCGGTTGTTGGCAATGCTTGGCTTCGATGCCACGACGTTCGGGAACCACGATTTCAACTTCGGGCCCGAGGGCACGGCTGCCACCATCGTTGCTGCGGTCGAAGCAGGACAAGTGCCCCCCATACTGGCCACCAATTCGGATTTCAGCGCTCCGGCGCAGGCCGTTGCCGGACTTCAGCAGCTCACAAGGCAAGGTCGAATTCGCAATTATCTCGTCATTGAACGCGGCGGAATCCGGTTCGGTCTTTTTGGTGTCCTTGGGCGCGAAGCGGCGATTTACAGCGTCAGCGCGGCTCCCGTCACCTTTACCGATCCGATTGATGCGGCACGCGCAACGGTTGCGATGCTGCGCGATACTGAAAAAGTCGATGTCGTGATCGCGCTCAGTCATGGCGGCGTGCGCAGGAACCCGGACGGCACCTACACCGACGGAGCAGATGTGACGCTTGCCGCCGAAGTGCCCGGGATAGACGTTGTCGTCGGCGGGCACAGTCACACGGTGCTGACCAGCCCGATAATGGCCAAGGGGCGCACGCCTGTCGTGCAGGCTGGCCACAATGGCCGGTATCTCGGCGAGCTGACGGTGACGATCAACGGCGGCACGCTCGCTGTCGATGCGTGTCAGGTCCATCCGATCGACGATACCATTCTCGGCGATACAGCGATCTCCGAGGTCATTGAGGGGTTCAAGAAACGCGTGACCGAAGTGGTTTTTGCTCCACGCGGGTTTGCCATTAATCAGCCGCTGGTTCGAATCGAAAAGGATCTGACGAACGCATCCTCGGACCTTGCGGCCAGCACGATTCTCGCCAACCTCTGCACAGATGCATATCGCAAGGCCACGGGAGCACGGATCGCATTGACCGCAAATGGGCTCATGCGCAACGGCCTGAGCCGGGGCAATACGGGTGTGCAGTCGGTGTATGACGTCTTTGCCGTCGCCCCGCTGGGCACAGGCGTGCTCGACACAACGCCAGGCAACACGCTCGTGACGGGATATCTGACTGGAAAGGAGATCAAGAACGTACTCGAATTCTGTCTGTCGGGTAGCCCCGCACGTCCAGGAGACTATTTCCCCCGCGCGTCGGGGCTGCGCTTTACTTACGATCCAGCCCGGCCGAAATTCGATATGGTCACCGAGGTCGCTCTCGGCGACCTGGATCGCGGATACTCGGCCATCGACATCACGGGTGGAGACGACCAAATTTACGGCGTGACGTGCCCTCTGTTTTTTGCCCTGATGGTCATAGCTATTCCAAAGTTCACAGGCGGAAAATTGGCACTAGTGTCCAAGAACAAACATGGCCAGCCCCTGCAATCTCGCATTGAGGCGATAGCCGTTCCGGCTCCAGTCACGCCAGACTTACCGTTGCCCCAGACCGGGACATCGATCGATGTGGCAGAAGTGGTTGGGTCGTCTGCCGGGGGCACCCCTGTCGAGATCAAGGAGTGGCAGGCGATCATGGACTATTTGCAGGCACTGCCTGCGGCAGTGGCGGGAGAATTGCCGATCGTGCCGACAGATGCACGGGCCAATGAGCCGCGGTTCATCCGCGCCAGCTAACGGGCTGATGAATAGTCAAGGGTGAGAACGGCGTTCTGCTGGCCCACTCCAGATCAATCTTTGCGCCACTAATCAAACGTCCGAGTTTGGCCCTCTTTCCCCGTAGCGGCTCATTGGCGGCATGGCGGCTTTCTGGAAGAAAGAAGGCAATCCGGTAACGATTTCGGTTGCGAAAGCATCGCTTTCCTTTTTGCGCCAGGTAAAACCGCTGATAAGAAATCACCTGTTCGGTTTCGAAAGCGACTGTTAAGTCGCTGATTTTCAATCTGATTGGGTAATCAAGCTTTGAGACCTGTAAAACGTTTTACAAGTTTGCGCTGAAGAATCAGCGGCTCTTCGCGGCTAAGTTATTGATTTTATCGGGCGCACAAGGATTTGAACCTTGGACCCGCTGATTAAGAGTTAATCGTTTTTCTTGTAAATCCCTGTTTTCATAAGAGAAATGTTTTACAAGCGCTTCGTAAATTGTCGTGAGAATTCATGACAAGGCATTTTTCATTGTAAAACCTTTCTTCAAGTGAATACCCCGCCTTCCACGCTGTTCAGAGCGGCCATAGCTGCGGGGTTGCAAGCCGGTGGAAGAGCGGCAAGGGGAGGCGAGGGGACAGTGATCATCGGTGATGGAGTTTTCGCGACGTCCCGATTGCCGCTATTTAGCGATGAGCGCAGCCGCGGCGATAATTCCAAGCCGCGGTTGGAGGGGTTGGTTGTGGCGGGGGAGTGCTTACTTCCGCCCCGGCACCCGGCACCTTACCTGCATCCCCGTCTTTTGTTGGGGAGACGCCGTAAGCCTGATGGTGAGCTTCGTTGAGCTTATCCATCGCAGCCGCACGCACGTTCGGATCGTTGCTGCGATAAAGGGCAAGGAAAAACGCATCCTCCATGAGGAAATTGATAAGCGCTTTGGCCTTCGCAGCTTCCTCCGCCCTCGGCTTACAGAAAGCCTGCTTGAGGTTGCCTGGAAGGATAGCATGAGCAAAAGCGGTGTCGTCTCTTACTGTGGGCATGATGTCCTCCTCAGTTCTCGTTCCACCGTAGACTCGAGGCGTTCGCGCTCAGAAAGACCAATGCTCTCCGAAATCGTGCGACATAATCACGAGGTCTTCGGTTAAGCCATTCTCGTCTTCACAAAATCTGAGAGGACAGCCTCGGTACGGAAGCCGAGCTTCATAAACATGTGTTGGGCCGCACCCTGGCTGATTGCCATCCGCGCCCAGACCTTTCGCAGCCCCTGCGCCCGCGCAATGGAGAACATTTGCCCCGCGAGAGCCTTGCCGACTCCACGGCTCCGGCATGCGGCTGAGACGCTCATGCAAATTTCACCGACATGACGCGTCCAGGGCAGATCGTTGATTTTGAGATTGCCGTAGCCGATCATGTCGCTGTCCTTCGTCGCGATCACGCCGATGGTCTGGCCGGACTGGATTTTCTCCATCCAGCGGTCGATGGCTTGATCGTCATGGACGTCGACCAACAAGTAGTAGTTATCCTTCCGGGGAAGCGAACGGATGAAGCTCTTGAAGAGTTCTTTATCCTCGGCTTGCATCGGTCGAAAGTTCACAATCATGTCGGTATCCTCTTATGTGAGTGAATTTCTCCTTGCGCGTTGCGCGCTGAACTCCGCGCCCTCCCTCCACTACCTGAGGCTCACCACGCTTTGCTTGCGACGGATTACCGAGCAATGGTGACGAGCATGTCGTTCATACTTTTTGCGAACCAGGTATTCTTATTCCACTCACCATAGATTATAGAGGCTGGGCGAGCCGCTCGTAGGTTTCCGCAATCAGGATAAGCAAGTTCTTCGCCGGGCCATCTCTGACACGCTCGACAAGCTTGCGGGTACTTTTTGCTCTTTCTTGCCAAGCCTGATAAGGCGGCGTCCGTGCCGACGACTTTGCAACTAGAGGATCCTCAGAGGCTTTCCGGGCTTTTTTGGTCGTGCGCATCACTCGCTCGCCGAATGAACACAAGGGCGTCTCCGGGATGAAGACGCTCGCTTTTTGTTCCACCCCAGTCTGAGGCTGTTGCATATCGGTTAATCACGGAAGCGTGATTTTGTTCCTTGAGCGAGAGCATAATTTTAAATTTAAAAATCGATAATTATCTGGATAGCGAGAGAGCGAAGGCTGAAAGATTGCGCGGGCGCTGGATGCGCCGTCAAGGGCCAGGCGCTTGCGCTCGCGCTGCTGGAGCAGCGCGAGCCTTGACTGCGCTCACGCCCGCGCTGGGTAACGGCCAAACACATGAGGCGCAGGTCACGCAACAGAAGGCAGCTTATCCACAGGAAAGGCCGGGAGGGGGCGGAACCTGTGCTCTGCGAAGGCATTGGAATGCGAAAACCTGCATGAGCCGGCGTTATGGATTTCCGTCTTCAAACACAAAGTCTCTTGGAACGCGCGCGGCATGTCGAGGAAGGGGCATACCGCATAAAAAATGCCCAAGCACAAGATGTCATGCGCGCCCTCGCATTGCTTTATCGCGAGAGGGCGGAAGAGCTTGAACATGACGGGTTGTTCGAGCGCCGTTTCCCTCCCTTGAACGTTGCCGATTTCGCCGGTGACGATCATTAGCGCGGAGCAATCGCGCGGGCACACTTCGAGCATGAGGTGAGCGATTGTTTCGGACGCTGCCCTTTTGCTACACCCCGAGGGAGATGGTACTGTGTAGCAACTGAATAGGTTGTTTTTTCCCGCAAATCGTCCGCATAATCACAGCGTCTAGGTTCCTCCCTAGACTTTCTCGGCCGCCGGAGGTGGGTTCGCGGCTTCTTTTTTTGCCGCCATGAGATCGCGTCTAACGAGAGGGGATCGCCTCATGCGGCTAGATGACCGCTGTTTTACCTAAAAGAACAATATAGCCTATTCTTGTCCTAGGACATAGGCGGGCGCGCCGAGCCTTTAAGGCGGAATTTCTTGCGTGCTCGCCGCTCTTGCGTACGCGAAGCGTCGAGGAGGATCGATGGCGGAGGTTCGCTCAACGATCGCGTGCCCGGCTTGCGGGCATCACGAAGCCGAAATCATGGCCGAGGACGCGTGCCAATACTTCTATAAGTGCAAGGCATGCGGCGTGGTGATGAGGCCCATAAGGGGGGATTGCTGCGTCTTCTGCTCGTACGGCGATGTGAAGTGCCCGACGGCGCAGCGCAATACCAAAGGCTGCAGAGAGACGGCTGCGCGCACCGGTTCATGGTTCGTGGTCTAACCGTAGCGCCGGATGAAACGGCGGTCAGTTTGGCAGCTGGTATTGCTCTTGGAGCGTCGCTTGCTCTTTCGCCAGCTCCTCAATGCGGTCGAAGCCGGCGGCGACTATAAGCATCTGCTCCTTCTCTTCCGGATCGGAGATTATGTCGTAGAGCGCTCGGACTTCCTTGGCGTGCTCAAGCCAGAGAGTTACATCGCATAGTAC
>CAVYVV010000015.1:0-71548 GCA_963772105.1 uncultured Alphaproteobacteria bacterium
ATAATGAGACTTTCCGCAATCGGCCTTCAACACCAATTCCGGTGTGCATGTCGCGGATGTAACCAGATATCCGCCGCTTCAAGCTGTTTCTGCAAGACGCCGGTGGAAAGTCAGGAAAGCACGCCAGGTGCCCTGCGGATCTTCGACCTGTGGATAGTGGCCGATGCCCGGCAGCAGCACCGTGTCAGGGTTCGGCACCAGTTCGCGGTAGCGCTCAACCATGTGGGCGCCGGAGATTGGATCTACCGGGCCGTCGATCAGCCGCAGCGGCACCCCCGTCTTTTGCAGCACCCCGACCCAGCGCGCGCGGTTGGCGCGCCGCTCCGGGATATAGCGGATCAGCTTGTGGAGGATGCGGTTACCGCCCTGGTGCGCCAGCAGCCGCCAGAACTGGTGCAGTTCGGCCGCGTCCGGCCGCGTTTCCTTGGCGAACACCGCAGCGAAACTGCGGGCGAAGCCGCGCTCGTTCATCAGCACGCCGAGCAAAGGGCCCAGCGGCGTGAGCAGCAGCCTCTGCACCCGCGCCGCGCGATGCGTTTCGGGAAACAGCCCGCCGTTGAGCAGACACACCGATTCCAGCACAAGGCTGTTGTCGCCGGCAGCGCGCCGCTCCTCGTGCCGCGCCATCAGTTCCTGCGCAACGGTGTCGCCGTAGTCGTGGGCCAGGATGTGGTAGCGCATCACGCCCTGGGCGCGCATCAGGGTCTCGTGCAGGTCGGCCTGGTCGAAGATCGAGTAGCGGTAACGGCGCGGCTTGTCCGACCAGCCGAAACCGATCATGTCCGGCGCGATGACCCGGCCGAAGTGGCGGCACAGCAGCGGCCACAGCGCGTGCCAGTCCCAGGAGGCGGTGGGAAAGCCGTGGATGCAGACCAGCGTCAATTCCGCTTCGCCGCTCCCGCCGGTCTGCCAGAAGATGGAATGACCGCGGTGAACGAAGCGCCGGCCGCCTTCGTGCCAGGACTCGAATGTCGGTGTCATGACCGGCCCTTTCCAAGCCGCAGGTCCAGCCTTGCCTCGGAGGCGCCAGCCGCCGTTGATCACCGAAGGCGATCTATCACAAAAGTCGATAGAGAGGAAACAGAGGACCGTTTCGATTGGCGAGTTGGCGCCGACAGGATCGGCGGCTCATCCTCCAGCAGCGGCAAATCTCGGAAATCGGCGTGATGTCCGCTCCCGGCCTTCCAGAGACGAAACGGAGCGTTTGCCGCGAACGCGCCAAGGGTCGCAATCAGCCTGCTCCGAGCACCTGCGATGAACCTGTCGAGACTTTGACAACCTCCTGCGTTCCGAAACGCTCACATAGGCGCGACACATCCGCCGGGCTCAGCTTGCGAACGAATGGCGTCTCGATCTGGTCAGGATCTTTCACATCCAGTGGGGTCAACAAGAAATCTTCGACGCGCTCCGGCCACGCAGGGACGCCGCCGTTCTCGCCAAACGACGCTAACACTTTCTCGGACAGTGTCGGGATAATGCTCCAGGCAAGCCTCGCAGAAAGGTGCACAAGGCGGAGCGCGAAACCGATACAGGACGCGGCCCTATGGGGGTCCGTTTTGAGCTTGGCCCATGGAGCTGTATTCTGCAAATAAGTGTTTGCCTGCGCCCAGATCTCCCGTGTCTCCGCTGCCGCCCGCCGGAACTCAAGCCCCTCGTGATAGCTGCGCAGCACGCCAACACGGCCAGCGATTTCCCGCGCAAGCGCAATTTCAGTGTGTGCCAGCTCCCCGCCCTTTGAAAACTCTGCCGGTTGGCGCGCAGCAAGCGCGAACGTGCGCTGAACGAGATTGCCGAACACGTCGGCGAGGTCCTTGTTCACGCCCTCAGTAAAGCGGCGGATGGTGAAATCTGTGTCCGCAGTTTCGGGTGCATTGGCGATCAGCCACCAGCGCCAGTAATCGGCGGGGAGTTCCTCTAGCGCCGCGTCGGTAAAAATACCGCGATTGCGGCTGGTGGAGAATTTTCCTCCCTCGTAATTCAACCAGTGAAAACCCTTGATGACATCGACCGTTTTCCATGGCTCACCCGATCCAAGCAGCGTTCCGGGAAAACTTACGGCGTGAAATGGCACATTGTCCTCGGTGACCAGTACTGCGTGATTTCGCGTTCTTCGACCAGGCCCGCAGCCTCCAACCGATTGTAGAAGTGTTGCGTGAGGCTATGATTGGCAGCGCAGGAAGACCGGCCGAATTGATTGAATGACAGGCCGAAGCGCCGGTAAATGTCGGCCTGGATCTCATGCTGGCGGCTGCAAAAATCAGCAACGCTTTCGTCCGCAGCCAGGGCGGCAATCTCGGAGGGCGTGCCGTGTTCATCGGTACCGCAAATAAACAACACGTCATCGCCGATTTGACGGCGAAAACGGGCGTGGACATCGGCTGGAAGAAGCGAGCCGACGAGATTGCCAAGATGCTTTATTCCGTTGACGTAGGGAATGGCGCTGGTGATCAGAATTTTGGGCATTGGGGACGTCCTTCGCGTCGTGCAATTGAGCGCCGAACCTCTACGGCCAATAAAAAAGCCCTCCCGCGTGCGGACGGAAGGACTTGGGTTCGGCGTCAACGCAAACGCTGGGTGCGCTATCCCCTCCGGCCGGTACTTAAACGGTCGGGCTCGCGCATTCGCGCAAAGCAAGCGCTGTCTAAAATCCTAATCATGCATTGCGTATAGCAGAGGAGCGCGGCGGATACAACAATGTGACCACTTCACCCCGGAAAAGTGAGATACGTTCATCTGCTCAATGATTCGAAGTAGGCCGCTTATCCCTTGGGAAGAGACCATTTCGGCCCGCCTTAAGACTTTCTGGAATCGGCCTGTTGCGTGAGTTCAATGCAACAACCTGTCCTACTTGCGAGAGGGGGCCTGCATCGTTTTCCCGATCTCGGTCGCGCCGTCCGTCTTCTCCAGTTTTTGAGCGTCGCGCGCCATTTTGAGGCATTCCCGCAGCGTGACATAGCTCGGAAGCGCCGGAGCGGTCACGAGATGCATGCATTGGTCGTGCATGTCTGCGGGGTAGGCCCCCCACTCCTTTCCCAATTGCTCACGGGCCTTGCGCTCTTCCGAAAGGCAGCCCGGATAATCTGTCGTTTTATTGAGGTCGTTCTTGGCCACGTCCTTGCATCCGGCCTCGATATTGAGGTTCGGAAGGCTTGACCAGCTTTCCTGGCTGGCGGCTGAAGTCCGGGTGTTCGTTGCACGAACGAAATCGGCTATGCCATTGAAGGAAAGGGCTATAAGCGGAATGATGAACAAATGTTTCTGCATGGTCGGTCCCCGTTAAGGCGTCTTGGCGCGACGTGCGCTTCTCAAGAGTGAACCCCAGCGCCTCAAACTGGTTCGCGGCTCAGCGGAGCCCTGTCAGGCGAAGATCGCCATGCGAAGGCCCTTCGCATCGAAGGGGAGTTGGGCCGGAAAGCTGATCGCCTCATCGCGAAAAATGCGAGCGGCGGTCCAGGAGCACGCACAGGCATCCAGGACGTCGTCGGTACCCGCCTGCGACCGGGGAAATCTTGCCTCGCGCAGAAACGATTGGGAAAAGCCATGCGTGACAAGAAGGGCTTGCCGCTTTTCGAGCCCTGGCGCATGCGGGCGATTGCGCAGCTTTTTCGGCTCGGCCAGCGGCGTGCGCCCGTTCATGGCCCAGAAAGCGGCCTCGGGATGGCACTCAAAAATGCAGGCTTGAGGCGTTATCGCGCGATCCACCTCGCGAATCTTCGCGAAAAGGTGAAACATCTGCTTCGATATTTGATGAGGCGGGTCCGATGTGGTCAGCGCTGTGGCGCAGGCGCGGCGATAGTCCGTTTCTGAAAGGACGGCACGGGCGGGCGGAGCGAAGACGGAGGAAGCGCGCTTTCCAAGAAGCTTGCGTACGGCGCAATCGCACTCGCGCCCGGCGCCCGTTATGCGCTCGGGAAAGCCGATGGGGATGTCGACGGCGATGACGGATGGCGCAGCGGAATGGGCGAGAATCTCATCGAAGCAGGTTGCGAGGAAAGCGCGCTCCTGAAAAGGCGGCTCCACCTGTCTCAGGACGCAGACCCAGCCGGCGCGGCAGCCATCGACGCCAGCCACGGTCACCGTCACGGTATCGCCGCCCTCACCGGCAGGGTGTAAAGCGGTGCGAGCGGAGGGTTGGCCGCCGCCCACTCGTCTTGCGTCTCGATAAGCGCAAGCTCGCCTCGGTCTTCGCTGCGGTCGAGAACAAGATCGATTGCCGCGGCCGAGGCGCGCAGAGCGGCGATGGCGGTGGATCCTCTGAGCGTGTGCGCAAGGAAAATGCTGGCGAAGAAATCGCCCGTGCCGTGGGCCTGCACGGTTCGGCGCGGTGAGGCGGTCGCGGCCACTTCGTGGCCCTCGACAAGGATGTTGGCGATCATGCCGTTCCCCGGAGCGGATGTCACAACGACCGTGGGCACGGCCAGGGCATGCGCAGCCGAGACGGCGCTTGCCGCATCCGGGATGGAACGGCCGGACAGCCATCCAAGCTCGAAGGCGTTGGGCGTCACGATGTCGGCGAGCGGCAGGAGCTGATCGCGAACCGCGTTCGCGGCGGCTTCGTCGATGTAAATGCCGCCCGGTTCGTCGCCGATGATCGGATCGCAGAGGTAGAGCGCGGCGGGATTGAGAGTCTTGATCTTTGCGATCCAGCATGCGCAAAACCTGGCGTGTCCGGCTGTCGGGACATATCCCGTCAGAACCGCATCCACGTCGGCGAGCCAGCCGTTTTCCAGCATCGCCTCAAGCATGGCGTCGAGCTGTTGAGGCCCGGTGCGCTCTCCCGCAATGGCGTTGTAGCCGGGACGGTTCGACAGGATGATCGTCGGCACGGCAAGAACATCGTGCCCCATGCGCTGCATCACGAAGGCGGCCGTGGAATTGCCGACATGGCCGTAAACGACTTGAGACGAGATCGATAACACCTTCGCCATAGGCACCGCAATTCCCCCTTGCGCGGATTGCGCGAGCCTTCCTTGCGGCGTTAATGGCAAAGGCGCGCCAACCCGTTTCGGTATAATGTGCGTTCAAACTTGCGTCAGAGATAGCCTGTAAGGAGATCCAACATGAGGCCTCGCCGCAGCGTGCTTTATATGCCGGGCTCAAACGCCCGTGCGCTCGAAAAAGCGAAAACCCTGGCGGCTGACGCCCTGATCCTGGATCTCGAAGACGCCGTCGCCCCCGACGCGAAGGAGATCGCGCGCAAACAGGTTTGCGGGGCCGTGAAGGCGGGCGGTTTCGGTCACCGCGAGGTCGCCATCAGGGTCAACGGCTTTGCGACGCCTTACGGAGCAGCAGATTTTACTGCGGCGCTAGAAGCAGCGCCGGACGCGATTCTGCTGCCGAAGATCGAAACGCCGGCCGACCTGGAGCACGCGCGCAAACAGGCGCCGGCAGGGTGCAAAATCGCGCTCTGGGCCATGATCGAGACGCCGTTGGCCATTCTCAATCTGAAGGAAATCGGGCACGCCGCGGCAGCCTCGGAACTGCCCTTGACCTGCTTCGTGCTCGGCACGAACGATCTCATCAAGATGACGCGCATCCAGGGCCAGGCCAACCGGCTGCCGCTCCTTGCCTGGCTTTCGCTTACGGTGGCGGCGGGGCGCGCTTTCGGCATCACTGTCGTCGATGGCGTCTTCAACGCGCTCTCCGACGAAGCGGGCTTCCGCGCCGAGTGCCTCCAGGGCCGCGCGCTCGGCATGGACGGAAAGACGCTGATCCACCCCAACCAGATCGCGGCCTGCAACGAGGTCTTCTCGCCGTCCGCCGAAGAGATCGCGGCGGCCCGCAAGATTGTCGAGGCGTTCGAACTGCCGGAAAATCAGGGCAAGGGCGCGATCAGCCTGGACGGCCGCATGGTCGAGCGCCTGCACGCCGACATCGCGCGCGAGACCTTGGCAATGGCCGACGCGATCGCCGCCAAGCAGTAGAGCGCTATCAGGAAAAGCGCATGCGGATTTTCACCCGGAAAGCGCCCGTCGAATCTACGACGCCGGCCTCGAGAAGGGATTGGTCGTCTCCGAGCTTTTGATCGCCCGCTGGAACAGAAAATTCTCTTCGATGAAGTTACGGATAGATAAACGGACGCTGCGGCTCATGGCCACCTCTACTTTTTACGGCTAGAATTGCTTCAGAAATTGCATAACACTTACTTATAAATAGCAATTGTAAAGCTGATAAAGAGTTAACTGCACCTTGTCATTGGGTGTTTAGTTGCGTCTGAGGACGTTGAAACGCCTGCAACTGAGGCGCCAGTTTAACCCGGCAAAAGTGGCAGCGCTGGCTGCTCCAGATGAGTTGATTCTTGCTCCGGCCTCGCAAAAGGCCGGAGTTGCATGCTCAGTCAACGAACTTGTGCCCCGCATGATCCTTGGTTCACGCCATTGCGACTTCCTCGACCTTTTCGATCAAGCGAGGCGCGAGATGCAGATATCGCGTAGCCTTGCGCTTGGCGGCGATGTCAGCCCACACCCGATGGCTTGCGCCTTGGCGAGCGCCGCGGCGGCCACTTCTTCCCCAGGCACAGCGTGGTTGAGTGCGTATAGGCAGAGATCCATGCGGACCGCAGCTTTTCGACGATCCGCGCGGTTTCCGCCTCAGGATCGATTTCGATCGTCTTCGCGGAGAAAGCTCTTGTTTTCAAAAGAGTTTCTGTTGTCATGCTTCACACTTCATGGTTTCGCCCGCAAGACGCCGGCTAATTTTTCCAGTATCGGTTTTCGGAAGATCGTGACGGAATTCGACGGTCTTCGGAACCATGAAATCCTCGAGATGCTGGGCGCGGTGGCGGATCACCTCACGCCCGGCACACCAGTTGTGCTGGATGGGCACAGCAGCATAACAGAGGCTGTAAAGTTGCTGCCGGTGACGGGGGCATGCCGATGAACGATGGAATGCGCCAAGGATTGAGAGGCAGGTTCAGTTTCCCGCCCAGATCAGGTGCTCTCGCTCCGCTCCATCCGGCCATTTTTGGAACGGCAATTTGGCCAGGCTGGCGTTTGAGTACCGCCGCTCGGACGTGACTTCCCTGCCCAGCCAGTCCGGCTTCTCGAAGGTTTTATCTTCGTGCGGAAGTTCAATTTCCGCGATGATCAATCCGTGGTTCTCGCCTTGAAAAACATCGATTTCCCAAAGGAGCCCATGCCTCGGAAGCCTGTAGCGAAGTTTCTCGATAAGTCCGCCCTCTCTCAAGCCGAGTAGCACAACGCCATCCGTGAGAGGAATCGGATATTCGAACTCAAGGCGGCGGATCTCCGCCACTGCGGATTTGAGCGTAAGCATCGCCGTGGTTTGATCGATAATCCGGACGCGAAGGGAGACCGAGCCATTACGCGTCAGATAGCCTTGGCGAATGAGGAGAGGCTGGCCTGCAGACAGACGCCACGCGTTATCCCGAACCAGGAATTTCCGTTCGATTTCGTAAGGCATTGCCCCGATGCCACTCTTAACGATACTCCACCGCCTTCAAGAGATGCACGCGGGGATTTCTCATTCGCGATGTAACCGTTTCCGATCAACGCAGCAGAGTTTGAATGAAATTGAACTCGTTTACAACTTACCAATTGGGCAAAGGGAATCGCAGCACCACCATCAGTTGATCTGCGATGATGCCACACTGGGAGGACTATCTCTTAAAGGTCAAGCCCGGACGCTGATAAGCAGAAAGCGCGCCGGGACTTCTTCGGCTGTTGGGATACTGAGCACGCAGCAGAAAGGCCCGCGCGCCAAATAGCTTCGCTACCGCCGGCTCATCCTTTAAGCCGTTTTCTTTGGAGCTGCACCGGCCGATTTCGGCGTCGCTTTGGCCTTGGGCGCGGCAGCGGGCTTTACAAGCCCATCGAGTTTGTTGAATTGTTCCGCAAGAAGATAATACACCGTCACCCGGCCTTTCGCGCGATCGGCTTTCATCTTTTCCATGACCGCGTGAATGGCCTTGTCAAGATCGGCGTCGCTCTCTGTGAGGGCGAGTTTTTTCTTGAGCCAGCTTTCGCGAACGCGTTTGAGTTCCTCGGGATCGGTGCCTGCGACAAGTGACGAGTCGCGATTGCGCAGCGCAATACCGCAATGCCTGACAATACCGGCCACGGCTTCTTCATTCACCGTGCTCGTATATTTTTTTATATCCTCGATGTATTTCTGGGCGTCAGCCATTCTTTTCCCTTTCGATTCATCAAGATTACTGGAGATGGCGTGCAGTCTTAAGCGCTGCAAGAGGCCTGCGGGATATAATGGGCTCTCCGCTTGGCGGTTTTTATGACGGGATCGTCTTTTCCCCACTGCAGCGGACAGGCTCATGGGAACGCCCGCGCTATCCCGGCGTTGTGCAATGTGACAAGCGGGCGAAACGGGCTCGCCCCGTTTCACATGTGTAAGTAAAGGGAAAGACCATCATGGCTAAGGAAACCATCCACGACATCAACGCCACAACCGATTACGCCGCGGACAAGGGACAAACCGAAGTCGAAGAGCTTCGGCGCCAAGTCAAGGACTTGACCGAAAAATACGGTTCGGTGGCCCAAAATACGCTCAGCGACGTGAAGGATAAAGTCCAGCAGAACGTGGGCGACATTGAGCAACAAATTCGCGACAAGCCTGTGCAGGCAACCCTCATCGCGGCAGGTGTAGGCTTCCTCGTTGGGGCTCTGCTGAGCCGTTGAAGAGGTAACGCCCATGCTTGGATTGATTCTGCGGCTGATAGCCGCCGGCGAAGGAAACCGGGGCGCGGGCAAATCGGTGAAAAATTTGACCAGGAAATATCTCGTGCTCGGGATAGCTGGGATGATCTTCGCCACAGCGCTAGCGTTCGCAACATTGGCCGCTTTTTGGGCTATCGAGGCTTGGATACAAGACCCGATATGGGCAGCCGCGATCATGGGGGGAATTTTGATCTTAGCGAGCTTGCTAACCACGCTTATCGCTTATGGAATTACCGAGGGACAGGAGACACCAAGCCCTGGTAAGGTGATTTCGCAGGCTCTATTACCTGTCCCTATCGAAGATGTCGGTCGACATATCGAGACCGCCGCCCATGAGTATGGCGCGGTGAGAGTGGCGACTGCCGCCGCCGCTGGGGGAGTTCTTATTGGGATCTTGGCAAAAAAGTTCGGCCAGATCTAAGCCGCTCTTTCACAACCTCAAGGTCACGTAGGTCGGGCATCGCCCGGCCTATTTGCTGAGGCCAGCCCTAATCCCTGAATGGCCGGAGTAATGTCGATGGCGGCGGCACTGCCGAGGTTAGATAAAAAAGTCCCGGCGCTATAAAGGAAGTAAGACCAAGCGTTGCGTCCGGCCATCAAGCTCATCCCCGGCCGAAAAACCCAAACCAAGCGCGCAGGCGGGCATAAACCCTCAGTAGCGTGGCGCAGAAATGGCTAAGCGTCTGACTTATTCCTCCCTCGCGGCCAGAACGCGATGCCAAGCCCGATAACGGCCACTGCAGCCAAGAGCAAAAAGAGCGAAGCCCCTTTGAGCCAAGCTATCGCTGGCACCGAAACGCCCATGGCTAGGCCAAGAAAGCAGATTTCCACGGATAGCAAGTTGATCCCCGCCAGAAATGTTCCTAGCGCGAGCAACATCAAAATCACCAGAGCTGCTCGCCGGCACTGGCAGCAAACTCTGGAAACCGGGCAATAGCACGATGTACATCGTCGCCAAAATTGTCACCCAATGAAGGGCTTGAGTCCATACCAACCGAAGACGGGCATCCCTGTCGGCAGCACGCGGCCATCCTGTGGCGACACAGAGCAACGCCATCGCTGCAGTCAAAAACTCCCAGTAGTAGTTAAGCGGCTGCCGAGAAATATTCGTGTAGGCAATGCCGAAGATTGCCAGCGCCAGAACCGTGACGTAAGCCAGCCTACGAATAAGTCTCCACATGGCCGACTGCTCCGGCAGCGGGGCGATTGAATCTTGGGCCAATTTTGCGTCGCTCATCGGCAATCCAATTCAGTACAAGCTTCCAGTATCTTCAGCCCACCGTGCTGCCGCGGCCGGACATGCATGCCTCGTCGACATCGAGCAAGACGTGTCAGATTAGCGCGAGCCCGCCTTTGGGTCAATTGAAGGCGGCCGCCGACATCGACGTCCTCGCCTCCAGATTCAACCGGCCTTCGGCAATCGCTTACCGGGGGTGCCGGACGTCGACATCAGCTCGGCTATCCAGCGCGTCGACGGATTTTGTTCCCAGACCGTGTAAAGGGCGATTGTTACCGGGAGGCCGATAAATGCCCCCGGCATGCCCCACAAAAAGTCCCAAATCAAAAACGCTATCAGCATCACGAAGGGCGAAATTGCGAGGGCAGTGCCGGTCAACAAGGGCTCGAGATAGCTGCCAATGACAAATTGGATCAGGTACAAACTTCCAAAAATCATCAGCGCTGTTTGCCAAGATTCAAACTGCGCTGTCGAAAAAATCACGGGCAGGATGGTGGCGATAATTGTACCAATGTAAGGGATATAGTTCAAAACAAATGCAATGACGCCCCACGCAATGGGAAGATCGAGGCCGATTAGAAGTGCGAAGACGAAGACCGAGATGCCAGTCGCGATACTCGCGAGAGTGCGTATGAGCATGTATTTTCGGATTTTTTCAGCGATCTTACCACTCGTTTCCAATAAGCTCCAGCCGCTCATATTCTTGTCTATGACGGCGAGCTTTCTTTTGAACTCATCCATTTCAGCGAGAGCAAACAATAGACTTAAAATTACTACAAGAGAAAAGCCGATAAAATAATTCACTTGCCCGGCGATCGTCTTAACGATTCCAACAAAAGAAGATTTATCGAGATTCGATAATTCCAATATGAAAATACCGTGTCCCTCGAGCCATTGCGTTGCCCGTATATACAGGGACTGGAATCGCTCCACATTCTCCAAGCTCCAATGTGCGATCTCGCCAATACTCCAGACAATGGCTCCCACAAGGATAGAGAGGACAAGGAGCGTCAAAAGGAGGGTGAGGATCAGCGCAACGGGCTTCCCGAGCCGCGCTTCGGCCGCCTCCTGGAACGGTTTGACAAGTGCGATGACGAACAACACGAAAGCGACAGGTTCAAAGACGAGACGGCCCAAATAAAGGGTGGCGGAAACAAGAACCACGAGGAAAAGCGCTTTGACAAAACGTTCTTGGCCTGCGTTCGTCACAACTTTCACGAAGGCCTCCTTATTGCCCATCGTCCTGCCTTCGCTTACTTGCTCCTCGCCAGCGTGGCGGGAATACCTTCTAATCTCGAAATCATGTAGGGGAAGAAGGGATTCAAGAACTAATCGCTTTGGGCACAGTCGCTGCAGCGGTGGCGAGAAGGAGCAGACATAGGCTCCCCCGACTTTTCGCATGCGGGCCAGTCCGCGTTTAAGTCACGATGTGGCTCGCAACCGCGCCAGCACTTTGAGCCCCGCGTAACCGTCGGCAGGGGTCATGCCGGACTTGATCTGGAAATCGTGGATCGCCTTCATCGTGTCCTTGCCGACCCGGCCATCGGTTCCGTCTGTGTTGAACCCGAGTGCCGTAAGCCGGCGCTGAATCTCCTGGACCTCGGCGAGCGTCGGCGCACGTTCGCTACCGGGAAATGGCTGCACAAACGGTCCCTCGCCCCGTATCCGGTCTCCAAGGTGGCATACCGCGAGAGCGTAGGTATTCGCGGGATTGTAGGATTTGACCGCATCGAAGTTATGCGTCAGCAGAAAGACAGGCCCCCCCGGCATCGGCTGCCAAAGACGAGCAAGTTCCGAGGGCCTTGCGAACGGCTTGCCATTGGCCCGGCGGACGCCGCGGGAATGCCAGCTCGCGATGGATCGCATTCCTCCACCGCTCGCCATGCCCGCGGGCAAAAGAACCTCATAGCCCCAGCCCTCGCCACGGCGGTACTTTCCGCGTTTTGCGAGGTACTGTGCTGTCCCGGCGATTGCGTCGTCGGGCTTCCCAAAGGGCGAGATTCGTCCATCGCCGTCGAAATCGACACCCATGTTGAGCCAGACTTCCGGCATCCACTGCGTGTGGCCCATCGCGCCAGCCCAGGAGCCGATCATATCTTTTGGATCGGCCCATCCGCGCTCCACGATAACCATCGCGTTGAGCAGTTCCTGCTCCCAATAGGAACGGCGCCGGGGTTCGCCCCAGGCCAGCGCCGCAAGCGCCGGAATGACCGGGCGCATGTGCTTCGGGTTGGTGACCAGATCGCCATACGCCGTCTCCATGCCCCAAAGGCCGAGCATGACGTAGGGATCGACGCCATAGGTGTGTTCGACGCGCTTGAGGAGCGGCATCGCTTCTTGCGCCCGCTCTTTGCCCACGCCGATGCGCCAGTCGGACACGCGGCGGTTCAAATACTGCCAGACTTCCTCGCGAAACTCCGGCTGGTCCTTATCCAGCGCGTACACGGAGGTGTCGGGTTTGATCGAGCCCATGACGCGGTCGTAAGTCGCGTCCGAAATCCCTTTCGCGCGGGCGCGGGCACGGAAACCCTGCACCCACTGCGCAAAAGGCAAATGAGCCGATTGAGAGAATGAGCCGCCGCAAGCGCCCGAGGCCAAAGCGGCTAAGGCGCCCGAGAGCACGGCACGGCGTGAAAACGTCATCGTCATCGCGCGCGTATGGACGACAAGAACAGCGAAATTGTGGCGAGTTTACCACACCACGGCAAGAATTTAAGGGGTCGGCCGCGCGGTTGATACGCCTGGCTCCGATGATTATTCCAGGCCCGGGCTTTGGCTGCGGATCGGGATAGTGACCGCCGCTCACAGCAGAAGGATGCCGCGAGTCATAGGAACACGCGGCATCCCTATTATAGTAACTATCCCCCGGCAAAGCCGGGGGCTTTATTGATTTGAGCCGCTCAAAGCGGCTGGAAGGGGACGCTAACGCGGCCCCGGATGCTTAAGCCACAAAGTGGCATGTCAACGCCAGAGGTTCATCTGCTCAAGCCTTTGATCCTCTTTCTCCTGGTTCTTGATGTAGTCCCGGATCACGGCTTCGTCCCGCCCTATGGTCGAGACGAAGTAGCCTCGAGCCCAGAAATGCTGTCCCACGTAATTGCGCCGCCGCTCGCCGTAGACGCGGGCCAGATGAATTGCGCTCTTGCCTTTGATGTATCCGATCACCTGCGAAACGGCATATTTCGGAGGGATCGAGATCATCATATGCACATGATCCACCATCAAATGACCCTCTTCGATCCGGCTTTCTTTCTGTGCGGCAAGGTTACGGAAAACTTCGCCCAAATGGGTCCGCAACTGCCCGTAAAGAACTTTCCGGCGGTATTTGGGAATGAAAACGATGTGATATTTGCAGTCCCATTTCGTGTGACTTAAACTCTCAAAGTCGTCCATCGTGACTTGACCTTTCGTGTGCGTGGTGGCTCACGAAAGTCAAAGTCGCGGTGGACTTCAGGAAACGTCAAACTGCTGAGGCCTCCCCGGCAAAGCCGGGGGATCTCCCATACGGTTTAGATCAACACACCTTTAATCGGAACCGATTGAAGGGAAGCTGCTCTCCCTCTTTAGCAGCCTCGATCCGAAAATGAGCGAAATGCGCGCTACTCTTTCTGATATCCGACGTAGTAGATGCCGATGATAGTGTTGGCGGAGTCTCGGATCGGCACATAGGCGGTCTGGTAGGTTTTGCCGAGGATCGTCGCCTCACCGTAGTAGGGCTCATTGTTTCGGATGCTGACGATGACCTTGCCATTCGGATCGAGGAGGGTTCCTACGGCGCGCGATCCGTCATCCTTCTTCACATTCGTCGCCACACGCACGAAACTCTCGCCGTGCTTCACAAAGACGGTAGCCGTGCCGCCCATTTTTCCAGCTACGTCGTCAACCAGGTCGAAGTTGTTGTTCATCTTGGCTCCGCCAAAATAAAGCGCAGGAACGTCCAGGTCGGCGACACGATCCGTTCCCTCTATCTTGGGAGATCCTAACTTTTCCGCCTCCGACTGAAGCAACGCCATGGAGGTTTTCACTTTCTGCGCACTATCCTCCAGCGCCTTGGCGAGGCTCGGCATCAGTATTAACGCTGCGATGAGACAAACGACCGCGCTAATCGCGATATGGGCTTGCTTCGTATTCATTGGGACCAACTCCTCTTTCTCATCAAAGGGCAACCTTGGCCCGGTCGGTGAAAGAGGGGCCCAAGGTGGCCCTGCTGTAGGTAGCGATGTTAATGCTCAGTGTTCAACACGGTTCCACGCCCGCGGGGCTACGTGGGGGAATGGTCGAGAGACGGGAACGTGCAATCAAGCAGGAACCGCCGAGATCAGCACGAAGGCTTGGGCGAGCGGGAAATCGTCGGTGATTGTGAGATGGATCTGCGCGACGTGGTTTTCCGGCACAAGGCTTTGCAGGCGCTCGGCCGCGCCGCCCGTGAGCTTTATTGTTGGCTGTCCGCTCGGCAGATTGACGACGCCCATGTCGCGCCAGAAGACGCCGTGGTTTAGGCCCGTGCCGAGTGCCTTCGCGCAAGCTTCTTTTGCCGCGAAGCGCTTGGCGTAGGACGCGGCGCGACTGGCCCGTCGATCCGACTTCATCCGCTCCGTTTCCGTAAAGACGCGGTCCAGGAACCGGTCGCCATATCGCTCGATGGTCTTTTCGATGCGGCGAATGTCGATCAAATCGTTGCCGATGCCGATGATCATCTCGCCCCCGGCAATGCCGCTTATTGTTGCTGCTGTTGCTGCTGGGCCAGCCCGGAAGCGCGGCCGGCGACGCCCTTGGCGATTGAATCCCGCATGCGCCTGATCGCCTCCGGCAAGCCCACGAACACGGCTTCGCCTATGATGACATGGCCGATGTTCAATTCGCGGATCTGGGGGAAAGCTGCAAGGTGAGTTGCGGTTTCGAAATCGAGGCCATGGCCAGCGTGAACTTCAATCCCAGCCTGCGCCGCAAGCTCCGCGGCGCGCGCCAGCCGCTGCAACTCGCTTCCAGCCGCGGCGCTATCGCCAGCGAGCCACGCTTCGCAATATTGCCCGGTGTGCAGTTCAACGACAGGCGCCGAGACACGGACAGCTGCATCGACCTGACGCGGATCGGGATCGATAAAAAGTGAAACGCGGATGCCCCGGTCTGACAAGCGCCGAACGATAGGGCCAAGGGTAGCGTGGCTTCCAGCGGCGTCGAGCCCGCCTTCCGTCGTGATCTCCTCCCGGCGCTCCGGAACGATGCAGCACGCATGAGGGCGGGTCTTGACCGCAATGGCAGTCATTTCTTCGGTCGCCGCCATCTCAAGATTGAGGGGGGCATCGATCTCGGCCATGATCCTTTGGATATCGTCATCGCGAATATGACGCCGGTCCTCGCGAAGGTGCGCCGTAATGCCATCGGCGCCAGCCTCGACTGCGACACGCGCCGCACGAATGGGATCAGGGAGGGAGCCTCCCCGCGCGTTACGAAGCGTCGCGACGTGATCGATGTTCAAGCCAAGGCGGACGGCAGGCATCGTCCTCACCGGGCGGACGCCGCTGCAGCCTCAGGGCCGGCCTTATGAGCGCGCCTGTCATGCTGGGCCTGAAGCAGCCGGCGCACAATGAAATAGATCAAAATCGCCGTGAGGCCCCCAAGCGGCAGAGCCCCGAGCGCCATCGGTTTCAGGATCGGCCAAAGACCCTCAAATGCCGTTGCGACGCCATCGGGAGACGCCTCGCTGATGCTGACCCCAAGAGCCTGCGCCCCTGTTGACAGCTTGCCGATCTCGGCATTTGCGGAATCGCCCAGAAACAGGTTCCCAACCGCAAAAGTGGACCCCCAAATGATGGGATAAGTTAAGGGGTTTCCGGCGCAGGTCCCGACGGCTGACGCCATGACGCTCCCTCGGAACAGGAGTGCCAGAAAAGCGGCCAGCAACATCTGGCAGCCAAGGAACGGTGTAAAGATTGCAAAAACCCCAACGGCGCAGCCGAGCGCGATACTGTGCGGGGTCGCTTTGATCCGCCAAAGTCGCAGGATCATGTAGCGAAAAGACCTCTCGAAACTGCGCGTCGGCCAGATCGCGTTACGCAGACGCTCGACCGGGGAAAGCTGTTGTCGACGTTTAAAAAGCATGTCTCCCAGCCCTACAGAGCTAACAGTACTCTAAAGCGTAGCCACCCCTTGTGGTTCCCTTAGGGGCTGCCGCTTAAGCCTTCATGCCCCGACTTCCGGGCTTGATAGGCGGCATGCCAACCACAGAAGCAGGCAGTTGATCGGGCGCGAAATGAGGAATGTCAAGCCGAATCAGGGGAATGAAGGGAATAGAAAAGTTGGCCCGTCCGCCCGACCGGTCCACCAGCGCTGCAGCTGCGACAATATGGCCACCGAGAGCCCGCACCGAGCCCATGCATTCCCGCGAGGACAAGCCCGTCGTTACCACGTCTTCGACGAGCAGGCACCGCTGACCGCTTTCGATCTTAAAGCCGCGCCGCAGCTCGAATGCGCCGTCGACCCGCTCGAAAAAAATCGCCGGAAGCCCAAGTTGGCGGCCCATCTCATAGCCCACAATGACGCCGCCCATGGCCGGCGAAACAATGAGGTCGGCGCGGATACCGGCGGTCCTGATCCTTTCGGCGAGGGATGCGCAGAGCCTTTCCGCGCGCCGAGGGTCCATCAGGACACGCGCGCACTGAAGGTAAGCGGTCGAATGAAGTCCCGATGAAAGGATGAAATGGCCTTCGAGCAGGGCTCCGGCTTCGCGGAATTCTTCGAGGACGGCGTCGTCGGACAGCATCGGCGCCTCCAGGCACGGGCACGGCATTTCTAGATCAGAATGCGGTGCGCCGAGCTCACCACATTCAGGTTTTTTACCCCATTGAGCATATCGGTCAAATGCTTAAGATCAAGGACCTCGACGTCGACCAGCATCTCCGTATAATCGCGGCCACGGTTAACCATTTGCAATCGATCGATATTCGCGCCGGCCGCTCCGATCACACTCGCGATTTTTCCAAGGCTTCCCGGCTCGTTGACGGCCGCAACCTGGATCCGGGCGGGGAAAAGCTCGGTAGCGCCCTCCTTGATGTCCCAGGTTACGTCGATCCAGCTGTCGAGTTGATCTTCGTAGGCGCGCAAATGTGGCGAGTGGATTGGATAGATCGTTATGCCCTTGCCAGGGTCGAGAATGCCGACAATGCGCTCGCCGGGAACGGCGCCGCCTTCGCCGAAACGAACGATTGACGCGCCATTCACGCCTCGGATCGGAATGCCCTTTCCGCCCTCCTCGTCCTCGGAGACTGCCAAAATTCCAGGCCACCGGAATTTGAAGCTTGTGACGCGGCGCAGATTGAACCAGCCTTCGTCGGTGCGGGTAATCGTGCGGCGCTTTGGGGGGGCCTCCTGGACGAGATTGGGATCAACGGCTTTCAGCACCTCGTCGGCGGTTGTCTCGCCGCGGCCGACGGCGGTCAGCAGATCCTCCACGCTCCTCTGGCCAAGTCGCGGAAGGACGGACGTTAAATCCGTGTCGCCGGATTTCCCCGCGCGCTCCAGAGCCGCCTTCATGATGTCGCGGCCGAGAGAGAGGTACTGTTTGCGAACGGCTTCCTTTGTCGCACGTCGGATGGCCGAGCGAGCTTTTCCGGTGATAACGGCGTTTTCCCAGGCCGCAGGCGGCGTCTGGGCATCGGAAAGGATGATCTCCACCTCGTCGCCGTTCTTCAGCTCGTTCATCAGCGGCATGTGGCGGCCATTGATTTTCGTGCCGACGCAACGATTGCCGACATCGGTGTGGACGGCATAGGCGAAATCGATGGCGTTCGCGCCCCGAGGCAATGCGATCAGCCGGCCCTTCGGCGTGAAACAGAACACCTGATCGAGGAAAAGTTCGAGCTTCGTGTGCTCCAGAAACTCCTCGGGATTGTCGCCCTCCAGGAGATTGTCGACGAGCTTGCGAAGCCACTGATAGGCGGTGCTTTCGCCGGGGGCGGGGCCTTTTATGCCGCGTGCATCCCCGTTCAACCGGGCGAGCGCCGCGAGCTTGTAGCCGGAGTGCGCGGCGACGCCATATTCTGCGATCTGATGCATCTCCGCCGTGCGGACCTGCAGCTCAACGCGCTGATGGCGCGGCCCGACAATGGTGGTGTGGATCGACTGGTACTCGTTATGCTTTGGCGTTGAAATGTAGTCCTTGAAACGGCCGGGAACCACACGCCAGGTCGTGTGGACGACGCCGAGCGCGGCGTAGCAATCCTCAAGGGTTGGGACGATGACGCGAAAACCGTATACGTCCGAAAGCTGCTCCAGGCCAATCTGCTTGTTTTGCATTTTGAGCCAGATCGAATAGGGCTTCTTTTCGCGGCTGCAGACCTCCGCCTTGATGGACTGTGCTTCGAGCTTGGCTTTCAGCTCGGTCGCGATTTCCGCTGTCAGGCCGCGATTCTGCTCGCGCAAAATATTCAGCCGCGACATGAGCGTCTCATAGGCGGCGGGATGAAGCCACCGGAAGGACAACTCCTCGAGTTCGTCGCGGATTTCCTGGATGCCCATGCGACCGGCCAGCGGCGCGTAGATGTCCATGGTCTCCTGCGCGATGAGCCGCCGCTTATCGGGCCGCATATGCTCAAGCGTGCGCATGTTGTGAAGACGGTCGGCGAGCTTGACGAGCAGCACGCGGACATCGCTCGAAATCGCGATCAGGAGCTTCCGGAAATTCTCGGCCTGCTGCGTTTTTTTGGAAACAAGATTGAGTTTCTCGATCTTCGTCAAACCATCGACAAGGGAAGCGATGTTCGTGCCGAACAATCGCTCGATTTCGTCCTTGGTGGTTTGCGTGTCCTCGATTGTATCGTGAAGAAGCGCCGTCGCGATCGTTTCGTCGTCGAGCTTCAGCCCTGTCAGAATCGACGCAACTTCGAGAGGATGTGAAAAATAGGGATCCCCCGAGGCGCGCTTCTGTTGACCATGCGCCTTCATCGCATAGACATAGGCGCAATTCAGCAGAGCTTCGTTCGCCTTGGGGTTGTAGCTCAGAACTTTTTCTACGAGATCGTATTGCCGCATAATCGGCTGCGATCTCGCCGGAGTTTCAAGCTGCACGGCCTCGCCAGACTTTTGAATTTCAACTCTCGATGCTTAAAACAATCTCCAACTTGGACAAAGTCAAGAAGCAACTTCCCAACAGTTTGTTAGCTCTTCCCGCGTCCGCCGCTCGCTGCTTCCGCTGGAATGCTTCGAGCCAATCCTTGCAACAACTCTTCCTCCGTAATGCGGTCGATCATCGCGTCGGAAAACTGATCGTCGGGACCCAGCACATTGACAGGACGCGAGCTGGGAAGCGCGGGAGCAGCCTCGGCCTCGGGCTCGTCAACTTCGACCTGCGCTTGCAGGGAGTGTATAAGGTCTTCCTTGAGGTCTTCTGGCGATACCATCTGATCCGCAATTTCGCGAAGGGCGACAACGGGATTCTTGTCGTTGTCCCGGTCGACGGTGATCGGAGCGCCCGCAGAAACCGCCCGCGCCCGGTGCGCGGCGAGAAGAACGAGTTCGAAGCGATTTGATACTTTATCGACGCAATCTTCGACGGTGACGCGAGCCATGAAAACCTCAAATGCTGGGATGAACGCAAAATAGGCGTTACACGCCGCGTTTGCAAGCTGATGTTGGGTTGTGGCCGTTTCATGACCCTGAGGGAACCTTCCAACCCGCGCCCGTCTTTTCCCGAGCAGAGATGCGTCAACGGCGCCGCCGGGTCGTGGCGACGATCATGGCGCGGGGGCCGCTCACGTCTCGGCAGGCACGTGCGCCTGCTCAGCAGAACACGAGCCAGCAGGATGCCGCCCAGCCGGGGGCCCCAGGAGCGCCCAATGTGACTCCTTCGCTGCGCAGCTCTTCGGCCACCACGGGAACCGCCCAGATACGAGTAGCTGAGGTCTCAGGACCGCATCGCGAAGGCCGGCTACAGCAACGTGATGTACCTGCAAGAGGATGGCCAAGGCATCTGGCGAGGGAAGGCTCAGAAGTCCGGGCGGGGAGTAAGCGTTGCGCTCGACCATCGCGGCAACGCCGTACAGCAGTCGCGCGAGGCAGAGGCTATGCCGGCCGGGGCAACGCTTTGGCGGCCTTGCCGGGGCTTATCGCATCGCTGGGCTTCATCCACTTCAGGATCGATCAACTTTTCCGCCTTTAATACAGGCGGGTTAATCTAGCCATTCGGCGATCTTCAAGTCGCCAAATGGCTCTAGCCCTTTGTTTTGTAGCGTTCTTGAACTCGTCGCCTTCCTGGAAGACAGATTTCAACTTCAGATCGCCGACAAGGACATCATTCCGGAAAATCTCGATACCGTCGAAGCCATCACCGCTTTCGTGGAACGAAAGCAGCTTGTGACCGAAGACGCGTGATGACTTGTATCTTTGATGGTGTGTCAACGCTCTCCTTGCTATCCGGTGCAAGTCGAGCGCGCTGGCACGTCCTCAGCGAGACATAGCAACAGCAGGCGGGGACAGTATTTATTGCAGGCAGGAGATGTTTCCCGCCTGCCTGCAAGCAGGATTCCAGTAGTCTGCCTGAAGCCTCTTGATGCGGAACTGCCCTTCAATCCGCGAAAGCGCCTCGCCGGAAAAGTGCGGCGCCGTTTTTCGATGAAGATGTACGACACAACAGGAACTTAGAGCCCGCTTCCTGCAGTTGATGCGACGGTGATCAAGACCTTCGCAACAAATCCGTCGAAGGCCACCGGGAAGGATTGCATGGCCGCATGCGCGGCCATGCCTGGCTTTTACATAGCCGCTGAGACGGCCTCCGCCTCTGACTGTCCGGCATACATCGACAGCATTGGCTCGTCCTCGAAGATCACCTCATCGTAGTAGCCATAGCCATTGAAGTGGCTGGCCATGACACGGCCATACGCCCCGATGTTGCCGATCTCGATGTAGTCCCCCTCGCCGATGCGCTCAGGAAGAAGGAAAGGCCCCGGCAAGTAGTCGGCGCTGTCACAGGTGGGACCATAGAAGTCGAAGGTCTTTACGGTCCGGCAGTTTACAGGTTCGCCCTTCGCGCTGAAGGCCCTTGCAGGGAAAACCCACTTGCAGTGAGCCGCATCGTAGAGCGTGCCGAAAGCGCCATCGTTGATGTAGAGCGTGTCCTTGCGGCGCGCGTCCACCTTCACGATCACGGATTCAGCCTCGGCCGCCAGCGCGCGGCCTGGCTCGCACCAGAGCTGGCAGGTGTGTCCGACCGCCATCCGATCGAAAGCAGCGTGGATTTCCTCCACATACGTATCAAGCGACGGCGGCTCCATGCCCGGATAGCGCGCAGGAAATCCTCCGCCCACGTCGATGATATCGACGAGCGTCGCAGCCCGCACGATCTGCTGAGAGACATTCCGCAAGGCCTGCCCGTATCCCACTGGGCACATCATCTGCGAACCCACATGGAAACTGATGCCCAGAAGTTCCGATTGCTGACGAGCGCGGCGGATCAGATCCGGCGCTTCGCTCCAGGGAGCGCCGAACTTTCCTTCCAGCGAAATTTCGCTGTAAGTGGAAGGGCATGCAACGCGAACGACAAGCGTCAGATCCGTCGCGTTGCCCGTCGCAGCCGCGATCTTATCCAACTCCGTCTCCGATCGAGCGCAAACGTGCGCACGCCAAAGTCGTGATAGGCTTCGGCGATAAAGCGCCGCGACTTCACGGGATGCATGACGTGCAGGATGGCGCCCGAAAACTTCGCCATCGTGCGAAGCTCCGACATGGAAGCCACGTCGAAATGACGAATACCGGCGTCGAACAATGTCTTAAGGACCGCAGACAAATCGTTGGCCTTCACGGCATACAGCGTTTCACCGGGAAAATGGTCGACAAACCACTTTGCCGCGCGCGCAGTCGCGTGGGGACGAAAACCGAGAACGGGTCGGTCTACTACAGCGTCGCGGAGAACCTCCGCTGGCGTCGGGTAAATGTCCATCGCATGGGACCTCCCACTGAAGAGTTAATCCGATGCTGCTGACGAACGCTTCACCGCGCGAAGCGGAGTTTGCCAGACAGGCTATTTCTGCACGATCAGCATACGCGGGCGATGAGCCTCAAGACGCAGCCTTTATGAGCAGAAGTCACCTCCCCAGCGCCCTTTTATTGGCGCAATCGTTTCGCAATCGAGGTGCTTTAAGTGGCTATATCGACCCCAAGGTCAAGCCCTTTTTTTTATAGGGGGCAAAAAAGATTCCTGCGACCGCTGGGCCACCCCCTCAGATAGCAATAAAACTGATATATTTCAAAAGCTTGACGAGCGGTCAATGACATTAGGAATGCCCGCAACGAAATGCGAAAATGCTCGAGTAAGCTTTCAAGTACAATACTGCGTCAACATGCCGCTATACTGAGATCTGTCGCGGTTTTTGAAGCATTACTCACGGAACATTTCTGCCTGTATTTCATTTTACTCCGACCCAAACCAACGGAGGACGTCGGATGCAAAGAAATCGGGAAACCAATGGCGCGGAGGAAATGAATGCAAAATTACCGGATGCTGGTGTGCTTCTGGACGCGCAGCTTGCGGCCACGGAAAATGCGACGCGGATGGCCAACGCGGCCTGTCACTACGCCCTGTCCGTAAACCGGGCATGGCTCGATCTTTGGGACCGCCATCTCGGTGACTATCTGGAACTGCCGAAACGCTTCATGAGTGTTCAGACCGACTTCATCGGGCATGCTTTCGATCACTATCAGGAAGGCATGCAAAAGCTGACTGGCCTCGCAACGCAGGCCACGCGGGA
Source organism: uncultured Alphaproteobacteria bacterium (assembly GCA_963772105.1). Classification (GTDB taxonomy): domain Bacteria; phylum Pseudomonadota; class Alphaproteobacteria; order Rhizobiales; family Rhodomicrobiaceae; genus Rhodomicrobium. Next base: position 22,668 of record CAVYVV010000015.1, read on the forward strand.
TGCGCAGTCCGCGGTGAGGGAGGCCGAGGACGCCGGAGAGCGGGCGGCCCAACAGTTCCAATCGGATACGAAGGAGATGGGTTGGGGCAACCGTCCGAAAGAAAACCCGATGTATACCGGCGGCGAAGAACGCCGCGAGCCTGCGCAACATGGCGCGCATTGAGTTCTGAACTGTGAGAGAAGACCCGGCGCTCGTCGACCGGGCCTTTTGCATGCAAATCATCGCTTTCACGGCCTTTCCCTTAGCAGCGCCATCTCGACCGATGGTGCTTCGCCCGCTCGCGTGGTAGAAAGTTGCATTCTCCTGTCAGAAGCGAGGCCCCATGACTTCCACCACAGCCGCTCCGTCTGAAGCCACGCGCACAGAGACCGACACGTTCGGCCCTATCGAAGTGCCAGCCAATCACTATTGGGGCGCTCAGACGCAGCGGAGCCTCGGCAATTTCAAGATCGGCGGGGAGAGGATGCCGCTGCCGCTTATCCATGCGCTCGGCATCGTCAAGAAGTGCGCGGCGAAGACGAATGCGGCCCTGGGCCAGCTCGACAACGCCCTCTCTGATATCATCGTCGCAGCGGCGCAAGAGGTGATCGACGGCAAACTTGATGAGGAGTTCCCGCTGGTCGTCTGGCAAACAGGGTCGGGCACGCAGAGCAACATGAACGCGAACGAAGTCATCTCGAATCGCGCCATCGAGATGCTCGGCGGGACGATGGGCTCGAAGAAGCCCGTGCACCCCAACGACCATGTGAACCGCTCGCAATCCTCGAACGATACGTTTCCGACGGCGATGCACATCGCCGCCGCCATCCAGATCGAGCGTTCCCTCCTTCCGGCGCTGGAACATCTTGCGCTCGCGCTTGAGCAAAAGTCGGCGGAGTTCGACCCCATCATCAAGATCGGCCGCACCCACATGCAGGATGCAACCCCCGTCACGCTCGGCCAGGAATTCTCCGGATACGCCACTGCGGTTCGCTACGGCATGGATCGTGTGAAGGGCGCGCTGCCCCGCATCTACATGCTTGCGCAGGGCGGCACCGCGGTCGGCACCGGCATCAATTCGCCCGCCGGGTTTGCGGAGCGTTTTGCGGATGAAGTGGCGCGCGAAACCGGCCTGCCCTTCATCACGGCGCCGAACAAGTTCGAGGCGCTGTCCATGAACGACGCCGAAGTGGAACTGTCCGGCGCGCTGAATGCGCTTTCTGCGAGCCTGTTCAAGATCGCCAACGACATCCGCCTCATGGGATCGGGACCGCGCTCAGGCTTGGCGGAAATCTCCCTTCCGGAAAACGAGCCGGGCTCTTCGATCATGCCGGGCAAGGTGAATCCGACGCAGTGCGAGGCCCTGACCATGGTTTGCACGCAAGTGATGGGCAATCACGTGACGATCACCATCGCAGGCAGTCAGGGCCATTTCGAGCTCAACGTCTTCAAGCCCGTCATCATCTGCAATCTTATGCAATCGATCCGGCTCATCGGGGACGCGGCCAGGAGCTTCACCGACAATTGCGTCACCGGCATCGTCGTCAACGAGAAACGCGTGGCCGAGTTGCTGGAGCGCTCGCTCATGCTCGTGACCGCACTCGCGCCCAAGATCGGCTATGACAAGGCGGCGCACATCGCCAAGACGGCGCACAAAAAGGGAACGACGCTCCGTGAGGAAGCGCTGGCGCTCGGGTTATGTGTCGGAGGACGACTTCAACGCCCTGATGAAACCGGAGCTGATGATCAAACCCAGCGAATAGCCGTTGCAAGGAAAGGCCGCGAGCCATGACGCCGTTCGAGTCGCGCTCGATCCCAGCCTTGCGCTGCCAAAAAAACGCTCGCTAACCATTGCGGGCCATCGCACCTCGATCACGCTCGAGGACGCGTTCTGGGCCGAGCTCAAGGCCGCGGCCACCGAGATGGGCCTCACTGTGACATCCCTTGTTGCATCGATCGACGCATGCCGGGAGCCGGCAGGCTTGTCGGCAGCGATAAGGGTTTTTCTGCTTTCGCGACGATCCGCGCCATGATCTCCAAACGGTAAAGAAGCGGCGGCAATCGCGGCGGTTATCGCAAGGCAATCTTCAAAGGTGCTGGTCAAGGTTGTGTGCTGCTCTTTCAGCAAGCGACCCGCAATTTTGCACGGAGAATGTAAATATAAAAAAAACCACATATTGTGATTTAAGCTAAATTTGTCGCAAATTCTGCTCAAGATGAACAAAAATTTACAATATCATGCCACTCACAATCGGTGGGGCGATTGAAATGTTACCGTCCAGTCAAACTTGTGGCGGAACTTTGCAAACTCTGCCTTGTTTTGAGTTTGTTAGAGGCGTCAATCTGCCCTAATCTCCGAGGTACTACCCATGTCTTCTCAACCCTATCTACGCATAGCGGACGACGGTACTTACGAACTCGTCGTTCCCGCCGGGAAGGGCCGTGTTCATATTCTTCCTTATTGCTTCCACACTGAGGAAGATGCAATGGAGTGGTTGTCCAGCCGAAAGGGCCGCGAGCAAATCAACAAGATAAGCGGCCGCAATCGACCCCGTTTCCCGGTAGAACACGCCGACCGTTTAGCGTGAAGGCCCCGGCCTCCTCCGTCTCCGCCTCGCCCTGCCGCCAGCACCGTTGGTCCTCTTGCCCGAAGCGCCTCGCTGTGAGTTATAAGAGCGCTTCAGGCAGCCGGTAGGAGCGAGGACAAACGACCAATGAAAATCATGCAGGCGTTCAGGTTCGAGGCGGCGCATCGCCTCCCCAGAGTGAAGGAGCCTCATCCTTGTTATCGCCTGCACGGCCATTCGTACCGCGTCGAGCTGCAGCTTAAGGGTGAGGTTGACCCGGAATCGGGTTTTCTCGTCGATTTTTTTGAGATCGAGGCGGCGTTCGGCCCATTGCTTAAGCAACTCGATCATTATTATCTGAATGAAATTGCGGGTCTTGAGAACCCGACCGCGGAAAACATCGCGATCTGGATTTGGGACGGCGTGAAGGGCTCGCTTCCAAGCCTTGCTGCCGTCAGGGTCTTCGAAACGCCGGACTGCTGGGCCGAGTATGACGGGACCTGATCGCGATGCCGTTGCCTGCTGTCCGCAACTTCTCTTGAAGTGAACGAGCCTTCTATCTTTTTCAAGCTTCGAGCGTTTGAGCATTCATCAGGATGTCATGCGCTTGAGCATGATGTGCGGATTTGGCGAAAAAACGGGATTCGGATCTTGGCTTGGACATACCTCTTGTTTGCGGGTCTTTTGGAAATCGGTTTCACAACCGCACTGCGTCTATCGGATGGCTTTTCCAGGCTTGGACCGAGCCTGGCCTTCCTTGATCTGCGCGGCGCTGAGCTTTCTTTCGCTGCAGAAGGCCACGGGGGAAATACCGCTTGGAACGGCTTACGCCGTATGGGTCGGCATTGGCGCAGCGGGAACGCTGCTTGTGGGAGTGGCTCTTTTCAATGAGCCGGTGAGCGTCCCGCGCTTCGTCTTCCTCGGGACGCTCGTGTGCTCGATCATCGGCCTCAGGTTGTTCTCATCCTGACGGTGAGACCTCAACCCATCGCAGCCTTGAGCTTCTCCGCGTGGGCGGTGAGAAGAGCGCTATCCCCCATGACTCCTGCGGAACGAAGGGCCACGCCCTCATAACGGGGGATCACATGAAAATGGAGATGAAACACAACCTGCCCGCCTGCGGGCTCCGAGAACTGCGTCACCGTCATGCCGTCTGCGCCAAAAGCTTGCTTGGCCGCAATCGCCACTTTCTGCGTCATCTGGATCAACGGGGTGAGAACCCCTTGCGGAGCGTCCAGGATATTGCGCACGGGGTGCTTTGGGATCACGAGCGCGTGGCCGTCCGAGCGAGGCATGATGTCCATGAAAACGAAAGTGTCTGGATCATCGCACACGAAGTGGCAAGGAGCCTCCCCTCGCAAAATCTTCGCAAAAATATTGTCCGGATCGTAGGCAGGCGCTGTCATGGCGATCTCCTTCCGCTTTGAGACCGCGCAGTTTTGCCCTCACTGCCGCACGCCGGTCAAGCGCCGGCGGCAGCAAAAAAGAGACGGCATGCTTTGAGCTTGCCGCCTCTTTAAGCAGCACATTATGTGGGGCAACATGCTGCTTTGGATAAGAACGGCTGTGACGGGCCAGTTATTCCCTCACACTCGGCTGTGTTCGATTGGGGACGTCAAAAGCAGTTAGATGAGTGGAGCTGAAGTCGCCGCGCGGGAAGAGCCTGAATCGCACCCCTCAAGTGACGGCGCGTCTTTTCCTGAAGCGCTGCCGCGTCAAGCTCACGACATCACTCACGAAGTGTGTAAAGCTTGGCGGATGCGCGACAATTCTTCCTCACCGTTTGCCAGTCCGAAACGCAAGGCATTGCGATCCTTGAATGGCCGCGTCAAGATGCCTTGCGATGCAAGGCGAGTGAAAAGCTCACTGGCTGCCGTGGACGCCACCAGCCGAAACAGCGCAGTCCCGCCCAGAATGTGAAGCGACGCGGCCTCCAGCACCGCGTCCAGCTCGCTCACGGCCTGCTTCAGCCGCGACCGTTGAGACTGAGCCCAGGCCGCGCTCGAAAGCGCCGCCTCCCCGAAAGCCAGCGCCTGCGCCGAAACCGGGTCGGCGCCCCAACGCCGCCCTGAGCCGTTCAGCGATCGGATGCGACGTGATGGCAAATCCGAGCCCGATACCGGCTGCCCCGTAGAACTCGCCGAGAGACCGCAAGACGAGCGTATAGTCGAGGCGGCCCACTTCCGGCAGGAGTGAATGGCTCTCGTCCCCGTCGGCGAAGGTTTCGTCGACAATGAGCAGTCCGTTACGCCGTTTCAGCGGTTGCAACGCTGCGGCAAGCTCAGCATGCGGGACAAAGCGGCCATCACCGTGACTGGGGTTGACGGCGATGAGGATGGCCGCCTTGCCGGACTGGTCCAGAGATTCGATTTGCGAAACAGAATGCCCCGCCGCCTCCCAGGCCGCAGCATGGCCAGCGTGATTGGGGGCCAGGATCGCCACCCGCTTCGGCTCCCGGAAAAGCCAGGGCAGGATGCTCAATCCTACGTTCACTCCCGGCACGGGGACGGCATCGGCGACGGAGGGCGCTCGATAAGCCCTGCGCGCCGTATCCGCAAGCCTGCGCAACGCCGCCGCGTCAGGATAGCGGTGCATCTCGCTGCCGGACAGGGCGGGAAAGGGGTGGCTCCAGGGGCTGATGGCGGCTGACAGGTCGATCCACGGCTCCGGCGCATCCGGATAAACCTCCCGCGCCACGTCGAGGCGGCCGCCGCGTTCATAGAACCGCGCGTCGATGTCGTGCGCCAATGAAGCCGTCTTTCCGAACACCGTTTCAGCTCCTCGCCGCTCCGCCTACCCAGAGAATGTCATATTCATGTCACTCATCCTTCAGCAACATGGGCAAACCCGCGGCCATGAAGACCACGTGGCTCGCGATTTTGGCGACGTCCTGGTTGAGCCGCCCGGCATGGTCACGAAACTCGCGAGCCAGTTTGTTATCAGGCACGATGCCGAGTCCCACCTCGTTCGAGACGAAAACGACAGGCGCTTTCGAGGCTTCCACGGCGGCGAGCAATTTTGCGCTCTCGGCTGGCACGTCCCGGTCCGCCAGCATGATGTTCGTCAGCCAAAGCGTGAGGCAGTCGACCAGGACCGGGTGCGTATGAGCGGCCACGGCCTCGGCCAGACTGAGTGGCGTTTCGAGCGTGATCCATCCCTCCGCCCGTCTTGCCCGATGATGCGCAATGCGATCGCGCATCTCATCGTCGAGGGCCTGCGCCGTTGCACAGTAAATCCAAGGGGCGGGCAAAGCGCGGATGAGTTTCTCGGCAAAGGCGCTCTTGCCGGATCGCGCCCCGCCCAAAATCAATGAAATCCGAGTGCGCGAGGCGCTCATAGCGCTCCCTCGCGCTTAAGAAGGGCTGCCTTGCGGCCGACACCCCATCTATAGCCGGAGAGAGCGCCTCCAGTCCGCACCACACGATGGCACGGGATTGCAACGGCAAGCCTGTTGGCGGCGCAGGCGCTCGCGACGGCCCGGACCGCGCTCGGGCAGCCAGCTTTGGCGGCAACCTCGGCATAGGTCATGGTCTCGCCCGGCGGAATGCTTCGCAGAATCTCCCAGATCTTCTGCTGGAACGCGGTTCCGCGAACGTGGAGCGGCAGATCGAAAGCGCGCCTCGGTTCTTCGACAAGACCGATAACCTGCGCCACGACGCTCTCGAAGTCCACGTCGCCGCCTTTAAGTTCGGCATTGGGAAAGCGATCCTGCAACGCTTCGACGAGAGGTTCGGGGGTATCGCCCAATTCGATCGCGCAAATCCCTTGCGCGGTAGCGGCCACAAGGATGCTGCCGAGCGAGCATTCGCCCACTGCGAACCGGATGACCTCGCCGGCTCCTCCTTTTGCGAACGCGCTGGGCTTCAGGCCAAGCCGAGGGGCGCACGTCTCGTAAAAGCGGCTGGACGAGCTGTAGCCCGCGCCGTAGATCGCTTCCGTTACCGTTACCGTTCGCGCAAGTTCGTCCAGCGCGCGAGCCCTGCGAAGCGCGTTGACATAGGCCCCGGGCGTTACGCCGGTTGTTTGCTTGAAAATGCGATGGAAGTGGTGGCGGCTCATGTCAACGGCCTTCGCGATCGCGTCGAAATCCGGCTTGCCTTCCGCCGCCTCGATCAGAGCACAAGCTTTGGAGACGGCTTCCGCATGACGCTCCGCAAGGGACGCCCCGTCCGGCTGGCAGCGCTGGCAAGGGCGAAAGCCTGCCCGCTTTGCCTCCTCCCCCGATGTGAAAAACCGGATGTTTTCCTTGCGCGGCAGGCGGGAAGGGCAGCCGGGGCGGCAATAAACGCCCGTTGTCACCACCCCATAAACGAAACTTCCGCCTTCCGGCGTGTCGCGCTTCCTGAGCCTCTCCCACCAAAGATCGGGCGCGGTTACTATCATGGTGTTTTCCTCATGCCTATCGTCTCGCATGAGAGTGAACCTGCCGCGAAGCATCGGCACTCCGGCCGTTGCTTTCAGAGTGATTTTCTTGGGCTTGAGACGGGTTGGGGAAGGAATTGCTGTCCTTCTTTCGAGAGGAACGTCCACATCGCCTGGCTAGCCGGCATCACTGCCTTATCCCTGAGCCGCACGACATACCACTCCCGCACCATCGGCAGCCCCTCGACATCGAGCATAATCAACCGGCCATCCCCGATCTCGTAGGCAACGGTATGCGCCGAAATGAACGCGATGCCGAGACCCGCGATCACGGCCTGCTTGATCGTTTCATTGGAGCCGATTTCCATTCCGACGATCGGATCGAAGTCGGCCTGCTCGAACAGGCGCTCCATCTGAAGCCGCGTACCGGACCCAGGCTCGCGAACAAAAAAAGTTTCGCTTGCAAGGTCGGCTATGGTCAATTTCGACCCGGCGAGAGAATGCCCGGCTGGCGCCACGATGATATGGGGATGATCGCCGAGCACCCCGGCTTCAAGATCGAGGTTCTCCGGCGGACGCCCCATGATGACGAGGTCAAGTTCCAAATCCCGAAGGGCGCGGATGGTTTCCTGCCTGTTTCCGACCGAAAGCCGTACATCCACGCCCGGATGCCGGTGGCGAAAGGTGGACAATGCTTTGGGCGCAAAATATTTCGCGGTGCTGACGACGCCCACCTCGACCCTGCCGCCCTCGATGCCCTTCAGCTGAGCTATTTCGCCCGCGCACTCGGCAAGCAGCGCCTCGATGCGGTGTGCCGTCCTAAGGATGATTTCGCCTGCTTCCGTCGGAGTGGTCTTGTCACCGATGCGTTCCACGAGGGGCAGCCCAACGGACTGCTCAAGCTGCTGGATCTGCACGGTGATCGCGGGGGGTGTGACATTCAGCCGTCGCGCTGCTCCCGCCATCGATCCCATTTTCGTGACGGCGGAGAGAACACGGAAATGTTTCAGGGTTACGTTTCTCACTCAACCAAGATATGCCATTAGAAAAAATTAATCAAACGGAAAAGAAATTAAAATTTACTTTCTGCTGAGCGCTGCCCATACTGCAAAAAGTTGTCGGGCACGACCGCGTGATGAGATAAGAATAACGTCGTGTCAATGACCGACAAGGGAGGTAAACGGCATGGGCGTTTATGCCACATTGCGTGAGCATTTGGCGGACTGGGCGGGCGACGATACGCAACGTCGCGCAATAGCCGATACGGTTAGGAACCTCGCCAAGGCCTGCGTCGAAGTTGCGCAGATCGTCGCGCTGGGGCCTCTGGCAGGCGACATGGCGTCAAAGCGCGGCGACCACTCCGATGGGGACACCCAAAAAGAGCTGGATTTCCTCGCCAACAAGATCGTTACCGACGCGCTGAAGTCTTCCCCCGTTGCCTGGATGGGCTCCGAAGAGGACGAAAAGGCCGTGCTGCTTAACCCGGGCGCTCCGATCGTGGTCAATATCGATCCCCTCGACGGTTCGTCCAATATCGACACCAACGTCTCGATCGGCACCATTTTCTCGATCCTGCCCTCGAAAAGCGTCTCGCCGCTTCTTCAGCCAGGCCGTAATCAGCTTGCGGCAGGCTACGTCATCTATGGTCCGCAAACGGGAATGGTGCTGACCCTTGGCGAAGGCACGCATAAATTCTGGCTTGACCCAAGGAACGGCGAATTCGTGCTCGTGAAGGAGAACGTTCAGGTTCCGTCCGTAACACGCGAATACGGAGTGAACTCGTCCAACTTCAGGCATTGGGACGACGCTATAAAGGCCTACGTCCTCGATTGCACGCTCGGCGCGGACGGCCCGCGCAAAGAGGATTTCAACACGCGCTGGATCGGGTCGCTTGTTGCGGACGCCTTCCGCATCCTTGTTCGCGGTGGAATCTACATTTATCCGGCCGACGGCCGGAAGGGCTATACGAGCGGCCGCTTGCGCCTCCTGTATGAAGCCAACCCGATCGCGATGATCATGGAACAGGCCGGCGGAGCTTGCACGACCGGGACCCAGCGGATGATGGACATCGAACCTTTGTCCCTCCATCAGCGCGTTCCCCTCATTTTCGGCTCAAAGACCGAAGTCGATGAAGTGACGCACTACTATCGCGACCCTCACACCCTCGGCGATCATTCACCTCTGTTTTCGCAGCGCGGTCTCTTCCGCTCAGTAGGCTAACCCAATGTCACAAAAATTCCCCATCATCTCGGTCACGGGCTCATCGGGCGCTGGCACATCGACGGTCAAGCACACATTCGAGCAGATTTTTCGCCGCGAAGGCGTCACCGCCGCCTCCATCGAGGGCGACGCGTTTCACACCTACGACCGTGTTTCTATGAAGAAGGTCATGTCCGAGGAGCAGGCTAAGGGTAACTCCCACTTTAGCCACTTTGGACCGGAGGCAAACCTTCTTGATGAGCTTGAGGAAACGTTCCGCTCCTATGGGTCGACCGGCAAGGGCAAGACGCGCCATTACATCCACGACAGTTCCGAGGAAGAAAAGTATGGCGCGCCAGCGGGAACTTTCACGGAGTGGGAGGACTTGCCTGAGGGAAGCGACGTCCTCTTCTACGAAGGGCTGCACGGCGCTGTTGTCACGGACAAGGTCAATATTGCGCGCTACGCGGACTTGAAGATCGGTGTCGTGCCCGTGATCAATCTCGAGTGGACGCAGAAACTTCACCGTGACCGGGCAGCACGCGGATACACGGCGGAGGACGTCACAAAAACCATCCTTCGCCGCATGCCCGATTACGTCAACTACATCTGCCCGCAGTTCAGCGAGACGGACGTCAACTTCCAGCGCGTACCGACGGTCGATACCTCGAACCCCTTCACCGCCCGCTGGATTCCGACCCCGGACGAGTCGATGGTTGTGATCCGGTTCAAGAACCCGCGCGGGATCGACTTCGCCTACCTTAAGACGATGATCGGAGACAGCTTCATGAGCCGTGCGAACTCCATCGTCATTCCGGGCGGCAAGCTGGACCTCGCCATGCAGCTGATCCTGACGCCCTTGATCCACCGGCTCGTCGAGCTGAAGCGCCGCGCCTCGTGAAAAGAGAGAAAAACATGACCAACCTCGCTCACGATCAGGCGCCGAAAGCTGGCGCGACGCCCTCCATCCGCGAGATGGCCAACGCGATCCGCGCGTTGTCGATGGATGCGGTGGAGGCCGCGAACTCCGGGCATCCGGGTATGCCGATGGGCATGGCCGATGTCGCCACGGTGCTCTTCACCAAATTTCTGAAGTTCGACGCGAGCGCACCTCAATGGCCCGACCGCGACCGCTTCGTTCTTTCGGCCGGCCACGGCTCCATGCTGCTCTATTCGTTGCTGTATCTCACGGGTTATCCGGAGATGACGGTCGATCAGCTGAAACACTTCCGTCAGCTTGGCAGCATCACCGCCGGGCATCCGGAGTACGATCACGCTCCAGGGATCGAGACAACGACCGGGCCGCTTGGCCAGGGCATCTCGACCGCTGTCGGCATGGCGATTGCCGAGCGCCTCATGAACGCGCGTTTCGGTGACGCGGTTGCCGATCACTACACTTATGCGCTGGTTGGCGATGGCTGCCTCATGGAAGGGATCAGCCATGAGGCGATCGATCTTGCGGGCCACCTCAAGCTGAACAAGCTGATCGTGCTGTTCGACGACAACTCGATCTCCATCGACGGCTCGACGAGCCTCTCGACCTCAATCGATCAGGTGAAGCGCTTCGAGGCGTCCGGCTGGTCCGCTTGCCGCGTCGATGGCCACGACCCGGCGCAGGTCGAGGCGGCGATTGCGAAAGCGAAGCAAAGCGACAAGCCCTCGCTGATCGCCTGCAAAACGATCATCGGCTTTGGCGCGCCGAACAAGCAGGGTTCCGAGAAAACGCATGGAAGCCCGCTCGGCAAGGAAGAGATCGCAGCCGCACGGGTTCAGCTTCACTGGCCCTACCCGCCCTTCGTCATTCCGGATCAGATTCTCTCCGTGTGGCGTGCGGCCGGCGAGCGCGGCAAGACCGCTCACGCAGCCTGGACGACCCGTCTGCAAGGCCTCCCGGAGGGCGAACGCAGCCACTTCGAGCAAATGCTGAGCGGGAACATCCCGGCCGTGGTCACCGAAAAGCTGAACGCGTTCAAAGCCGAGATGATCGCGCAAAAGCCGAAGCTCGCGACCCGCAAGTCGTCTGAGATGGTGCTGCAGGTCATCAACGACGCAACCGATATGACGATCGGCGGCTCGGCGGACCTCACGCATTCGAACTACACCGTCACGAAGGGCATGAAGTCCGTAAAGCCGGGCGATTTCTCGGGCCGGTACATCCACTACGGTATCCGTGAGCATGGCATGGCCGCGGCGATGAACGGCATCGCGCTTCATGGCGGCTTCGTGCCTTACGGCGGAACGTTCCTCGTGTTCCTGGATTACATGCGCGGCGGCGTCCGGCTTTCGGCTCTGATGGGCCTGCGCGTGATCTACGTCCTGACGCACGACTCGATCGGCGTCGGGGAGGATGGACCCACGCACCAGCCCATCGAGCATCTGGCGATTATGCGCGCGACGCCCAACTTTCAAGTGTTCCGCCCAGCGGACGCGGTCGAGACGGCGGAAGCCTATGAGATTGCGCTCGCTTCGCGGAAAACGCCCTCGGCGCTGGTGCTCTCGCGGCAGAACCTGCCCGCCGTGCGTCTCGAGCCGAGCGAGAACCTGACTGCTAAAGGCGCGTACGTTCTCCGCGACACCGACGGAAAGCGGGATGTGACGTTCCTCGCGACGGGTTCCGAAATCGAGTTTGCGGTTGACGCGGCCGAGAAGTTGAAGGCGGAAGGCATCAAGGCGGCTGTCGTTTCGATGCCGTGCTGGGAACTGTTCGAGCAGCAACCCGCGGACTACCGGGCAAAGGTTCTGGGAACTGCTCCGCGCGTCGCTATCGAAGCCGCATCCGGTTTCGGCTGGGACCGGTGGATCGGCGAAAATGGAGTCTTTATCGGCATGAACGGGTTTGGGGCATCTGGGCCTGCAGCGCAGGTCTACAAACACTTTGGCATCACGGCGGAAGCCGCCGTTGCCGCAGCAAAGAAACTCATCGGATGAGGCGTGGCCGGGCGACCGGCCATTCATGAAAAAACAAGACAAGTGTGAAGGAAGGTGAACCCCATGAATGACAAATCTGAAACGGTCAAGGGTAAGGACCGCTACAAAGCGGGCGTGATGTCATACAAGAAAATGGGGTATTGGGAGCCCGAGTATCAGCCGAAAGAGACTGATCTTATCGCGCTTTTCCGTGTGACGCCGCAGGATGGCGTCGACCCCATCGAGGCCAGCGCCGCCGTCGCGGGCGAAAGCTCGACGGCAACCTGGACCGTGGTATGGACCGATCGGCTCACGGCTTGCGAAAAGTATCGCGCTAAGTGCTATCGCGTCGATCCGGTGCCGAACTCGCCCGGCCAATATTTCGCCTATATCGCCTATGACCTCGATTTGTTTGAGGGCGGTTCGATTGCCAACCTCACGGCATCCATCATCGGCAACGTTTTCGGCTTCAAGCCTCTGAAGGCGCTGCGCCTTGAAGACATGCGGTTCCCGGTCGCCTACGTGAAAACATTCGCTGGCCCGCCGACGGGCATCGTTGTCGAACGTGAGCGTCTCGACAAGTTCGGCCGCCCGCTCCTCGGCGCTACGGTGAAGCCGAAGCTCGGTCTTTCGGGCCGTAACTATGGGCGCGTCGTTTACGAAGCGCTGAAAGGCGGCCTCGACTTCACGAAAGACGACGAGAACATCAACTCTCAGGCCTTCATGCATTGGCGCGAGCGCTTCCTGTACTGCATGGAAGCCGTGAACAAGGCGCAGGCCGAGACGGGTGAGGTGAAGGGCACGTACCTGAACATCACCGCGGGAACCATGGAAGAGATGTACAAGCGCGCCGACTTCGCCAAGGAGTTGGGCAGCGTCATCGTCATGATCGACCTCGTGATCGGCTATACGGCCATCCAGTCCATCTCGAAATGGGCGCGCGACAACGACATGATCCTTCACCTCCACAGGGCCGGCCACGGCACCTATACGCGACAGAAGTCGCACGGCGTGTCCTTCCGGGTGATCTCGAAGTGGATGCGGCTTGCGGGCGTGGATCACATCCATGCGGGCACCGTCGTCGGCAAGCTCGAGGGCGATCCGCTGACCACGGCTGGCTTCTACGACATCCTCCGCGAGGACTTCGTTCCTACGAACCTTGCGCATGGCGTGTTCTTCGACCAGCACTGGGGATCTCTCGCAAAGGTCATGCCGGTGGCGAGCGGCGGCATCCACGCGGGGCAGATGCATCAGCTCATCCATTATCTCGGTGAGGATACGGTCCTCCAGTTCGGCGGCGGCACCATCGGCCACCCGATGGGCATCCAGGCAGGCGCAACCGCGAACCGCGTGGCGCTCGAAGCCATGATCTTCGCCCGCAACGAAGGCCGCGACTATCTCGCAGAGGGCCCGCAGATCCTGCAGGAGGCTGCCCGGCACTGCTTGCCGCTCAAGCAAGCGCTCGATACCTGGGGCGATGTGACGTTCGACTACACGTCAACCGACACTCCAGACTTCGTCCCCGTCCCGACTGCGGCCGAGTAACTTCCTTTGTCCCTCTCCCATGGGGAGAGGGCTGGGGTGAGGGGCAAGTCCCCTCGCCTGAAACCGATACCCCTCATCCGGCTGCGAGCAGCCGGCCTCTCCCCAAGCGAGAGGCGAAAGTGGAGACAAATCAATGCGTGTGACACAAGGAACGTTCTCATTCCTGCCCGATCTGACCGACGAGCAGATCGCGAGACAAATCCAGTACTGCATCGGAAATGGTTGGGCCGTGAACATCGAGTTCACCGACGACCCGCATCCCCGTAACACCTACTGGGAGATGTGGGGCTTACCGATGTTCGACATCAAGGACGCAGCCGCGGCCCTGACGGAGCTCGCGGCCTGCCGCAAGACCTATGGCGATCGCTATATCCGCATCTCCGCCTCCGACTCGACCCACGGATGGGAATCCATCAGGCTTTCGTTCATCGTAAACCGGCCGAAGGAAGAGCCCGGCTTCGACCTCGCGCGGCAGGAAGTGGATGGACGGAATATCCGCTATACGACGAAGCCCTACGCGACCAATAAACCCGCTGGGCAACGCTATTAGCGTCATTGCCTTGCGGCAGCATTGAAACGTCACCAAGTCCTCCCTCAAAGCCCTTTCCTCCTGGGCGAGAGGGAGGCGTAGTGTTTTATCTGCCTGTATGAGAGAAATGAACAAGGTTTCGGTCCAATAGGAGAATGAGAATTGAGCCTGGCAACGGACCTTAACGAGATACAAAACAAGGGCGAGGAGAAAGTCGATCTTCGCCGCGAGTATGAAGAATCAGGGGTGGCCGAGGTTCTCGACCAGCTCGATCGCGAGCTTGTCGGACTGAAGCCGGTCAAAACCCGCATCCGCGAAATTGCAGCTTTGCTGCTCGTCGAGCGGGCGAGAAAACGTCTCGGCCTCGCACACGATACGCCAACCCTGCACATGAGCTTCACCGGCAATCCCGGCACTGGCAAGACGACGGTTGCGCTCAGGATGGCCGATATTCTGCACCGGCTTGGCTATGTTCGGCGAGGACATCTCGTCTCCGTAACGCGCGACGACCTCGTCGGCCAATATATCGGCCACACGGCGCCGAAGACGAAAGAAATTCTCAAGAAGGCGATGGGCGGCGTTCTGTTCATCGACGAAGCCTATTACCTGCACCGCGCCGAAAACGAGCGCGATTACGGCCAGGAAGCCATCGAAATCCTGTTGCAGATCATGGAGAACCAGCGCGACGACCTGGTCGTGATCCTGGCCGGCTATGAAGACAGGATGGACAAGTTCTTCTCGACCAATCCAGGCTTCCGCAGCCGCATCGCACACCATATCGAGTTCCCCGATTATTCGGATGCGGAGCTTTTGCAGATCGCCGAGATGATGCTGGCAACTCAGAATTATCATCTGGCGCCCGAAGCTCGCGAGGCGCTGACGGATTACATCGCGAAGCGCCGCGAGCAGCCGCATTTCGCGAACGCGCGCTCGATCCGCAACGCACTCGACCGCTCGCGTTTGCGTCAGGCGAACCGCATCTTTGCCTCGTCGACCGGCCCTTTGTCGGCTAAAGAATTGTCGGAAATCTCAGCTGAGGATATCTTGGCAAGCCGCGTCTTCAACTTCACTCCAGCAAACCCATAGGTTAATTATGAGCCGGTCCGTCCTGATCGCCCCTTCGATTTTATCTGCCGATTTCTCCCGTTTCGGTGAGGAGGTGCGCGCAATCGATGACGCCGGATGCGACTGGGTTCACGTCGATGTCATGGACGGCCATTTCGTCCCGAATATCACCTTCGGGCCGCGCCTCGTCGAGTGCATCCGCCCCTGGACGAAGAAAATCCTCGACGTGCATCTCATGATCTCGCCCGTTGATCTTTATCTGGAAGCGTTCGCAAAGGCAGGATCCGACATTATAACGATCCATGCCGAGGCAGGCCCTCATCTTGACCGTTCACTTCAGGTGATCCGCGGGCTTGGGAAGAAAGCTGGCGTTTCGCTCAATCCAAGCACGCCCGAAAGCGTCATCGAATATGTCCTCGACAGGATCGACCTGATCCTTGTGATGAGTGTCAACCCCGGCTTCGGCGGGCAAGCCTTCATCCCATCGCAGGTGGAGAAAGTCCGCCGGATCAGCAGAATGATAGAAGGGCGTGGCATTGACCTTGAGGTTGATGGCGGCGTGACGCCGGAGACAGCCCCTGCCCTTGCTGCCGCGGGCGCCAACGTTCTCGTCGCAGGCTCCGCCGTGTTCAAGGGCGGCGAATACGCTCGCAATATCTCGGCGATCCGCGAACTCCTGCCTGCTGTCCGCCTAAAGCAGAATTTAGGAGCACAAGGTTTATCGAGGTGGCCGCTAATGAGGGGCCACAATACCGCAGGGCCTAGAGCGTCTCGAAATTCGAGCCCCTGGATGGCAGCCCTCCGAGGCGGCCATCCAGGATAACAAATTCCATCTCTTTGGATTTCGAAACTTGATAGCCGCTCAAGCCCGGTCAAGCCCGGTCATGAATGACATCGGTTCCAGTTACGCAACACGCTTTAAGCCGTTTTCTTGAAGCTTTCGATCACTTTATGGGTCGCCTTGTCGAATGCCGCCCGGCTTTCCTCGAGCGCGGTCTTCAAGGCATCCCACGACTCGACACCTGCCTTCTGCTGGATCTCAAGCTTGGCTTTGGCCGTTTCAGCCGCCACTTTCAGCTGATCGAGAGCCTCCTCGGCATCTTTCTTATGCGCAGCAGCGAAGGTGTTGGCTGTTCCCCTCAAGGATTCCAGCGCTTCCTGCCACGCCTTCCGCTGAGCCTCAGCCCTGGCCGCAAACGTCTCCTGTAAATGTTGGGCATCTTTCCAAGTCACGTTCAAGTATTTCTGCACGAGGGTTTCGAAGGAAGCCCAGTTCGATTCCAGCCCGCGCATCAAACCTGTCCAGTTCGCTGTGCCTTCCTCCGTTTGCTTTTTAAGCATCTCCTGGAAGACGTGTTGCTGGGCGCGTATTTCTGCGATGGTTTTCTCAGCCTGCTGTTTCGTGTCCGCTTGGAGCGTATTGACGCGCGATTGTAGCGTGGCCAAGGTCGCGTCTATCTCATCGAGGCGCTCCTTCGCCCAATTTGAAAAGAGATGCGTGTCGGGTTCTGATGTCATCTTATTCTCCTACGCAAGTACAGCCGGAACGCTCATGGAGTGGTTGCAGTCTAAGTAGGCCAGCCCCCTGAAGTGCTCATAAGGAGAGTTTTTTCTTATAATTATGCCTTAGGGCGAAGCGCCTTGCAAACCTGCGCGGCATGAGCAAATCGGGGCGGCGGCTCGCTAGGCCGGCAGCCCTTTAGCAGCCTCTTTGGCTTCCCGGGCCTCAGCATCCGAGAGCATCACGCCTTGCCTTTTGGATCGCAGAAGGTGACGGGCGCGGGCATAGCGCGGCTCGTTCCAGAAATGCAGGCAGCCGTTGCACCCGCGTCCGCAGCAGCCCTCGACGCCCATGCGCGGGGTGCGGAAGGTAACGCCGTCCTGTCCGGCCCGAAGCGCCGCGATGAGCCCTTCGCGTTTCTCCTGATAATCGTCTTCGGCTGCTTGCCCGGATTCCGCAGCTTGCGCGGCGCGGTCGAGCTTGAGCCGCGCCCAAGCCTCCCGGGTGAGGGGCTGTTCCCTGCGAACAACGGTATAAGCCGGAAAGTCATGGCTCAGGCTCCTTGCATCCTCCTCGTGAAACCAGGCGAACGGAATGCGGATAACGGGCTTTTGCCCGGCGTTGATGCCCTCCACCGTCGTTCTGCGCCCGTGCCGGACATCCTCGAATTCGTAGATGCGCAGGAGAAGCGGCTCGCGCGTCGTGTAGGGCACGAATTCCAGAACGTCGCCCATCTCCAGGCGGTTCTTGACGGCGAGCAGGAAGGCATCGTCGGTGACATCAACTATCATGCCTGCATATTCGCAGGCTGCGAGCGTGTGCGTGTCCTGGAAATTATGCGCGTGATGCGTGAGCTTCCCATCGTGAAAGGCGAGCGAGTAGCCCCGGTTCGGGATGGTCGCGAGTTCGCGCATATAAGCGTCGGGCAGCCAGTGAGAAGGGTCGCGTCGCCAATCGTCGATGGCCATGCGGTAGGCGCGCGCCGTGACCGCTACGTAATAGGCGCTGCGGTTGCGTCCCTCCACTTTCAAGGAGTCCAAGCCCAGCGCGAGATACTCGTTCAATCGCGGCATCAGGCAGAGATCCTTGGCGTTCAGGATGTAGGACCCGCGCTCGTCTTCCTCTATCGCCATCAATTGACCGGGCCGGTTCTCTTCTTCGAGGAAGAAATCGAAGAGCTGTCTTGTCTCGTCATTCAGCTCGATGTCTTGCAGCGAGCCGTCCTTCAAGCGCACCTTGACCCTATAATTCCACCGGCAGGAATTTGTGCAGTTGCCCTGGTTCGCGCCACGTTCCGTGAGATAGTTCGACAGGAGGCAGCGCCCCGAGTACGTCATGCACATTGCGCCGTGGATGAAGGCTTCGAGCTTGATGTTCGGGCACCTGGCTCGGATGTCCTTCAGTTCATCGAACGACACTTCGCGCGCGAGGACGACGAGCTTCGCGCCGAGCGACTCCCAGAATTGCAGCGAAAGCCACGAACACACATTGGCCTGCGTGGAGATGTGTAGCTCCAGCTCGGGCGCGGCTTTCTTGACGAAATTGAAAACGCCGGGATCGGCGACGATAACCCCGTCCGGTCCGGCCTCGCGAATGGTTTGCACGTATTCCGGCAGTTTTTCGATATCGCGGTTGTGCGAGAACAGGTTTAGGGTTAGATAAGCGCGCTTGGCATGGGCGTGGGCGAAGGCAACGCCTTCCAGAACTTCGTCCAGTGTAAAGTTCGATCGCGTGCGTAGCGACAGATCCGGCGTTCCCAGGTAAACAGCGTCGGCGCCGTACAGGATAGCAACCTTCAGCTTTTCCAGCGACCCGGCCGGCATCAGCAATTCGGCGGCGCGTTCCATGGGGCAAAGCCTCGCGAAATGATTTCTGCTCGTCGCTAGAGATCGCCAAAGTTCCAGGGCTGGTCAATGGCTACAGCCGGGTTTCTCGGCAAAGAGTGAGGACATCCATCAGGCATTCACATGCTCGACATGTTCAAAGACGAAATTGAGCCCGCCGTCATGCGCTTTAACGCAACATCCATCGGTTAGATCGAGGAACGGAATAATGAAAATCGAAATTAAAGCCGGCAAGGACGCAGTCCTCGGCGGGCCAGATCGTATTCCATATTTGGAGCTCGAATTAAGAGGAGACAGTCACGCGGTGCTGCAGGCTTGCCATCGCCAGAGCGGCCGAAATGGGATTCCCGCGAATGAGCAGAGCGGAACCACTTGCGCATGGAGCGCGAGTTCTCGATCCGGGATCGTATGCGATCCCGGATGTTGCCGCGATTGAAGCACTCGCGGAACGCCTTCATCCGCTGCTTGCACGCGTTGCGGCCTGGCAATCCATGGATTGGGACGACTCGAACTATGGCAGCGAAGCCAGCGCTGAAGTTGAAAACCTCCTCCGCGCCGCGCGATGGTGGGATCAACAGCGCCAAGTGTGGGATGCCGATGATTGGCTTTTCGAACTTGGATATCTTGGCGCGGCCAAGGACTATGGCCTAAGTGTCAACTCCGGTGAGGCCGCATACAAAGCCGCTGGCAAGAAAATCGAAGCGGATGCCCTTCGTTATGGCGTTGTCCTTGTCAACGTCGAGGCATTGCTTCACCGCATCAGGCAAGCCTTGCAAATCGAAGCCAAAGAGGATGCTTAGAGCAGCCGCGCCCATTTGGACGCGGGCCGCTCTAGCACTTTAAAATGGATCGGCGTTTCCGCCTTTTATCGATTCCGATGAAAGGCGGGTTGATCCAGCCTCAACCGGAGGCATGTTTATTGACACGCAGGGCCTCCTTCTTGTAACAGGCCGGGAGCCCTGCAACGCTTCGAGACACGTGATGCGAATACTTGCTGCCGGCTGGCATGGACAAATCGCAAGCGCTTTTATGCAAACCGCGCCCGGGCGCGAGGACATCTCGGCTTTTGCGATCGGCCGGCCCGGGCTTGATATTTGCGAACCCCGAAGCGTCGAAAGAGCCTTGGGCGACATCCAGCCCGACGTTTTGATCAATCTGGCAGGCTATACCGATGTTGATGGGGCCGAAGGCGAGCCGGAGCTGGCTTTTGCGCTCAACTCGGCCGGAGCGCGGCTCCTGGCCGAGGCTGCCGCCCGGCGAGACGTTCCGATCATCCACATTTCAACGAGTTACGTGTTCGACGGACGCAAAGGATCCGCCTATGTCGAGACAGACCAGACGCGCCCCTCAACCATCTACGGAAAATCGAAGCTTGCCGGGGAAGTCGAAGTGCAGAGGGCCAATCCGAAGCATATCATTCTGAGAACGGAATGGATCCATAGCCCCTATGGCCGCTGCTTCGTGAGCAATATTCTGCAGCGCGCCCAGTTGGGGATGCCGCTAAAGGTTGTCAACGATCAATATGGCAATCCAACCTACGCCCCTCACCTGGTCGACGCAGTTCTTGAAGTCGCCGCGTATCTGACGTCAAAACCCCGCGACGATATAAATTGGGGCGTTTACCACGCTGCCGGCGCTGGGACGGCGACCTGGTACGACGTTGCCCGCGAGGTTCTCGCTAAAGCCGAGCAGCTTTCGGGGCTTTGCGCCAGCCTCGATGCGATAACCTCCACCGAATATGTAACACGTTCGCATCGCTCGCCAAATTCTCAGCTCGATTGCTCGAAGCTGGAACAGACCTTCGGCGTCAGACTGCCTGACTGGCAAGTCGGCCTCCAAGAGTGCGTCGAGCGCCTGCTTGAGGATGAGTGATCAAGGTCGCGATAGCCCCTAACGGCGTCATTGCTCGATTGCTCCGCCGATGGCTTCGGTTAAGCGCGCTCACGCCATTGTTACTGGCGCCTTTTAATCTTATGTTTCCACTGTTCAAGCCCCAGTCGAGGAGGACCCCATGGCCGACAACCCCTTTGAAATACCGCAGACGATGCGTGATCTCGCCGAACAGAATATGAAGCAGGCGCACGCTGCTTATGACCAGCTCACGGATTTCGTGACCAAAGCCATGGGCGCCTGGGCGGGCGCGATGCCCTCAAACCCTGTAGCCTCGGGCTTCAAGGATGTGCAGGACCGCGCCGTAGCCATGGCGAAGCAGAACGCTGATTCAGCTTTCTCGCTTGTTGAGAAAATCACCAAGGCCCAGAACTTGCAGGACATTTTGACGCTACAGACCCGTTTCGCGCAAGATCAGATGCAGGCTTATACCGAGCAGACACAGCAGCTTCACAAGCTGATCGGGGATGCTGTCCAGAAGTCGGCTCGCAGCTGACCTTTCAATCAACCGAGGGGCTGGCGGCAGCGCCGCCCCTTGGCGCCGGCCCCGCGATGCCCGAGCCACCTCGCGGCGCGGGAACGGCAGCCCCGCGTTCATGATGAAAGCCTGAAGCTTCTTCCGCGGCTGTCAGCGGCATTTGAAAACGCCGCTGGCCGAAATGATCGAGGGCGCGTTTGATATCGCCAACCAGAAGCGAAAAGAGATCTCGCATGACATCATCATGGCGAGCGTCGCTATCGAGCGTCGACGCGGCATGGCTGGAGGCGTAATCGCGCGCCGATCGCGCACCTCAGTTCGATGCTCTCAACCTGGTCCGCGAGCAGAACCGCAGCGATGATGCCGATGATCAGCAGAACATCGATGAGAGCCGCTGTTCCAGAGCTACGCTGGGACCGTCCCCCTAGCTAAAACTACTTCCTGTTTTTGATGTAATCCTTGGCGTGGGCTTTCGCGGCTTCATCCGTGTGGTGATCAGCCTGCCTGGCATGGCCGCGCGCTATCATCGCATGATGGGCCGCTTTTTCAGTCGCTCCGGCTTCCTGGTGTTTGGCTGCTTCGCGATGGTGTTGCGCGGCGGCCTCGTGATGTTCGGCAGCGCTCTTATGGTGCTCTGCAATTTTGGATGCGGAAGAAGCCATAAACCTCTCCATATGAAATATTTAACCTTCGGAAAGCATGGCTTTAAGACGTGACGTCCTCGTGACAGCGCCATGAGCGCCCTTCATCGGTCGATGCTAACGCTCGCGGCGGAACGGGGCCTACTCGCCATAAGTCGCGATGGTGGCGGCGACATCCTGCATAGGCTGCTGGCTTGCCGTGATAAAGCCGCCCGTAGGCCTATCCAGATCTTGAATCAGGAGAATGACAGCGATGAAAAGCGCCATAGCGACGTACATCGGTCCTCTCGACCGCTGTGCTTCGATCCCTGCCGCATATCCCGAAAAGGCACTCGCGACGAGCGCAATCGCGTAGAGGACGACCAGGACGATCGTCGGCACGCCGCTGATCAGGGCAATCAGGCGCTTCTCGTGATCGTCAATCAACTCATTGAGCCAAAGCGCTTCTTGAATGTCATTCGATTGGGCAAGCGCGGCCTTCAAGGCGAGCGGCGAAGGAATCTTCTGAGTGAAATCCAAACGAACTTGCACGTATTCCTGCAACAGCTTCAGACATTCCTGGCTATGCGGAGCGGGCAACAGGCGGGCGCGCAGCGCCGTTGTGCCGATGGCATTTGCTTCGTTGAGAACGCCCTCGCGCCGGGCTTCGAAGCGCGACAAAGCCATGGCGAACGTGAAACCGATCATGAGCGCCAGTAAGGCGAGGATCGATGCCTCAAGCGTGGGAACGCTTCCTGTCCCCTCCGGCCTCGCACGCACGCCAAACCAGCGGCCAACTTCGATTGCTCCAGAGAGAAGGATTATGCTGAGGAGAAGAATTTGCAGGAGCGAATAATCAGTCGTGCGCATTCGGCGGCAGTCCTAAAAGCCAGAGCTTTGTCATGCCGCCAGTTTAATTTCAAGGGCCTCGGATCGGCGGACAACACGGCCCATGCTCCGAATTATAGCGACCATCGGCTCTTGTTTCTTCGCGCAAAGTCCCACCTCACAGAAGCACCGAGATCGCCTGCCTGTCACGAGGCCGACATCCGCCTATCTTCGCCTTTGCGGTTGGGCTGATCGAAGACCAGCTTCAATACGCCAACGGAACATGGAATGCGCTCGAAGGGCGCTCCCGGTCTTGATGCGAGGTATTTTGCGGCTCCGGCATCGCCAAGTTCCGCGTTGGCAGATCGCTGTATGGGATGCGGCTCAGCAGGTGATCAATGAATTCAAGCGAGCCCTTCGCTTATCCTCCGCGTCGACGATCCACCAGGGCGCTTCGGCATGATGCGTGCGCTGGAACATCATCTCTTCGGCTTTCGTGTAGCTATCCCATCGACGCAGGGACTCGACATCGATCGGGCTCAACTTCCATTCCTTGAACGGGCTACGAAGACGCTCCATAAGCCGGTGGCGCTGTTCCTTGAACGATATGGATAGCCAATACTTTACGAGCACGATGCCTGAGCGCGTAATCATGTTCTCAAAGTTAGGAACGGTATCCAGAAACTCTTCGTATTCGTCGTCCGAACAGAACCCCATGACCCGCTCAACCCCGGCCCGGTTGTACCAGCTGCGGTCGAAGAACAATCTCCCCGCCAGTCGGAAGATGCGCGACATATCTTTGAAAGTACCATTGCGCGCGTTCGCGTTCATTCGGCGCGCCCAAGGCCACTACGCGGTACAGTCGCGGGTCCAGCCGATGGGTAATGCGCTTTATCACGCCGCCCTTCCCTGCGGCGTCGCGCCCCTCGAAGATGACAATCATTTTCAGCTTCTTGGCGTGGACCCACTGTTGCAATTTGAGGAGTTCGCACTGAAGCCGGAAAAAGCGCCCGGGCGTAGATCGCTTCCAGAATGACCTCGTGCGCGGAGGGATCGGATATCTCCCACACGAGCTTTGCAAATCGCGCCGCGTCAATCGGGGTTGCGCCGGCCAGAACCGGTGGAGCGCGATATACGGAGAGGGCTCTGTTTTCGAGAGCATTTTCACACGTCATTTCGGCCGCATGAGGTGTCACAAAAGCTTCAAGAATCGTTCACGCAACCGTTATCATAGAAGGCAGCACAACTCTCGGTAGCATTGCGAGAACCCGCCGTCGATTGGGAATAGTGCGGCATCGCCACTCCTTTGAAGCAACGAATGTAAATAGCGATGTGAAATGCGGCGCTTAAGCTGTCGCTACGTGCCTATTTCTTGCAGCCTGCGTCGATGTGCTCGGGCTCGGGCGCATCCCACTCGTTGGCCGGCAGCGTGTCGAAAGGAGCGGTGAAAGCCTGGCGCATCATGCTGAACCCGGCAGGGACGGAATTGCCTGGCGCGTAATCCACAATCCAGAAGTAATCATAATTCGAGTCCGGCCAAGTCTTCGGGACATCGGCCAATTGGTCGAGTTGCAGCAGTTGGCGAAGCGTAACTTGTTCGCCCGGATAATCACTTTCGAGCCTTGCCTTGGCTATGTGATTGTGTTCCCAGGCGATAACGACGGTCTTTCCGGCGTAGCGGGGATCGGTGAGGACATCATGCGCGGCTTCCTGCGTGCGCCGGTTGATGTCGATTTCCTTTGCCTCCTCATCTTCCTTCTTGCCGGACACCTTGTAAACGATCACCGGCGAATTCCAACTCTCCGCCGACGGTGTGATCGTCTCAATCGTGTGTGCCGTGATGGCTAGAAAAGCGTCGGGCTTTTGTCCTGCGGGAAACAGCGATTGCTGTGCGCCTCGGCCGAGAAACTGACCGACAAGAGCCTGGGCGCGCTGTTCGCCCATTTCGCAGAGTTCGTGACGATTGAACTTCTCTGCGTGCCGCAGAATGATGATCCGCGCCGGTTGTGCCAAGACCGCTGCGGGCCCCATCGAAACGATCAGGCCGGCGCCGAAACATCGCAATAACAAGCCGCGCATGCGTTCCTCCATTCAAGTTTGCAGGCTTTCTATAGACCCGGCCCGTGAATGTCTTGATGACCGTTGCGCCGCAGTTGAGAAAACTACGAGTGAAGCATGCCGAATAGAGACTTTCTAAATCAATGGCGGGCTCTAAATTGGCTCTTTTATCATGCGTCTGTGTGGAAAAACCGCTTCACACTTTTCCGCACGCACTCTGGAAAAATTTTCGCGCGCGTCCCGCAGCGATAACCGCCGCAGCCACAATCGTAAGCGTTCTTGGTTGCTTGTAATCTTCGCCATTTTGCAAGAGCTGTGCGGAACACCAAGCGGCTCGGCGTCCCGCGGGTGCGTGAGTGAGCCGGAGACATATCCGGCTCAAGTCGAAAACGAACCCACAGCGGAACCAAGCGATCCCACTGCTGAACCGGCAAGGAATACCTATTTCGCAGATGCGTTAATTTCATCCGCCAGCGTCAGGGTGCGGCGGTTGATTTCCTCCGCGCTTAAGAGGCGGACATCTTGCAACGCGTATTTCGTTTGAATTGGCCGATGGAATTGCCGACTCTGCTGGATTGTCAACGCAAACAAGAGAGTCATAGACGCTGCGAAGAGGAACAGCGACAATCCCGCAATGGTCTTGAACGTCATACGCGCGTCACCGGCAACAGAGCACAACTGAGAGAAAACGCTCAGCTCCGGCGCAAGTTCCCTCGCCTGGAAAAAACTCCCATTCTCTTGAATTAAAAATTTACTCTTCTGATGGCTTTGTTAACAGCGCAGGGCGCCCATCGTGGTGACGAGCTTGTTCGATTTCCAGCGCGCCCATTCCCGGCGATCCCGCATGATCTCCAGGCTTGCCGCCGGAGCACCCCGATATGGGTTCCCGTTGTCCGTCGGAATGGACGGCGTACCCCCAAATCAGCGGAGAGGCTATCTCGTGGAGCTTTTGATTGCAGCCGCAGCTTTGAGGGTTTGGTGATTGATCTGCGCCGCGAGCTTTTTCCGATCCGGTGCAAGCGCGGGCGTCAGAGCGAGAAAGCCGACGAAGATGACAAGCGCAAATCTGACGGCGGATTTCCACTCGCACGGATCGCACATAACCCCAAGCAGCCCGGCGCCGTCACCACCTTCTGCGGCTCCGCTTCCATTGTTCGCACGGTAGGCCGGCGGTCCGATCAAAGCCTTTATCCGTGGATCGATCATCATGTCCTTGACCCCGCAGGCTTGCTTCTCTCGTTCGACAACGGCCATGGAAGGCACCCTCAGTCGCTGTTGCTCATCGGCCAACGCTCTCCATTTTGCTACAATTTTCTAAAAAACTTCTTGACTATAGCCTGCACGACACGCCTTTGTGGGCCTCGTTGCGGGCAACTCCTTTTGCGCGAAGCGCCCGGCGCTGTGCGAACTCCGGCTGAAATTGAGGAGTTCGAATTATGCAGGCGTCGCGAGTCTAGGCCGGAACTGCGAACACCATTGTGTCCTTCAGGGCAATTCAACGCATCCATGCGCCTGCGGGCCGCGTTTAGACTTGGATCGCCGGGAGGGCATCCTCAGCGGCAAAGGCCGGTCATCTCGCCAGAGCTCGCTGGCCGGAGCCCTTGCCCCGCGGAGAAGCGGCCGGTTCGGCCTGCTCGTTTATTTCGATGCGATTACCGCTCTTGTGAGAAACCATGGTTTGAAGCACTTTCAGAGCGGGCATTCGGTTTCTGAGCTTGAGCGATAATTCAAGGTTGTTGTTTGTTGTTCGCGCACTGAGATCGGAGAGCACGCCAACGCTGCTCAGATCCAGCTTTCCTGTTTGCAACTGCTTCTCGATTTCATTCCTGATACGTGTGGCGACGGTTTGCTCTCCACCCATGACAGTCGCAAAACCGTTCAACCATGGATCAATTTGCAAATTCGTTATATCAACCTTTTCTACGGACAATTTTCCAGATTGGTTCGCGATATCGATGAAACACGTGAACGTCATCTGTCCCGATACTGGTATGAGGGTATTCAACGCCACGTGAGACAACACATTCAGGCAAACCTTTTTATCACTCACGCCACAAAGAGATATTTTTGAAAGTTCGCTTTGATAATCAACCCGCGAGTCGATTGGACCTTTGAGGTTGATAGCCGGAATCTGATCCATGTCCAGCGTCAGGTGAACGTTTTGAATATGCTTGGACGTGTCTGCCTCGGTCTTTATTTTAAAGGGAATTTTGTAGCCTTCCATCAAGGCATAGGCGCTGACTTCGTTTGAGGAGGTTGTTTTCGCCGAGGCATAAGGGGCGACCATTGCAAAGCATAGGACCAGCCAATATTTGAGGCTGACGCACATGGATAACTCCTGCTACTAAACGAACATATGAATTAGTAATTTCAATTGGCTTATGAAAGGTGCGATGTCTCTTTATATTAAGAAATGTTTTCAGTTTGGAGTGAAATTTTATTGAACTGGGGACCTTGAGGTGAGCCTTTGTGGCTGATACTTCGGCTAGGTTGACCTGCTCACGCCCGCGCCGGCGCTACTTCGAGAGGCGCAGCTTGTTGAGACCGGTCGCGATGTTCTGGAAGGTGGCGATAAGAGCGATCGTCGTTGTATTTGTGTAATACATCGCCGGAGTTGTCGCGCAGCCTGCAGAAGAGTTGTGTTCGCGTCCGCGCCCGTGCCGAGGCCAATCGCATAGACTAAGATTCGCGGATTGCCATACTGATCTTGGATCGCACCTTATGTTGCCGCACAGCGTCGAAAACTTCTGATCGAGAATCTGTCAGGGTTGATCATCATTTACGAATTGGTACGGCGGTGAGGTTAGGTGAGGGCCGCTGCCATAGCCATAAGCGTTGAACATCGATTTGTTGAAGCCATGCCGTCTTGGTGGCCGCCAGCTACGCATTCTATGCCGTCGTTGAAGCCGTCGGACAGAATATGCTTTGATCGATCTGGCTATTCGCGTAAGGGACGCCGTCACCAAACGGGCCATCGGCGAAAGAAGATGCCAACCCCACATAATCCAGGGGGAAGAACGTGTGCCTCCGTTGGCCGACATGCCGTTAATTTCGATCGAGGAGCTGATTGCTTCACATTGTAAGCCGGAGAATTTGTTTGTCCGGGCATCCAGTATTTGGCCCAAAGCCGTTCCGTATGTGCTTTGTATTGCTTGAGGGGAGCTTGTGTACTTTGCGACACACCGTTGATCGGCCGCATAATTCGCATTGGAAACGCCATTGGCGCCGCTCTGCCAAGCAGGTCGAAGATCGCTCAAATAGTTATTGTAAAATGAGAGTGGTACAGTCGTCGTTATAGTCGTCTTGTTTCCGCTCGTGACCGCTTTATAGGCTCGGGTTCGTCAGGCGCAAAAAATGGCGTGAACAAGGTATCCGGCTTCCGGTATCCGGCGAGTCCTCCTGAAGATCGTATGGCTCGTTCGTTGCCGGACACATCCGCCCCACTGCAAAGTTGAATACTTCTTGCCGGTAGCCGTATAGAGCTGATCCCCAAACGTGATTAGCCCGGTACCCATGGGCACATCGATATTCTCCTGTGACATGGACGTTGGCTTTATTGCTGTTATCGATCCAGGCTGGGTCTCATAGGTGTTGCCGACATTCACGGCCATCGGTGAATGGTACGACGCCGATTTTCACATAATCGGATCTGGGGATTGTTTCCAAAGAGGATATTGCCAGGTCGGTTGAAGCTGTTTGAAGCGCTTGAATCTTGAAACAGTGCCGCCAGCCGTGTTCTTCATGGAGCCCGTATTGTCGAGGACCAGCACCACTTCGAGGTAATTCTGCGCGGCGAGCGCTTGCGAGTGAATGGTCGTCGAGAGCGTGTCGACCCCTATAACCCGCGCGAAGGACGTGCTTATCGTCGCGCTGACCGTCACGTCAACTGTGAGGTTGTTGTTCGTCCGGGTGACGGTTGGCTGCGAGAACGTTATCCCGCTTCGCGAAGGAAAGTTCGCATTTACGAAGGCGGTGACGCGATTATTCTCCGCCGTTGTATTGGTCAAAGTGGGATATTTGGCCAAGTCGAGCACAGCCGCGTCGACGGCTGAGGTCAGCCGTTTTTTCACAACAAGGAGCTGCCCGACATCCACTGCCATGCCCAGCAGAACAATGAAAGGGACGATCAGAAGAGCGACGAGAATGAGGACGATGCCGTTCGTGTCCCGTTTAAAGCCAGCGAGTTTCTTCAAAATGGTGTGGACCATAGCCCTTGATCCCATGCAATCTTGAGACTTATGAATACGAATCGACCGACGATGTACGCTAATGCTTCGAACGAGCCAGGATCAATCAAAAATTGCAAGCGGCTGCGAAGTCTGATGGGCCGGGAGCAGTTTTGCACATTCCCTTTGAAACTCGCCAGTTGGCGCGGAGCCAGGACATGACTAACGCTCTCCCCCTGCGGAGACTTCGCAAAGTTCACCGCGATGAAAGTGGCGTCGCCCTTTTGGAATTTGCGCTCATTGCGGTGCCGTTCCTCGCGCTTGTTCTAGGGATGCTCGAAGTGGGCCTGATCTTTTGGGCAGGCTATGAACTGGACAACGCAACGGCCACCGCGTCGAGGCTGATAAAAACGGGTCAGGCCCAGAAGGGCAATTACAGCCAGGCGGATATGGTGACACAGATTTGCAGTCACATCGACATTCTGCCCAATTGCGCCAGCAATCTTCAGCTCACAGTTCAAACCTTTGCTAACTTAAATTGTTTCGCGAACCCGACACAGCCGGGTTGCACGCCGGGTTCGAACTATAGCCTTGGCGGCGCGTCGCAGATCGAGCTGGTGACAAGTTCCTATGAATGGCCGCTTTTCAATTTCGCGACCGTTGCCCTGCTCAGCAACCTTCCCGATGGCAACCGGCTGATCCAGTCGGCAGCCGTGTTTCAGAACGAGCCCTAGGACACGCCAATGACGAGGACCTTTGCTTCGAATCAGTGCGGCGCCATTCTGCTGGAAGCAGCCATCGCGTTGCCTGTCCTGATCATGATTCTCCTCGGCATGGTGGAATTCGGGGACGCCTTCACAGCCAGCCGGAAGAACGCACAAGTCGCTCAAACTGCAGCGGACCTTGTATCCCAGCAGACGAATATGACGACCGTGCAAGCCAATAATATCGCGAATGTCCGGACAACAATCTTTCAGCCTTATTCTGCAACGCCGAGCGGCCTTCGTGTCAGCAGCATCATTCAGAACGCCAACAACGCGACCGTTCAATGGAGCAGATCCTGGGGAACCCTGTCTGCGCTGGGGAACAATTCCACATTCACGCTGCCTTCGGGTTTGATCAACCAAGGCGACACCATCATTGTCGCTGAAGCGTCCTACGCCTTCACCCCGACTATCGGCGTCTATCTCACCGGCGTGGTGACATTCGATTCCGTCGCCTACTACGTGCCTCGTGGCCCGAGCGTAACCTGCTGCTCGTAACCTACTCAGCTTGATTGCAGAGCAAACTGCGGTCCTGCTGATTCCAGCAGTCAGCGCATGATTTTCCTTCCCTATTCTAAGCAGATTTTGCCGGACGCACCGACGGATGGCCACCGCCGTCGCCCCGGACAGGCGAAGCCTTATCCGGGATCGCAACACGTTGAAGCGCTTACCTTTTTGCGGTCTCGGCTCGCGCTTCGCTTGGCCGGGAAGCCGACGCCGCGGGGAGCGTCGTCAGGGTTTACAATCCCTTGGCGAGATTAACGAAGCCTGCTTGGCTCTGATGGCAGTTGGGGCTCCCCTCTCACGCAGAAAACCTCCGCCGCCGGGAATAGGCATGCCCGTTGCGCGTTGTCGTTATGCCTTCTTGTTGCTGCATTTAGGAAATAACGGATAATCAGCTTTTCCTTTATATTGACAACAGGAATATTAATGTCACGTGCTGCATATCGGCCACAGCAGTTCTTAGGCAAGCAATGCTGAGCCATTTTGCGCTCACCATACGCCCTGACTGAGCTGTTGCGCGGAAGATAACAGTTCAATGACAGTTTTTCCCATGCAGTAGGCTGATGAAATCAGCTCGTCTCTTGTGTGCACGCTCTTGAGATGATTGTGCGCAATTGAGGCCCTTACTCGCAAACAACTGCCGATCTTCGGTGTACGACGCGCTGGAACAGGCGCGACAACTTGCCGGCTTTCATAGCCAGGAAGAGCGATCCCGCGGGCTTTGCCACCTTAGGTTTAACCCATAGAATACGCAATCGCTGCTGTATTGCATGCAGCAGGTGATCGCTTCGTATTATGCATTCGCGGCGCGAGTCGACAGGGAGGCTCGAGCGCCAGTGCAGCAGTGCATTTTACCAACCGAACGGGGATTTAGATGAATTCTATCATTTTCAAGGTCATGATGCTGAACGAGCAAATCAAAGCGTTCAGGAAAGATGAGAAGGGCGTGACGATGGTCGAGTACGGCTTGATCGCGTCTCTCATTGCAGTGGTCTGCGCCGTCGCGATAAAACTTATTGGCACGGATCTTAGTACAAAGTTCAACGCCATCGCCACGTGCATATCCGCAGGCACCTGCTAACAACTCTGCAAACTCGCATGGTCCTGACCTACGGCCCGGGACCATGTTTTCCTCTTTCAATTTGAGAGGTTCGCATGCGGATTGGCTCGGTCATCATGTTCGTGGTCGCATTTCTGCTTGCGGGGATCGCGGCGCTATTTGTGCGCGCGGCGATTTTGGGCGGAGCAAAGGCGGGCGCGACGCAAACTGCGGTTGTTGCCGTTCGCGACCTCAAGGCGGGCGAGAAGCTCGTGCCAGACATGGTGCGAGAAGCGCAATTTCCCTCGGAGCTCTTGCCCAAAGGCGCTTTTACCTCACGCGATCAGATCTTCGCGGGCGACGCCGAGCGCATGCTGGCTGCGTCCATTTCCCAAAACGAGCCGATCCTGGCGCAGCGCCTGCTCGACAGTTCGGACAGCATGGTCGGGCGGATAAATCCCGGCATGCACGGGGTTACCATCAAGGTCAACGAGACCTCCAGCGTCGGCGGGTTCGTTCAGCCGGGCGATCATGTGGACGTGCTGATGACACAGACGGAGCGTGGAGAGGCGAACGCTTCGCGCCGGGCTTATACGAAAACACTGATCAAAAACATAAGGGTGCTTGCTGCCGACCAGCAAATACAGCGCAAGGCGGATGCCCAGCCACCGAAGACGGTCACGCTCGAGGTGGTCGAGGACGATGCGAAGAGGCTAACGCTCGCCGGGGCCATCGGGCAGCTTTCTCTCGTGCTGAACAGGGGCGACAGCGGCGTGGATACGGGCCGCGTCGTGGACTCGCGCGATCTCGTGGCCGCGCCGGACCCGGACGCAGCCTCCGATGATGCGCCCGTGACGATTTTCAGGTCCGCGAAGCGGGAAGACTACAGAGTCCCCGCGCCGCAGTAGTTTTTTATGGGTTCGGTTCTTTTGCGTTGGCTAGGGAGGCGTTTGTGGCGGCGAGTTAATTGATTTTTTGGGGGGCACGATGCTCAATTTCTTCGAGGCGCCAAGGCGCCTTAGATGGCTCTTTCCTACCGTAGCGTTGCTGACAACTTTTCTAGCGGCCCCTCCCCCGATCCTTGCAAATGGCAGCGGCAAGTCGCTGACCAGCTATCATCTGGACCGCGCCTCGCAGCGCATCGAGGTGCAGGTCGTTCTGCACAAGTCCGAGACAGTTAGCGCCGAGTTTCCTTTCGGTGACGCCCTTGTGGGCGATCCCGAGATCGCGGACGTGGTCCCTCTCACCAACCAGTCCATCTACATCCTCGGAAAGAAGGTCGGGGTCACGCGCCTCTCCCTTCTGGACCCCAAAAAGCAGGTCCTGGGCGTCGTCGATATCGAAGTCACCTATGATCTCGATATTCTGCGGCGCCGCCTGCAGGGCAACTCGAACTTCTCGAAAATCCATGTTTCGTCGGTCAACGGAAAGGTCCTGCTCACCGGCGTGGCTCCCGACGCTGTCGTGATGCAGCAAGTCTTGACGCTCGCCGAGCAACTCGCGCCCAAGGATGTGACCAACGGCATGACGGTGGCCTCGCCTCAGCAGGTCATGCTTGAAGTGCGCTTCGTCGAGGCCAGCCGGAGTCTCGATCGCGGGGTTGGCGTCAACTGGGCGGCCGGCGGAAAAGTCGGGGGTGTAACTGGGAACGGAAACATCGTTGGCGGGCGGAATCTGGCGACACGGGCAACGGAAATTTCGCGAATAACACGGTCTTCAATCTTCAAGGGCTCATTCAGAACATGGTTCCCTACGGCACCATCGCTGGCAGGGTGCTGAATGGCAGCGTGAAGGCCGATGTCTTCGTCAGCGCTCTGGAGGAAAAGGGGCTTGCGCAGGCGTCTGGCGGAGCCGAACCTGATCACCTTGTCGGGCGATACCGCAAGCTTTCTCGCAGGCGGCGAATTCCCCTTTCCGTCCAGCGTGTCGAACAACGGGCAGGTCTCCGTCGAGTTCAAGAAATTCGGCGTCGGGCTTGCGTTCACTCCGACAGTTCTGGCCAACGGGCAGATCAATCTCAAGATCGACCCGGAGGTTAGCGAACTCGATCCCAACAACTCCGTCACAATGTACGGGACAACAATCCCAGGACTGAACATTCGCCGGGCGACCACGACGGTGGAACTGCGCGACGGACAGACCTTCATGATTGCCGGCCTGCTTACAGGGCCAGAATATCGGCGATACGCAAGGGCTGCCCTGGGTGGGGAACGTCCCGGTGCTTGGCACCTTATTCCGAAGCGAGGCCTATTAGAAGAATGAGACGGACCTCGTCATTCTCGTCACGCCGCGGCTCATCCGCCCGATGGTGCCTGGCGACAAGATCGCTACGCCGTTCGACAACAGAAGGCCTGCGAACGATGCGGAGTTCTTCCTGGGCGGCCAGCAGGAAGTTCAAGTGAGCCACCCCGCATTGGTTGGCGGCCAGATCATCGACTACACGCCCGAGCCGTCGGCGGGTGGTTGGACGCCAGTCAAGTCAGGTCCGGAACCGCTTAAATAGAGGTGCTTTGATGAGAGTCTGCAGGAAGCTTATCGGACGTGCTGCTCGTGCCGGCGCCCTCGCGGCGCTAACCGTGGCACTTGGCGGCTGGGGATGGGATTGGAATGAGGATTGCGGCTGCTATCCCACGGAGTTCGTCACGCGCCAGGCTGGCGACGCCGTCCAGGTCAACAAGAACATCCAGATGATCGATCCGTGGCCGCACTATGTGAAGAACCGCAAGATCGATCTCGATGGCCACCGCGCGAGCATCGCCATGCGCCGCTACCAGGCGAACCAGGTGATCCCGCCAATCAATCTCGCGGCGCAAATGCCGCAGAAACAACAACAACTCTTCCAGTGCGCCTGCGCCTGTACCCGAGCTGCAGCAATAGGGAGAATCGGGCGTGGATAAAGAGCAGCCTTGGATCGGGGAGAACCATAGCCCTCCCCTGGATGATGGGACGAACGAAGAAAGCGCGAGCGTGTCGAGCGTTCCGGTCTCACTTGAGGCTCCGAAACGCGGAGCACCAGCAGGGACTGGCGCGTTCGAGGCTGTTCGAAAATACGATGTGCTTCTCATCACGAGCGACGCCGGCCTTCGAGAGCGCCTGTCAGCGGGCTTTGCCGGGCAGAACCGTCTCAATATCCGGTTGCTGGAAGGCCGGGTGGTCGAGGTCGAGAAGAAGATCACGGATGCGCAACTTCCCGACTGCGCCGTGGTCGACATCGGCAAAGGAGACGTCCTCGATATCAATGCGCTCGAACGGCTGAAGAAAACGCGCTTTTCGAAGGTGCCAGTCATTGCGATTTCGAGTCATCTCGACCCGGCCATCGCCCGGGGCCTCATGCGGGTAAAAGTGGACGACTGGCTCCCGGCCGACTGCATGCCGGGCGAAGTTCAAAGATCGTGCGAAAAGGCGCTTCAAGCGCGACTGGCGGAGGGAAGCGGGCGCCACGCTCAATGCACCGCCTTCTTCCCGGCCAATGGCGGATGCGGCAACACAACGTTGGCGATCCAGACGGCGTTCCTTTTGGGTAACCGGAATAAGCGTCTTGAAGCGGTCTGTCTTGTCGACCTCAACTTTCAGGACGGGGCGGTCGCCGATTACCTCGATCTGGTCCCCGCCTTTCAGCTTTCAGAACTTGCGAATGTCTCGGGCCGCCTTGACCAGCAAATGCTCGATGTCATGCTGACGCGCCATCGCTCGGGATTGACTGTACTCGCGGCGCCGCGCGTTCCTGGCAGTTTCGTCGAGGTCCGCGAGGAGTTGGTTGCGTCGGTGCTTGGATTTCTATCCCAGTCCTTCGAACACCTCATCATCGACCTTCCCAAGAACTGGTACCCCTGGACCGATAACGTCATTTGGGGCTCGGACCGAATTTTCGTCGTGTCGAGCTTCACCATTCCTGCGTTGCGACAGGCTCACTCGATCGCGAATGCGATTGCGGCCAGGGCCTCGTCGGAAACTCAGGTGTCGGTCATCGTCAACAAGTTCCATGAACCCCTGATGGGTCCTGGGCTGGCCAGGAAGGACGCCGAGAGCATGCTTGCCTCGAGGCTCGGAGGGTTCATTCCGGATTTGGGCGGCGTCGTCGATGACGCGATCAATCGGGGCACGCCGCTTTCGGAGATGCGTGCGGGAAAAAAAATCGAGAAAGGGCTTATGCAAATTCTCGATCGCGATAACCGCATATCAAAGGCATAGGGCTTGGATTGGGGCGACCGATGCTGAACAAGTTCATGAGAGGCCCGGCGAAAAATGGAACCTCGGCGGCGCCGGAGTCGGCCTTCGATGCTGCCGCCTTCGCTGACTCCGGCGCGAACCGGGACGTCGAGGAAGCCCCATCGATGACGGCGCTGCTCATCGATGCGAGGGTCCGGGTTCATCGCAAGCTGATCGACGATCTCAATCTCGCCTCGCTGGAGCGTCTGCCGCGGGAAGACTTGCGCCGCCAAATCAGCGATTTCGTCACCGATTTCGTCAAATCGGAACGCCTTCTTCTCAACGCGAAAGAACTTGAGACCTTCGCGCAGGAGGTTTTCGACGAACTCACCGGCCTTGGCCCGCTCGAGCCTTTGCTGAAAGATCCGACGATCAGCGATATTCTCATCAACACGCATGAGAAAGTCTATGTCGAGCGGCGAGGCAAGCTCGAATCGGTGGCCGTGCGGTTCAAGGACGAGGCGCACATCCTGCGGATCGTCAATAAGATCGTGGGCGCTGTCGGGCGGCGCGTGGACGAGTCCCAGCCCATGGTCGACGCCCGGCTCGCGGACGGGTCGCGCATCAACGTGGCGGTTCGTCCGGTTGCGGTGGACGGTCCGCTGGTTTCCATCAGGAAATTCTCCGAGAAGCCCTACGATCTGCAAAAACTGGCCAGTTTCGGGACACTCAGCGACAAGATGGCGGAACTGCTCGCGATGTGCGTGCAGTCGCGA
This sequence comes from uncultured Alphaproteobacteria bacterium, assembly GCA_963772105.1. Classification (GTDB taxonomy): domain Bacteria; phylum Pseudomonadota; class Alphaproteobacteria; order Rhizobiales; family Rhodomicrobiaceae; genus Rhodomicrobium. Next base: position 58,439 of record CAVYVV010000015.1, read on the forward strand.
CTGACTATTCTGATCTCCGGAGGCACCGGCAGCGGAAAAACCACTCTGCTCAATGCGCTTTCGTCCTATGTCGACTTTTCGGAGCGGCTCATCACCATCGAGGACGCCGCCGAACTCAGGCTTCAACAGCCTCACGTCGGACGGCTCGAGACTCGGCCTCCCAATATTGAAGGCCGCGGCGAAATCCGCCAGCGCGAACTCGTCAAGAACGCGCTTCGTATGCGCCCCGACCGGATCATCCTGGGCGAGGTGCGCGGCGAAGAAGCTTTCGACATGCTCCAAGCCATGAACACCGGCCACGAAGGTTCGCTTGCGACCATCCACGCGAACAGCCCTCGCGATGCGCTCGGGCGATTGTCCCAGATGGTCGGCATGGCGGGCCTTCCGATGTCGGAGAACAGCATCCGGGCCCAGATCACATCGGCCATCAAGCTGATCGTGCAGCTCCAGCGCTTCAGCGACGGCAAGCGCAGAATCATCAGCATCACCGAAATCTCAGGGATGGAGCGCGACGTTATCCAGCTGCAGGAACTGTTTCGTTTTGCCCGCCATGGCACAGGGCCCGACGGGCAGGTGCGCGGCATTTACACGGCGACGGGCGTCAGGCCCCTCTTCGTCGAGGAATTGAAGATCAGAGGGTTTAGCGTCCCGAACTCATTTTTCGACCCGGCGCTCGCGGTGACCTATCCATGATGAACCATAACCTCGTTTCTTTCTTTGTTTTCTGCACCATCCTCACCTTTGTTCTTGGGATGTATATCGCGATCCGGGAGTGGGCCGCCGGGCGCGGTCGAATCCGGTCCCGTCTCACGGCCCAGAACGAGGGAAGTATGACCTCGGAGGCCGAGCTTCTCGATATCCGGCGGAGCAGAGGCCTCACGCGCGAGGGCTACTATGCGACGCCCCTCGTTTCCCTGAACAAGCTGATCCTTCAATCCGGAACGCGCTTGCGGTTGCCGGGTGTCGTCTTCGTGGCGCTGGCCTGCGCTGCCGCATCCTATCTTATTGCCTCTCTCGCGGGCTTCGGGCTTTGGGTTCGCATCCTTTCCGCCATCGCCTGCGGGATTGGGCTGCCCTTCATTGTTCTGCGGGCCATGCGCGAGGGCCGCCAGCGCCGCTTCGAAGAGCAGTTGCCCGAGGCCATCGACACGATCGTCAGGGGCCTTAAGGCAGGGCATTCAATATCGGTGGCGATTTCTGCGGTCTCGCGGCATCTGCCCGATCCGATTTGCGCGGAATTCAAAGTGACTGCCGCGGAGATGGCGTATGGCCTCGATCTGGAAACGGCGATGGTCAACCTGCATACCAGGGTTGGCCAACCCGATCTCGGCCTGCTTGCGCTCGCAGTCGCCATCCAATCGAGGACAGGCGGGAACCTTGCCGAAATCCTGTCCAATATGTCTCGCGTTATCCGCGGCCGTTTCAAATTGCGCAGAAAAGCGCGGGCCTTGGCATCGGAGGCGCGGGTCTCCGCCTACATTTTGAGCGCCCTGCCTATCGCATTATTTGGCGTCGTTTCCCTCGTATCCCCGAGCTTCTACGGCGAGGTCTGGGGCCACCCGTACACAAAGCCGGTCCTTGCCGGAGCCGTCTTCTGGATGCTGCTTGGCGACTACATCATGTACCGCATGGCGAGGATTCGCGTGTAATGATGGAGGCGCTTTCACTTCCGGTTTCCGATCCGGCAACCATCCGCCTCGCAGCGGCCATGGCCTTCACGTTTGGCGCTGTTTTCTTCTTTGTGGTGGGCGTCAACGCCTATATCCGGACCAGGAGAGCCGTCAGAAGGCGTTCCATTCTCGATCGGGGGCTCTCTCCGTCGGAAGGGACGATTGATCAGGGGTGGCTCCAAAACGCAAACTCTCTTCGATATCAGAGCCTCGTTTCGATATCGGCGCTGCTCGGTGATGTGGAACTCGGCGCAGCGAGCAGCGGGGAGACAGAAGCATCCAAGCTCAGGCGGGAAATGCTTCGCGCCGGATTTTTCGGCCCTCGCAGTGTGATCTGGTATCAGTTCATCCGCGTCTCTCTGCTTGCCTTGGGCGGCGCCGGCGGTTATCTCGCGCACCGCTTCTTCTTCCCGGATGCATCGGCCAATTCAAACCTCATCCTTGGCGTGCTTTTGGGCGGCATCGGGTTCCTGCTGCCGAACCGCTTTGTGGTCATGCGGCAAAGCAGGGTGGTCCAGGAATGCCGAGATGGGTTCCCGGACTTTATCGACCTTATGATCGTGTGCGCGGAAGCGGGTCTGGGCCCTCGTGCGACCATTGAGCGGCTCAGCCGTGAAATCGCCAAGACCTACCCAATTCTCGGCGCCCATTGCTATCTTGCCAGTCTCGAAATTCGCGCAGGAAGCAGCCTGCACGAGGCGCTGTTCAACCTGTCGCGCCGCATCCAGGTCGATGAAGCCGCAATCCTGGCGTCGCTTCTGGAGCAGACCGAACAGCTGGGAACAGGCATTACGGACGCGCTGCGTGTCTATAGTGAGGAGATGCGCGAGCGGCGGCTCGTCAAAGCCGAGGAGAAGGCGCATTCCCTTCCTGCAAAGATGGTTCTGCCACTCGGGCTGTTCGTGTTCCCAGTCATTCTCGTTGTTATTCTTCTCCCAGCGGTCATCCGGGTAAAAAACGCAATCCTATAAAAGGTGGGGCGCATGAGAGCTTTGAAGATATTTTCCGCGGCCGCTATCGCAGCTTTAGGCGTAGCGGGCTGCGCCTATGACGCGGCCGAAATTCTGCCTGTCGCGGCGCCTCTCCCTCCCCCGGGCGAGGTCATCCTGGCTCCCCCGTTCCAATCCGGTCCTGAGCAGCCCCTCGTCGAAAAGGCAAAGGTTCACTTCAAAAATGGCGAGTATGGCCTGTCCGAGCGATTTTTCCGTCAGGCCACCGAGGAACGATACCAAAACGTGGAGGCCTGGCTCGGTCTTGCCGCATCCTACGATCGCCTCAAGAGATTCGAAGAGGCGAACCGCGCGTACGACGTGCTGGAAAGGATGGTTGGACATACGCCAACCGTGCTTAACAATTTGGGGTATCATTACATGTTGATGGGTGAGTTCGGAAGCGCGGAACACGCGCTGCTGACCGCGCAGTCGAAAGATCCGAGCAACCCGCTTATTTGCGCCAATCTGGCCCTGCTTTCCGAATGGAGGGCGGCCGCAGGGAGGCCGGGCTAGAGTGCGTCCGGAAAAGTGCGAAGCGGTTTTCTGGTAGACGCACGATGAAACAAGAACTTAGAGCCCGCTTTTTGATCTTATCAAAAGCGGGCAGGCTTTAAATCACCCGCCTTTAATCGGAATCGCCTACTAAAGGCGATGCATAGTGAGCAGCCAGTTCGACGATATCCATGTCCGGATCAAGTTGCTTCGTGATGCCATCGAGCAGCGACAGCGCCCGGCCGACCATCAGCAAATCTGAAGGCAAACCGCCGATGCTCTTCACAAACCGCATTCCGGCGCCGGCAGCATCGCCATCTTCCCCGGTTTCACCAGGCGCGTGCCCGAGCAGCACCCCGGCCAGGCTCAAAAGGGTGGCAATGTCTATCTCGCCCTGGAGGCGAAGTCCGGCTTCACCCAGCGCCTCACCGACTCCGGCGAAATCGCCGCGTGTCAGCGCCTGCACCAATTTGTTGAGTGACTTGACGAGCAAGGGCGCCAAGGGAACGGTGAGTTCATGGTCGAGCACCACCAGACGAGGACCAGGCTGGACAAGCAGATTGCCGGGATGCGGGTCTGCGTGCAATATGCCGAGATGAAGCATCTGGTCGCCATACACATAATTGAGAAGCCGCGCGACGTCATGCGCCGAGATGCCCGCCTGCTCCAGGGCCTCGCGATCGGTGATCTTGATGCCCTCGATGTACTCCATCACGAGGAGGCGGCCGGTGCTAAGGTCGGGAAAAAAGGCCGGCACGATCACATCCGAACGGTACGCCAGCGCCGCTCGCAAGCGCATCATCAACTCGGCCTCGCGCCTGAAGTCGAGTTCGAGCGGCAGCGTCTCCTTCAGGTAGTCGAGGATTGGCCTCAGTTCGATCGACGGCGCCAGCCGCGCGACCACCTTGACGATCTGCTCCAGGACGGCCAGGTCCGTCGCCACAAGGGTCTCGACATCGGGGTACTGCACCTTCACGGCGACCGCGCGTCCATCTTTCAATCGCGCCCGATGCACCTGCGCAATCGACGCGGCAGCAACCGGCTCGTGCTCGATGTCTGCAAAAATGTCCTCCGGGCGCTGATGTAACTCGCTGGCGATGGCCTTCTCGATCTCAGCCCAGGAGCGCGGCGGCATCCGATCCTGAAGAGAAGCCAGCGAACCGATGTAAGCGGCTGGAAGGATGTCAGCCCGCGTGGAGGCAAACTGGCAGCCCTTGATCAGCGCTCCGCCGAGGGAGGCGGCCGTCTCCAACACCCGGTTCGCGCACCGCTGATGCTGCAACTCCCAGTCCCGCGGCTTTACCAGCGGCGGAAACCACTTCGCCCGTTCATTCAACGCGGAATAGCCAAGGACGATATCTGCCGCGACACAGGCCATCACCAGGGAGCGGGAGAGAGACTGGCCGGCCGGAACCAGGCGCGTGGATTGTTCCTGTACCGAGAGCCCGGCCTTCATCCAGAGAAACGCATTGGACCGGGCCAGGTCGCTCAGGCGGGCAACAAGAAGGGCAAGATCGGGCGCACCTGTCTCAGGGGTAAAGACGGCCCAGGTCTCTTCAATGGAGTGCCTCAGCGCCTGGTCGAGGACCCGCCTCTCTTGCATCATGGTGTTCGTCTCCATCCACCGTGGCAATTAATATCTCAAAATACCGTCGCCGTCCGTAATACCGTCGGAGCCGCGGGAAGGCGGGCTCCGCCACAGGCCGAGACGCGCGCGCAAGGGACAGCGGCGAAAGTGCGCTTAACGCCTTGCAAGTATGAGAATCTGAGAGGGGTTGAGAGGCGATGACATCGTCAGGGATAAACCGTCTTCAAGGAAGAGTGGCTCCCGGGCCGGAGTCAGATAGCGAATATAATCAATCACTTGATCAGGAAGCGGGACATTTATTGTCATTGAAAAATTAGGTTTTTTTGAGATGCCTCACGGCTTTGGCGACTATTTCCACCGCAGACGCAGCTTGTCCGACGCCAATGCAAGCCGCGACCCTGCGATTTGGCAAAGCCGTCGCTCACGCCGTCATTGATGCGGCGCTGATAATTGACAGAGCGAAAGCTTCCCTGCAATCGAGCCCAAAACGGGGATAGGCTGCCTACGCTGATCTGACAGCCGGACAAAATGACTTTAGCCGAAAGGAGGAAGCAATGGGCGATATGCGTTGCGGTCAGCTCAGGCAATATCACGACGGACGACCCAACTCAGGGAACCCCCGGCAGATGCTGGCTGTAAGCAGAGCCTTCGGTCGATGTTTGCCAAGAAGTGCGTCCCGGGTCGCTAACAGGCCCGACACGAGCATCTGCTTCGCTTTCAGTCGATGCGCCCCAGCCAAACCAAGCATCCTTGACTTCGCCATAGTAGCGGGTGGGATCGTAAAGCTCCGCCTCCAAGGCGATATCGTTGGCGGTCAGCCGGCCCATGGCGGCGAGCACACCATAGGACGCAACAACGAGGTCACGTTGGTAAGAGACTAGATTGACCTGTGTGTTCAGATAGAATTGCTCCGAATTGAGCACGTCGAGAAGGGTGCGCTGGCCGACCTTTTCCTCTTCCCGGATGCCTCTGAGCGCGATACGCGATGCTTCGACTGCAGTCTTACCAGCGGCTATGTTGCCTTTTGCGGCGATAACCAAGCCCCACTGCGAGGTCACAGCCTGTCTTGCAAACTCTCGCTGCTCATCCAACTGCTGGCGGCGCTGGGACAGGAGCTCGATAGCTTGCCGAATTTGAGCGGACACACTGCCGGCCTCGTAAAGCGGGACTGTCAGCTGACCGAAAACGCGTGTATCTTCGAGATTACTGACGCTTGGTGAGCCGAAAGGTTGCTCCGCCCTGGTGTAGGTTCCATTCAAGGTGAGTGTTGGAAGAAGCTGGCCCTTTGCTTCCTTGACCTGATGCTCCTGCGCACGCTCGCGGAAGATGGCGCCGAGAATGCCAGGGCTCTCTGCTTCTGCGATATCGATCGCGGCTTGCAGCATTTTTGGCATCAGTTTGGTTGGCGGCCCGGGATCCCGAAGGGTTCCGGGGGGATGGCCTATATATTGCGCAAAAAGTGCCCGGTCGCCATAAAGCGTTCCTTGCGCAATGCTCAAATCCGCCTGCGACTGCGCCAACCCCAACTCAGCCTGGGCGATGTCCGTCCGCGCAATCTCACCAATCTCGAAGCGATCTTTCGTTGCTTTGAGTTGCTTGGCGAGGACTTTAACGTTGTTCTGACGAAGGATCACGATTGCCTGGTCGCGTACGACGTTCATATACGCCGTGGCTGCGTTGAGAAGAACGCCCTCCTCCGCGCCACGAAGATCCTCGCGGCCCGCCTCAACCAAGGCCTCCGAACCTTTGACATTGTTGTAGGTCCGGAAGCCATCGAAAACGTTTTGTTGCAGCGTGACCTGCGCCTGGCGCGGAATTGCTGTACCGCTTCCGGTGGCGCCTCCGGCTCCGGACGTCCCTGGCGATACACCCGTAGCGCCACCCGTGCAGCTAGCTGTCCCTGTGCAAACCGGAGCAGACCCCAACCCGGTCCCCGATGACCCGCTCGTTGTTTGCGTGCGAACATCCTCGTAGCCGTATTGAAACTGTGCGGTGATCGTTGGCCTGTACCCTGCTTTTGCAAGAGAGACCTGATTGTCCGTGGCTCGAAGCTGTGCGCGCGCGCTTTTCAACGTCGGATTATAAAGGTAGGCCGCCGTTAGGGCCTCCTTCAAGGTCTCCGCGTGGGCTAGTCCGCTTATCGCCACCGACCCAAGCGCACTCACAAAAAATAACACCGCACGACGCACAGGAACTACCTCGACACAACTCGATCAACTAAAAAAATCATACAACTAGCGTAAAAATGTCCTCCAGTCCCCATGGTGATCTCTCGTCACCGCACGATCAACAAAAACTCATACACTTGGCAAACAAATCCTAGTCCCTGGCGCTGATTCGTTGAGCATGCGGCGAATTCGCAACATACCAGCGAATTTACCGATGGCAGCGGCTCGATTTACTCTCTATTAGTCTCTTTCGCGTTAGGTCACCGCCTCCTGACAACGATGCTGCAGATTGAGGGGTTTGCGCTGGGAGTCTAAACGGCAAACCTTGCCCGAGGCTCCTCATTGTCGACGAGCTTGGCTATCTGCCGCTCGAGCGCGACGCCACCCACCTTGTTTCTCCAACTCGCCGGCCGGCCTTGTGAGAAAGGCGCCATGATGGTCACATCGAGCTGCGGCTGGCCCAAACGCCCCCAAGAGCGGCCGAACTCCAAGCTATTTTTTTGGCGACTTCAGCAGTTTCTCGTTCAATCCTCAGAATATTCGCCTGTGGCCATGATCCACGATCCCTTTGCTCTGGCCCATTCCGGTTAAGGCGCGGGGGTAATATTACCTCGCACATGAGGTTGCTTCACAAGGCGAGCACGAGGAGCAACCGCCAGCGTCAGAACTCTCCCGTCGCGTCTCCAAACGGGCGCATCTACTCGTCCTCATGTCGCTTGTGGCGGATTATCGCCGCCTGCTTGCCCCTGGCGAGTTGCGCGCCTTTCGTTTATGGATAGAAAGAACCATGCTATCCGGTTGACATGGTGGCGTGATAGAGAGAGAAATGGCAGAGATCGATGCGCCCTTGGAAAGGCCGGAGAAGGGAATGAACGAGCAATCACTGTATCTTTCTCTTATGGAACGTTGCCTCTTAAACACAATTTATGAAGATCGACCGATGGACCCGTGAAGCGGGGGAGAATTCAGGCCGGAACTGCGTCAATTGGGGCGTGACTGGCCCTCGGTGGCGCATACGATGATCGGCTACCGCCGTCTGAACAACTTCCGGACACTCATCGAGACCGCTATCGAGAATAAAATTCCTGGCGATATTATCGAGACTGGGGTGTGGCGGGGCGGAGCCTGCATCATGGCCCGCGCTGTGTTGAAAGCGCATAACATCGACGATCGGACCGTGTGGGTCGCGGACAGCTTCGAAGGGTTGCCGCCGCCCGATCCCGCCTTTCCGGAAGATGTCGGCGATCGCCATCATAAATGGAAGGAATTGGCCGTTTCGCTTGAGCAGGTCCAAGAGAATTTTCGGAAATACGATCTGCTCGATCAACAGGTCAAATTTCTTAAGGGTTGGTTCAAAGACACGCTACCCAATGCACCCTTTGCGAGACTGGCAGTAATTCGCCTTGACGGCGACATGTATCAATCGACCATCGAGGCGATTACCGCGCTGTATGACAAGCTCGAACGTGGCGGCTTCGTCATTGTCGATGATTACGGCGCGGTGGAAGGCTGTCGGAAGGCGATCACTGATTTCCGCGAGCAGAGGAACCTCTCTGATCCAATTGTCAATATCGATGACCTTGGCGTGTACTGGCAAAAATCATCGTAGCTGACATTTTCCAGCTCAGTCGCAACATTCTGTGCACTATCCGTCAACAACATATAGTATTATTAGGTATCAACCGGATAAGGACGGGAAAGAACCTTGTATTGGAAATCCTTGATCGGCTGGGCACAGGGTCGTCTTCGCTCTAGGGGAAATGGCAAAAATGAACAACATCGTTCCGCCTGGGGAGCCGTTTGGTGCGGACGCAGTCGTGCATGAACCATATGTTCGGGTTCTCCTTCTTCTCCATCCCGGAATGTCTCAAATCCTTGGACGCGTCACGGATATGCTGGCAGCCGGGCTGAGGGAACTTTCCTGCATTGTGGAGATCACCAACGCGCTTCCCACCGATCTAGATCGCAAGGTCATCGTTCTAGGCGCCAATTTATTCGACGAATCCGAGCTTTCGAAGCTGCCGCAGGGGTCGATTATTTTGAATGTCGAGAACTCCTCCTCCTCCTTCGTCAACGCTTCCTATATTCGTCTCCTGAGAAAATTCATCGTCTGGGATTATGACAGAACCAATGCAGAGACGATGGCGTCCATCCTCGCGCGTCCGGTTCATTATTTTAAAATGTTCTACGCAGCAGAACTGGCGCGTATACCCGACGCTAAGACCAAGGACGTCGATGTCCTCTTCTTTGGGTCTTTCAACGCCCGCCGAAGCGCCGTGCTGGATGACTTGCGTCAGCGGGGGCTCTCGGTGAGGGCGGTTTTCGGCGTCTACGGAGCCGAACTCGACGAGCTCATATCGCGGTCGAAGGTCGTGATCAACATTCACTTCTATCCCAATGGGCGGCTGGAAATGATCCGGCTGTTCGACCTCCTCGCCAACGCGCGGACAGTGGTATGCGAAGTAAACCCCAGTGAAACTGTCGATGCCGACCTGCAAGACGCCTTCGTGGGGGCGCCCTATGAGCGGTTGGCTGACGTCACCGAAGCGCTCGTTCGCGACCCGGATCGCCGCGCGCAGGTGGCGGCGGCAGGGAAGGCTGCTTTGAAGCATCGCTGCGCCCGGGACATTCTACGTGAAGCGATCGACTGGAGCGAAGCACCGCGCATACCCGATAGCGCGGTCATCGGCAGCGGCAAATCCTACGACGCCGGGTTGTTCAATCTCGACATAGAGGCCCGGTGGCATCCAGATATTGTGGCGGATATCTCTGATCCAGAGCTATTCGCCAAAGATTTTTCCTCACATCGTTTTGGGACGGTACGGCTAAAACAAGGCCAATTCGATAGCATCACCGCTTCGCATGTCCTTGAGCATATTCCCGATCTCGTTGGAGCGATGACCAACTGCCTTGCATTACTCGGCGGCGGCGGCACAATGCACGTGACCGTGCCCTACGACCTGTCTTACGGAGCGTGGCAAAATCCCACCCATGTTCACGCGTTCAACGAAAGAAGCTGGCTCTATTACTGCGAATGGTTCTGGTACCTTGGTTGGAATGACGCTCGATTTGACCTCATCGACCAATGGTTTCGCTATAGTCCGATCGGAGAGGCGCTCGCCAAGGAAGGACGATCGACAGATGAAATTCTGCGGAGTCCGCGCGCTGTCGACGAAATGCATGTTGTTTTGCGCAAGCGAAGCTTGACTGATGAAGAGCGTAGCTACGGACAAACGATGCGCGGCGACGGCGTGCGTGGTGATCGTGTGTGACCATTCAGTTCAGTTGCGTACCCAATGGAGGGTTTGCAAGTCATTGCCACCGCCATCTTCGACCGGCTGCTCCACCACAGCCGCGGCGACAGCTAACGACCTGCGCTCCCGGGCATGTGGATCGTGTGCCTCGGCGGGATCACCCCTTGTACACGTCTCTCGAGCGATTCAGGCAACGCGCGCTCTTGCCGGCCATGTTCTTACGCGTCGAGAAGCGAGGTTCTCATCCAAACGGGCAGTTCAGGGGAGGCGCCAAGCTCCTTGCAACTCGTCTCCCAACGTAAGAGGTACTCCTCGATTGGCAGGCCCCCTCGCTGGGGCCAGCGGTTGAGCGCTCCAAGCAACTCGACCCAGCTGTTGTCTTTTTCGAGTTCCAAAAGGAAGGCAGGAATCGCGGCGCTCCCGTCGCCCTTAGTTGGGAGTCTAATGAGCTGCGGCGAAGCTGAAACCAGGCCGCCAAGTCGGTGGTGGCGCCCTCTTCAGCCGCGAGCTTGCTGTATGTATTGAGAACCTCCTCGCGGTACTCCCGGATAGACCGGGCATAACTCGCGTCCCCGGGAAAAGGCGGATCGCGTTCCCAACTGGCGGCAAGCAAGCCAAGTCCCCGGATCGAAAAAGCCTCAACCAGCGCTTCCTCGATCCATTGGCAGGGAAGCGCGGGCTTGGCTTGCGCATCCCAGCTGTTGCAGAGGACATGCCCCAGCTCGTGGCCGAACTGATAGCACAGTTGACACCAGGAGCTTCCGGCGACGTGCACGATAATCCATGCTGTTTTCGGGTTTTCCTCATGCAGCCAGATCGCGGGAGTTCCCGACGTGCGATCGTCAACGAGGATACGGTCTGGCTGACGGTCTGAGACAAGTCTTATACCTGAGAGGCAGACATCGCGCATGCGCACCAGCACATGGGCTGCCGCATCAGGCCACTCCCACGCCCCCTGCACATTAAGCGGATCGAGGAGCAATGTTCGTTTTTCCATGGTGGCATCTGCCCACGCTTTTACCGAGGGCCTTATGGCGGAAAGGCTGCCAAGCACAGGTAACAGCAAGAACGTCCTGCGGCGCATTGCCTTCTCTACTCATTGCGCTATTCCTGTTTTCCGAGCATACCGATGGGGCAGCTTCGGGCAGGCGTTGATTTCAAAGGCTGTCTGCCAGCGAGCAAGATACTCTTCCAGGAGCAAACTGGGACACCGCCCTCACCGATTGAGAGCAGCGCTGGCCTTGCGCCAGCCGTAGGCGCTAAAACCTTCACAAGTGCACTCCCACGTAACTTACAGCCGTTCGAAAGCCTCAAAGTTGCCGTTCGGCGCTACATTGCGTTCCATTTATCTTGTCTTGTTTCCAATTACGAATGGATCAATGAAGGACCGGCCGAAGACAGACTTGTTATCAAGATTAGCAGCCCAGAAAATGCGAAATCAAGGCACCTTAGCGCAGAGCGTATGTATCCCTAAGACGTCGGGATATTTGGCCGCCAGCTTGGCGGAACTATCATGAAACGATTGCGGTAACGTATGATCTGAGAACGAGTTATGGTAAACAGGCACTCGAACTACTTTAGGGAATGCCCGTTTTTCGCCACGTATTGCCGCCAAGCAAAGATCAGTCGCCCACAGATGCCAGCCCAATGCCGGATCGATTGCCAGGCGCGTCTCGCGATGTAGCACGACAGCTAGCTCATCGAGCGATACAGCCCAGTTCGCTGCAGGCCAATCGTAACGATGAATGCGGTCGATCACTAAACCCGCATGAAATGTCTTTGCATACAGATCGGTCGGAAACTCGGTACCCATTCCTGCGAACCCTATTAGGGCCCATTCTGCTTGGTCCGGAGGCAACTCGGCCAATACTTTGGACAAAGCAAAGCCAGAACCAGATGGGAAATATACATCCTGATGACAGTATAACAACCATTCACCGTGAGCCTCGATTCGCCCTTGTGTAAACGCATCCGCCGCAGTTTTAGCTCCCCGGCAAGGCAGGAGCTGGGCTTCAATCTCCTTTAGTCCGGGTGAACACGCCACATTTAAAGCAAACTGCACCTCGTTGTTTACCGGAACTATTACTGAGATTGGAACCTTTGTCCTATGGCTCAGCTTATCTTGTCGAGTACAGGTAATGATCATCTGGTAAGTGAATAGAGCTCGCTCCGCAGCCTCGTGCGGCACGCCTAATTCTTTTGCACATTGGATCAATCTTTCGGCGAATAATGCATTCGGGTGAGATATTGTATATGTATCCTGGAGGTGTGGCAGCCATCCACTATCCAGGAGCAATTTGAATATTGAACTCTGAGAGAAGATCGCAGATGCGTTCGGTCCATCAGCCCGTTATCATCATACGTAAGATCACCTGCCAATATTCTCTCAGCAATGGAGATATGGGTCATGTTTGGGACACAGCACACAAGCTTGGCGTCGGTTATTGTGATTTGCTCCAGCGCAATCAGAAGCCGCTCTGGCGTTCTCAAGTGCTCGAGCACGTCGCCCATTACCACACAATCATAACCATCCTCGAAGCTTCCAATATCGGCGTCGTCCAAATCAACCGTCCAAACCCGATCCAAACGTGTCGCAGCCACCTCCAAAGACGCAGCGTGGATATCGATGCCGTGCCAACGCGTGGCCGGGTGAAGCTCCTTATAACGCTGGCCCAAACGGCCCCTTCCACAGCCGAATTCCAAAATTTTTTTCGAGGATGGAATTGCCATCAACAGTTTTTCGTTCAGTCCCTCGTAATATTCGCCTGTGACCATAACTCTGCGGCCCCTCTATTCTTGTCCACTCGGGTTGAAGCGTCAGAGCGGATATCATTCACCCCTACATTAGGTCGCCTCGCATTTCGTTTCATCTACTTTCCGTGTCTCAGCATCTGCAGAATGAAGTACCGGGTGAGACTGAACAAACGGAGAGCTTCGAGGCTTCGC